>JAUIHS010000033.1 GCA_030432255.1 Phycisphaerae bacterium
TCCGAATTTACGCGGGCCGTCTGTTACCGGGCGGCCCGTTGTTGTTTCCAGAGTCGGGGTCCCTCTGACACCTGCTCGACGGCTCTCTCACTCGCAGCCCATTCTTCAACGGGCTGCTAGGATGAGGCCCATGACGATGAGCATCCGATGTGCACTTCTGGGAACCGCCTGTCTGCTCTGCCTGATGGGATGCAGCATGCAGGACCAGGGGTCGAGGCCCATCAGCGTGGCGCATGCGGCGAAACGACCGGCAGTGCCCTCGGCGAAGCCGGCTCCGCCGGTGTCGGAGCCGGTCGAGGAGGCTCCGGAGCCGATCCTGACGCTTGATGAGATCGATGAGCCCGTTGTGCCTGTGGAAACGGAGCGGTTCGAGCCGGTCGGGGCTGTCGAGGTTGCGACTGATGTCCAGACCGAAGTCCCACACCAGGTGCGCACCCGTGAGGCGGATGCCTTCCTGCAGCAGTACGCGGCCACGTATCGGTTTCGGCTGGGGACACCTCGCAACCTCACGATGCTGCCTGATGCATCCGGCGTCCTTTTTCTGCGGTCCGGGTCTCGTGACTTCGTGAACGACCTGTACCTGTTCGACTGTGCGACAGGCGAAGAGCAGTTGCTCCTGACAGCAGAGGATCTCCTGGGCGGGATGAATGAGAACCTGAGCGCAGAGGAACTGGCGCGCCGTGAGCGACAGCGCGTGACAGCTCGGGGCATCGCGACATTCGCGATGTCTGAGGATGGCGCCCGTGTACTGGTGCCGCTTTCGGGCGACCTCTACCTGTACGAAATGGAGACGCGCGAGTTCCGGCGACTCGAGAGTACCTCGGGGTATCCGATCGATCCACGTTTCTCGAAGGATGGGCGGCATGTATCGTGTGTCCGCAACGGGGACTTGTATGTCACGGATCTGACGACGGGTGGTGAGCGGCGGCTGACGTGGGATGCGACGGATCACATCACGAACGGTCTGGCGGAGTTCGTGGCGCAGGAGGAAATGGACCGGGACGAGGGGTACTGGTGGTCACCGGACAGCCGGCGCCTGCTCTACCAGCGGACTGATACGTCGGCGGTCGAGATGATGTACATCATGGACCCGAAGAATCCGGAGCGGGCCCCGAAGGGCTGGCCCTATCCACGACCGGGGCGGACCAATGCGACGGTGGAGCTTTTCATCCTCGACCTGGAGTCCGGCGGGGCGATTCCAGTTCAGTGGGATCGCGAGGGGTATCCATACCTGGCCCG
Organism: Phycisphaerae bacterium; assembly: GCA_030432255.1. Lineage (GTDB taxonomy): Bacteria > Planctomycetota > Phycisphaerae > Phycisphaerales > UBA1924 > JAUIHS01. Next base: position 1,240 of record JAUIHS010000033.1, read on the forward strand.
GGTGGTGTGGCCTGATGCCGGCCTGCTGACGATCCTGGTTCAGAACCGTCATCAGACCGAGCAGAAGCTGCTGGTCGTGGATCCGTACAGCGGTGGGACGCGAACGCTGCTGAGCGAGCGTGACAATGCATGGCTCAACATCGATGCACAGATGCCGGTGTGGTCGGAGGATGGGCGCTTCTTCTTCTGGACCACGGAACGGAACAACGGCTGGCAACTCGAGATGCGGGACCGGTCAGGTGCGCTCCTCTCGGAACTCACGCCTCGGAGATGGGGCTATCGCCGCTTCATCGCGTTCCACGAGGAAGACAATGAAGTGTGGTGGGTCGGCAGTCCTGATCCGACCGAAGCGCAGATCTATGTCTCGACGACGGTTGAGGCGGACCCGCGGCGTCCACCGCAGCGCATCACTCGGACTCCGGGGTTGCACGGCGCGACATTTGCTTCGGACAACGAAACATACGTTCACACCGTCACGACGCTGTCGGGAAGCAGTGACCGGATCGTGAGACATCGGGACGGGACCATCTATGGAACGATCCAGTCTGCGGCCGAGGAGCCACCGATGCCGGTCAACCTGGAACTGACGACGGTGGGTGACGGTCCGACGTGGCACTGCGCGATTGTGCGACCGAACGACTTCGACCCAATCCGGAAGTACCCGGTGTTGGTGTCGGTGTACGGTGGACCGCATGCGCAGGTGGTGCAGGCGTCTCGTCAGCGGTACGTGCTCCAGCAGTGGTTCGCTGACCATGGATTTGTCGTGGTGTGCATCGACGGGCGCGGTACACCGAATCGCGGGCGCCTGTGGGAGCGTGCCATCAAGGGTGACTTCATCGGTCTGCCACTGGACGACCAGGCGACGGCGTTGAAGTTGCTCGCAGGTCGTTACCCGGAACTCGATGCTGGTCGGGTAGGGATCTACGGGTGGTCGTTTGGCGGTTACTTCTCGGCGATGGCGGTGATGCGCCGGCCGGATGTCTTTCATGCAGGCGTCGCCGGAGCACCTGTGTGTGACTGGCTGGACTACGACACGCACTACACGGAGCGCTACCTGGGTCTGCCGGATGAGAATCCGTCCGGGTACAGGGACGGGAATGTGCTCACATGGGCGGCGGACCTGACCCAGCCGCTGCTGATCATTCACGGGACGGCGGACGACAATGTCTTCTTCACGCACTCGCTTCGGATGTCTGATGAACTGACGCGTCACGGCATCGAACATGAGTTCCTGCCGCTTGCGGGTATGACCCACATGGTGTCGGATCCGGACATGACGGTGACTCTCTACGAGCGCATGAGGGACTTTTTCGTCGGGAGACTCCGGAATGCCGGGGAAAATCCCTGATTTCAGGGTTCTGTCTGAGCTTGCAGCGTGGTAAAATGGGTCAAGCCCCGCACAGGGCCTGAGTCAGAGTCTGTCAATTCAGAGAAGTCACCATGATTGCACCCATCGTGATTGGTGGAGCGTGTGTTTTCGCACTGGGCCTTCTGCTCGTCTTCATGGGCGGGCGAGGGCAGCGCGTTGACAGTGCGCACTACTGTCGACGTTGCGGCTACGAAGAAACTGTTGGTTCGGTGTGTCCTGAGTGTGGTCGCTCGCTCAAACTGAGTTCGCGTCGAATTGCCTTTGACATGAACCACCCTGTTCTCGCCCGCATCTTTGCTGTCACCCGACAGGGCCGGCGTACGCCGCGTTGGGGCATCGTGGCATCGGGAGCCCTTCTGCTCTTCATCGGCAGTGCCGTGTCGGGGAGTGCGATCTGGATGCAGGCGTCGCAGATCAATATCAACACGCTGAAGCCGATTGCCATGGTTTTCTCAGAGGCGGCCAGTTCAGATCTGGTCGTCGCGCAGGAGGCGCTGGACGAACTCGAGCGGCGGGACCTCCAGGGTGAACTCTCGCCACAGCAGTACGAGCGATGGCAGCGCCTCGTCGCGTTGCATCAGGAACGCCAGATCGCCGCGATTCTTGCCGCAGCGCCCATGTCGGACGCTCGCGTCGCCAGATCGACGCAGCGAACTTCCACGAGTGTGCAGCGTGTGCGGGAAAGCATGCCTCGGCGGAGCGTCGCCTCAGACCCGGGGCCGGTGCCTCCACAGTTGATCGATGTCGACGATGAGGCACACGAATCCTGGCTTCAGGAACAGGCATCCGCGTACCGGGAAGAACTCGTCACCATGATTGATCGCGATGAGGCCGTCCTGAACCCACGGACCAATGAGATTCGCGTTCCCGAGATTCGGGCCCAGGTCCCTGCGGTTCGTCCCGTGCCCTCCGGGGTCGTGAGCATTCTTGACGCCGAGGCTCGCGACCTTCGCACCAACTGGGATACCCGAGTGCAGCGTTCCACGCGCGAGATTGGTGGCTACCTGCCGCTCGATGGCCGCCCGCTGGTGACGAAGTCGCCGGCAAGGGCCGGGATCGGAGGGGGTGGTGCGTGGCAGAGTCCACTCAAGACAGTTGCCACACGGATTGCGCCAGGCGGGCGCGTCCCGAGTGCATCGCCGACCTCACGCATTCGAACACGGATCACACCGCGTCGCGCGTGGTAGGGACTTACGCGAGCGCGTTGCCGAACTGCATGCTCTGAACCGGGGCGACATGTTCGAGGACGCGCGAAAGCACCTCGAGCGGTGTGCCGATCGGATCGACCTCGCGCACACGGTCAGCCGGATAGTGCTCGAGGACCGGGCGGGTTTCGCTGTGGTAGACCTCGAGTCGTCGGCGGATGACTTCTACCTTGGCGTCGTCAGGCCGGTTCTCGCGCATCGCTCGCTTGCGGAGACGGTCGATCACGACCGCCTCGTCCTGGCAGATCAGGTGGAGGACGAGCAGGACTTCGATGTGCTCGTCCATGATCTTCGCCTGGGCCGGGTTGCGCGGGATGCCGTCGAGCAGGAGAATGTCCTTCGCAGGCTGAAAATCGCACAGCGCCTCGTGAGCTTCGATGTTGGTCTGCCAGACCCGGATGGTGATGTCGTCGGGGACGAGATCGCCGCGGGTGGAGTACTGGAGGAACGTGCGTCCGAGTTCGGAGTCCTTGTTGAGCCGGCGGAAGATATCGCCGGAGGACTGGTGGTAGAAGCCGGGGCAGGAGGCCAGCATCTTGCCCTGCGTCCCCTTGCCCGATCCCGGTGCGCCGAACATGAGGATCGTCTTGTACCTGTGCTCACTCACCTCGTAGAACTCCCGTTCCGCGTGTCAATCAATCAGGCCGGTCGATGGGGCATCGCCGGAGAACCTGGACCCCTGCAACTGAATCGTCCATCCCACGGAGAAGGGTTAGGGTACCGACCGCTGAAGGCGGTGGAAACCTCGGCGGGGCGTTCAGACACAACGAATCGACTCGGTTATTCTGACCCCCCATGCGCGGTCTTACGCATCGATGGATGATGTCCGAAACCCGAACAAAACCGGGTGCGGGCTGCGCCCCGGGGACGGACCCGGTCGTCGCACGCATTCTCGCGGCTCGCGACATGTCGGAGCCCGACCAGATCGGCGCGTACCTTGAGCCGCGTCTGAACCTGATGCACGATCCTGTGGTGCTTCCCGGCGTCGAGTCGGCATCACGACGACTGCTCGATGCCCTTGAGCGCGACCAAGGGATCGCGATCTACGGTGACTACGACGTTGATGGGATGACGGCGACGGCGATCCTCTATCACATGCTGCGCCATATCAATCCGCAGGCACGCATCACCACGTACGTGCCCCATCGCCTGGACGAGGGGTACGGGCTCAACAGCGAGGCGATCCAACAACTCGCAGCGGAGGGCGCCTCAGTTGTTGTGTCGGTCGACTGCGGCGTGACGGCCGTGGAGCCGGCCCGAGCGGCCCGGGCGGCTGGTGTGGATCTGATCATCACCGATCACCACAACCCCCCCACTGATCCCGGAGCGTTGCCGGACGCCTTCGCGATCGTTCATCCACTCCTTCCGGGGTCCGAATACCCGTGTCCACACCTCTGTGGCGCCGGTGTCGCCTTCAAACTCGCGTGGCGCCTGGCGACGATGGCGGCCGGGCGACCGGTCGTAGACGAGGACACGCGCCGAATGCTGCTTCGACTGCTGTCGCTGGCAGCGCTGGGGACGATTGCGGATGTGGTTCCGTTGACGGATGAGAATCGAGTGATCGCATCGAACGGGCTGCGGCTCATGCGCCAGACCGGGCTGCCGGGGATCGATGCGCTGATCGAGGTCGCGGGGCTCAATGAACGGAGCGTCGATGCGGAAGACGTGGGATTCAAGATCGGTCCTCGCCTGAATGCATGTGGCCGGATGGGCCATGCACGCGACGCGGTTGAACTGCTGACGCATGCGGCACCGGGACGCGCGCACGAGATTGCTCAAGCGCTCAACGAGCAGAATACGAGCCGCCGCGAAACGGAGCGGCGTATCTTCGAGCAGGCGTGCGAGATGGCCGAGGCGGAAGGGATGACGTCCGATGACTGCCGGGTGATCGTACTCGCGGCTGAGGACTGGCATCCGGGCGTGGTGGGCATCGTCTGTTCGCGGATGGTGAACCGGTACCACCGACCGACGATCCTGATGCAGCGTGATGGAGACGAGTGTCGGGGTTCGGGGCGGAGCATTGATGGCTACAACCTGCACGGTGGCCTTCAGGCATCAGCGGAGCACCTCTCGCGCTTCGGAGGGCACGACATGGCGGCGGGCCTGGCGCTGGAGACGAGTCGACTGGCTGACTTTGCTGTCACGCTGCGGCGCCATGCACATGAACAGATCACGGCGGAGATGCTGGTGCCGCACCTGCAACTGGATTGTGCAGTCAGCCTCGAAGAACTGTCGGTGACGACGGTGCGTGCGATTCGGAGGATGGGCCCATTCGGGCGGGGGAACCCGCATCCCACGCTGTTGCTCGAACAACTCCGCGTCACCCACGATGCGCGCGCCATCGGGGCGCAGGGGAAGCACCTTCAGGTGCTGGCCGCCTCAGGAAATGGGCGGGCGATCCGACTCGTGGGATGGGGCCTCGGTGACCTGGCTGAGCGCCTCAGGGCGGGCAGCCTGCTGGACGCGGCGATTCGGCCGAAGATCAACGAGTTTCGCGGGCGCGTGAGCGTCGAGGCGGAGATTCGCGACCTCCGACTGGCCGACGGTGGCGATGTCAGGACGCGCGGTCGCGTCTCAGTGCGCTCGCACTGATCAGTGCGACATGACGTTGGCGATCGTGAAGATGGGCAGCAGCAGCGCGATCGCAATGCCGCCGATGGTCACACCCATGAACATGATCATGAGGGGTTCGATGAGTTGGGTACCGTTCCGGATGGCCTCTTCCAGTTCCTCCTCGGTCGAAGAGGAAATCCGGGCGAAGACCTCGGAGAGTCGGCCGGTGCGCTCGCCCGCGGCGATCATCTGCGCAATGGAGGGCGGAATGAGCGTGGATTCGAGGACGACGTCGGACAGCGTCTGCCCGCGGGTCAATGACTCTTCCGTCTTGTTCCAGAGGTCATCCCAGAGCACGTTTGTGGTGACGCCGCGAACGATAGTGACTGCATCGAGGAGCGGCACGCCGGAGTCCAGCAGCGTCCCGAGTGTCCGGGTGGCGCGGGTCAGGTAGAACTGCGTGAACATGGGTCCGATGATCGGCGCCCTGATCTTGAGTGTGTCGATGATGCGTCGGCCACGTGAGGTCGTCTTGAGCAGGATGATGACGATGATCGCAGCGACCAGACCTGCACCGATGGCAAGAGTGTGCTGGGTGAGGAAGTTGCTGAGCCCCATGACGATCCGGGTCGGCGCCGGGAGCGCCGCCTCCCGTGACTCATAGATCTTTGCGAACCGGGGCAGTACTCCGACAACGAGGAAAGTCGTCACCGTGAACGCGAGCACGACCATGACTGCAGGATAGGTCAGGGCACCTCGGATCTGCTTGACGGTCCGTCGTTCCTTGCCGAGGTACTCGGCGATGCGTCCCAGCATGACGCCCATGGTGCCCGACGCTTCCGAGGCGCGCATGAGGCTGATCATGAGGACCGGAAAGACCCTGGGAAACTCGGCAAGCGCTTCGGAGAAGTTGACACCCCCCCGGATTCGGTCGTGGATGACCCCGAGCACACGACGCATCCCATCCGAGCGTGATTGTTCGATGTAGGCGTCCATGGCATCGCTGAGCGGAACGCCGGTCTCAATCATCACGGAGAGCTGGTTGGCGAGTGCGATGACATCATCGCGCTTGATTGCACGAGCCGCGGTCGAGATCCGTATACCTTCGACGTCCACGGGCGACGGCCCGATCTTGATGTCGATGACGGTGAACCCATCGCGCTGGAGGACCCGGAGAGCATCATCCTTCGAGGCGGCCTCGATGGTGCTCTTGACAGCCTGTCCGTGCTGATCGCGGGCTTCAAACGCAAAGGTGTACATGGAGGATCCTCCCGATCAGGTCGCGCAGACGCGCAGAACTTCCTCGACGGTCGTCAACCCCAGGCGTGCCTTGGCGAAGCCGTCCGCGCTCAGGGGCTGATGCCCGGCGGCGAGAGCGATCTGCTTGAACTCCTGCAAAGCCTGTCCTGAGGAGATGGCGTCGAGAGTCACGTCCTCGGGAATGAAGAGCTCGTGGATGCCCAGCCGTCCTGCGTAACCGGTGCCTCGGCAGCGCGAGCACCCCTCGCCGCGATGCAGTTCGACGCCCTCTTCGATCTGTGGGATGCGTCGGACGAGGCCGGCGTCGGGCATGAAGCTGATCTTGCAGTGGGGACAGATACGTCTGACGAGTCGTTGCGCGAGGACACCCTTGAGCATCGCGGCGATGAGAAAGCTCTCAATGCCCATGTTGGCAAGTCGGGTCACGGCGCTGAGCGCATCATTGGTGTGCAGTGTGCTGAAGATGAGGTGCCCGGTGAGCGCAGCCTGTGCAGCGATGGTCGCGGTTTCCAGGTCGCGAATCTCACCGACCATGAGGACATCAGGGTCCTGGCGCAGGAGTGCGCGGAGTGCCATGGGGAATGTGAACCCGGCGCGCTCGTTGATCTGGAACTGGTTGACGGCGGGCAGTTGTGCTTCGACGGGGTTCTCAACGGTCGAGATGTTCAGTTCATCGGATGCGATCTCACTGAGGACGCTGTAGAGGGTCGTTGATTTGCCGGATCCGGTCGGGCCGGTGACGAGCACCATGCCATTGGGGTGGGCGATGACTTCGCGCCATTGGTCCAGCATGCCCTTGCTCATGCCCATCTTCTCGAGTGGGATGACGGTATTGCGCGAATCGATGATGCGGATGACGACCTTCTCGCCGAACTTTCCCGGCATGGTCGAGATTCGGAGGTCAATGGGTCTGCCATCGATGACGATGTGGATGTCACCGTCCTGGGGAACCCGGCGTTCGGAGATGTCCATCTTCGCCATGATCTTGATGCGGGACACAACGGCGGGGTGCATCTGGTACGGCGGGTTCAGCTTCGTGACGAGCCGGCCGTCGATCCGGTATCGGATCCGGCTGCCGTGGTCATCGGGTTCGATATGAATGTCCGAAGCGCGTTCCTGAGTCGCCTGGTAGAGCACGTAATTGACGAGCTTGATAACGGGCGATTGGCCCGAGGCCTCCTCGATCTCCCCGATGTCGACAATCTCGCTCTCGACGACACTGAATTCCTGCACGTCGACGTCTGCGTAGATCTCGTCGATCACGAATACGTTGGCAGAAGGGAGGTACGCCTGGAGGGTCGATCGGATGTCCTGGGACGTGCTGGCGACAACCTGGATCTTGCGTCCGCTGAGTCGCTCGATCTCATCGAGAAGGAAGAGGTTGGCGGGCTCGGAGATCGCGACGGTGAGGGTGTCGTGCACGCAGAAGAGAGGGAGCACGCACTGGGTGTCAATGAAGTCGCGGGGGAGCAGGTCGATCATGCGCGGATCAGCGATGCGCGGCGTGACACGCGCGAAGGGCACGCCGTAGCTCTTGGCGAGGCACTCCATCACGTCGAGCTGGGTGACGAACCCCATCTCGATCAGGAGCTCGCCGAGCAGCTTCCCCTGGCTGGAAGACCGCTGCTGTTCGAGCGCTTCGTCGAGCTGTTCCTGCGAGAGTCGCTCATTGTGAATGAGCATCTCACCAAGTTGCAGACGGCGCGATGCATCGATCGGACAATAATCGTCCATCAGCGCACGCTCCTGACCGCCGCCTCCAGGCTGGCGTGTGATTCAAGTACCACATCCAGCCGGGTCAGTTCGAGGATGAGGCGGATGGAGTCGTCCGGCTGAATCAGGCGCAGCTGACCTCCGGTGACGCCGACGCGCTGCTGCAGTTCGATCAGCAGTTCGAGGGCGGCGGAGTCAACGAACTCGAGGTGCTCGCAGTCGACAAGCACATCACGCATGCCGCTGTTGAAACGTTCCTCGAGCATGCGCTTGAACTGGTCCACATCGTCAGCGGTGAACTCACCCGAGATGCGAAAGACCGTGATGTGTTCGAAGTTCTGGAAGCTGACTTTCATTACGCGGCCTCGTCTCTGCTGAGCCGAAGACGGATGCCGCCCGATTCACTCTGCTTCTGATGCCGCTCAACCATCTGGTCATAGACAGCGAGATCGATGCTGGAGAAGACCGTCACCAGTTCAGGGTCGAACTGCGTGCCGGCGCCATTGCGGATCTCACCGAGCACGGCTTCGCGATCCATGGCGGCGCGGTAGGTACGCGTGGAACTCATGGCATCGAAGGCATCAGCAAGCCCGATGATCCGGGCCATCAGGGGAATGAGGTCACCGATGAGCCCGGCCGGGTAGCCGCGGCCGTCGTATCGCTCGTGATGATGCAGAATGCCGGGAAGGGTGTGATCCAGGAGCGGGATGTCCTTGACGATCTGGTAGCCGATCTCGGGGTGTTTCTTGATCTGGGCGTATTCCTCATCGGTGAGCTTGCCGGGCTTGCAGAGCACGGACTCAGGCACACCGATCTTGCCGATATCGTGAATGAGCCCGGCGATGCGAATGCGCTCGACGTCTCTCTCTTCAAGCCCATGGGCCTGCGCGATCTGGGCCGAGAGGTACGCGACACGCTCCGAGTGACCACAGGTGTACGGATCCTTGGCGTCGATGGATGCGGACAGCGCTTCGAGGGTACCGAGGAACATCAGCTGCTGATCGTCGTACAGCCCCGCATTCTCGACCATGATGGTGACGAAGCTTGCGGCGGTCTCGATCATCTTGATGTCGACGCTGCTGATTTCCTGGTCGACGCCCTCCTTGTCGCCCGCGAAGATGCCTCCGACGATCCGGCCGTCAAGGACGATCGGGTAACAGATGATGCGGGTGCCGACGGGTCCGAAGGCGTGGACGGGTGATTGCTGGCATGCCGCGTCACCGAGGTCGGTCATGGTGGTGAAGAGACGACCGGCTTCCTGGCGGAAGGCGAGTTCGGAGCACGGCAGTCGCCCCGAGACGAACAGGCGATCGGTCATCAGTCGGGCGGCCTGCTCGTCGTCGACGAATCCGATGGCGACCCAGCGGAAGGACAGGGTCTCGAAGATCTCGTCTGCAACACGCTCAACGAACTTGTGCGGGTGCTGCAGTTCTGTGAGCGAGCTGCCGATGCGGTGCAGGAACGAAATCTCTTCGTAAGCGATGGTCAGTTCATCGCTGAATGAAGAGAGTGATGATTCGATGTCGCGGATCCGGTTGATGTCGTGCAACTGCCAGGTGAGCATCTGCCAGAGCATGGACAGCTCACGCTCGGTGCAACTCGGCATCTCCTTCCACGCATCGATGGTCAGGGTGTTGTCGAGGCGGCCCGACTGGCACGCGGCCATGAACTCCTCTGACCCCAGCCCTTCGTGCGTGAGCATGATGACGATCGTCCAGGTGCCGTCGCGGCGGCGCCTGCGATCGTGGAGTGGCAACGCCCAACAGCCATCAAAGAGCTCGGTGGGCGAAGCGGTGCCGCTTTCCTGCCAGCCCTCAATGGCATCGTCGACAAGGCCAAGCAGGTACGCGGAGCGAATCCAGCGCGTCACGACAGGTGACTCCGCGCTCACGGAGCGGCGCCGTCCATCCTCGGAGTAACGGATGTACGGAAGTGACAACGCTTCGCAGCGGTCGCCCAGTTCACCGGGTGCAGAATGAGTGAGCTGTCGCTTCATGCCGCGTCTGCCTGATCTCCTGTCTGGTCCTTACTGGCCTCGTCGAGCAGTTCCTGAACGCGTGCCAGGACATGCCGCGGGCTGAAGGGTTTGCTGAGGACATCCTTGATGTTGGTGGCGGCGAGATCTTCAGCGGAGAGGCTGTATCCCCTCGCGGTGAGCATCAGCACCGGGATGCGAGCGGTGCGCTCGGAGGCCGAGAGCTGGGTTGCCAGCTCGATACCACTCACGTACGGCATCTGAAGGTCGGTGATGACCATGTCGGGGAGGCTCTGCTCGACGAGTTCGAGTGCCTCTTCACCGTCTGATGCGGTCGTGACGTCAAACCCGGCGTTCTCCAGCTTGAGCGAGAGAACTCCGGTGATATGCGCCTCATCATCCACGACCAGGATCTTCTTCCCCTGCACGCTGAGCCTCCGTCAATCGCACTTGAATTCGTACGGGATGGTGAACCAGAAACGACTGCCCATGCCGACTTCGCTTTCCACTCCTACCTGACCATGGTGCACGGTCTCGACGATGTGCTTGACAAGATTGAGTCCGAGACCGGTGCCCTTGGCAACGCGCTTGTAGGACTCAATGCGATAGAACTTGCTGAAGACGTTCTCGATCGCTTCCGGCGGTATACCGAGGCCGGTGTCTGCCACCGTGACCAGCACGGAGCGACTGGTCTCGTCGTTGTCGACGATCAGTGTGATCCGGCCGCCTTCAGGTGTGTACTTGACGGCGTTCCCGATCAGGTTGACGAGGACCTGGTACATCATGTCCCGGTCGGCTTCCGCTGAGTAGAGCAACGGGCCCGTCTTCTGGTGGAGCGTGATCTTCTTCAAGGCTGCCTGGGGGCGGAGAGTCTCCACGACTTCGTTCCCCAGCTTGACGAAATCCACCTCGACGAGTTCGGTCTGCACGATCCCTGACTCGATGCGACTGATATTGAGCATGTTGTCGATCATGCGGCTGACACGATCCGTCTCGTGCTTGATCACGGCGTAGAACTCCTGCCGCGTCTCCTCGCTGTCGGCTTCGGAGTCGATCAGCATCTCGATATAGGCGTTGATGCTGCTCAGGGGTGTGCGGAGTTCATGAGAGGCCTGCGAGACGAAGTCGGACTTCATCTGGCTGATCTCCTTCTCGCGCGTGACGTCCCGGAGGATGGTGACAACTCCGCCCGAACCATTGTGTCCGTCCGGAAGACAGGTCAGCGTGATATCGAAGATGCCTCCGTCGTCGGGTTCGCCGGCGTTCGCGGCGAGGGGATGCTCGACGTGCTTCTGCTTGTTCACGACGCTTGACTGACGAACTTCGTCGATCAGTCGGCGGAGCGATGTGTCGCTGATGATCTGGTCCAGCGGTCGATGGGCGGCCTGGGTCAGATCGAAGCCCAGGAGACGCGCGGCGGGCTCATTCGCGAGGGCCAGTTCATTGAACGGATCGGTTACGAGTACCGCATCGCGAAGGCTGTTGAGGATGGCTTCGCAGCTGCGCCGCTCTGCTTCTGCAACACTGTGGCGGATCTCGACATCGCGCAACTTGGCCTGCAGACCCTCGATGCGGTCGCTCCAGGCCCCTGCCGCGCGGGCGAATGCTTCGCTGACGGGTCGGATCCAGAAGGGAGCACGGTAAGCGCCCTCTGAGAAGCCTTCGCTGCTGGATGCCACATGACGCTTGAGACGTTCCATCTCACGCTGGCTGAGCAGCACGATCGGAATGTTGACGAGTCCGAGGGCGAGCAGGCTGACGCCGGCCGCGATCAGACCGGTCTGGAGCGCGGATGTGCCAGTGAAGACTGTGGAGAGAGCGCCGACCGCACCGCCGATGGCAGCGCTGACCGTTGCGATCAATCCCAGAATAGTCAGGATCAATCTCATCACTGACCGGGGTCCTTCCTGGCAGTCGGCTCAGCCGCCGTTCTGCACTCGTGTGACGTACTCCACCATGCGATGGATCGAGGGGTCGTTCGGGTCGAGATGCAGGGCCGCCTCCAGCGACTGGAGTGATGCTTCATACTGGCCCATTTCCATCTCAATGAGACCTCGGAACGCGAGAGGAGCAGGCAGGTCCCGACCGTGGACCACGGCCCGCTGGGCCGCCGTCAATGCGGAATCAAGCTTGCCCTCCGACCGGTTCCACATCGCCATGAACAGGTGACCCTCGTGACGCCGCGGCGCCAGGGAGATGAGGCGCTGGGATGCCTCCCGGAGCTGGTACCGGTCATCGAGGATGCAGGCCACGTTGCCGAGTTCGACCCACGCGGCGATGTCGTTCCGGCCGTCCTCGGCGCGGACGATCGTCTGGAGGATGCCCCGCGCATCGACCGGGCGATCGAGTTCCAGGAGGCACCGCACACGCAGGTGCAGCAGGTCGCGGCGATCGTCCAGTTCGTTGGTAGTGAAGACCAGGCGCAGGTTGGACTCCGCCTCAGCAAACTTCCCTGCGGTCATCTGCGCCCGAATCAGATCCTCGAGGAGGGAGTTGTCATCGGGTGCGAGCAGGTGGGCCTCCTGGAAGAGCGTCACCGCTTCCATCGGCCGGTCCAGCATCGTGGCAAGGTGCCCCAGCGTCTGTCGGATTCCGGCGTTGTGCTCGAAGTCCGTACGACGGCCATCGAGCAGAGCCCATGCTTCTTCGAGACGATTCATCTCGATGAGCATCTCGCCCGCCGCGAGCAGATACTGCCCATTGGTGGGATCATGCGCATCGGCTTCCATGTACGCGCCATATGCATCCTCGGTCTTCGAGATCCTCTCGAAGACCAGGCCCTTGAAGTAGTGCGCATCCGCAAGGGTCGGCTCCTTCTCGATGGCGATTTCGAGAGAGTTCATGGCCTTCTCGAGCCTGCCCAGTTCGATGAGGATCCGCCCACGAAGCAGGTAACCCTGCGACGCATCAGGTTGATACCCGATGGCGGTGTCCACGGTCTGCAGGGCCTTCTCAAGGTCGCCGGCGAGGAACTGGGCCTTGGCCTGGTTCCATTCAGTCGCGGCCTTGAGATCGGCCAGTCGCAACTCAGCCTCTTCCTTGAATTGGCTGGTGTACTGTCCGTGTCCCGCGCATCCGACGAGCGTGCCGGTGGCGATGCCCGCCAGGACGATCAGGAGTGATCGCCTTGTCTTCTTCATCTGAGCCATTGCTGGTGTCCTTCGTCTGAGGCTTGACTGCACCCTGTTGCTTACTCGTCCGGGTCCACGGGCACGTCTGTCAGCGTGGCGTCGGACGGTTCATCGATGGGCACGAAAGTGCCGGGCCCGAAGAAGCGCTGCGCGATCCACGTCGGGACGATGCCTGAGAACCCGTTGACCGTGTCGACCTGCGACATGGACGGATCCACGTCAGTGATCCACTGGGAGTTCTGCGTGGACTGCTCGGCGTCCGAGGCGACGGGACCCATGGGCTGAGACTGCCATGCGCTGGTCGCAGGCGTGGCGTCGTTGGACGTGGTGACATAGTCGAACGGACCAGTCACGCTGTCCACCTCGCCGACCACGATGCGATCGAGCAGGCTGCGGGTCGGCCAGTCGGAACCATCACCATTGAGCAGGCGCTCACGCATGCGAATGGCTGCCGGCTGGGTCGGATTGAGCTCGAGCGAGCGACGGATGTTCCAGAGAGCCTTGTCCGTCTCACCCTGTGCCGCCAGACGCTCTGCCTTCACGTTGAGCTGAGCAGTCTGCTTGTCCCGACTCCACGGGAGCGTGCCATTGCGCGATCCCGCGCGAACGTCATCGACGGTGTCCATGCCGCGTTCGCCCTGGGCGAGCATGGTCTGATCATTCATGATCGTGGGCTTGACCATGAAGATGATCTCAACGCGGTCGGTGGAGTCATCGTGGCCTCGGAACGCGGTGCCGAGGAGCGGGATGTCACCAAGGATGGGGACCTGCTTGCGACCGAGCGTCGTCGATTCGCGGAAGAGTCCGCCGAGGACGACGGTCGAGCCGTCGGGGATGATGACGTTGGTGGTGATCTCCTGGGTGATCTCGTCGGGGATGGTGACCGCGGCACCGGTGGCATCGGTGGCGGTGCGCACCACGCCTTCGGAGACGCGCGGCTTCAGTTCCAGGCGCACCATGTTGTCCTTCGAGATGAAGGGGCGGAAGGAAAGCTGTGTACCGGTATCGAGGAACTCGACGGTCTGGGTCGTTGACGTTTCGGTCGAGGTCGTACTCAGGTAACCGATCTTACGACCGACGAGGACGCGTGCCGGCTGACGGTTGAGCGCCAGAATCTTCGGATTCGAGAGGATCTGCGTGTCCGTCACCTCATCGAGAGCCTTCAGGAAGACCGCGAAGTCGTCGTCAATCACCGCGAGCTTCAGGGTGCCCGGGCCGGCGGTGTCACCCGCCGTGGAACCGCCGCCGATGGTGCGGTCATCCGTTGCCGGGAAGTCACCTGTGATCAGATTCTGCGCAACATCGAGGGGGCCGCCCAGGCCGAAGAAGTCACCGAAGGCAGCTCCATCGAGGAAGGAGAAGTCAACGCCGAATGCGTTGGACTCGGTGAGCTGGGTCTGAAGAATGGTGGCTTCGACGAGCACCTGCGCAGGACGGGTGTCGAGCTGATCGAGCAGCGCGACGATCTCATCGACGTGCTCGGGGTAGTCGAAGAGGACCAGGGTGGCCGCGAGAGCGAACTCATCGGCACCAGCAGGATCGTCCGCGGGAAGGGAGAACTCACCGGCGTCTCCATTGGTCTTGATGACACCCTTCTCTGAGAGGAGTGGAGTCACGAACTCGGCGGCATCGTTGGCATTCAGGTAGTTGAGCTGGATGACGCGTGAGACAAGGTTCCGGTCTTCGGCGAGGATGGTGTTGATTTCCTCGAGCGTGTAGACGTAGATGAAGTTGCCGCGTTCGATATAGCCGTATCCATTGACGTGAAGGATGGCATCGAGCGCGTCGTAGAACGTGACGTTGTACAGGTTGGCCGTCACGGAAGCGGACACATCCTGGCTCGCGACGATGTTTCGCTGGCTCTGCAGCGAGAGCATCTGGAGCACGTTGGACAACTGCTCATCCTGAACGAAGATGTCTACGGTCATGTACTCGGAGACCTGGACACCGCTGGTCAGTTCGCCGGACTCGTTGTCGAAGTCCTCAGTCGGCTGGCTGGTCTCGCCATGGCCGTTCTCTGCGACCCCGGGAGGCCCGTCAGGGCGGAGGTCATCGGATGAGAATTGACCCCAGGACGTCCCGGCGCACATCATCAGCGCGGCCGCGCCCGTCACGAACAGACGCCTACGCATCATGCTGGACATTCCGGTTGCTCCATCTTTGGTGAACATCTCTAAGACTCCTCTCCTACGGTGCCGTGTCTGGCGTCCGCCCCCTCAGGTTCTATCGCTCCGGCAACTCTCGCCGAATCTCGATTCTGATTCCGTCCTTCTCCACGACGATGGCATGGGCCAGCACTTCGCGGAGAACGAATCCTCTCAACTCCTGTCCAACACTCAGCATCTGGCGATCCCTGCCGCCCGACCCATGTGTCTGAATCACGGCAATCGGTTTCGCACCGACCAGCGTGCTCTGCAATGTGAACGCCCGCTTTGCTTCCCGAACCAGGCGTTCCCGCTTCTCTTCCGGAGTAAGCTCTTTCTCCGTCTGAGATTCGGGCGGTTTTGATCCGGACTTTCCTGAATTCCCACGGTCCTCCTGTACAGGGGGGGGCGGCGATGGGAAGTGATCCTCGTCGAACGTGAATACATTCCGCTCCAGCGGGCCGGAACGAAGGATTGAGACCGGGGCGCCCCCCTGTTCGAGCAGGTTGTTGTCCAGCGCCTTGTTCACGCGAGCTGATGCGGAACGTTCCGAACCATCGCCCGCTCCGGCGCTGGCCATGTTCGGCCCGGAACGCAACGCAACCCGGATCCCCATGACGGCGAGGATGACGAGGAGTGCGGCCAGGAGTGATGCCTTCTGCGGATTCGTGGTGATGCGGACCCACCAGGTCTTGAACGTTCGATTCATCAGGACTTCTCCCCGTCCTCATCCGAGTCGCGCGGTGCGAAGAACACGTCCATGGTCAGTGTCGCTTCCACGACACCCGAGCGATCCAGGTCGCGTGCACGGTCGTTGTCGTTGCCGACACGCAGGCGTCGAACACGGATCAGGCGATCCATGGACTCAATCTCGGCCAGTGCACCAAAGACACTCATGAACTCGCCCTTGATCATCACCGTCATGGGAATCGAAGAGGCGCGCTTCGAGTCGGTCGCGGCACCCATCTTGATCTCCCGCTCCAGCAGGTTCTTGTCGTTGAGGATGGTCGTCAGGGCATGCATCAGTCCGGCGATGTTGCTCTCCTCGGGGATGGGTGTCATCCGCCCTTCGCCGAAGTCACGCAGCGAGTCGAGTCGCTCAGACAGGTCTTCAAGCAGGTCCGGATCGTCCTGGGACGCCACCACTTCCTGGTGCAGGGAGGTGATCTCTGAACGGAGTTGCGTCGAGCGTCGCCATGCGGGCAGAACGACCAGCAGCGCCGTGGCACCGATCAGAAGCAGCCAGCCGCCTCCGAACCACAGTGTCAGATGACGACTCATTCGCCGACCTCCGCAGTTGCGTCAACAAACGCGTACCGGGACGACAGGTCGACCTGGCAGGTCATGCGGAAGGCGCGGCCGTCCACGCCATCGATGTCACGCTGCTTGGAGAAGTCAAGCACAACCGATCCGAAGAGCGCGTGTGTGTCCAGTCCGGATACGAAGGTCGCCGCTTCCATGTCATTGACGACCACCCCCTCGACTTCGACCAGAAGACGAGTCTTGACTTCATCTTTCCCCTTCTTGTCCCTGGAACGCTTGCGCTCCTCGCGGGGGGTGAAGGTCAGGCCGGTCAGCGTGACGGAGCTCGGTGTGACCGCCGCGATCTCATTGACCACTTCCGACATCCGTACGGGCCAGGCCAGTTCGGTGTACCGCTCGATCCGTGTCTCAACCTCGTTGATCTCGTCGACCAGTTTCTGAGCCGCGACGTTGCGCTCCCAGTTCTCCTGGACCCGGGCCGAGAGCTTGTCACGCTCGACGACCAGGGAGCCGCGGCCGGCGCTGACCATCATGAATGCCAGCCAGAGCATGACAATGGTGCACGCATACATGGCGATCCAGCGTCGTACCGTCTGGCGACGTCGAAGGGTCTCCCGGCAATTCGCTGGCAGAAGATTGATCGTTGAATTCACGCCGCCCTCCGAGGCTTCTGAGCCGGCTTGGCAGAGGCGTCTCCGGCAAGTCGTCGGCGCCTTCTGCGATCAGCGGAGCGGGATGCAGCCTGATCGAGTGGGCTCATGCACAGGCCGGCGGCGACAGACCACTCGGGACCGGCGATCTCACGGTCCGGGCAGCCTGCGAGTCCGGCACGGTCAACGTGCTCGAGCGGTTGCCCGACCTCAGTGGTGAGGTGCAGCGTGTCCTTGAGAAACTCGATCAGTCGGGGTTCACCGGCCTCGCCACCGATCACGACACATCGCTCCGGGCGGGCGCCGCGGAACGTGACGCCGTAGTAACGAAGACACAGCGACAGCTCGTGCGCCAGTTCATCCATGATCGGGCGGACCGCCTCGAAGATGGCGCGATCGACACGGTATTCGAGCGGCGATTCCTCTCGCCCACTCAGCGACGCAACCTTGCGCTGCCGACGTAGATCGTGCACCGTGGAAGGCTCGATGCCGAGCCGTTCCGCCGCGGCCCGCGTCATGCGGTCTCCGCCGATGGCGAGCGGCTTGTGGAAGACGACATGACTGCCGCGCAACAGCGAAACGCCCGTCGATGTGCGCCCGATGTCGACCAGCAGGCGGACGACATCCATATCGGAGGTCCGCCGGTATCGCCGACTGAAGCAGCGGCCTGCAGCGAGGAATCCGGGCTCGACCGCCTGGGGGCGCAGTCCCTGTCCCGCAAGTTCGAGGATCAGTTGTTCCAGTGGTTCGAGGCGCGTCCCGACGATGATGATTTCGTCGTTGGACTGATCTCCCTGGCGGACCTCTCCGGCACGGATCCAGTCCACCTCGAGATCCCCGTCATCATCCTTGAATCCGAGACGCTGGCGGGCGTCATGCGAGATGGCCCGGGTCACTTCATCGTCATTCATGGCGACCTGGCGGATAGCGCGGATGCGGAGCAGGCGGTCGTCGAGCGAGAGGACGCAGTCACGTCCGATGAAGCCGGTGGCCCCCACGCGCTGCTGGATCTCATTGGCGATCGAGACGCAGTTGGCGTCGCTGAGTTGCGGGTCGGAGCCATCCCGCTCGATCTTGGTGGAGGCGATGAGCGAGAGGCGGCCGCGGCGATGGCGAAACTGCACCATGCGCACGCCGGACGAGCCGATATCGATTCCGATCGGCAGGCAGCCTGGTTGGCGAATGAACCCGAACACCCTGGTCTTGCTCCTCTCCGGTTGGCCGACGCGTCAGATCGGCGGTTCAGTCTTCGATGCGTTCCACCGTGATTCGCCCGGTGAACGGGAGCACCGTGACCAGGTAGGAGGAATCGATTCCATCGACCTGCACTGTGCCGCCATTTCCGGGATCAGGTCCGTCCAGTTCTGCGATGGGACCCCCGAGTTCATCGAAGATCAGGAGCACATCGCCGTTGAAGTCGGCGGCGGTGATCGTGGCGCCCCCGTACATTTCGTCGTCGAAGTTTCGTCCCAGTGGCCGGTCGGGATCACCGGGGTCGTAGATGAGATCAGTCTCGAGGTTGAGTTCGGCACCGTTGACCTGTGTGAGCACGTAGCCGTTTCCGCTGACCACTTCCCATCCGCTCGAGGTGGCGAGCGGCACCTTGCCGAACCAGATTGCGCGGCGCGACTGGAATGCCATGGCATCGCCCTGGGCAAAGGTCATGTCGGCCACCATGGTGCGCACGGCGCTCTGCACACGCAGCGCACCAGTCGATGTCATGGCCGGGATGACAAGCGCTCCGGCGAGCCCGAGAACGGCAACGGTGATCAGGAGTTCGATCAGCGTGAAGGCACGGACGCGGCGGCGGACGCGCTTCTTGAGATCACCGGGATTGGATCTCCGATGGCGTGGTACGTCCCGCCGGTTTCCTGCGTGTTCGCGTTGAACACGGGACTCATCCTGCTGTCCCTTTCGCTCGGGCCTGGGCTTATCCATCGAAGTCGCTCCAATCGCGTGCGGTGCCCATGTACAGCGAGGGCACACGTTCCGTACATCGGACACCCGGGACCCGGACGTAAGCGGGTTGTGCAAAGGGGAGAGGACGGTTGAAATGCTCGGCGGGCTGCAGTCCGATACTCATCGGGAAACCGAGCTTCTCACTCCTCGATCTCGTGATGGAGCTCGTTGGTGACATCGTTGAATCCGGCGGCGAAGAACTCGATACGCGCACCGGTGCTGTTGAAGTACCAGCCTGTCTCGCTCTCGGAGTCCATGGCAATGGCATCCTCGAGGGTGCCCTCAAGCAGGACCGTCTGCCCGGTGTAGGGGTTCATTGGTTCGTTCTTGAGGTAGTTCTCGGACACCATGATGCCCCACCCGTTCTGCTCTCCGTCTTCACCGAGTGGTGAATCCGAGTCGGAAGTCGGGAACTGACCCCAGTTGGTGGCGCGATAGAGTTCGACCTGGTTGTCGATGTGCTGCAGTTGTCGCAGGAGTGTCGACTTGGTCGCGTCGCTGACAGTGGTCGTGAAGTTCGCGACCACAAGGGCAGACAGGATTCCCAGGATGACCACAACGATCAGAATCTCGACCAGTGTGAAGCCATGGCGGCGTGCGGGATACATGTTGTCGTCCTCCTGAACCTGTGCCCTCCCATGGGCTGGGTCTCGGACAACTGGTCTTCGCCGAATGAAAGCGACCGAACCCCGTTGAGGATCCGGTCGCGTCTGTTCGTTCAGTGAGAGTCAGCAGAGGCAGATCATTCCTCTTCTTCCTCTTCCTCTTCCTCTTCACCACCGAAGGTGTCTTCGTGGGCGAGGGCATTGTTGTCCGGGTCGTACGCAGTCGCGAAGACTTCGTACGAGGTTTCGTCATAGTTCCAGCCCGTCACGCTGTCGCGAGTACCCGCGAGGGCGGCGGCGGAGCCGCCGGCCGCGATTGCGGTGGAGCCGGTGTAGCCGTTGTACGGCTCTTCCTTGAGGTAGGACCCGCTGACGAGGTCACCCCAACCGTTGTTCTCCTCGCCGTCACCCAGGGCGGGGAAGTCGCCCGAGTTCCGGACACGATAGAGCTCCATCTGGCTGCTGATCGTCTGGAGCTGGCTCTGGAGAGCACCCTTGACGGCTTCGTTGCTGGCGTTCGTGAACTGAGGCACGACGATCGCAGCGAGGATGCCGAGGATGACCACCACGATGAGAATCTCAACAAGCGTAAAACCTGACCTACGCATTCGCATGAGGACACTCCTTGAAGAAGGGACGTGCGGACCTCACCGCACCATTCCTGTTGACTCGCGACAGGAGGTCCGCTCCTGCCTTCCAAAAACCCGACGGCCAGACTCTCGCCTGCCCCCGACGGGCACATTCCAGTGGTCGCTGTGCCCCACCACCTGGAACGCTGCTCAACCCGAGCACTCGAAACATCGAATCCACAGCCCCCTTGCTCCAGTCCCAAGGCCTTGTCATATGAGTCTGCGCGTCTCCTAGCAGGCGCAACCGTCAGGACCCCACGTTTCGACGTCCTGTAAGTCAGATCCACGCCGTTTCAGTGACGGATCCAGACCCGGCGCGCACGAAAAGCCCGAGGCCGTTCGGGCCTCGGGCTCGTCAAGATCATCTGGTTCAGGGACTTACTGATTCAGGATCAGCGAGACGAGTTCGTCCCGAGGCAGGTTCAGGGCACCGATCAGAGCGGCGGCAACCGTCGCCTCGCGATCGTCCCCATAATCTGCGATGTCCATCAGTTCCTCGACGTGACGTGACTCAAGCAGGTTACCGAACCGCTTGGCCGAAGAGATCATCTTCTCAAGCAGGACCACCTGCTCTTCGTCGACACTGGAAAGCGCGGCGTCCATCAACGCGATCTGGACGCGCTGCTGGCCGATGCGGGACAGCACGTCAGCGACCTCGATACGCACTTCGCCGGTCGTTTCCGAGAGTGCCGAGATGAGCGAGGGTGCCGCGTCCGCAACTTCCAGAACACCATTGCGGCTCACCGAGAGTTCGCGGAGGACGTTGAGGCACGCGATGGCGTACGCCTCGGCCTCGGCCTCTGTGACAGGGCTGCCGGCTGCCTCTTCAACGAGCTGCCGCGCGCCTTCTCCGATTTCCTGAAGCGAGACACCTTCGCGGACCACACGAGTGAGTGGATCACCCGCGTAGGTCGAAGACATGCGATTCACGCCGTTGAAGCTCGTGATGCCCAGCACGGGGGTCGCAGCGAGG
Source organism: Phycisphaerae bacterium (assembly GCA_030432255.1). Lineage (GTDB taxonomy): Bacteria > Planctomycetota > Phycisphaerae > Phycisphaerales > UBA1924 > JAUIHS01. Next base: position 22,669 of record JAUIHS010000033.1, read on the forward strand.
CGATTGCTCTGCCGTGCGGACTCGATCATGTCCTGGAGACGGTCCGGGGTGGTGCGTCCGATCATCAGATCGACACCGGCGACCTCGGAGATGGACTCCTCGGCATCGCGGAGAGTCTTGACAGGAGGAAGCACCTCGTAGCCGCGGGATTCCAGCAGGGTACGGATCCGCTGTTGCTCTTCGAGATCGTCAGCGACCACAACCGCGTAACGAGTGCCCGCTTCGCGGATAGCGCTGGAGAGAAGCGGCACAACACGATCTGCTCCGTCGAAGCCACTCACCGGATTGGCGCTGCCGAGGGCCAGAGCGGCCTCGTACTGCACACGACGGTCCGGGTAGTAGAGCGCTTCGACAAGCGGGATCTGGCTGCCGAAGCCCTCGGCCAGATCAACGCCACTGGCACTGCGAGAGAGCGCTTCGATGGCCTTGCGGGCAAGCCGCGTGTCACGATCCTGGATCGCCCGGCGGAGCACTTCCTGCGAGGAGGGGGCGCCGGCGGCGACGGCGTAGTACATCGCATCGCGTCGTTCCGGACCGTATGCAGGGTTCTCGTAGCCTTCCGGCTGATCGAGTTCCCGGGAGAAGTTGGAAGCGAGCCAGAGAGCGAGGGCCCAGCGGTCGCTTCCATCCAGTTCGAGGGACTTCTCGGCGAGTTCCATGGCCCGCGCCTCGTGGTAGACCTCGGTGCGAATCGCAACCGGATAGAGGCCCGTATCGGGGCGGTACTCCCAGAGCAGCTGAAAATCCTCGCCGGCGAAACGGGTCAGGCTCGGCGGCTCGCCGTAGTAGTTCTCACCGAGTTCACGATACCGGGCGCCGAGGGGCGTGCCGTTGTCGTAGGTGCCCTCGATGTTGCGGATCGCGGCGACGGCGGCTTCGCGGACGGCGGCCGTCTCACCAGCGACCGACGCTTCGTACAGGTACGGGAGCGACATGCGGTAGGGAATACGACCGAGAACGCGAATCACGGACTCGCCGACCTCCGGGGGCAACTGAGGCAGGGCTGCACAGAGCGGCGCCACCGCATTGGGTCCCAGCTTGCTGACCATCACCTCCTGGACTTCATTCTCAAGCAGCGGATTGCGCTGCGCGGTGAGAACACCAAGCAGGTGAGGGACGGCGTACTCGCCGGCGGCGGCGATGCGATCGCGGGCCAGCAACTGCGCCCGACGGTTCTGGGTCAGCAGGTCGATGTTGCGCCGGATCTCCTGCGGGTCGCGGGCGCGGGCCTTGCGACCGTCGTCATACAGTTCGAAGAGTGAGGCGCCGAGCGACTCAAGTTCCGTGCGACGCTGTGATCGACGGTAGGCCTCATCAAAGCGCGCTTCGAGTCGAGGGTCGCTCTCCACGACGTCGACGAATTCCACCGGCGTGATGCCGAGGTTCAGGAGCGCCTGGGCGTTCGCTGCGGCGAGGTCGAACTGCGCGACCGTGATGTAATGGATGTAGTCCTTCAGCAGGAGCGCCGGGTCACGGGGCGCCTCTTCGGAATCCTGACCGAGAACGGGCGCTGTCGTCACCGAGGCGCCGAGGCCCATGGCCAACACACCAGCCACGCACAGCGGCCGGAGAGGCCGGATCCAACGATCTTTCCGCATGCTCAGCAAATGTCTGCTCCTTCGCGGCAGGGTCACTGACACTCAAGACACTCAATCGCCGTTTCCGCGTTGGAAACGGCCCCCGGGTTGGGCGCCCGAGATCAGGAACGCCATACTATGGACAACGACGCCGGACCTATTCGTTCGGAACGGGGTCGGAGTTCCGCACTCTACAGACATCAGACAAACCGTGTCAACGACGGCCGAGGGGCACTCGATCCCGCCAAGAACCCAACCATGACGACTCCACAGAAGCTCCCCACCTACGACCAGGCCCTGCGATCCGTGCTCGCGACGCTCCCGCCGCCCAGTGCCGCCCTCCTGCAGCAACCGCTGGACGAGGCTCTGGGGAGCGAACTGGCCGAACCGATACGCGCTGACCGGGACCTCCCGCCATTCAACCGGGCGGCCATGGATGGGTATGCGGTCCGTTCAGGCGACTTGGGGGAAGAGGGTGGATCTCTGGAAGTGGTGGGCACCATCGCTGCCGGGAGCCCGGTGGATGGGGTCTCCCTGGCCTCCGGTCAGTGCGTGGCCATCGCGACCGGAGCGCCGGTTCCGAGCGATGCGGACACCGTTGTTCCTCATGAACTGACCGACCGGGGCCACCCGACCGTGATGATCAACGGGCCCGCGAAGCCGGGGAATGCCATCCATCCCCGCGGTGCGGACGCATCCGCCGGAGATGTGCTGCTCCCCGCAGGGATCACACTCAGGCCGCACCATCTCGCGATCGCCGCGACTGCCGGCGCGGCCCGACTTGTGGTGAGCCACCGCGCTCCGGTGGTGACGGTGATCAGTTCGGGAGATGAGATCCGTCCACCCGAGACGCCGACGGAGGAACTCGAACGGCACCAGATTCGCGAGTCCAATGTGACGCTGCTGCGTCACGCCGTGCCCTTTTTTGGCGGCTCGATCCTGCGCTGCGTCCATGTTGAGGACGAAGCGGAGCCCACGAGGCAGGCTGTGCGCCAGGCGGTCCGGGAGAGTGACTTCGTGGTGACCGTCGGCGGGATCTCCGCGGGGACCCGTGATCGATTCCCGGACGCGTTTGAGCATGCCGGAGTGGAAACGCACCTCAAGGGTGCCGCGATCCAGCCCGGGAAGCCGATCTTCATCGGCTCCGTCGTGACGGATGGGCATGCGTGCACAGTCGTGGGTCTGCCGGGCAACCCGGTCAGTGTTCTGGCCACATCACACCTGTTCCTGTGGCCCCTGATGCGTCGATTCCGGGGCCTCCCCGCTCGACTCCCGTGGGTCGTGCGTCCGGCGGGCTACCCGGCGAAGCCCAATCCGCATCGCGAGGCGTTTCGCCCATGCCACATCGAAGATCGCGGCATCGTGATTCCCGAGTGGCAGGGCTCGGGCGATCTGGCGCACGTGGCCCCGACCACCGGCCTGGCTCGGTTGCCGATGGAGCGGGACATGGTCACGGCAGGCAATCCACTGTCGTATCTTCCCTATGCCTGGAATCTGCAGACGACCCGACCCGGAGATCCGCGGTGAAGGTGCGTGTCCTCTTCTTCGCGGCGATGGCGGACGCTGCGGGCTTGCGCACCGATGACCTGGACTTGCCTGTCGGCGCAAGTGTCGGAGACGCGATCGATGCCGTCTTCGTCCGATACTCGGCGCTGAAACCCTTTGCAACGAGCATGGCGGTGGCGGTCAACGAGCGTTATGCAGCGCGCACGATGGTGCTCGAGGAGGATGATGTGCTCGCATTGATCCCGCCGGTAAGTGGTGGTTGAAGCGGGACTTCAAGCTGAATCGGGCCGGATAACCGTGACGGCGCATCCCGATAACCGTGGTCTTCACACTTGATCGAGGCATTCCATGTGGAATGACCGACGTCACCGGTTGCACCGGATCAAGCCGCGCAATCTTTTCACCGATGCTACAGATACCGCCGGAATGCTTGGGGCATCGGGTGGTTCTGGCAAAGGAGAGAGAGCGTGGCTATCCCGCAGGAAAAAGATGTGCTGACGACGGGAGAGGTCGCCCGTATCTGCAACGTGGCACCGCGCACTGTCAGCAAATGGTTCGACAGTGGACAGCTCAAGGGGTACCGGATTCCCGGTTCCAAGGATCGTCGCATTCCCGTCGCGAACCTGATCCAGTTCATGAAGTCTCACGGCATCCCGATGGACGGCATCTTCTCCGGCAAGACGCGCGTCCTGGTTGTGGACGATGAGCAGGACATCACTGACGTACTGCGCAAGCTGCTCTCTGAGCAGGCGGGCTACGAAGTCGAGACGGCCCATACGGGTTTCGAGGCAGGGCTTACCTGTGAGCGATTCAAGCCGCATGTCATCCTGCTCGACATTCATCTCGGTGAAGGTGACACTCGGCATGTCGCGGAACTTGTCAAGAACAATGACGACTTCGCCATGACTCAGATCATCGCGATGAGTGGCAAGATCACGGACGGACAGGCGATGCAACTGCGTCAGCAGGGCTTCCAGTCCTTTCTCAAGAAGCCCTTCCAGATCCGGCAGGTGATCGACGCCATCGAGAAGGCCGTTTCGATCGTGCATTGACAGACTTACATCAGGAATCCCATCTTCAACGACACGCGACACGGACGAGCTGGGCCTCGTCCGTGTTGGCGTTTTGTCCACGTACTCCAATCATGAGCGCTTCGAGCCGGGCCGGGCACCCCGCTGCGATACACCTACATGGCCATGCCTTCAAACTTGATGCGCTGCTTCTTCTGCATCGGGTCCGCTTCCGGTACCGCGCTGAGGAGGGCCTTGGTGTACATGTGCTGAGGATTCTCGATCACCTCTTCGCGTGAGCCTTGTTCGACAATCTTGCCCTTGTACATCACAGCCACGCGATCGCAGATGTGCTGGATGACGGCCATGTCGTGGCTGATGAAGAGGTATGAGAGGCCGAGGTCGTCACGCAGGTCAGCGAGCAGGTTCAGGATCTGTGACTGGATCGAGACATCCAGCGCACTCGTCGGCTCATCGCACACGATGAACTTCGGCTCCAGGGCCAGGGCGCGGGCGATACCGATGCGCTGACGCTGACCACCCGAGAACTCGTGCGGATAGCGGTCTGCAGCCAGCCGAGGCATGCCGCACTTCACAAGCAACGCCTCCACCCGCTCACGCAGTTCGTCCTTGTCCGTGCACATCTTGTGCACCCTGAGCGGCTCGCCGACGATGCTCGCGATCCGCATGCGCGGATTCAGGGAGCCCGCCGGGTCCTGGAAGATGATCTGCATCTCGCGGCGAAGTCTCCTCAACTCCATGCCACCCGCGTGCAGCACATCGGTGCCGTCGAAGTGGACCGTTCCGCCGGTCGCCGGGATCAGTCGCAGGAGCGAGCGCCCGACGGTGGTCTTGCCACAGCCGGACTCGCCGACCAAGCCGAGCGTCTCACCCTCGTGGACCTTGAAGCTGACACCATCCACGGCCTTGACGTGGCCGGTGGTCAACTGCAGCACACCTGATCGGATCGGGAAGTGGGTCTTGAGGTCGTTGACCTCGAGCAGCACCTTCTTCTTCGCCTCGGTCGTGGACTCGGTCGCACTCACGCTCGTCTCCGCATCACTCATGGTCAGGATGGTATCGTATCGGCCGCTTCAGGACACGTGCCCCGAGCTCCCCCCCGCTTGTTCCCTGCCCGGAGGATCCCAACGATGCACACCAGGGCCCTGCTCCTCTCCCTTGCCGCCATCGGGCTCTCCGGATGCGCTGGGATCTCATCGACGTCTGAAGCACCCCGCGGCCGCGCCTACGTCCTCAATGCGCACGATATCTCCCTCACCTATGCACCGGGCATCGACCGTGTGACAGCCTTCGGCCCGATCGGGACCAATCTCCTGCACACCGCCAATCTCGATCAGGCTCCGGACCCGAATGGCGATTACACGTTCTACGGCGGCATGTACTCGTGGACGGCCCCTCAGAATGGTCAGGGTGCCTGGATCGACGCCCAGGGCGAACCGAAGGCATGGCCGCCGGATGTGGCGATGGACACGGGGCCTGCGACCGTCTCAAGCCGGTCCCGCGCACATATCGCGGCGAGCAATCCTCCGGCGTTGACCGGACTCGTCCAGCACAAACGATTTGAGATCCTGCCGGACGCCTCGGTGATCGTGACGTTCGCGCTGGAGAACGTGAGTGAAGCCTCGGTCGCGGCTGCTGCCTGGATCAACACGGCGGTGGCGTCGGACAGTCTGATCGCCGTCCGCCGCGAACGTGGCACGCCGATACGGGGCTGGAACGACGAGACGATTGCTCGCTTCAATTCGATCTGCACTTCCCCTGATGCCAATGGGTGGGTGCTCGTTCGCATTCCCGATGCGATGTGGGAGGGCGGTGGCAAGATCTGGCTCGACACCACTCCGGACATCGCCGTGTGGCGCGACGGCTACTGGTTGCTGCGACGCCAGCCATCTGTCGACACCGCGAACCGACTGCGGGACATTGGAGAGGGGCCGGTCGCCATCTACATCCAGCCGGATGCGGGGATCATTGAGGCGGAGTTGTATGCTCCGGTCACCGATATCCGGTCGGGGGACACGCGCACTGATGTCGAAGTCTGGAGTGTGATCGCCGACCCGGTGGGAACCACCGCGGCACTGCCCTGAGTCACTCCGGCGATGGCCAGAATCGCAATTCGTCGCGCACCATGCCTTCGACGCCGGTGTCGACCCGAACGCGCGTATCGGCCGAGGCGTGCTTCCACTTCATCTGCGCGAAGCAGATGATCGTGTCGCCCAGCATCGGGCTGCGCGTCGAACTCGTGATACCACCGATGACCTTGTTGTCGTCGCTCCCCGCGGCGAAGACCGATGCGCCCTCCATCGGCTGTCGTTCCGGCGAGCCGTCATCGCCCGACTCAATGCGTACACCTCGGAGAATCTGCTTGGGATGTCCGAGCGATTCCAGACGGGCTACGACTTCCTGTCCGAGGTAGCAGCCCTTGGTGAACGAGACTCGGTCGTGCAGGACGCCTGTCTCGTGCGGGAGCGAACTTGTTCCAAAGTCCACATTGAAGAGCGCGGTACCGGACTCGATGCGAGCAATGTTGTACGCGTGCCAGCCGGCCATGCGGAGTTTCGATGAGGCTCCGGCCTCCTGAAGGGCTCCAGAGACTGTCTCGACCTCATCGACGGAGCACATCAACTCGTAGCCCGGTGAGCCGGCACTGTCATACCGATCAAGGAGAACGGAAGCGCCCCCCACTTCAGTTTGAACAGCGGATCCGACATCGGGGGGCGAAACTCCGGCAACCTGGAACACGCTTGTCGCCGCGGCTCCGTGAAGCGCCAGTCGGTGCATCGTTTCAGAGCGATCCGTGAAGTGAGCATCCTCGGCAAAGACATACGCTTCGAGGGACTTGATGGCGTCAGCGGCGACGGTGACATCAAGATCGAACCAGGTACGATCACCCATTTCGATGAGCCTGATATCGGCCTCGATGCGTCCCTTGCGATTCAGCCAGAATGTCCGTCGGACGTCTCCGGTCTGCACGCCCTTGAGTTCCTGGGTGAGCATCCGGTTGAGAAACTCGAGTCGTTCGGCGCCGGTGACCTCGATCGTGCCTCGGTGAGGCATGTCGAGGAGGACGCAGCCCTTTCGGATCGCGGCGTACTCCGCTTCCAGTTCCCCGAACGTTTCCACGACAGCCACGGGTCCGTACTGAAGGAAGGACGCATCCTGTGACGCGTATAGCTTGTTCAACGGGCTGTTCTGAGCCATGATGGGCGCCCCTGTGTCACTAAAGCCGACATTCTACGCCCCGCGGTCCGCGGCGGCCGGAGAACTTCATGAACACTGATCTGCTCAAGCGACTCTGCGAGACCCCCGGCATCCCCGGCCGCGAGGAGCGCGTCCGCGACCTCATCATCTCCGAGGTGAAGGGCCTCTTCGATGACATCACGACCGACCCGATGGGCAACCTCATGTGTCGGCGGGACCCGCGCGGTCGCCGCACGTCGTCGAAGAAGAAGTCGACCGCGAAGAAGAAGTCTTCGGGGGCGCGTCCGAAGAAGGTGATGCTGGCGTGTCACATGGACGAGATCGGTTTCTATGTGAAGGCCATCGACGACAAGGGCTTCATCCGCATTCAGCCCGCGGGTGGCTTCGATCCGCGCAACATGTTCTCCCGACGAGTGCTGGTCTGCACAAAGGGCGGCGACATCGTCGGGTCAATGAACCCGGGTGGCCGTCCGATTCATATTTCGAGTGCGGAAGAGCGGAGCAAGGTTCCGGAGGTCAAGGATTTCTTCATCGACATTGGTCTTCCCGCGGCGGATGTGAAGCGCAAGGTGCGCGTGGGTGACATGATTGTCTGGCATGAGCCCTTCGAAGAAGTCGGCCACAAGGTGATGAGCAAGGCGCTCGACAATCGCATCGCCTGCTGGCTCGGCATCGAGTCCGTCCGAGCCCTCGAAAAGTCAGGTGTTGCTCATTCGTGTGAACTGCACTGTGTCTTCACAGTGCAGGAAGAAGTGGGCCTTCGCGGGGCGCGTACCGCCGGGTCCGCGATCGAGCCGGATATCGCCCTCGGCCTCGACACCACGCTCGCGTGCGATACGCCGGGCGTTCCCTCTGAGGAATCGGTGACGAAGCAGGGAGACGGTGCCGTTCTTCACGTCATGGACTCATCCATCATCAGCGATCACGAACTCATCAACGACCTCGAAGCGGTCGCCAAGAAGAAGCGCATCAAGGTGCAGCGCTCGATTCTCCCCCGCGGCGGGCAGGATGGCGGAGCCATGCAGCAGGCCATGAAGGGGTGCCGTGCGGCGGGCCTCTCGGTGGGTACGCGCTATATCCACTCCGTCACGGAGATGATCCACAAGTCCGATCTGGAGGCGGCACGCGATCTCGTTGCGGCGTGGATCCCGACAGTGAAGTGAGAATCGATACGGCTCATGGTGTCAGGCGCGTGTCTTGGCGCCCGCCCAGAACTCCATCCAGTTCCGCCACATGAAGCCCTCGATGTCCTCGTCGTCCCACCCGAGGTCGGCCAGACCCTCGACCAGACGCATGAGGTCGGACGGACATTCCACGCCTTCGCACATGTCAAGTGCGGTGAAGCCGCCATCCATATCCGATCCCAGACCGACAGCCTTGCGGGTGCCGGTCAGGAAGCAGACACGCTCGACGTGACGCAGCGCCTCTTCGACCGAGGGCCGCTCTGCATCTTCGAGAGTATGGCGAATGAAATTGCGTGCGAGGTTGAGACCGATCACCCCACCGCGTCGTGCAACTTCGACGATCGCCGCATCCGCGATGTGCCGCTGATGTCCGCCGCCCAGCAGGGCGCGGCAATTGGAGTGGGATGCGATGACACGGGCATCGGTCAATTCAAGGAGTTCCTCGGTGGCAGCCTGGCTCAGGTGAGACAGGTCATGCACCACGCCCAGTACATCCATCGCCCTGACCATGGCTCGGCCGAGGTCGGAGAGTCCCACGGTGTTGTCCGCTCCGACCGCATTGCCGGTGGCGTAGCGCGAGGAGAGTCCCCAGGTGAGTCCGATGGCGACGACACCGCGATCGCGCCACCATTCCAGTTCATCGGGCGAACGGATCGGATCCGCGTTCTCGACAAGGATGCCGATGTGCAGCCGGTCATCGCGCAGGGCGGGGGCGATGCGCCTCTCAAGTGACGGCGGCGTCACTTCACTGACCCCCATCCCACCCCGGATCTCACCGACGCCGGGTTCGACGCGTCCGAGTCGGCCGACGTCGATGGCGATCTTGCCCTCATCACGCCAGGTTTCGTACACCTCGAGTTGCGCCCGCCCTCGGCGGTACGCGGCTTCGACGTCACCGGCGGGGTATCCGGCGGCATCCTCACCGTCGAGTTCGGTGAAGATCGTCGCCAACGCGAACTTCACGCGCCCGGCGGCAAGCGAGGGGAGGGTCACACCGGCGGGTGGCCACACGCCCGCGGACTCATCTGTCATCTCCGAGAGTGAAAGGTCCATCTTCCGTCCGTTGACGGCGAGGGCCGCGAGGTCGAGGTGGGCGTCAAACCAGAATGCTGATGAGTTACCGGGCATGCAAGCATCCTAATCTGATGGAGCGAGGGTGAGAACCTCTGAGAGGGGACTCTGCCGACTTCCGCAATCAGCGATGACCGGCCTGAATCGATTGCCGTACACTTGAGGTAGAGCAAGGAGCGAGCATGCCTCTCAGCCCGCTGCAATTCGACGATGTCACCGGCGCGGCCATGGCTCCGGATGAATCCGGCCTCTACATCACGACAACGGATCATGCCGTCGATCTCTTCGCGCTGGTTGAAGAGGTCTCGCCCGAACTCTGTGTGATGGGCCTGCTGCTTCTCGCCGCTTATGTCATTCTGCGTTCACCGATGCGACTCGGGCAGCCGCAGGTCGCGAGCATGGTCGCGGCGGCCGCGGCATGCGTTCCCTTCCTCGCTCAGTTCGGCTTCGAGCACGAGCCGCCGCAATGCTGGTCGACTGAAGTCGTCGATGCGCTGAACCATGATCAACTCAAGGCCATGGCGCCGATCATTGAGAAGGGCGATGTGCTTCATCGGGTTGATCTGAAGACCGGCGCACGGTCGCGCATCGCGTTCCTGTGGGGTGACAGCATCGTCGATAGCGGCTTGAAGATTGCGCCTGACAGCAGAACGGCGGTCGTGCAGCTCATTCGCGATGGTCACAGGCCCATCGCGATTGACCTGCGCACGGGCCATGAGATCTGCACCGCTCCGCGCGTCGGATCAGCCTACGGCGAGTCATGGGACGACATTCTCGGGTTCAGTGCTGACAGCCGGACTGTGTACCTCTCGGCAAAACGCGGCAGAGAGTCTGCTGTCGCCGCGTGGACGCCCGAGGCCAATCAGGTGAGGACGCTCTTCACGATGCCGTCGGTCAAGTCGACCGGGTTCTGCGGCTCCGTCCAGTTCTGGCAGCCACCCTGGGTGACGTCGGTGGAGGTTGAAGGAAAGGACTGGTTCCTGCGCTGCCCCGATTCTGACTTTCCGATGAGCAAGGCGTTGCTGCACGAATTGATCGACGAAGCGGGCGCCGTTCGCGCCCGGTTCCCGTTCAACAACGACTTCACGCGAGCGAGTGTTCGCGGGCATCGCGCGGCGATGCCTGAGATCGGCTGGATCCGGATCACGAACTTCGAGGATCCCCGGGAGGACCAGTTGCTCCGCCATTCCCGGACCACGCTCGACACGTCATTCAGCAGCGATCTGCAATTCCTGGCCAGCTACGACCTTTTTCGGAACAGGACCGCGATCACCCTGTGGGATCTTGCGACGTCGCTCGAGATCGGGCAGGTGCCGCTGGAGGTCGACCGTCACCATACGCCGGGTATCTTCCTCGCCTCGGAGTCCGGGCGACTCGCGGTGCTTGAGCGCAATCGAACCGGTACGAATACTCTGCACCTCTTCGACCTCAGCGAAGTGCCAGGGTGGCGGGAACGATGACCGGCAATCGCGTGGCGGTGGTTGGCATAAGTGTCGCATGTCCGGGTAACCGTGAGTCTTCGTGAGCCCATGACCGTCCACCCTGTCAACATCCCGCACTCCACAGACCTCCTTGAAGTGACCTTTGCGCCGCAGGGCGACACGCTGTACGTCGCGGCAAACTCCGAAGTGGTGAATCTCTGGTCGATCTGCGTCTTCCACTGGCCGGAGATCCTTGGCGGTCTCCTCGCCCTGATCCTGCTCGTTTGCACCTGGCGCCTGGTTCGAATCGTGCGCCGGCCACGGATTGAAGGGCGCGTGTACTGCGGCAGGTGCAACTACGACGTCACGGATGCTCCCCCGACCTGTCCGGAGTGCGGGCGCGATCTGGAGGCGAAGCCCGCACGTCCGGGAAAGACCCGGCTCCGGCGTTCCATTCCGACGATTGTGATCGTGCTGGTCACCTGCCTCCTGTACGCGATGCCCTGGGCCATGAACGTGGGTCGTCAATGGCCGGCCGTTGCCGGCTGGTTCCAGTGGGATTCGGCTGAGGCCGTGACATGGATCCAGGATCGGCCGATCACCCGACTCCAACCGTTTGTTCGCCGAGGCACCGAGCTACTTGCAGTGAACCCGGCGACTGCCGAGTGGCGCCGTGTTGCTTTCGTTGACCTGCCCTTTGCTGTCGGGAACGAGTTCGATCTGAAAATCTCTCCCGATGGCCGGTGGGCCACCTTGAGAAACGACTACCAGTCACTGACAGCGATCGACCTGCAGTCCGGGGGCGTCATCGGCGTACGTGGGTCGATCACACAGCGAGTCACCCGAGGGCGGCCGAGCGTCTGGACTTCGGTCGCGGGGTACAACGCCGACAGCAGCAGCGTCTTTGCCGTCTGGCACAACGAGTCGGAGCGGCGTGTCTCGCTCGTGGAGTGGAATCCTGTGACCCAGGCGGTCCGCATCGTCGAGGAACGGGAGAGCAACGTCTATGACGGTGGTCGGATCGAAATGGTTGAGGCTGAGCGGTGGACTCGCTCAGTGACAGGCGAACCCGGTCAGTCCGCGCGTTTCCTGTCGATGTACGGAACCGTCAACCGATCGCTCGAAAGGAAACTGATGGAAGTTGCGGTGGTCGATGATCAGGGCGGGGCGGTCGAGGCATTCGGGGTTACCCCCAACTCGCAGGCTGAGCCCTATCTCTGCGCCGACGGGAGCGTGATCTTCCTCGATATGCCGCGACCCATGATCAAGAGGCCGGACGAGAAGGCGCAGCCCTTGAAACTTCAGCCGCCGCCCGCTCCGGTTCGTCAGACACTGGGGCGATTGGTCGTCAGCCCCGATGAGAGTCATCTGCTTGGCCTCGGGCATGAGACGATGGTCCTCTGGAACCTCAAGAGCGGTCAACTGCTGGCTTCGGTTGACCACGGCAGCAAAGTTCCAGCAGGGGTGGCTTTGTCAGCAGGAGGTCGTTCCGGTGCGATGATGCACATTGTCAGGAACAACTCCGGACGTTTCGACAAGTACCTCGACGTCATTCGCTTTCCCACGGATTCAGACTGATCTTTGCCGACGTCCCTCGGCAGGCTACACCGCGATCTCCTTGACCCCATCGTCCACGAGGATCTCGCCGGCGGTCTTCTCGCGCACCTCATCCACTGTGACGCCCGGAGCAAGTTCCGTCAGGCGGAAGAGGCCCTTGTCCTCATCCATCTCCAGCACGCACAGGTCCGTGATCACCATGTCAATGCAGCGCACGCCAGTCAACGGAAGAGTGCACTCCGGAACGATCTTGGAGACGCCCTTCTTGTTGCAGTGCTCCATCGTCACGACGACCTTGCGCACGCCCGCAACCAGATCCATGGCGCCACCCATCCCCTTGACCATCTTGCCGGGAATCATCCAGTTCGCGATGTCGCCGTGCTGGGAGACCTCCATCGCGCCCAGGATGGCCATGTCAATGTGGCCGCCGCGGATCATGGCGAAGGAGTCGGAGGAGGAGAAGTACGCGGCCCCCTCCCGCGCGGTGATCGTCTGCTTTCCGGCGTTGATGAGGTCGGCATCGACTTCCTGTTCGGAGGGGAAGGGGCCGATACCGAGGAGTCCGTTCTCACTCTGGAGCCAGATATCCATGCCATCGGGAATGTGGTTGGCAACGAGTGTCGGCATACCGATGCCGAGGTTCACCACGTAGCCATCCTTGAGTTCCTTTGAAGCCCGGATCGTGATCTGTTCACGTGTCAGCGGCATCGCACTTCATCCTTCCGTGTCATCGTCACTCTGTTTCGTGTGTGGAGCGCCACAGTCTTCAACCCGAACGCACCGTGCGTTGCTCGATGCGCTTCTCTGGTGCGGTCTGGATGATCGCGTCGACGTAGGACCCTGGCGTGTGCACCTGGTCGGGATCGATGGCGCCGACCTCGACGATCTCCTCCACCTCGACGAGCGTGACGGTCGCGGCCTGTGCCATCATGGGGTTGAAGTTCCGCGCGGTCTTGCGGAAGAGCAGATTGCCGGCACGGTCCGCCTTCCACGCCTTGACCAGCGCGAGGTCCGCCCACAGGCCGGACTCGAGTATGTACTGGCGGGTGCGGCCGCGGAATTCGATGTCCCGATGTTCCTTGCCTTCGGCGACGGGTGAGCCGACGCCGGTGGCGGTGAAGAACGCGGGAATGCCGGCGCCGCCGGCCCGGATCCGCTCGGCGAGGGTGCCCTGCGGGTTGAACTCGATCTCCAGTTCGCCGGAAAGGAACTGCCGCTCAAACTCGGCGTTCTCGCCGACATACGAGGAGACCATCCGGGCGATCTGGCGGGTCTGGAGCAGCAGGCCGAGGCCGAAGTCGTCCACCCCCGCATTGTTGGAGATGCACGTCAGGCCCGATACCCCGGAATCCCGCAGCGCCACGATCAGGTGCTCGGGGATTCCGCACAGACCGAACCCGCCCACCATGACGGTCATGCCGTCACGGACACTTCCGCGTTCCCGGGCAAACTCCAGTGCCGATACTGCCGAATCATGGACTTTGTTGAGCATGGCCGAAGCCTATCACAGGGCAGGACCGCTTGACAGGGCATGAAGGGGGTTCTACCCTTCATCCGGATGAACGGATGAATCAGTTAGTCGACACAAACACGATCACCGCCCGGCTCGCCTCCCTGAGCGAACCCATTCGGCTGCGCACCTGTCGCCTGCTCGAGCGACAGGAACTCAGTGTCGGTGAAGTCGCACGCGTGCTGCAACTGCCTCAGTCAACCGTCAGCCGCCACCTCAAGATCCTCTCAGAGGCCGGGTGGCTCATCCGACGCTCGGAAGGCACCGCCACGCTCTACCGTCTCGTGCTCGATGATCTCACCACCGGTGCTCGCACGCTCTGGGTCACCGTCCGGGATCAGATGGACGATGACGCCACCCATCAGCAGGACCTCAGACGCCTCGAAGCCGTCCTCGCCGAACGACGGACGGACAGCCAGACCTTCTTCGGACAGGTCGCCAATGAATGGGATCAGCTTCGCGGCGAACTCTTCGGGCGCCACTTCACGGCCCCGGCACTCCTCTCGTTGATCCCCCGGGGTTGGACCGTCGCGGACTTCGGCTGCGGGACGGGCAATGTTGCAGCATGGCTGGCCCCGCACGTGAACGAGGTGATTGCCATCGATCGCGCGGATGCAATGCTCAAGGCGGCGGAGAAGCGTCTTGCCGAGCACGAGAACGTCCGCTTCCTGAAGTCTTCCATCGAGGATGTTTCTCTCGAAGACAGCGCGGTCGATGCGGCGACCTGCCTGCTCGTTCTGCACTTCATCGAAGATCCGGTCCCCGCCCTGCGCGAGATGAATCGCGTTGTGCGTCCGGGTGGCCGCGTCCTCATTGTTGACATGTACACGCACGACCGATCGACGTTCCGGCACAGCATGGGACACCTGCATACCGGCTTTGCGCCGGAGGCGATGTGTGACCTGCTGGTCGAAGCCGGATTCGAAGATCCCGGCGTGGTTCCACTTCCCACTGATCCAAACGCCCGTGGCCCCGGACTCTTCGCGGCCTCGGCAACAGCGCCCGGCGCCTGACACCGGCGTCGGTACGCCATCACACCAAGGAGACATACTGTGACCACCATGACTTCCGAGTTCCTCAACACCGGCCTCCCCCTCACCTGTGACCTCAATCACAAGGTGCGCAACGAGGATCTTGCGGATGCCGGCCGCAAGCAGATCCACCTGGCGGAGCACGAGATGCCCGGGCTGATCGCATGCCGGGATGAGTTCGGCAAGGCTCAGCCGCTGAAGGGTGCCCGCATCATGGGTTCGCTTCACATGACCGTGCAGACCGCGGTCCTCATCGAGACCCTTCAGGACCTCGGTGCCGATGTCCGCTGGGCGTCATGCAACATCTACTCGACTCAGGATGAGGCGGCAGCGGCGGTCGTCAAGGGTCGCGACGGCAAGTCCGGCACCCCCACTTTCGCGTGGAAGGGTGAGACGCTGGAAGAGTACTGGTGGTGCACGCTCCAGGCGTTGACTTTCCCGGCGGACGCGAACGGCTCCAACGGCCCGTACGTCATCGTCGACGACGGTGGCGACGCCACGCTCCTGATTCACGAAGGCGTCAAGGCGGAGATCGCGTTTGAGAAGGACGGGACGCTGCCGGACCCGGACTCCACCGACAACGAAGAGTTCAAGATCGTGCTCGCGTTGATCCGCGACAAGGTGCAGGAGGACGGCGACTTCTGGCGCCGCATGGTGCCATACATCCGCGGCGTCTCCGAGGAGACCACCACGGGTGTCCATCGCCTCTACCAGATGGCGGAGAAGGGTGAACTCCTGCTCAGCGCGATCAACGTGAACGACTCCGTGACAAAGAGCAAGTTCGACAACATCTACGGCTGCCGTCACTCACTGATCGACGGTATCAACCGTGCCACGGACGTCATGCTCTCCGGCAAGGTCGCGGTGATCTGCGGCTACGGCGACGTCGGCAAGGGCTGCGCCCAGTCACTCGCCGGTCAGAAGACCCGAGTCCAGGTCACTGAGATCGACCCCATCTGCGCCCTGCAGGCATGCATGGACGGCTATGAGGTCGTGACGATTGACGATGTCGTCGAGACGGCTGACATCTTCGTCACAGCGA
The DNA here is from genome assembly GCA_030432255.1 of Phycisphaerae bacterium. Lineage (GTDB taxonomy): Bacteria > Planctomycetota > Phycisphaerae > Phycisphaerales > UBA1924 > JAUIHS01. The sequence continues at coordinate 38,797 of JAUIHS010000033.1, forward strand.
CCGGCAACAAGGACATCATCACCGCCGAGCACATGTCGAAGATGAAGCACAACGCGATCGTCGGCAACATCGGTCACTTCGACAACGAGATCGGCATGGCGGTCATGATGAAGATGGTGGCTGCGGGCGATGTCGAGCGCATCATCATCAAGGACCAGGTCACCGAGTACCGGTTCAAGGAGAACAAGGCCAAGGGTATCAAGGCGCACAGCGTGATCGTGCTCGCCGAAGGCCGCCTCCTGAACCTCGGCTGTGCCACCGGTCACCCCAGCTTCGTGATGTCCAACAGCTTCACCAACCAGGTCATCGCACAGATCGAACTG
>JAUIHS010000005.1 GCA_030432255.1 Phycisphaerae bacterium
GTGTGTGTCGTGTCCGCTTCATCGTCGAGAGTCTCCTGGACCAACCCGTGGCCCGTCGGAACTCTTATAGTGAGTGGATCAGTTTTTGGGGGGTAGGCCACTCCGACGACATGATGTGACGCTTCCGCGACAGCACCCCGGCAACGTCCGCCTCGTCCAGGCAGTCATCTTCCATGATCACATCCAGGATCACCCGGCGCACCTGCGATCGCGACAACCCCTGAAGATTCCGAACCACCGCATCAAAGTCCGCGCGCGCCAGCGTCGCCTCGATCGGATTCTCACGGTGCAGTGACTTCACGGTCTGACGAATGATCTCCCCGATCTCTGCCGCCATCGGTAGCGCCGGAGTGTAGCGTGTCATATGTGCACGAATCTCTACAGGCAGGTGAGCCGTCGCATCAATCAGGATGACCGTCGAACCGAGCCGCTCAGCGTGTATCAGCAACTCGCGCAATGCCCGGCGCGTCCGACCGTCCTCGAGATGACTGACGAGGTCCAGGAACACCGCAATGAACGGCTCTTCAACCCGGGCCATGGCGTACAACGCCGCGGCGGGGTTCTCCGTATCCGCTGCCGGCTTCGCCTTCTCGATCAACCCCTCGCGCAGCCCGTCGAGGATGGACCAGATCCGAAGCTGATGGGGCAAGGCCATCACCGCCTGGCGGACCAGGCCAAGTGCGTACACCTCTTCATCCGACTCGATTGCGATCCCGGCGTGCCGCGCCTTCAGCAGGTGCTCCAGGTGCTCCTGATTCGTCATGAGACGCCCCTCATCAATCAGTCTCGTGATACCGTTCAATTCCCATCCAGGCACTCCGTCCGAGCCTATCGGAACGCTGATCAGGCCATTGGCCTCAGAATATCACCGGACCGGGTCCGATCCCCAATCTGGCCGGAATTTGGTCCCCTTCGAGCGCCGATTTCGTTCTTGTAGGCGGCATCCCCGTCACGTAGGGTAGACGGATGTCGAGGGACATGGTGCGCTGTCGCGCCCCCTGCCCCTGCGTAGAGAGAGTGTCCAGTCCCAGATCAGGAGCACATCGTGAATCGACGCATACCGTCTTTGCTGGCGGCCGCTGTCGTCGGACTGTCCATGTCCGGCGCCGTTTCGGCTGACGTCATCAGCAATACCACCGACCAGGTGGACCGCACCCACTATGTCCGCCTCTCAGCAGGCGCCCTCGCCCAGGCCGCCGGGCTCGACCTGACGCCCAGCCTTGATATCAACTACGGCAGTTTCCGCTGGCTCGAACTCACCGACGAGCAGATCGCGAAGCTCAATGCCGCCGGCGTCCCCTTCACCGAGAAGCAGGATGCCTTCATGCTCCGCCTCGGGGAGAATGCCTTCGATCCCATCGTCGATGGACAGCCCGTCGAACCTGCCAGCCTCAACGCCATCCGACGCGACGGCCCTGACATGCACCTCGTGCAGTTCAAGGGTCCCGCCAAGCAGGAATGGCTCGACCAGCTCAACGCTTCCGGCCTGCGCGTCGTGAAGTATCTCCACCCCTACACCTACGTCGTCTGGGGTGACCTCGAACAGCGCGCCGTCGCCAACCAGCAGAACATGGTTCGCTGGACCGGTGAGTTCAAGCCCGCCTACCGACTCCTGCCCGATTACCGCAACCTCGGTCGCAACGCGATCGACGTCAAGGTGATGGTCTATCGCGGCTCAGATGTCAACGCAGTCGTCCAGTCCCTCGGCGCTGCCGGCGGCGCTGACATGGAACGCGCTGTCATCGATCGCACCTTCGAATTCGTCAAGGTCACCATCGCCGCCGACAAACTCGAGAGCCTCGCGGCCATCCCGGGTGTCTACAGCGTCAAGCCAGTACCCACCGACGGTGGCCTCCGCGGCGAGATGTTCAACCAGGTCAATGTCAACAACGTGGATGGCACCAACCTCGCCTTCCCCGGCTACGAGACCTGGCTCTCCGGCGTTGGTCTCGACGGCGCCGGCGTCATCATCGCCAATGTCGATGGTGGTGTTCAGGACACCCATCCCGACCTCGTCAACCGCATGCTTGTCTGCACCGGCCCAACGTGCGGCGGCTCCTCTTCATCCAGCCACGGCACGCACACCGCGGGCATCATGGCGGGTGACGGCGTGAGTGGCACGCTCGATTCCGCCGGCTTCAACCGAGGCCTCGGCGTCGCCCCCGGCGCCAACCTCGTCGAGCAGGTCTACAGCCCCCACTTCACCGAAGCGGGCGGCATGCTCAAGCTCATGAAGGATTCATGGAACAACGGCGCATCCCTCTCCGGCAACAGCTGGGGCCCCGCCGGCACGCCCCGTGGCTATGACGACGACACCTACCAGGTCGACGTCGGCGTCCGCGACTCCGTCGATACCATGGCCGGCAACCAGGAACTCACCTACGTCCTTTCCTTCATGAACGGCAACGGTGGCTTCCAGACGCAGGGCACGCCCGACGAAGCGAAGAACATCTTCAACATCGGTTCCACCAAGGGTCAGACCGCCCCCGGCGTGCAGATCCTGGACATCGATGACCTGAGTTCCAACTCCGCGCACGGCCCCGCGCTTGACGGCCGCACCATCCCGCACATGGTCGCCCCGGGCTGCTCCATCGACTCCACCGACACCACGTCCAGCTACGGATTGAAGTGCGGCACCTCGATGGCCTCTCCGCACGTCTCCGGCGCCGTCGCACTCTTCATCGAGTACTACCGCAACCTGCCGGGCTTCATCGCCGACCCGAGCCCCGCGCTCGTGAAGGCTGCGTTCCTCCCCGTGGCGCACAGCCTGGCCGGCAACCTGGATGCCGACGGTGGCACGCTCGGTCAGCCCTTCGACAGCAAGCAGGGCTGGGGCCGCATGGACCTCGAAGCCGTCGTCGATCCCATCGACAGCGTGCGCTACTTCGACAACCCGCAGGTCTTCGACAACACCGGCGAAGAGTGGACCCTGTCCGTCTCCCCGGCGGACCCCGCACGTCCGATGCGCATGATGCTCGTCTGGACGGACGCCCCCGGCCACGGCCTTGGTGGTTCCACCCCCGCGTGGAACAATGACCTCGACCTCATCGTCGAAGCCGGTGCCACCACCTATCGCGGCAACAACATCGGCGCGTCCGGCTGGACCACAGCCGGCGGCTCTGCCGACGCGATCAACAACACCGAGGGCGTCTTCCTCGGCCCGACGCCCCCCGGCGCCGTGACCGTTCGCGTGGTCGCCACCGACATCAACTCCGACGCCATCCCCGGCGTCGGCGATGGTACGGATCAGGACTTCGCGTTCGTCTGCTACAACTGCGCTGAGGAGCCCGGCTTCGGTCTCTCCGCGACGCCCTCCAGCACCGCCACCTGTGATGACGACACCGTCATGGTGAACGTCGATGTGCCCGCTATCCTCGGCTTCGCCGAACCGGTCACGCTGAGCACCACCGGTGAGCCCGCCGGATCGCTGGTCAACTTCTCGACCAACCCCGTCGTTCCCGGCGGCTCCTCCGTCATGACCGTCTCCAACATGAGCGGCGCCGCGGCGGGCACCTATGTGGTCAACATCAACGGCATGTCCGCCTCCCTGTCGCGCGACACCGCGACGACCATCGAACTGTCGACGATGGCACCGGGAGCACCCGGCATCACATCGCCTTCGAATGGTGCGACCGGTGTCTCGCTGGTGCCCACCTTCATGTGGTCAGCTCCGGCCCAGGCCGCGACCTACGACTTCCAGCTTGCGACTTCGGCTTCCTTCGGCGGCACGGTGATTGACTCCGGCACCACGACGGATCCCGAGTTCACCTCCGCTGTCACGCTTGACCCCGACACCCTCTACTACGCCCGCGTCCGGGCCTCCAACCCCTGCGGCGACGGCTCCTACTCTGCCGTCATCAGCTTCCGCACCCGGGACGTCCCGGCCGTGCTGCTCGTTGACGACGACGACAACAGCCCCGACGCCCGCTCCTACTACACCGATGCCCTTGACGGCCTCGGCATCGACTACGACCTTTGGGACACCGTGAACACCGACAACGAGCCCGCCATCAACGACCTCAACCAGTACGTCATCGTGATCTGGTTCACCGGTGACGAGTTCGGCGGCGCCGCCGGCCCCGGCAGCGCTGGTGAGTCCGCTCTGGCTTCATGGCTCGACGGCGGCGACCGCTGCCTGATCATGTCCAGCCAGGACTACCTCTACGATCGCGGCCTGACATCCTTCCTCTCCGGCTACCTCGGCGTTGCGTCCTACTCCAGCGACGTTTCGCAGGGCAATGTGACCGGCTCCGGCAGCGTGTACGGCGGCATGGGTCCCTACACCCTGAGCTTCCCCTTCTCCAACTGGAGTGACCGCGTGACCCCGGATGGCACGGCGGAACTCGCCTTCTCCGGCAGCGCCGGTGATGCGGCCGTGAACAAAGACGCCGGCACCTACCGCACGTCCTTCTTCGGCTTCCCGCTCGAAGCCCTGTCGATGTCCGAGCGCATGCTCGTGATCGATCAGGCCGTGAGCTGGTGCGCCCCGCCGCCGCCCAACTGCCCCGGCGATGCCAACGGCGACCTCATGGTCGACTTCGACGACCTCAACGAAGTCCTTACCTCGTGGAACACCGCTGTTCCGGCGGGCACCATGGGTGACGTGACCGGCAACGGTTTCGTTGACTTCGACGACCTCAACGAGGTCCTCACGTTCTGGGGCGTGATCTGCAACTGATCACAACTCACATCTCTGAATGAACTTCGGCCCCGCTCATCCGAGCGGGGCCGTTTCGTTAACGCTCTCCTCCGATGACGGGACTCTCCGGTTTTCCCTTGGAACGCGGTACCGCAGCAACTAGACTCGGGCTGCAAGGGAGGAATGTCATGACACGTATGATGCAGTGTGTGTTTGCCGGTGCCGCGATCGCTTCGCCTGTGTTCGCTGGTGGATCGCCTGTTGTACTGCAACCGCCCGGTGATCCCGGCGGCACGATTCGATCAGCGACGACGCAGCGTGTCGCCGATAACTTCACCGCGCCGACCAGTACGGCGATCACGACCATCGGCTGGTGGGGCACCGCCGGCAGCGCCGAGAGCGGTGACTGGCTCATCGAGATCTACGCCGATGATGGCGTCGGTGGGGTCGGTGCTTCGCTGTATGAAGAGATGATCCCCAACAGTGCCGTCGACCAGTCGCCTTTCGGCCTGCGGTATTACTGGGAAACCGATCTGCCCTCGAGCTTTTCGATCGCCGCGGGCGACGCGTACTGGCTGAGCATCTACCGCGAAGGCGGAAGCGTTGCCTTTCTCTGGACCACCAATCCGGACAGCGGTGCCGACAACCGCTACGGCACCAGTGTCCATCCACTCCAGGAAGATCAGTACCTGGTAAGGGACGGCACCTTCGACGTCGCATGGCAGATCATCCCCACGCCGGGAACCGCCGCGGCTCTTGCAGTCATCCCCTGCCTCGCTGCGTGGCGACGCCGTCGAACCTGACGACGTTCCTGCGATCGACACCGGTCACGAATCGCGGAGCGACTCCAGGGCACGGATGAGTTCCGTGGCTTCGCGGGGGGAGTACCCCTCGTCGTGATACCACACGACGGCACCCTTCTGATCGAGCAGCAGCACCCGCGCGTTGCGCCCGCCTCTGGTCCCGGTGAAGCGGGCGACCGGACTCGCGGCGTTGCCATACAGGGTCACGACCGCACTCCAGTCCTCCGGTGGAATGCCTGATCGCATCCCGTCATCAATCCAGCCGGACGCAAGCCCGGTGATCAGGCCGGGGATGGTCGGCAGCTCCACGAGCCGGACATCCGCATCCGCCATGAGCATGCCCAGCATCCAACGATCGATGTCGAACTGCGTCGACTGGCGATAGCCGACGAAGATCACCACCGGTTCCCCGGCGAATGCCTCGGGCACTTCGATCCGCTCCTTCTCCAGCGATTCACCAACGACGCTCGGAAACACCTCGCCCGTCGGATCGCGGCGCGGAATCGAAGACGCGCACCCGTAGTTGGCAAGGAAAACACTTCCGCCCACAGCAACTGCGGCAAGCGCGAGGAGTCGACGGCGCGAGAAGAGTCGAGGCATGTGCAGGCTCCGAAGCGGTGAATTCACCCAATGTTCTCGCTCGGCAGAGCCCGCTGGATGCAGGGAGCCGCCGGACCTGGCAGACAATCGTTGCATCAGCACACGCTTGCTGTGCGATGCACCGACCAGACCGGCAGGATCGGTTGGATGCCGACGGTGTTTCACTCGGTGTTTCGAATGACCCGGGCGACCGGCATGTCCTCGAGTACCCGGAATGCACCCGCACCGGTGTCGCTGCGATGGCCCCCAGGCACACGGGACCCGTCATGACGCGCAGAGTTCTCGGTGCGGGCAAGAAGGGTACCGATCGACGGTCGCCGACCGGCACCCTGAAGTTCGTCAAGGGCTTCACTGCAGAGCCCGGGAGGAAACATCCAGTTTCATCTTCTGCGGCGAATCGCGGCGATGCCTGCGAGTCCCAGAAGACCTGCGGCCCCTGGGGTCGGGACCTGGCAGACCCAGATCTCGCAGTCGTACCAGCCCGGTCCGATTGACGGGTCGGGGCGGCAGATGATCCAGAGCACCAGACCGTTGACGGCGGGACCCTCTCCGCCATTGACGTCAGAGTTTGCGGAAAGGGATGTCGTGCCGTTGACGTCACCTGAGGTGTTGACGCGCACGTTTGGTGCGTCGACGACGCCATCGGTCGTCACCTGGCCGATGAAGACGCCTTCGAATCCGCCGGAGCCAAGTGCTGAGGGTACGCCACCGCCGGTGAAGTACCCGCCCGTCAGGGTGCTGGCGTCGGGGAAGTGTCCAGCGGTCGAGCTGAAGCCGGGCGTTGATCCACCGGGAGCCGAAGAAGTGTAGGTTGCGGTGCTTCTGCCGTTGGAGTCCATGGCGATGTAGCTGTCGCACTCAAGGGTCGGGAAGACGTTGATGAACGCTGCGCTGGGCGGGTAGTTGTTGCCAAAGGCATCCTGGTAGTACGTCGTGGATGTGGTGATTGGCGACCCAAACGAGGCGGCATCACCGCCGAGATCCACTGAATTAAGGGTGAACGCAGAGAATGAGGCAGTCGGCACCGCGAGCAGTGCGGCGCAGGGTAAAACGTTCCTGTTCCAGTTCATGTCCTTACCTCCTGACGAGTGATACCGATGGTGGCACAGCGACATCGCTGCATCGCATCGGCGTTTCCTCAGACTGAGCGCCCGTGACGTGGCGGACGCGTGGTTCCCATGAGACATTCAGCACTGTCGCGCGGAGTACCTCACTCAGGAGTCCAACCCACCTTGCAAGCATACGGGAGACAATTGACCCACCCCAAGCAAAATAGAATGTTGACATGTCCCCGGCGATACCCGGCTGAGGTCATCGGGCTTGGTGGCATCTTGCATTCCGCGTTCCCCGATGAGCCCGTGTGGTCAACTCGGCCGATTCACCCAGCCGAAGGGAGAACCGGTGTCGTGAACCGGCAACCAGCGATCGCCGACCTCGAGGAACAGATGGATCACTTTCAGGTCCTCATTTTCCTCGGTGAACGAGTCGTCGCCCCGCGGCGGAATGAAACGCTCCGCACTGCCATCGATGTACGCGATGTGACCACCGAAGGCATGTCGATCCGAGAACTGGTCGTACCATGCAAAGGTGCCGTCATCCCATTCCCGATTGAAGAACACCTCGTGCTCCTCGACGAGAAGCGGAAGGACGCGGAAGTGGTCGCGATCGGTGCCGGTGTACTGGTTCTGCGGCTCGAGGGGATAGTTCATGCGCCAGCGCAGGTTGAGTCTGGCACCAGCCATGCGTGAGATCAGCGTGTAGTCGAAGAAGGTATTGGCATCCCGCCGCGCGGTCGGGCATTCGAGCGCCTCATCGACACCGTCGAGGTAATCGAAGAGCGGGGACGTCTCGATCGGGTGCTTGTACCGATCGGGCGCGGCGAGGTACTTCGCATTGTTGCGTCCCGACCAGTCCAGGTTCTGCGGCCCGTGACCGACGGCGCCGGGGATCTGGCCGTAGTCACCGGCATACATGAACATGGTCAGCGCGAGTTGCCGCTGCTGCGACAAACAGATCGTCCCCCGCGCACTCTCCCGCGCCCGCCCCAGCGCCGGAAGCAGCATCCCGACGAGGATGCCGATGATGGCGATGACCACAAGCACCTCGATGAGCGTGAAGCCGGTGGCATGGTGGCTGCGAGGTGGACGCCGGAACACCCTGTAACGTTTCATCATCGTTTCAGTATGGGTGTCCCAGTGAGGAAGTCAAGGAGTTTCCGGAACGCACAAGACCACCCGTGGTGCGGGTGGCCTTAGCGGCAAATGGGCGTAACTGGACTCGAACCAGTGACCTCTGCGGTGTGAACACAGCGCTCTAGCCGACTGAGCTATACGCCCTCAGTCTCTTGTCTGACGCTCATGATAGCGTCGTCGTTCAGTTCTGACCGGCGCTGCTGCTGCGCTCTCCGATCATGATGTCGTTGACCTGGACCGTCACGCCGTTGTTGTCCGTCCGCTCGGCGCCGAGGGACTCGGCGACCTGGGCGGCTTCGGCGAGCATGGCTTCCTCGTCCATCTCCTCGGCGATGTCCGCCTCGGCAAGCTGGGTCAAGGTCATGTTCTGGTAGGACTTGAAGCCCGTGCCGGCCGGGATCAGGTGGCCGAGCAGCACGTTCTCCTTCAGGCCGATCAGTTCGTCGATCGCGCCCTTCAGAGCGGCTTCCGTCAGCACCTTCGTCGTCTCCTGGAAGGAGGCGCCGGAGAGGAACGACTCGGACTGGAGCGATGCCTTGGTGATGCCGAGCAGGAGCGTGCGGCCGGTTGCCGGGCGGGCCTTCTTGGCCTTGGCCGGTGCCTTGCCCTCGGCTTCCGCCTTCGCATTGGCTTCCTTGATCTCCGCCTTGGTGACCAGAGCACCGAGGGGCAGGTCGGTTTCACCGGGATCGGAGATGCGCCCCATGTTCGCCACCCGCTGGTTGTGCTCGCGGAAGACGAACTTGTCCACCACGTCATGCGGCAGCAGTTCCGTGTCGCCGGGGTTCTCGACCCGCAGCTTGCGGAGCATCTGGGCCAGGATCGTCTCGATGTGCTTGTCGTTGATCGTCACGCCCTGGGCACGGTAGACGTTCTGCACCTCTTCGAGCATGTACGCATACAGCGCATCTTCACCCTTGATTCGCAGGATGTCGTGCGGCACGAGGGGGCCGTCGATCAGCGGATCACCGTGACCGATCACGTCGCCCGAGTGCACCAGCAGGTGCTTGTCCTGCGGTACGTGGTGATCCTTCTCGATACCGGAGTCCGAGATGATCCGGATGGTCATCTTGCCCTTGCGCTTGTCGGAGTGAATCTCGACCAGGCCGGAGATCTCCGCCATGATCGCGGGATCCTTCGGCTTGCGGGCCTCGAAGATTTCCGTCACACGCGGCAGACCACCCGTGATGTCCGACGAACCGCCGGAGCCGCGAGGCTGACGCGCGAGCATGTGACCGGCCTTGATCTCCTGACCATTCTGCACCTCGATACGCGCCTTGGCGGGGAGGTAGTGGAAGTCGAGGATCTTGCCGTTCTTGTCTTCGATGACGATCTGCGGATGCTTCTCGCCCTTGTGCTCGATGACGACGAGCGCCTTCTGGCCCTGGCCGGCGTCTTCTTCACGCACGGTCTCGCCGAGTTCGATGTCGACGAAGCTGACCGAACCGGCCTTCTCGGCAAGGATCGGCACACGGTGCGGGTCCCAGCGGACGAGCTGGCTCCCCTTCTTCACCTCGACGCCATTCTCCACGAGAATCTCGGCCGCGTACGGCACCTTGTACTTCTCGAGTTCGCGACCCTTGTCATCGAGCACCGCGACTTCACCGTTGCGCTTCAACGCCACCATGACTTCGTCGCCGGCTTCGTTGAGGGTCGGCACTTCGTTGCATTCGCGAAGCTCGATCACACCGCCGTGCATGGCGCGGATGTCGGTCTCAAGGAGCTTGGTCGTCGCGACACCACCGGTGTGGAAGGTACGCATGGTGAGCTGCGTGCCCGGTTCACCGATGGACTGGGCGGCGATGATGCCCACGGCCATGCCCGCTTCAACAAGCTGGCTGTTGGACATGTCCATGCCGTAGCAGAGCGTGCAGACGCCGCGGGCGGTGTCGCACGTGAGCGGCGAACGCACCTGGACGGAGTCGATACCGAGGTCCTCGATGGCGCGGGCGGCTTCGAGGGAGACCATCTGGTTGCGGGCGACGATGGTCTGATCGGTGATCGGGTTCACGATGTCCGAGCAGCTCACGCGGCCGATGACCTGGTCACGCAGCGGCACGTCGACCTCTTCACCCTTGTAGATGGCGCGCTTGGTGATACCTCGAACGGCACCACAGTCATACTCATTGACGATGACGGACTGTGCCACGTCGCAGAGCTTGCGGGTGAGGTAGCCGGAGTCGGCGGTCTTGAGCGCGGTATCGGCCAGACCCTTACGAGCACCGTGGGTGGAGGAGAAGTACTCCAGCACGTTCAGACCTTCGCGGAAGTTGGCGCGAATGGGGGTCTCGATGATCTCACCGGAAGGCTTGGCCATGAGGCCTCGCATACCCGCGAGCTGCTGCATCTGCGAGGTGTTGCCTCGGGCGCCGGAGTCGGACATGAGATAGACGGGGTTGAGGTAGTGATCGCCTTCCATGTTCTCGATGGAGACGTACTCACCCGTATCCAGGTTGCGGCGGTCGCCCTTGAGGGTCTTGAGGAGTTCCTTGGTGACCTGTTCGCGGCAGTGCGCCCAGATATCGAGGAGCTGGTTGTAGCGTTCGCGGTCGGTGATGATGCCTCGTTCGTAGTTCTTACGAACGCGATCGGCCTTCTTCTGCGACGCGGCGATGAGATCATGCTTGGCGTCGGGAATACGCAGGTCGGTGATCCCGAAGGAGACACCGGAGAGCGTGGACCACTCGAAGCCGATGGCCTTGAGGCGGTCGAGCAGATCGATGGTCGATGCACGGCCGTCTCGGGCGTAGGTGTCATCGATCACGCGGGCGGCACCCTTCTTGCCGAGTGCGCAGTTGTAGAAGGGCAGGCCGTCGTGCAGGATGTCGGAGAACATGACGCGTCCGACGGTGGTCACGAGGCGCTTGTTGGCGGGCATCGGCTCGGGATGATCGCTCTGGCTGGTGACGACTTCCTCGAACTCGCGGAGACGGACGACGATGGGATCGTGAATCCCGATCTTGCCCTGCGTGAAGGAGAGGAGCGCTTCGTGGCGATCCTTGAAGGAGGGCAGTCCGGCGGGATCCTTGGGGGAGTCCACATCCATGACGGTGATGAAGTAGACGCCGAGCACGATGTCCTGCGACGGCGAGATGATCGGCATGCCGTTGGCAGGTGAGAAGATGTTGTTGGTCGACAGCATCAGCACGTGCGCTTCGGCCTGTGCCTCCACGGAGAGGGGCAGGTGGACCGCCATCTGGTCACCGTCGAAGTCGGCGTTGAAGCCGGTGCAGACGAGCGGGTGCACCTTGATGGCGTTGCCTTCCACGAGCACCGGCTCGAAGGCCTGGATACCCATGCGGTGGAGGGTGGGGGCGCGGTTGAGCAGCACGGGGTGCTGGTCGATGACTTCTTCAAGGATGTCCCACACCTCGGGATCGCGCCGCTCGAGCATGCGCTTGGCGGACTTGATGGTGTCCGCGAGGCCGTGCTCCTTGAGCTTGCGGATGATGAAGGGCTGGTAGAGTTCGAGGGCGATCTTCTTGGGGAGGCCGCACTGGTTGAGCTTGAGTTCCGGTCCCACCACGATGACGGAGCGGGCGGAGTAGTCGACGCGCTTGCCGAGCAGGTTCTCGCGGAAGCGACCCTGCTTGCCCTTGACCATATCGGTGAGGGACTTGAGGGGGCGGTTGCTGGAACCGAGCACCGGGCGACGGCAGCGGCCGTTGTCGAAGAGGGCATCGACAGCCTGCTGCAGCATGCGCTTCTCGTTGCGGATGATGACCTCGGGAGCGTTGAGGTCCATCAGCTTCTTGAGGCGGTTGTTGCGGTTGATGATGCGCCGGTAGAGATCGTTGAGGTCGGAGGTGGCGAAGTTGCCGGACTCGAGGAGCACCAGCGGGCGCAGGTCGGGCGGAATCACGGGAATGACATCCATGATCAGCCAGGAGGGGTCATTCTCGGAATGGCGGATCTGCTCGACGATCTTGAGCCGCTTGGAGAGGTCCTTGTGCTTCTGCTTGCTCCGCGTCTCCTTGATCGCGAGGCGGATCTCTTCCGAGAGCGCATCAAGATCGGTGGAGTCGATCAGGGAACGCATCGCTTCGGCGCCCATGAGGGCCTTGAAGGCGTTGCCGTACTTGTCGACCGCCGCGCGGTACTCGTCCTCGGTGAGGATCTGCTTGAACTCGAGTTCCGTGTCACCGGCGTCCACAACCACGTAGTCCTGGAAGTAGATGATCTTCTCAAGGTCACTGGTCTTCATGGCGAGCAGGTTGCCGAGACGGCTGGGCATGGCCTTGAAGAACCAGATGTGGACGATCGGGGCCGCGAGGTTGATGTGCCCCATGCGCTTCCGGCGGACGCGCGAGTGGGTCACCTTCACGCCACAGCGATCGCAGATGATGCCCTTGTACTTGGTCCCCTTGTACTTGCCGCAGGCGCACTCATAGTCGCGCTCCGGGCCGAAGATGCGCTCGCAGAACAGGCCGTCCTTCTCGGGACGGTAGGTGCGATAGTTGATCGTCTCCGGCTTCTTCACTTCGCCGAAGGACCACGAGCGGATGTCGTTCGGGCTCGCCAGGGTGATCTTGACGGAGCCGAAGTCGTTAACGCGGTCGTACACGGATTCGGGCATGGTTTCGGGTGCTCCCGGGACTGGAGTTCACATCAGAGGAGAAGCGTCGCAACAGCGTGCGGACGGAAAACAGCGGGCGCCGGGGGGCACCCGCGATCGCGCGGCAGATCGGGGTTGATCAGCCGCCGGCGGGAGGCGTACCCATGCCCTCGAGCTCGCCTTCCTGAGGCGCGCGGGGCTTGAAGAGTGTTCCGGGCGCGATCACCCACCACTTGCCGTCGCGCTGCTTGAGGTCCACATCCACGGTGTTGCCGGTGGAGAGGCTCACGGAGTAGCGGGCGCGGTCGTCGTCAACGGTGACGGCTTCCGTCTCAGCGCCTTCGAAGGGGCCGCTGAACATGCCATCGAGGTTGAAGCCGTTGTCCTTGGCCTTCTGGGAGGAGTCGATCATCTGATTGAGCTGCTCGTGCCCCTCGCTGCCCGGATCGCACATCTCGAGCGCCTCGGAGAAATGGCCCTCGGACATGGCACCGAGGAACGCCGTCAGGGTGCCTTCCGCGGTGCTGGTGTCGGCGTGATCGCCGTGGTCATGATCGTGGTCATGGTCACCGTTGGCATGATCGTGGCCGTGATCGCCGTCGTCGTTGCTGGTGTTCGTCGTCCCGCCGTCGCCGTTTCCGTCGGTGGAGTTGTCGGAGCAGGCGGTGAGGCCGGTCGCGACGCCGGCTGCGAGGATGAGTGTCCAGATGCTCTTCATGGATTCGTCCTTGATTTGCTGGTCGTGTATCGATCGATGGTGTGGAGGGGCCGTCAGGTCGGTCAGAGAAGTGAACTCTCTTCCAGGCGGCTCTTCTCGAGTGTCACGTTCATGCCGAGTCCCTTGATCTCGTTGCAGAGCACATCGAAGGCCACCGGCATGCCGGCGACGAGCGTGTTGCTCCCCTTGACCATGGACTCGTAGATCTTGGTGCGTCCCTCGACATCGTCAGACTTGACGGTGAGGAGTTCCTGGAGGATGTAGGCCGCGCCGTAGGCTTCCAGACCCCACACTTCCATCTCGCCGAAGCGCTGACCGCCGGTGCGGGCCTTGCCGCCCAGCGGCTGCTGGGTGATGAGGGAGTAGGGACCCGTGGCACGGGCGTGGATCTTGTCGTCAACGAGGTGGTGCAGCTTCAGCAGGTACATGTACCCCACCGTGGTGCGCTGCTTGAAGGGCTCGCCGGTGCGACCGTCGTACAACTGCACCTTGCCGCCTCGCGGCATGTGTGCGAGCAGTTCTCGCGGATGCGGATGGCTGCCGGTGTCTTCGTACTTCGCGAGCTTGGTGGCGACGTGGTTGTTGGCCTCGTCGATCGCCTGGTGCACCTCCGCCTCGGTGGCGCCGTCGAAGACGGGTGTCACCGCCTGGAATCCCAGGACCTGGGCCGCCCATCCAAGGTGCGTTTCGAGGATCTGGCCGACGTTCATTCGGCTGGGCACGCCCAGCGGGTTGAGCAGCACGTCGACGGGAGTGCCATCCTCCATGAAGGGGAGGTCCTCCTCGGGAACGATACGGGCAATCACACCCTTGTTGCCGTGGCGGCCGGCCATCTTGTCGCCCACCGAAAGCTGACGCTTGGTGGCCAGGTAGACCTTCACCATCTCGAGGACGCCGGAGGGGAGTTCGTCGCCGCGCTTCATATGCGCGACCTTGCGCTCCTTCTCCTTCTCGATGGCGGCGATGCGAGGCCAGAACTGTCCGTAGACGGTGGAGGCCTGCTCGCGAGCTTCCTTCGAGCCCTTGACCCACTTCAGATCGAAGTTCTGGATCTGCTCGATGATGACCTCAGCGATGTCGGAGGCACCGACGCGCTGACGCGTTGAGGGGTCGACGAGTTCGGAGCCGATGATCTCGTTGACGGCGGCGATCATCTGGCGGAAGATCGTGATGGCCTTCTCGTCCATCTCGAGTTCGTACGCCTTGATGTCCTTCTCAAGCTGCTTCTTCTGCTCATCGTTCATGTGCACGCGTCGGGAGAAGCGGCGGGTGCCGATCACGATGCCGGACTTGCCGGAGGGCAGTTCGAGGGAGTCGTTCTTCACGTCTTCGCCGGCCCGGCCGAAGATGGCGTGAAGCAGTTTCTCCTCGGGCGTCAGTTCGCTCTTGGACTTGGGTGAGACCTTGCCCACGAGGATGTCACCGGGGCCGACGCGGGCACCGATGCGGATGATGCCATGATCGTCGAGGTTGCGGAGCCTCTTCTCGGAGACGTTCGGGATGTCGCGGGTGAATTCCTCGCGACCCAGCTTGGTCTCGCGGATCTCGACATCGAAGGACTCGATGTGGATGGACGTGAAGTCGTCATCCTTGACCATGCGTTCCGAGATGACGATGGCGTCCTCGAAGTTGTAGCCGTCGAAGGTGTTGAAGGCCACGAGGACGTTGCGTCCGATGGCGAGTTCGCCGTCGAGCGTGGAAGCGCCGTCGGCGATCACATCACCCTTCTTGACCTTCTGGCCGGGCACGACGCGCACCTTCTGGTTGAGGCAGGTGCGCTCGTTGAGGCCGACGAACTTGCGCAGTTCGTACTCATCGGCGTTGTCGATGATGATGCGCTCGGCGTCGACGAAGGTCACAGTGCCGGCGTTGCGGGCCTTGATGACCATGCCGGAGTTGCGCCCGACATGCTGTTCCATCCCGGTCGCCACGCACGGAGGCTGCACGCAGATGAGCGGCACGGCCTGGCGCTGCATGTTGGAACCCATCAGGGCGCGGTTGGCGTCGTCATGCTCAAGGAAGGGGATGAGCGAAGCGGAGACACCGACGATCTGCTTGGGCGCGATGTCGACGAAGTTGACTTCTTCGACGTTCACTTCCGCGAGTTCGCCGTCGACGCGGGCGAGCACGTTGCCGGAGTGGAACTTGCCCTCCTGGTCCAGCGCATCGCAGGGCGACAGCACGGTCTTCATTTCCTCGTCGGCACGCAGGTGCATGATCTTGCCGGTGACCTTGCCACCCTTCACCTCGCGATACGGGGTGAGCAGGAAGCCGTACTCGTCGACCGACGAGTAGATGCCCAGCGAACAGATCAGGCCGATGTTGGTGCCTTCCGGTGTCTCGATGGGGCAGACGCGGCCGTAGTGCGAGATGTGCACATCGCGCACCTCGAAGCCGGCGCGCTTGCGGTTCAGACCGCCGGGGCCGAGGGCTGACAGGCGGCGCTCATGAACGAGCGACGACAGCGGGTTGGTCTGGTCGACGACCTGCGAGAGTTCGGAGCGACCGAAGAAGAAGTCGATCGCGGAGCTGATGGACTTGCTGTTGACGAGATCCGCGATCTTCGTCAGCTCATCCGGCTCCTTGACGCTCATGCGCTCCTGCACGGTGCGTCGAAGCTTCAGGAAGCCCTTGCGCATCTCCTCGATGGCGAGTTCGTCAAGCGTCCGCAGACGACGGTTACCCAGGTGATCGATGTCATCGACCTGCGCGATGGGACGGCCCGTCTTGGGGTCGGGGCGCTTGGAGCGCAGATCCAGCATGTACTGGATGACACGGAGGAAGTCCTCGGCGCGGATGAACATCTGGTCCTCGGGCACATCGAGGTCGAACTTCCGGTTGATGCGGAAGCGACCCACCTTGCCGAGGCGGTACCGGTTCTCGTCAAGGAACTTCTCGGCGAAGAGCTGACGGGCCTTCTCCACCTGCGGCGGGTTGCCGGGGCGCAGGCGGGTGTAGATCTTGAGCAGCGCCGCTTCGTACTCGGAGGAGGCGTTCTCCTGGAACTGGTCCAGCTTCTCCTCAGCGACGGTGTTCAGAATCAGCGGGTCGGACGGGTTCTGGATGACCCGGACCTTCTTGAGACTGGAGTTGACGATCGCCTCGACGTGCTCGCCGATCTGACGACCGACGTGGACGAGTTCCTCGCCCGATTCGGTGTCGATGATCGTCTCGGCCGCCCAGTGCTCCTCGCGCAGGTTCTCAACCGAGATCTCGGTGATCTCGTAGAAGAGGCTCAGGATCGCGGAGGTGGAGGCGATCTCTTCCTCCAGGCAGCGCAGGAAGGTCGTCGCGGCGAGCTTGGTCGACTGGTCGATCCGCATCGCCAGCACGTCCTTCTTGGTCACCTCGAGTTCGATCCACGAGCCGCGTTCGGGAATGATGCGTGCGGAGTGGAGGGGGCGGTCGCCCTCTGCGGAGATGATGGAGAAGTCGACACCCGGCGAGCGGTGCAACTGGCTGACGATGACGCGTTCGGCGCCATTCACGATGAACTCACCGCCGCCCATCATGATGGGGATCTCGCCGAGGTAGATTTCCTCCTCGGGGATATCGGGGTGGTTCTGTCGATTCAGGCGCAGGCAGACCCGGAAGGGCCGGCCGTAGGTGAGCTTGAGTTCCCGGCACTCGTCCGGGGTGTACCTCGGCTCTTCGAGCGCGTAGTACATGTATTCAAGCTCCATCGTGCCGTCGTACGACTCGATCGGATAGATTTCGCGCAGCAGCGACTCCAGCCCCATGCGCTGTTCGCGCTCATCGGGGGCATGCTCCATCTGGAGGAATCGCTCATACGCGTCCACCTGGACCACCGTGAGATCGGGGACCGGGGTCGCGTCGCCACGCTTCGCATAATTGCGCACGTTCGTCTCTGCCATCGAATGACCTCGGGATGCTGAGACTGTAACCACAGCCCCCTCAGGGGGACTGAGGATCTCAATGCATGTGCATGTCGTTCAGATTGGATTGTCCAAGGCGTACTGGTACCTCGCACCGCGTCAGATCTAGCCCTGTAGCCTACCAGCCTGGACCCGATCCGGTCAAGCGCCCTCCCGGGGGCTGTGCAACCGAAATCCGGCCAGAATTCAGCAAAAAGTACGACCCACCAGCTATCGGATCCGTTCAAAATCCGATCAGGGCTCGGGGCCGATTCGGAAGAAAGGGAAAAAGAGGCCGCCCCGCCGGTATGACGGGGCGACGCTGAAACTCCAATGACCCCCCGGAGCAGGGGCCGGACTTACTTGAGCTCGACCGCTGCACCAACCTCTTCGAGCTTGCCCTTGAGCTCCTCGGCGTCTTCCTTGCTGACGCCTTCCTTGACAGCCTTCGGGGCGCTGTCCACGAGCTCCTTGGCTTCCTTCAGACCGAGGCCGGTGATCTCGCGAACCACCTTGATGACCTGGATCTTCTTGTCGCCGGCACCGGTGAGCATCACGTCGAAGGAGCTCTTCTCCTCCTCAGCGCCCCCGTCGCCACCGGCCGGGCCGGCAGCCATCACGACGCCGCCGCCAGCGGCGGGCTCGATGCCGTAGGTGTCCTTCATGTAATCACCCAGGTCGACGGCCTCCTTGAGGGTCAGCCCTGCCAGCTCGTCGCCGAGCTTGGTGATCTTCGCATCAAATGTCTTCGTGGCTTCGTCACTCATGTCTGTGACCTTTCTCTTTGCCCTCCGCCTGTCTTCGACGGTCGGGCCAACATCTGCCGCGAGAGGGACCGGAACATCCGGGCTTTAACCCACTGGTGGGGCCAGTCGCGACGCGGTGCTTTCGTTGTCAGACCGACGGCATGCCGTCGGATGAATTCGTTTACGCGATCTTCTCGATCGATTCGCCCTTCTCGAGCTTCTCCTCGATCTGCTTGACGATCGAGAGCAGCTTCGAGCCGGGTCCCGTGACCGAGCCCATGAGATTCCTCGCAGGGCTGAGGAAGAGCGTGACGTTCTGGGACAGGGCTTCCTCGCGAGTCGGGAACCTGCTCAACCGCTCGACGCCCTTCGCGCCTTCAAAGAGCTGCCCGTCGAGAATCGCACCCTTGAGTTCCAGCTGCTCGACCTTCTTCGCCCAGTCGACCAGGGCACGCGCGACGTCCACGACGGACTCGGCACCGTACGCCAGGGCGGAAGGACCCTTCAGCAGGGGCTTCAGACCGGCGAGACCCGAGTCCTGGAACGCATGCGGCGCCAGGGCATTGCGGATCACCGAGATGTGGATGTCCTGCTTGAGCAGGTCCAGACGCAGCGCGTTGTTATCGTTGGCCGGGATGCCGCGAATCGACACCACGAGCGCGTCTTCAACACCCTCGAGGCGAGACTGGTAATCGCGGATCATGAGGTTCTTGACTGTCTTGCTCATTGCTGCACCTCCACGGGCGGGGTGATCAGGACGCTGGGCGTCATGGTTCCGCTGACCGCGATCTTCTTGATGAAGGAGCCCTTCACTGAGGAGGGGCGAAGCTTCTCGATCGTCTTGATGAAGTGGTCCACGTTCTCGATGAGATCCGACTCGGTGAAACTCATCTTGCCGACCGGAGCATGGATGTTGCCCGCCTTGTCGTTGCGGTATTCCACCTTACCCGCGGCGAACTCGCTCACCGCAGCATCGACATCCGGAGTGACCGTTCCCGCCTTCGGCGAAGGCATCAGTCCCTTGGGACCGAGCACGCGACCGAGCTTGGAGATCACACGCATCATGTCGGGGCTGGCGACCGCGACATCGAAGTCCATCCAGCCCTTCTCGATGTCGGACACGAGGTCCTCGCCGCCGACGCGGATGGCTCCGGCATCGGTGCAGGCCTGCTTCTTGTCGTCAGCACAGAACGCGATGACGCGAACCGACTTGCCGATGCCCTTGGGAAGGGAAACGGAGCCGCGAATCTGCTGGTCGGCCTGCTTGGGATCGATGTTGAGATCAATCGCGACCTCGACCATCTGATCGAACTTGGGGCCCTTGAACTTCTTGAGAACCGAGACGGCTTCGTTCAGTTCGACATCACTCTCGGGACGCAGTTCGTAGTTCTCGCGCTGGCGGCGAGAGAGCTTCTGGAGCTTTGCACTTGTCATTGCAGGCATGATTACGCGCCCTCCACAACGATGCCCATGGAACGGGCGGTGCCTTCGATCATCCGCATGGCGCTCTCGACGGAACCGGCATTGAGGTCTGCCATCTTCTCTTCCGCGATCGCACGGACCTGGTCCTGGGTCACCTTGCCGCCATTGCGATCCTGAGGCGTTCCGGAGCCCTTGTCGACGCCGGCTGCATCCTTGAGGAGAGCAGACGCCGGGGAAGACTTGATCTCGAAGCTGAATGAGCGGTCCTGGTAGACCGTGATGACACAGCCCACAACCTTGCCCTTCTTGTCCTGGGTCGCGGCATTGAACTGCTGAATGAACTGTCCAGGGTTCACACCGTTACCACCCAGCGCAGGGCCGAGCGGGGGTCCGGGAGTTGCCTCTCCGGCCGTCGCCATCACTTTGAAGACGGTAGTGATTTCTTTCTTGGCCATGTGTTGCCTCCACCTCCCACGTGCCCCGCCCGACATCAGGCGGAAGGCGTCCGATCGGCCAGGCAATCGGGCCGGCACGTGGTTCTGACGGTTGATGAAAATTGTCCGCGCGCTTCGAGCCCACCCGAAGCGAGCCGAGCACTATACCGAGGCCGCGGGATCGACGCTACCCCGGGAGGTGAAGAAGCCTGGAGGTTGAGAACCTGAAGCCGGCGAGGCGGTGCCTGCGGGGACCCCCTGTTACTCCACCGCCACTCCGGCGTCCGGATCCAGCATCTGCTCGAGATTCCGGAGGGACAGGGAGTCATCGCCTGCCGAACGGGCCGCGGCGGCCGCCGCGGATGCCGCATCCACGTCGTGGGTCAGGTACTCGATCGATGCGACCAGGAACCAGCGATCCGCGGCCTCAGAAGGCGGAACCTGGCCGACGCTCGCCGTCAGATCCTCCGCTAATTCGTTCAAAACAGTCATGGCGTCATCGTTGACCGAGAAGTAACCCAGAGCGTCAGGTTCCGTTACGAATGAGCGACGCATCGCCCAGACCGCGGCGGACTCCCGCTCCAGCAGGGCTGAGGAGATCGCGAAGCCGACCTTGCCGCGGCAGCGCTCGGTCTCATTCCCAGCCAGTCGCGCGAAGTGATCGCGGGCTTCGGTGAAATTCCGTCGCCCGATGGCGTGCCACCCTGACTCGTTCCAGTCGTCGAGTTGCTGCTGGACCTCAGAGGGCCGCGGCTCGATGAGGGACTCGGTCCCAGCCGCCTCGGCCTCGCCGCGTGCGATGGCTCCTGCCGAAGCGGTTTCCGGGCCGGGGTTGTACGCGGGGTACTCAGGTTCCTGGATGGTGGCCTGATCCTGCTGAAGCTGCTCCTGCCAGACCTGGTAGTCCGTGTTCGGCTGCGTCGCCACGTAGGTGTTGACCGTCGTCGGATAGCTGTAGCTGTACGAACTCCCGTAGCGGTAGGAGGGCGTGGAGTACCGGTAGTAACTCGGCGAGCTCCATCCGGAGCTGTAGGTATAGGTGGGCGGGCAGTAGTTCGAGCGGTATCGGTAGTGACTGCCGTAACGATGACCGGAACCGATGGAGATCGAGAAACTGCTCCGGTGACGGTCGTGGTCATGGTGGCTTCGGCCCGAATGCCGGTTGTTGCCGTGACTCCGGCTGTCATTGCGATGGCGCGAATTCGATGAACGGCCGCGGTCGCGCCCCCGGTCGTTCCGGCCCGAGTTTGATTTGTTGTAGCTCTTCTTCGACTTGCTCACGCGCACCTTCGTGCCGGAGTCCCAGCCGTTGCTCCCCTTCTTTCCCTTGCCCGCATCAACCGGCGCCACGGCAAAAAGCCCGACAGCCAGTCCCGCCGCGGCCAGCATCATCATCTGATGGATTCCAGTCTTCATCTGTCTACCTCCAGCATTCCGGCAAGCGATTGTCCCACCAACCCATGAAGGGACACGCGGCCCTGTGACACCCTTCGTGCGGAAGAGTGTCACATATCCGTTCAAAACCCTATCGTATGTACTCGGAGCCCGTAAGTCAAGTCTGCGGCGCGACTTCCATCGGCGCCGTGACCTGGCCTCGACGAGCATCGTCGATGAGTTGAAGGCCGTGAGTATGGAGGCCCCGGCTCTCGAGAACGGCGTATGCGACGCCTGAAACGAGGTCGTTGATCCGCTTGAGGTGGCTGAGGATCTCGAGGTGGAGTTCCGTCGTCTCAAGTGTCTCCCGGGCACCCTCGCGAAGGCGCTCGAAGTGCCGGACACGGAGTTGAATCTCGACGTCGCGGACCTTCTTCTTATGCCGCAGGAGGCGATTGGCAAGATCGATGTTGTCCTCGACGAAGGCCGCCGAGGCGAGTTCGATGTTCTCCATGACGAGTTCGTGGAACTGCTGGAGTTCCGCCCAGCCCTCGTCGGAGAAGCGGAGGCCGCGGCGGATCTTCTTGCGGACGACTGGAACGAGGTTGCGTTCGATGATGTCGGCCACGGACTCCAGATCACCGACGAAGCGCAGGTGCGCGAGGCGAACAACCGCCTGTTCAGTTGTCAGTTCTGAGGTCATCTGCCGAGCGAGGAAGTGCTTGATGAATCGATAGTGTCGGTCGAGATCCTGCTCGTGCACTTCCAGATCGGCGCAGGCGAGTTCATCCTGCCGCTTCAGGGCAACCCAGAAGGCGTCGAGCATGCGGCTGACGCGGGCGGCAATCGCGGCGATCTCGCGCTTCGTCTGTGCCAGAGCAACGGTGGGTTCATCCACCCAACGCTCGTCGATCGGGATTTCCTGCTCCGTGGATCGTGTCGGGATCATGGACTCCGCCAGTCGAGCGACGGGGCCGAGCACGGCAAGACCGAGGAAGAGAGCCACGAGATTGAAGGCAGTGTGTGCGGCCGCGATCGTCCAGGCGTCGCCCAGCAGGTAGGCGGCGGGGAGGCCGAAGGCTGCGAGGAGAGCGGTGCCCGCGATAGCCGGGACGATTCGGATGAGAATCAGACCGCATCCGAGGCGTCGCGCGTGGGGATCCTGCCATCCAGCGAGGAGTGTCGTGACGCTGACACCAACATTGGCGCCGAGCACCAACGGAACAGCCGCTTCAACCGTCAGGGCTCCGCTGACCACGAGCCCGATGACGAGCGCCAGGGTGGCTGTGCTGGACTGCAACAGGACCGCGGCACCCATTCCGAGAACGAGGAGCAGCCACGGGTCCGCTGTGAAGGCCGCGATTCCGCCGCCCGAGCCGAGAGCTGAAAGTGCCTGTGTGCCCTGACTCAGAATCTCGATGCCGAGAAACACGAAGCCGATCGCCATGATGAAGCTGCCGAGCCCGGCGGTCCGGGTTCCCCTGTGCGTCAGGGAGAGCGGCAGCCCGGCGACAAAGAGAATCGCCGCGTGCTCGCCAAGGTTGAGCGCGACGAGGTAGATGGCAACGGTCATACCGACGCACGTCCCGAGCATGACGGCGAGTGCGCGTCGGAGTGTGATCTGCTGCCCCTGGATCATGGAGATCGTGAGGAGGGACATCGTGGTACTGCTTGGGGCGATGGTGGCCACCACAGCGCCGGTTCCCGCCGCAACAAGCCGACCCCGCGTGACGCGTGAGATCCAGACATCCAGACGATCTCCGAACAGCGTCACCAGCGCTGCCTGAAGCGATCGCACGCCGAAGACAATCAGCGCCAACCCGCCGAGACCCTGAAGAAGACTGATCAAACACGATCCTCCATCCCCCGGTGGAATGCTTCCAGAAACCAAAAGCAGTGTAAAGGCCGTGTAAAGGAAATCAAGCGCGGCCGCTTGGTGTCATCGGCTCAACAGGCCTCGGAAGTCCCGTACCAACAGGGAGATGGCCAATCCCAATCCCGACGACGGGCTTCGCCCGATAAAGGCGTTATGCTCAGACCGGGCTCCGCAATCATCCTGTGCGCCATGACCTTGCTCTGCATCGGAGTCCTGGCCGTGAACTCCGCCGGACTCGCCGTCGGTGAGGGCCAGAACGTCACGCTTCAGAGCATCCTGCTCTCACGAACGACCATTCTGATGCTCACGGCTGTCGTCGTGATGATGGCCGCCACACTCCTTCCGGTGCGGGGACTCGCAAATCGCCCCGATCTGGGGGGCTGGATGCTGATCCTTTACATCGTGCTGGTCGGGGTTGTGGCATTGCCGTACATCCCGGGCATTCAGCATGAGGCGAAGGGGTCGGCGCGCTGGATTGCGCTGCCGGGCCTGGGGCAGACCATGCAGCCGAGTGAACTGGCCAAATGGGGCCTGCTGCTCATCCTCGCGCGGTACGGAGCGCGGTACGTCGCCAGCATGCATCGTTTTCGGAGGGGTGTCCTGGTTCCGCTGCTCCTCGTCGGGGTGATCGTCGCGATCGTCGGCTACCAGGACCTCGGGACCGCGGTGCTGATCGCGGGTGTCGCGACCATCATGCTGGTTGCCTCAGGTGCAAGAGTCGTGCACTTCCTGCCCGCCATTCCGGTCGCCGCGGGACTCGGCGCGCTGGCGTTCATGACGGCGCCCTATCGCGTGCGGCGTATCACCGCGTTCCTTGATCCGTATGCGGATCCGGGGAACGAGGGCTATCACCTGATTCAATCGCTCGCAGCGATCGCCAACGGCGGCGGCACGGGACGGGGCATCGGCTTCGGCCTGCAGAAGTTCGGCTACCTGCCCGAGGACCGGACGGACTTTGTCTTCGCGGTGATCTGCGAGGAACTGGGCATTGCCGGAGCCGCGGTCGTGATCAGCCTGTACGCCGCCCTGATCTGGTCGGGGTGGTGTGTGATCCGCCGCCAGTCCACGCCGATGCTGCGGCTGCTGGGGCTCGGCATCGTTGCGATGCTGGGGTGCCAGGCGTTGATGAACCTGATGGTTGTCACCGGCATGGTGCCGACGAAGGGCATTGCACTCCCCCTGTTGTCCTCGGGCGGAACGGGCTGGATCGTCACGGGAGCGGCGCTGGGCGTGCTGGTCGCCATGGACCGACTGACCGCGCAGGAGCGCGAGGCACTCGATGCCGAAGCACCCTCGGGGCGCCTGGCCGAAGCGGTATGACCGGAACCGGAAGATCATTCATCTTTGCAGGGGGCGGATCCGGCGGTCACCTGTATCCCGGTCTCGCCGTCGCTGAACGGGTCCATGAAATCGATCCTGGCGCGCAGACCCGCTTCGTCTGTTCGGATCGGCCCATCGATGTGCGCCTGCTGACCGGTGAAGGCGTTGACTTCACGCCCATCCCGGCCCGGCCCTTTTCCATCAGGCCGATGGCCGCGCTTCGACTGGCGCGGAACTGGGGGCGTTGCATTCGCCAGGTTCGTGGCATCATCAGGGAAGCTCGGCGCACGAGCGACGAGGTGACTCTCGTCGCCATGGGCGGCTTCGCAGCGGCACCCGCTGCGCGCGCAGCGAGAGCAGAACGCGCGCCGGTTCACCTGGTGAACCTGGATGCGGTCCCGGGAAAGGCCAATCGGTGGCTGGCCCGAATCGCGGACGTCGCGTGGACCGCCACCGACGGGGCTGAGGTCCCGAGCGACTGGCGGCGGATTCGCCCCATTGTTCGCCGAGGGGCACTCCCGAGTGAACCGGAGGGGACCTGCCGGGAGCGCTTCGGCCTTGACCCGTCCGTGCCGGTGCTGTTGATCACGGGCGGCAGCCAGGGTGCATCAACGATCAATCGCACTGTGATGGCGTGGCTGAAACTCGATGGCGACGTGCTGGATGGCTGGCAGGTGCTGCATCAGGCCGGAGACTCAGATCAGGATGCACTGCGTGACTCATACGAGCGGGCCGGGGTCCGCGCGGCTGTTGTCCCGTACTGCGATGACATGGCGAGTGCGTGGGGCGCGGCGGCGGCTGCGATCGGACGTGCGGGTGCGGGCACGGTCGCCGAAGCATGGGGATCCCGAACTCCGATGCTCTTCTTCCCGTATCCGTGGCATCGCGATGAGCATCAGCGTGCCAATGCGGCTCCGCTGGTCTCCTGTGGCGGCGCCTTGATCGAGCGTGACACAACGGATCCGGCGCAGACGGCTGAAGACACGATCGACGCGTTTCGTCGGCTTCTCGACGCGAACGTTCGCGTCGAGATGGTCCGTTCACTGGAGGGGCTTGGTCCGGTTGACGGTGCTGATGTGCTGGCCCGATCACTCCTGAACTGCCCATAACGGGGGTGGACGTTCGCGGATGAAGGCCCGGGAATCACCGGGTTTCATTTCGGTCCGTCACTTTTTGAATGGTACACTTCATGGAGACAGGCTCGGGATCTTCCCTGGAGGATTGGGGACGACGAGCAGGAAGCTCGACCGATGGCACAGAACACCCCATGCATACTGCTTCATGAGACGTGTGACGACGGGCAGCCTCCCGTTCCGCACGCGCTCCTGAGTTCCCTGCAGCGCAAGGACCTGTCGCTGTCTCATGCCCACGATGCGCTGACGGTCATGGCTGATGTCATGGCGCGGCACCGGCGCATGGTCGGAGGCGCGGTGCGCGAGCCTCTGATCGTGCTGATCGTGGAGCCGGACCGACTCGAAGGGGCCTGGGAACTGGCGGATGCCGTGCATCGGTACGCGCCATTCACAGTCTGCTGGCTCTTCCAGTCCGAATACGAGCCGCGGCTGCGCCAGTACACCCCGGATGATGCGTCTGCGCGACAGGATGATGCGCCTCCCGTGCGCCCCGCGGAACCTGCGTGGGAACCGACATCGTGTGAGCCTCGTCTGGTCGAGTATGAAGCCTCGCCGTCGAGCACTCGGCAGTTGCACAGGGCGGATGACGACGGGGCTTCGGCCGTTCTTTCCGGCGAGGAACTGCGGATGTTGCTGACGGGCGAGGAACCGCCGGGCCCGTCCACTTCCAGACGCGACCGGAGGGCCCGCTGATGACGGGCTCGACACACCCAGCGCCACGGGATGTCCGTGACTCGTCCGTCCGGGTCATCCTCCTCGGTGCTCAAGAGTTGGAGCAGGCCTGGCGCCGTGATGAGCGTGTCGGCCTCGTTCGTGCTCGATCGGGTTTCGAGGTGATCGGGGAAGTGGGTCGACCTGAAGGCCGCACGATCGTGATCATCGATCAGGATCGGGAGTCCAAAGAGCGACCGGACGCGATTGCCACCGCCGTGCGCCACGTGGATCCGAATGTGCGCGTCATGCACCTTCGGCGCGAGGACGACTCGCTTGACCTGCGCCTGGCGGGTCCGGCATGGGACGGTGTGGTCGATGTGACGACGACGGTCGATGAACTTCTGGATGCGGATCCGGAAGTCGTCGTGAAGGTGAACGGCGCGCCGGAAGCCCGCTCTCATTCGCGGCTGCAGCCTACGACTGAAGTGCGTCGCGAAGATGAAGGTCTGAGCTTCCCGGCATCGGCGGACATTGAACTCACCCGGCGACTGCTGGCAGGCGAGTCACTGGTCGACCCGTGCGTGGCACTGCTGCGCGAGCGGACGGGACTGGTCGGCCTGACGTTGGCTTCCGAGCCGGTGGATGGCGGGGTGCCTGTCAGTCATCGCGGGCATCACCTGGGGTGGTTGAGCGGAGGGGGGGACTCTGACCTTGGCGACGCCGCGGCGTGGCTGGGTTCCTGGCTGGCGCTTGCCGAGCAGCAATCTCAGTTGCGGACGGCGGCCTTCACGGACCCGCTGACTGGTGCGTGGAACCGGCGATACTTCGATCGCTTTCTCCGCAAGGCGATTGATGAAGCGCGGCTTGAGCGTCGCTGTCTGAGTCTGCTGCTCTTCGATATTGACGACTTCAAGTCTTACAACGACAGGTTCGGCCATCCGGCGGGCGATGAGATTCTGACGGAGACCGTGAAGTTGCTGACTGCGGTGGTGCGTCCGACGGATCGGGTGTGCCGGATCGGGGGCGATGAGTTTGCGATCCTGTTCCATGAGCCTGACGGGCCTCGGAATCCACCCTCTCAGCATCCGGGTTCGATCTTCGAGATCGCCCATCGCATCCGGAACCAGATTCGCAGCCATCACTTCCCGAGGCTTGGCCAGGAGGGTCGCGGCTGTCTGACGATCTCCGGGGGACTTGCGACGTTTCCCTGGGACGGTCACGATGCGCCCTCGCTGATTGAGCACGCGGACCGGCTGACGCTGGAGTCCAAGTCGCAGGGCAAGAATGTCATCTGCTTCGGAAATGCCGCCGAACCGGGATATTCTTCGGCCACAAACCCGGAACACCTGGGCGATCATTGACCCGGCTACCCGTTCGCCAGGTGCGGCTGCATGAATTTCGGTCCCGGAATCGGAGATGGCACGGCGGGTTCGGGAGCAGAAACCGGGGGCATGAATCCAATCAAACGGCAAACATATTTATGTTTGCGGAGTGCGGGGCCTTGCAGCAGAGCCGAGAATGGGCAAGATATGGGCGATTGACCACGTTCAACCCGTTTTGCAGGATGCTTCTCCCATGGATGAATACGAGCAGATCGAGCGCCTGATCGCCGAAGGGCGTGAGGATTATCAGAAGGCTCTTGGTGGCAACAAGGCGGCCGGCACACGCGTTCGCAAGCAGATGCAGGCCGTGAAGAATCAGGCTCAGGTGATCCGGCAGAAAATGCTCGAGGTTCGAGACGAAGACGGTAACTGAGACACCGAAGCAAGGAGCCCCCGGGTGTTCCCGGGGGCGACACTTGCATGACGAGACGACGTATGCGCCCCCGGCCCATCATCAACATGGATGCTCTTGACCTGTCTGCGAGCGTTGCAGATCGCAATGCGATCGGAGAAGTCAATCCGCACCGGGGACTGATGGCCATGCTCGATGAGATCATCTGGCATTCGGAGGACTACAACGAAGGCATTGCCGTCAAGCATGTCACCAATGACGAATTCTGGGTGCCCGGGCATATTCCCGGATACGCACTCATGCCCGGTGTCCTGATGCTCGAAGCTTCCGCGCAGCTCTCGAGTTTCCTGTACTACCGCCGGTCAAAGATGACCTGGTTCGCCGGCTTCACGCGCATCGAGGACACCGTGTTTCGTGGGCAGGTCCGTCCCGGGGACAGCCTCTACCTCCTCGCCAAGGGCCTCAAGTACAACGTGAAGCGCTTTGTGACGCACGTTCAGGGCGTGGTGAACGATGACATCGTCTTCGAGGCGAGAATCACCGGCATGGCATTCCCCAATGTCGACGCCGAGGTGCCCACGAGTTCATCCACGCAGCCCGCGTGATGGACCGGCCGGTTCCAGCAGCGTCGCTGACGCTTCAGCCCGACTCCAACACATCGCTGACCGAGTTGCCCGCTTCCCGCGGCGTGCTGTGCCTCTTCGATCAGCACGACACGGCCATCCTGGTGATGGCAACCGCCAATGTCCGAGAAACCGCCCGGCGAAAGCTGGCACCGCCCGGTGAGGGCAAGTCGCTCCGCGGCGTCGAGTTCCGTGCCATCGCACGTCGTGCTGACGCATACGCATCGCGCTCGCACTTCGAGGGGCGCCTGCTCGAACTTGACCTGGCGCGGGCCCTGATGCCCGAGACCTACCGCAACAGCTTCCATCGCATGCAGACCTGGTTTGTGGCGCTGCATCCGGATGCCGATCCGCCGCGGCTGGAATACCTCCCGACGCACAAGCTTGACGAGGCGATTGCAGGGCCCCCTTCGCCGCTGTTGCTGGGTCCGATTCGTGACAAGCACAAGGCGGGACGGGCGGTGGAGCAGATCGTCGATATCTTCGAACTGTGCCGCTTCCCTGCGGAACTGGCGCGGGCGCCGGAGGGCACGGCCTGCGTCTACAAGGAGATGGGCCGGTGCCCCGCGGCGTGCGACGGCTCGGAGCCTCTGGACGCATACCGGATGCGAATGCGTGAATCCGTGGACATGGTTCGCCATCCGGATGCATGGCGCGAGCAGGAGCGTGACGTGATGGGCCGGGCGGCAGGGGCTCAGGACTTCGAGGCCGCGGGGCGCATCAAGCGTCGGCTGGAGGAAGCGGAACGGCTGCTCGGTGATGCGGGCCGACGATGGATGCGCGTCATGCGCGAGACGCCGCTTCTCATCGCGGCCGCGGGGGACGTTGCGGACGAAGCATTCCTGCTGCTGCTGACATTCGGAACGCTCCATGACCTGGGATCGGTGGGATCGGACCACGAACCGGATGAGATTGTCAGGACAGCGACCGCGTTCGCGAACCGGGCATCGGGCAGCCTCGATCGCGCCGGTGCGGACCGGCTCACGCTGGTGTGCAACTGGATGTACGCGAATCGCAGGGGCGCAGCATTTGAATTCTGGGAACCGGGCGATCCCATCGACCCTGTGGCTCTCATCCGAGCCGCGCACAAGGGAAGTGCGGATGACGATCCGGATGCCGAGGTGTACCTGCGCGAGGGATCCGAAGGCTCCGAGCGGGTATGATCCCGATCCACATTGTCGACTGAGGGAGTACCGCCGCGATGAAGCCGTATCCGTTGATCTTCGAGCCGATATTCAAAGAGAAGGTGTGGGGTGGCCGCGGCCTCGAACACCTGGGCAAGAAGCTGCCGGCGGGAGTGAACATCGGTGAGTCGTGGGAGATCGCGGACCTGCGGTCGACGAGTCCGGACGGCGCCGGCGGCGCTGCTGCTCATTCGGTGGTTGCGAACGGCGAGATGCGCGGCATCCCGATCAACCAGGCGATCACGGCGATGGGCACCAACCTGATGGGCGATGTCAGTCTCACAGGTGAGGGTGGCTTCCCCTTGCTGGTGAAGTTCCTGGATGCACGCGAGAACCTGTCGGTGCAGGTGCATCCGAGCGAGGCGTACGCGGCGGCAAATCCGGGTTCGTTCCTGAAGACGGAGTCGTGGTACGTACTGCATGCGGAACCGGGCGCGGTGATCTACAAGGGGATCAAGTCCGGTGTCACGCCCGACGCATTTCGTCAGCACATCGAGGCGGACACGGTCGTCGACGATCTGATTGCGATCCCGGTTTCGCAGGGTGATCTGCATCACCTGCCGAGCGGAACGTGTCACGCACTGGGTGCCGGAGTCGTGGTCGCCGAGGTGCAGATTCCGAGTGACACGACCTTCCGCGTGTATGACTGGGGACGCGAGGGGCGCGCGCTGCACATTGATGAGGCGCTGCAATGCATTGATTTCGGGCCCGCCGCTCAGGAAGCACCGATCCGATCAGACGGGTCTCACCGATGCGAACTGGTGCAGACCCCCCACTACACGCTCTCCGAACTGCGCGCGACTGCGGGCGAGGAGGGCGAGATCACACGTGCCGGCAAGGCACCGCGCGTCTGGATGGTGCTGGAGGGTGGTGGGCGATTCGAATGTGCCGACGGCAGCTACAAGGATGTTCCGTTCCACGAGGGACAGACGATCCTGCTCCCCGCGGCCCTCGGCCGCACGATGTGCTACGCATCGCGCGACATGGTCGTGCTGGAGGTTCGCATCCCGACCGCATAGCGGCGCCGCGGCGACCTCCATCTGCAAGCCGCGGCGGAAGACTTTTGACTGATTCCGGTTCCCGAATCGCGCCGCAGAACGCCACAAGTGAACACGTGTGCTCCCGAGGCGCGCTATGATGCTGCAAGGAGCCATGGATGCCGGAGTCCACAACTGGCGAGCGTGATGGCAGGCCGCACGTAGTCATCGTCGGAGGCGGCTTTGGAGGCTTGCGCACAGCGCGTTGCCTGCGGCGTGCTCCGGTGCGCATCACGTTGGTTGATCGCAACAACTACCACCTGTTCCAACCGCTCCTGTACCAAGTCGCGACCGCTGCTCTGAGCGTCGGTGATATCGCTTTCCCGATCCGTGCTGCGCTCCGGGCGCAACGGAATGTGCGCGTGCTGCTCGGTGACGTTCGCGGCATCAACCTCGATGACCGAAGGATCATGCTCGAATCCGGGGAACTTGCCTACGACCACCTGGTCGTCGCAACGGGCGTCACACATTCCTACTTCGGTCAGGACGCATGGGCCGAGCATGCGCCGGGGCTCAAGACGATTGAGGATGCCTTTGAGATTCGTCGGCGCGTCCTGCTGGCGTACGAGGCCGCGGAGCGCGAGTCGGATCCCGAGGCGCGGCGGGAGTGGTTGACGTTCGTGGTCGTGGGCGCGGGTCCCACGGGTGTCGAACTGGCCGGAGCCCTCTCCGAGATCGGCCGCCGCACCGTGGCGAAGGATTTCCGCACGATCGATCCGACATCGATCCGCGTGGTGCTTCTGGAAGGGGCGGATCGTGTGCTGGGGACGTACCACGAGCAGTTGTCTGCGCGGGCGCAGCGCCTGCTGGAGTCGGCGGGCGTTGAAGTGCGCACGGGGACGCTCGCAAGCGCGATCGACGACTCAGGTGTCGAGGTCGACGGCGAGCGGATCGAGGCCCGGACGGTGCTGTGGGCGGCGGGCGTGGAAGCGTCGCCGCTGGCGAAGGCGCTGGAAGCGCCCCTTGATGGTGCGGGACGCGTCCGCGTCGAGTCGGACCTGTCCGTGCCGGGTCACCCCGAGGTCTTCGTGATCGGCGACCTCGCCTCGGTGCGGTCGGATGGCAAGGACGTCCCGGGGGTGGCGCCGGCGGCAATCCAGATGGGTACGTACGCCGCGCGTCGAATCGTCGATCAGATCGAGGGCCGAACGACAACCCCGTTCAGGTATCGCGACAAGGGCGCCATGGCGACGATCGGTCGTTCCGCGGCGATCGTGGAAGTCGGTCGTGTCCGGCTGGCGGGATTAATCGCCTGGCTGGTGTGGGGCGTGATCCACCTGTTCTTCCTGATCGGTGTGCGCAACCGGCTTGCGGTCTTCTTTGGCTGGACGTGGTCGTACATCACCTTCCAGCGCGGCGCGCGGCTGATCACCGGGAAGGTCGAGGGACTACCGGAAGTCACAGACGCGAACTGAACGCGCAGACCTCACCCCCCAACGCCACAGCAATGCCGATGTCCTACGCCCGATACGCGGCGGCGACCTTGGCGAGAGCTTCGCCGACGCGGCCGACTTCCGCATCCGTGAGGTTCTGGTGCACGGGCACGCAGAAGAGCTGCTTGCTGAGGCGGTCGCTGACGGGCGGGTGTTCCATGCCGGGACCGTCGAAGACGGGCTGGCGGGTGACGGCGCGGGGGTAGTGGACGGCGGTCGCGATCCCCTCGGCCTTCATCGCATCGAGGAAGAGCTGATGGATATCCGTGTCGCCGTCGGGGGTCACGAAAGCATCGTGATCGAGGCGGACGGCGTAGAGGTGGTAGGCGGACTCCGCACCGGGGGTCACCTTGGGGGCGTGCAGGCCGGCGATGTCAGCGATCGCGGCGTCGAGCCTGGCGGCGTTGGCCTGGCGCGCCTTCGTGGCATCGGCGAGCCGGCCGAACTGGCTGAGGCCGATGGCGCCTTCGACGTCTGACATGCGGTAGTTGAAGCCGATGGACTCGTGGACGTACTTGGCGCCTTCGCCGTGTGAGCGGAGGGCCTTGACCTTGTCACGGAGCTTCTCGTCATTGACGGTGACCATGCCGCCCTCGCCGGTCGTCATGTTCTTGGTGGGGTAGAAGCTGTAGGTGACGGCGTCGCCATAGGCTCCGATACCCTTGCCGTTGTACGTGGCGAGGTGGGCCTGGGCGGCGTCGTAGACGATGCTCAGGCCGTGCTTATCCGCGAGTGCCTGGGTGGCGTTGATATCGACGGGGTTGCCGTAGAGGTGGGTCGCAGCGATGGCCTTCGTCTTCGGCGTGACGCGTCGGGCGGCGTCCTCAAGGTCGAGGTTGTAGGTTTCAGGGTCGACATCGCAGAAGACGGGGATGGCTCCGGCGGCGACGATCATGGATGCGGTGGCGATATAGGTCCATGCGGGGACGAGGACCTCGTCGCCGGGGCCGAAGAGGGGGCCGTAGGCGAGTTGGAGGGCGCAGGTGCCGTTGGCGCAGGCGAGGCCGAAGCGGGCATCGGAGGCGTCGGCGAAGGCTTCCTCGAAAGCGATGACGTTCTTGCCGGCGGCGAGCATGCCGGAGCGGAGGACTCCGAGAGCGGCGTCGATGTCTTCCTCAGAAAGTGAAACGGAGATGAGGCTGATGGTGTTGTCACTGACGGGGGCGCCGCCATGGATGGCGAGCGACTTGACCTCGGGGCGATCGGCGACGGTTGACCTGATCATCTGGCTTTGAACCTCGGCGTCACGGACGCATGCCGGAGGCAATGCGATGCAGCGCTCTCAAGGGTTGTGGGACGTACGAAAGAAAAGGCCGCTCCTTCCGGGAGTGGCCAGCGACTCCCATATGGTAGCTCCGCGCCCGGCGATCTGCACGTTTCGTCATGGGTTTCGATGTGGGGACGAAAGAGCGCGCAGCGGGCGGCCGATATGTGGATCCGTGCTGTCTGACGATCGACGCAACGCTCCAGAAAACGACGGTCCGGCGAGCGATTCGGACGCGTTGCGACCAGGTGACAACGAACAGGAACAGGAGTCCTCACGGAAGATGGACCAGCTCTCCAATGACGAATCGGGCGCCCAAGGGGCGCAGGGCCTCACCAGCGCGTGGTCGGATCCCGACTGGACACTGCTCTCGGACGTCCCGGGCGCAGGCGGACCGTCGGCGGGCCTGCGGCGAACGCTGGATGAGGGTCATGTCCGGGGTGACCTGGGGAGCGAAGTGGCGCCGTGGTCGGAGTGAGGCTTCGCCTCGCTCCTCCCTCGGGACCAGGGATTCGGCATCAGGCATCCGGGGATGATGGCCTGCGGCCCGGATTCCTGACGAGCTCCCGCTCGGCCTGAGGAGCGGCAGCTCCGAGGAATGCATGCCGAAGGCTATCGACCCCTGATGCCTGATTCCTCACTCCTGATCCCTCTCTTTCCCATCCCCACTTCCACCAGCAGCCAGAGTTCGAGGGCCAGCGTGGCCGCCGCGACTGCGACCAGGAGCCAGCGGCGGTCGGTGAGCCAACTGGGGTTGTCGGCGTTGCCGATGAACGCCTGCCAGATCATGGCGGCGGCGGGGATCAGCAGCATCAGGATCGTCGGGATCGTGATGAACCAGCGGGGGGAGCCGCGGCGGGCGAGCCACGCGCCGATGACGATGAATGCGAATCCGGCGAGGAGTTGATTGGTCGCGCCGAAGAGGGGCCAGAGGATCAGTGCGCCGGCGCCCCCGCCGTTCCAGGTGTCTTTGAGCCACGCGGCCGCGCTGTCGATCACGCCGACGCTCGCGGCGTCGGCGAAGGGGTTCCAGGTCTGGGGAAGCATGGCGAGGAAGAAGGCGGTGACGACGGCGAAGAGCGTCGCGCCGTGGATGGTGGCGAGCCACTTGAAGGGGTTGAGCGGTGACGCAGCGGCCCAACTGGCGTCGCGGTCGTGGTGGTAGATCTCATGGGCGGGGTGTTCGCTGCCACATTCGGGGCAGGGTTGGATGGCCGCGGATGCGGGTTCGGTGTGTGCGGAAAGGTCGTAGTTGCAGGTGGGGCAGGCGCCCTTGCGTCGGCGTGGGAGGAAGGTGGAGGCGAGTTCCTGGATGACGTAGCGCTGGAGTCGGCAGGCGGTGTCCATGGTGGTCGCGGCGAATGAAGCGACCATGACGGCCATGAGCGCGGTGGCCCAGGCGATGGGGATACCGAGTGCCGCGATGAAATTGGCGGAGCCGTTGACGAAGGCGCCGACGGTGGAGGCGAGGCCTTTGGCGGAGGACCAGGATTGGTATTGCTGACCGAAGGCCATCTGGCCGCGGAGTTGGAAGTGGACTTCTTGCCCGTTGACCTGCGCCCTCACTTGCCCCTCGTCAATCCGAACCCACCTGCTGAAGTGCTCTGCGGACTCAGGAACGCTCATGTGCGTCAGTTGCTCGATTCCGGCATTCTCAATGACCAAGTACCGATCCACCCGAGCCGGATGTATCGCTTGGGTACAGACGACACGCGGAGACTCCTCACCGAGTGGCTGAATCACGGCCTCTTTGAATACCGGCGAGCCGAACCCTGTTGGTGCAGGGAAGCCCGGGCGGTAACTGAGCCCCGCTTGGTTGCTCACCCCCAACCCGATCCCCGCGGCACACGCCGCGATGACGAGTGTGGCGAGGAATCCCTCGGTGAGCATGGAGCCATAGCCGATGCTGCGAGCGTGTGATTCCTGGTCGATCTGTTTGGAGGTGGTGCCGCTGCCGACGAGGCAGTGGAAGCCGGAGCAGGCGCCGCAGGCGATGGTGATGAAGAGGACCGGGATCAGGGGCGGTGCGCCTTCGGGATTCCAGTTGACGACGGGCGCAACGAGCGTCGCTTCGGGGCGGGTGGCGTCTCCGGCGGGGTCGCCGCCGCTGAGGGCCGCGATGACGATGCCGGCGAGGAGGATGGCGAGTCCGGTGAGGAGTTGGAGGGCGTTGATGTAATCGCGCGGCTGGAGCAGCACCCACACGGGGATGACGGAAGCGATCCAGGCGTAGATGAGGAGGAAGACAACCCACGTGGCGTTGGACTGGCCGGCGGCCCATTGGTTGAAGTCGTGGAGGAGGCCGACGTCCCCGAAGATGACGGTGGCGTACATCGCCGCGAGTGCGATGAGTGAGGGGAGGAAGATGTTGCGTCCCGCGCGGTGCGCGAAGAGGCCGATGCCGATGGCGAGGGGGATCTGGATGAGGACGGGGGTGACGGCCTGTGGGTACTGGCGGAGGACTGCGGCGATGACGAGTCCGAAGATGGCGAGAACGATCCAGAGTCCGACGATGAGGATGGCGAGGAAGATGAGTCGAGCGCGTGGGCCGAGGAGATCGCCGGCGATGTCACCGATGGAGCGACCCTTGGCGCGCATTGAGACGACGAGGGCGCCGAAGTCGTGGACGGCGCCGACGAAGATCGCGCCGAAGACGACCCAGAGGATGGCGGGGAGCCAACCCCACATCACCGCGATGGCGGGCCCGACGATCGGGCCGGTACCGGCGATGGAGGTGAAGTGGTGGCCGAAGACGATGGAGCGGCGGGTGGGGCAGTAATCGCAGTCGTCGCGCTCGGTGTGTGCGGGGGTGGTGTGGGTGTCGTCGAGGCGGAAGATGCGGCGGGAGAGCCAGCGGCCGTACGTCAGGTACGCGACCAGGAGCGCGAGGCCGGAGAGGCCGACGAGCAGGAGGACATCCACGGCTTAGATGATAATTGGGGAGCGGGGTGCGGGGAGCGGGGTGCGGGGAGCGAGGCGGGTGGGGTCAGGCCTTGACGTCCAGCGTTCCGCCGAGGCCGTTGGCCCGGGGGCGGTGCTGGGTGGCGCGTGCGACGTCACCGGCGCTCTTGATGAGCTGAACCGCGGCATCACCCTGCTCGCGGAAGACCCGGCGGGCGGTCTTCGCGACCGTATAAGCGATCTGGACCTCGGGGGAACCGACGAGTCCATTGGATGTGCTGACGGCGCTCATGCTTCCAGTATCGAATCGCGAGCCGTGATGTTCCGGGCTGAAGCCGGAGAAGGGCCGCGACGGGGGTCTGTTTGTGAGGTTTGGGGTGGTCCTGCGGATTTCAGTTGATCGGACGGGGACGGGACGCGAGACTGGATTCTCCACCAAATGAGGGGAGATAGTGATATGCGACTGAGTATTGTGTGCACGAGTGTGCTTGTGGTGTCGACCGGCGTGGTTTCCGGAGCGACTGAGGCGTATCAGGACCTGATCGAGGCCGCCGGGCCGATCCTGTGGTACAGCTTTGATGAGGCGGCGGGGAACGCCGCGAACAGGGGATCGCTTGGTGCATCGCATGATGCGACGTACACGGCGGCGGTCACGCGGAGTGTGGACGCGGTCGGTGATGACGATGCCGCGGCGTTTCCGAGTTCAGCGGCGTACATGGAGTCGTTGAGTGCTTCGCCGTTGACGGGCAACCCGACGTTCAGTTGCGAGGCGCTGGTCAGTCTGTCGGCGGGTCCGGCGAACCTGTGGGGCCCGTTCCTGCACTGGGGAAGCGGGCTGACGGGTCGGGAGGTGTACTTCAGTGTGCACGGCAGTCTGAACAACCGCATTTATGCGGGCTTCTACAACGCGGGGGTGCGTCTGACGCAGGACATCGACGCGGGTCGCTGGCAGCATGTCGTCTGGGTGCGTGAAGGCGGGAACGACAGCGACGCCGGGTCGACGGTGTACATCAATGGCGTTGAGTGTCCGGTGCAGTTGGCTCCGCAGTTGAGTCCGGGATTCGTCGAGGCGGCGGACATCGATGTGGCATCGACGGTCTTCCGCATCAACCGGGCGGCTGACAGCCTGGGCAATCGCTACTTCAATGGTGCGCTGGATGAACTGGCGCTGTATGACCGGGCGTTGACGCCGGCGGAGATTGCCGAGCGTGCGGCGGCGGCGGTGCCACCATGTCCGGGCGATGCGACGGGTGACCGGACGGTGAATTTCGATGATCTGAATGTGCTTCTGGAGCAGTGGGGTCAAGCGGTCTTCAAGCCGGGCTGGGGCGCGGACTTCAACAACGACGGGATGGTGAACTTCGAAGACCTGAACATTCTGCTCGAGGAGTGGAACGTGTCGTGTTGAATAGTGGGCACCCGGCAATCGGCATCGGGCACCAGGGATTGAGCGCCTGCGAGCTTCCCGCTCAGTGCGTCTCCTCGGCCGATCCTCAAAACCGAAAGACCGCCGGATTCCCCTGGGGGGGACCGGCGGTCGTTGTTGAACAGGGGATATAGGATTTGAACCTATACTAACTGAACCAGAATCAGTCGTGCTACCGTTACACTAATCCCCTTCGATTTCGGCCCGACATCGTAGCGTTTGCCGCGTTGAATTGCCAAGCCCTCGGCGCGGGAAAAGTGTGCTCGGGTTCCGATCGGTTATCCGATCTGGGGCTGCGCGGTGCCGAAACTGGTGGGTCCGTCACCGGGGCGCGACATGGGTCGTGCCCGCCCGGGTCGAGAGGGATCAAAGGGTTCGGCGGGCTGCCCGGCGTGGTCATCGTCACCATCAGAAGCCAGTCGACGCTCCCGCGCGTCGTCGATGGACCGATCAAGCTTCTTGAGGATATCGCGGACCTGATTGAACATTTCGTTGCTTTGCTGGGGTGTCATGTGTTTCACCTCCTCCGCGGTCTGCTATCGGGCGGCAGTTCGGTGGGATGGAGTGATAGTCTGGGCGGTCGTTGCCCACCTGCGACAGGCTGTGCGGTCTGTGCGGATTGGCGTGACAATAACCCGTCGGTACACTGGGCCGATCCCTGGTGAGAAGTCCGGATACGCCGCGAAACGGAGGACACCATGCGCTGGGTCATCCTCGCGCTGCTCTTCATCCTGACGCTCATGACCGCGTTTGCTTACACGGTTGTTCTTCCCGACGATCAGCGGGATGAGGATGTGATCGCTGCGTACTTTGAAGCGGCGGACCAGGAGCCGCATGCGAATGTGCGCGCGGTCTTCGCGGCGTTTGGTCCCCGATATGAGAATGCGACCGGACGCATACCCTCGCGCTGGTCGGACGTGATTCGTGATGCGGACCTTCGCGACGAAGCGATCGCCCTGTTTCGCGAGTTTGCATCGGAGTCGGACCTTGTTGACCTGGCGTCCGTTCCGGTGCTGGTGTGGTCGACGGATGACAACCCGGCGCGGAAGATTCAGTGCCAGTTGTTCCGCACCTGGCATCTGCGGAACTACGGTGAGCCGGTGGACATCATCACGGACCCGGCGAACCGCCAGATCACGAAGACGATCGTGCAATCGCTGGCCAATGCGGGTCCGGACCTGATTGAGTCGTATGGTCCGGCGCAGATCCGTCAGTTCGTGGCGTCGGGGATGGCGATGGACGTCACGGAGGTGGCGCAGGAGAAGGGCTTCGGGTTGGATACCGTCTTCCCGGTGGCGCACGAGTCGATGGCGGTGGATGACCGCCAGTACGCGTACCCCTGCAATCTCGGCTACACGGTGATGTTCTATCACCGTGACATGTTCCGCGAGGCGGGAATTCCCGAGCCGACGACGCCGTGGACGTACGACGACCTGATCGCCAACAGCAGGCGGATCATCGAGCACTACCGCGAGGCGCACAATCAGCGCAAGTTCGGTGTGATGGGACTGGACGGCTGGGGCATGCCGCTGGTGGAAGGGACGCGTTTCTACACCGAGGACGGCACGGTGTCGGCGTACAACACGCCGGAGACGGTGCGGATCCTGCGTCAGTTCCAGGACCTGATGTATGTCGAGCACGTGATGCCGACGCGGGCGGAGGCGGCGAGCGCGGCGTCTTCGGGTGGCGCCACCATGAATGCGGATGCGGAGTCGGCATCGGCGTCCTCGCTCTTCAAGAACAAGGTTGCTGCGATCGTGCGCGACGGTCGCTGGTCGTACAAGGGATGGGCGGAACTGAATCGCGACCGGGCATATGTTCCGGCGATCGAGCGTCGGCTTGAAGAGCTTGCCGACCTCACGAGTCCGGCGGCGGAGGCGCAGCGGGCGCTGCTGATTGAAGCGCGGGACACGCTGGAGCGTGAAGTGCTGGAGCCGATGTCCGAGGGGGCGTACGAGGCGTTGGCCTCGGCGCTGACGGATGCGGATCGGGCGCGGATGCTGGACGTGGGCGTGATGCACGTGCCGTCCTTCACGGGCACGCCGTGGTACGAGGTGGGGGCACGTGTTGCGATGGTGAACCGGACATCGGCGCACGTGGAGGAGGGGCGTCATTTCCTCGAGTTCCTGGCTTCGCGTGAGTACAACGAGCAGATCAACCAGACGTTTGATTCGATCTGCGGCGTCCCGAAGTACTGCCGGGACGAGAATGGCATCTCGGGTCCACCTCGACCGCTCCCGGGCCTGGAGGCGTTTGACTCGCCGGTCTTCGCGGAGGCGATGGACTATGCGGAGGCGGCGCAGATGTCGCCGTACATCGGTGACAACATCAAGGGGATCCTGGTGGCACCGTGGATCGAGCGGCTGACGAACGAAGTCATTGGCCCGGCGGAAGCAGCTCGTAGGATTGAGGATGTGATCAACGAGCGGATCGCTGCGAACCTGGCGCGTGACACGAAGCTCCGTGCGAAGTGGGAGCGCGCGACTGGTAAAACGTTCAACCCCGATCTGGACCTGCGGGCCCAGGTCAGCGGCGAGGCGGTGACCCCATGAAGTCGCGTCGCGCACTGCTCATCGCACTCGCCTTCCTGCTGCCGAACCTCATCGGCTTCCTCGTCTTCACGTTCGGCCCGATCCTCTACTCGCTCTGGATCTCACTGACCGACTGGGCACTGACCCGGCAGAACGACTTCAACGAGGAGCCCGTCAACTTCATCGGAGTGGAGAACTACCAGCGACTGCTCGTCGGTGATGAGTCGGTGCTCTTCTGGGACTACTTCTGGAACACCGTCTTCCTGATGCTGGGCATCCCGATCGGTATCGCCGGCTCCCTCGTGCTGGCCATGATGCTGAGTACGAGAACGACGCCGAGACGCCTGTCGCGCCGTATCTCGCTGTCCACCCTGATCCTCGTGGTGACGATCCTGGCTTCATTCGGGACATGGGTCGTGACCAACCCGGGGCCGCGGCCGACGGACTCGGCGGAGGTGCTGTCTTCCGAGGAGGGTCTGGGTACGCTCACGGAGTGGCAGGTCGACCGGATGCGTTCGAACGGCACGGTGCTGCTGGTGGCGACGCTGGGCGGGATGGCGTTCATGGGTATCGCCGCGGGATCGGTCTTCTTCCGCACGGTGTACTACCTGCCGAGCCTGCTGGCGGGCGTGGCGATGTACCTGCTGTGGAAGGCGCTTTTCCGACCTCGGGGCGGTCTGATCAATGCGATGCTGGGTCCACCGCTGGAGTGGCTTCAGTCGGCGGTGGAGTCGACACCGCCGTGGCTGTGGTATGCGCTGGGGATCACGATTGCGGGGATCGCGGCGTTGCTCTGCCTGTCGATGGTATTGACGGGCGTACGGAAGCTGGCATCGGGTGAATCGGGGATCACGGCGTTCGTGGGTCGCCTTGGCGTGGTCGTCACCCTTCTGGCGACGGGCGCGGGGCTGGGGTATACGACGGTGCAACTGCCCGCACAGGCGTTGCTGCCCAATGGTGTGTCGAACCTGACGGCGGACGACATCGCGTCGGTGGTGCTTGAGATGGGGGGCGAAGCGGGCGTGTCGGGTGAGCTGCTGGCTTCACTGGCGGGCCAGATTCAGCCGGACGTCACGCCTGAGGACGCGATTGCGCAGTTGGCGCCTGCGGTGACGCTGGATACGGAGTCCCGGCTGCGTGAGGTGGTGTATTCCAGGACATCGGCGACGAAGATCGGGTACACGGCTGGTGAGGGTCTCTCGCCACCGGAGTGGCTGATCAGTTCACGCTGGGCGAAGACGGCGATCGTGATCATGGGGGTGTGGCTGGGTATCGGCGGGAGCAACATGCTGCTGTACCTGGCGGGGCTGAGCAACATACCGCCGGAGCTGTACGAGGCGGCGGCGATTGACGGGGCGAGCGGCTGGAGCCGTTTCATCAACGTGACATGGCCTCAACTGGCGCCGACGACATTCTTCATCGTGATCATGTCCACGATCGGCGGCCTGCAGGGCGGGTTCGAGCAGGCGATGGTGATGACGGAAGGCAAGGCGGACACGATCACGCTGACGTATTACCTCTACAACGTGGCCTTCGAGGACGAGTTCCAGCTGGGGCTGGCCTCGGCGATTGCGTGGATCATGTTCGCGATGATCTTCGTGATGACGGCTTTGAATTTCCGCGTCGGCTCACAGATGGTCAACGACTAGGAGACGGACTTGGGAAATGCCAACACAAGCCCGGGTCGGCGTGAAGGACCGCTGCTGATTGCAGGTCGGATTGCGCTGTTCGTCGTGGCGCTGGTCGTGGGCCTGTCCTTCTTCGTGCCCTTCATGTGGCAGGTGCTGATGTCCATCTCGGAGGTGGCGGACGTCGATCTGCTGACGAAGACCGTCACGCCGCCGGAAGCGAACTGGGAGAATTACCCGCGGGTCTTCAACCACGAACAGATTGAATTCGGACGGTACTTCTTCAACAGCTTCTTCGTGGCAGGCTGGGTGACGATCATCCAGGTGATCACGTGTTCGATGGCGGCCTATGCATTTTCGCGGCTTCAGTGGCCGGGGCGGGACAAGGTCTTCCTGGGCTACCTGGGAACGCTGATGGTGCCGGGCGTGGTGTTGATGGTTCCGACGTACGCGATCGTGCGCTACATGGGCATGTTCAACGACTACACGGGCCTGATCATCCCGGTCTCCTTCACGGCGTACGGCACTTTCCTGCTGCGGCAGTTCATGCTGACGATTCCGACATCGCTGGACGAAGCGGCATCGATCGACGGTGCGGGGCACTGGCGGATCTACTCACAGATCATCCTTCCGCTGGCGCGCCCGGGCATCATCGTGATGGCGATCTTTGCTTTCCTGTTCAACTACAACGCGTTTTTCTGGCCGCTGATCATCGTGAAGGATGAGAATCTGCGGACGTTGCCGATCGGCCTGCTGGCATTCAACACCTCGTACGGGCAGGAGACCCCGTTGATCATGGCGGCGAGCCTGATGGCCATGATTCCACCGGTGATCATCTTCCTGGTTCTTCAGAAATACCTGGTCAAGGGCATTCAGCTCGGGGCCGTGAAGGGATAGAGCGTACTCATGGCAGAAGTGAAACTTGATCATGTTCGCAAGGTCTACGACGGCACGGTTGTGGCGGTCGAGGACTTTCACCTGACGATCAAGGACGGTGAGTTCGTGGTGCTTGTGGGTCCATCCGGATGCGGCAAGTCCACGACGCTGCGCATGGTGGCGGGACTCGAGGAGATTTCGGATGGAACCATCTCCATCGGTGATCGAGTGGTGAATGACGTGCTGCCCAAGGACCGCGACATCGCGATGGTCTTCCAGAACTATGCGCTCTACCCGCACATGACGGTGTACAAGAACATGGCCTTCGGGCTGATGCTGCGAAAGCTGCCGCGGGACCAGATCCACACGCGAGTGGAGCAGACTGCGGCGATGCTGGGCATCGAGCATCTGCTGAAACGTCGGCCGAAGGCACTGTCGGGCGGTCAGCGTCAGCGCGTGGCCCTCGGGCGCGCGATCGTGCGCGAGCCGAAGGTCTTCCTCTTTGACGAGCCGCTCTCGAACCTCGATGCGAAGCTGCGCGTCACGACGCGTACCGAGATCAAGAATCTCCACCAGCGCCTCAAGACCACGACCATTTACGTGACGCACGACCAGGAAGAGGCCATGACCCTCGGCGACCGCATCGTGGTGATGAGCGAGGGCAAGGTACAGCAGGTGGATACGCCGCTGAACATCTATCGGCGCCCGGCAAATCGTTTCGTCGCGGCCTTCCTCGGCTCGCCACCGATGAACTTCATCCAGGGCAAGCTGGAGGAGAGCGAGGGTGGCCTGCACTTCATGGATGGCCAGTACATTGATCTCACGCTGCCGGGCGAGATGGCCTCGCGCGTGGCATCGCACAAGGGCAAGGCCGTCACACTCGGCTTCCGCCCCACTGCCATGAGCGAAACGGCCGAGGGCAAGTTCGCGGGTCCGGGGAACAGCCTGACGCTCCAGACCTCCGTGGT
Source organism: Phycisphaerae bacterium (assembly GCA_030432255.1). GTDB lineage: Bacteria > Planctomycetota > Phycisphaerae > Phycisphaerales > UBA1924 > JAUIHS01. The sequence goes on from JAUIHS010000005.1 coordinate 43,947, forward strand.
CGAACCGCTGGGCGAACGGATCGACGTGTCCTGCACCAGTTCAACGGGCGGGCACCTCGTGGCGCGTATCGAGGCTCGGGATGACTTTCCCGTCGGTGATCGAGTGACGTTCCATCTGGACATGTCACACGTGCACCTCTTCGCGGATGGCGAGTTCGGTCCGAACCTGGTGCACCCGTCGGCGTGAGCGACGCCGGCGAGATCACGATTGCGTTCTTCGGGGATGTCGTGGGTGGGCCTGGTCGTGCAGTGCTGGCCGCCGCCGTGAAGCAGTTGCGTTCGCGCGAAGCGCTCGATGTGATCATCGTGAATGGTGAGAACGCCCGAAACGGTTCAGGTCTGCACCCGGAGGGGTACCGAGACATCCGCCGCGCTGGTGCGGATGCGGTGACCCTCGGTGATCATTGTTTTGCCGACATGCGGATCGGAGCTGCTCTGGATGCGCCGGAAGAACCCGTGTGTCGGCCCACCAACCTCAGTTCGGATGCGCCGGGCAAGTCGGCCGTGTGTGCGAAACCCGGTGGCGATGGGCGACCGGGCATATGGGTGATTCCGCTGCTAGGGCGTCTCTTCATGAAGATCCCGGCTGACAATCCCTTCGCCGCTCTGGATCGGTCGATCGCGGCAGTCCTCGAGCACGACGGGGATGCACTGATCGTCGTCGAGATGCACGCGGAGGCGACAAGCGAGAAGGGTGCGATGGCGTGGTACGCGTTGAAGCGATGGCCAGGCCGCGTGGTCGCTGTTGTCGGCACGCACACGCATGTGCAGACAGCGGATGCGCGGATCCTGTCTACGGATGAGGGCGCCGTCGCCGCGATGACGGATCTCGGCATGACCGGTGCACAGGAGAGTGTCATCGGCCGGGAGGTCGACGATGTCCTGGCGCTGATGACGACGCAGCGACCTGTCCGACTCGCGGTTGCAGCCACTGATCCGGCCGCGTGTGGTGCGCTGCTGCGGATTGACACCGTTGCACGTCGAGCGACTGGTATCGAGGCATTCGTGATCAGGCCGTGACGCGGATCAGAGTCGCTCGATGGCGAGGGAGGCGAGTTCGCTTCGTTCGCTCTTGGCGAGCGTCACATGACCGACCGCACCGAGGCCCTTCATCCGTTCGATGCTGTAGGACAGGCCGTTCGATGATGAGTCGAGGTATGGGTTGTCAATCTGACCGATGTCGCCGGTGAAGATGATCTTGGTGCCTTCGCCCACGCGGCTGATGATGGTCTTGACCTCGTGTGGTGTGAGGTTCTGTGCCTCGTCCACGATCATGAACTGGTGAGGAATGGAGCGGCCGCGGATGTACGTGAGCGGTTCCAGCACGAGGCGGCCATCGGCCATGAGTCGATTGATGCGCTGCTCGGGGGAGTGGCTCTCGGCGGACTGCAGGGGTGAGCCGCGGGTGGACATGAGGTACGCGAGGTTGTCGAAGATGGGCTGCATCCACGCGGTGAGTTTTTCGTCCTTGTCACCGGGGAGATATCCGATATCGCGGCCCATGGGCATGATGGGCCTGGCGACGAGGAGTTTCTCGAAGCGGTCGTCGTTGAAGACCTTGGTCATACCCGCGGCGACGGCGAGGAGTGTCTTTCCGGTGCCGGCGGAACCAAGGAGGGTGACGAGTTTGATCTCGTCATCGAGGAGCAGGTCGAGTGCCATGGTCTGCTGCACGTTGCGTGCGATGATGCCGAAGACGGGCTTGCGCGGTCCGCTGATGGGGATCACGTGGTCTGTATCGGCGAGGCGTCGCGCGAGGCCGGTATGGCCTTCATCGGTATTGGAGATGAGCAGCACAAACTGATTGGGCAGGAGTTCCTGGTCGTAGGTGGTGCCGTCCTCGGCCGTGTAGGCGAGGTGCGGGTCCAGTTGACTGACGGGCAGCATACGCTCGCGATAGAGTTCGTCGATGAGTTCATCGTTGACCGTGAGCGTGAGGTAACCGTTGTACAGGCGGTCGACATTGACCTTCTGGTTCTCGAAGTCTTCGGTGCGGATACCGAGAACGTCGGACTTCAGGCGAGCATTGAAGTCCTTGGAGACGAAGACCACCGGTTCGCCTTCCTGCCTGAGCGCGTAGGCAACGGCGATGATGGTGTTGTCCGCTTTGTCCGCGGCGATGACCGGCGGTCTTTCGTGATGCTGCACATCAATGCGCAGGATGCCCGTTGCGCCGCTGGTGATCTCTTCCTTCAACGAACCCTTGCCGGCACCGAGGCGAACACCCTGCACGAGGCTGCCCTTGCGTCGGAGCGAGTCGAGGTAGCGGATGGTCTGCCGCGCGTTGCGGGCGATGTCATCATCACCGCGCTTCATGTGGTCGAGTTCCTCGAGCACGGTGAAGGGCAGAACGATGTTGTTGTCTTCAAAGACGAAGAGCGCCTTCGGGTTGTGAATCAGGACGTTGGTATCGAGGACGAACGTCTTGACCCGCGTCTGGCCGCTCTGGGGCGCACTCGCTTTTGGCTTGGGGGTACCCACTTGCTCTGAAGGGACGGAGGAAGCACCAGCCTCGGGGGACGACGTCAGGGACGTATTCAATCCACTCTCCTCTGCCGCTGTGACCCGGCGACCGACCGTACAAACCCTGGGCGATCGGGCATCCGTGCCGTGAGTCTCAGTTCCTTCCCAAGTTTATCGGCACTTCATCCGGACAGTATCGCTGAATTGCCGATTTACGAGGTTGAAACGCTGATCCAGTCCCCTGGCAGGTGCACCCTCGATGTGACGGCAGCAGTGTCTGGCCGATCCGCCGGTCAATCGGACGGGGAACGCGCCACCGGGGGGCAGGTGACGGCACCCTTCCAGCGGGGTTACGCTGTGGGCGGGCGCGGCCTCCGGGGCCGCGTGAACGTGCTGTGACTGACTCCTTCGACTCCGGCAGAGGTCTCGACCATGACCACCGTGCAGGACATCGTGAGTGCCGTTGACGCACTGGCTCCGTTCGAACTTGCCGAGGCGTGGGACAACGTCGGACTGCTGCTGGGTGACGCTTCGGATGCCGTGCAGGGGACGGTGCTCCTCACGATCGATCTGACCCGCGACGTGTTTGCTGAGGCCCGGGAGATCAATGCCTCATGCATCATCGCGTACCACCCGGCGATCTTTCATGAGACACGCCGGATCACAAACACGTCCGCACGGGACGGGCTCATTCTCGATGTCCTGCGCGCCGGGATCAGTGTCGTCTCACCGCATACCGCGCTCGACGCCGCCCCGGGGGGCATGGCGGACTGGCTGCTCGATGGCGCGGGCCCGGGGCGTGGTGACCGGCGGGCGCTGCAGCCCTGCGTTCGTTCGGCGCCAGGTGGGTCGAAGAAGCTGGTGACATTTGTTCCGACCGAGGCGCTGGAGTCAGTGCGAACCGCGCTGTGCGAAGCGGGCGCCGGTGTGATCGGTGACTACGACACGTGCAGTTTCACCGTCGACGGCCGCGGCAGCTTCCGGGGTGGTCCGACGACGAACCCGGCGATCGGTGCTGCAGGGAAGCTGGAGTTCGTGGAGGAGAAGCGACTGGAGGTGGTGTGTTCCGGTGCCAGGCTCGGCGCGACTGTCGCGGCCCTTCGCCACGTTCATCCTTACGAGGAACCTGCATTCGATGTGTATCCGCTGGACGGTGTCCCTGATCCGACGACCGGCAGTGGGCGATGCGAGACGCTGGAACACCCGGCGGGAGTTGGGGAAGTCGCGGCACGCCTGCGAGCGCACCTCGGAGTCGATGTCATCAAGGTGGCGTCGGCGGGCGGAGCCGGGGTCGTACGCCGGCCCGCGGTGTGTCCGGGAGCCGGCGCCAGCCTGCTGGACGCGGCGATCACGGCGGGATGTGACGCGTTCATCACGGGCGAGATGCAGCACCACCAGGTGCTCGCGGCGCTGGATCGCGGGTGCCACGTGCTGCTGGCGGGACACACCAATACCGAACGGGGCTACCTCCCCACGCTCGCCCTTCGTCTGACTCAGGCGGTTGGAGGGCTGGACATCCGGGTCAGCAGTGCGGATGCCTACCCGTTTCAATTCGTGACCTGAGCCGGGTTCCGGTAGAATCGTCGGAATGCCAACTTCGACTGATGTACCGGTGATGCCCTCCTGCTCGCACCAGCCGCGACCTTACACGGGTCCCTCTCGGCAGGAGGTGCAGGACATGCGTCGCGAGTTCCTGTCGCCTGCCCTGGTGGCGTACTACCGCGAGCCGATCATGATTGTCGAGGGTCACATGCAGTGGCTCTTCGACGAGACGGGGCGCCGGTACCTCGATGCGTTTGCGGGCATCGTGACGGTGAGTGTGGGTCACTGTCATCCGAAGGTGATCGAGGCGGTGCGGGAACAGAACGAGCGCCTTCAGCACACGACGACGATCTACCTCAATCCCAACATCGCCGAGTTCGGCAAGCTGCTCGCATCCACGTTCCCGAAGGAGACGGGTCTGGGTGTGTGCTATTTCACGAACTCCGGTTCGGATGCCAATGACCTTGCCATGCTGATGGCACGACTGCACACCGGCAACTTTGACATCATTGCCCTGCGAAATGCGTATCACGGCATGACCTACCCGACCATGTCGATGACGGCACAGAGCAACTGGAAATACAACGTTCCGCAGGCATTCGGTGTCCACCACGCGGCGATGCCGGACCGGCTGCGCGGTCCGTGGGGATACGATGATCCGGAAGCGGGCGCGAAGTATGCCGCGGACGTCGCGGAAGTCATCCGCTACGCGACGCCGGGGCGAGTTGCCGGATTCATTGCGGAGCCGATCCAGGGTGTAGGCGGCGCGGTGGAGTTACCACCCGGTTACCTCAAGCCGGTGTACGAGGCGGTCCGTGGCGCGGGCGGTGTGTGCATCTCGGACGAAGTGCAGACGGGATTCGGTCGGACGGGATCGAACTTCTGGGGTTTCCAGAACCAGGGCGTTTCCCCGGACATGGTCACGATGGCGAAGGGAATCGGCAACGGTGCGCCGCTCGGTTGCGTCGCGACGACTCGCGCGGTGGCCGACTCCATGACAGGGGGGATTCATTTCAATACGTACGGCGGCAACCCGGTGAGCATGGCTCAGGGCATGGCCACGTTGAAGGTGATCCTGGACGAGAACATCCAGGCGCACGCGGCGGATGTGGGCGGCTACCTGATTGACGGGCTGAACGAGTTGAAGAACCGGCACGAGCGGATCGGCGACGTCCGTGGGCGCGGCCTGATGGTCGGCCTGGAATTCGTCGTGGACAGGACCTCCAACGCGCCGGATGGGGCCCTGGCGTCATCGGTGATGGAGCGAGCTCGCGAACTCGGGGTGCTGGTGGGCAAGGGTGGCCTTCACGGCAGCGTGCTTCGGATCAAACCGCCGATGTGCATCACGCGCGAGGACGTGGACTTCCTCGTTCGCGTGCTGGACATTGCGATCACCGAGTTGGGCTGAGCGAGACGGAGAATCGCCCGGCTCCGATATCTGACCCGATTGCGCATAGAAAACGAGGCCAAGGGCAAGCCTCGGCCTCGTATGCTTCTCACTGTCCGACGCTACCCACACGAGGCCCGTAACAGTGATACACATCACCACACTGGACCGGACCGGGGTCCATTGTAGGGAGTTCCGGGCGCTTGTGAACTGAAATCCGGGAGGGACTCAGCGGCCGGCGGAGAGCGTCGGCGTGACGGCGTGGATCAGAAAGACACGATTGAAGCAGTAGAAGTCGTTGTCAGCGGCCGCGATGTCGATCGTCGAGGTGTCGTTCTCGCGCGTCATCCACTCGCTGTCGAATTCATCTTCGGGCGTATCGCCAACTGTTGCGTGCAACCAGATGCGGTGCTCATCGTCCTGGGTCCGGTAGATGCCTCGGCCCCGAACGCGCATGGGTTCGGCATCAGCGGGCGTGGTCGCGGGTCCACCGATGGTCCACGCGATTCGCACCACGCCGTAGGTTGTCACACCATCCCGCTCGGTGAGTCTGACGAGACCGAACGTGCCGTTGAGGCCCGTGATGGAAATGGGGCAGAGGCACGGTGGCAGGCAGCCGAACTGATAGGCGCTGTCGGTGAGCGTGTAGCGTCGGATGTCACTGTTGTTGACGGGCAGGGCGCGGACGCCGATGACCTGGTCGTAGCAGAAGAAGTCGTTGACCGCCATGTCGATGTCGATGCGGGGGAAGTTGTCGTCCCATTGCATGGTGCCGCTGTCGAAGAGTTGCGCGGCGCCGCCATCGAATGAGAGCTTGAGACGCATACGGTGCGTCGGCAGGAGCGACCACGTGTTGATGCTGTACTCACCGCTGCCCGTGACGGTGAGAGTGCTGCCGTCGTAATTCGTGACGAGCCAGTTCACGTTCGACACCTTGTATTCCGTGCCGAGGGGTGTCGTCGCCGTGCGCGTCAGTTCGAAGGTGCCGTCAATCGCGATGCTCGGGAACCACGGACAGGCGCAGGGCGGCAGACACCCTTCACCGTAGGTGGACTCTTCGGTGAGGTAGTAGAGCTGCGTTGCGTTGGCCGAAATGGACTGCGCCTCCAGCGTGCGGCAGGTGCACAGGAGGGCCATGAGTGCGAGACCGATGATCCAGAGTCGATGGCGCATGGTGAGTCTCCTCGTTTGCAGGTCGATGTCGTGTCCACCCCACAACGACCATCGTACGACTGGAGGATCGGTCCGCCGCGGCTCGTTGGATCACTCGGCGGGCGCCCCGCGAACTGGCCAAAATTTTCGGCAATTTTCCATTATCCAGCAGGCGATGTGTATTCGAGGGGGCCGCCGGGGCCGAGGTCAATGCCGAGGATCACCCAGGTAATCAGCATGATGGTCCAGATGATCCAGAAGATGAAAGCGTACGGGAGCATCAGGCTGACCAGCGTTCCGATACCCGCCTTCGGCACGTACTTCTGCATGAAGACGAGGATGATGATCACGTAGGGGTTGAGCGGCGAGATGATGTTCGTCACCGAATCACCCACCCGATAGGCGACCTGCGTCAGCTCCGGACTGATGTTCACACCGTCCGCCATGAACATCGGAACGAAGACCGGTGCGAAGAAGGCGTACTTCGCCGATGCGGAACCGATGAACAGGTTGCCCGCCATCACCACCAGGATGAAGACCGCCAGCAGAGCCCAGGGCGGCAGGCTCGCCGCGGCGAGCGCCTCGCCCCCCTTGATTGCGAGCATGAGGCCGAGGTTGGTGTGGTTGAAGTACGCGATGAACTGGGCGGCGAAGAAGGCAAGCACGATGTAGGGCCCCATGTCGGCCATGGTCTGCGCCATCATTTTCGCCAGGCCGGCGTCGAGCGATTTCGTATTCGTATTGGCGGTGACGGTGCCCTCGACGATGCCGTAGGTGATACCCGGGATGAGGAAGAGGATGGCCAGCAGCGGCACGATGGAGGCCACCCAGCGTGCGGACTCATCATCTTCGCCCGTGTACAGCGGTGCGCCGGGGATGAGGATCAGGGCCAGCACCACGAGGACGCCGAGCAGCGTCGCAGCCACGGCCGCGGTCAGGCCCCGCGCTTCGCCGGGCGAGATGCGTCGGACTGCCTGATCTTCATCCGTCAACGGGCTCGGCCCGCCCTCTTCGGGCGCCTTCTTCGCGTAGCGTGGCTCGACGAACCATGCGGTGACGGCCCAGCCGACGAATGTGAGCAGGAATGTCGACGCGATCATGAAGTACCAGTTGCAGGCGGGGCTCACGGTGTACGTCGGGTCGATGATCTGAGCCGCTTCCTGGCTCAGCCCCTGGAGGAGCGGGTCGAGACTGGTGAGGAAGAAGTTGGCGCTGAAGCCGGCGGAGACACCGGCGAAGACGGCAGCGAGACCGACGAGCGGCGAGCGTCCCACGGCCTTGTAGAGCGCAGCGGCGATAGGTGGCAGAATGACATATCCGGCGTCGGCGGCCATGGAACTGGTGATGCCGATGAAGACCATGGCAGGTGTGAGCAGCTTTCCGGGCGTGATGAGCATGAGCGCCTTGAGGAAGGCGCCGATACATCCGGTCTTCTCCGCCACACCGATACCGAGCATGGCGACGAGCACCACGCCGAGCGGATGGAAGCCGGTGAAGTTCTCGACCATCGTGTGCACGGCCCAGTAGAAGCCGTCGCGGCTGAGCAGGCTGTTGACCTTGATGGTTTCGGTATCGGGTTCGACGAGGAGTCCGCCGGTCTCCGGATTCACCTGGGCGCTCTGCACCTTCGAGAGCTTCGGTTGCATGAGGATCTCGCCGTCCTCATCGCGAAGCGGGTTGCCTTCGTCGTCCTTGACCTGCTGCATGTCCAGTTTCTGCACGCGCCCCTGAACGGACGAGGTCATGATCTCGATGGGCTCACCCGTCTCCGGATTCAGGACATCGACGAGCATCGGCTTGCTGATCGGCTTCTCGACGCTCCAGTCCAGCGCGGATCCGAGGGCGGAGAGCAGTACGACGACCACCGCGCCCCCGATGAAGAGCACCGTGGGGTCGGGCAGCATGTTGCCCACCCGCTCGACGAAGTTGAGGAGGGCGCCGCTGATTCCGCTTGAACCGTCTTGCTTGCTCATGGCCCGATTCTGACGAGCGGGTCACTCCGCCGCAACACTCCCGAACGAACCACGGATACCAGCCGCCCCCGGGTGCCACGCCATTCACTACAATCGTGCCCTTGAACCTGATGCCACGCTTTGACAGGAGCGGCTCATGAGTGACTCTCACGGTCGTGATGACTTTGACCTTGAGCACAGCAGTCCGGACATTGCGGAGGGGCACTTCGGCAAGCCGCCCGCCGAGTTGACGGCGTCGCCGAAGACATCAGGTCACCCGGCGGGCCTGTGGGTGCTGTTCATCACGGAGATGTGGGAGCGGTTCAGCTACTACGGCATGCGTGCCCTGCTGGTGCTGTACCTCGTCGCATCCGTGAACGATCCTGAGAATCCGGGCATGGGTTGGACGCAGGAGCAGGCCGGCTTGCTCTACGGCATTTACACCGCGCTCGTCTACCTGACACCCATCTTCGGCGGCATTCTCGCCGACCTCGTGCTGGGTACGCACCGCTCGGTTCTCATCGGGGGATGGATCATCGCCGCGGGCCATTTCTGCCTGGCGTTGACAGAGCTCTTCGGGCATGGCTCGGCCGCCACGGGCACTTTCATTTTCGGACTGCTCCTGATCATCATCGGCACGGGCTTCTTCAAACCCTGCGTCTCCGTGATGGTCGGGCAGTTGTATGCAGAGGATGACCACCGGCGTGACTCGGCGTTCACGATCTTCTACATGGGGATCAACGTCGGTGCCTTCCTGTCCGGCGTGGTCGCCGGCACTCTGGGTGAGGTCGTGGGGTGGCACTGGGGTTTCGGCTCAGCCGGGGTCGGCATGGTGCTGGGCCTCTTCGTGTACCAGGCCCTGCGTCCGAAGTACCTCAAGGGCATCGGCCTCCCTCCCGGGCACAGCGCACCGATCGAGGAGAGCAAGGTCGCCTCCAAGGAGACGGAGCGACCATTCGGCCGCATCGACTTCGATCGCATGCTGGTCATCCTCGTCCTGTCGGCGATGGTGGTCTTCTTCTGGGCCGCCTTCGAGCAGGCGGGCACCTCGATGAACCTCTTCGCGTACGAGAAGACGGATCGCAACGTCATGGGCTTCGAGTTCCCGGCCACGTGGTACCAGTCTGTCAATCCGCTGTACATCGTGATCTTTGCACCCATCTTCGCCTGGTTCTGGATGTGGCTCGACAAGCGGGGACTCCAGCCGCGAACCCCCGTGAAGTTCGCCTTCGGCCTGATGATGCTGGGTTTCGGCTTCGCATTCATGATTCTGGCCTCACTGGAGTCCGCCAACCGCCCCTTCTATGAAGTGGACATCAAGGGTCCGGACGGCCAGACGAGAATCGTCGCGCTCGATGCAGCGACCGGTGACCTTCACCAGGGTGGCGTGCCCGACAGTTTCATGCTGCCACCACCGGAGGAGGAGAGTGCCGCTGATGATGCCGCCTCCGAGTCGGAAGATGAGCAGGATTCCGGCGAGGATGAAGTGCCGACTCCGGAAGACATCAGCGGCGCCATGAGCGATGCGCTGGCTGAACTGCAACGCATCAGGGGGCTTCAGGGCATCGAGGTGTATTCGTCGGAGGATGGGACCATCCAGTTCGACGCCACCTGGAACCTCGACGGCCGGGAAGTCACCGTTCATGGTGATGCGCGAGGTGCCGCGGCGGCATTGGCGGACCTCTCTGAGATCCCGGGCCTGGAGAGCATTCGTCTGAGTCGGGAGGACGACGAGGTGTACTTCCGCGCCCTGCTGGTGATTGACGATGAAGCGACGCGGGTGGAGGGCCCGGCGACGCAGGCGGCAGTCCTGCAGCGCGTCTCTCAGCGCCCGAACTTTGCCGAGGCCATCTCCACCCTCAAGGAAGAGGCGGGTGGTGGCGAGATCGGCGTTGTGCAATTGCGTGAGATTCCCGGGCGGAAATCGGGGCCGCACTGGCTGCTGCTGGCGTATCTCCTGCACACGTGGGGTGAACTCTGTCTGTCACCGGTCGGCCTCTCGATGGTGACGAAGCTGGCACACGTCAAGATCCGGTCGCTGATGATGGGCGTGTGGTTCGTATCGAACTTCGTCTCCAACATCGTGGCGGGTCTGCTGTTCGTCTACTCCGCCCAGATCGCGGAGTCGAGGTACTTCGCGTGGATGCTGGGAGATGCGGACTTCTACATGGTCCTGTTGATCGCACCTGTACTGGCGGGACTCTTCGTGCTGCTGATCTCACCCTTCCTCAAACGCATGATGCACGGATTGCATTGACACATGACTGATGCGACCTCATCCACGAGCCGCCGGTCCCCCCTGCTGCTGTGGATCTCCATCCTGCTGCCGCTGATCGTTCCGATCATGCTCGTGGTCGCCGCGGCCATCGACCCCGCGATCGCTGACGGCATGGTGGCGAAGGAGAAGGGCATCGTCGAACACCTCACGGTGGTCGTCCTGCTCCCGGGAATCGTGGCGGGTTTCTGGGGCGCGTGGGTCGCGTTTCGTCGAGGGTTGATGCCGAAGTGGTGGATCCCGGGCTGGTTCGTGATGTGGTCACTGGCATGCATCTACTTTGCCGGTGAGGAGATCAGTTGGGGCCAGCATTACTTCGGTTGGGAAGCCTCCGATGCGATGAAGGAGATCAACGATCAGGAGGAGACCAACCTCCACAACATGACCTCCTGGCTGGACCAGAAGCCGCGAACGCTCGTGGAGATCTTCATCGTGGTCGGCGGTCTCATCATTCCGCTCATTCACAAGTTGCAGGGCGAGAAGCGCCCGGGGCCTGATCGCTGGGACCACTGGATCTGGCCGACCGCAGCCTGCTCGACAGCGGCGGCGATGATGCTGGTCTGCCGCGCCGGCCAGGCGCTGGAAGAGACGATGCCGGATCTCATGACGGGACTGGCATCGAGTGAATCGCGTGAATTCGCGATCGCGCTCTTCCTTGCGATGTATCTCGTCGTTTGGGCGCTGCGGGTCAGGCGTCGGGCGAGGAGTGCGGCGACTCCAGAATCAGCGTGATCGGCCCATCGTTCCCGATCGTCACGAGCATGTCCGCACCGAATTCGCCTGTTGCAACGGGAACGCCGAGACCTTCGACCATCGTCACGAACTGATCGAACATGGGTGATGCCACCTCAGGCGACTTGGCCGTCGAAAACGACGGGCGCCTCCCCTTCCGGCAGTCTCCGGCGACCGTGAAATTGGGGACCAGGAGCACGTCGCCGCTGATGTCGAGGACCGACCGGTTCATGCGGCCCTCGGCATCTGGAAAGATGCGCAGGTGTACGACCTTCTCCGCCATCCAGCGCAACTCGCGATCCGTGTCCTCAGCCTCGATGCCGGCCAGCGCGACCAGGCCCGTGCCGCAATCGGCCCGATGATCGCCTTGGACGTGCAGCGTTGCGGAGCGGACGCGTTGGACGATGACCTTCATGCCGACATCCTATCGGCCGCCGGGACGGGTATGCTACCGATTCGAAACGGGAGGATTTCGATGAGCGAGCAGTACAGTGGACCATTGCGCAGCGAGCAGGATCTTGATGCCATCGTGCCGATCCTCGCTTCGGCATTCGGAGCGGACGACGAGGGGATTCGAAGTTGGGTCGCCAAGGCGGGACCGGAGAACTTCAGGACCCTGGAATCCGAGGGCGATATCGTCGGGTGCCTCGGGCAAGCGGACATCGGGCAGTACTTCGGCGGACGTGAGGTATCGATGTGGGGCGTCTACGGCGTGGCGATCGCGCCGGAACGGCGCGGGCGCGGCCATGCCCTCACGCTCATGGATGACCACATCCGCGAGTGTGCGCGGGCGGGCGTTGCATTGTCCACGCTCTTCCCGGCAACCCACAGTCTCTACCGGCGTTCCGACTATGAGCGCGCAGGCGAGGTGTACGACATCGGCATCGAGCCGAAGCACATCGATGTGCGCGAGCGACCCCTGGCTGTGCGGGCGGTGGACGAGGATGACATGCCGGCACTCATGGAGATGCATCGCCAGACGGGGCGCCATGAGAATGGTGAACTGGCCCGCAACAGCTATATCTGGCCCCGCATCACCGAACCGAGAGGCAAGCCCGCCACGGGCTACGTGGTCACGCGGGGCGGTGTGATCGAGGGGTATGTCTTCTACACCACGACCAGCGACGAGATGTTCTACCTGAAGCTGACCGTGCACGACATCCGCGCGGTCAGCGAGGACGCCGCGCGAACACTCCTCCGGTTCCTCGCGGATCATCGATCCACGTGTCGCGGCATGACGCTGGGCGTCGCGCCGAATGACCCCCTGCTGCTCGTGCCATCCGAGTACACGTTCAAGATGCGGGTGTTCGAGTACTGGATGACGCGCATCGTGAATATCCGACGCGCCCTTGAGGAACGCGGCTATCCGTCGGGTCTGTCGACGCGCTTCATCATCCGGATCACGGAGGACAGGCTCGTGCCGGACAATGTCGGCGCCTGGCTGGTGGAGGTGCAGGATGGTCGTGCCACTGTGTCGCCAGCAAGCGGGCGCGAGTCTGATCCTGTGGTGACCACGAACATCCGTGACCTGGTTCCCGTCTACACGGGCTTCATGAGCGCGGCGGCGCTGGCGCGGATCGGGCGTATCAGTGGCAACGAATCCGGGTTGGAGCGCGTGACTGCCGCGTTCGCGACCGGCCACCCGTGGATGTCGTCGCAGTTCTGAGGAGGAGTCATGTCTGAACCGCAAGCCTGGAGACCCCCGGACACACTTCCGCTGACACTCCAGACGCCTCGGATGCTCATTCGGCCGTACACGTCGGATGATGGTGAAGCGATCTTCGAAGCGATTGACACCGACCGCGAGAGCTACCTGCCGTGGCTACCCTGGGTGCGCATCGACAACCGTTCCGTGGCCGAGTGCATCTTCAACATCGAGCGGTTTCGGCGCGATGCACTGTCATGGCCGTGCGCGGAGTATGTCGTGGGCGCGTTTCATGGCGAGTCGGGTCGGCTGATCGGCGGCATCGGATTCCGTCCCAAGTCCCCGGCCCTGCACATTGCCGAGATCGGGTACTGGGTTCGCCCGGACGAGCGCGGCCGGGGCTACTGCACGGAAGCGGTGGGTCACCTGATCTCCCGGATGTTCACGCCTCAGAACTCGGGAGGCTGGGGACTCCGTCGCGCGGATGTCCTCATGGCGGCGGCGAATGAGGCGTCGCAAGCCGTGCCGCGAAAGCTCGGCATGCGTCTTGAGTTTGCGGCGGTGCAGGAGCGCTGGGTTGAGGGAGTCGGGTATCACGACACGCGCGGCTACGGCATTCTGGCATCGGAGTGGGATTTCGATCGACACTGCGCCCGTGCGGACCGGCAGCGTGGCGAGTTCGAGCCTGCCTGAGCCGACTGGTTCGGCTACAGTACCGACATGGTCGCAGACGACACGCGCCCCGATCCTGCCGGCGAATCGTCCATCTACGAACTGGAGGCGAGTCACGAACCGCCCCCGCTTCCGGGCGATGTGGTGGTGCGTGATGACGAGGAGAGCCTGCACACGGCGCTGGCCTCCGACCTGCTGATCCACGCGAACAACTGTGTGCGGACGTTCGGTGACTTTCACCTGGCGCTGTCCGGTGGTTCGACCCCGATGCCGTTCTACCGTCGGCTCATGGTGGATCCTGCCTATCGCGAGTTTCCCTGGCGGCGAACGCACCTGTGGATCGTCGATGAGCGATGCGTGGCGTTTGATGATCCCATGAGCAACTTCGGGCAGATCCGGGACTACCTCGTCGGTCACTCCGACATCCCGAAGGCCAATGTTCACCCGATGGAGGCGACGCTTCCCGATGCGCCGGAGCGTTACGAGCGGGAGATTCAGGCCGCGCTGGCGTGGCGTGAGAAGGGACAGGATCGGCTCGACTTCGTCCTGCTCGGCATGGGAGGCGACGGGCACACGGCATCCCTTTTCCCGGGAACCGAAGCACTGGAGATCGATGACCGCCTGGTCACTCGCGTGCACGTTGCGCACGTGACGCCGCCCGACCGTGTGACGATGACCTACCGCTTGCTCAACAGCGCCAGGTTCATAGGCTTACTTGTTCGCGGGGCGTCCAAACGCAGCATGATCGAGGCCATCTCGCAGCCCGGGGCAACACTCCGACAGTACCCTGTTCTTGGGATTCAGCCGGTGGGCGGGGTCGTGCGCTGGTACCTCGACCGGGACGCATGCCCCCGCGCAGATTGATGGCGACGCCCCGATCCGAATTGAGCCCTGCCTGACAACGACCGATAGGTATCGAGAGACTCCTCGCGTCACCACCGTTCTTCGGGAACTGAATCATGGCCATGCCCATTTCGATTCCGGCCAATCGTCCGGATCCCTGTGCCCTCATCATCTTCGGTGCGTCAGGCGACCTGACTCAGCGCAAGCTGGTCCCCGCGTTGTACGAGCTCTATTGCCAGGGCAATCTCCCCGAGAATCTCTTCGTGATCGGGGTCTCGCGGACCGAGATGTCCGACGATGACTTCCGCTGGCACCTCGGTGAAGGCGCTTCTCGTCACGCGATCGGATACGAAGAAGGGAAGTGGCGTGAGTTCGCCCGGCGCCTGCACTACCTGGCGGGCAGTGCGACGAAGGCGGAGCTGTACCCGAAGCTCAAGGCGCGAACCCGGGAGCTTGCCGAAGTACACGGCCTGCCGACGCCGGGACTCGGTTCAACGGACCAGACGTGGGCCTGCCTGCCCAACACGCTCTTCTATCTCTCCGTAGCACCTCACCTCGTCGAGCCGATCGTCTCGCGCATCGGAGAGGCTGGGATGGTGTACGAGGGCAAGCGATGGTGCAGCATCGGGGAGGGCCCGATGCCGTGGCAGCGCATCATCGTCGAGAAGCCGATCGGTACCAACCTCGAGTCGGCCCGTGAACAGGTGCGCGCACTTGGGCGCGTCTTTGAAGAGGAATCGATCTACCGTATTGATCACTACCTGGGCAAGGAACTCGTCCAGAACATCCTCGTGATGCGCTTCGCGAACACGTTCTTCGAACCGCTGTGGAACAACAAGTACGTCGATCACGTGCAGGTGACGGCCGCCGAACAGGTCGGCGTGGGGCGACGGGCCGGTGGGTTCTATGACCGTGCCGGCGCCCTCCGCGACATGATCCAGAGCCACCTCCTTCAGATCATGGCGCTGGTTGCCATGGAGCCACCCGCATCCTTCGACCCCACGGCGATTCGGCGCGAGAAGATCAAGCTCATCGATGCGGTGCGCGAGGTCTCTCCGGAGGATGCGGCACAGTTCGCCGCCTTCGGCAGATACGCCGGCTCCGGGAACAGTGCGGACGATGATGGTGGGCTCGGCTATGCGGAACTCGAAGGCGTCGAGGCGGAGCAGCGCACGGAGACATACGCGGCACTGAAGCTGCACATCGATAACTGGCGCTGGTCGGGCGTCCCCTTCTTTGTGCGCTCGGGCAAGAAGATGCCGCGGAAGCTTACCGAGGTCGTGATCCAGTTCCGCGAGCCTCCGGTACGGCTCTTCAATCACGTGGACCCCCGCCGTGGCGAAGGTGTCAGCCACGCCAATCGGATCGTGATCAACATTGCGCCCGACGAGGGCATGTCCCTGCGGCTGGAGGCCAAGGTCCCGGGCCCTTCGTTGCGCATCAAGCCTGTCAAGATGGATCTGGACTACGCTTACGTCTTCAATGCCCAGCCGCTTGAGTCCTACGGACCTCTCATGCTCGAAGCGATGCGCGGCGATCAGACGCTCTTCAAGCATCGTGATGAGGTCGATGGCGCGTGGCGGATCTGCGAGCCGTTCCTGACCTCCGAGCAACTTCGCGCCTCGGTCGAGACATATGGCGCGTACTCCTGGGGACCATCGGCGGCCGATGCACTGATCGGTGGCGATGGTCGAGCCTGGCACAACCCGGATGCGGGCGAGCGACGCTGATCCGAGCGGGATCCGTACAATGCTGGCATGAGCGGCAAGGCGGATGTCATCATCGTCGGTGGTGGAGTCATGGGGCTGTCCATCGCCCTGCACCTCCGGCAACTCGGCGTCGGTCGAGTCCTGCTGATCGAGAAGCGCTTCTGCGGTGCCGGCAGTTCGGGCAAGTCGGGGGCCATCTGCCGCCAGCACTACTCGAATGAGATCACCGCCGCGCTCGCACGCGATTCACTTCGCTGGTACGCCTCAGAGTGCGCTGCCCACTTCCACCGATCCGGCTGCCTCTTCTTCACCGACCCCGCACAGGCGGCGACGATGGCTCTCAACGTCGAACTGCTCCGGTCCATCGGCATCAACACCGAGATGTGCGACACCGCCACCGCCGCCGAGATCGATCCTCGTCTCGGACTGGATGATGCGCCCGCGGTCTGTGTGGAACCCGATGCCGGCTGGTGCGATGCCTTGGGAATCGTGGACACGCTTCAGGAGCGGGCGGCGACCGTCGGCGTGGAGTTGCTCTGCGGAGCCCGCGCAGAGCGCGTGGTGGTCTCAGGCGGACGAGCAGCAGGCGTCGAACTTGAGTCGGGCACCCGTGTCACCGCGGATGTCATTGTCAATGCCGCGAACGCCTGGGCAGGCCCTCTCGCGGCCACCGCGGACATCAACCTCCCCATCCGGGTCACGAAGCCGCAGATCGCGTTCTCACTGAGACCACGAGACGGGCACGCCGCGAGCCCTGCACACCCGATCATTGCGGACCTGATCCACGGCTTCTATGCGCGCGCCGATCTGCCGGGCCAGACGCTCATCGGTGGGCTCGATATCGAAGCAGATCCGGAAGTCCCGGACCCCGACCGAGAGCCGGAGGGCATTGCCGACGACATGGTTGAAGATCTGAACCAGCGGATCGCCCGTCGAATTCCGGAGATGAGCCGCTCTCGCTCCCGCGGCGGAATGGGCGCTTTGTATGCCTGCACCCCGGATCACCATGCCATCATCGGGACGCACTCCGAGTGCGCGGGTCTGGTGACCTGCGCCGGATTCAGCGGACACGGATTCAAGCTCGCTCCGGAGATCGGCCGCGAGGTTGCGCATCACATCGTGAAGGGCGGCTACGATCGCCACGACCTGGAGATCTACAGACCCTCCCGATTTGCCGAGGGCCAGCCGGTCCGTGGTCGCTACGAGTACTCATTGTTGGGCTAGGCCATGAAGCGATTCCTTCTCATTCTCATCGTGCTCGTCTTTCTCGGTCTGCTGAGTGGTCTGGTGGCACTTCGGTTCCTGCAGCCCAGTGAGGACGAAAGGCAACTGGAGGCTCTCTTCAGTGCGGACGAGACCGAGCAATACGAAGCGCTGACCTACTGGGCGCAGCCCGGCACGATCGATGACCCCGGACCGCTGCCTCGGTTCTTCAGGGAACTGACACGGATGTCCGAGGTGCGGAATCGCCTGCTCGACACCGACCCTGAGGTCCTGATGGCGATCGGTGATGTCTTCGGCTCGCATGACCAGTGGACGGCACAGATTCCGTGGGTGCATTTTCGCTGGCTGGACCTGCGTCTGACAGAGAAGCCGGAGACTGCGGCGGTGATTCTGGGCGAACTGGCGATGATCCATGGGCGGGTTCCGGAGGAGTTTGAGTTCGACCTTCTGGAGCGCCTGGCGTCGGCTGAGGATCCGGACGTCCGGCTCGCGGCGATCCAGCACTCAGTGCTCGACTTCGGCTCGGAAGCGGAGTCCCTGGTTGCGACGTTGCTCGACGACCCTCACCCTCCGGTGGCACGCGGCGCGTGGCTGCTGCTTGCGATGCTCGATCCACCGTACGGCTACACGGCTCGCTGGCAGGACGCTCCGGTGGAGGTCGGTGAGGCGATGCTGTTCGCCAGTGCATGGACAAATCCGGAGCAGGATGGCTGGCTCGAACCTGCGGCGCAGACACCGCTGGCCGAAGTGCTCCCGTACCTCGATGCCATTCGGCAGCGCAACCTGCTGACAGCCGAGGATCGCGGTGAACTGGACCGGATCCTGTCGGTGCTGCCCGTCGATGATCCCGATGCCTTTGCGACTACCGCCTCTTCCGGAACCATGCCGGCATGGTGGCTCTCACGCACGATGGAGGTCTTTGAGGGTGCCGCGATGCTCCAGCACTGCGAAGCGTTGCTCGATCACGACACGACTCGCGCCCATTGGATGGGCGTCTTTGCCATCGGCTATCACGACCTCGGTACAGACCTCATTGCCGACACCTGCGCGGATGACCTCGATCCAATTGTTCAGGGGTATTGCCGCGCCGGGCGCATGATGGCAGGAGAACTCGGCCCCGGTATGACAACCGTGACAGCGAAGCACCTCATTGACATCTCATCGCCGGACGGCTTTCGACTCGTGGACGGGCTCTTTGCGGCCCTGGCCTCGGGCGAGAGCACGACCGCGCTTGATGCTGCTCTGCAGCCGCGGGCCATTGGTTTCCGGCATGGTGACGAGGCTCTGACCGAGACTGCGCGGCGGCTGATCCTTCCCCGCTTCATCCCGGGCCTGCCACTGGCACGAAGCGGGAACGAAGCGTTGCGAGCGGAAGCGCTGGAACTGGACGCGTTACGCGCGTGGTGGATCGTGCACAGCGGGCGACTGGTTTTCGACTCGACGTTGCGCCGCTACCGCATCGATGATGCCACGGTTGAGCAATCGGGATGACAAAAAAGAAATGAGGAGGCTCGGAGCTGGCCTCCTCATCACGACGTCGGAGCACGTCACACTCTACGTATCTGCATATCTTAGCGCGACATGTTCAACGATCTCAAGGCCGAAAGCATCCAATCCCGGCATTTCTTTTTTGCGGTTGGTGAGCAGCCGCAGTCGTGAGAGTCCCATTTCGCGCAGGATCTGACCGCCGATTCCGAAGTCGCGCTGATGCATCGGCACCGCCGATGCGCCCTGTCCCTGCTCGGAAAACAGGTCCGGTCGATCCGATGCGGGATCGAATGTGAGTTGCAATGCAGTGAGGCGATGACTGAATGCCTCGCCGTGACCGGAGGGTCTCATGTAGACCACGGCACCGCGTCCCGCTTCCTGAATCATCCGCATCGATGCGCGCAGATCGCGCCGTGTCGGACCATTGGGAGACGCATCAAGATCGCCAAAAATGTCACCGAGCAGGTCGCGCCGATGCATGCGCACAAGTGTGGGCTCTGTGCTCTGACACACATGTCCCGCCTCATCGCACCGCCCGATCCCGCCAACAGTCAGGACGAGGTGCGGCAGCGGATCCACGGCGCTCTGCAGCGCGAATAGCGTGAACTCGCCCAGATCCGTTCGCAGCGGCGTTCCCTCAACTGGTTCAATGCGACGGACCAGGCACTCACGCTGCAGGCGATACTCGACGAGCTGTTCGACCGAGCACATCTTCAAACCATGCTCGCGGCAGATCTCCACGAGGTCATCCCGGCGCGCCATCTCGCCATCCGGCCTGACAACTTCGATGATCAGTGCCGCGGGTCGACAACCGGCAAGCCTCGCGAGATCGACTGATCCCTCGGTCTGGCCGATTCGTTCGAGGACGCCGCCAGCGCGGCAGCGCAGCGGATTGATGTGACCGGGCCTGACGAAGTCGCCGGGGCCGGTACTCGGGTCGATTGCGAGTTGAATCGTCTTCACCCGATCCGGTGCAGAGATACCGGTCCCGACACCGTGATCCGGATGACCATCAATGGAAACCGTGAACGGCGTGCCCCGGACCGATGTGTTCACCGCCGACTGCGGATGGAGTTCGAGTCGCTCACAATCTTCGGGGGTGAGGCTCAGACAGAGATATCCGCCACCGACCCGGGTCATGAAGTTGATCATCTCGGGGGTCACGAACTCGGCCGCGAGAACCATGTCCCCCTCGTTCTCGCGCCCCTCATCATCCACCAGGATGACGATGCGACCGTTCCTGATGTCTTCCAGGATCTCAGGTATCGGGCTGAACATGGCTTCGGGAGTGTGCACGTCGGGACTGGGAATGGTGCTCATGATGCGCTTTCAATCAGGTGACTCTCACGTAGTATACGTCTTGATGCCGAGGCCCATGTGAGGAGTTGCCAATGAATCAGGAGAGCCATCCCCGGGTCGGTCCCATGAATGCGTGGGAGACCTACGTGCTGTGGCTGGAGGAGGTGACCTCCATTCCGACCGCGGCCGGCCGCGAGCATCGCGTTGTCGCCTGGATTCGCAACTGGCTTGAGTCTCGACCTCACTTCGGGATGACGGCCGACGCGAGCGGCAACCTCGTCATCTCCCATCGGGAAGCACCCCCCGACGTCACACCGCTTTACCTCACGGCGCACCTGGATCATCCGGCCTTCGTCGTCGAGGAGATCCTGGACGACGGCGTTCGCCTCTCATTCCGCGGCGGAGTGAAGGACCCCTACTTCCGGAAAGCACACGTCCGCATTCACACGGACGGCGATGCTGTGGTCGAGGTCTGCCTCGAGAGTGCCGGCCCGGCCGATCCCTTCCGGGACTGCCGAGCCTCCATCGTCTCCGGCGACGCTTCTCAACTTCGCCCGGGACAGGTCGGTGTCTGGAAACTGCCGGGACTGGAGTTTGACGGTGATCTCATCCGGACCGCGGCTTGCGATGATCTTGCTGCGGTCGTGGCGGCGCTGGCTGCCATCGAAGAGATGCACCAGCGTGGCGAAGGTCGCCACGTGCAGGTCCTCTTCACACGAGCGGAGGAGGTTGGTTTCATCGGCGCGATCGCGGCGTGCCGCGATGCAACGATGGCAAAGGGTGCGCGTGTGGTGGCACTGGAGAATTCGCGCAGCTTCGCGGACTCACCGATCGGCGGTGGTCCGATCGTGCGTGTCGGTGATCGGATCAGCACCTTCAGTCCGGCGCTGACAGGTGCGGTGGCGAAGGTCGCCGAGTCTCTCCGGACCGAGGCTGAAGAAGCCGGTGTCACGTTCAACTGGCAGAGAAAACTCATGCCGGGTGGGGCGTGCGAGGCCACGGTCTTTCAGGCATACAGCTACGAAGCAACCTGCGTCTGTCTGCCACTGGGGAACTACCACAACATGGCGAGTCTGGACGAGGTCATGGATGGCGACGAGAGCAATGCACACGTCGAGCGCGAGTACATTGCCCTGTCTGACTTTGCGGATCTGGTGCAACTGCTGGCGGCGCTTGGCGCCTCGCTCGAACAGGTCGATCCCATCACGGCACGGCTTGACAAACTGTTCGATCAGGCCGGCTTCGTTCTGAAGGATTGAGGCTCAGCTCAGACCACCCTTGCGAACCACGCGCTTCATGGCCCGGATCGTCTCGGTGGACACGTGGTGCTCGATTCCCTCCGCGTCGATCTCCGCCTGCTTCGCCGGAACACCGATGGCCAGGAGGAATGAGAGGACCGTCTCGTGCCTCTCGCGTGAGCGTTGCGCAAGACGACGTCCCTTCTTCGTCAATGTGATCGGCCGGTAGGGCTGAGTTTCCAGCAACCCCTCCGTGCACAGCCGTGAGACGATTCGCGAGACCGTGACGTGGCTCACACCCATCAGGGCCGAGAGATCGCGGACCCGCGCTTCACCGCGCTCCTCGATGATCTGGGCGATGGCCTCCACGTAGTCTTCGGCAGTCTCGTCGCGGTGCGCCGCGCGGGTACGACTGAAGCCCACCGTGCGTACCTTGTTCGAGGACCGTCCTGACACACCGTCTCCCTTGACTCGCGTAGTGTTGTGACATTCTATCGACGACGGCGGAAGGCGGCTGCACCACTCATGAGCAGAAGCACAGCCGAGCCGGGAGCGGGCACATCGGGATCACCGGGCGGATCCTCCGGAGTCATGCCCTGCGTGGGGTTCTCAGGAGTCAGCGGAATGGTCGGACGATCCGGCGTCGACGGAGGGGCCGGATCCGTTGTGGGATTGAAGTCATCGACAATCTCGTCCTCGGGCATCTCGTCGTCGATCAGATCGGAGAAGTCGGGCGGGATCAGGCCGCTGCTGGAACTGCCACCGCGCCCGCCGCGGCTGCCACGAACCTTGGCGCCGCGCCTCGGCTTGGAGGCGGCCTTGTTGCGAGGCTGGCTTCCCCCGGCGCCGCCGCCGGTGTACTCGGACTCCTCGCCCAGGCCAGCGAGTGTGACCGATGGATCCACTTCGATCCGGACGTTGTCGATGCCCCATGACTGGCCTGCATCACCGACGCTGCCGAACATCAGTTCCGTGACTTCGTTGGTCGCGATGAATGCCATGCGGGCGCCGCGAACAACGGGGACCTGTCGTGCGCCCACCGGCTGCGCCAGCTCATCGAGGGCGGCGAAGGACTCTTCAAACATCACGACACCATCGACCTCGATGGCGAAGGTGCAACCCGCATCCCCCGGCTCGATGATGTAGAGATCAAACTCGACGATGTACCCCATCTGATCCACGGTCTCCAGATCGAGGAACTGCGGAGCGGTCGTGAAGGGTCCGGCGAACGATGACAGTTCGCTCCGAGAAGTACCACCGACGCGCCACTCGGCACCGATCATGCGGTGCTCAAAGTCATCAAAGTACGGCACTCGTGCTGGAGCAACGCGGCGGCCGCGCCAGTTCGTCAGCGAACTCTCCCTGCCGGGTGCGAGCGTCAATTCGCGCAGGTCTTCCGGTGCGCGTGCCTCATTCAACATGGGCTCACGAAGTGTGTCATCGGTGGTCAGTGGAGCGTCGAGCCGGGCCGGTGCCAGCTCAGCGGCGGACCGGTCGGCGAAGTCATCGGGAGTTGCAGCGAGGAAGGCCGCTCCCTGTTCAAGATCGGGCTCCTTGAGTCCGCCTTCGACGGAGACGAACCCTGACAGGAGTAGGAGCGCGGACACAGAGATCATGTGAGCATGCGACATGTGCTTCTCCCGAGACTGGTCTTTGCTTGTGATCCTGAGCGTGTGCTTCGCTTCGGACCTGGCCTGGAGGATCCGGCCATGTACAACATGTCGCGGCGCAGCCCACCGGCAAGCAGAATGACCCCCGGCTGCTTCCGCGGCACCGGCGTGCACCAACTGGTCGGGTTATGCGGTCACGGCGCAACCACATTCCCGGACGCGCAGAAAAAGGGGCCGATCGACGTGCGATCAGCCCCTTGAGATTCATCAGGTTGCCGGCCGGTTCAGTTCGCCATCATGTCCAGCACAAGGCTCAGGTCGTCGAAGTCGACTCGCTCGTCGGCGGTGACATCGCCAGGCAGAAGTCCGGTCTGAGCCCAGTCGTCGAGAACCTGCTCCAGGTCAGCCATGGTGACAGCGCCGTCACCATCGGCGTCTCCCGGAACACCGGCATGTCGCATAAGTCGCCAGGCATGCAGCAGGCCGTGGCCTGTGCCGATATCCCGGCCCGGCTGGCCGATGTCGGTCGCCGAGATTGCCAACAGGGCTTCGATGTCGGCAGGCGATAGGTCAGGATTGACGGACACGGCAAGTGCCGCGAGGCCCGCTGCATGCGAAGCACTCAGGCTGGTGCCATCGAGGACCGCCTGATCTCCGCTCAGAGCGAGCGTGCGGATACCCATACCGGGCGCCGCCGCGATGACCGCCGGTCCGGCATCCGAGAAGTTCGCCGGCGCCATGCCGCTCGCATCGGTGCTGCCGACTGCAACCACGCTCGACAGGCGAGCAGGCAGGCCGACGTGCTGCGATCCGGACGAACCGGACGGCGCGAAGTGGGTCATGCCCAGATCACGCGTCCGAGCGTACTGAGACGCGACCGCTGCGGATGCGAAGCCGTGAACACCGGTGGTCATCGACACTCGGGCACCGGCCTGGGACGCCGCCTCGAGGGCTTCGACGATCCATGCATTCGACGTCACCGTCATGCCGGAGGCGCCGATCGACTTCTGCGTGCGAAGTGACACGATGGAGGCACCAGGTGCCGCCCCCATGTCCATGCCCGCAATACGACCTGCGCAGGCCGTGCCGCGAACATCGTACGCCGTCTCCGGAGCACCGCCCGTGTCAGCCTCGGTGAAGTCGAAGCCGCTCACCGCCGTGAGTTCCGGACGTCCCGTCTCAACACCGTCAGAGAGCATGGCCACCGTGGCATCGCACGTGCCTTCGTGCAGTGACCACGCGGCCGGGAGGTGCAGGAGGCCTGCGGCATCCACGGCATCGCCGCGAGAGGGTGCCACGCGGTCCGTTCCTGTCATGTACACCACGGGTTCGGCGAAGGCCACCTGGCTCATCGCGGCAGCGCGATTCGCGAGGCTCAGCGTTTCGAAGCCCGTGACGGTCGTGCTCTGAACGAGGTAGACGTTCGAGAGTCCGGCCCAGTCGCTCTCGATCACGTTGCCGAGACCAATCTGACCCAGCAGCGTCAGCGCGAGTTCGGGGCTGGTGTTGCGATCGAAGCCGACGATGATTCGCGGCGTCAGCGCGACCTGCCCACCCTCGTCGGTTGTGAAGAGGGGTGAGACATAGCCGACCGGTTCATACGCCGCGATCTCCTCCGCCCACTGCTCCGCGTCGCCGCCGAGTTCATCGCTGGAGTGCCACGTCATGAAGGCTCCGGTCAACCACGGCTCATCGGTGATGCCGAGTGTTCCGGCAAGGCGACTCACCTGGGCAGACATGCCGTCCCGTGCCCGCACGAGCATCGTGCTGCTGGCGGGTCGGAGCGGACGCCACGTTCCGAAGTACGTGTAGCCATGGCCCTGATTGCCGAAGAGTCCAGCCTGCATGTCATCCTGGCCATCGGTCTCACGATCAAGCCCCGTGCGAGGCTGATCGATATCACCATCGAGGTCGGTCATGCCCGCGTCCGATGTCCCGCCCATGACGCCGGCACCGCCGAGGGATGCACCACCATCCAGTCCGAAGCCGGTCTGGATGCCGTCTGTCGAGACGAGGCCACCGCTGGGAACCGGATCCGGGATGAAGCGCGCGTCTGTGCCGCGGCGTGCAAGCACCAGGTCCAGGTCTTCGTTGTCAATTCGGCCATCGACATTGATATCACTGCGGACCTGGAAGGAGACGCCGGGATTGATCGGGTTGGTTCCGAGCAGAGATGCCACAGCGCCGACATCGGTGTTGTTGACACGTCCGTCTCCGGTGGTGTCACCGAGCAGGGCCGTGAAGTAGATCTCGCTGCCACCCGGCAACAGGTTGCCCGCGAAGTCGGCCACGCCGACGAGTTCGAGGCGATACCTGGCGACATCGGGGAGTGCCGGACTGAAGGTGATGACACCCCTCCGGTTCATGTCCTGCAGGGTCGTGGTGATCTTGACGCCCTCGGCCACCAGATCGATGGGCGACTGGCTCACATCCAGCCCGTCCAACTGGACGGAAGCAGGAACGAAGGTCGTGGGGTCAATCGGCTCGTCAAACTCGATGAAGAGACGGGAGACGCCGGATTCGCGTGGCTCGACATAGGTGCCGTCGAGTTTCACGGTCCTGGCCACCGGGCCAACCGTTGCGCCGTGGTCGGCGATGCTCTGCCAACGGCTGATCGCCGGCGGAACCGCGTCCGCACCGAAGCGCATCGTGTAGGTGAACGTGCCACCCTGGCCCGAGGGGCCGCGATCGAAGACCTGGATCTTGTGTTCGCGGATCGGCTGCTCGGAGGGATCACGGAACGTGCGATCGGTCTGCCAGGCATTCCACGGCATGAGCAGTTGCTTGCCGTCGGAGCGAATGACCTCGGTCAGCGGGTACTGCCCGTTGGTGGGGTCATCGAACTGCCAGTAGACATAGCCATCCGGGAGCGTCACGGTGGCCTCCCAGAGGACGTCGTCATCGGCGATCGGGCCGTTCAGCATGGCCCCGAACGTCACGGTCACATCCTCGATCCGACCATCGGAGAGGTGGACGGTATCGGGGAAGTCAAGGTCCATCGGATCCGGGATCTCGTTGGTCATGAAGTCGGGCAGGCGATCGTCGCTCCCTTCGGGCTCGTCGTCGCGCACCACGTGGATCAGTTCGAAGATCTCCACGGAGTCAATCAGGCTGATTCGCGCATCGCCGAGACTGTCCACGTGCTCGAAGCTCGCTTCGTACTCCGTGAACTGACCCTGCAGTGTCGACGTCATCAGCCAGCGGGCAAACGCCGTCGAACCGGGCATGATGTCTCCGAGGTTGACCGCCAGAGAGGGCGTCACGCTCGAAGTACCAATCTCGGTGCCGACGAGTTCGAAGGCGATGAGCAGGCCACGATCATTCTCGACGATACGTGGCTGGCTGGATGCCACGCGCACGTTTCGCGCGTCGCCGTAGCCGATGTTGGACATCGTCATGCCGAGGCTGAAGGGCTCGGAAGGCTCCACTTCCTCGGTGAAGGGATCGTCCGAGTAGACATCGCGCTGCCAGAAGTACTTCACGACCAGCAGCGGATCGGGTGCGACGGAGATGGGTGACGGTGCCAGGGGGATCTGGACCGAGACACCGTTGTCCGTGTACGCAAGCGTTCCTGCGACGAAGTACTCCGTCAGTTCCATGGGCGCGGCATCCCGCGTCGGAATCAGGATGAAGCTCGCACTGCCCTCGTCCTCCGGCGGGATCATGCCGGTGCCGTCGATGCCGCTCAGGCCGTCGAGGATGGGCGGCTGGAAGGCGAAGAGGTCGGTGACGTCGTTGCCCTCGGCATCCTCGACGAACACGTCGACGAAGATGTCCTCGACGGGCGTCAGCGCGTTGCCGTTGACGATCTCAAGCGTCGCCTGGAATGCCGTGCGGCTGATGACCACTTCCTGCTCGAGTTCAAGCTGAACTTCGGCACAGACCGAGTCCGTCCGATCAGCGGTGCGATCAGCTTCACTCGCCGGCAGGCGAACGTCCGCGACGGTCTCGGGCGTCATGACGTACGACGCCCGCACCGGACGGAAGAGTTCCTCGAGATCCTCACGGATCCGGTCGCCGATGCGGAAGGAATCGTGATGCACCGTGATGCTGTTGCGGCCGTCCTCATCGCACGTACCATCGACAAGGTAGTACTTCGAGCCGGACGGAATGATGTCGATGCCACCGATGCCGGGGAAGCTGAAGTTCAGGCCGCCTTCGATCCACACGCCGCGGAAGCAGGCGTCACCATCGAAGCCGCTGTCGTCGTCATAGGTGAAGCTGGCTTCTGCACCGGTGCAGATACCGATGGAGGCATCGAAGCTTGCGGTGAGGTCATCCACTCCGGGCACTGGCGCGGACAGCGTCGCCGAACCCATGACGCCGGCTGAGCAGCAGAGGTTGGCTCCGATGGAGCCGTTGCCCATGATGGTCAGGGGATCGTCATCGCAGCCACCGACCCGCACGGTGCCACTTGCGGACCCGTCGAAGTGCAGGAAGCAGCCCGCCTCCGCGGTGAACTCCCATGACAGTGATACCGGGTTGCCGTTGATGTCGGTGACTTCAAGTTCAGTGGAGCCACTGCGTGAGAAGGTCGCACCGACCAGCGTCAGCTTCGCGCTGACTTCAGCACCTGCCGAACCCTCGACATACCCCTCGATGGAGTCGTCGTCGCAGCAGATCAGGCCGACCAGCACCTCGCCCTCGAAGTCCACACTGGCATCGCTGACGCGCGGAATCGAGTTGATCAGGTTCTTGAAAGGGCCCTTGAGCGGCGCAAGGTACGGACTGATGTCCGCGCTGTACGGGGGTGGCACTGTGCAGGGGCAGTCCTGTTCCTCTGTCTCGACCACCGGAGGATTGTCGAAGGGATTGCCGGGAGAGCCGGGGAAGCCTTCAAACACCCAGGGATCGACGTCGGGGTTGACGCCGACGCCCGGCGGTACGCCCGTGGTGCCGCTCGTGCACTTGCCGGACGCATTGAAGAGGATGATCGGAACGACGTAGCTGTTCTCACCGTTGCATATCAGGGTCCATGTCAGGTCGCCGCTGATCTCGCACGGTCCCTCTGAACGACTCGCGACATCGCGAGGCACCACGCGTTCGAACACCACCGGGACCGTGATCGACGACTCTGCCGGAATCGCTCCGATGTCCTCGACCAGCGGCGTGATGATGAAGTTCGGATGATCACCGAAGTTGAGGTCGGCATCCTCGTTCTGAATCAGGCCGTGGTTGGTGATCACGAAGTCGATCTGCGTGACATCCTCTTCCAGTGCCTCGAGGTCCACCATCGGTGGATCCACGGTGATGACCGGAACCGGAACGGCGGTCGCGAAGGTCGTCTCAAGCGTGAAGATGTAGGAGTCATCGATCTCGATCTGTTCCACCGTCCACGTGTAGGTCACGCTCTGGCGGGGAATGAACGGCGCCTCGTAGTTCACATCGCCGCTGGTGACGTGGACCGTGCCGCGGTAGCTGTTGTGATCAGGTGCCGTCACCGTCATGTCGAAGCTGCCCTCGGGCACGTCCTCGAAGATCAGAGGTTCGTTCCCACGGGCAGGATCCGTGATCCCTTCCGCGATGATGTCACCGGTGTACGGATCCGTGATGCGCACCATGGCACCGGGAACCACGGGTCCGCCCTCATCCTCATACTCGCCGGTGGACCAGTAGGTGAACTCGTCCTCGATGCGCACCGCGAGGTCACCCGTCAGGTCACTCGTGGCGGTGAAGACGTACGGCACACCGACGCCGTAGGCGCCATCGTCACCGGTGATGGAAATGCTGCCCTCATAGGTTCCGAGCACCTGGTCTTCGGCCGGAAGCAGATGAAGGATCACGGTTGCCGACGCACCCGGTGCCAGATCCGGAAGCGAATCGTCGATACCCAGTTGGAGCCAATCGACCGGCGGAAGCAGAACCTCGATGTCCTGCGCAACCGCACCACCAACGTTGGTGACCAGCACCTCGATGATCGTCTGCTCACCCCGCAGCATCTCCGACACCATCGGGTTGGGACTTGCAACCAGGTTGGGACGGTTCGGCGCCACTGTGGTGTAGAAGGGAACACGCTTGCTGTTGCCCTGCGAAGACGTGAAGACCGCGTCGATCTGCACCATCTGGGCGACTTCCTCCGTCGCTTCGAGCGTCCAGTCAACCGTCGTCACACCGTTGGCGGGAATGAACGGCTCACTCAGTGTCAGGTTCAGTGTCACACCGGATGGCAGATTCTCGACGGACGCACCCAGACCCGTGATCGCGAGATCGCCGGGATTCCGCAATGTGATCTGGCCGCTTCGCGGCGTGCCCGGATACAGAACCAGTGACTGACTCACCGGGCTCGCAACCATGGTGAACAGGCTGAACTGATCCTGCGGGATGTCCTGGCTCACGTGCGGCGGTGCGGCGGCAACCGCATAGAGGCCGCCCTCATTGGCCAACGGACGGAAGGTCGTACTGAACTCGCCCACCTCGTTCGTCTCGACGCGAATCAGGCGCCGGGCGCCCTGGACGTTCAGACGGATGTCGACCGGAACACCGGCGGCAGGTGTGCCGCGACCTTCAACGAACGCCTGTCCCGTCAGGTTGACCGGCGTACCCGCAATACCGGAAGTGACATCCGCATCCACTCTGGCGGAGTAGGTCGTCACCACGAAGGATGCCGTGTCCGCAAGAACATTGTCACTCTCACCGCCCGCAAGACCTTCGTTGACAGCGTCACCATCATCTGTACGAGCGACGAGGTAGTATTGGTCGGGGAAGGACGGATACCGGATCGTCGCGGTGATCTCGTAGCTCTCACCGACGCCGAGTGGCTCGGTCAGCACGACGCTCGCCGCGGAGGGATCTCCGGGGCCGAAGAAGGGGTCATCGGAGACGAAGATTCGATCGGTCCAGAAGCCTGTCGCGGGCGCATCACCCAGGTTGGTGACTTCGAATGTCACATCGACATCCGTCCCACCGAGTCCGCCGGCGGGTGTCTGGATGTCCGTCACCACCAGGTTCGGCCGGAGGGGCTGATCGATGATGACCGGGGTGCTGCTGGCCTTCGTATTCAGGGCTGCATCACCGACCTCACGAAGAGCGCCGTTGGCGTTGGTCCGGACGATGACGAAGTACGGCCCCTCGATCCGACCCGGCACGGTCACCATCTGGTTGCGCATGTACGAACTGCCGATGCCGAGCGTCTGCGGTCCGGTCAGCGTGAGCACGCGCCGGTCTGACTGTTCATTGAGCACCGTGTCCGTGGACAGGTACACGCGATCAATGAACACGCCATTGACCGGGGCACTGCCCTGGTTGGTCACCGTCCACATCACCTCGATCTGCGCATCCGCGGTACCGGTGAAGGGTCCGACGACCGTGTCCACCACGAGGTCCGGGCGCAGAATGTTGGCGCTGGTACTCGAAATGGAGTTGTTGTCGCCTTCCTCAAGTTCAAGGACCGAACCGGAGTTGTCCGTCTCGATGCGAACGAAGTACTGATTGCTGGCGAAGTCCGGAACCTGGATGGAGCGGGTTCGGACCACGCTTCCACCCGGTTCAAGGTCATCCCCGACCACGAATGCGCTGAAGGCGAGATCATTACCGATCGTACCGTCCGACGACAGGTGAATCGTCTCGCCCCACGACTGGCCGGTGATGGCCTGTGTTCCCGTGTTGGTCACCGTCCATTGCACGTCAACAGTGTCGCCCGGTGCCCCGGTGACGGGCGCTTCGATCGCCGTGACCTGCAGGTTGGGCAGGTCGGGGCGCGTCAACTCGATGGGCATCGAGGCACCGACGTTGTTTCCGCCGTCGGTCTCGATGAGACTGCCGCTCGCATTGGTGCGAAGGAGGACGTAGTGCGTGCCGTCGACCGAGCCGCCATTGAGCGGGATCGTCACGATCGCGGACATCATGTATGTCTCGTCGATGTCGAGCGGAGAGACCGCAACAGCCTCGCCGCGCATCAACTGGTCGCCGCTGTCGTATGCGGCATCCTGCGACAGGTAGATGCCATCCACCCAGTTTCCGATGGTGACATCATCTCCGGCGTTGCGCACCATCCATTCGACCATGATCTCCTGACCATGAACACCGCTGGATGGTGCACTGATCGACTCGACGACCAGGTCGGGCCCGAGAATGGAGATGAATGTATCGTCGATGGATGTGTTGTTGCCCTCACCGGAGCCTTCGGCGAGCGCGTTGTTGACGTCCGTTCGAATCACGACCCAGCGATCGTTGATCGCGCTGGCCGGAAGCACGACGCTGCGCATCTGCGTGTACGTCTCGCCTGGCTCCAGCGATCCGTCGAAACCGAACGTGCCGATGACCGTGTCGCCACCGATCGACGCATCCGAAGACAGCGCCACCTGATCGCTCCAGGAGCCGCTCGCGGCCTCATCGCCATTGTTCATCACGGTCCACTCGATATCGATCAGATCACGCACTGAAGCCGATGCCGGCGCCACGATCGCCGCGACGACCAGGTCGGGTGCGGAGACGTCAATGACATCGCCGCTGATGGTGCTGTTATTGCTCTCAGCGCCGCCCTCATCAATGTTGTTCAGTGCATCCGCCGCCACGACCAGCCGCTGCTCGCCGCTGAACTGCGCCGAAAGCGTCACCATCTCGGTCCGTGTCACCTCTTCCGTGGGAGCGAGTGTGCCCGAGTAGGTGAACACGGCCAGAGACGTATCGCCGCCGATGGACGCATCCGTCGACTGGAGCACTCTGTCGCTCCAGGTCCCGTTCATCGTCGCATTCCCCTGGTTCCGTATGGTCCAGGAGATCTCGACCGACTCGCCGAGACCAGCGCTCGCAGGCACGGTCACGGATGTGACGATCAGATCGGGTGCGGTCACCTCGAAGGCGACATCATCGATCCGCGCATTGTTGCCGTCAGCGCCACCCTCATCAAGTTGTGCATTGAAGTCAGTGCGCACCACGAGGTACTGCATTCCGGAGGCTCCGGGAGCCAGTGTGACGATCTCGGTGCGGGAGTAGGACTCACCGATTCCGAGCGTCCCCGTGAATGCAAACGATGCAATCCCGATATCGCCGCCCAGAGCGTCGTCCGCGGACATCAGGATGCGGTCAATCCAGGTTCCGACCGCCGGCTCATCGCCTTCGTTCGTCACCGTCCACGTCACACTGATGTTGTCGCCTACCGTCGCTGTGGTCGGCCCTTCGATCGACTCCACGACCAGGTCCGGTGCCGTCACATCGAACGGATCGGAAACGGTCGTGTTGTTGTCCTCAGCACCGCCCTCACCGATGTTGTCATTGGCGTCCGTCTCAACCACGAAGTACTGCTGACCCGACAGGCCCGCAGCGAGCGTTACCGGCTGAGTCGCGGTGTAACTCTCACCCGGATCGAGGGTGTCATTGCGGAAGAATGTTCCAAGCGGTTGATCGCTGCCAACCGAGTCATCCGATGACTGGAAGACACGATCCGCCCAGGTCCCCGATACCGGAAGCGCGCCGTCATTGCGAACCGTCCACGTGAGCGAAATGGTCTCGCCGACCGAAGCGCCTGACGGGACATCAATCGACACCACGATGAGGTCAGGTGGGAGCAGAACGTCAACCGGTGTGTCGTCGGCCGCCGCGTTGTTCGCTTCATTCCCAAACTCCTCGACCGTGTCGTTGTAGTC
This sequence comes from Phycisphaerae bacterium, assembly GCA_030432255.1. GTDB lineage: Bacteria > Planctomycetota > Phycisphaerae > Phycisphaerales > UBA1924 > JAUIHS01. The sequence goes on from JAUIHS010000005.1 coordinate 76,762, forward strand.
GGAGTGGACGATGACCCAGTGATCACCCGTGCTGTCTGGCAAGGTGATGTCCGCCTGCCCGGTGTAACTGGCACCGGGTGCCAGCGGGCCGTTGCGGGAGATGGTCGCGGCAACGGGGTCGCCGCCGTCAAGGATCGGGTCATCGGAGATGTAGACGCGATCCTGCCATGCCGCCTCCGCCACGACGGCATCGTCACCGTCGTTGATGACCTCCCAGGTCACGGAGATCTCTTCACCGGCAACACCGCTGGTGGGCGCTGTGATGGAGACCAGGCGCAGATCGTTATCGTCTTCGCACTCGTCGGGAATCCCGTTGCCGTTGGTGTCTTCACTGGTGCCGTCGGCGATATCACATGTGTCGAGTTGACCATTGCCGTTGCAGTCGCCGGATCCGGAAGAGATGACGCGAACGTTGTCGATACCCCATGACTCGTCCGTGATTCCCTGGAGGTTCTCGCTGAAGAACGTGATCGGCGTGTCGCCATCGGCGGCCGTGAATGAGATACTGACGCCGCGATAGATGGAGTCCGCCCAGGTGCCCCAGCCATAATTCTGACGAAACTCCGGATCCTCCGGATAAGACTGATTGTCACCGAATGTGTTGAACGTGTGCCGGAATGACTCGACACCATCGATGTCCACGACAAAGTAGTCCGGCCCCGGACTGGAGTTACCATCCCAGGAATCGATGATGTAGAGGTCGAACGTGACCGTGTAGTCGGCGCCGGCCAGTGTGGGAAGCGTCAGCGTCTGGGACGACGGCGCATCGATGTTCGAGAAGCGACCGCTGAAGCGGGTAAACGTTGCCACGCTGCTGTCGAACCTGGTCGTGTCCGACCACTCACTTCCAAGCGTTCCCTCAAAATCCTCGGTGTAGACCAGTGCGAGTTCGCACTCGTCCGGGATGCCGTTGTCGTTGCAGTCCGTGGAGACCAGCGTGGTGTTGATGTCGTCAAAGTCCGGCTGGCCGTTCCCGTTGCAGTCCGCGAAGAAGTCGACGGGCGTCGCACTGACGGCAACGTTGTTGCCCTCCGCCGGCCCCTCGTTGATCACGTCGCCGGTATCCGTTGCCACGATGACATAGTGCATGCCGGTGAGGCCGTCCGGGACACCAACTTCCAGAGACGGCTGATAGGAGAACGTGGCGCCGAGGTCCGTGTGCGACCCCATGCCCACCATCACGTCATCACCACTCAGGACCATGTCCTCGGAGAGGTAGACCGAATCCGTCCACGTTCCGATGGCGTCCAGGTCACCCGAGTTGGTGACCGTCCACGACACCGTGATGTCCGTGCCCTCTGCTGCTGTCGTCGGCGCCGTGACGCCACTCGCCACGAGATCGGGGTAACTCAGCGGGATCGTCACCGATGTGCTCGATACCAGGCCCGCGGCGTCCACGGCATTGAGATACACCGTGTTCTGTGAGGCCAGATCGTCGAACGTCAGCATCGGATCGAGGATCGTTGCAAAGCCATCGCCCACCTGCGCGGCGGACATCGCGGGACTCGTGTCCCACTCGAAGGTCACCGAGTCACCCACGCCAACAGCGATATCGGGATCGTCGACCATGCCCATCAACTGGACCGCGCCTCCCGGTGAAACCGGGCCGTACGGCCCGCCTGCATTCACGATGGGTGCCGTGCTCTGGTACGTGATGCTCCCGGTGGCAACACCGGTCAGTCCATCGACGTCGCTGACTTCAAGGCCGAGGGCGACATCGACACCGAGGGCGAGGCCCTTGGCCAGGACGTCGGCCACCGGAATGGACTCTGTCACGTTGACGCGGCCGGCATCATCGGCGATGCCGTCATCACCGAGATCCCACTGGAATGACTGGATGTCCGCGATCGTGCCGGTGGCACCGTCGGGGTCAACGCTGGCCGAAGCGTCCACGTCGATCGATGAACTCGTTGCATCCATCACGTACGGTCCGCCCGGAGCCGAGATCGGCGGCTCGAGTTCCGCGGAGGTGAAGCCGGCATACGTCACCTGTGACTGGCTGTAATTGTAGAAGCCGACCCGTCCGACGCCGAGGGGATCCGGGTCCGTGATCAGTCCCGTGTTCCACAGTTCCTGGCCGTCACTCGTCCGACGGATGATGACCCGGATGCTGCCGGAGGTCTGATAGCTGAGGAAGAAGCTGTAATCGGTGTTGTGCTGCCAGCCGAACGCATTGTCACCGTCCATGCGGGCCAGCACTTCCATCTGACCTGCCTGGGTTTCCATGTCCCACAGGTTCGGGCTCGTCCCGGTGATCTTCGCCACCTTGAAACCGGCTTCGCCAAGGGCGCCGCCCGATGACTGGTTGCCCTTCTTCCAGGAGAAGAGGTAGTAACCCTCACCGACACCCACGCCGCCGAGGCCCTTGAAGCCGAAGACGAAACCGATGTAGTCGTCATCGCCATCATTGTTGACACGGAATGACCCCTCAAAGGATGACTCGTTGAGGTCGAAGTCGCTCACGAAGTATGTGGGGTTGCCGTTGGTCGACTGGTACACGCTCTGGCCGTCTTCGGACACGGTCCAGTTGCCGTTGCCGGGAGGACCCTCCTGCGACCAGCAGAAGAGCGTCAGATTGCCTGCACCCGAAAGGTCAAGGTTCTGATCATCAAGCAGCACATTGTTCGATTCCCCCGGTCCCTCAGCCACGTCGTCGTTGACATCGGAGGTCACGCGAATCATGTTCGAATCGCCGTCCACACCTGGCGGAAGCATGACCGTCTCGGTACGCGTGTAGTCGTCGGGGCCGTTCCCGGCGAATGTGCCGAGGACGTAGACAGCATCGCCGCCGCGAGCCGGGCCGGAGCCGGGCACGAACAGGGCGACCTCATCCGACCATGAGGCACCAGGCAGGGCTTCGCCACGCGTCACAGTCCATGACACCTCGATCATGCCGCCCTCCTCAGGGGACGGGCACATCGAGACCGTGATATCAGTCACCTGGATGTCGGGGCGTCGATCGATCGAGAATGATTCCGTATCGATCGCCGGGTTGTTGGCCTCATCGGACTCGAAGATGGAATCGGTCGGATCGACGTAGCCCACGATCCAGTAGATGCCGAAGAATTCGGGAGTCCAGGTCACCGTGACGTCCGTGCTCTCACCGCTCGCCAGCGCAGGCACCGCGACCGATGCGATGAAAGTGTCGCTGCCGATCGACGCGGTATCCGAGAAGTACGCATCGACTGTCGTCGCCGGGGCATCGCCCGGACCGTGATTCATGACCGTGAAGCTGAACTCCGTCTGCTCATTGACGAAGGCCCCCACCGGCGAATCGATCGATACGATCTGGAGATCCGGGGCGGGCAGAATCGTGAGGTCGATCTCGTCCGCGTCCGCCGCCAATGCGGCATCTGATGCGAGCACTGAGATCGTGTGCATGCCCACCGAAAGCGCGCTGGTTGAAAACGACGAGAAGGCCTCTCCCGAGGCCAGTTCGCCATCGAGGCTTGAAGTCCAGGTGTACGTGACAGGATCTGTCTGGTTGCTCACGGTTGAGTTGAACGTGACTTCCTGGCCGGCGATGTACGTGGCATCATCGGTCGGCTCCGTGATCTGGACTACAAGGCCCACCTCACCCTGGATGGTCGTCGTGATGCCGGGCGTGTTCACGTTCCCGGAGTGCCACGCCACGCTGTACAGAATCCTCCCGTTGGGCTGCACACCGAAGGGCGCCTGACCGGGGGATGAGTCGTCGTACAGCTGCCGCTCGCCACCGCCGGCATCGCTGCCGACTGCGTTCGGCTCGCTCATGATCGGGCTGCCCTCATCGATGGGGATGAAGGACAGACTGAAGTTGCCCACGAAGGGGTTCAGCCCGAGCGCCGAACAGAGCTGGTTGGTGCCGTTGTTGTGGAACGAGTTGTGGTCGGTGCCGATGACCACGCCGCCGCCGCGGCTGCGCAGGTTCTCATAGTAATTTTCGGTCAACTGCTGACCCTCACCGGTCCACCGTCCGGACCAGTACGACGAAATCATCCGCCCGTCGCAGATGATCTCCATCGAACCGACATCAAACCAGTCGGCAATCGCCGCCCAGTCGGCCGGGTAGTTGTCGCTGCTGGTTGAGAGGTCAAAGACCCAGACCTGGTCGTAGGGCGGATCGGCTGCCTCGAGCAGGGCCGCGACCTGACCATTCGATGACAGGGTGACGTAGGTCGAGTCGGCTCCGGCGTTCGTGAGCGTCGTTCCGATGCTCGCCGCGTCGCCGTTGTAGGCGCCGTTGACGTTGACCATCAGCACGCGATCCGCGGCGTCGCCTCGAGCCTCCTGCCCGAGGGCGGTCGACTCGGCACCGGTGAGCAGCACCAGCCCGGCGAGGATCACTCGTTCAACAACCTTCATCCACTTCATGTCACACCCTTTCAATGGGCCGTGGCTCCTGGGTCCAGCGGCAGCTTCGGCACACAGGAGTCGCAGCACTTCACCCGGAACAGGCTCAGAGAATCGCGAAAGTCAGACCGGTTTGCCTCCACGTCCCGCACAGCGAGCCAGCGCGCAACGATGCCGCACCAGCGATTGCCGGAGAAGGCAGGAGGAGTTCCGATCAGGTATCTGTCAGCGCCGGCGGCGGTTGAGCAGCCCGAGACCGGCCAGCCCACCAAGGGCGACACCGGCGGGGGCCGGGATGATCAGCGTGAAGGACGCGCCCGGAAGTGCCTCGACCACGTCAAAGCCGTTGGCAAGGGTATCCGGCACCGGGGAGATCACAATGGTCTCCTCGCCCATGTAGTCGCTCGGCACCGTGAGCATCAGGGAGACCAGGATGCCCTCTCCGAAGCGATCCGCCGTCAGGATGACATTCGACAACTCGACATCCACGACACCGTCCGCATAGCCGACTCCGGAGAGGGTGTCTTCATCCAGAAGCGCCGGGAGGTCATCGGGCATCTTCGGCACGCTGTCGTCGGTCACGGATCCGTTCTCGAAGGGGGCCGTCCACGAATAGCCCGTGTAGAGCAGGCCACCTTCAGAAAACACCAGCCTTGAGATCGCCGAATTGATCTCATCCGAGGCATCGGACGTCAGGACCAGATCCAGCTGAAAGCTGTTCCCCGGCTGAACCGTCCTCGATGCCATGCCATTGCTGGTCGCTCCAACCATGTAAGCGCCGGAAGCCGTTCCGACACCCGCAAGGCCCGCCAACACAACGCCCGCTGAAAACACTCTCATTCCAACTACTCCTCCGCTCGCGGCAACCAATGGCACAGCACAACACGCCGTAAGGGCGCGTCAACTCCGACTCAGTTGGTGATGCGAGGTTCTGACTCCCATGCATCCTGCGCGGCGCGTGCACGCCACTCAACCTGCAGTCTCCCAAGATCGGGCGCGATGTGCAAGCAAATTCGGCCGATCACACCGGTCACGCAACACCCGACGCGGGGGCGGCTCACACTTTCCCGGATGAAGGCGCAGATCCTGGAGCTCGTCCCACCGGGGATGCCGAACGCACCCTCCCCAGATTAACGCAAAGTGGGGACGACCAAACTGGCCGTCCCCTCTCAGAAATTCGGGATCTCAGGCTGAGATCAGAGTGACTGACCCCAGAAGCCGAGCACGACGTTCAGGTCGTCGAAGTCCACGTCGCCGTCCTTGTCCGCATCGCCGTCCCGAAGCAGGGACTGCGTGGCGCCCCAGTTCGAGAGCACGATGTTCAGGTCGTCGAAGTCCACGTCGCCGTCACCATCGATGTCGCCTTCCTGGAAGGGGGTCAGCGGAACGGTCATCTGGTCCATCACGATCGGCGCGCTCATCCCCGTGGCCACGTAGGTGTTCCACAGGTCGGTGCCCTTGCTGTCGGTCTGGTTCTCATCGCGAAGGAACTCGATGTACTCGCGCGAGAAGCTCTGGTAGTACAACGTGACTTCAGCGCTGTCCGCGTCCACCGGGATGCCGTAGCCCGTCTCGTCCCAGTACTGGCCGTCCGCGTAGCTGTAGCCGACATGACCCGCCTGGCCCGCTTCGAACGCCGCATTGTCGAAGCCTCGCGGCGGAATCCGGTTGTCCTTCAGGATCATGTTGAGGAAGACCAGGTGGAAACTCGGGCCAACAGGCTCGCCCGTGGCGGCGGACTGTGTCGCGTCGATGCCCATCACGGTCTCATAGACCTTGGTGTCGGTCGTTGTGAGCGCGGCGGTCCCGGTGTCATAGAACCCACGCTCGGCCACGAGTACCGCGCCGTCGTAGTACTTGACGTTGATCCAGATGCGCCGGCCCTCGGGATATCCCGTCAGGAGCTTATGGCCACAGTTGTTCGTGATCTTCACTTCAAGCTGACAGCCATTCTGCGTCAACTCCATGTCGGTCGCGTTCTGGAGCATGGTGAGGTTCGCGGCGAGGTTCGCGTTGATCGCGTCAACCATCGTCTCATCAAGCTCTTCGGAGTACTGATGAAGGATCATCTCAAGGGCCGTGTTGTTGGCACCCTGGAACGTATGCAGCGGAAGATCGGTGCGGAAGACGGGATCGAAGGGCGGAATGCAGGCCTCGCCCGTCACATCGGGCATGTGACAGTCCTGGCACGTGCTCACCACCACCTTGTTGCCGCCGAAAAGGCCGCCCATGTCGACCCCGGTCGCCGCGAACTCACTGAGGCTCCACTCGGTGTAGGTGCGCTGCTCGGGGAACATGTCGTGCTTGTCATGGGTCGGATGCTGTGCGTTGATCGAATTGAGCTGGTAGCTCCCATCCATCTGCTTCGAGAGCGTCGGATTGCTGACGTCATGGCACGTCTGGCAGAGGTCGCCTTCCTGATGGAAGGGCGAGTAGAGCCAGGAGTGCGGGTGACCGGCGCCGAGGTCGTTGAACGGGCCGCGGCGGACATCATCCGGATCGAGCACGTACTGAGCGTTCCCGGGGGTCACGGGCGGGCCATTGGTGAGCGCCATGATGATCATGTCATCGACGGTCGGACTGACTCCCGCTTCATAGACCGGATCGACAAGTCGGTGACACGCGTTGCACGTCACGCCATCGAAGTCGGCGGGCTGAAGGGAGGCGTAGTCGATCTGCCCGTTGACATCGACGCCCCGGCCCCCGAAGTGCGCCAGCGGGCTGTGACACTTGAGGCATGTCTCGACGCTGAACGCCGCGTCCTGACTGGCGATCGTCACGGCTGCCTGCCAGACCGGGTCGCGCACTGACTGAGCGTGCATGGAACCCGCCCAGCGGCCGGGCTCAACGTTGAAGTCGAACTGGGAGTGACAGAAGAGACAGGCGCCCGAGTTGAGCAGGGGCAGCACCAGATCTCCGGCGACCGTTCCCAACTCCTCGAAGTCCGTCGACGTTGTGTTCAGCGTGGGAGGCGGCGGTGTCGAACCACCGAAAGCCGTCCCGCACAACGACACAACAAGGACGGCCAGCCCGGCGACCGGGCCTCGACCCACACACAGATTCATTGATTTCACCACGTCTCTCCTATCGCAACTCTCTACGACCGAGGACACGCCCAAGACCCCCGGGCCTCCAGTGGACGATGCCCCATCACCTTCATCTTCGCAGGAAGAAGCCTCCAGATCCACATTTCGGCATCTGAAGTCACCTCTGACTGCAACAGCTTGCCACATGGGGCAAAAAAAGCCCAGCAAAATTGGACCCCGTCGACCAAATCTTAGCCACCCGTACCGGTCGTGCCGAGGGACTCCCGTTTTCGGGCCCCGACGCACCCCTGTGACCGATAAGTCAACCATGGCTACCAAGACCTCGTCTACCCGTGCGCGCAAGCCTGAAACACCCTCGAATGACCTCGCGGCCGCCCCGATCATCGCCTGGGTTGCCGCCCTCATGATCTGGCTCTTTATCTCGGCCAGCATGATCAGTTTCTCGCCCGGCGACTGGCCCTCCCACGGCATCAGCCCGGTCAACGGCCCATCCGAGACCGCCAACTGGGGCCGCCAGGTCGGTGCGTGGATCTCCTATGAGCTCTTCAGCATGCTCGGCATCGGCGCCTGGATCGTCCTCGGCGGTGCAGCCGTGCAACTCGGGTTCTCCGCCCGCCGCATCCGCATCACGCATCCCGCGGTTCGGGCGGTCGGCATCCTGATGGTCGCGCTCGCACTCTCAGCCTTCCACGCACTCTTCCTCCCCACCGCCACCTCGTTCCCCGAGGGTGCCGGTGGACTGGTCGCCATCGCCGGTGTCGACGCGCTTCATGTCCGATTCGGCACCTTCGGTGCAACGCTCTGGATCCTCCTCGCCGCGATCGTCGGCATGACCATTGCCTTTGACCGGTGGCTGCTCTGGCTGCCCAAGGCAGCAGGCATGGCCTCCGAACATGGCGTGGAACTGGCGAGGAGTGCCGTGTTTGACCGCGTCCTCCCCGCTGTGAAGGCCCGGGCCGAGGCCCGGTTCGGCCGCGCGAACGATCTCGACGATGATCCTCGGATCGAATCGGATGCGGCACTGGAGCAGGTCGCCCGACGCGAGCGTGCCCGTCGGAAGCAGAAGGTCCGGATCGACGACCAGGCGGGCGGCATTGGGGGCGCCGAGGACCTCGAGGAGGAAACGAAGCCCCGCAAGCCGTTGCGCCGCCGGGACCCGGAGCCCGAGATCGAGGACATCGACGACGACTTCGAAGACGAGATCGAAGAGGATGCGCCGGGAGCTCCGCAGGTCTTCGATCCGAACACACTGCGCGAGAAGATCGCGATGCTGCCCGTCCGGTTCGCCAACTCTCAGAAGCACGCCGCCAACGAGGACGATCTCGAGGCTCTCCGTGCCCAGCGGCGTTCAGAGGAAGAGGCGGACCGCAACTATGTCTTCCCCGGCCTTGATCTGCTTGAGAATCCCGAGAGCAACTACAACGAGGAAATGGAGAAGTACGTCCGCGAGCAGGCCGAGGCGCTGGAGGCCGCGCTGCATACCTACAAGATCAGCGGCGAGGTCGTCGGTATCGATTCCGGCCCCGTCATCACGCTGTACCAGGTCCGGCTCGCTCCCGGCACCAAGGTGGCTTCCGTCCAGGCGATCGCCTCCGACGTGGCCCGCTCACTGCGTGCCATCAACGTCCGCATCGTGCCGAACACCGAGGGACTCGACACCGTCGGCATCGAAGTGCCCAACCGACTCAAGGAGAAGGTCCGGCTCAAGGAGCTGATGACGTCGAGCGACCGCATCGCACGCATGAAGCTCCCCCTCTTCCTCGGCAAGGATGCCAGCGGCGACCCGCTCATTTCAGACCTTGCGAAGCTCCCGCACATGCTCATCGCCGGTACGACCGGCTCCGGCAAGTCCGTGTGCATGAACGCCATCATCATGGGCTTCCTCTACACCCAGAAGCCGAGCGACATGAAGCTCGTGCTGGTCGATCCCAAGATGGTCGAGATGTCGCAGTTCAAGGACATCCCGCACCTCATGTGCCCCGTTGTGACGGAGATGTCCAAGGCCGCCGCGATCCTCGAGTGGGCTGTGACCAAGATGGACGAGCGCTACGAACTGCTCGCGGAAGCCGGCTGTCGTGACATCTCGGCGTACAACGGACTGGGCTGGGAGGAACTTCGCGAGCGGTTCAATCCGCAGAACGAGATCGAGGAAGCCAAGATCCCGCGCAAGTTGCCGTACATGGTCTTCATCATCGACGAACTCGCCGACCTGATGATGACCAACAAGGAGGTGGAGTCGTCCATCGTCCGCATCGCGCAGAAGGCCCGAGCCGTGGGTATTCACCTCATCCTCGCCACGCAGCGTCCGCAGGCGAACGTCGTGACGGGGCTGATCAAGTCCAACATGCCCGGCCGACTCGCATTCAAGGTCGCCTCCGGCATGGACTCCCGCATCGTGCTCGATCAGAAAGGCGGCGAACTGCTGCTCGGACAGGGCGATATGCTCATGCTCACGCCCCAGTCCTCCGCAACCCTGCGGGCACAGGGCACCCTCGTCGAGGACACCGAGATCCGGCGCGTGGTCCGCTTCATCCGCTCCGTCTCCGAGCCCAGCTTCGAACGCTCGCTGGTCACGATTCGCGATAATGGATTCGCCGCGGCGGAGGATCACGAAGAGCGCATGCGCGAGAGCGCCCAGGAAGACCCGCTCTTCGACCGCGCGGTCGAGATTGTCCTTGAGACCCGGCGCGGCTCGGTCTCACTGCTGCAGCGCCGCCTCGCGATCGGGTACACCCGCGCCAGTCGCCTGATCGAACTCATGGGACAGGCCGGCATCATCGGCGAGCACAAGGGGTCGGTGGCCCGCGAGGTCACGATGACGATCGAAGAGTGGGAGGCCATCAAGGACCAGGCCAGCGCCGATGCCAGCGATGTCATACAGGATGACACCGGCCAGCAGCGATTCTTCACGGAAGAGGACAACGCCGAGCGGAACGCGGAGCTGCCGGAGGATGCGTGCTTCGATCCCACCAGCATTGATGTCTCGCTCGACGCCGTCGAAGACTCGATCGAGGAAGAGGAAGCTGTCGAAGACGAAGGCGCCGAGGTGGAAGCGGAAGCCACGGTCACGGTCCGGCCCACCGCCCCCGCGGCGTCCCCCTCACGTCCCGCCGAAGCGGAAGCCGAGGAAGCGCTGGAAGCCGAGGAAGTTGCTGACAACGAGTCCGAGGCGATGACCGACGACGTCACCGACGAAGAGGAATGCGACGAAGCCGAATCGGAAGATGCTGACGATGCCGAGGCCGACGACGAGACCGAGTGGGAACTCGAGTACGAAGAGGAAGACGAGGACGAATCCGAGGAAGACGCCGAACCGGAAGCCGAGGCGAACGACGAAGACGAGTGGGAGTACGAGTACGTCGAGGTCGACGAGGATGGCGAAGAAGTCGAGATGACCGACGAAGACGACGACGCCCCCGAAGACGAGGACGACGTCGAGGATGAGTACGACGAGACCGAGACCGCGGCCGAAGAGTCGCCCGAAATCCGCGTGCGGGAGTCAGGACAGCGCGAACGCGCCTGAACAGGCCGCCGGCTCCGCTCAGTTCAGCTTGTCACCATCGTCGTAGATGTCCTTGCCGTAGTCAGTCAGGTCGTTGTGACGAACGACGTAGCCGGATGGCGCCCAGTACGTCGGGTCCTGCGACTCCTTGATGCCCAGATTGGAGCCGTGGCCGTCGAAGAACAGGACATTCATCTTGCGGCCGTGGCGGTAGCTCAACTCGAGTTGGGCGCCATCGGCAGGATTACCGCTTCCCACTTCGCCGTACTCGGTGGAGCGGATGAAGGCCGGTGTCGTCGAGGTGAATGAGCCGAAGTGCGACGGACGGATCACCGCATCGAAGTCGATCTCGCCCCCCTCCTCCATGTAGCGGAAGCCGTCGCCGATGGCCACCTTGAGCGCTGTCTGGCCAAGGCGGTCGAGCCGCGGCTTGTACCGCGGGCTGCCCTCGAACTGGCGCATCGGCGTCTGGTCGAGGCCGACCTGGATGAAGCTTGTCGTGAACGTGATCGGATCCGTGCCGCCCTCAATCGTCCTCCCCGCGTACGCGAAGGGGCCCGGCATCAGGAAGCTGACTGCGGGGAACCCGTCCCGCTCACCCATGATGCGATCGAAGTCGTCCTGGTCGGCCGGCGACCGGAAGTACTGATACACACGAGTGCGCTGCGACGGATCGCGGTAACGGTTGAGGAGCTGGTAGAAACGCTCCGCGCGATTGTCCGCAAGATCAAGTTCCGGAAGACTCGGCGTCATCCAGTCGAAGGTCTGCACGGGAAGGTGAGACTTCTGAAGGTCGGCCGGAGTGAGCGATCCCGTGTTCAGGATGCGCAGCCCCGATGTGTTCACCGAAGGCAGCCAGTCCTCGTTCCCGGCGCTGTACGTGGCCATGCCCTTGAAGAGCTGGGACTGCATCGATGAGCCCGTGACCTGCCAGCTCGCGGCACGCGCCTTGCCCAATGCCGGAAGCAGCAGGCCAATCAGGATGGCGATGATCGCGATGACCACCAGCAGTTCGATAAGCGTGAAGCCGGAGGTCGCCGCGGCACTCCTGCGACTCCGATCTTCCTCACATCCATGTTCCTTGATCCGGATCTGATCCATCAGTGATTCTCCAACCATTGTTTGCGCAGCGCGTCCGCGTCACCCCCCGGGCTCGCCGCTGGAATCGAGCCGCTCCGCCGAGCACGGCGCCCGCACGGGCTGCGGCATGACAACACAGACAACAAACTACGATCACCTGTCCAGCCGTGTACCCGGAAGCGAGCCCCCTCACGGAAATTTGAAATGAGGCACAGCCACATCGCGGGATGAACAGATTCCGATCAGAATCTACCGAGCCGGTCCGGGTTCTGTCAAGGGAAAAATGAGCGACTGGGAATGAGGCCGGAAAGCCGGCGAATCAGACGTCGAGCGATCGCACTTCGAGCGCGTGTTCCTCGATGTACGAGCGCCGGTTCTCAACATTCTCGCCCATGAGCACAGTGAAGAGTTCGTCAGCGGCCGAGGCGTCGTCCCACGCGACTCGGAGCAGCGTCCGACGCGAAGCATCCATGGTGGTCTCCCACAACTGCTCCGGATCCATCTCGCCCAGTCCCTTGAACCGCTTGATCTCGAGGCCACGCCGCCCCACTTCCAGGAGCTTCGACAGCATGCTCGAAACACTCGCGGCTTCAACGACACGGAAGCCCGACGTGTCACCCGAGTCCTCGCCGTCTTCATCCGAAGACCTCGAGCGCCCGGTGTCCGTACGCCATACGTACCGCGTTGGCATCTTCTCACCCGTCACGGCCTCTTCCTGCACCAGGCCCCAGTCGTCAATCCGGATCCCGAGTTCTTCGAGCTGTTCGAATATCAGGGGCAGTTCGCGGTTCTCATGCAGTTCACGCACCCGCGCGATCGGTGCGGCATCCCGGCCGTTTGATTCCACTTCCTCGTCAATCTCGTCGACCCGAAGGCCGTTCGCCGCGACGATCTGCTGGACCTGTTCCTCGGACCATGCAAATGCCTCGCCACCGCTCCATGTCAGGCGATGTGTCGGCAGTTGGCCATTGCCACCGGGATCATTCGATCGCTCAGCCAGGAGATCCACGAAGCGCACGCCGCGACGCTCCGCGACTTCAACAAGTTCGGCAAGCCGGCGCAACTGGCGGACGAGCTTCCGCAGTCCATCACCTTCGATGATCCGCTCTGTCGGTGGCTCATCCGAAGGATCCTCGATCGCATCCACATCACGCACGAGCAGTGCCGTGCCCTCCAGCCCCAGGTCAGCGAGCGTGTCGTTCATCTCTCGCTCATTGATCACGTACTGTGCATGCTTCCTTGCACCTCGCCGCTCCACCAGGTACAGCGGCGGCTGTGCGATGTAGATGCAGCCGCGCCGAATCAACTCCGGCATCTGGCGGAAGAAGAACGTGAGCAGGAGCGTCCGGATGTGGGAGCCGTCGACATCGGCGTCCGTCATGATGATGATCCGGCCATATCGCAGCTTCGAGATGTCAAAGTCCTCGCCGATACCACACTTCAAGGCGCTGATCAGCGTACGAATCTCCTCGAAGGCGAGGATCTTGTCGAGACGCGCCTTCTCGACGTTCAGGAGCTTGCCCCGAAGCGGCAGGATCGCCTGCGTCTCGACGTCCCGTCCCTGCGTCGCCGACCCGCCTGCAGAATCACCTTCGACGATGAAGAGTTCGGAACGATCCACATCACGCGTCGTGCAGTCACGCAGCTTGTGAGGCATCGACCCCGACTCCAACGCCGACTTGCGCCGAGTCAGGTCACGCGCCTTCCGCGCGGCCTCGCGCGCCTGGGCCGCGAGAACACCCTTCTGACAGATCTTCCTGGCCTGTGAGGGATGCTCGTCCAGCCATGTGGACAGCCGTTCACTGACAATCTGGGAGACGAATCCGTCGATCTCGGTATTCCGGAGCTTGCCCTTGGTCTGACCCTCGAACTGCGGCTCGGGGAGCTTGACGGAAACGACCGCGGCGAGGCCTTCCCGAATGTCATCACCCGACGGCACGGGGTCCTTCTCCTTCAGCAGGTTGTTCTGCCGCGCATAGTTATTGATGGTGCGCGTCAGTGCCGTCTTGAGCCCCGACATGTGCGTCCCGCCATCCACCGTGCGAATGTTGTTGGCGAAGGAGAGCAGCAGTTCGTTGAAGGCGTCGGAGTACTGCATCGCGACTTCACAGACCAGGCTCGCCTCTTCCGCCTCACCCCGGAGGAAGACAACATCATGCAGGACGTTCTTGTTCTGATTCAGGTGCTGCACGTACTCGGCAATGCCATCATCAAAGCGGAAGGACTCGTCCTTGATCTGCCCGTCGGCACCCACGCGCTCATCGGTGATCCGGATGATCACACCCGGGTTCAGGTACGCCAGTTCGCGCAAACGATGAGACAGTGTTGCGAAGTTGAATTCCGTCTCGGGAAAGATCTGGGGGTCCGGCCTGAACGTGACCCTGGTGCCCGTCCGGTGACGCGTCTCCGTGGGAATCTCACCCACCACCTCAAGCGGCTCCGAGGTCTCGCCCCGAGCAAAGCCGATCCGGTAGATGCGGCCATCGCGATGCACCTCGACCCGCAGCCACTCCGAAAGCGCATTGACGCAGGAGATGCCGACACCATGCAATCCGCCGGAAACCTTGTACGCCGAGCCCTCCTCACCGAACTTGCCGCCGGCGTGCAGCACCGTCATCACCAGTTCGACCGCCGGCTTCCCGTCGTAGGCCGGATTGGGATGGCTCTTGCGGTCAACGGGAATGCCTGATCCGTCATCCGTCACCGTGAGAGAACCGTCGGCGTGGATGCGCACGGCGACTGTCGTCGCGCGACCGGCCATGGCCTCGTCGATCGAGTTGTCGACCGCTTCGTAGACCAGGTGGTGCAGGCCCGCGAGGCCCGTATCGCCGATGTACATGCCGGGGCGCTTCCGCACCGCCTCGAGACCCTCGAGGATGCGGATCTGATCCGCACCATAATCCTGCTTGCCGCCTGCCTGTTTGGATGTTGTCATGAGCACAACCGAGGGGGAAATGGGGGAGCGCCGTGTCGCCGGAGACACCTGTCGCGAGACGCAACAGTATAGCAGTGGGCGGTCGCGCAAGGCTTCGATGAGCGGACGCCGGTTTTCACTTTGTGCGGGCCCGGACGCCTCCGTACACTGAATCCAGCCGCTCCCGGCCGCGACCTGAGGAGGAACGCATGGAACACCGTCACGTATCATCCCGCGCTGATCTGGTGCGCCGGGCCGTCGGCATCGCCGCCGGCACTTCCGCCTACTGCGCGCTGTCCACACCAACCCTCGCCGAAGCCGTCCGCTTCGAAGCCGACGGCTTCTACTGGGGCTTCTCAACCCTCGACCTCACGCTCCCCGCTGACCAGCAGACCTACGGTTCCGCCGCCCAGGCGGACGGGACATCCGTCTACCTCCGCTACTTCGGCGACTTCTACCCCGCCTTCAGCTACACCCACAGTTACACCGCTGGTTCCGGAGCCGAGATCTGGTCCGGTGGCTTCGCGCAGCGGTACGCGCAGGCACTCACGGGTGGAACATCCATCGACGGATCAGGGGCGGGCACCTGGAACCAGTACGCCACCTTCGCATTCAGCTACACCGCCTGCTACGACTACGGCTACTACGGCTACAACTGCAATACGGGCGAGCGCGGCCTCATCCCCAACGACGGGAGCGAGCATTACGTCGGCGTTCGTCTGAACATCGGTGGGCTCAGCCATTACGGCTGGATCGGCATCACCAACAATTTCGGGTACATCGATGCCTTCGCATGGGGGTACGAGACCGAACCCGGCGTTCCCGTCGCCGCCGGTGCACCGACGCCGTCCACACTTGCCGGTCTCGCTCTCGGCGCCGCGGCCTTTTCCGGCCGCAAGCGACGCGACTGACACCATCCGTCCGATCAGGCCGGAAACACGCGATTTTTCGTTTGTCGGCGTCTTCGGACCGTGTAGGTTGGAGGTCGGAGGAGGCGTGCGATGGCACATGGTCCGGAAACCGAGTTCACATCTGCCCTTGCGATCGCGCTGAGTACGGCGGCGTACTGCTCGCTGGGTGTCGCTGACGCCGAAGCGATTCGCTTCAACAATGACGGGTCCTTCGTACCGTTCTATTCCCTGGGCGAGTTCGGCGCCCTGGACCTGACGAAACCGGTCTCGCAGCAGAACATCGACATCTACAGCACCGACGGGTCGGATGTCGGCTTCAGGTATGACGAACCGATCGACGCCGTGAATCTCTGGAACTCAGGCGCTGAGACGGCGGAATCCGACGAGGTGACGCTGGGTGGATTCGCCCGCGCCTTCTCAAAGGACGAGATCATCGGTTCCGGAGCCAGTTTCGACGGAACCAATCAACTGCGCACCACGTCTGAAGGAGAGTTCGTGGATGACGGTTCGCGCCAGTACATCGGCGTCCGACTCAACCTTGAAGGACTCGCGCACTACGGATGGATCGCAGTCTCCACGCCGGGCAATCTCGGGTCGCTGCGGGTCCATGCCTGGGGTTATGAGACGGAACCCGATACGGCGATCGCGGCTGGCGTGCCGACACCCTCCACGCTCGCCGGCCTCGCGCTCGGTGCCGTTGCATTCACCGGACGCAAGCGTTGCTGACAGTCACTCCAGCGTTCTAAGAGCGCCGGATCAATGAGGAGATGAGAGATGGCCGAGACCCGTGAAATCCATGTCACCCGAGCACTGACCATCGCGATGGGCAGTGCCGCGTATTTTTCACTCGGAGTCGCCGAGGCCGTTCCGGTTCGTTTCGATAACGATGGCAGCTTCGATGCAATGGGCAACATCCTCGACATGACGCTGCCCGCGGCGGCCCAGACCGGCGCCGGCAATCCGTATGCTCTCGGTGGCACCCAAGTGCGTCTCGGGTACGGCTACGACGTCTACACCCCCTACTACTCCCAGTCCTACTCCACCCTCGACTCCGATGTCGGCGTCGCCGTCCGCTCCAACCCCAGCCTTTTCATCAAGGCCTTCGCCGCGGGCGAACTGGTCGGCTCAAGCGCCGACTTCCTCACCGGCGGGCGCACCCTCTTCGAGCGTTACGAGAGCTGCTGGGACATCTACTATGGCGGGTCATGCACCGTGAGCTATCCCGGTGACTTCGTGAATGACGGCACGATCCAGTATGCCGGCGTGCAACTCGATATCGGTGGCCTGATTCACTACGGCTGGGTCGGCATTCGCACCGTGGGCTATGCCTACAACGCGGAAATCGTGTCGTGGGGCTATGAGACCGAGCCCGGAGTCGCGGTTCCCGCCGGCATCCCCGCACCGTCAACGCTCGCCGGCCTTGCGTTGGGTGCCGCCGCCTTCGGGCGTCGTCCCCGCCGCGACTGACCGACGCTCCTACTGCCGCTTGCCCTTGCCTTTGCGGTCCTTTCGATAGTCGCTCTTGCGCTTATCGCGCGACTTGCTGCGCTGACTGCGCTTCTGTGCTCCGGTTCGTCCCAGGCCGCCCGCCATGTCATCTCCGAGGTTCAGCCGATCCGCAAGCCGCTTGGCCTTGCCGGCATCGCGAGACTCGCCATCCGTGATCGCCAGTTCCATCTGGCGGCGCGACAGGTCGATCTCGAGGATCGTCACCTTCACGCGATCACCGATGTTGAATGAGCGACCGGTGTTGCGTTCCACGAGCGCGCCCGTTCGTCGATCAATCGACCACGAACCGCCGCGCTGATGACCTCGCTTGCGGCCATCCTGCATGTTGGGCATGGGAAGATCGCTCACGCCGCACAGCCCCTCCGCGAGGTACTGCGACAACTGAACAAAGACTCCTCGTCCCGTCACGCCGGTCACCAACCCGTCGAACGTGCCACCGATGTGCTCCTCGAGCAACTGGAGCACGAGGAACTGACGCAACTCGCGTTCCGCATCTTCCGCATTGGATTCGTTGGCGTTGCAGTGATTGCCGATCTTGACCAGCTCTTCTTCCGGCGGACACCACGGATCCTCGCGCATTTCCTTGCCGATGCGACGCTTCTCTCCATCCGACGTCGGCCGCTCCAGTCCGTTCTGCGTCATCTCGAGATAACGAGTGAGCGCGCGGTGGGCCGTCAGGTCGGGATAGCGGCGAATGGGACTCGTGAAGTGCGCGTATGCAGCGCTCGCCAGCGCGAAGTGACCAATCAGGGCCGGCGAGTACTCCGCGCGGGTCAGAGTGCGCAACACCGCCATATGGACCGCCGGTGCCGCGGGCGTGCCGGCGGTTGCCTCCAGCAGACCCTGGAGTTCCTCGCGCGTCGGGCTCTTCGGGATCCGGTATCCGGCGACCTTGACGAATGACGCCAGTTCATCCATGTTCCCCGGCACGGGTTCCGGGTGGGTTCGCCTCAGGATGGGCACACCCAGTTCCTCGAAGTGGCGCGCCACCGCCTCGTTCGCCTCCACCATGAACATCTCGATGAGCTTGTGGGTGTAGGCGTCATCCTCCGGAACGGCATCAACGACCCGGCCCTCCTCGTTGAAGACCAGTTCCACATCCGGCAGGTCAAGATGAATCATGCCCGCCTTGAAGCGCCGCTTCTCAATGCGCTTCGCGAGGTCATTCATCATCTTCAGGGCATCCAGCAGCTCCGGCGTGTAGTTCGGCCTCGTCCGGGCATGCAGTTCCGCTCGCTTCTGGTCCCCTTCGATCAATGCCTGCGCTTCGAGATAGGTCAGGCGCTTTGATGAATGAATCACCGTGGATGCGAAACCCTGGCCCGCAACATTGCCGTCGCGGTCGTATTCGATGAAGGCCGTCTTGCAGAATCGCGGCACACCTTCCATCAGCGAACAGATGCCGTTGGACAACACCTCCGGAAGCATCGGGATGACGAGCCGGGGCAGATAGACCGAGTTGGCCCGTTCCTTTGCCTCGTCGTCCAGGGCGGTCCCGGGGGTCACGAAGTGAGAGACATCCGCGATGTGAACGCCCAGCCGGAAGCCACCGCCCTCTGTCCGCTCGATACTGATGGCGTCGTCGTAGTCCTTGGCATCAGGCGGGTCGATGGTGAGGATGAAGGTCTCACGCAGGTCGGCACGGACAGCGCGATCGAAACCGGAACCCGCATCCGCGGCACTGATCTCCTCATCGAAGGCACGCGTCAGTTCGCGCGCTTCGTCGATGCATGCCTGAGGAAATGGTCCGGGAAGGGAATAGGCTTCGATAACGGCCTGCGTTTCCACGTCCGGTTTTCCGGACTCGCCCAGCACCTGCGTGATCACGCCGGTCGCGAGGTAGTCCCCCTCCGGGTACTCCATGATCTCGAAGACGACCTTGTCCCCCTCCCGCGCATTCTTGGAGCCGACGTCCTGCACCACGACCGGGTCGAGCAGTGTCTTGCCATCCGGGTAGATGAGCCACGTCTCCCCCTGGCGACGCACCTCGCCGGTGAACGAGGATTGCTTCCTCTCGATGATCTCAACGATCTCACCGACATAGGGGCTGCGATCGTCGCCGGGCCGGCGTCGCTTCTCGTGCACATCGGCACGAACCAGATCGCCGGTCAGGGCATCCTGTGTCTGACCCGCGGGGACGAACAGGTCGCCGTGAGCCGTCCGCTGGCGCGGCACGATGAAGCCAAACCCGCGCGGGTTCCGCCGGAACTCGCCGATGACCTCGCGGCCCATCGGAGGCAGAGTGACGAAGCGGCTGTCGCCGTAGACAAGCTGACCCTGCCCCTGCATTTCCCGAACAGCGGTCTCGAAGGCCTTGAAATCACCCGGCTCCACTCCCAGTTCCTCTGCCAGGAGCGTGATCTCCGTCGGCTCATATGAAGCATGGGACAGGTGGGTCAGGATGCGTTTCTTGAAGCGGGAAGGCATGGTAGAACCTCTGGCGGGTGGGAGAAGAAGCGGGGAGTGGTCCACCAGCATACCCGCCTCAGCAGAGCTTGGATTTCCCCCCTGATTCAGGGCAGGCAAACCGAAAAATCTCGGACTTCCCCCGGAGATCGGCTCCCGGGGTCCGTATGGATGAGTGGAAGAGTCTCCGAGAATACCGATCATCCTGCATACAGGCTCCCCGGAGCAGGATGTCCTCCCGATCTGAGCCAGCGGCCGTGTGGGCCGAAGCCGGTCGGGACTGGTCACCAGACAGAAAGGTGAACGAATGGGCAGGAAACTGACCAACACCCTCCGCCGACCGATGCCGTGGCTGCTCGCGCTTCTGATCGCGTCCGTGGCGGTTGTCAGCGTGTCCCCGAACGCCGTCTACGCCGACGGATCCAGCGACAAGGCCGAGGCCGAGACGAAGGATCAACTGGTCATGCGGAACGGCAAGGTGATCGACGGTCGGGTCATCGAGGAGATGGACGCGGCGATCAGGTTCGAGGTCCACTACCCCGGCCTGCCGCCGGTCGTGACGACCTACTCCCGCTCTGACATCCTCTCCATCAAGAAGAATGTTCCCGTCAAGGGCTCCGCTTCCGACGATGCGGACTCCCGGGATGATGAAGATTCGGATGACGAGAGCGATGCCCGCAAGGACTACGATGACGACGCCGCGAAGGTGTACGTCTTCAACTTCAACGGCCAGCTCGGCTACGACGTCTCCTACACCCCGCTTTCCGAACTCATCGAGGACGCTGATCGCGCCTTCGATGACAAGGACTCCAGCGGCATGGTCAAGGAAGAGTACCGCGACAAGCACATCATCCTGATCAAGCTGAATGCGGACACCAACCCGCGTGCCGGGTTCGACGGCCTCTGGATTCTTGAGAAGAGTGGTGAGCGCCTTGGCCTCAAGGATCCGCTCATCGAAGAGATGAAGGCCGGCCGCAAGGTCGTCTTCTGGGTGCACCACGCCAGCAACGGCGCGGCCCTCTTCCCCTTCATCAGCCCGCACATCTACTTCACCTCGGATGCGCGGATGCAGTTCACCTCTGACCTCGAAGACTTTGACATCGGTGACGACGTCGTCGACGAGAAGCAGATCTCGCTGCGTATCGGTACCGCCGAGGGCTACCTTATCAACGGCGGTTACGACTTCCGCATCCTCAGGCCCATGGTCCGTTCCCGCTACTGGCTCTGGCTCAAGATCTCCGGCGGCGAAGCCATCCTCTACACCAAGGAAGATCCACCCGGCGCCGACTCGGACTGGGAACTGCTGACTGACAATGGTGAAGGCGACTTCGAGGACGACGAGAACGCACTCTTCGGTAATGACCGACTCGCCATCACCTGGCAGAACGCAGAGTGGCTGGGCGTCTCCGATGGTCGCGCCGACAACATCGGTGAACTGGCCTACCACCTCGGCATCGAGCGCAACTTCGTCGTGCTCAACGATGACGATGATTTTGATGTCCGGGCCGACCGGATCCTGCGCGACTGGCGCGACGGCCTCGCCAAGGCCAATTCCTCCATCGATCGCATCAGGGAAGACCTGCAGCGAATCCAGGTCAACGGTGACTACGACGAGCGCAAGGCGGCTCGCGGCAAGCGGATCAATCTCCTCAAGCAGGCGATCTCCTGGCTCCGTCGTTATGCCGAGGTTCTCGACCCCTCCGGTGGCCAGCGCTCGCAGCTTCGCCAGCTCATCGATCAGATGAAGCTCGAGGGGCAGCTCGACAAGCCCTCCGGACGCAATAACGACGGTGGCGGCGGTGGTCGACGGAATAACCCCGGTCGCGGCATCGGTTGATTGCCGAACACTTCACTTTGATACACGCAACGGAAGAGAAACAACCTATGAACATGATGCGAAATCGATTCTGGATGACCATCGCGGCAACCATCGCCGCATTTGGAATCCTCTTCGCCGCCCCCGTGGACGCGGCAAAGGTCCACCTCAAGGACGGCCGCGTCCTCGAAGGCGAGATCCTCGAAGAGGGTGACGGCTACCTGTTCATTCTCGTCAAGCTCGGATCTGTCGAGAGCAAGCAGTTCGTGCAGATGAACGACGTCAGCCGCATTGAGCGCGACGCCGCCGACACGATCAAGAAGGACGAGGCCGAAGGCGATGAGGATTCGTCGGGCGAACTGCCGATGATCGATGACGGCTCGACCAGGGTCGTCTTCCTCACCCTTGAGGAGATGGTCGGCCCGTACATGAACGCCGGCGCCCTCAAGCACTCCTACGAGATGCTCAAGGACCTCCCGGAGTCGCACCAGCCCGACATCGTCGTGCTCGACATCCACTCCGGTGGTGGCGCGCTCTCTGAACTCGGCAAGATTCAGCAGCTCATCCTCAACGAGATCTCCAAGGACTACCGCACCGTCGCCTGGATCCGCTACGCCATCTCCGCCGCGGCGATGTCCGCCTGGGCGTGCGATGAGATCTACATGCGTACACAGGCGTCGCTCGGTGGCTGCACCGGCTACATGCCCATCCCCGGCAACGCGAAGGCGATCGACGGAATCGAACTCGAGCAGGTGCTGTACATGATGGAGCAAGTCTCCAACCGCACCAACAAGAACCCCCTGATCATGCGGGCCATGCAGATCCAGTCGCCGCTGTCGTGTGACATCGACGCGCGGACCGGCGAAGTGACCTGGTATCACAACGAGGATGGCGAGCACATCGTCAACCCCGGTGATGAAGTCCTCACGCTGAACGCAGTCACGGCCAAGAAGTTCGGCGTGTCGCTCGGCACCGCGGACACCAAGGACGAACTGATGAAGCTGCTCGGCTGCACCGAGTGGGTTGAAGTCGGCAGCGAAGCCGCCGAGTACCAGTTCGAGTTCCGCCACAACGTGCAGGAGGGCGAACTCAAGCTCAACGAGCTGTACAGCCGATTTGTCAACAACGTCAACGTCGCCGGCGCCCAGGGCAACCCGGACGAGCGCGGCAAGTTCATCGGCCAGGCCCGCCGCAACCTGCGTGCCATGCAGGCCGTGATTCGCCGGGCCCCGTCCCTCGAATCCAACGGCTTCACCAAGGAGTGGTTCGACCGTCAATTCGAATACCTCCGCCGCCTCGGCAACGCCTGATCATCAGGCCGACAACCCGTTTCTGATCGCATGGCCCGACCCCCGTCGGGCCATGTGCCATTTTGCAGACGTCGCTCTGCACAAGTGCAGGAAGCGGCAACGGAACCCGGCGCGAGTGGACTCGAACCGATCTAGGATGATGTCATGTTCCGCTGCATCATGGTGACGCTGATCCTCCTCTCTCTGACGGCCGTCGGCTGTCGTTCGGAGGCGCCGGAGGACGCCCTGCGCGTGACCGTACTCACCATCGGAGAACCGGACCGCAACGTGATCGGCCCGGTCATCAATGCCGACACACTGCGCGAAGCCATCGATCGACTGGAATCCGATGACCCTGATGTCATCGTGCTGCACATCAACTCGCCCGGAGGCATGGTCTCCGCCGTTCCTCCCCTGAGTGAACTGATCCGACACGAACTCGAACAGGAGTACCGCGTTGTCGCCTGGGTTCAACGGGCTGCATCGGCGGCGGCACTCGTCACACTGACATGTGATGAGATCGTGATGATGCCAGAGGCCATCCTCGGAGGAGTCGTCACGTACGAAGCAGATCCGGATGGCCGGCTGACACCGATCACTCACGATGAGGCCAACGTGATGTGGCAGGTCGGGGAGCGGGTCGCCGAACTCGGGGGATACGACCCCGCGATCCTTCACGCCATGCAGGAACCGACCGGCCTGTCACGCAGCGGAGATGACTGGCAACCGGATGCCAGCGGCGACGTGGTCGTCTGTCCCGAGGGAGAGATCCTCGTCTTCAATGCCGTCACCGCGGAGCAGGCTGGTGTCAGCCTCGGTGTCGCCCCGGAACTCGCTGACCTGATGCGGGTGCTGGAGATCGAGAACTGGCGACTGGTCGGTGAGGAAGCAGAGACCTGGCTCGCGGCCGCTCACGCATCCGCCGGAGCCGCACTGGTGCGTGCCTCGACACTGCATCAGGCAGATCGCGCCGACGATCGTGCAGAACTCGCTGAGATCTTCGAAGCACATCCGTGGATTGGCCGCTACCTCGGCCAACCCCCCGCAGAGTAACGCAGTGGTCCGCTATCATGCACCGCTGATCCCGCCCGGAGGGCTGGACGCCTTCCGATGATTTCATGGAGATTGTGCACATGACCGACGACCCTGCCGCCAGGTATCAGCCCGATGCGATGTCCCATCCCGGTGCCGCCACCGACTTCGTGCCTGCAGATGTCGATGCCACGGACTGGTCGCAGATTGAACCCCTGTTCAACGACCTGATCGATCGGCCTGTCAACAGCCCCGCGGAGTTCGAGTCCTGGCTGCTGCATCGCAGTGAACTCGATGCCGCCTGCTCCGAAGCCCGCGCCATGCTCTACATCACGATGAGCTGCCACACGGATGACAAGGAGGCCAACGACGCCTATACGACGTACATCGAGAACATCCCGCCGCGGGCGAAGCCGCTCTCATTCAAGCTGAATCAGAAGCACAGCGACCTAGCCCGTCAGTTCCCGCTGGATGAGAACCGATACGAGGTCATCAACCGCAACACGTGCCGCACCGTGGAACTGTTCCGCGACGAGAACGTACCGCTCGAGACCGAACTCGCCAAGCTGAGTCAGCGCTACGACCAGATCGCGGGCGCCATGACCGTTGAGTTCAACGGTACCGAACACACGATGCCTCAGATGAACCTGTTTGTTCACGAGGATGACCGCAAGGTGCGGGAGAGCGCCTGGCGCGCCATCGCCAACCGGCGCCTCGTCGATCGCGATCGCATCGACGATCTGTACGAGGAGATGATTCGCCGCAGGCACCAGATTGCCATCAATGCCGGCTACGACAACTACCGCGACTACAAGCACGCTGAATTCTGTCGCTTCGACTACTCCGCGCGGGATTGCTTCCAGTTCCATGCGGCCGTCGAAGAACACTGCGTACCCTTCGCGCGTGATCTTCATGCCCGCCGCAAGGAACGCCTGAACGTCGAGCCCCTGCGCCCGTGGGATCTGCTGGTCGATGAACTCGGACGCCCGCCACTCAAGCCCTTCAGCAACGGCCAGGAACTCATCGAGAAGTCTCGCCGCGTTTTCGATCGACTTTCACCCGAACTCGGCGCGATGTTCGGCGAACTCGGGGACAACGAGACTCCCGGTGGTTGCCTCGACCTCGATACCCGCAAGGGCAAGGCGCCCGGCGGCTACCAGTACATGCGCGATCGCTCCCGGCGACCCTTCATCTTCATGAACGCCGCCGGTCTGCATCGTGATGTCGAGACGATGGTGCACGAAGCGGGCCACGCCTTCCACTCGCAGTTCTGCCGCGATGAACCGCTCGTCGACTACCGGCATTCACCGATCGAGTTCGCGGAAGTGGCCTCCATGACCATGGAGTTGCTGACGATGCCCTACTGGGATGAGTTCTATCCCGACGCATCCTCGGCGAACCGGGCGCGCCGCCAGCAACTCGAAAGCTCCATTTCCCTGCTCCCCTGGATCGCCTCCATCGATGCCTTCCAGCACTGGATCTACACCAACCCGACGCATGCCCGCTCTGACCGATATGACCACTGGCTCGAACTGGACGAGCGCTTCGGCGCAGCGGTGAGTTGGAGTGGGTTGGAAGAGGAGCGGGCTGTTTCCTGGCAGCGACAGGGCCACCTGTTTGGCGTGCCCTTCTACTACATCGAGTACGGCATCGCCCAACTCGGCGCCCTGGGGCTGTGGCGAATTTCGCTCGATCAGGGCGAAGCGGCCGCGATCGACCTGTACAAGCGGGCGCTCTCACTGGGCGGTTCCCGCCCCCTGCCCGAACTCTTCGAGTCGGCCGGCGTCCCCTTCGACTTCGGCCCATCTCAGGTCGCACGCCTCGTCGAGGCCGTCCGCACCGAACTGGACCGCCTCCCCGACTGATCATCAGGACCCTCAACGCATCCACGAATGACGATGCCCCGGGACCCTTAACGGTCCCGGGGCTTTTTCATGGCTACCGCCCGTGGCGGCTCTACAATGATCCGACGTCCTGACCGAGCCAACACCGGAGGCAACCCCATGAACGCCAGTCGAATCCCCGTGGCCCTCGCCACACTTGCCACGTCCTGCATCCTCGCGATCGGAACCGTGTCCGCAGACACGCCCCGCCACTGGGTCGACACCCGGTTGAGCGGCGCCGAGCAGGAACTGCTCTCCGATGTCGTTGGATTCGCGCCTCCGGAGATCCCGGACACCGTCACCTTCGCAGACGGTGAGGAATGGTCATTCGAAGACCACCTCGGAAAGGTCGTCGTGATTCAGTCGTGGACCCGCAAGAGCCAGTCGGGGCGAGCCGCGGTCGATCGCGTGAACATCCTCCTTCGCGAGCATCAGGAGTCGGGCGATGTCGTGCTCATCGGTCTGCACACGCCGGAAGGTGCGGACGATGCGCCCGCATACCTCGAGAAGCGCCCTCAGCCGGGACACGTGCTGATCGATACCACCGGCCACTTCTGCGATGACCTCGGCATCTTCGACAAGCCGACGAGTATCGTCATCGGACGGGATGGGACGATCCGGTACACAGGGCTCAGGTACTCAGGCGTTCGAAGCGCCGTCTCCGAACTCGCGGCGGAACCGGTGGCGGAGAGCTACGAGATGCCCGAACGAGTGACGCCGCGAAATGAGCGCGACGCCGAACAGCCGGCCGCCCCCACGAGGGCCGGGACCGGCGAGTATCCGCCCATCACCGGAAACGTCGGGAGCGCCAGGGATCTTCGCGGCAAGGAGGGCCCGAAGGTTGAGGTCACCAGTTGGCTGACCGACGAGCCCGACTTGGACAACAAGGTTGTCGTCGTGGACTTCTGGGCGACGTGGTGCGGCCCGTGTGTTCGATCCATCCCGCACATGAACGAACTCGCCGAGGAGTACCGTGACTCCGTCGTGGTCATCGGCCTCTCGTCCGAGGACGCGAACACCGTCCGGAACTTCATGCGTCGCCCGCAGGGCCAGATGAAGTACACCGTCGCCGTCGACCCGCGACGCCGCATGACCGGCAAGGTCAAGAACCGCGGCATCCCGCACGGCCTCGTGATCAGCCCCGACGGCATCGTGCGCTGGCAGGGACATCCGGCATCACTGAACTCCGAAACCTTGGGCCAGATCGTCAGAGCATCAGGCGCAGGTGGGGCCGGAGGCTCAGCGAACAGCCGCTACCGCTGGGTGAAGTAGGCCAGAAGCCAGAAGCCAAAAAGCCTACACATCCATCAGGACCTTGACCTGGTCAGATTCACCGGCCAGCCGAAGGGCCTCGACACCTCGCTCGAGTGTCGTGCGCCTCGTGATCAGAGACACGACGTCGACCTGGTCGCGGGCGAGAGCGTCGATCGCGTCCGGGAACTGTCCGCACCGACTGCCGATGACCTGAATCTCGTTGATGACGATCAGCGCCGGGTCAACAGGTGTTTCCGGGTGCGGTGCAAACGTGCTCTTGAGCAGGATCGTGCCGCGCGGGCGCACCATGCGCATCGCATCTGCGAAGCCCTGCGGCGAGCCGGTACAGTCCACGACGATGTCCTGATCGCCCCGGAGACCGATCTCGCTCAGCAGCCGATGCTTGACCCCCCACTTCTCACAGATCGCCAGCTTGTCCGTGTGCTTGCCGATGACACGCACGGAGGCGTTGAGCCGCTGCATCACCTGAGCGCACAGCAACCCGAGCCTGCCATCTCCCAGCACCGTGATGTAGGGCTTTCCTTCCAGCCTGATCTGCTGCGACGCATGGATGGCCGCCGCCAGGGGCTCCACGAAGACCGCCCGATCATCGTCGATGGAATCCGGCACTTCATGCAGATTGACCAGTGGCAGACAGAACGCGTCGGCAAAGCAGCCATCACGCCCCTGGATACCGAGGACGGTGCGCTCCCGGCAATGCACTGAGAGGCCGGAACGACAGAGATCGCAGATGCCGCAGACAGCATTAATCGATCCGACCACGCGCTTGCCCTTCAGCTTCGCATATCGGTCGCCCTGTGTCTCAGTCGGGTTGACCTTGACCACCACACCGACGAACTCATGACCGAGCGTGATCGGAGTGTCCCCCATGTAGCCCCGACAGATCTCCAGATCCGTCGCGCAGATACCAACGCGGGTTGGACAGATCAGCGCCTCGCCCGGCTTCGGCTCCGGCGTCTCGACGGTCGCCAGTTCAACACACCCGGCTACGCCAGTCGAGCGCAGGGCACGCATCGTCGGTCCCGGTGCCTTCATCCGGTGCCGGGCCTTGAACTTGCCATGCCGACCGGTGCCTCTTCCACCTCGTTCGGCGGATCCAGCCACGGCACAATCACTTCCCACCACTCCGCATCGCGGTGGAAGGCCGGGTAGCGGTAATCGCCCCTCGCCGCGAACACGTCAGCAGCATTCTCCTTCCACACGATCCACCCTCGCACGTCGTACCCGAAGTCCTGGCCGGTCAGCGTGACGAGAGACTTCAAAGCCGCTCGATTGACAATCAACTCCCGATCGTCGAGTGCCTGGATCAGACCGTCCAGCACCCGCGGCTGCGCATACTGCCCCAGCGCCGTGGCGGCGCCGGCCCGGACATCCGCCTCCGACTCCGACTTGAAACGCATCCGCTCCATCAGGGCTCCGATCGCGTCCTCATGATGGAGGCGCTGCAGCGTCCGAACCACTTCCCAGCGCAATGCCGGATCGGGGTCGTCGCTCAAAGCCACGATCATCGGAACATGGCGTGGCTCTCCGTGTCGCCCCAGGGCGCGGACCGCCGCGGTGCGGACTGCCGGGTCCTCGTCCTGGAGGGCCACTTCATACCACTGCACGTAGGCATCCTCGCCGCCATAAGACGCATTCGCGATGATCGACAGGCCTCGGAACCGATTGTCCGCGTTGTACTCATCCGTCATCATCTGCACCGCATCGAGCGCCGTCGGTGGCGCGATGACAGACAGAATGGAATCTTCCTGCATGGCCGCCGCGCCGCCGAAGTTCTCGCACCCGGTCGTGCCGAGCAGAGCGACAACACCGATGCCAGACGCTGCGAACCAGCCGCCATGATGTCGTATTGACCGCATGGCTGGCAGTATACGGGGGTTGAGAGGCTTCTCAAAGTCGGGCTCAGGCCGCCTCGGTCTTCGGCACATCCGGGGGAAGGGACGCGCGGCGGCAGGCGCTCACGAGCTTGAGGATCGAGGCATATGCCCACTTCAGATTGTGATCCGCACCCATCTGCTCCATCAGCTTCGTCGCGATCTCCGTGATGGGAGGGAAACCGTAGGACGCGGCCGAGCCACGAATCTGCTGGGTCAGCTCATAGACCTGCGCGCCATCCCCGGACTCGTTGGCGTCGATAATGGCCTTGGCATGCTTGCGAAGGAGGTGGACGTATTCCTCCACCATCTCGCGATCCATACCGCATGCTTCGAGATCAGAGTAGAGCGGACCGTACTCTCCTGAAGAGTCGGTTCCGCCGGTCAGGGCTTCGGCAACCGCACACTGGAGCAGGTTCGCCGTGTACGGCTTGCGCACGATGCACTTCGCCCCGGCTGCCATCGCGGACATGCGAACGTCCGCATCGGTCTCGGCGGTCACCAGGATGATGGTCTTCTCAAAGGCCTGCTCGCGTGCCTTCTTGATGAACTCCACGCCATCGCGATCGCCGAGGCGGAAGTCAACGAAGATCAGGTCCGGATCCTCGGAGAGCATCGACAGACCGGTGTCAATCTCAGATGCGTAGAGAATATCGAGACTCGAGTTGCGCAGGTGATGCCCGAAGAGCTTCTGGTCAGCCAGGTTGTCCTCGATGTACAGGACCGTGCCCGTCAGGTCGGTCACGTCGACGTTCTCGATGTTCACCGCGGCCTTGTCACCAAAGTCGATGAAGGCCGCCGGATCAATCTGACGCTCGAACTGGATGCCCACGTCATGAAGGTGCCCCTTGATGTGCGAGCAGCGCCGCACCACGGCATCGATCTTGACCGGGTTGCCCTTCAGCGATCGGATCGTGATCGTGCAGGTGATCCCGGCGTGAATGTACGCGCCATGAATGAACGCGAGGCCGTCCTGCGAGATGTTGCGCGCGTACGCGGCGAAGTGTGTCTTCTCGCCGAACTCGTTGAAGCGGCTCACGACGATCTCGAGCGTGTGCCAGTCCCAACGGCGCGAGCGCCTGAGTGACGCAAGCCCCTTGGTCGAGTCTCCCACCGAGTGCTCATAGCGCGCGATGATGGCGTGCAGATCCTTCTCGGAAATACGAAGATTGTCCACAACACGCTTCGCCATGAATAGCCTCCGGGCCGCGCCACTGGTGCTATCGACCTGATTCACGGGGTGCGTTGAACACTCCTCGGCGAAACTTCGGTCACAATCCGGCTGCCCCGACCGGTAACTGGACCCTTGACCGGCTTGCCCCGTCAGTTCCGGGGAACCAGGTCGATCGCCAGGTCAATTGCCGCACGCATCGAACCCGGATCAGCCTTGTTCTGTCCGGAAATGTCGAATGCCGTCCCATGGTCCGGACTCGTGCGAACCACCGGCAGACCGACCGTCGCATTGACCGCCTCATCCCATGCAAGCAGCTTGATCGGAATCAATCCCTGGTCGTGATACATCGCCACAACCAGATCATGCCGCCCCGACACCGC
This sequence comes from Phycisphaerae bacterium, assembly GCA_030432255.1. GTDB lineage: Bacteria > Planctomycetota > Phycisphaerae > Phycisphaerales > UBA1924 > JAUIHS01. The sequence goes on from JAUIHS010000005.1 coordinate 107,186, forward strand.
ACGGTTGAAGACGGTGTCCGCCGGCCAGGGTCCGGTCACTTCCATGCCCGCGTTCTTCGCCAGTTCGATGGCCGGACTGATGACCCGGTATTCCTCGTCACCAAAGAGACCACCCTCGCCGGCGTGGGGGTTCAGACCGCACACCGCGATGCGAGGCTTCTCGATCCCCAGTTTCAGGCACGCCTCGTGGCCGAGATCGATCGTGTCGAACACCAGTCCGAGCGTCAGCACATTGCGTATGTCCATCAGCGGCATGTGGACCGTCGCGAGGATCACACGCAGCCGGTTGGAAACGAACATCATGCGAGAGCGCTTCACGTTGAAACGCGATGTCAGCAACTCCGTGTGGCCGGGGTAACGATTTCGACCCGCAAGGTGCCATGCCTCCTTGCTGATCGGACCCGTCACGATCGCGTCAACACCTGCCTGCTCGCGGCCACGCTTCGCCGCCGCGATGGCATCCTCGACGAATCGGAATGAGGCTGCTCCTGCCGAACGCGTCGGCTTGCCCACCGGCCCCGAGACGGGACGCATCCCATCGCGCTCCTGTGGCTCATAATCCAGCAGCAGGACATCCTGACGGTCAGCCGCGGAGGCGATGGCCGAGTCGTGACGAACACGCCACCAGAAGGGTTCGATACCGGCTCGCTCCGCGGCGGCCACGAGAGCGCCGGACATGCCGAAGATCCGGAATCTCGCCTTCTCCCGCAGTGCTCGGTCCGAGAGCGCCTTGACGGTCACCTCGGGCCCGATCCCGAGGGGATCACCCATGGTGACAGCAACAATCGGACGTTCACCGGATTCGAGCGGTCGGATCTTCACATCCGCATTGTAATCACGTCAGCTCACCCGGCCCGGAACCGACCAGCAATTGAAACTCGAGGGTCCTGAATCCCAATGAGGATGGGGGTACCATGGCCAACGTGTGTCGGAGAGCGAAAGATGCAGGCATCACCTGAGACAGCTGGAGGTCGTCAGACACCCTTCGGCAACACCGGCCCCATCGGGGCGGAGGACGGTCCATTCCGCGACCGACAGGGGCGTTGCCAGGACGCCCGGGTCACAGAGTCGGATCGCCGCTATGCCCTGATCACCCATGCGGTCGGCCTGCTCGGAGCGATCGATGTCAGCGGTTTCGTCGTCATCATCGTGACGTTCGCCATGTGGCGGTGCGGCCTTCCCAACCCATTCATCGATGATCACGGGAAGGAAGCGACCAACTTCCAGCTCTCGCTGCTGCTCTACAGCATTGCCCTCGCAGTCATCAGCATTCCGCTGAGCTTCATCACGTTCGGTCTCTGGATTCCATTCGCTGTCCTGCTGGGGCTGGGCCTCTTCGTGCTCAGGCTCGTGGGTGTCATCCGGGCGATCATCTTCGTGAATCAGGACTGCTACTACCGGTATCCCATGTGCCTCCGCCTGATCCGCTGACCGACGCCGGCCCGCCTTCCAAAGCCGACCCCGACGTCCTACACTGCCTTCCGTGGCGATCCTCAAGGTCGACAAGCTGATCAAGTCCTATAACGACCGCCGGGTCGTGGACGGCGTCTCCTTCCACATCGATGAGAGCGAGATTGTCGGCCTGCTCGGGCGGAATGGCGCAGGCAAAACCACCAGTTTCCGAATGACCATCGGCATGATCGACGCCGATGGCGGACGAGTCACGTTCGCCGGACGGGATGTCTCAAGCCTCCCGATGTTCCGGCGCGCCCGCCTCGGCATGGGGTACCTGAGCCAGGAGCCAAGCATCTTTCAGCGCCTGACCTGTCGCCAGAACATCATGGCGATTCTCGAGTCGCGCCGACTCTCCCGGCGGGCACGCAACCAGCGTTGCGATGCACTCCTCGAACAGTTCGGTCTGAAGCACAAGGCCAATGAAGCCGCCCGAACCTGCTCCGGTGGCGAACGGCGGAAACTCGAGATCGCCCGGGCTCTCGTTACCGAACCCCGACTCATCCTGCTCGACGAACCCTTCAGTGGGGTCGACCCTCTCGCTGTCGAAGACCTCCAGAAGGAGATTCGTCGCCTCACCGAGATGGGCATCGCCATCCTCATCACGGATCACAACGTGCAGCAGACCCTCAGCGTCTGCGACCGCGCCTACATCATCAACGAAGGCAAGGTCCTGCGGGACGGCGCCCCGCGAGATCTGATCAACGATGAACTTGTGAAACGCTCCTACCTCGGCTCCATGTTCCGGGGTGACGAGTTCGATGAACATGCCAAGGCTCCACCCTCTCCGCCCGCAGAGGTGCCGTCATGACACACCGACAACGGCTGCTCCTGATCGGCCTGGGCTCCACGCTTCTCGCAGGCTGTGTTGAACGTCGCATTCACATCACGTCCGAACCCTCCGGGGCCGCTGTCACACTCAACGATGTCGATGTCGGCCGCACACCCTGCGAAGTGGATTTCACCTACTTCGGCACGTATGAGGTGCGCCTGCGCCACCCCGGGTACGAGACGCTCGTCACGGCGGCAGAAGCCCGGGCGCCGCTGCATGAACAGCCCGGGATCGATTTCGCGGCCATGTTCATTCCGGGAACGAAACGAACGCGTATCGACTGGCACTTCGACCTTGAACCGGCTCGCAATGACCCCGCCGAGATGATCGAGCGCGCCGATGCGCTGCGCGGACGGCTGGACCCCGGTGATTCAGACTGAACGCGCGGGAACACCGATGACCGTCTGACCCGCCGGTACATCTCTCACCACCACCGCACCACCACCGATTGTTGCTCCGGCACCGATCGACACCCCGGGAAGCAGCCGCGACCCAAGCCCGACCAGCACGTCTGGGCCCACGTTCACCTCGCCACCCAGGACCGCTCCCGGAGCGATGTGCGTGTTCTCACCGATCCGGCAGTCGTGCTCGATGATCACGCCCGTGTTCAGGATGACCTGATCACTCACCTGTACCCGCCCCTGAACCACCGCCCGCGCGCCCACCAGCACACCAACGCCGATCTCCGCCGTCTCCGAGACGACGGCCGAGGGATGCACGACAGTGGCGAACGCGGATGCCAGCCCCATCAATGCCCGCCGAGCATGAAGATCGCCAACCGAAAGGTGAATCACAACCCCGGGCGGCGGTGACCGCAACGCACCCAGGCGATCAAGACCGGGCAACCTCGCATCAGGTCGGTCGTCGCAGAAACCAAGCACCTCCCAGCCAGCCGCGGCGGCCGCCTCTGCCACCACGACGGCATGGCCTCCACCCCCGATCAGGCACAGTTGGTGTCTCTCCATCACACCCCAACCATCGGCGATTCCAGCCGTCTTCGCCTAAGATCATGGCATGAGCACCATTGCCCCCGCCTGCGAGACCGTCCGCCTCGGCTGCGTGAGCTACCTCAACACCCTTCCCCTGATCGAGGGCATCGGCAAGCTCGATCGTGCCCGCCTCACGCTGACCGCGCCGAGCCGACTCATCGACCTCCTCACCGAGAAGGCGATCGACGTCGGACTGATCTCTCTGATCGACTACCAGCGGTCCGCGGACCCGCTTGCCATGATCCCGGCGGGAGTGATCGCATGTGATGGGCCAACGATGACAGTTCGCATCTTCGCCCGACGCCCGCTCTCGGAAGTCACCCATATCGCGACGGATGTCGACAGTCACACGGCGGTCGCTCTCATGCGCATCCTGATGCAGGAGCAGTACGGGATCGCACCCACCATCGCACCCCTCGATCTCGCCTCCGGCTCGATCAGCGCGACGGACCCCGACCACTGGCCGGACGCGATGCTCGTCATCGGCGACAAGGTCATCACGAGTTCACCACCAGCCGCGCTGTACCCCCACCAACTCGACCTTGGACTCGCCTGGAAGGAACTCACCGGCCTTCCATTCGTCTACGCGATCTGGATGTGCCACGCCGACCGCACGGACTCCCCGGAAGTGCAACTCGCGAGCGAATTGCTCGATCGGCAGCGTCGACACAACGCCGGTCGGGTCGGCTGGATCGCTGCTCAACGAAGCCACCTCCGGGGCTGGCCCGCCGATCTCGCCCGTGAATACCTCTGCGACCTGCTGCACTTCAATGTCTCAGCGCGCGATCGAGAAGCCATTGATCGCTTCTTTGACCTCGCCGCGAAGCACGGCATCATCGACGAGCGGCGTCCGACCGTATGGTCCGAATGACGCCTCACCATGCCGAAGCTGGCACGCATCCGGATCCCCGCGCTCGCTGACCTCGTTGAGCAGTTGCGATATGCGCCCGCCCCCGCCTTTCGCAGGCATATCGAGTCCGCGGCCGCGCTCGCCCTCGAACTGGATCGCAGCATCACGTACCCCGAAGACTGGGTGACATTCCGTCTCACCGGCTTCCGACCCTCGATGGACAATCCCGCCCTGATCGTCGGCGAAGCGCTCCTCGCCGACCTCTCGGCCATCATCGAACACCTCACCGAATACAGTGAATGCACGAGCGCCGATGTGCCGCAGCCGGCAGTCGGATACCGGGAACTTGTCGAACGCTGGTCTGTCAGCCGCCGGACGATCGACCGCTATCGACGGCGCGGCCTCATCGCCTATCGCGTGCGTGACGCTCCGGGCGTCACCCGCCTGCTCTTCCCGATGCGCTGGGTGGAGCGATTCGAGGAGCGTGATGCATCGCTGATCCGGAAAGCCACAGCCTTCAGCCAGGTCCCGGCATCGGAGAGCACCTCCATCATCGAAGCAGCGCGCTCCACGCTGCGCGACACCCAAATGCCACTCACCCGCCTTGCGGAACACCTCGCACCTCGATTTGACAGGTCCAGCGAGACGATCCGGCAAGTCATCATTCGCCACGACGAGTCATCCGAGAGCCCGCTCTTCCAACGCGATGGAACGCTGGACGGAGAACAACGCGCGGACATCGCCCGAGCTTTCGAAGAGGGTGAAGCCATCGCCGCCATCTGCAGCAGATTCGGACGATCACGCGCAACCATCTACCGGATCGTCAACGAGCGCAGGGCCGAAGTCCTGCGCGGGATCAACCTGCCGATCGGGCCGGTACCGGACTCACGCGCCCTCGACATTCTTCAGCACGATGTCGTCCAACATGGCCTCGATGCGATCCCTGATCCCGATACCGAGACGCTGCTCGCTGCGATCGCCGCGGCTCAACCCATCCCCGCCTCCGATGAGCACAGGCGAGCCCTGGCGGCCCGGGTACTTCGTCGTCGCGCCGGCTCCATCGTCGCCGGCCTGCCGCGTTACGACCCGCCGTCGGAGGCGCTCGACCGGGCGGAGTCCGACGTGCGCTGGAGCATCCTGCTTCAGACCGTCCTGCTGAGGACACAGCAACCCCTCATCCTGAAAACGCTGAAGCAGCGACTCGGCCGGAACCTGCTCGAGTTCCCGCCGCCGCGCATCCGCGAACTCTTCAACATCTGCATGCATGCCGCCGGCGAAGCGCTGATCGGATACGATCCGGGACGCGGCGGTCGTCTGGCAGCCCCCGTCTCGCTCGCACTGAACCGCGTCCTCGCCGGTCTGGACCCTGGCGATGCCGACATCCCGGCCCGGCGCACCGCGGCCTCATCGGTCCGTCTCGATGACTGGCGACCGATTCTCTCACCGGCCCACGCCTACCTGTTTCCCCTCGAACACTGCAGGGCCACACGCGAGACCCTCCCGCCTGATACGGCCCGCGTGCTGTCGTTGCGCTTCGGTTGGTACGGAGGACCGCCACTGACCGGTATCGAAACCGCCGCGATTCTCGAGATGATCCCCCGTCGCGTCCGCACGATCCAGCGCAGGGCGATGCGCGGCTGAGTACATTGTCCTCGTGCCATGACGCTCGGGAAACGTCGCAAACTGCTCAACAGCCACACCGGGCTCGACACCACGGTCCGGTGGCGGTTCGTCGTGGCCATGGCCATGAACATCCCGACACTGTTGCGCTACGGGGCCCATGAACCGGTGGGGTCGCCCACCGTACTGCACGGCATCCACATCGGCCTGCTCGCGATCTACGCCGTGCTGCTGGCCATCGCCCACCGTCGAGATGCCCGGGAGGATGATCGCGACAGCCCGCGATCGATGGTCTCTCGCTTTCTTACCAGGGTCAGCCGACCCGAGGTGATCTTCGTCATCGCCGGGCTTGTCTTCTGCTGGTTCGAGGCACTCATCGCAATGGTCGGCCTGGCCCTCTCACTCATCTACGTCCTTCGCGGCTATCTCCTGCTGGTCCAGTCGTCGATCATTCCGTCGGGCCTTGTCTTCATCGGTTCCTTCGTGATCTTCATCGCGGCGGGGACCGGACTGCTGATGCTTCCCGCCGCGACCCCTGCGGGCAACTCGATCGGCTTCGTCGACTCCGTCTTCACGATCACGTCGGCGATCAGCCAGACGGGTCTCGTGGTTCGGCCGACGGGCGATGGCTTCACCCGTTTTGGACAGATCATCATCCTCATCTGGATCCAGGTAGGCGCCCTCGGCGTCGTGGTCTTCGGTGCGCTGCTTGCCGAGGTGATCGGAACCGGCTTCGGTCTCAAGGCGACACAGACCATCGCGGAGGGTACTGAGCAGGGCTGGGCGGGTCAGTTGTCTCTCCAGAAACTGGTGATCTTCACGATCGTGATCACGCATGCGTTCGAGTTGCTTGGCGCGTCGATCCTCTACATCGGCTGGCCGGAGTCATGGCTCGGTGACCCCTCGGACTTTGCCAGTGCCGGTGATCGTTTCTACCACTGTGTCTTCTTCTCCGTATCCGCCTTCTGCAATGCCGGCTTTGCGACGACGGAAAGCTCGATGCAGGGCCTGCGCACGCACTGGACCACGCACACTGTCCTGATCCCGCTCATTGTGCTCGGCAGCATCGGCTTCCCCGTGCTCGCCAACATCCGGGAAGTCATCATGGCGCGCATCCGGCGGCGCTTCGTGGACGGAGATCGCCGACTCATCCGCCTGAATCTCAATACCCGCATCATCCTCTCCACCTGGGTCGGGCTGTATGTCTTCGGTTTCCTGCTCATTTTCCTCGGCGAGATCACGCAGGCCGATCAACCGGGTGCGCTGGCGCTTCTCGATGCCCACTTCATGAACCTCAACCGGACGTCAGGCTTCGATACGATCGCGCCTCAGGAGATGGGCGTGCTCAGTCGGCTGGTGCTCATCTTCCTCATGTTCTGCGGCGGCGCACCGGGCTCTGTTGCAGGCGGCATCAAGCTCATGGTCCTCGCCGTCCTCGTACTGACCGTGTGGTCGACGCTCGTCGGACGCGCCGAGACGGAAGTCTACGGACGCACACTCCCCGACATCCTCGTGCGCAAGTGCGCGACACTGATCGTCCTGGTGCTCGCCGTCATCATGTCCTGCTCAGCCATCGTCGCCTACAACGAACAGCACATCGGACTCGAACCCATCATCTTCGAGGTCACATCCGCCGTCGGGACGACCGGCCTGTCCATGGGCATCACGAGCGAACTCTCGACACCAAGTCGATGGGCCATCATCGTCGCCATGTTCCTCGGACGCGTGGGTCCCTTCGCCGTCTTTGCCGCACTCGTCAGCATCACGCGCGCCGGACGAGCCCAGTACGCCTACCCCACCGAGAGCGTGGTCGTCTACTGAGCAGTCCCGTCCCGCTCGGATTCTCCGCTGAACTTCTGCAGTACTTTCGGGAACGATCAGATCTCGACCGTAGAGTGGTGCCGTCGTCGCGGCGAACCGTCGCCGCGCGTCCGAACCACTTCACGGAACCGTGAAGCCAACCCGGGGAACCTGTCATGCTGCGACGCTGTTCAGTCGTTCTGCGCTGTTGCTGTCTTCTTGCGCTGGCCTGCTACCTCGCGGGGGTCACCCACCCCGCGGGGGCGCGGGCCGCTTCGACCTTGATCCCCGCAGCACCTCAGGACATCAACGGCGACGGGCGCATCGACCTCTTTGACATCAGCAGGGTCATCGATGCGATGAACAGTGACCCGGTCGATCCGAGTACCGATCTGGATGGCGACGGTCATGTCGGCATCAACGATCTGATTCTCGTGCTGGAGGCAGCGGGCGCCACGGTCGACGAGGATCTGGGCTGCCCGCCCAAGGACTGCGACCTCGATCCTCGCCGCCCCGGCAACGGCGAGGATGACGACAGTGGCGAGATCCCGCATCCATGCCCCGATGATCATGACTGCGACGGTATCCCAAACCACGTCGACTGCGATTCACCCGAATACGCGGGCGAAACATGCAGTTGCCTCACGGATGAGGGCATCGAGATGCTCGACGCCGACGACGACTGCGACGGCATCCCGAACCGACTCGACTGCGACTCACCCTGTTACCAGCCCGATGAAGATCCGGACGGCGATTGCGCCTGCATGGATGACGACGGTGACTGCATCCCCAACCAGAGTGATCCCGACAGCAGTTGCTACATCCCGCATCCCCCCGCAGGCTTCATTCATCTCGACATCCCCGAGGCGCTGGACGCCGCCCGGCCGGGGTGCGGCGGTGGCGCCTTTCTCCTCGTCAACGATGGTGACAGCGATGCCGACGGTATCGTCGACTGGGCCGACGGCTTCAACGGCCTGGCAGAGGTCGCTTCGGATGACGAATCGGCAAACGACACCTTCCTTCCCGTCATCCTCACGGTGAGTGCGCCGGACATCACGGATGCCAGGGTCACCTTCGACTACATCGCATCGGATCCGACGGACGGAACCGTCGATCAACAGCAAGGTGTGTACGACTACACACCGGCGCCGGGTCAGCTTCGTCTGTGGCGTCGCGACGCCGCCGAACTGCGCCGCCCATGGACCCTGCAGGCGGGCGGCGACTTCATTGATCCTGACAGCCCCGTCCTCCTCTCCACGCTCGGCATCACCGACGCGCAGCGCAGCGTCACCCTCTGGATCGAGGGGATTGAGACGAGTCAGGCCCCCGCCGATACGTTGATCCGTGTCACGCTGGAACCCGGACCCGATGCCGATCCGGTGCCCGAAGCGTGCCGCCATGCCAGCGTCGCCATGACCTGCTACGGACTCGGACTCGCCGCCATCACCGGGGCCCGATCCCTGGCGCCCGTGCAGACCACACCGCTCTCAGTCGCTGCACCCACCATCGACATCACCCAACTGCTCTTCGACAACCATCGCATCAGCGCCGACGACACCCATCTCCTCGCCGATCTCACGCTCCAGGGAAGTGTGGATGACGCCGTCTGTGACCTCACCCCGGGCCCCGACGGTGTCATTCCACACCTCGAAGTCCTCGTCAACGGACGCACACTGCTCGGCCTCGACGAAGAGCCGATCACGATCCCTCTCTCAGTCACCAAGACCCAGACCGACAACCTGCTGACCCCATTCGACTATCGCGGCACGTTTGACATCGCGATCCACGACATCCGCATCCAGCCCGGCGTGAACCAGGTCCAGGTCATCGCCACGAACCCCCTCGGCGGTGTCGGCTTCGCAACCGGCGGCACCGACATCGACGTCATTCCACCGCCTGACGACCATATCGAAATCGAGGCCGCGTTCAGCGCCGAACCCTACCTCGCCGGCATGCTCGCCCTGACCGTCACGAAGAACGGCGCCACCATCGGCCCGCTCGTGCTCGTGCCCTCAGGTGAGCCGGGACACTTCGTCTCCGACGGTATCGGTGCCGGCCGCGCCTACTCGGAACTCCTCCTGCGCGATGCGTCACCCCAGAGCCCCTTCACGCTCGACGATGTCCTCGTGGAGATCACAGTACCGGATCTCGATATCACCGCTGAGACCGCGGCGATCTTCGAGGTCTCACCGGAGAACAATGTCTTCACCGGTACTCGCATCGTCCTGGAGCACGAGCGCACCACGTACCGCGACTACCAGATCGAAGTCTATGAGGATCTCACCATCCTGCCCTCCTCACCTGGAGCGGTCCATCCCTTCGCCCTCCAGGTGCAGGGACCGGATGATCCCAATATCGAGATCGAAGTGGAGATCGGTGGGGAGATCTACCAGGCGATCAGCTGGGAGGGAGGCCTTTACCTCGCCCACCAGGATGCGCACATGCCGCGCGCCTTCACGATGGTCAAGACCGAGTCGGACCGGCTCTTCACACCCATCGAAGACTACCTCAGTGGACAGTACGGATTCTCGGCGTATCTGAGCGGGGTCGGCCGCGGCCTGCTCGACACTGGCGCCGGCCTCGTCGATGGTGTCAAGACGATCGCCGAGACGGGCTGGCACCTGGCGGTGAACTACAACACGCCGGTCGTCATCTGGCGTGTCGTCGCCTATGGCCGGCCCCTGACGGCCGAGGACAACGAACTCTTCTGGACGGGCGTCGAGTTCGCGGAGGCGATCGCACCAGTTCTCTGGGATCTCTTCAAGCACGAAGCCTCTGTGTACTACGCGATCTCGATCGGACATCCGGCCGGTGGGATCGAGATTGAACGACAGAGGCAGGTTGCGATCCAGGTATGCGCCGAGTTGATCATGATGATGCAGGACTACCAGGATTCGCTGACCGACTACGAGGTCGGCCGAATCAGCGGCCGCATCCTCGGTGAAGCCATCGTGCTCGCGATCGAAGCGGTGGCCACCGCGGGCACGGTCGCCGTCATCACCAAGTCCACCCTGATGGTGCGACTCGCCACACGACTCCGCCAAGTCGGGAGTCTGACGAGCCTGCCGAACTTCGTGCAGAAGCTCGACACACTCGAGGAGATCGCCGAGCAGATCGACCGCTCTTCCATCTGCTTCCCGACGGGAACACCCGTCTGGACAGACAGCGGCCCGCTCGCCATTGAGATGCTTGAACACGGGACCAGGATCCGGACGTGGAACCCGAGCGAGAACGGGGCGGAGGAACACACCGTCACAGCCCTCATCTCGACGGCCCCTTCCGATCTGTGTTCGTTGATCTTCGAGCGACCAGGCGGCGACGTCTCCGAGTTGACGTGCACACCGACGCATCCCATATGGATCGAGCGCGTCCAGGACTACGTTCCTGCCGGCGACCTCCTGATCGGCGACGAGGTGCGTCTCCTGAACGGCGATCACGCAACACTGACGCGCATTCGTGGGATGCGTGCTCCACCCGGATGCAGCTTCACGACCTACAACATCGAAGTCGCCGACGCACACACGTACTGCGCCGGGGACTGGGGCGTCCTGGTTCACAACGAGGGCGCGATCTGCGAGGCCCTCGCGGCTGCCTTCAGGCAGATCCAATCCGAGACTGATGCACGCGGCTTTGATGCCCTCGAACAGGTCATCCGAAAGATCGAGTCGAACAATTCGGCCGTAGAACTGACCGGTACGCACCTCCGCGAGATCCTGCTCGAACTGAGCAGAGACACCTTCTCAAGAGCCGCCACACCAGACGGCGTCGACCTGTCTGTCATGAAGACGGCGCGCGAGCTGCAGAACATGAAACGCCGGAACGCCCTGCTCAAGAACCGGGACCTGCATGTTCACCACCTCACCCCCAAGTACATAGCGGAGTACTTGTTCCTCAAGTCACACCCCACAGCAACTCCTGCTCAACTTCAAGCGTTCAAGAACTCGCTCGACGACATGCCCGGAATACTCATTCACAAGAAGGACCATGTTGGCGAAGCCGATGGGATCAGTTCTTACCATCGCATCCTGCTGGACGAGAACATCCCATCGACACTTGAGGGGTTGACCAAGGCCGGTACGAGCGAGTCTGATATCCTCATTGCGATCGAGACAAGCTATCGGAGATGGGGCCATCCTGACGCTGCTCGAGTCGCAAGAGCTTGGATTGATGCGTCGGTGAGAAAACCAATAAGTGCGGAGTAGCCGGTGAGCGCCAGGATTCACATCACCCCAGTCTCCCCAGATGAAGTCGGTCGTCAGATCTTTGACCGACTCGTGGCCGTTCATCCCGAGGGACTCAAGTCATCTCCGACCGAGCGTTGGCTGCTCACTGCCCCCCTCCGGAGCATTCCGTTGCAGCGGTGCCTGGAGATCTTGCGAACGGCCGGTCTCAGGCCGGTCTCCCACTATCCCAGCAACGCGACAGAAGTTCGAATCATGATCTCTCATCAATACAGTCGTTCGGATCTTGAGACGGCCGAACTACTCCAAACCAATGACATTCCGAACGCAGATGCGCTACCGTCCGAAGCTGGACCAACTCGATTGATCAACTACAAATCAAAGAAGAGCATCATGTACTCGACGAGTCTGTTCATCGCAGACTGGGTCCGCCAGATCTTCGAAGAGCACGACCTCGCTGGAATCGAATACCTACCAACGCTCCCTGTTTCTCGAAGAGACTTCAGCCCCTTGGACTGGGGCGATCACGCTCCGTTCTGGGAGCTCCGACCAACGACAACTCTCCCTCCAACCACCAATCGGCGCAGGCACGAGGACGGCAGCCAGGCCTTACGCGATGACCCCCATGCCCGAATCGTCGAGAACCTCTTTGAGTATCAGGCAACTGAGTCGTCGGACAATGCACGATGGCTTGCCGGGTTGTCGTATGACTGCGCCCAACTGCACTACAGCCGGTCGGATCTCGGATCGCTCAGGACAATTGACTTTGCATGGTCTTGGGAAGTCATCTCCGGATGGGGTACCCGTTATCACATCGTCTCCCAACGCTTCTATCAGATCTGCCAAAAACACAAGATCCGCTGCGGATTCGAACCAGTCGTGATCGACGACTGAGCAGTTCCGAGCACCAACTGATGCGCCTCAACGCCCACATATCACCGCTTCGACCTGAGGACCTCGGAAGGAACCTATTCGATGCCTTAGTAGAGGTCCATCCTGAGGGGCATCGGCTGCACGCGGTGGAGCGGTGGTACATGAGCGCACCGCTTCAATCCGAACCTGCACAACACTGCCTCGACTTACTCCGACAAGCGGGCCTTCACCCAGCCCATACCGTCGCACAGCAAGGTGAGTTCTCCCTGGGCCTCAGCTGGAAGTTCACAACCGCAGACCGCAGACGCGCTCGGCTTCTGGACTGGAGTGACATTCCCAATGCGGAAGCACTCCGAGATGACAACGGACTCACGCAGGTCATGAACTACACCGCAAAGAAGAGCGTCATGGCAGGATGGGATGTGGTGCTGGTCGCCGACTGGGTCAAGGTACTGTTCCAGAACGAGGGCCTTCGTGGACTGGAGTTCCATCCCACCGTCCCGATTACCCGCAGAAAGCTCCGGACTCTGTCCTGGGGAGACCGGCCGCCGTTCTGGGAACTCCGCGCCGCCATCGAACTGCCACCGTGCGCGAATCGGCGCATGACCGAAGACAGACGCCCCGCCCGCCGCGATCAGCAGAAGTCGACCCCGGTCGAAGAAATCTACGAATTCAGCGAACCCGATTCGTCGCCGTTGGGTCAGTGGCTCAGCGGGCAGCCCATCCGCCCCGCGCAACTCCACTACCACCGGCGCGACATCGAAGCGACACCGGCATTCGACTTCGCCGTCAGTTGGGAGAGTATCGCGGCGTCCGGCGACCCAAGACGATGCATCGTCTCCCAACGCTTCTACCAGGTCTGCCGCGAACACAAGATCCGCTGTTCATTCGAACCCGTCGCCATCGACGACTGAAGACCACCCAGCCACCAGCCACCCACCACCCGCCACCCATCCAGTACCATGCCCGCATGGAACGCTTCGCCGTCATCGGTCTGGGTCGCTTCGGCGCCCGACTCGCCACCAACCTGGCCGCGCTCGGGGCCGAGGTCATTGCCATCGATCGCGATCGCGTTCGTGTCGAGGAACTCCGCGACCAGGTCACGCTCGCCATCGCGCTCGACGCCACCGATGAACAGGCCCTCAAGGCGCAGGGCGTCGACCAGGTCGACTGCGCCGTCGTCGGCATCGGACACAACTTCGAAGCCAACGCACTCGCCACCGTCCTCCTCAAGTCACTCCGGGTCAAACGCGTCATCTCGCGCGCGGGCAACAGCATGCAGGCCCGCATCCTCGCACGAATCGGCGCCGATGCCGTCGTCAACCCCGAAGACGAATCCGCAGACCGCTGGTCACACCGACTCCTCACGCCATACATGATCGACCACATCGAACTCGGCCGCGGCTACGCCCTCGTCCAGATCAACGTCCCCACCCCGTGGCAGGGCAAGACCCTTTCCGAACTCGCCTTGCGTCGGAAGCACAACGTGACGGTCGTATCCATCAAGCGCCGCGTCGAGGCCGCCTCCGCCACCGGCGTCGACCTCTACGAAGAGCGCGTCGTCGACCTCCCCCAACCCGGCAGCCGCCTCGACCGAGACGACATCCTCATCCTCGCGGGTTTCGATACGGACCTGGAAAAGCTGCCGCGGTAGATGGCGTGCGGCAGCGGCGCCGACACTCCGACAGCGGCAGACCTCCTCGGCACCTGACGCGTCCGACCGGGAAGAGCGTGCCAACGGCACGCCTCCTCACAGCCTGGGCATCAGCCCCAGGTACACGGCGGAGACCCAAACCCACCGCTGCAATTGTGCGCAGATGCCGCATCGCGGCAGACCTACTTCCATGCCCTCTCACTCTGACGGATCGCATCAAGCATCCCGGAATGCCTGAATGTATGGCTCATATTCAGGCAGATAGCGACCGCTGAAGAAGAACCGATGCCCAATGCACCTGGGACCCTCGCCCATCTCAATCTCAATCTGACCAAGCCGCTCCAACGCCCACGAGAGTTCATCCCCCTTGACGGCAAACTCAACCTGAGCCCGAAGAAGGTCCCGAGCCTTCCACACACGCCCGGCCGCGACCTCATCCTCCACCCGTTTCCTGAGGTCGCTGTGCATGAGTCTCATCGTGACGCGTGACTACGGCAAGAGCAAGCCTGAATTCGTCATGAGCGTGCCAACGGCACGCCTCCTCACAGCCTGGGGCGTCAGCCCCAGGTACACGGCGGAGACTCAACCCACTGCTGCAATTGTGCGCAGATGCCGCATCGCGGCATCATCCTCCACTAACTTCGACGCATTCCGGAGGAGCCCAATGCCGCAGTCCCTGACCCAGATCTACATCCACCTCGTGTTCTCGACGAAGTCGCGACAACCTCGCCTTACCGACGACCTTCGCGAAGAACTCCACCATCGGTTCGTCGGACTGCTGCGCCGCCGTGGCTGTGAGCCAATCGAACTCGGCTCCGTCGCCGATCACGTCCACCTGCTCCTGCGGCAGCCGCGAACCGAATCCCTCGCTGACATTGTTCGAGACATCAAGGTGGGCACGAGTCTCTGGCTTCGGGATCTGACCCCGGAACTGGCGGACTTCCACTGGCAGGCCGGCTACGGCGCATTCTCTGTCAGCACATCACATCTTCCAGTTGTGCGCAACTACGTGGCGCTGCAGGCGGAACGTCACCGGACCAGGTCATTCAAGGACGAAATGCGTTCCCTGTTCCGACAGCATGGGATTCAATGGAACGAACGCTGGGTCTGGGAGTGACGCCGCACCCGGCATCTCCCGCCCTTGCCAACCCGCATGTATCCCGGACACATCCTCGTTGCAGATTAGAAATGCTTTCTACTTTGCGGACCTGATCCGACCGGTAAACCGCTCAACCCGCTCGACTCGCCACCCGCATCCCCGCCCCCCCACAGCCGATACGCACCCTGCTAAACCGGTTTACCACGCCCGATCGGGAAAATGTCCCCTCACACGCTCCGTTTGCCGTTTTGCCCCCGCCACGCTTCCCCTACAATCCGCCCCTTCGCCCCGGATCAGCATGCGACCCGGGTGCGCAGGTCGCCGCAGGATCGCGGCGGGCTCCACAGCCACACCAACGCCCAAGGAGTATCTGGGCACATGACCCGCGTCGAGCCGGAGGCGGTCTCCGAGACCCTCGCGCCAGGACATCTCACCTACTACGTGCCACAGGCAAATCAACTATGAGCAAGGCCACGATCGTCGCCCCGTCACGCCAGCAGTTCGGCAGCCCCGTCTTCGACGAGCTCGGCATGGAGCGTGACCCGGACAATCTGTATCTCCAGACCATCGACGCCATCCTCCACGCCGCCGAGATCCTGGAACTCCCGCATCACGTGCAGGTCATCCTCGCCCAGCCCAAGAACGAGATCATGGTGCACTTCCCCGTCCGCATGGACGACGGGCACCACGCACTCTTCAAGGGCTACCGCGTCCAGCACAACAACGCGCTGGGCCCCTACAAGGGCGGACTTCGCTACCACCCCGAAGTCGGACTCGATGACGTCAAGACACTCGCCGCGCTCATGACCATGAAGTGCTCACTCGTCCGCATCCCCTTCGGTGGCGGCAAGGGTGGCATCAAGTGTGATCCCCGAGGCCTCTCCGAGACCGAACTTCGACGCGTCACGCGCCGCTTCGTCTCGGCCATCGCCTCCCAGATCGGACCGGATGTCGACATCCCGGCGCCCGATGTCGGCACCAATGCCCAGGTCATGGCCTGGTTCGCTGACACCTACATGAACATCACCCGGGACAAGGAAAGCGTCGATGCCATCGGCGTCGTCACCGGTAAGCCCGTTGAATTCGGCGGCTCCGTCGGACGCGAAAAGGCCACCGGACAGGGCGTCATCGATGTCCTCGCCGAAATGATGCCAGAAGTCGGACTCGAAATGAAGTCCTCGTCGTGCTCCGTGCTCGGCTTCGGTAACGTCGGTTCATGGGCCGCCAAACTCTGGGCCGAACGAGGCGGCAAGGTCCTGGCTGTCATGGACCACACCGGCGCGATCTACAACGACCAGGGACTCGATGTCTTCGCCGTCGATGAGTACGTGCGGCAGAATCGCGGCGTCGCCGGATTCGAGAAGACCCCGCACGGCGCGGATGCCATCACCGAAGAACAGTTCTACCAGACCCAGGTGGACGTCTTCATCCCCGCCGCTCTCGAGCAGATGATCACCTCCGAGAAGGCCGAACTCATCGACTGCAAGCTCATCGCCGAAGCCGCCAACGCCCCCACCACACCGGCGGGCGAGCGACTGCTCCTCGAACGCGGCATCGAGATCCTCCCCGCAATCCTCTGCTCCGCAGGCGGCGTCACCGTCTCCTACTTCGAGTGGATTCAGAACCGCTCCCAGGTCTACTGGGACGCCGAACGGGTCGACGAAGAACTCAACCGCCACATGGTCCTCGCGGCCCGGCGCGTCCAACTCGCCCGACATCGCTACAACGTCGACCTCCGCACCGCCGCCTACATCGCCGCACTCGACGCCATCGGCAAGGTCTACAAGCTTCGCGGCATCTTCCCGTAAATCGACGACACAACCACGCACACAAGGGACGCTCTCAGGCGTCCCTTTTTCATGGGCACTTCCCGGTTGTACCGCCGTGCTATCGCTTGTCGAGCGAGGAGATCGCTTCGCGCAACCCATCCCCTTCGGGGCTCAGGATCTCGCTCGCGAGTCGCTCCAGCGTGCCCACAAAGTCCAGCATCGCATCAAGACGCTCGTTGTGCAGAGCCATCGCTTCCACTGCATCAGGCGCTGCAGCGCGCGATTTCCCATCGCTCACGCCCGTCATGTCCCGGATGTCATAGAGCGAGGCGATCAGCGGGTCGATCTCACGCTTCTTCCGCTCCCGGGCGATCGTCTTGAACATGGCCCAGACGTCGGACACCGCCTCGAAGTACTCCTTGCGATCACCCCTCTTGTGAACGCGCGAGATGATGCCCCAATCCTGAAGCGCCCGCAGACTCATCGAGGCGTTGCCGCGGCTGATCTCGAGGCGCTCCATCACGTCATCGGTGCACAGGGCTTCACCGGAGATGTAGAGCAGCGCATGGACCTCGGCCATGGTCCGACTGATACCCCAGGCACTGCCCATCTTGCCCCACGCCGCGATGAAGCGATCGCGGGCCGCCTCAATCTCATCGTGCGACAACGCGCCATCCGGACTGCTCAAGAGCATCTCCTTTCCATCCCCTCCACAATACGCACGCGGGACGCGATTCGCGAACGCACGACGTTGTCGCACCCGATGCGATCCAAAAAAGAACGCGGCGAGCAACCAAGGGTCGCATCGCCGCGCTTCCGGGGGGCTGGTTAGGGCGGTAAATAATCACCGCGAGGGTACAATAGCACAAGAATGCGGCCCCGTCCGGCCCTTGTCAACTTTTTTGTACGCAATCTTCACGTATTGCCACCCGTTGCGGGTGAGTCATACAGCCCATGCCCATATGCGGACCCAACGACCCGAATGACCCGAATCCACCGCCTACTCGATGCCAATGCCAACCGTGCCCGCGAAGCCCTGCGGGTCCTCGAAGACGCCGCCAGATTCCTCCTCAATGACGCGGAAACCGCAGGGAAGCTCAAGGCCCTCAGGCACGAACTCAGCGAGACCCTGAGCACAAATCCGGGGACGCGCGGACTGGCCGAACGAGATACCCGGGGCGATGTCGGCACCCGGATCGCCGCCACCGGCGAGTATGAGCGGACCTCGCCCCGAGAGGTCGTGGCAGCCGCCGGCAAGCGACTCGGTGAGGCCCTCCGAGTCCTCGAGGAATTCAGCAAGCTCAGGTCGGAAAGCACCGCTGCAACGATCGAGTCAATCCGCTACCGAGCGTACGACCTCGAGGCCTCACTCGTGCTGGCGCTCAGTGCCGCTGGCCGGCAGTGGCGCCTCTGCGTGCTCCTCACCGAGGCCCTCTGCACCCACATGGACTGGAGAGACGTTGCCCGCGCCGCCGTCGCCGGAGGCGCCGACTGCCTGCAACTCAGAGAGAAGGACCTGCCCGATAGCGACCTCCTCAACCGCGCCCGCGACCTCGTCGAACTCGTGGCGGACAATGCCGAGGTCATCATCAATGACCGAATCGACATCGCGCTGCTGAGCGGAGCTGATGGCGTCCATCTCGGACAGGACGATCTCACCGTGCGCGATGCCCGGCGGCTCGCCGGTAACACGCTCATCGTTGGTCTCTCCACCAGCTCGGTCGAACAGGCGCATGCGGCCGTCCGGAGCGGCGCCGACTACATCGGCGCCGGGCCGATGTTCCCGACCACCACCAAATTCAAGGAGGACCTCGCCGGACCCGAGTATCTCGCACAACTGGAGGCATCCGACCCACCGTTCAACACGCCGTACCTCGCCATTGGCGGCATTACGCCCGACAACATGGCACCGTTGGCGGAGGTCGGCTGCCGGGGTGTGGCCGTCTCCAGTGCGGTGTGCGGAGCACGTGATCCCGAGGCGGTCTGCCGCGACCTGATCGCGGGCCTGCGACGCCCGACACCGACCCGGGATTGAACCCAAGCGACAACGCCCGACCCATCAGGGCCGGGCGCTGTCCGCGTTGACACACATGTCGCTATCTGCACCTGGTGGTGCGATCAGCTGCAGATGTGGCCCCAGTTCGCAAGAACGATGTTGAGGTCATCGAAGTCGGTGTCACCATCGAAGTCGGCGTCGCCGCCCGTACCCACGGGTCCGGTGGTGTCCCACTCGGCCAGCACGATGTTCAGGTCGTTGAAGTCGACGACTCCGTCACCATTCACATCACCCTCGCAGAAGGGCGGAAGCGTCGCGACGACGACCGCCGTCGTCCCGTCCGTGCACTCGACTCGCAGCGCAACCTGGCCCATGTCGTTGAAGCCCTTCGCCCGACCGGATTCCGTGCCGCGGCCGCTGGTGAACCGGAAGTCCTCGACCCAGCGTCCGAGCCCGTCACCCAGCTTGATGTAGCCACCTTCGCGGATGATCAGGTGCATGGTGCCGTCGGCATCCCGCGCCCAGAGGCCACGATCGTTGTCGGCATTGATGCCAGGGCCCCGAATGCCTGCTTCGAAGTAGACGCGTCCACTGTCCGCAAGATGCTCACCGAACGCGAAGTCAAGGTCGGCGAACTCGATGTCGTGCCACAGACCGTAGGGCTGGTCACCCTCCTGAACGACCACTTCCTGATTGCCGTCGGGGTTGATGACGATGATCGCGGTGTCGTTGGTCTCGTCCACGCCGGGCCCCTCGAAGACCGCGCGAAGCAGCGTGTCGCCGGAGGCATTGGTGGTGATGCTGTTCTCGTCGAAGTCGGTGTAGGTTCCGAGGGGACCATCCTGGGTGACCCATGCAAGAGGCTGCACAGCGCCGCCTTCCCAGTTCCAGAACGCCTTGATCCAGCTCTGCCCGTGACTCACGGCCTTGTAGAACGACATGCCGTCGTTGTACGTGGAGATGCGGGACACACCGTTCGTGTACGGCGTTGCAAACGGGGAGATGTGGGTGGCATTCGCAACGTTGGTCATGAGCCCGGGGTAGCCGGTCCAGATGCTCCAGTTGGAACTGGTCGCACCGGTGAGCTGAGAGTCGAACATGACCTCGCTGGTGTCGGTGATCTGCGGCACGCCCCAGGCGATACCGAAGGTCGTTCCGGGGATGCCGGGAGCAGCCGCTCCTTCACGATGAACCTGGCTGAGGCCACCGAACCACTCGAAGACCACCGCCGCGTTGTTCGACTCGTTGATGCCGGCACCCTCAAGGGTGGCCCGCATGGCGACCCGACCGTCGTGATTCATGGCGATGCCCTCGTAGACCTCTTCAACGGTCGCACCGTTGATGCCGGGGATCGAGTCACCGGGAAGGAGCACCGACTCGAGCACGCCGTTGTCCGACTTGAAGGCGCCGAGTCGAGACTCGGGCAGCCCGCCGCCGTAGACATTGCTCGCGAATCCGAGCACACCATCGTCACCGACGATCGCATTGGCATGCAGCCAGTAGAAGTGCGAGAAGAGCTGGCCGTTCCCACCGGGGACGATTCCGTTCTCGATCACCGCAATCTCGATGGACTGGGGATCATCCATCGCCGTCGCCCAGAGGCCGGTCGGACCGAAGATCCCATTCGTGCGGCCCGCGAAAGCGACCCGGCCGTCGCGGCCGATCGTCGGCGTACCGAGTTGCGTGAACTGCCCACCAGTACCCGGGGCGTTGTTCCACTTCCGGATGATCTCTCGGAACTGTGCCGTATCGCCGGCGGCAGAGCCGGCAACGGTCATCAGGGCGGCAAGGGCACCAACAGTAAGCGTCGTAGAGCGTGACATGAGGTTGTTCTCCTGCGGCTTGGCCGCAAATTAGGTAGATGTAGGGAGTGCCTGACCATGCAGCACGACATGCGTGCCTCCGGTCGTACCTGCTCTGCGCCGGATGCCGAGATCTCGCACCCATCGGCAAACATTTTTTGAGACCCGGTGCAAGATCCGCTCCGGGCGATACGCATACGGGCACGACTCTTCTCCCCATCAACGACGCTGTGCCGGTCCTGTTCCCCTCGATGGGCTGCTAAGCTTCCTGCATGGCAGTGACATTCGAAAAAGCGACGCTCGATAACGGTCTGACCATCATCAGCGAGACGAATCCCGATGCCCACACCGCAGCGTGCGGCTTCTTTGTCCGCACCGGCGCGCGGGATGAGGCTCCGGTCGTGATGGGCGTTTCGCATTTCCTTGAACACATGATGTTCAAGGGCACAGACCGGCGCACCGCCGATGACGTCAACCGCGAGTTCGACGAGATCGGTGCGAACTACAACGCCTACACCGCTTCCGAACTCACCTGCTTCCACGCCACAGTGCTGCCCGAGCACCTGACGCAGGCGGCGGACATCCTCGGTGACATTCTCCGCCCCGCGCTCCGCCAGGAAGACTTTGATACCGAGAAGAGCGTCATCCTCGAAGAGATCGCCATGTACAAGGACCACCCTTTCTGGGTCCTCTACGAGCGCGCGATGGAGGAGTACTACGGCGAACACCCCCTCGCCCACCGGGTCCTCGGTACCGATCAGACCATCACCGACCTCAGCCGCGATCAGATGCAGACGTACTTCGATGATCGCTACTCAAGCGACAACACCGTCATCGCGCTCGCCGGCCGCCTTGATTTCGACGCCTGTGTGAAACAGTTCAATGATCTCTGCGGCCACTGGAGCCGCACCGGTGCTGTCCGTGACGGCAAGCGCCCGCAACCCCACGACCGCGAATTCACGATCAACGACGATCGCGTCAACCGCGCGTACATCCTTCAGGTCAGCCCGGGGCCCTCGATCCAGGATGACACCCGATATGCCGCGATGATGCTGGGCAAGGTCCTGGGCGACCCGGGCAACTCGCGCCTCCACTGGGCACTCATCGAGACCGGCATCGCGGAGGACTGCCAGGCCGCGTACGACCCGCGCGATGGTTGCGGTGACTACTACATCTACGCATCCGGCGAACCTGACCGTGCCGACACCATCTGGGCCGCGGTGCAGAAGGAAGTCGACAGCCTCGTGGACTCCCTGACTCTCGACGATCTTGAACTGCTCCGCAACCGACTGGCCACCAGCGTCACACTGGCCGGCGAGCGTCCCGGCGGCCGCATGCAGCGCCTCGGTCGCCTCTGGACCTACCTCGGCGAGTACACCCCGCTGGAGGAAGAACTCGCCCGGATCAATGCCGTCACCCTCGACGACCTTCGCGCGGTCTACCAGCAGTACCCCTTCTCACCGAAGACCCTGGGCCGCATGCTGCCGGCATAGAGTCGCGCCCGCCCGACGCTCACTGCAGACAGTCCGATCCCCACTCCTCGAGCAGGATGTTCAGATCGACGAAGTTCACCGCGCCATCACCATTGAAGTCAGCGCCCGGCCCGGCTGAGCCCCACTGCTCCAGCAACTCGTTGAGATCAACAAAGTCCACGGCGCCATCGCCATTCGCATCTGCTGTGACCTGGCAGACAGGGATGAGGTTGCCGGGCACATCGACGGTGCCATCAAGCGTGAGCGTGCGGTAGTACACACGATGTCCGTCGGTGATGAGGCTCCCTGTCGACGTGATCTCCAGATGATCCACGTAGACAGCATGCAATGAGAGCGCCGTTTCACTGTTCGAGGAGGATGAGCAGCTGCTACTCAGCTGGAGTGCATCGGCCACTCGAAGCGTCCCCAACGGAAAGCGACCCGGCAATGTGCGATCGAACCCTGTCGGATCAGGGCCGATGTCTTCCTGCATGGGGATGAAGACGCCGGATGCCGTGACCTCGGTTGTGGCAAGATCAAACCGCTCGCTCGCGTCGATGCCTGCATGAAACTCGCCGTCAATCCGCATCGCGCCCTCCGGCAGCGCCAGCGTCGCCCATGGCGCCATCTCGAACGCGCCCATCACAACCAGGTCCTCAAGCCCCGATCCACGAGCACCTCCTTCAGCAAGCACCACCGAGCCGTCACATGACAGGCCGTAGTTGAACGTCAGTTGGCCCGAGGCGATATCAATGCGCCCCTGATTGCTCGCCGGACCATTGATCATCATCGGGCCCTCGACCAGGATGCGACCCATGTTGTGAAGAGACGTCAGGAGATCTCCGTGCCCACGCATGCTGCTGAGATTCACGAGTGACTCATCATTGCCGATCGACCCGCCGTTCAGCGTCATCGGCCGTCGATTGGTCATGCACAGACCATGAATGATCTGAGCGCCATCCTCAATCACACACGGCGCATCGGTCCGGATGTGGACCTTGACGGATCCGGTGTTACCGGAGACCGCATCCACGAGCCCGTCGCCGTTGAGATCCGAACCGAACCCCGAGAGCGTGGAACCCGGCGCATCACCCGCCTGCGCACCGACAACGCGAGTGAAGGCTGGAGGCATCGCACCATCGCTCTCGTAGATGACAATCCGGTCGCCGGTCTGGTACCCGCACACAAGATCCAGATCGCCATCCATGTCCGCATCAACCGCATTCACTCCCCCGGTCGTGAAGGCATGGTCGGACGACACCTCGTGCTCCGTGAACTCGAAGAACTGGCTGTACTCATACCAGCGAATCCGGCCCGAACCGATGCCGATGATGTCCCGATCACCATCTGAATCAAGATCGGCAATCCCGATGGACCCATGACCAACGCTCGGAATCGTCACCTGGTGAATGAAGTAAGGCGGATCGATGGTGCGCCGGAAGATCTTGTACTCACCGAACTGGTCAGCCACCACCAGGCTCGGTGCCGGGGAGAGAGGAGTGAAGACACAGAACTGAACGACCCGTGGAAAGTAGAAATCACCATCCAGGATGTTGGCTGTGAACGTCGGATCCGAGCCCCCGTTGTTCCGATACCAGCGTATGTGATCAACCAGCGCTGGAGCGGCGGCAAAGACATCGAGATCACCATCCCGATCCGCATCGCCAACACAGATCGACTGAGATCCCGACACCACACCCTGCTCCACAACGCGAACCGAAAAACTCGGTGGCGACTGCCCATCATTCTCGTGCCAGGCAATCGTCGAGCCAAAGGTCGAGAGAATGTCCATCAGACCATCACCGTTCATGTCGCCCGTTGTGATCGACAACACCTCATGGGTCACGCCCGGCAGAACGTGCTCAGTGAAACTCGGCTCAAACGCACCATCATTCTCGTACCAACGCAATCCCGAACCGCCACCCGCCACCAGGTCCTGGTCGCCATCCCCATCCAGATCCACGGCACGAACCATGTTCGCATCCATCGTGGCCGATACCACCTGCGTATCCATCGACCAGGCGCCCGGATCAACGTCTATGTCTCCGTTCCCACCAAGAAATGCGCCAGCCTCAACCACGATCCCTCCTCTCAGGTCCAGACGCTCGGGGCCAACAATGTCCATGGATCCTCCACTTCCCACCTGCAACAATCCCGTGCGCGTCGACTCGAACGACTCAGCAATCACCAGGGATGTCGCGCCAGCCGGAGCCGTCAGCGCGCCGGCCACGGACATGGAGCCCGCCCCTTCTCGCAACAGAACCTCCGCGGCACCGTAGGACATCGTCTCTCGCGGCAGAACCTCGAACGTCGCACCGTCTGCCAGCACGCACATCCCACCCACTGGTTGTGCCACGTCGTGTGACGCTTCCAGATGCACGTCCAAGCCCATGAAATCGATGTCGGCCTCCGTCGACGCCAGGCTGCCCGCCCGCAGTTGATGACCCGAAGCCGCAGCGGCGAATGCCGAGGCGAACGATGCATGCTGCGTCGACGTCGTTCGATTCGTCACAACCGGAGTTGGATCAGGAATGCCCGCGCTCCAGTTGACCGTACCTGCGGAACCCGTGCCGAAGACAACATCCGTCACCCCATCGCCGTTGAGGTCCGTGGCAAAGACGGACGCCATGCTCCCCGCCGTCGATGCCGACGCCGACAGCACGAATCGTCCCGGATCCGACGCATCATTCTGAAGCAGGTCCACGACCGTACCCGAAGCCACCGCCAGATCGCGGTCACCGTCAGCATCGAGGTCCGCGGCGAAGAGACTCGCTAGCGGGTAGTTCCCGATGTCGTGCGGGCTGAACGTGGGTGTCACACTGCCATCACTCTCGTACCACTTCGCAACGGGAGACGCCACTGAGCTGATCGCGAGATCAGTGTTCTCATCACCGTTGAAGTCAGCCGCGAAAATGCCGGTGATCTGAGCCTGGCCCACGTCGATGCTATTGAACGCAAAGGTGGGAACAGCCGCGCCGTCGTTCTCAAGCCAGACGGCGCCGTTGGACTCACCCAGCAAGTCGGTGTCGCCATCTCCATCGATGTCGGCTGCGTGATGGATCAGCCCACCCAGAGCGATCTGGGGCGTGAAGGTCGGAACTGATCCACCGCTGCTCTCGAACCAGAGACTGGTTCCAATGACATCAGAGATCACGTCAGGGAAACCGTCGCCGTTGACATCCGCCACGAAGCAACTCCGGCGCCCAAGCGACGGAGCCGCGATGTCATTCGGAACAAACGAACCGGGACTGGCATCGAGGTTCTCAAACCAGCGCAATCGGCCGCCCACCAGTTCGATGTTCAAGCCGTTGAAGATCAGTTCGCCCGGTTCGGCCACAACAAGATCCGTATCGCCGTCGCCATCCATGTCCGCGGCAAACACCGAGGGCACATCCCACAGACCGCTCGCGATGATGTGATGCGTGAATCCCGGTGTCTCATTGCCGTCATTCTCATGCCAGCGCACCGTACCGTCCCACCACGCGGACACGAGATCGACGGCGCCATCACCGTTGACATCCGCGGGGAAGACCTGCGCGCTGCCGGAAGCCCCCGTAAAGATCGTCGTCGGAGCCGAGAGGTCGACCCAGGCGGAGGCGCTGCCGCCGACGCTCAGTGTGGCAAGCAGGGTCACAGTGTGGAACAGTGAGGATTGGTAACAGTTCGGCATGGGTCGCTCCTTCCAACCAAGACACGAAAGCGGGATCTGATGGATCCTCCATTCCGTGATGCGCAGAGCAACCAGCACACTCCTAAGGATTTTGAACGAAATTCCACGCCACCGGGGGACTCAGGCCTGCTCAAGCGTGCCATCCACGGCCGCCCGCACCTTCTCGATGACTTCCGCCATCTCGGAGTGGGCCGTACTCATCGAAACCCGGTACTGACGCAGCAGCACCGGAATCGACAGCAACATCAGCGGGATGTACCAGGCGTACGTCACCCATGACGCAGACGGATACCACCCGAAATACGTCTCCAGCATCGAATGGGTCAGCCACGCACCGGGCCAGGTCGCAAGGATGAAGACCACCGCAATGACCACCGGCATCTTCTTCCGCAGCCGAGACGTGAAGACGATTCGCGTCCGGTCTCCCTCACGCTGCACCACGCCCGTCAGTTCGCGATCGTAGTGCAGGCCGAAGACATCAGCAGCAAACCGCCCTGCCCCCGAACCATCCGGCCGGACTTCCTGAAGCCGGCGAAATCCCGGCAGGCGCCCTCGCCGCGAGAGCGTGGACAACCCTTCAAGAACCTCAGCGGGCTGCTTCGTGGTGACGACCGACGGCGGCGCATCGAGAGCCCACGTCGGCCCAGCGCGTTCCGCTTCGTTATCGGACTCCCGCTCGCCGGTTGGCGGTGGCGTCACCCCAGTTCCTGATGCATTCATGCAACACTCCGACTCTCGGATGTTGACGCGGATCCACGCGGCCCGGCGTACCATATCGCACATCGGCTGTTTCGAGGGCCCTTTCATCTCTGGCATGCCTCGTGCAGCAGTGTTTTTCAGACGATGACCCGTAAGACCTCGACATCTGGGACAGGCTCTGGACCGACTGGAGGAGATCGGTCCGGACGCCTGCACCTTGAGAATGCCCGACGAATCGCCGGGACCTCGCCGCTGTCACGGCGCATGACCCGCGAAGACGTCCGACGAGCCAACCGGGCCGCCGCCGCCATGACCAACGAGGACGCCCGCCTCATCATGGCCGCTCGGGTCTCCGAATCGCTCCAGGGTGGCCGTGCCGCGATCCTGCGCCCCGAACGACGCATGAGCCTGATGCGCCTCGCAACCCGACTCGGCATCCGAGCCTTCGACGCCAACCTCATCATCGCCATCGTGCAGGACAGCGCGCGTCGCGGCGAGACGATGGAAGACATCGAGGCGGAATCGCGTCTCACCCCCATCCCCCACCCGGCGCTCGCCGCAAGCCGGCGCCGCTCGCGCCGCTTCTGGAGTCGCGTCCGCACGATCGTCGCCGCCGCGTGCATCGCCGGCGTCGCGATCGTCTGGTTGACGAACTGGCTGGTGGGGTAGGGATTGGGCTTCTGGCTCCTGGCCAAGCTCCAAGCTCCAACCTCCAAGCTCCCGAAGCTACACTAACTCCATGCCACTCATCGACACCGGAAAGAAAGCGCCGCTCTTCACCCTCAAGGACCAGGCCGGCGCGAAGCATGCGCTCAAGGACTACCTCGGCCAATGGGTCGTCCTCTTCTTCTATCCCAAGGATGACACCTCAGGATGCACAAAGGAAGCATGCGGCTTCCGAGATGCGCTTCCCGACTTCCAGGGACTCGACGCTGTCGTCCTCGGCTGCTCGCCCCAGGAGGTCAGGTCCAAGGAGAAGTTCGCGGCCAAGTACGACCTCAACTTCCCCATCCTCGCCGATGACGACGCGAAGATCTGTGACAAGTACGGCGTGTGGCAGGAAAAGTCGATGTACGGGCGCAAGTACATGGGCGTAGTCCGCACCACTTACCTCATCGACCCCGGAGGCAAAGTCGCCGAACGCTGGGACAAGGTCAAAGTCCCCGGCCACGTCGAAGCCGTGCGCGATCGAATCAGCACCGAACAGGGCTGAGTTCCGATTCGTGTCGGCTCGCCAAAGGCAACAAACCCAACC
This sequence comes from Phycisphaerae bacterium, assembly GCA_030432255.1. Taxonomy (GTDB): domain Bacteria; phylum Planctomycetota; class Phycisphaerae; order Phycisphaerales; family UBA1924; genus JAUIHS01. The sequence continues at coordinate 135,199 of JAUIHS010000005.1, forward strand.
CCCAACCCCCAACACCCAACACCTGACACCCAACCCCAAACCCCGAACTCACCCAATCCGCTCCGCTTTCGGATCCCGGCTCATCAACTGCGCAATCGCTTCAGCCGGCGACAGACCCTCATACAACACGCCGTGCACCGCCAAGACGATGGGCATGTCGATGCCGCGATCGGAGGCCAGGCGCGCCACGGCACGCGTTGTTGCAACCCCCTCCACGACTGACTTCGTGCGCTCGAGATACCCCTCCAGCGTCTCACCACGCCCCAGCGCTTCGCCGCAGGAACGATTGCGCCCCTCCGGACTGAAGCACGTCGTCGCGAGGTCACCCACACCGGCAAGCCCGAAGAACGTCTCCGCCCGCGCCCCCATCGCCACGCCGAAGCGCACCACCTCCGCAAGGCCACGCGCCAGCAGCGCCGACTTCGCGTTGCAACCTGCCCCCATCCCGTCCACGATCCCCGCCGCCAGCGCGATCACGTTCTTCAAAGCGCCCGACAACTCCACACCAACCGGGTCGTCGTGTGTGTAGATCCGCAGCCACGGCGTCGTGAAGATCGACTGCATCAACTCAGACAACTCCGCATCCGCGCTCGCCGCCAGCAGCGTCGCCGGCAACTCACGCGCCAGTTCCGCGGCGATCGTCGGCCCGCTCAGCACACCCAGCGAGCCCACCTCCGGGAGGACATCCGCGATGATCTCGGTCGGCCTCAGCAGCGTGTCGATCTCAACCCCCTTCGCGACACTTGCGCACGGCACGCCTGCCCCGATATGGGGAGCAAGGCGCTTCAGCACCGCGCGGATGAACTGGGTCGGCGTCGACACGATCAGCAGTTCCGCGCCCCGCAGAGCCTCGGCATCGTCACCCGTGCAGACAACCTCCGCCGCCAGTTCAAACCCTGGCAGCCGTTCCGGCCGCCTGGTCTGTGCGAGCGATCGGGCCGATTCAGAGTCGTGACTCCACAGCACCACGCGGGGTACGCCGGCAACCCGCACCAGCACATCGGCCAGCACCAGTCCCATCTGGCCATCACCCAGCAGCGCAATCGAACTCGGACGTCGGGACACGTGGACTCACCTCACTCGGCACGCGTAGAATGGCGGTGGCGATGATCCGATCGAAAACCGAATCTGACAAAGGAACCGCTCGCCCCTTTCTGCCGTAAGGCATGGGGAGACTCGTGGTTGTGCAGGAAGGCGTACTATATCGGGTTCTTCGCGGCGAACGACCGTCCCGCGACGACGCCGGGGCCCAGCACGGAATCAGTACACCGGGGATGTGACGGAGACGTTGATGTCGCAGGACAACGACACGAAGAAGACAGGCAAGCACGATCACGATCACGGCGGGCAGCACGCCGGCAGCATGGAATGTTGCGCCCACCATGAGGTCAGCGGCGAACGCTGGATCATGCTCAGCATCATCGGCGGCCTGCTGGTCTTCATCTCAACCCTCTCCCGATGGTTCGACATCGGCTCGCAGGAGATCAGCCAGATCCCCGCGATCTTCGGTGCCATCTTCCTCGGCGCTCGACTCGTCTACGCCGCCTACAAGGAAGTCGTCTCCGGGCGCGCCGGCAGTTCGACGCTCGCCGCCATCGCCATCATCGCCGCCATCGCCATCCAGAAGTACGAAGCCGCCGGCTACCTCGCCTTCATCCTGCTCGTCTTTGACCAGGCTCTCCGCCGTACCGCGTGGGGCGCCCGCCGCGCCATCGAGGACCTTGTCGGTCTGACTCCTGACATCGCGCGCATCATTGAGAGCGGAGTCGAGCGCGAGGTCGGTCTCGAAGAAGTGAAGGTCGGCATGACGGTGCGCGTCCGCCCCGGCGAGAATCTGCCCGTCGACGGCGTCATCTCCGACGGTCGATCCATGATCAACCAGGCCAGCCTGACCGGCGAGGCCGCTCCCGTCGAGGTCGAAACCGGCTCACAGGTCTACGCCGGTACCACCAACATCACGGGCAACATCGACCTCCAGGTCACCGGCGTCGGTGAGGACACCACCATCGGCAAGGTCGCTGAACTCATCAATGAAGCCGAGTCCACGCGCACGCCGCGGCAGGCCCTGATCGAACAGGTGGCCCGCTACTTCGTACCCGTCGCGATCGGCATCTCGTTCCTCGTCTGGTACCTCTCAAGAGACGTCGAGAGCGCCATCAGCGTGCTTGTCGTGACGTGTCCCTCCGCACTCCTCATCTCAAGCCCGACGGCGATGATGGCTTCCTTTGCAGCCGCCGCCCGCCTCGGCATCCTGATCAAGCAGACGCAGTACCTTGAGGCCGCCGCCAACGTCGACACCATCGTCTTCGACAAGACCGGCACGCTCACAACCGGACGCTTTGCTGTCTCACGTCTCTCGCCCGCCGATGGCATCGAAGGTGCGATACTGCTGCAGGCCGCCGCGGACGCCGAGCAGCATTCCAACCACCCACTGGCCAAGTCCATCATGCAGACCGCCGAGTCGGCGCGCATCAAGCCGGTCGAGACGGAGAACTACGAGGAGATCCACGGTCACGGCGTGCGCTCGCAGAGCCCCCATGGTGAACTTCTTGCCGGGCGCTCTTCCTGGCTCCGCAAGATCAACCCCGATATCGCCGGACAGGTCGCCACGGTCGAGAGTCGCATCGAGGGGATGTCCGGCGTGCACGTGATGCGCAACGGCGAGTACCTCGGCGCCGTCGGACTCGAAGACAAACTCCGCTACAACGCCCGCGCCGTCGTCGACCGCGTACGCGAACTCGGTGCCCGGCGACTCCTCGTCTTCACCGGTGACCGCCTCGCCGTCGCCAAGCGCGTCGGATCGGCAGTCGGTGTCGATGCGGTCGAAGCCGAGTGCCTCCCGGAAGAAAAGCACAGCCTCGTGACCGAACTCTCCGACCAGGGACGCCATGTCCTCATGGTCGGCGACGGCATCAACGATGGACCATCACTCGCCGCCGCCGACGTCGGCGTGGCCATGGGCCTCTCCGGCTCCGACATCGCGACCAACTCCGCGGGTATCGCGCTGATGAATGATGACCTCAGCCGCATCCCATTCCTCATCATGCTCGCACGCCGTACCCGCATGATCATCGCGCAGAACATCGCGATCTCCATCATCATCGCGCTCATCGGACTCATCGTCGCCGCCACCGGGGCCATCAACATCGGTATCGCGGCCTTCTACCACTTCTTCGGTGACGTCTGCGTCCTCGGCAACAGCTTCCGACTCATCCGCTTCGGTGAGGATTTCGCCGCCCAGGAGAAGTACGCCGCCTCCAGCGCCGCACGGGACGCTCAGCGACAGGGCACCGGGCGCGCCGGATCCGCCCGCATCGCCCGCCCCGGGACCTCCGCCGCCTGAGACCGGAATCGTCGCCGCCTCGCAGACGCGATCGGGTATGCTGATTGTCCCGCGATAACCATCCATGGATCCATCGGCAGCCGCGGGACGGAGAGCCTGCCCCGTGAACGACGACCGCTACCTCGATGAGCCCAACGAACGGGCCATGGATCACTTCCGGCGCATGACCGAGAGCGTCGGCGTCAAGCGTTTCGCGGCGTCGCTCGACCTCTCCACCCGCCAGGTCAATCGAATCCTCGCCGGTGCGCAGCCCAACCCGGTCGCACGCCTGCTCCAGTGCCTCAATTCCTGTGATCCGACGGTGGGTGACGCCACCCTTGACTTCCTCTGCCAGGAGATGGGCGGCTACTTCGTGCGCGAGGACGGCACCATGGATTCGGCTTCATCGAATGCCGTCAAGGAATGTGCCGAAGCCATCGCCGCCATTTCGGACGGCGAGATCACCGAGATCGACCAGCAGGAGATCCGGGAAGCCATCAGCGCCCTGATCGCGCTCTCCAATCACACCCGCTCATGACTGCGGGATGTTCGCCGCCGCGAACGCGTGTTGACTGGCGTGAGGCATCGTCGGTCGCTTGTTCCTGATCGGTGGTCCCTTCCGCTAGAATGAGCCCATCGCCTCGCCACCTCTGAGGGAGAACGGAATGACTTACGAGTACGACGACACCTCCAACCCGCCTGAGTTCGGCGCACCCGTGGAGCAGGACTGGAACGAATACGAACCAGCGATCGCACCCGGCTGGCCGAAGGGCATCGGGATCACCAGCATCGTGCTCGGCTCGCTCGGACTGACGTGTGGTGGGTTCAACATCGTCGGCTCAGTCTTCTCGGAGAAGTTCCTCGAGATGGCCGCCCAGGGACAGGACTGGGAGTTCAGTCCGATGACACAGGTCGGACCACTCGACTATGCCAACCTCGGCCTCACCATTGTCGGGTCGCTCGTACTGCTTATTGCCGGCATCATGACGACGATGCGATCGCTGAACGGTCGTTACCTGCACCTGTTCTACGCAGTCCTCAAGTTCGCATTGATGGCCTTCGGAATCTGGCTCTTCCTCGACAAGCGAACCGCGCACCTGCAATGGGCCGAGACGCAGCCCGCCGACAATCCCTTTGCTGCCCCCGGCCAGGCGACGCAGGCCCTTGTCGGCGCCGCAATCGGTCTCGCCATCGGCTCCATCTGGCCCCTCTTCTGCCTGATCTGGTTCGGATTCGTCAAGACATCGCGCGAAGACTTCACCGGCGGCGCTGACGCCCCACTCTGACAGTCAATCGACTCTGAAGGCCAATGGAGCAGCCACCACCCCCGAAGGACGTTGGACCGCCGCGGCAGCCCGACCTGTTCTGCGCTGAATGCGGCTACGACCTCGCAGGACTCGACCTCAGCGGCGACTGCCCCGAGTGTGGTGCTCTCATCGCCCGGTCCCTTGAACGGACGCTCGGCAATGCCAGCGACGACTACCTTGGCAAGCTCTCCTTCGGCCTGCTCATTGTCCTGGTCGTCACACTCGTCTCCATCGTCAACCAGATCGCCCAGATCGCCGTTTCCATCGCATCCGCATTCGCAGCCGGCGTTGGCGGCGTTCCTCTGAAGTACGCAGACCTCGCATTGAGCCTCCTCGGCATCACGACCATATTCCTGGCCGGTGTCGGACTCTATGGCTGGTGGCTCTTCACGACTCGTGACCCGGGACTGACGGGACGCCACGATGGGACGACTGCCCGCCGGATCGTCCGCATCTCGATCATCATCACGACTGTGATCACAGTCGGATCCGCCTTGAACCAGGTCTTCGTGCCGATGAACGCGTATGCAGGTGCGACCACATTCAATGCAATCATCGTGGGCGCCATCGTGCTGAGTATCTTCTCGATCGGGGCCTGGGTCGCGCAGTATCTCGCAACGATGCTCTATATCCGATGGCTCGCCGACCGCGTCCCCGATGTTCCCATCGCGAATCAGACCCGGCTCTACATCTGGCTCCTGCCGGTCCTCTATGTCGTCGGTTTCGCATGCGCGGGGATCGGTCCGATCATCTCGCTCATCATCTACGTGATCTTCCTCTTCCAGGTGCGCGCGATGATCGAACGCGTCCGGGCCGCCGGCCCGACGCCTCGACCGGAAACGGCATAAGCCCGCCCCACGCGCACAAACACGTGAAGCGGAGTGAGAGGGAGGGTCGGTGACGGACCGTGACCAGCCACCGACAGACACCATGGCGCAAACCACCACCCGGAAGTGCCATCAAGGTGGAGGCTTGAAGCTTGAAGCCGAGAGCAAGAAGCAAGAAGCAAGAAGCCAGAAGCCAGAAGCTGGAGGCTTGAAGCTGAAAGCTGAAAGCCAAAACGCAAAGCGGCATGCAGGCTCAACAAAGCCCGCATGCCGCGACTCGGAGAGGAATGAAACGGTCAGGTCAGGTCCATCCTCACGCCATCAGTTTCCGGAAGGGATCGCCGTTCACATCATCCGGGCCCAGACCGCCCAACGGGTAACACCACGCCAGCGCCTCGCCAAGCAGACCCTCACTCGTCAGAACAACATCCGCGGGCGCCGTCAGACACTGCGACACAAACCGCATCGCACGCGCCAGGTACGGCGGTGATGTCGCCACCGTGAGCACCTCACGCTCAAGACGAAGCGGAATCACCTTGAATTGCCACGCCTGGCGACGAGTCACATACACCAGGGTCGACTCCTCAATGCCCTCCTCGAAAATGTCGACGCGACCGCTGACCGCCGCGAACTGCTCAGCCCACGCGGCCTCCACATCATGAGGTGGCACACCGAAGATGCGCTCCGCGAGAAGACCGAAGGGCCGGTGCTCCTCCTGCTGGACCTCGAGGATGTGCGCGACCTGTGACTCTGTCAGCAGGCCCCGGGATACGAGCACTTCTCCAAGCCGCGGCGGGCGGCACGAATCCTGATTCATGCGACTCACTCCTGATCGGCCATCGACACGACGACCCCGCCCCCTCATCGACCACACTCCGGGGAATCCCCAGTTCGAGGAGTGCTCAATCGGCCTGGGTCGGCCAACCAGACGGCCCATTCCCCCCGACCGCCAGACCCGCTGTCCCTGAACATGCCTGAACCCGAACGCGGCATTGCGGTAGGATTCTCCGGACCCACACACCCCGAGATTGAGACCGAGAATGAGTGACGCCCCCCAGATCCACGAGAGCGAGGCCCTCCAGCGCCTCGCCAACCGCTACGCCACGCTCACCGAACAGATCCGGAAGGTGATCGTGGGCCAGCACGACGTCGTCGAGCAGTTGCTCGTCGCGTTCTTCTGCCAGGGGCACACGCTGATCGTCGGCGTTCCCGGACTGGCCAAGACGATGCTCATCCACACGCTTGCCCAGTCTCTCCACCTGGACTTCAAGCGGATCCAGTTCACCCCCGACATGATGCCGAGTGACATCATCGGCGCCGAACTGATTCACACCGACCCGAACACCGGCGATCGGTCCCTCCGCTTCTCACCCGGTCCGATCTTCGCCAACATCGTCCTCGCCGACGAGATCAACCGGACACCGCCCAAGACGCAGGCCGCGCTTCTTGAGGCGATGGCCGAGCGCCAGGTCTCCGTGGGCGGCGTCACCCGCAAACTCAACCCGCCCTTCCTGGTCGTCGCGACGCCGAACCCGATCGAACAGGAAGGGACGTATCCCCTCCCCGAAGCTCAACTCGACCGCTTCATGTTCGGCCTCCGCATCGGATATCCGAAGCCCGCGGAGGAACGCCTCATCGTCTCCCGGAGCGAGGAGATCATGGCCAACGCCGAACGCGTCCAGGCGCTCTTCGACGGCAGTGAACTGGTGGCGCTCCGCAAGGCGATCGGCAAGATCCCCGTCAGCGACCACATCGTCGACTATGCGGTCGCCCTCACCCGCGCCACCCGGCCAACCGATGAAGCATGCCCCGAGAAGATCAGGCCCTATATCGCCTGGGGCGCCGGCCCCCGCGCTGGACAGGCGCTCCTCCTCGCCGCACGTTGCTTCGCGGCTCTCGAAGGCGCCCCGACACCCAACGCCCAGCACATCCAGCGACTCCTCCCCGCGGTGCTCCGCCACAGGCTGGTCCTGAATTATGCCGCCAGTGCGGAGGGAATCGATGTTGAGCAGATCATTGGAACTCTGATCCGCGATGTGCGTCAGCCTGCCTACACATAGGCCCGTCCAGAGAACCGGAAGGCATCGACAGGGGAATCGCCAGCCTGACTGCATTTCGGCACCACATTCTCAGAAGAAGAATTGAGCCGATCAGTTCCCCGATTCCTGGACGAGTTGAGGCCCCGGCGGCGTCATAATGGAAGGGCCCGTTCCGGACAACAGAGGAGGTGTCTTCATGTATGAAGTGGCCATCATCGCGAAGGATGGACGGGTCGTCAGACGCTATGAACTGTCCGGAGAACGACCGACCGTGATCGGACGAGGCCGCGACTGTGACATCCAGATCGCCATCGCCACCGTTTCGAGGAAGCACGCCCAGGTGACCCCGCAGCACAGCAGGGAGGGCTTCATCTTCCGGGACCTTGGCTCCACCCACGGCTGCTACGTGTCGGGGCGGCGTGTTCGGGAGATAAACGTATCCGGTGGCCTGGAGGTGCAGATCGGCCCCGCGACCCTCCGCTTCGAGAATCTGGCGAGCCGGATCGGTGCCGAACTGGACCGGGCCTTCGGGGAGGATGAGGCGGGGATTCCCGGCGAGGAACAGGCGGGGTCCATGGACGACACCATGATCTGAGATCAGGGCAAAGTCCAATAATCACCACGGAACAGGCTCCCAGGACCCTGTTTTCAGGGTGGCAGCGGGCCGGGAACTGTTTGAAAAAGATCAGAATCCAGTGAACTTCGTGCGACGGGGCTCGTATATTGAGGTAGCAGCAAAAGCATTCCGACTCGCAAGTGCAATGACGTATCTCTCTCCTCCAGCGGACCGGAGTCTCACGACTCCGGCCCGCTTGTTTTTACGCCGCTCGGAATCCCGACCGCACGCGTCCGAGAACCTCCGCTTAACCTGTCCGAATGCTGACCGGACTCATCGGAATCGGTGTCTTCGTGCTCGCTGCGTGGGTGCTCTCTTCCGACCCCCGCCGCGTCCCCTGGCGACTGGTCTTCACCGGCATCGCGCTCCAGTTCGTCCTTGTCGTCCTCCTCCTCAAGGTCCCCTTGGTCAACCACGGCTTCGAGTGGGTCGCCACCGTCGTCACCGGGATCATCGCGCAGGCCGACGCCGGCATCGTCTTCGTCTTCGGACCCGCCCTCGCCGATCCCACCGGACCTGCCGGCTGGGTCTTCGCCATCCGCGCGCTTCCCGTCGTCATCTATTTTTCCTCCCTGATGGCCATCCTCTATTACCTCGGCATCATGGATCGCGTGATCGCCGCGCTCGCATGGATCCTCCGACGCACACTGCGCGTGACCGGCGCCGAGGCGCTCGCCATGGCCGCCAATGTCTTTGTGGGTCAGACCGAAGCGCCGCTCACCGTGAAGCCCCTCATCGAGAAGATGACGCGCGCACAACTCATGACGCTCATGGTCGGCGGCTTCGCCACCATCGCCGGCTCCGTGCTGGCCGCCTACGTCAGCATGCTCGCCGGTGCCGACGAAGACCGCGCCATCACGCTCACCATGCACCTCATCGCCGCCAGCATCGCATCGGCACCAGCAGCGTTCGTCATGGCACGCATCCTCGTCCCCGAAACCGAAACACCTCCCCCCGAGCACGCCTCCGACATCCGTGTCGATCGCAAGGCCGATCACACCAACGTGCTCGACGCGGCGGCCTCCGGCGCCATCGTCGGTCTGAAACTCGCGCTGAACATCGGCGCCATGCTGATTGCCTTCGTGGGTCTGATCGCGCTGGCGAACTGGGGCCTCGATGCGCTCACCCTGCCACTGCATCGCATGGAGTTGATGAGCGCTGACCAGTCGCTCTCGATCGAGGGCATCCTCGGATGGATCTTCGCACCCCTGGCATGGACCATGGGAGTTCCGTGGGACGAGGCGGGCATCGTCGGCTCTCTGATGGGCCAGAAGATCACGGTGACCGAGTTCATCGCCTATCAGAACCTGGCGCCACACATGACGGGTGACGGTGGCGCCGTCCTTCTCTCAGAGCGATCACAGACGATCTGCGCCTTCGCCCTCTGCGGCTTCGCCAACCTGCCCTCCATCGCCATCCAGATCGGCGGCCTCTCCGCACTGGCCCCCGGTCGGCGCCAGGACTTCGCACGCCTCGCCTTCAAGGCCATGATCGGCGGCGCCTTCGCAAGCTGGATGACCGCCTGCATCGCGGGAATCTTCGTGTAAGCCTCTGGCAACCCGACATCGGGCACAACGGAGCAGAAGCTCATCAATCTCACGCCGAAGGCGCTCAACCCCGATTGCCGGATGCCGGATGCCGGATGCCCAATGCCGAACCTACCCGCCCTCCGGCGCCATCTTCACGATCCGGGGCATGAAGCGCGCGAGCGGGTCGATGAGGTCCGCCTGGGCAGCGATCACTTCGTCGATGTTCTTGTACGCATGCGGTGACTCGTCCAGCCCGGCCGAGAGCAGCGTGACACCCCGCTCCTCGAGGTGCGCCTTGAGGTGACTCCACCGGATCGTTGACTTCGCCTTCTTGCGCGACAGGCGACGTCCCGCGCCGTGCGACGCCGAATCCAGACCCGTCGAACTGCCCCGGCCCCGAACCAGGTACCCCGGGTCCGCCATGGACCCCGGGATGAAGCCGAGAACGCCCTCGCCCGCGGGCGTCGCTCCCTTGCGATGCACGATCACATCGCGCCCGTCATGCTGCTCACGCCACGCAAAATTGTGGTGGTTCTCCACCTGCAGCAGAGTCGCACCTCCGACGGCGCCAGTGATGCTCTCATGGATCACGTGATGGTTGGCAGAGGCAAATCGCCCCATCAGTTCCATGGCTTCCCAGTACTCGGCACCGTCGTCGTCCATGGACAGCCACGCCAGGTGTCGAAGTTCCTTCGGCAACCCCGGGTGCCGATCCATCGCGAGGTTCGAGTAATGGGTAGCAACGGTTGAACCCGGGCCGCGGGAACCGGAGTGTGACAGCAACGCCAGATACGTCCCCGGCGGGACACCCAGGTCATTCTCACCGAACTCCATTTCTCCGAACTCAACGAAGTGGTTCCCCGAACCACTCGTACCCAACTGACGCCACGCCTTGTCCTTCACCTGCGCGGTCACCGGCGTCACGCTCCAGTCCTCGTCCATCACTTCGTGCCACGGACCGCCATCCGTCCACTGGGCGCCGACACCGAAGCGCGTGTTGTCCTCCAGCACCCGCTTCAGATCATCCGCCATGACAGCCATGCGACCCGACGGGATGTCCAACACCGTCAGCATCACGCGGCACGCAATATCAACACCCACCGCGTACGGAATGACGGCGTTGTCCGTCGCCAGCACGCCGCCAATCGGAAGGCCGTAGCCAACGTGCGCATCAGGCATGAGCGCCGCGCCCACCGAAATCGGAAGCCGACACGCATGGCGCATCTGTTCGTGCGCCTTGGGATCAATCTCGTCGCCCCACACCGCGTAATCCAGATCCTCACGCAACGCCACCGGAGCCGGACGGCTGATCAACGCCGCGGCCACATCCCCGAAGATCGGATCCTGCGTGTAGTCGTCAGGGTTGTTCAGCAACCGCTTGATCGCCTGGCGGACTTCGTTCTTCTTCCAGCCATCGGAATAGGCCGCTTCGCACGCGGCGAGAGCGGCCTTGATCGCGGGTCCCTGCCCCATACCCAGGTTGACCAGTTCACGTCCCTTCATGGTGGACACTGTAGCGTCACACCGGGAGCGAGAACGTGCGGTTCACTCCAATTCCCGTACTGCCACGCTCACCACGATCGTTTCGCCGGTCGCCATACCATCCACGACCGCCACAACCGTCGCCCGCTGCTTCGACAGCACGATGGACGAGTTCACCATGCGTTCCGTCGTGACCGGGAGGTCAAGCTTGGACTGTCCCGTCCCGCCATCTTCGATCCGGACTTCCCGAACAGCACCGCGCACCTGCACCTCGTGCCCGGATGCACCCCCCGGCGCCGGACCAACGGTCACCTTCAGATCCACGCCATCGCTCGCTGTGCCGATCGTGGGGTCATAGCCCAGCGTGTGCGCACCCACGACCGGCACACTCTCCTGGACAAAGCTGAACTTGGTGGTCGAGGCGAATCGCGTCGGCTGACCACTGATTGCCACCTGGCGCGCCCGGAAGAGAATATTCAGCCCACTCAGCGTCACCTGCGTCCCGATCCCCGGCGCATTCTCGCTGCCCGCTATGAAGCAGACCACGTCCACCTCGAAACGCCGGCTGTACAGCGCCTCAATCTGGTCGAGGTATGAACGGAACGCGGCGTGACTCTCCTCCGTTCCGTCAACGATGAAGATCGTGTCGAAGAGCATCGTGTCATATGACATGTCAACGGCCATCGACAGCCGATCCATCAGTTCGTTCAACACGACCTCCGGCTCATTCGCGCCGGTATCAAGCATGGCATTGAGCCCGCGGAGGTCGTACACCACCGAGTACACTTCACCCGGCTCGTCCTCGGTCCCAACCAATGACGTGGTGGCTGAGGTCATGAGCGCCATCGGAGGCGCAAACGGACCGCATGTTGCTGCGGCGAGAGAGGTCGCCGCGATGATGGGCATGATCATGTTGATGCTCCTTTCAGATCTTCGTTGATTCAGCTCACGGGCTCACCGGGACCGGTCGACACCGCCAGCCCGCTCTTTCGCATCCAGCCATGGAGCGATTCCCTCGCTCCCAGTTGCCGGATCACGTCTTCAAACTCATCCCGGATGCTCTCGTCCTTCGAGAGCAGCGCCAGCCGGTCGAACGTCTCGACCAGGAATCGCTGGTCCACCGCCCACGCCCGGCACACTTCAAGTTGATCGCGAGGCGACAGGCCGTTCAGAACCAGATCGGCCGTCCGCGCCGATGCCAGCGCCTGCCCGATCAGGCGGCACGCTCGATCACGCTCCTCACCCTGTGCGCCCTCGATCAGTTCCAGCGCGCCCGAAACGTCGCCATGCGCCAGCGACCGGCGCAACTCACCCACATCCAGAACCGCCTCCGGCGTGACCGGCGACGCCTGCCGGATCACCTCGGCTTCAGCAATCCTCGGAACACGCGACTGACCCAGGGAGATGCGGAATACTTCGACCACGCGGCCGCCTTCCGATGCCGCGGGCACACCACCCCCGACGATCGCAGGACCCACCGGCTCCGGAACCACGGGATCACCACCGCGCCACAGCGCCACTGACACAACCGCCAGGAGCACCACCGCAGCGGCGGCCACCACAGAACGACGCACTTCATGTGTTGGCGGAGCAACTTCCGACCGCAGCGCATCCTGCAGCGCCCGGTCCATCTGCCGAACCGAATCCAGTTGCGAGCGCAAGCTGGCGGAAACTCGCAGCGCCTCACTGAGTGCAGCGGCCCTCTCGGAATCAAGGTCACCGTCGAGATAGCGTTCCAGTTCCGAGTCCGTCCAGCGTTCGTTGATACTGCTCATGTCATCTCCCCTGCTTCCCGTCGAAGTCGCGCACGGGCGGCGTGAATGAGGGACCGCACGTTCCCCACATCACACGCCATCACCTCCGCGATCTGCTCGTAATCCAGATCCTCGATCAGCCGAAGCACGATCGCCATGCGCTGCCGGGGCGGCAACCGATCGATCGATGCATGAATCCGCTCCAGCCGCTCGCGCCGCTCCATATCGTCAACATCCACATGCCAGCGGGTGCACATGAACGCCCGCGCCACCACACGCCGGACACGCCGACGCATGGAGCGCTGCTCATCCAGCCACAGACGAAGAAGCGTCCGCCGCGCGTAGCCGATGTTCCCCACCTGCTCAGGCGCCCTCGTCATCAGACGCACCACGGTCTGCTGAACCAGGTCCGCGGCATCCTCCGCGTTCCGGGTCAGGCCGACAGCAGCCGGACGCAACCGCCGAGCCAGCAATTCCCATTCACTACTGGGATTCTCATGCTCCGGTCCGTGATGCATCATCCGCTGTTCCATGGGGCCTTGCTCTCTATAGTTCAGACGCCGCCGGATTGGCAGCGTCAAAGGCCATTTCGGGATTGGGCGACTCTCGGACCTCAAAAAACCCGAACAACCTCCTTTCCGCAGCTCGTGGATCAGCGGTTCCAGTTAATGGCCTCCCCGAACGCACGATGAATGCTTGCGTCACCCGGTCTCAGCCGCGAATCTGGAGATGTGTCCCGGGTCCCGACCGTTCGGACCCGAAGAGAGAGTGTGGATCGGATACCGCCACCTTCCGTGTCGATGATCCGTCAGGTACCCCAGAAGACCGCGCAATCCGTGCGGCCAGTGGAGGATGTACATCAATGATCAGTGGAATGACCAAGAGCGCCCGCGTGCTGTCCGGTGCAGCGCTGCTGACCCTCGTTGCCGGCACCGCCTCAGCCCAGGTGGCATGGCGCTCCGGCGCCGAAGCCCGCATCGAGCGGATGGACCAGAACACCGCACAGATGGCACTCGACAGCCTCGCCGCCCGCAAGCAGGCCCGGCGCGTCGTCATCCAGTTCGGCGAACCCATCACGCCCCAGCGGCGCGCCGCCCTCGAGGAAGCCGGCGTCCGCCTGCTGAGTTCGCTCGGCAACCATGCCTACTTCGCCAACGTCGCTGAAGAAGCCAGGACCGACCGTGCGATGAACGCGGCGACCGTGATCTCGGTCCGTGCCATCGAGCGTCAGTGGAAGCTGCACCGCGCCTACGAGGCGGGCGATATTCCGCCCTTCGCGATCGTCGATGCAGCCGGCGACTCGGGCGACGGCTCCGATCCGATCGTGGCGGCGTACGTCATGTTCCATCGCGATGTCGACCTCGCGGTCGCAGAGCGCCTCGTCGCCGGCTACGACGCATTCGTCCGCGACTCCCTTGAGACGGCCAACAGCCTGGTGATCGAACTCCCGGCCAGTCAGATCAAGTCACTGGCGGAGGATGACTCGGTCCAGTGGCTGGAGCCCCCGCTTCCGAAGTGGGACTCGATGAACGACAGCAACCGCTCCCTCGTCCAGGCAGACACGCTGCACACGGCCCCGTACAACCTCAACGGCTTTGGCATCAAGGTCATGGTGTATGACGGCGGCACGGTCCTGAGTTCCCACGAGGACTTCCAGGATCTGCTCCAGGGCAACCGCGCGATCGTCCGTGACTCCGCCGGACTGAGCACACACGCGACCCACGTGGCCGGCACCATCGCCGGTGACGGGTCCGCATCCGGCGGCACCTACAAGGGCATGGCTCCGGCCGCCCGCGTCGAGAGCTACGGGTTCGAGTACTCCGGCTCCGACGTCTTCCTCTACCAGAACCCCGGTGACCTTGAGTCCGACTACAACGAGGCCATCAATACCTACAACTGCGATATCTCCAACAACTCCATCGGCAGCAACATCGCACAGAACTTCTTTGACTGCGCCTACGAAGGTGATTACGGCGTCTGCTCCACCGTCATCGACTCCATCGTCGGTGGCTCTCTCGGAGACCCCTTCCGAATCGTCTGGGCCGGTGGCAACGAACGCGGCAACGGGCGCTGCGGTACCGGTTTCGAAACCGTGCCCCCACCCTCGACCGCCAAGAACCACTGCTCAGTGGGTGCGCTCAACTCGAACGATGATTCCATCACGTCCTTTACCAGTTGGGGCCCCACCGACGACGGTCGCATGAAGCCCGACGTCTCCGCGCCCGGTTGCCAGTCCAACGATGACGGCGGCGTCACCTCCGCATCCACCAGCGGCGGCTACACAACCTTCTGTGGCACGTCGATGGCCTCCCCCACCGTCTGCGGCATCGGCACCCTGCTGCTCCAGGATTTCCGGGCTCAGTTCCCCGGTCAGCCCGACTTCCGCAACTCCACGCTGCGGGCGCTGCTGGCGCACAACGCCGCGGACATCGATGACTTCGGTCCGGACTACCGCACGGGCTACGGCTCGGTGCGTGCCCATGACACCGTCGACTTCCTCCGCACCGGTAACTTCCTCGAAGCCGCCGTCGGACAGGGTGGCGCGTTCGTCGCCGCCGTGACCGTGGACCCCGGTGACCCCGAACTCAAGATCACCATCGCCTGGGATGATGTTCCCGGTGTTCCCAACACCTCACCCGCGCTCGTCAACGACCTCGACCTCGTCGTCCGCGACCCGCTCGGCACCCAGCATCACGTCTGGACGCTCAACCCGGGCAGCCCGGACGACCCCGCAGTCCGCACCCAGGCCAACCACCTCGACAACATCGAGCAGGTCTTCGTCTCCAGCCCGATGGCCGGTGAATGGTCCGTCGAGATCGTCGGCTTCGATGTCCCCGAAGGCCCCCAGTCCTTCTCGGTGACGTCAAGCGGTGCACTGACCGCCATGAGCATCGCCCTCGACTCCGCCCTGCCGACCCTCGTCGCACCGGGCGATCCCACCACGCTCACCGTCAGCATCGATACGCTCAACCAGTCCGTGGTCGGCGGGTCCGAGACCTTCTCCTACCGCTTCGACGGCGGAGCCTTCACCACCGTGGCCCTTACGCCCCTCGGCGGTGGCGAGTATGAAGCCACGCTCCCCGCGGCGAACTGCGACGATACCCCCGAGTTCTACTTCTCGGCCTCCGGTTCGGTCACAGGTGCCGCGACCGATCCCCCTGGCGCTCCAGCGAGCACCTACGGCTTGACCGTCGGCGAAGAGACGGTCGCCTTCGAGGATGACATGGAAGCTGACAACGGCTGGACCCTCGGTGTCGCCGGCGACGATGCCACCACCGGCGTCTGGACCCGAGTTGATCCCAACGGCACCACCGCCCAGCCCGAAGATGACCACACGTCCGGCATGGCCTTCGATTGCTATGTGACGGGTCAGGGTTCCATCGGCGGTGGCGTCGGTGAGAACGACGTCGACGGTGGCTCCACCACGCTCGTCACTCCGGTCATCGACCTCAGCGGCGGCGACGCCACCATCAGCTACTGGCGCTGGTACTCCAACAACGCCGGTGCCAGCCCCGGTGCGGACACCTTCGTGATTGACATCTCCAACAATGGCGGGGGATCCTGGACCAACGTCGAGACGCTTGGCCCGACGGGCCCGGACACCATCGGCGGCTGGAACTTCCACAGCTTCACCGTCTCCGATTTCGTCGCACCCACCGGAAACGTCCAGATGCGCTTCATCGCTTCCGACCTTGCCGATGGCTCCATCGTTGAGGCGGCGATCGACGACTTCTTCGTCAGCAGCGTGGACTGCACGCCCGTCGTCCCGACGTGCATCGCGGATGTCGACAGCAGCGGCACGGTGGACTTCGACGACCTGAACGTCATCCTCGCCAACTGGGCCGCCTCCGGCGCCACGTTCGCACAGGGTGATGTGACCGGCGACGGGAACGTCAACTTCGACGACCTGAACGCCCTGCTCCTCGAGTGGGGAATGCTCTGCAACTGATATCCAGAGTTCATCCATCACACGGATCTTCAGGGAGCCGGCCTCACAGAGGTCGGCTCCTTTTCTTTTCGGGCTCCTCACATGTGCGTGCCCCCTCCCGGGATGGGGCGGGCCTGCGCCGCCTGCTGGTGACCCTGACACGCAGAAAACCGGCTCCCCGCCACCCGATCGACGTGAATCAGGTCGATATCACTCGCATGCCGGCATCTTTGCGCCTGCATCCATGCACATCCGGCGACCCGCGTGGCGGTGGCCTTGTCGGGCCGCGTGTGGTCATCTACACTCGTGCATTCGCCTCCTTTCATTCGTCCATCCGGATGAATGGAAGATTGCTCTGACCACGGAGATCCCATCCAATGTCCTACCTTTTCACTTCCGAATCCGTCTCCATGGGCCACCCCGACAAGGTCGCGGATCAGATTTCCGACGCCGTACTGGATGCCATGCTCGCCGAGGACCCGGACAGCCGTGTCGCCTGCGAGTGCCTGGTCTCAACGGGAATGGCCGTGATCTCCGGTGAGGTCACCACCAAGGCGTATGTCGAAATCTCCGACCTCGTTCGTGAGACCATCCGACGCATCGGCTACACCGATGCCCACATGCGCTTCGATGACGAGTCCTGCGCCGTGCTGGTCAGCCTCAAGCAGCAGTCCCCGGACATCGCCGCTGGGGTCGACCGCGAAGGCGCCGGTGACCAGGGCATGATGTTCGGATTCGCCTGCCGCGAGACGGAGGAACTCGACCCCGGCACCTTCATGCCGCTCCCGATTCACCTCTCGCACCGACTCGTCGAGCGCCAGGCCGAAGTGCGCCGCTCCGAGCAGATCGCCGCACTCCGCCCGGACGCCAAGAGCCAGGTCACCGTCGAGTACGACGACAACAACGTCCCGCAGCGCGTCACCGCCGTCGTCCTCTCGACGCAGCACGGCCCCCAGTGGTCGTCGAGCGATGAACAGGCCAAGCTGCGCGATCTCGTTCGGCAGGACATCATCAAGCCCACCCTCGGTGACCGCTGGTGGAACGACGACATCCAGGTCCACATCAATCCCACCGGTATCTTCGAGATCGGAGGACCTCACGGTGACGTCGGGCTCACCGGACGCAAGATCATCGTCGACACCTACGGCGGCCGAGGCCGCCACGGTGGAGGTGCCTTCTCCGGCAAGGACCCGACCAAGGTCGACCGTTCCGCCGCCTACATGGCGCGCTACATCGCCAAGAATGTCGTCGCCGCCGAACTCGCTGACATCTGCGAGGTGCAGCTCAGCTACGCCATCGGTGTCGCCGAACCCGTCAGCATCAACGTCGACTGCAACGGGACCCACAAGGCAGACGAGGACAAGATCGCGGCAGCCATCAGGGACATCTTCGAACTGACGCCACGTGGCATCATCGAAGCCCTCGGACTGCGCAAGCCGATCTTCTCCGCCACCGCAACACACGGCCATTTCGGTCGCACACCTGAGGGCGACCACTTCACCTGGGAGCGGCTCGACAAGGTCGATGCCCTCCGCAACGCGGTGAGTTGATCATGTGTTGCCGGCGCATTGCGTTCGCTCTCCTCCTCGGCATGAGTGTGCTTCCGCTGGTCAACTGCCAGGCCATCCGCGACCTGCACGAAGTCGTTGCTTCTTCGGATCGTCCGGAGATACGCCTGCACAATGTGCAGCTTCGTGGCCTCACGCTCAGCGGCGCCACACTGGACTTCGATGTTGAGGTGCTGAATCCGTACGACGTCGCTCTACCTCTGCTCGATGCCTCCTACAACCTTGCCTCGAAGGGCGACCCCTTCCTGACCGGTGAAGCCGAACTGGAACGCCTGATCCCCGCATCGGGTTCATCACGCATGACGCTCCCTGTCACAGTCACCTTCGCCGGACTCCTCGATGCGCTCAAGGGTGTGCAGCCGGGCGCAGTCATTCCGTACAGCGCCGGACTCGACTTCTCCGTCGATGCGCCCGCAATCGGACGAATCGGTATCCCGGTCAGGCATCGCGGCGAGTTGCCCGTCCCCACCCCACCCACCGTGGAACTGGGTCATATCGAGTGGACAGAGATCGGGCTCTCGAACGTCGGCGCCAGATTGACCCTGAACGTCACCAATCTCAATGACTTCCCGGTCGACCTCGAGGATCTCGGAATCAATCTCGCTCTCGCGGGAACAAGCGTCGCGGACGCCGGGATCAAGCGCAGGACACAACTCACTTCCGGCCGCGAAGCGACTCTCGAGATCCCGATCTCCTTCTCCCCCAACGAAGTCGGCCTGGCGGTCCTGAGCATCGTGCGGGGAAGCGAAGCGTCCTATGACCTCCGCGGCACGCTCGAGGGCACCACCCCCTTCGGCCCGCTGCAACTCCCCTTCGAGAAGAGCGGCCGCACGAGCCTGAGTCGCTGAGCCCTGAGATCAGTGCGAGAAGCGATATCCGTTTCGGGTATGGAGCTTCCAGCCCTCAATGTCGTTGGGATTCGAACCGCCCTGCCAGGGTCCACCTCGATCACCCCACCGCCGCTTCCAGAACTTGCCCTTCGTCGGCCCCGGTGGATTGTCAGTCTCGCGGAGCATGAACAGGCTTCCGATGGTTTCCAGATCGATCCGACGGTGCCCCCAGTGACCACCGAATCGGAGCACAATCTCGCGCGACCTGTGAGCGTTGCGTTCTGACTCTTCAGCCCATTCCAGAGGAACCGGAAGTCCCTTTGAGAACTCACCAAGATTCGGAATGGCATGTTGCCAGGTTGGCCACGCGATACCCTGGCCGGCATGACTCGAAACAACCTGGTCTTCATCGGAGATCTTCTTCTGGATCGGGCCGACACCGGCATTGACCAGGAAGCGTTCATTGAGTCCGATCCCGTCACGCCGAGGCCACCCTTCTTCGCCGCCGTGCCCCGCATTCGGCCACGGCTCATTCGACCCCCACTCGAGATAGACAAGCGGATGCACGTCGCCTGCCGCGGTCCGGTGGTACTCCAGCGACTCCGGGAGGATGAAGATCTGGCGACCATGGTTGTGGTAGATCGCGTGGACAAGGTGAGGAACATGAGGCTTCGCGACATTGATGCAAAGATCGATACAGAGCCAGTCACCCTCATGCGATCCCGCTCGCTGATCCTCCACGGCCGGGTTCTTGTACGTCGCGCTCTCGTTCCACGTCAGGAAGACAAAGTACTGCACTGACAACAGGTGCTGGTGGTCCGTGAAGGGGCGCCAGACGCGCGCAAAGAGACCATCACCCGCATCTGCCGCGGCATCCCAACCCCCGCTGTTGCCTTGCCACCACAACTCCGGTTGGCTCTCGAGCGTGAGGGAGATCAGGTCATGATCAGCGCGAGGAATGTCATAGAGAAGCGAAGGCTTGACGGGCCGCTGTGTGCGGAAGTCTTCACCAAGTCCCCTGAATCTACCACGGACCGACTCGAACCGATCAGTCAGTTGCATCGCCTCTCGCGGATTCAGTCTGTAGAGGTCCGGATCCAGGTCCCCCTTTCTCTCGGGTCTCAGAACCACATTCGACTCGGTCGCGAACCAGTAGGGATCGCATGGCACACCAACTCGATCAGCCGTGCCGTGCTCAATGGGCCGGTCCAGAACGATCAGCGGTGCAAATGCATCAATGAGATGACGCTCCAGCTGATCATCGATCTTGTCAACGTCCTCGTCGACAAACCCATCAGTCGCCTCCGGGATCGACCGACCCGCGCCCGGGATGGCCTCTCGAACGACCACCTCCAGAATGAGCTCATTGCGATCGACTCGAGAACGCAGAACCTTCAGCTCCGCGCCTACCGCGTCGATCTCACGTTGCAGCGACTTCGTCGCAGCGGTGACCTGTGATCGGATGCGCGAATCGATCGATTGATCGAGGGCGATGATCCTGATGATCATCTCGCGGCGAAGATCCCTGAGTTCCTCACGAAGCCGACTGAGGTCATCCGTCGTCCGTGCCTCGAGCGCTCGGACGGCCTGGGCATTCACCCAGTGCGACTCCCGTGCCCATGCCCTCGCATCCGGGAATCTGATCACACCATTGCCGTCTTCGGAATAGATTGCTGAAGCGACCCTCGAAGAACTCAGGTGGTACACCCTCAGGAACCACGCTTCGAGATCTGCGCGCTCCTCGACTGGCGTTTCCATGATGAGAAGTGTCCCGATCAACCGAACGTCCAGAAGGCTGCCAGCATCCAGTTCTGCATCAGGCACGGGGGCCACGCTCTGGACGAACTCCATCATTCCGGCCAGGAGCATCGGTTGATACGCCTTTGGCCGGGCATTCACGTAGGTCTCGAGAAGTTCGAACCGCGCCGGGGTGGAACCCCATCGGGTTGCTTCGATCACACATACGATCGCCGACGCCTCTGCAGCCGGGCGGTCAGGACTCGGGACGGCTTCGAGCACGGCATCGACGTCGCGAAGGAACACATCCATCGCTCCTGATGGACCGACTCCACGAGTCTGTTCGCCCTCATCAATGAGACGGCCAACGTCACGAGCTTTGTAGGCCTGCTGGATAGCAAGTACAGCCGCAGCCGGCGACAGCGTCGTCTCAAGTTTCGCCAGACCATCCGCGCACGCGGAACAGAGCAGGACAATTGCCAGTGTGCTCCTGTATATGATGTTCATCAGCGCACCACCTGCCCGTCCTCGCCCAACGCAAGAAACACAATCAGCTGACCCTCGCGATCAAGCTCGTCGAGGTCGGACACGAACCTGGTCCAGTGTCCGCGCCGAGCATGCCCGATGATGGAGTCAGTTGAACTTCCCTTTCCTCGAATGCCGAACTGCTTGAGTTGTTGGGGCATGAAACCGGCACGCAACCCCGCCGCAAACAGCCGATCAAACTCGCGGTCTTCGTGTGCCTGCCAGCGATCGTGAATCTCGACAGTGGGAACCACACTCGGACGCCTCGTCGTGAGAATCTCCGCTGCGCTCCTGAGCAGAGACTCACAATGATCGAAGAGCCCAAGCGCCGCAGCAGCGTCCACGGATTGACATGACGTGAGCAGGCTCCACTCCGGCCAGACCATGCCCGAATCCTCAAGGAAGGCCGCTGCGTTCTCGGGAGACTGCTGGAGCAACGCGATGTACAGGAGTGACTCCGCGGCGTCCCGGTTGCGTCTGGGCCTCTCAAAGATATGTTCATCCCCCACAGCTACCGCAAGTTCGGTGCTGCCCATTTCGTCGATCACAGCGCGTGCATCGTCAAAGCTTCCCTGGAGAATGTGCTGCTGGATCAGCAACATGTAGGCGAGCGCGGAGAAGTGGGTGTAGTCATTCATTTCGTTCGAGAAGCCGTGTGCAAGTGATGCCTTCGCTGCTTCCCGCGCATCTCTGAGGACCTCGAGAATCTCGGCTTCGGACTCCGTACCGCGCAGCAATGCGCGGAGGTAGGCCGTACGCGCCAGGGATCTTGGCTTGCATTGAGCCGCCCACCGTTCAGACTCCGCGTCAATGAACGCTTGCTTCT
This sequence comes from Phycisphaerae bacterium, assembly GCA_030432255.1. Lineage (GTDB taxonomy): Bacteria > Planctomycetota > Phycisphaerae > Phycisphaerales > UBA1924 > JAUIHS01. The sequence goes on from JAUIHS010000005.1 coordinate 157,489, forward strand.
CTTCCTTGCTCCGCCATGGTCTGCCCCTCGGACTCTCCCCATACAGGGGCTCCAGACGTTGAGCATGCCAGGCACGCCCCATCTCCTGACGGTCGACCGCCTCTGCCCTCGCAAGGAAGCCGAACCGCCGGTCAGACCGCTCCTTCGAAGACCCGATTGCAGCCGAAGCCAGTTCATGCCAACCCAACGCCCGCTCCTCGAGCAACCGTGCGTCAAAATCAAGCTCCTGTCCGGCAATTGCCTTCCAGAGCCAAAGCCCACGCTCTGCCATCCTCCTGTGCTCTGCCTGGTCTGGCGGTCTGCGGTCACGCTTGCGTCGCTTCTCTATCAGATTCCGGAGATACCGCTCACTGGTGGCTCGTGATCGCCCCTCGAAGAGGGCCGCGACCGTCTTGAGCTGATCCTCCGACAACTCGGCAAGACGCGACACGGGAAGGTCCAACTGAAAAGCGCCCGGCAGCAGAGCCGCGGGGTGGAGGGATGATGCTTCGATGAACTTGAGCGCGGATTGATAATCCGCAGCGTCCATCAGGAGCGTCATTGCACCGACCTCTGATCGACCTGTCTCGAGCGATGCCGCCGCCGCCCGCTTTGCCCAGTACGGAGTTGACTTCACCGCCGACTCGAGACTGAGCTTGAACTCGGAAACATCACTGAGCAGCTCCTCAATCTCCCGCAGGGAGGCATCTTCAGAAACCGCTGCAGAGCGATTCGACAACTCGATAACCCGATCGTCACCCGCAACCATGCGAGCAAGAGACTGAGTGTCGGCATCCCAGGCTTCTCTGAGTGTCTTCAGAAGGTCCTGCTTGCTTGTCAACTCCCACGCTTCAAGTCTGCGACTCGTGTCGCTTTCCTGACTGAACACTGGAGATGAGCCGGCGAAGCTCATCGCAAGCACGATCACCGCGCCATGCATCAACTTAACATTCGTCGTCATGAGGACCTCCGGAGTCTGAAGTTGTCTCGTTGGCTGATACTGGATGCTATATCTGCTGCACGGGGAATCAACCGGGCCGCCCGTAGGAAATGGACCCGAGCGATCTGACCGGGCATGGGACATCATCAGAACCAATGATCTGCCTGGCCCCCGCCCGCAAGTCACCTGCCCCGCGGGCGATGTCCGTTTATGCCGGTTGTGCGGGATGAACACGAACTCCCGATCCACAATCGGAAACTGCATGCTTCCAGACTCTGCTTATTGATTCGAGTCTTGACCTGCGAGGTGAACCTCCTCGTCGCTCTGCTCCCTCCCACACTGGAGACGTCCATGCGCACATCACGGACCTCGCTGATCACCGCAGTTCTCATGGCCTCCTGCGTCGGCTCTGCGTCACATGCCGCGATCGTTGGGCCTGGAGATGTGACGCCGACTGTGACGGAGGGGTTCGAAGATTTCAGCTACGGGTACCACAGCGACCCGCTGAGTGTCTTCGATGGACTCGCCACGATCACCGGCGAGAGCGGCAACGGGGTGATCGTGGCGCGTTCCTGGCACTACAACGGTGTGGTCACGCCTCATGCCGAAGCGAAGTTCATCGGCAGCCCGGGCCAGCCCGTTCGGTACCGCTTCAGCATGCCCATGAACTACTTCGGTGGCTACTTCGCAACCAATTCGGATACCGCCGATGGCTTCATCGATTTCTTCGACGAAGAGGGCGCACTGATCGCCTCCGAGGCGCTGACAGCCTCGCGTGCCATGGATGACGGGACGCCGTGGGACTGGAACGGGTTCTTCCTCGACTCCCCGTTCAGTGAAGCCGTCGTTCGCGGCAATAGCGAGACGGGTGGCTTCGTGATGCAGGACAGCCTCGAGGTTCGGGTGGCGGTACCCGCGCCTGCTTCCCTCGCGCTCGCCGCGGGGGCTGGCCTCCTCGCCGCCCGCCGCCGGCGCTGACGCGCCAATGAAAAGGGCACCCCATTGCTGAGGTGCCCTGCATTCAATCAGTTGATGTCGTGACTCAGCGACGACGGCGGAAAGCGGCCAGGCCGCCGCAGCCGATCATGGCCAGCGTCGAGGGCGCCGGGATCGTGATGTAGTCGACAAGATTACGAAGCAGCTGCTCGTTGTCGAGCGCGCTGAGCGGGAAGTCGGAGCCGGTGCCGTCGTCCTTCAGGAACGACTGATCACCGACAAAGGCCACGTTGCCGGCGCCGCCCATGCCGTCGTTGACGGCAAGGAAGTCCTCGCCGGTCGCAACGAGATCAATGGCTGTGCCCGAAACGGCAACTGTCCGGTTGAAGTCGATGCCGACCTGCGAGAGGCCCATCGTCACGGGGTGGGCGACGAAGTCGGACACCACAATGCCGGCGGCGTTCGAGGCAGAGCCGGAGAACGTACCACCGAGAGGACCGGTGATCGCATTCATGTTGCCGATGTTCGCATCGGAGGCGCCGCCACCCTCACCGAGTGAGAGCATGCCCCGACCACCCGCAACAAAGTTGCTGATCGCGGCCATCTCAGAAGCGGAGTACAGGCCGCTGCCGTTGTACGGATTCATAGTGATGATGGCATCAATGCCCGCGAGGTTGCCGCCGTCGTACGAGGTCAGCGGGACGATGGTGTGGCCCATCGACATGAGGACCGAGCGAAAGTCGTCGTAGTCGCCGCCGGTGGCGAGGTAGTCAGATGCGTCGAAGCCGTTGCGGCCATCGACACCAATTGTCGCGGCATTCGCCGTTCCGAGGCCAATGACGGACATCACAGCAACTGCACCGATAGTGCGCACAGAACTCATGCGTTTCTCCTTGTTCTCCTGAAACTCCAATTTGCTCCCGCCCCTGTGCGGGGGCGTTCGACTGTGCAAGTCGATAACAGGGTCTAATCTAACCCCGTGAGGATGGGAAACAACCCGTACAAGGGAGTTTTTTGCACCCGAACGGCGCGCACGACGGTCCAGATAGCTTGAGAAGAGTTATCGGACGACATCGCCCTGGGCCAATTCTTGCTGATCGACCGGCTGCGGCTGAGGGGAGTCAGCCTCCGCAGGATGTCGCGCTGCCGCCTCGGACGCATCCCGCAGTCCCCGCAGCATGCCTCTGAAGACCACGCCGTGAAGCGGCAGGACCATGTACCAGTAGAGGAGCCCAAGCAGGCCGCGAGGCTTGAACCGCGCGATCTGCGACAGGCTCGTCTCGCCCCCTTCCGTGTCCTCCAACTCGAACTCCAGCATCGCGACACCGGGAAGACGCATCTCAGCGCGCAACTGCAGCAGACGATCGCGGTCAATCGCAGTCACACGCCAGAAGTCCAGCGTGTCACCAAAACCGATCGACTGCGGGTCACGCCGGCCTCGACGCAGACCCGGACCGCCGACCAGTCGGTCCATCAGGCCGCGAACCGCCCACAGCCAGTTCGCCGCGTGATACCCCTCGCGCCCACCAAGCCTGCACACCGTGCGGAAGACGACCTCACGCGGTGCATTCACATCGATCGTCCGTCGATCCATGAAGACCGTGCCCCCCGCCCAGTCGGGATCACCGGGGATCGGTCCGGCATCCGACCACGTCGTCTCAACCGCACTGTCTTCGAGTCGCACCAGCGCCGCACGGATCCCCTCCTCCACCGTGAACAGATGCTGTGGCATCAACCGGGCCGCATCATCGTTCTCACACACCACCCGATTGCGAAGTCCCTCAGCGAGCGGCCGCGCAATGCGGTGGCTCAGCGGCGTCACAAGATGAATCCACCAGGAACTGAGACGGGGCGTCAACACCGGCACCGGGATGATCCACCGGCGGGGCAGCCCTCGCACCTTCTCGAATGTCCGAATGAGTTGGTGATACGTCAGCACATCCGGGCCGCCGATGTCGAGCGTGCGGCCGATCGTCTCCGGCGTGTCAAGACACTGAATGAGATACGCGAGCACGTTGCGAATGGCAATCGGCTGGCACTCCGTCCGCAGCCACCGCGGCGTAATCATCACGGGCAGATGCTCGATGAGGTAACGCAGAATCTCGAATGACGCCGATCCCGATCCGATGATCATCGCCGCCCGCAGCACGGTCACCGGCACGGGTGTCGATGCGAGCGCCGACTCCACTTCACGCCGCGACCGCAGATGCTCGCTCAGATCGTCACCCGTCTCCCCCAGGCCGCCGAGATAGATGATCCGCTCCACACCCGCCTGCGATGCTGCATCTGCAAAACCCTGCGCCAGGCGCCGATCGCGCTCGCGGTACTCTTCATTCGCGGCGATCATGGAGTGCACGAGGTAGTACGCAGCGCTGCACCCCTGCATGTGCGTCGCAAGGTCCGGCGCTGCAACATCCGCCTCGACGATCTCGACATTCGGATGATCAGCCCAGGCACGGGCGCGAACCTTGGCGGCGGAGCGCGCGATGCACCGCACCCGATCGCCTCGCTCGAGAAGCCGCGGCACAAGTCGCCCGCCGATGTATCCGGTCGCGCCGGTCACAAGAACAGTGGCCATGTGCGAGTATAGGCGAGCGGTCGGCAGTCGAATTCGGGACATCCGGGCGCAGAGAAAAGCCCGGAGACACATACCTCCGGGCTCTGATGATTCAACTCGCTGCGACCGGGCTTCGGCCGCTTGCAGTCCGGGACTTAGTAGTCGAAGTCGTCCATGCCGCCGCCGGCACCGGCGCCCGCCTTCTTCTCCTTCAACTCGACGATCGCGGCGTCGGTCGTCAGCAGCAGGCCAGCGATCGAACCGGCATTCTGCAGCGCGACGCGCTCAACCTTGGTCGGGACGATCACGCCCATCTTGACCAGGTCGCCGTACTCGTGCGTCAGGGCGTTGTAGCCGTACGCGGCCTTGCCGTCCTGCTCCACGTTGTGCGCGATGACCGAGCCGTCGAGGCCGCAGTTCTTGGCGATCTGCTTGATGGGAGCGGTCAGGGCGCGATCGATGATGTCGATGCCGATGCGCTCGTCGCCGACGGCCTTGTCACGCAGCGCGGCAAGGGCCTTGCGGGCACGGAGCACGGCGACGCCACCACCGGGAAGAACACCCTCTTCGACGGCCGCACGGCAGGCGTGCAGGGCATCCTCGACGCGGGCCTTCTTCTCCTTCATTTCGACTTCCGTCGCAGCGCCGACGTTCACCTGGGCAACACCACCGGCGAGCTTGGCAAGGCGTTCCTGGAGCTTCTCGCGATCGTAGTCAGAGGACGTGGCATCGATCTGATGCTTGATCATGTCGATGCGTCCCTTGATCTGAGCGCTCGTGCCGGCGCCTTCGACGATCGTGGTCGCGTCCTTGTCGATCGTGATCTTCTTGGCACGTCCAAGCTGCTTCAGTTCGAGCTTCTCGAGGTCGATGCCGAGTTCCTCCATGACGACGTCGCCGCCGGTGAGGACCGCGATGTCCTGGAGCATCTCCTTGCGGCGATCGCCGAAACCGGGAGCCTTGACGGCACAGATCTTGAGCACGCCGCGAAGCTTGTTGACCACGAGGGTCGCGAGCGCCTCGGACTCGACGTCCTCAGCGATGATGAGGAGGGCCTTGCCCGCCTCGGCGACCTTGGTGAGGATCGGGATGAGATCCTTGGCGGTGGTGATCTTCTTCTCGTGGATGAGGATGTAGCAGTCTTCGAGTTCGCACTCCATGGCCGCGGTGTCGGTCACGAAGTGTGGGCTGAGGTATCCCTTGTCGAACTGCATGCCTTCGAGGAGTTCGACCTCGGTCTCGAGCGACTGGCCTTCCTCGACGGTGATGACGCCATCCTTGCCGACCTTCTCCATCGCTTCAGCGATGATCTTGCCGATCTGCTCGTCCTGGTTGGCGGAGCAGGTACCGACCTGGGCGATCTGCTCGGAGGAGGAGACCTTCTTGGACATCTTGCCGAGTTCAGCGACGATGCCACCGATGGCCTTGTCGATGCCGCGCTTCACCTGGTTGGCATTGGCGCCGGCGGTGATGTTCTTGAGACCTTCCTTGAAGATCGCCTCGGCGTAGATGGTGGCGGTGGTGGTTCCGTCGCCGGCGTCCTTGGAGGACTTGCTGGCAACTTCCTTGACCATCTGGGCGCCCATGTTCTCGTAGGCGTCGTCCAGTTCAATCTCCTTGGCGACGGAGACGCCGTCCTTGGTGACGGTCGGAGCGCCGAAGGACTTCTCAAGGACCACGACGCGACCTGACGGGCCGAGGGTCACCTTGACCGCGGCGGCGAGCTTCTCAATGCCGCGGAGCATCTTCTCACGGGCATCGACATCAAATGCAATCTGCTTGGCAGCCATGCTGTTCTTTCCTTTGTCCCATGACATGTCGGGACGATTGAGTTCGTACTTATCCGATCTTCACCCACGCGACCCGGGTCGCATCGATGATGTAGACGTGTTTGCCATCCGAGACCTTGACGAGTCCGTCATCCTCCGCGGGAATGAGGATGGCGTTCTGCACCACGCACGAGGGCGCATCGCAGAAGACGAAGGCGGCGTCGCGTTCGCTGTTGAGCTCACCCAGCGCCTGGCGGAGTTCATCGTTCGTCATGGACACGGTCGGCTCCTTCCCGGTCAGTCGACGATGGCGAGGATGTCGCTCTCGGACATGATCAGGAAGTTGTCGTCATCCAGCTTCACTTCGGTACCGGCGTAGCTCGAGAAGATCACGCGATCGCCGGCCTTGACGGTCAGCGGGGTGCGATCACCGCTGTCGGTGTTGAGCGTGCCGTTCCCCACCGCTTCGATCACGCCCGACTTCGGGGTGTCCTTCGCGGACTCGGGCAGGTAGATGCCGGACTCCGTCCGATCCACGGCCTCATCACGACGAACGATGACCTTGTCACCGAGGGGCCGAACCTTGATCCGGGTCTTTGTTGCCATTGCTCTGAATCTCCATTCACGGGGTCGCCAACACGCGACCCGCTCTGAGGTGTATCGGTACGGTCAAATCACATGCAGCCGGTGGCATCTGGCCACCGGTCGGCGTAATGACGCCGCAGAACGCGGCGCATGGTTTCCAGGACGAGTTCGAGCTTCACGGGACGCTCGATGACCGCGAAAGCGCCGGCGCGAAGCGCCGAGGCCGTCTCACGGACGTTGTCGCGGCGGGTCTTCCGACGCTTCACCACCACGGTGGGCGGCGGCGTCTCCAGTCGGTTCAGAAGATCGAGAATGCGGGCACCGCCCTCTTCGGAGCACCCGTCGCGCTCGTCATCAGAGAGAGGAACGCAGAGGTCCACCACGGCGATGTGAATCCGCTCCCGCCGGATCAGGTCGGCGGCACTGGCGGCGCTGTCGGCCCGCAGCGATCGCACGCCGAGCGGATCGAGCATCCGGGGCAGCAGGTCTGCCCAGGACTCTTCCCGCCAGCCGCCATAGGACAGCAGGAGGTTGAGCCGTTCGGGCCCCGCGTCGTCAGGTCGGCCGGGTTGGGAGCGCAGATGCACCATCACACCCAGGGACAGGCAAAGTGCGGGCCAATCCATTCAAAGCCATAAACCACTTGCAGCAAGCCACTTAGCCAGGGTGTCGCGGCTGCCAAACTGTCACGAACGGGCCGGGAGCGGACGAGGGGTGTCAGAGTGGCAGTCGACGGGTGATGAGCTGAGTTCCTCTGAGTGACAGGCCGCAGGCCATCCACCCCGGAGCCGGGTGCCCGAAAAAGAAAAGGACGCCGCCTGAGATTCAGACGGCGTCCTGGGACCCTTGTCATCCCGAACGGGATGCGAGGTACGAGATGGTTATGGCAGGCAGGAGGTGTTCCACGCGGCGAGGACCGTGTTCAGGTCGTCGAAGTTCACGACGCCGTCACCGATCGGGCCACCGGGGTTGTACGGAGACACGTCGCCCATGGTGCCCTGCGGCACGGACATGTTCCAGTTGGCAAGCACCTCGTTGAGGTCGTCGAAGTTGACGACCAGGTCGCCGTTGGCATCGCCTTCGCAATCCGGGGCCGGAGCGGTGCAGTCATCCGGGGCGGACACGCTGCTGCTGCCGGTCATGGGATCGTAGGTGAAGTACTGGAGACCCTGGTGATCGTTGAAGTCCACGTCACGCACCTCGCCGAGGTTGTCGACGCAGGTGTGCTGGGCGGTCTGGTTGGACACGGTGTCGTGGAACTCGCCGGTGATGAACGCGGCGACCTTGATCTCATCCATACCATTCCAGCCAAGCGCTGTGAGCGGGATGCAGAACTCGATACCAGTATCAACCGTAGCCGGATCGGTGCCGCCACCATCGTAGTGGTTCATGGAACCGAGGACACCAGCGGTGTTGCTGTTATTGATGTCCAGCTGCGCGAGAGGCGAGCCAGCGTCGCCGCCACTGAGGGCACCGAGGCCACCGGTGATGCCCTGACCCATGAAATAGCCTTCGCCGGGATCAACACCATCGGGACGCAGACGGACATAGTTGATGTAGACGTTCGCCTGACCCAGATCGAAGTTGCCGGTCTTGATACCGACCCAGTAGTCCGGATCGAAGCCGGTGTCGAAGGTCAGACCGTCGTTGAGAACAACGACCATCGGGTTCTTCGGATCAGAGTCGTCAATGAAGGTCACCGGGCCACCCATGCGATCGAGAGCGCCGGAGTCGACCTTGACGTTGCCTTCGTTCTCGGGCGTCGCGGGATCGTCGTACAGAAGCGTGTTCTGACCGGAGCCCGGGATGGTGTCGAAGAAGATCTGAAGAGCGGTGAAGTCAGTGGCGAGGTTGCCGGCGATGAAGAAGCAGGCGTTGGAGCCTTCGACGCGGGCGTAGATCGCATCGATCTCGTTGCCGTTGCCGAATGCCGCGGTCGCATCATCATTGTCACCGAAACCAACGACCGGCTCGTAGACGCCGTCCACGGCGCCGGCGCTCTTGGCCACCTGCTCGCCGATGCGGCCACCATTGCCGCCGCCATCGGTCAGAAGCTCAGCACCCTCGGCGAAGTGCTCGATGGTGCCTTCGTTGTCACCGGTGCCGTACACGACCACGTAGTCGGCTTCGAAGCCGGTGTCGAACGTGAAGCCGTCGGGGCCGCCGAGGCCGTTGTTCAGACGACCACCGTCGATGCCGGCGTTGTCGCCGCGAAGGTCATTCTGACCACCCGTGGTGGTATCGAAGAAGCACATCAGACGGTTCCAGTCGTGGATGTTGCCAGCCACGAAGACGTACAGGGCGGGATCGCCGTCCTTGAGACCCACGGTGGCGTACACGGCGCACATCTCGGAGCCGTCAGCCGTATCGGGATCGCTGTCCGAGTTGTCGGAGAAGGACGTGCCGTTGGTCGTGTTGACCCACAAAGCGGTGCCGTACGCGGCCACATCCAGCGAACCGTCGATCGTGATGCCCGGGTTGGTGGGCGAGCCGGGAACACTGACGGTCACGAACTGGTTACCGTCCCAGTCGTTGAGGTCAACTTCCTTGGCGGGGAACCCGAGGCTGCCCGGGTCGGGCGTGCCGACGGAGGTGAGGCCGCCGGTGCACTGGTTGGACATGAAGTCCTGAGACTGACCGACCAGGAAGGCGCACATGTCGATGTCGACAGCGCCGAGGTTCATGACGTCGTACTTGATGCTCTCAAGATCAACAACGAACTCGATGCCGGTGGTCACGGTCGCGGGGTCGGTCACATCCGCCTCGCTGCCGGCGCCGCCCTGCGGGCTGCGGCCGGCCACGCCGCCGAGGTTGCTGTTGTTGCAGTCCACCATGATGGTGCCGCCATTCTGCGGACCGGGGGCATTGATCGGGCCAAGCAGCTTGTTGCCACCGCCGACGAAGCCGCCCGGAGCACCACCGAGGCTGCCGATGGCTGCCGCGTCGAGGTAGTGATCGGGGTTGGTGGCGCCGATGGTGTAGCTCATCCAGTAGTCGGCCGCGAAGCCGGAATCGAAGGTGAGCCCGTTCATGTTGACGCCGTCGTCGCCCATGCGGTTGAGGCCGCCGAAGCCGACGTCGGAGTTGTCGCCGCGAAGCTTGTTCTGCCCGCCGGACGCGACATCGAGGAAGAGTTCGAACTTGCGGAAGTCGGAACTGAGGTTACCGGCGATGAAGACATAGAGGATGTCGGTGGTTTCATCGACGTAGGCGTAGATCGCGCTCAGTTCTGAGCCGTTGGCGGTGTGCTGATCGGAGTCGGTGTTATCACCGGCGGAGGTGCCGATGGTCTGAGTCCAGAGCGCGGCGGGGTAATGCCCGTCGAGGGTACCGTCAACGGTCGCGGCCATGCTGGGTCCGCCGTTGGGATTGACGGAGACGTACTGGAGTCCGGGGAACCCGTTGAAGTCGATATCGCGCGGTTCGCCGAGTGCATCCTGTTCAGCGCCGAAACCGCCGACGACCTGGTTGGAGACGTCATCGTGGAATTCGTTGTTGAGGATACCGGCGATCCGGATGAACTCGCTTGGCCCGGCCTGGAAGCCGACTTCATCGAGGTCGATGGCGTACTCGATACCGGTGGTCACGCTTCCGGGTCCGACTTCACCCATGATGGGGAAGGGGTCGCTGACGGTGGTGCCGGCATCGAAGCCGCCCTTGCCACCGACGTTGCTGTTGTCGGAGTCGAAGGTGCCGTCGATGATGGCTCCGTCGAGGAAGTCGATGACATTGGACTTCTGCACCATCAGCGGGCCGTCGTAGCTCTCCGGCCCGGAGAAGATGCCGTCCTTCTCGCCGTCGACGATGACGATGGCAAAGGCGCTGGTACCGGCCAGGAGGCACGGCAGGCACGCCCCTTTGAGGACAGTCTTGATACTCATGGAATCTCTCTCAATCTGGGTTTATCAGATGCCTATTCACACGCGTGCAACGCCTCGGGACGACGTTGCGCTTCGAGATCTCTGCTTCCCCCCGGCCCATTCTTCCTGGTAAAGCGCTTTACCCTTCCGGAGAGCCAGCCGCATCACCCCCGATTTCACTCGGCCGAATCCGCCGGTACACACTCTGGTAAAATGTTTTACCCATGCACAGAATAACCCGGATTCAACCCCCGCGGCAAGACCCATCCGCGCAAATTCTGACCCAACCCTTTCCCAAAAATAAAGTCTGACCCAGCTTCCGGCCCCTCACTCTGAATCGGGCGGCCGACGACGACGCTTCAACGCACTTCGACGGCTCTTCGCCTCCAGGCGACGCTCCACCGACCCCCGTGAGGGACGCGTCGCGATCCGACGCTTCGGCTCCGCCATCGCCCGCACCAGCATCTCCCGAAGCAACTCAAGGCAACGCCCACGGTTCCGATGCTGACTGCGCGACTCCTCATTCGCAATGATCAACTCACCCTCCGACGTGATCCGACCTCGCTCGTGACGCCGAAGGCGGGCCATCGCGCTCTTCGCCAGCGGGATCTCGGACAACGCCAGACGCAACTCCATTCGGGTCGCCACCTTGTTCACGTTCTGACCACCGGGCCCCGAACTCCGGGTCGCCTTGAAACGCAACGAAGCCTCGGGAACGCGGACGCCCGGCGCAATCTCAACACCACCTGGTTGGGTTCCGCCTTCTTCCGTCATGACATCCTCACTCGCCGTGACCCGACGCAGCCGTTACTCTCCCTGACTCCAATGACCCCCAATAACGCCGGGATCAACCACGTGACAAGATCAACACTCCTGCCACTCGCCATTCTAGCCCCACTCGTCGGCAGCACCGCCGCCGCCGCAGAGGACCCCGCGGAGACCCCGTTCACACTCGAAACCCCCTGGACCGTGCGCATCGAACCGGTGCTCTGGTACCCCGGACTTCGAGGCGACATCTCGTTCGCCGGCGGAGGAGATTCCGAGGACAACGCATTCGAAGTTGAGGACATCGATCTCGACGAAAACGAGATCGCCCCCGCAGCCCGCGCTGAGATCCGCTGGGACCGGTGGTTTGTCAGAGCATCGGGGTTCACTTTCAACGCGGATGAGACCGGACGAGCGGGCAAGGCGGTGGACGCCGGTGCACTCGCGATCCCCCGCGGCACCCTCGTGGACTTTGACCTCTCCTATTCGTCCTTTGAGATCTCGGCGGGCCACCGCCTCTGGGACCGCACCCTCGGCGCCGGCGGCGACGACCAGGTCGGTTTCAGTTTCGACCTGTACGGTGGCCTCCGGTACTACGAGGTTGACCTCGACCTGGAGACCGCGGGTGGTTCGGTATCCGGTGACGGAAGTTGGATCGAGCCGATGATCGGTATCCGCCTCGGTCTGGAGATCACCCGGGACTTCTCGATTGATCTGAATTCGGACTTCGGTTTCTGGGACGCCGGCGATGATGCTTCCTCGTCGTGGAACATCGAGGCCGGTTTCCGCTGGGAACTGCACGAGAATGTTGATGTGCGACTCGGGTTCCGGCACCTGTCCACGGACCTCTCCGAGGGATCGGGGAGCGATGAGTTCATCTTTGACAACGCACTGGCCGGACTGGCGCTGTCTGTCGGGATCAGGTTCTGACCATGATTCGGATCATCACTGGAGAGTTCAAGGGAAGGCGGCTGGAGACGCCGCGAGACTCTTCGAAGACTCGCCCGCTCCCCGACCGGGTGCGAACGGCCATCTTCAATATGCTTGCGGGTCACTGCGAGGGCTACGCATTTCTTGATGTGTTCGCAGGCACGGGCTGCTTCGGTCTTGAGGCCATTTCGCGTGGTGCATCGGAGTGCGTATTCGTCGAACGCGACCGGCACATCGCGGGCATCCTGCGTCGCAACATCGAATCGCTGGGCGCCGGGGATCGCGCCTCCCTGGTGCAGGCAGATGCGCTGGGGCTGACCGTGCTGTCCCGCTGCCCCCGTCCCGTTCACGTGATCAACTTCGACCCGCCGTACCCCATGGTGCAGGATCCAGCACAGCGGGCGCAGGTCTTTGAGCAGTTCGTGAGACTGACGGAGTACCTCGATGCGGACGGCTTTGCATTGCTGAGAACGCCGCACCCCTTCTATGAGCCTCGCGCTGAGGACGAACCGGTCAGCACTCGGATCGAGGTGGACATGACGTTGCCCGGTCTGCTTGGTCCGGAGACGCATGCCTACGGGAGCACGGCGGTGCACTGGTACGCGAGGGCTCAGGATTCGTCGGCGGATTCGGCCTGATCCGGCTGCGTCGGTGTGGTGTCGTCAGGTGATTCGAGCCTGGGCGGTCCGCCCTGCTTGAGTTCCACGAGGTCGACCCCGATGACGAGCAGCATGCCGATCCATGCGACAACCAGGGTGATGATGACCCAGCGTGCGACTCGCCGGCGTTGTTGCGGGGTGGACATGATGCGCTCATTGTAGGCATTCGGCATTGAGGCATTCGGCAATGAGCGAGTGACCGCCACGCCCCCATACCAAAACAGCGAGCCAACTCAAGATTGAGCGGCTCGCTGAGGAAAAGGCTGAGATGAAGGTCGGCGTTTGAGATCCGCCGAAGGATCAGCGTCGACGACGGAGGCCGGCGACACCCGCAAGACCGGCGATCGCAAGCGTGCCGGGTGTGGGAACGTTCGGCTCGAATTCCATCTCGAACAGCTTCATGTGGGGCGTCAGGATCGTGAACGTGAAGCGCACGACTTCGCCCGTCTCGTACTCACCGGGCGCGAATTCCCAGAAGAGGTTCTTGTCGTCATCGAAGGTGTAGGAACCGACATCGGAGCCGGACTCCTGAGCGGTGGGGATCACCGTCATGTCGAAGACGATCGACTCGAACTCACCGGGACCGTAGGTCTCATCCGGATGGGGGTTGATCTTGATGTTCATGGACGCGAGATCGAGACCGACGAAGTTGGTCACGTCGAAGGTGTTATCAACAACACCGTCATCAGCGCCGCGATCACCAAAGCCCGGGAACGCAACGCGAACGGGCGAAAGATCGTTGAACTGCACCGACTCGTTCCAGGAGGTCGCACCGTGAGCGATGGAACCACCGGCGGCCAGTGCTGCAGCAGCAATGAGCATCTTGGCTTGGGACATTCTTTCTCTTCCTCTCATAAATTCCGGTCTCGCCGCGGCGAGCGCGACGAGACCGGGTCTTTTCCTTGGCCGCGAAGTGAGACACTTACACTTCGCGATGATTCCGGCTCAACCGCTTCAGCGGCGGCGACGGCGAGCGGTCATGAAGAGACCGACGCCAGCGAGGGTCGCGGCACCCGGGGTTGGGATGACGGGACGGATCGCGAGATCGAAGAGCTGGATATCGGGGTTCAGGATGGTGAAGGTGAAGGTGTGAGTTTCACCGGCGTCGAAGCGAGCAGACGGGAAGTCGAACTCGAGGGTCTGCTGATCGACGGTGAGCATCTCGGTCGCGGGAGCGATCGTGGTGCTGCGGGGCGACATGTCATCGAACTTGATCATGTCGAATTCACCGGGGCCGTACGACTCGTAGACGGAGGGGAGGATCTCGAAGTCCAGCCCGATCCAATCCACACCCGTGAAGTTGGTCATCTCCAGGGAGACGTGGATGGGGTTCGGAACGCCGAGCGTGTAGGTGGCAACCACCTGATCGCCCATGTTCATGGCGTTGTAGGACATGTTCCAGTCCACCTCAGCAGAGGCGGTACCGGCGAGAGCGCTCACGGCGCCAAGAGCCGCAGCCGTCATCACAAATGGCTTCATATCTTTCTCCTCACATTCCCTGTGAACTAACCTGCGCGCCACCCCGGCCGTCTTGTGCGGAGACGGATACGGAGATACTTCGAGCGGGCAGGAGCGAACCCGAAGTGGGTGCGCATAACCTTCTCTCAGTGACATAACTACATGTGAGCTGCGTGGTGCAGACTCCATCACCCTGTGCGTGGTGACGTTCTCAAGATAGCACAAGGAGATCCGAGTGCAATACCTGACGCGCTGAATTCTCAGAGTTTAATCGCGAACTTCCGGACAATCCGACCGCCCTAAGCCTCTGTCAACGCAGAAGTAGGGTCTCAGGAGCGATAACGGGGGGCATTGGGGTCCCTGGAAATTTCCAGATGGCGGCCGTGAACGCCTTCCTGAACCCGCTCAAGGAAGTCGCAGAGCCGACGAACCGCCCTGGACTGGTGCGGGTCCGCACGCAACTGGTAGATCGTCGTCTGGATCGAGGCCTCGGGATTCCGATAAATCGCCTTGAACGCCACACGAAGCCGCTCAATCTCATCCACCGCCCAGCGCCGACGCATCAGGGCCGTCGTGTTGACTTTCCGGACCTCGGCCGGAGCACCCTCAACAACCAGGTACGGCGGTACGTCCTTCGTGATCCGGGCCATCCCGCCCACGAACGACAGCGTCCCCACCGTCGTGAAATGATGAATGCCCGCGCCCCCACCCAGCGTCACGCCGTACTCGATCAGACAGTGGCCGCCGATCATGCAGCCATTCGCGATCACCACCTCATCCTCAATCGTGCAGTCGTGGGCCACGTGTGTGCCCACCATCAGAAGGCAGTCGCTTCCGATGACCGTGCGGCCGCCCCCGAACTCCGTCCCCCGATGGACCGTCACATGCTCACGGATCTTGTTGCGATCCCCGATGATCAGCGAGGTGTCAAAACCCTTGTATTTCAGGTCCTGCGGCTCGGCGCCGAGGACCGTGAAGGGATACACAACATTCTCAGTGCCAATCTCCGTGGGGCCCTGAACAGTCACATGATTGTGCAGAACCGTCGATGCACCCACCCGGACGTGAGCGCCGATCACGCAGTACGGCCCGATCTCAACACCGGTATCCAGATCCGCCTTCGGATGGACAACCGCCGTGGGATGGATCCTGACTGGCATGGGACTACTGCTGCTCCGCCTCAACCATCATGAACTTCACCCGGGCTTCAGCCACGAGATCCCCCGCCACGAATGCGCGGCATTGTACGTCGCCGAAGCGAGAACTGGCCCGGATCGCCTCAGATTCGAGGATCAACTGGTCTCCGGGGGTCACAGCCTTACGCATCTTCACACCGTCCAGGCTCAGGAGAACCGCAATCTTGCCGGTCCGCTCCAGTTTGTGACTCAGCATGAGTCCCGCAAGCTGACACATCGCTTCGACGATCAGCACTCCCGGCATGATCGGCGTTCCCGGGTAATGACCCTGAAAAAAGGGTTCGTTGATGCTGACGTTCTTCACCCCAACAGCACGGACATCATCCTCGATCTCGATCACACGATCGACCAGGATCATCGGGTAACGATGAGGCAGCAGACGCATGATCGACCGGATGTCCATCGCCGGTGTCACCGCCTTCGCGGCGGCCCGATTCTGCTCCTCGTGCTCGAGAAGGCGACGGGCCATCTGATGATTCAGGGCGTGACCCGAGCGAACGGCGACAATCCGACCCGAGATCGGACGCCCGGCCAGCGAGAGGTCGCCAAGCAGGTCGAGGAGTTTGTGCCGGACCGGCTCGTCGGTGAAGCGGTAGGCATTCTCGACCGGGCCACCATCCCCGATCACCAGCATCTCCTTCGCCGTCAGGTGGCGAAAGAGGCCCTGGTCCCACATCGCCCGGGCATCGTGTTCCGTCGAGAACGTTCTTGCCGGGGCAATCGTCTGGCCATAGTCATTACCGAGGTGCCACGAACACGTCTGACGCGGGATCGGCGAGCGGTCCCCGTAGTCAAGGACGTACATCATCTCCATCGCATCCGCATCGGTGGGCATGACGGTCAGCATCGCCTGGCCGTCGCGGACCATGATCGGCTCCGTCACCACGATGGGCGTGCGATCCGCTTCCTGCACCGTCGCACCGACCGCCTGAAGCTGCTCCGCAAAGGGAAGAGCGGAGCCGTCTCCCGCAGGCAACTCAGCCGCATCCAGTTCGACCACCGCATTGTCGATCCCCAGCCCGGCGAACGCGGAGAGGCAGTGCTCCACAGTCTCGACGACCGCATTGCCGACCTGCAGGACCGTTCGACGCGGCCGCGGGACGACATGGTCGACGTGCGCCGGTACATCCGGGCTGTCCGGAAGGTCGGTCCGACGAAAGACGATCCCGGTATCCACGGGCGCGGGCTGAATCCGCATGTGCACCGGCTGTCCGGAGAAGAGCCCTTCACCGTTCAGTTCGACCGGACCGGCAACGGTGCGCTGGCGACGCAGGAGTCCGGGGCTTGAAGTCTCAGTCGTCACCATGCCCACGTCCTTCCTCTTTCCGGGCGATCCTCTTCAGACCCCGCAGCAGCTTTGGAAGCTCCGAGATAGCTGCGATCCGCCGCAATGCCTCACGATGAGGACACGCCGGATGTCCGAGCCACGTTGCTCCTGCCGGTACATCGTCCATCACCCCCGAACCGGCTCCAATTCGTGCGCCGCGGCCAATACGAAGGTTGTCTGCGACGGCGACCCGTCCCCCGAGTGTCACGCCATCCTCGATCACCACGGAGCCCGCCAGGGCTGTCGCGCCGCAGATGATGCAGCATCGCCCGATTCTCACGTTGTGCCCGATCTGACACAGGTTGTCGATCTTGGTTCCATCCCCGATCACGGTCGGCCCGAACTTTCCGCGATCGATCGTGGTATTCGCCCCGATTTCGACTCCGTCTCCGATGATGACGTTTCCCGCGTGCGGGATCTTGCGAATGCCGGGGCCATTGGGATCGGGCCGGTAGCCGAAGCCATCAGCACCGATCACGACGCCGGGGTGCACCAGGGTGCCTCTCCCGATCCGGCAACGGTCCATCACGATCACGCCCGGCCGAAGTTCGGCGCCGTCGGAGATGGTGACCTCGGCGCCCAGGATGGCGCCGGGATGCACGACCGCCCCCGCGCCGATTCGCGCCCCCGGACCGATCACCACCCCGGCTCCAACGGCGGCTGTCGGATCAACGTCAGCATCGTCGGCGACAATCGCGTGGGTGTGAACTCCGGGAGCCGGCCCGGAGATCGGGGGCGTGGCCCGTTCCAGCAGTTCGAGCATGGCCAGATCGGCGTCCGCGACAACGATGAGCGTCTTTTCGTCGGGGAGCGACGCTTCGATGTCCGCGGCGTCTGCCTCCGCGATGAGTGCCACGGGCACGGAAGACTCCAACCAGGCGCGCGCGTACCGAGGGTCGCGGATGAATGTGAGGGTCTCGTTGTCACCATGCTCAACGGCATCGAGCCTGGTAATCAGACGAGCACCATCACCCACGAGCCTTGCGGCGAGGGATTCGGCAATGGACGCGGCGGTTTCCGGCTTCATTACTGTCCGGCGCGGTACTGGTTGTTCATCATTTCGGCGACGAACATGCTGATGTCGGCATCGGGACAGGCGTAGATGATGCGACGACCGACGATGGCGGCCTGAAGCTGGTTTCCGGAGATTTCGTCGATCGGGATCTCGACGTTGCTGTCATCGTTCATGACGATGCAGGTGCCCTCGCGATCAGCGTATTCGCCGGTGGCGGCCACGATCTTCTGGAAGAGCTCCATGTGCATGATCTTGCGGCGCTCGTCGGCGAGGGCGCGGGCCAGTTGGGCCTCACCCTCGATCTTGAGTTGGAGTCGGACGATCTGGTTGCGCTTGTTCTTGAATTGCTGGGAGCCGGCCTGAAGGAGCTTGAGGTCTTCGCGGGCCTGCTCCAGTTCCGCCTCGTAAGCCCGGACGCCGTTCTCCAACTCCGTGAAGAACGCCTTGAGCTCAGTCTCGCGTGCCACGCGCTCGTCGAGGTTGTCCAGCACCTTGTTGATGTCGATCGTCGCAACTTCGCCGGGAGCGAGGTTCAGGGTCGCGTTGCTCGCCTCGGCAGTCGGGGCACCCATGCGCCAGATGCCGGCGCCCGCAAAGACGATCGCGCCGATGAGCACGGCGCGCCAGATTCGTTCGGTCCGCATGTCAGATCTCCAGGGTGGCGCCGGATCGCGGCGGTGACCGCCCGGCGTCAGATGTCGATGAATCGCCCAACCTCAGGGCGGCGCAGAATCGCCGCCGCGCAGAGTATAGCTAAGTTAGCGATCACTGAACACTGAATGCGGGGTGTGACTCTGCGGAATCTTGGGTCAGCCGATCCCCATGGCCCGAGCCATGGCCCGGCCCATATCTGCCGGTGTCTCGGCGACTTCGATCCCCGCCGCCTGGAGAGCCTCGATCTTGGCGTCGGCCGTGCCCTGACCACCGCTGATGATCGCCCCCGCATGGCCCATCCGCTTGCCGGGTGGCGCCGTCCGACCGGCAATGAAAGCGGCAACAGGCTTCGTTACATGAGCGCTGGCCCACGCGGCGGCCTCCTCTTCGTCCGTCCCACCGATCTCACCGATCATCAGGATCGCATCCGTATCGGGGTCATTCTGGAAGAGACGGAGGCAATCGGTATGCGAAAGGCCTCGGACGGGGTCGCCGCCGATACCGATGCAGGTGGACTGCGCGAGGTCGAGCGAGGATGTCTGCCAGACGGCCTCGTACGTCAGGGTTCCGGATCGGGAGACGATGCCGACGGCCTTACCCGACTTGGTTTCGGACCGGTGCCTGTTGATATAGCCCGGCATGATGCCGATCTTGCATCCCGCACTGGTGTAGCTGTCCGATGCGGACTCGCCATCACCCGTCTTCGGCCCGGGCGTGATGATGCCGGGGCAGTTGGGCCCGATCAGGGTCAATTGATCGTCATCCGGCCGTGAGGCGTTCATCTCGTCGAGAGCCGCGCGGACGCGGAGCATGTCGGCGACGGGCACGCCCTCTGTGATCGCGACGATGGTGTGAATCCCGGCGTAGGCGGCCTCGAGGATGGCATCCCCGGCAAAGGGGGGTGGCACGAAGATCATGGTGGCGTCGGCCCCGGTGGCATCGACGGCCTCCTGGACCGTGTTGAAGATCGGCAGGCCGTTGTCGTCCTTCTGGCCGCCCTTCCCCGGGGTGACGCCGCCGACGAGCTGGGTCCCGTAGTGGAGGCACCCCTTCGTGTGCATGGCCCCGAAGGAGCCGGTGATGCCCTGGCAGATGACTTTGGTGTCGGCGTGGACGAGTACGGACATGGCGTAGTCTCGGTCTCTGGTGGTTTCGGGTGAATCTGGCGGCAGGATAGTCCGTCGGCTGGGGGGCTGCCATCCGATGGCCTGGCCGCCGGGCACAACACTGAATTCTCATCGGGTCACCGGCCCGACCAGTTTGGCGAGATCAGCCGCATCTGCGAGGCAGAAGGGCCGCACGATCTCGCGTGGGATGCATTCAGAGGACGTGAACCTGCCGCCAGGTCCTCACCGTGGTTCGACACCAGCGTCCCATCGCCATGACCGCCCGGTATACTTGCCCCTTCGCTCGCGGCTGGTGGGACGTGCCGCGATGTCAGACCCTTCGACCAGGAGTAGCGCTCATGCGTGCGATCGTCACCGGCCAGGTTGGCATGGACAAGAAGCAGTACCTGCAGGGCGTGGTGGACTTCGCCGGCCAGCAGGGCGAAAGCATTGAGCTCTACAACATCGGCGACATGATGTATGCGGAGGGCCGCGACGTTCGTCCGGGGCGGATCCTTGACCTGCCGTGGTCGCGTCTCAACTCGCTCCGCCGGGCCGCCTTCAAGGACGTGCTTGCGGAGTCGAAGGGTCAGGAGAATGTGATCGTCAACACGCACGCCACGTTCCGCTGGCGACACGGCCTCTTCTCGGCGTTCGACTGGGACCAGATCGAAGCCTTCGAACCGGACATGTTCGTGTGCCTCGTCGACAACATCGAGGTAGTGCACCACCGTCTGCATGGTGAGCATGAGATCGATGCGACACTGAAGGACTGCATGGTGTGGCGCGAAGAGGAGATCCTCGCGACCGAGATGCTGGCGCATGCGATGCGGAAGCCCTTCTACATTCTCAGCCGCGGCCGGCACAACATCACCACGCGCACGGGCTTCCGGCTGATCGCTCGTCCGGACATGAAGAAGGTGTATCCCTCCTTCCCGATGAGCCACGTGGTGGACATGCCTGACGTCCTCAAGGAGATCGAGGACTTCCGCGGCGCACTCGCCGATCACTTCGTGACGTTCGATCCTGCTGACGTGGATGAGAAGTTGCTGCTGGACAACGCGATCGCCGCGGCGAAGGAAGGCCAGGACTTCCTGGACTACGAGCCTCATGCCTACGGCGGCAGCCGGGGCATGCCGACGCTTCGGGTGAAGGTGCGCGAGGTTCTGGACATTGCGGGGGACGTTGACGGCCAGATCTACATGCGTGACTTCAAGTTGATCGACCAGTCGGACATGATCGTGAGCTACGTGCCGGAACTGCCGGGCGGCGTGCCGGGTCTGTCCTCGGGCGTTGAGCGCGAGTTGCAGCATGCGTTCGAGCACACGAAGGAAGTCTACATCGTGTGGAAGCCGGAGAAGAACCCATCACCCTTCATCACGGAGACGGCGAGCAAGGTCTTCCGTTCGGTCGAAGAGTCACTGGAATTCTTCGAGAAGGAAGGCATGTTCGTGCAGACGAATCTGTTCGGGCAGTAGGGCATGGGATTCGCGAAGGGGCGGCGTAAGAGGACTTCCGGCGTTAATGCTGATAACCAGCCTGGATTCATGGTGCTTTTCACCCTGGGCTGGATATTCATTGCGCTTGTCTTTGACATCGCCATCTCCCTGTTCGTCGTCACAGAAGTCAGGACACTGACCTGGGACGAGACGAGCGGTGTTGTTCGCAGCAGTCGCGTCGAGACGAGCAACTCCTCAGCCGGAATCAAGTACTCATTCGCAGTGACATACGGATATGAAGTTGAGGGAGAGAGATACGTCGGCCAGCGGTATCGCGTTTCATCGATGACCAGTTCCGACAAGAAGCGGCCGCAGGCGCTGGCCGATGCGCACCCCGTCGGCCGTGAGGTCATCGTCTATTACGCCCCCGATCAGCCGGAGCGATCCGTGCTCGAGCGCGGCATCAGTCCCATGACCTGGGCTCTCTTCCTTTTTCTTTCCCCTTTCAACGCCGTCGCCATCACGCTGATCTGTATCATCCTGGGCCTCCGCAGATTCGGGCCGGATCGCCCCTATCCGATCCGCCGGGTGACTACGGATCCCGGTCGGATCGAGATCACATATGCTCGCTCCTCCCTGGCCATTTACGGCGCGTACCCGTGGCTCTTTCTCGGGCTCCCATTTGCGCTCGGCGGGCTGGTTGCAGCATTTGCTGCCGACCCCAAGTTGGCCACGACCAGCATTCAAGGTGCGCTTGCAGTGCTCATTCTGAGTTCCGCAGGGACGCTGCTTGTTGCCACCGTGCGCCGCTGGCACATCGGTACCATCGTCATCGACGTCAGTGAGCGGCGCGTGCGAGTCCCGGGAGAGCCGCCGATCGAGTTTGATGCAATGGAAGGCGTCAACTCACTGCAAGTGCCATTGGACGGGCTTGCGTCTACAGATGCGATGCCCGCTTCCGATGTGGTCCTTCGGCTTCGCCGCGATGGCAGGACCATCACTTGTCCGCTGTTTGAGAACCAGTCTCCATCTCGTGCGGAAGAGTTGGTGGAGTGGACGAAGACACTCCTCATGGAAAACGGGGCGATCGAAGCGCGAGTCCACTGAACACTCGCAAACGGACGCGCCTCCGTGGGAAGCGCGTCCGTTGTTGTTTTGGCGTTGCGTGAGGCTGACTCAGGCGCGGCGGCGGCGGAGACCGGCGATGCCGGCGAGGCCGAGCAGGGCGGCGGCGCCGGGGGCGGGCACGATGCGGCCGGGGCTGCCGATGAGGGCGTACTCTCCGGAATCGCCCGCGGCGGTGGGAGCGGTGTACGCGCCGTTCACGCCGCTGACGGACTGCAGGTTGCCGGGGAAGTTGCCCGCATTGGGATCCCATGTCCAGGTGGAGCCGAGCGTCGCGCGCGTACGTACCGAGACTCGGACTACTGCGCCACGGCGGTCGTGGTGTCCTTGTCGGACTTGTCCGCCTTGTCCTTCTCAGACTTCTTCTTCTCGGGGTACGCGATGCGGCCGTGGTACATGGAGCACAACTGCTTCGCGACGACTTCCTCGATCACCTTGATCTCGGCGAGCGTCAGCGATGACTCATCGAACTGCCCGTCGAGCAGGCGACGCCGCGCCAGTTCCGTCACCAGCGCCTGGATGCGCGCCGGGGTGGGGTCCGTCATGGCCCGGGTGGCTGACTCGACGGCATCGCACAGCATGAGAATGGCGACCTCGCGGGTGCGCGGGCGCGGACCCGGGTAGCGATACTCGATCTCGGTGGGCGCATCACGCGAGTTGTCCTCATCCGCCTGCTTGCGCGCCTGGTCGTAAAAGTACTCGACCAGCGTGGTGCCGTGGTGGGCCTCGATGTAATGGTGCA
The DNA here is from genome assembly GCA_030432255.1 of Phycisphaerae bacterium. Lineage (GTDB taxonomy): Bacteria > Planctomycetota > Phycisphaerae > Phycisphaerales > UBA1924 > JAUIHS01. The sequence continues at coordinate 180,531 of JAUIHS010000005.1, forward strand.
GGGAGCGGGGAAGCCCGTACTCCCGCGCAATCTCCATGCCGTCCTTGACATGTCCGACGATCACGAGCAGCGACATGGCCGGCGACAACTTGGCGTGTCGATTCTGGCCGCGACTCTGATTCTCGACGAAGTAGTCGGGCTTGTTCATCTTGCCGATGTCGTGGTAGAGGGCGCCGACATAGGTGTGACGTGCATCCGCGCCGATGGCATCGGCGGCTGCTTCGGCGAGAGAAGCGACGTTGAGGGAGTGGCTGTAGGTGCCGGGTGCGCGCTGCTGGAGTTCGCGCAGGATGGGCTGGCGGGAATCGCGCAGTTCTGTCAGCGTCATGCCGGTCGTGATGTCGAAGAGACGTTCGACGTAGGGCAGGATCACGAGCACCGCCACACCGGCGAGGAAACCGCCGAAGCCCGCCTGGATGCTCTGCTTGAAGGTGTCGACCAGGATGCCGTCCACCAGTGGCAGCGTCACGATGGACGTGACGATCAGCGCCACGGCGGCGGCCGCCCCGGCGAGCAGGGCACCGAAGATCATGTCGCGCCGGTCGCGGATCTCGTGGAAGCGCCACGCTCCCACCGCCGCTGCGGTCAGTCCCACCGCGAAGCCGGCCATGGGCAGCGAGAGCGCGAGGGCCACGAACATGGCCTGCGTCACGGCCAGTGCAAATGCGAAGCGCCGGTCGTACGCGATGACACCGATCATCGCCACGAACGCCGTCGGACCCGTCACCCCGAACCAGAGCACCGCCGGATACGTCATCGCCAGCCAGCAGGCGCCGATGGATGAACCGGCGAGCAGACCCGCGATCATGCCGAGTCGCCATGGACGCCGGAGGATGCGCGGGTAATAGAAGCGCATGTAGCCGCCGAGGATCGCGGCGGCGAGCGCCGATGTCAGCAGTGCGCCGAGCATCCGCTCCCAGTACTGCTCCGAGGTGCGCGCCTTGATGTATTCGTCGTGCTCCTGGCGGGCGAGCATGGCATTCGCACCCGTGAGGCGGTCACCCGCGACGTAGATGATGTCACCGGGGTGATATGTGATAGGTCTCGGCTTCACAGCCTGGGCCCGCGCCTCGCGTTTGGCCTCCGTCGCCTCGAGGTTGAAGATGTGCGTGGGCTGCTCTTCGAAGGTCAGGCGATGCAGGATGATCTCGAAATGGTTGCCGTTGAGCCTGTGCTCATTGGCGATGCGCTCGATGCGCTTGCGGAAGTCCGGGGCGGCGAGGCTGATCGCGGCGTTCTTCACCACGTAGATGCTCTCGCGTTCAGGCTCGACGAGTTCGAGGGTCTGCGGCCCGCTCGTCATCACTTCCTGATGCCGCTCGGCGATGAGAATCGGATCCCGTTCGATGATCTGGGTGATGAACCGCCCGACATCGCGTTTCCAGTTGGCGAGGTCGCTCTCCACCGCGGCAATCGTGCGCAGCGACTGGAGTTTCTCCTCGTCCAGCCCGAAGGTCTCACGGATATCTGTGGAGACGACTTCGAGTGACTCGGCGTTGGCGAGCGCTTCTGGAAGTGACTGAAGTTCCTGGCGAAGCGCTTCGATCCAACTGGTATTGAGGTCGAAGACCCACGGCGTCTCGTTGCGCTTCTCGCGCCGGATGATCTCGGTCCCCTGCTCGTCATGCACCGTGAACTCAACGCGCACGGCACGGGTCTCGTGCATCACGCGCCCGGGTGAGAGCAGCAGTGCATCTTCGGTGAAGAAGAAGATGAACGACAGCAGCACGACGAACAGACCACCGATCACCACGTCCGGCAGGAACGCCGGTTGATGCACAACCTTGCGCAGCTGCGCGGTTCGGTCAGGGCGAGTGACAGTACGACGGACGGAGCCGCGACGAGCGGACGGTCTGGAACCGCCTCGAACCAGTCTCATGAGACGCTGGATCATTCTGACCCGTTCACCTCGTGGGGCACGGAGGGCGCATCGATCCACGCCTTCGTGCGGATGGAACTCTCATCCCGTTCGTTGGCATACGCCTGGATGATGCGCTGGACGAGGTCGTGGCGCACCACATCCTCTCTCTCGAGCGGTCGGATCGCGACACCGGGCGTTCGGCGCAACCGGCGCACGGCATCAATCAGTCCGCTCTGGGTCGGGTCCGGGAGGTCGATCTGCGTGGGATCGCCCGTGATGATCATCTTGGAGTGCTGGCCCATGCGAGTCAGGAACATCTGCATCTGGCCCCGCGTCGTGTTCTGCGCTTCGTCAAGGATGATGACCGCGTTGTTCAGCGTGCGGCCGCGCATGAAGGCGAGGGGGACGACCTCGATGACATCGCTGCCCATGAAACTGCGCAGGGTGGCGAAGTCCATCATGTCATGCAGGGCATCGAGAAGGGGACGCAGGTACGGGTTGACCTTGGCGAACTGGTCACCGGGAAGGAAGCCGAGTTTCTCGCCCGCTTCGACGGCGGGTCGCACGAGCACCGCCTTCTGGACCCGACCGCTTCGCAGCATGTGCACGGCGGCAGCGACGGCGAGGTAGGTCTTTCCAGTCCCGGCCGGCCCGACGCCGAAGGCCAGGTCGTGATCGCGGATCGCATCGAGGTAAGCGCGCTGGTTGGCCGATTTCGCGACGATGCGCCGGCCCCTCGTGTAGACCTCCAGGTGATCGACCCACGGCACGTCGTGCGTCCCGTTGGGGAGGAACTCGCCGGACTCGACGCGTCGGCCGGCATCGGCGACGGCATCGCGGAGTTCCTGGAGGGAGAGGGAGCGCCGACGTCGGGCGGCGGCGATGAGGTGATCGACGACGAAGCGAGCCGCCTGCACCGCGCCCTCTTCACCATCCAGACGTATGATCCCATCGCGCGAGGAGACCTTGACGTCGAAGGACTCGCGGATCATTTTGAGGTTGCGCTCCGCCGGGCCGAGCACCATGACGGGGTCGGCAGACTCCGGCAGGCGGACGAGGGCCTCAAGTCTCGGCGCTGACCGCACTTCGGGCGTCGGGGGCGCTTCGTGATGGACGGGAGAACGTGAACTCATGACCTGCCATTGTACCTCCGGCCGCCTGCACCAGCGCACCTCTTCGACAACTCCTGGTCGGATTGTGGGCGGGTTGTGTCTCGCCATGGCCGCTGCCCTGTCCACATGCTGGGTTTTCTCGGGCTGTTCATCGGGTGGATCGGGGACAGGGCATGCCGAAACACTCCAATCCATAGGATTTCGGGACCAGGGGGCCGCGGGCCGGGGACAGCTCGCCAACCTCGACGCCGCCGTGCGGTTCGCGGCGGGCCGGCACAGCCTCGCCGTCACGTCCATCAGCGATATCGATGACACGCGTCTGTACGAGTTGCTCTCGATCCGGGATGAGCCCTGCTGGGTCCGGGTGGACGGTCTTGCAGGTCTTCGAGCGGGACCGATGGGAGAGGTCACGGTGCGCTGTCGAATCGGACGCTTCGGCGATCCGGGCCGCGAAGCGCAATTCGAACGGGCGATTGCGGCGCGGCTGGCCGACAAGGCCGCCGGTGGCTGAGGTGGCCGAGTAGAGTATCCGGCTTCAGTCCCCGCTCCCACGAGTCGAAATCAAGGTTCGAATATGGAAACGTCGTACCCCCTGCACAAGATCAAGGTGGTCCTTCTCGAAGGGATCCATGCCCGTGCGGCCGCCGCGCTGAGCGACGCCGGCTACACGGTGGAGACCCACGACGGCGCCATGACCACGGATGAACTCCTGGAGCATGCGTCCGATGCGCACCTGATCGGGATCCGCTCGAAGACGAAGCTGACGCCGGAGTTCCTCGGCGCGGCCTCCCGGCTGTGGGCGGTGGGTTGCTTCTGCATCGGGACGAACCAGGTGGACCTGGAGTCGGCTGCGGGACACGGGATCACCGTCTTCAACGCGCCCTTCTCAAACACGCGGTCGGTTGCAGAAAAGACGATCTGCGAGATCATCGGACTGCATCGAAATCTGTTCGACCGCAGCGCATCGATGCATCGAGGCGAGTGGATGAAGTCCGCCCGGGGCGCACACGAGATCCGGGGGCGGACCCTCGGGATTATCGGGTACGGCCGGATCGGCTCTCAGGTGTCCGTCCTCGCGGAGGCGATGGGGATGCGCGTGCTGTACTACGACAAGGTCGACTGCCTCCCCATGGGCAACGCGACGCGCGTGATGTCGATCGATGAGATCCTCGACCACTCCGACGTCGTCACACTGCACGTCCCGGCGACTGACGACACGAGCATGATGATCGGCGCGACGGAACTGAAGCGCATGAAGCCGTCGGCATACCTCATCAACAATGCACGCGGATCCGTCGTGGATATTGAGGCCCTCGCAACAGCGATGAAGGCGGGCGAGATTGCGGGTGCGGCGGTCGATGTCTTCCCATCCGAACCGAAGACCAACGACGAGCGTTTCCAGAGCCCCCTGTGCGGTGTGCCCAACGTCGTACTGACGCCGCACATCGGCGGCTCCACGGAAGAGGCGCAGCGCAACATCGCCGAGGAAGTCGCCGGCAAACTGGTCAAGCTCATGAACAACGGTTCGACGACGGGTGCGGTCAACGTACCGCAGGTTGAACTGCCGGTACTCCACGACTCGCATCACCGCATCCTGCACTTCCATGAGAACGTGCCCGGTGTGCTGAGCCGGCTGCACAACATGCTCGCGGAACTGGGCGTGAACATCGCTGCGGAATACCTGCACACGGACCCGCGTCACGGCTACGTGATCATCGATGTGGCCTCGACGAATTCCGAGTCGGTGAAGGAAGGCCTGAAGCAGATTCCGGGCACGGTCCGTGTCCGGACGCTGTGGTAGTTCACTCGCAGGCTGTCCCCCACGCATCGAGCATGAGGTTGATGTCCGCGAAGTTGACGAGTCCATCGCCGGTGACGTCGGCGCCGGTCCCCGGTTCCACGGCGGTCCCCCAGAAGGCGAGGATCAGGTTGAGATCCGAGAACGTGACCGCGGCATCACCATCCGCATCACCCGCACAGCGCATCGGGTCCGGGGTGATGCGGCCGGCAAGATCCGCGACGCCCGTGCTGATGACCGGAGCGATGTTGCGATAGAGGCGCAGGACCTCGAAGCCATGCCGCGTCCGCACCCACCCGGAGTCAAGTTGCTGACCGGAGTCCGCGTAGAAGAGATGATCATCTCCGATGGCATGAATCGAGGCGCACAGGCCCGCTGTCCGCATTCCGGTCATCAGTGATGCGAACTGGAGTCTTCCGGTCGTGATCTCGAGAGAAAAGAGGTCGTCGCCGTTGCTGACCCAGGCACCGCCGTCCGCATCGAAGGCGATGTCGCACGCCGGGTCCGGAATGAGCGGGCTTCCGCCCAGCGTCAGTGGAATCACCTCAACCACACCGGCATCGGAGACGTCAATCGTCAGCAATCGCCCCGCGTTGACATCCAGCGCCCACAGGGCGCCCGAGGTGTCGAATGCTCCGCCGCGGATCGTCCGCCCGGCGAGTTGCGTCCCGATCCGAGTCGCGGCCGCCGTCTCTCGATCGATCGACACCAGGCGCGAGCCGGTCGGTGTCAATTCAAAGCCGAAGAGTTCATCTGATGCATTCATGGCGAGGCCGTCGATATCGACCGGCGCCCCTGCCACTGTGAGCAGACCCACCAGGCTCATCTGCGTGCCGTCCTCGCGGCACGCAAACAGGTAGCCCGGCGCGCTCGATGGATCACCCGGCGCCGACTTGACCCCGTAGATGGAACGAGCCGCCGTCATCGGCGCGCACCACATGCACGCGCACATCACCACCAGAAAGATCTTCTTCATGTCAATGGTCTCCCGGAAAGGAATAGGCCCCAGAACAGGCTGCAGTGTACCCTGTAGGTGCACGCTACGGAAGAACCAATCGGAGAAGAACGCATGCTTCGTGGAACATGTCGCATGATGATCATGGTCGTCGTCGGGTTCCTGTCCGCCACGCCGGTCACCGCGCAACAGCAGGACGTCAACCGGACGACGATTGTCGACTGGGACATCACCGGTACGCTTCAGAAGCTGGATGAGCTGCCAGAAGCCGCGGCTCTCGACGTCATCGATATTCCTGACGAGGAACGCAATGCGGCCCGGGCGGTCCTGGATCGTCGACGCGCCGAAACGCAGCGCAGCGTGCGGACCCACATGCGCAGGGCGGTCGATCTGCTTGAAGCCGCCCGAACCGCTGACGAGTCCGACGATGAGACCGATGCCGCTGCCCTGCGCGAGGAAGCGGACGCCTTCCGCGAGCGGCTTCGGCACGGCTCGCACACCACCCAGCTCGTCGACATGATCGGTCAGGAGGTCTCGGCGGATGCTGCCCGCGCCCTCCGCGCCGAAGTGCGGGCGTACTGGCGCGCCGTCGTCAAGGATGCCCGCCTGATTCCGGCGCCGAACGAGACCTACATGGACGCCCGCGACGAAGCCATCGCGAGGGAACAGGATCGCCTCCTCGTCGTGGAGATCGACTCCGTCATCGACGAGTACGCGGCGACACTATACAAGGCCGGCACGGAACTTTTCGACACACTGGAACTCAACAACGATCAGCGCGCGACGATTGACGCCATCTTCGCCGAGGCGCCGGAACCGGATCTCACGGTTGCACGGCGCGACCAGCAGCGGGACCAGTACGTCCGGACCTTCACAGCCCTGGAGGACCGTCAGTCGCAGCAGGCGTTCATCGCCCGCCTGACCGATCTCATGGAAGTCGCTTCGGAAGAACGATGACGTGACTCACGCTTCCGGGCGCATCATCGGGAACAGGATGACATCGCGAATTGTGCGCTGGTTCATGAGCAGCATGCACAGGCGGTCGATGCCCAGACCCATACCACCTGTCGGCGGCATCCCGACCTTCAGCGCGCTGATGAAGTCGTCATCGAACGACCTGAAGGTGGATTCCTCGTCATCAATCCCCGCAAGTTGTTCACGGAACTTCGATTCCTGCACATCCGGGTCATTGAGTTCCGTGTAAGCGGGCCCGATCTCCATGCCTCCGATGAAGATGTCCCATCGCTCCGCGAGCGCGATATCGCCCGCGCACACCGCGTTGCCGTCGTCGTCGATCTTCGGGCGGGTCAGCGGTGAAAGGGCCGCGGGGTAGTCGAAGACGAACGTCGGCTTCTCCGGATCGATCGTCGCCTCTGCGACTTCTTCGAAGAGTTCGTTGACGACGAGGATGTCGTCCATGCCTTCGTGCTTGAGTCCGCGCCGCTTCGCCTCCTCGCGCGCCCGATTGACATCAGACATCGGGAAGCCGCACGCCGACTCAAAGAGCTCCGCGAAGGTGACGAGGCGGAAGGGTGTTCCGTAGTCGATCTCAAGGTCATTGAAGGGCAATCGGAGAGGCTGCCCCTCCGTCCACCCGTCCGGAAGCAGGCCTCGGGACTCGCCCACATGGACCGCCGCATCGCGCACCAGCGCCTCGGTGAGTTCGCGCATCGTCTCGTAGTTGCCGTACGCCTGGTACAACTCCAGCGACGTGAATTCCGGATTGTGGCTCTTGTCCAGCCCCTCGTTGCGGAAGTTGCGCGAGATCTCGAAGACCTTCGGCATGCCGCCGACGATCAGCCGCTTGAGATACAACTCCGGCGCGATGCGCATGAACAGGTCAACGTCCAGCGCATTCATGTGCGTGACGAAGGGACGAGCCGCAGCACCACCCGCCATCGCCTGCAGGACCGGCGTATCAACTTCGAGGTATCCCCGATCGCGCAGGAACTCCCGGATGCGCGAGAGCATCCGCGCGCGTGTTGCAAAGGTGCGCATGGTCTCCGGGTTGGCGTACAGATCGACGTAGCGACGCCGGTACCGCTGCTCCACATCCTGGAGACCGCTCCACTTCTCGGGCGGAGGCGCCAGGCTCTTGGCCGCCATCTCGAGCGTGTCGGCCCAGATCGTCACCTCGCCCGCCTTGGTGCGCATCAACGGCCCCGATGCGATCACCAGGTCACCGAGATCGAGGTGCTTGGCGATGTCAAACCCCGGTGCCGCACAGTCCCGCTTCGAGATCGCAAGTTGGAGATCCTTGATGAAGCCCGCCGGCTCCGGCTCACCTTCCTTCGGCGCCGGACTCGAGGTGTGGTCCCGGATCTGCATCCAGATCAGACGGCCGCCATCACGCTTCAGGACAACGCGGCCCGCGACACGAACGCGCGGCCGGGGGTCCTCGCCTCGCTCTTCCTTCGGCGTGTCATTCCACGCCTGGTCCGCCTGCTCGTCATAGCGGCCGCGAGCCTCTTGAATGCTGACGAGCCCGTCCGTACGCCGTCCGTAAGGATGAACGCCCAGTGCGGCGATCGCTTCGCGATTCTCGCGGCGTTGCTGCTCAAGGTGGTGCGGCGATTCGATGGTCTCGGGTGCGCTGGAATCAGTCATGGACGCATGGTAGCCGCACGCCCGCCGGGAGGCATCGCCGGATTACCTCTGGAATCACAGGAGTCACCTCGTAGGATGAAGTTGGTCCGGTGAACTGGAAGGAGCAGAGCATGAGAGTCACGAGCGGGTTCTTCGTTGCAGCGTCTTGCCTGACTGGTGTAGCCGCCTTCGGATCGGGGCGCATCATTGTCGCGCAGGAGTCTTCTCCGGGGGCGGGCGACTTCGATGCCAACCCCATCGCGATGGTCGCCCCCTACTCCACAACGCTCACCGCCGAGGCGTACTACGACTTCAGCGGCGGCGAAGTTGGAAGTTTCGGGCCGGCGCCGGGGGAAGACGGGCCGGTCCTGACCAATCAGCGCGCTCACCTCTTCTTTCTCCTGGCCTCGGACGGCCTGTCCCTTGTTCACGTCTACGACCACCCGACGGAACCGGGTGGCGGCACGGCGGATCAGAGGGCTGAGATCTTCGGTGACACCGCAGAGTTCACCGCGCGCGACGGCGACCCCGGTGATGACTCGTACACGAACTTGGGCGGAACGGTCCTCCTCACGGAGCACATCTGGCCCGGTTCCCGCACCGATGGGATGGGCATCGGGGCGCTGGAGAATGAGTGGGAAGTGATCCTCCAGTTCGAGGCCTTCACCGGCCTCACGTCATGGAGCCTTGTCAACAACGACGACACCGAGCACGGTCTCGTGCTGGAAGTGGGCCGGCGGCTTCGGATCCGCTCCGCGTGCCCCGGCGATGTGGATCTCGGGGGTGGTGTGGACTTCGGTGATCTGAATGCCGTGCTCGGCGCTTGGGCCACGAGCGTGCCGCCCTGCACCGGCGGCGATGTGACCGGCGACGGGATGGTGAATTTCGATGACCTGAACCTGGTGCTGGCCCATTGGGGCGACACCTGTCCCTGATCAGGCAGGATTCCATCGTGACGACGCCGCTCCTGCGTACAATGCCGACACGCCGCGGGTGTGGCGGAACTGGCAGACGCGTGGGATTTAGGTTCCCATGTCCTCACGGACGTGCAGGTTCGATTCCTGTCACCCGCATTTCAGGGCACCGGCATGGAGTCGCAGCGCACCGGCCTCAGGCTCCATGCCTCAATCCGCCAGGATGACGACGTCTCTCGGATTGACGTGGGTCGTGACGGGATCGCCGACCTTCTTGAGCTCGCCGGGATGCAGTTCGAAGACCTTGACGCGCGTATCACCCGGCAACTCGATGATGTACTGAGCCATCTCGCCGAGGTAGATCGTCTCGACGATCTTGCCGGTCAGGGCGTCGTCCGTCTTCGGCTCCACGATGCGGAATGCCTCGGGACGCACTGAGCAGGTGACGTTCCCGCCGCCCGGTGCGTTGTCATGGTCGTACGCCGTGGAATGCAGGTCACCCGCCGGGCTGTGCAGCCGGATGGCATCGCCGTCCTTGCCCGCGACCTCCGCGTGGATGAAGTTCGTCTCGCCGAGGAAGTCCGCGACAAAGCGCGATGCGGGACGGTTGTACAGTTCCCGAGGCTTCCCCACCTGCGCCACGATGCCCATGTCCAGCACCGCCACACCATCCGCCATGGAGAGCGCTTCCTTCTGATCGTGCGTGACATACACGGTCGTGATGCCCGTCTCGGTGCAGATCCGCCGAATCTCTGAGCGCATCTCCAGGCGAAGCTTGGCATCGAGATTGGAGAGCGGCTCATCGAGGAGCAGCACATCCGGACGCACGACAAGGGCGCGGGCCAGCGCCACGCGCTGCTGCTGACCGCCGGAGAGTTGCGTCGGCTTGCGCTCGGCGTACTCCGCCATGCGCACCGCCTTGAGCGCTTCCTGAACTCGCTCTTCCTTCTCATCCTTCGCGATCTTCCGGACACCCAGACCGAAGCCCACGTTGCCCGCCACGGTCATGTGCGGCCACAACGCGTAGGACTGGAAGACCATCCCCGTATTGCGCTTGTTGGGCGGGAGGTTGGTGATGTCACGATCGTTGAAAAGAATGCGGCCGCCCGTCGGCTCAATGAAGCCCGCGATCATGCGGAGCAGCGTTGTCTTGCCGCAGCCGGAGGGACCGAGAAGGAAGAAGAGGTGTCCGCTCTCGATGACGAGCGAGATGCCATCGACGGCCTTGGTGATGCCACCTTCGGGACCCATCGAGGGGTAGTGCTTCGAGATCGAGTCAATCGTGATCCGCGTCGACATGGCGGAAGGGTAGCAGACCCGCGCGGAACCGGGGCTCAGCAGGGTCGATCCACCCCGCCTTTGCGCGCCCTGAACCTCACGCGGCTGAGGTCATTTGCTCCCGCGCTTCGCGGTGTACTGGCCGCGGCCGACCCGCTTGAAACGCCCGTCCTTGAGCAGCGTCTGGTTCACGATGGTCCGAAAATTCGGCGAACTCGTCTTGTACCCGGCCTTCTGAACCGCCTCGGCCACCTGCGTCACGGACATGGTCTGCTTGCGCAGCAACTGATACAGAGCGTCGGCAAGGTTCATCGTGTTCCGGGGACGCCGACGACGGGTCCCGTGACGGGTCGTCCGCGGCGAACCGCCCGCTTCGCGGATCTCCGCCTCCACCGCCGCGAGTTCCTTCAGCAGCCGATCGCGCTTTTTCTGAAGCGCTCCGACATGCTTCTCACGCCGTCTCAACTCGGCCTGAAGTTCGTCGTAGCTGATATCCGAGAGCTGGCGTTTCGCCATCATCGCCTCCATGGCGGCCGCTCAGCCGATGGCCCCCGACCTCGACCGGGACCTGCCTGATGTCAGATCTGAGTCCGGCCCCCGCGCGGCCTGAGTGTATGTCTCCGGCCCTCCGAACTCAACCACAAGTGATCAGAAGGGCAGATCGAAGCTGAAGCTGAAGATCCGATCGTCATCGGTGTTCTCATCGACGATCGGGAAACCGAAGTCGAAGGCCAGCGGCGCCTGCCCGAAGAAGGGGAGATACAGGCGGATGCCGGTGCCGATCGCGACCCGGTAGTCATCGAATCCGAAGTCATCGTTGATCGTTCCTGAATCGACGAATCCGACGATCGCGACGGTGTCCTTCCAGACCGGCCGCTCAACCTCGACGCCGAAGAAGAACTTGAAGTCGCCGCCGACATGATCGTCGCTCAGGTTGCCGTTCCGCTTCACACCCAGCGGACCGATGCCGCGGAAGTCGAAGCCCCTGAAGCTGCGGCCACCGAGGTAGAACCGCTCGTAGACAGGCGCCTCGTCCTCCTGGGGGAGGTAGCCCACATCCGTCTTGAGAGCGAGCACGGTCTTGCGCCCGAAGAAGTCCTCATCGATGGTCACGAACAACTGCGCTTCTGCGTTCAGCCGCGTGAAATCAAAGTCCCCGCCGAGCAGCCCCACCTGCTCCACGAGCAGTTCGATGCGCGAGCCGCGCGTTGGTCGGAAGCGGTTGTCGACGGAGGTGCGCTGCAGGTCGAGTCCGATTGAAGTGATGATGTTCTGGTCTTCGACGGCGTACACATCCACCGGTGCACCACGATCGAGGTCACTCAGCGAGATGCTCTCGGCCCGCAGTGCCAGTCCGCCCGTCCATCGCGTTCCGAAGCGCCGGGCCAGTCGCAGGCGCCCGCCGTAGCGCTCCTCGTCATAGTTGCTGAACTCACGATCACGGAAGTACCCGGACCCGCCCAGCGAATAGGGCGACTCGAAGAGATACGGCTCCGTGAGTGACACCGAGTACCTCGACACACGCGTACCCGGCTGCACCTCGGCAACGAATGACTGCCCCGCACCGCGGAATGATTCGCCGCGGAACAACTCCCCGACTCCACCGGGCACATCGTAGAGATCGAAGTTGTCCTGGCGCAGGCTGATGGCACCGCTGAGCCCGGAGTCCGAACTGGCGATGGCGCCGAACTGGATCCGACCGGTATCGGTGTCCTCCACTTCGACGAGCAGGTCGCGGTACTGGGCGTCGTAGTCCGCGGGCGGCTGCGGCGTCAGCTTGATGCTGCCGAGCTTGAAGAGCTTGAGGTACTGAAGCTCCTTACTTGATTCGTCCAACCGCGTCCCGTGGAAAGGTCGGGCAGGGAGCAGGTCGATGTGACGCCGGATGACGTTCTGCTTGGTGACCGTGTTGCCTTCGATCCGGACGCGCCCGACCTTGTACCTCAAGCCTTCATCAATCTCGAAGAGCAGATCGACGACCGGGGCCCGCGTGTCGCGAAGTTCGAGGCGGCGAACATTGACGTCCAGGTAGCCAAGCTCACGGTACGCATCCTCAACCGTTTTCTCGCTGGCGCGCAGCCGATCCAGGCTGTAGACGTCACCCGACTTGATCTCGATCAGGCCCGCAAGCTGCATCGATGAGAAGACCGACGGTTCCTCGTCTTCCGTGCCCCGCGCCCGGGCCCGCACGTCCCGCAAGGTGTACAGGCGACCCTCGTCAACGATGAAGGTCACGATCGCCTCGCGTCCGTCCCGGCTGATCTGGATCTCGCGATCCGCACGCACGTCGAGGTAGCCGCGATCGAGATAGAAGCGGACCAGCGACGAGACATCGCCGCGGAGGACCTCCTCGTCCAGCGGAGCGCCGCCGAAGATGCCCCGGGTCCTGGTCTCGATCTCAGGTCGAAGTTCTCTGACCCCGAAGGCCGAATTCCCATCGAACCGGATGGCGGTCACCTGAACGCGCGGCCCCTCGCGAATACGGAAGAGGAGTTTGCCTTCCGACCGCAGTTCACTCTCATCGACCAGCACCTGCACCTGGTAGTAGCCACGCTCGCGGTACAGTTTCTCGATCGCCCGTGTTGCCCGACCGATCTGATACTCATCGATCGGTGCATCGGCGAAGAGATTGATCGCGGCGGCGAGGACTTCGTCGGCCACTTCCCGGTTCCCCACGACGCTGACATCTGTAATCACCGGTGCCTCGACGACCGCAATCCGGACGACGACGGTGCCATCCGAGAGCGCTTCGTAGGAGACCTGCACATCCTCGAACTGGTCGAGGCGCTGCAACTGCCGGAGATCCTGTTCCAGAACACGCGAAACGAGCGGGCGACCTTCGCTGGTGTTGATGTTGTTGACGATCCAGTTCGAATCCACGCGCTCCAGTCCGGTGACCTCGATGCGTGAAACGATCGCGCCTTCGTACGGACTCTCGAGTGCCGCCGGCGCGGTATCGTCCGACTGCGCGAACACGACACCCGTCGGCCCGCCGGCAGCGGCAAGGAGCGCAACAACGATCGCTGCACGCCGCAGCGGCGTTCGCATGGACCTCACAAGTTGCGTCGGATAACCGAATTGCACGGCCCGACGATACTCACCGGGCGTGTTAGTGACAACTACGCAGGTGGGGTCCGATGCCCCCCTCACAGCGCTTGTTCACCACCCATCCACACCACCCCCGTCTGGGTGGGCGCTTCGCCCGTGAATGCGTATCCTGCCCAATTGACGCGCGAAGGACTGCGCCTCAACGGTTCGGGAACGCCACGGCTTGAATGGACAAGGATGACCAATGCGTCGCATCGCACGCCCACTGCGAAAATCAATGATCCTCGGTGTCTGCTTCGCGTGCCTTCTGGGTGCCGGCAGCATCTTTCTGCTGCAGATTGATCGCGAGCGACTGATCGCGGCGAGCACAGTCGAACTGTGCACGATCCTCGGCTTCCTGCTGCTCCCGGTCATCACCATCGCGCTCATCGAGATGGATCGCCGGGCAAGTTGTTCCTAAGTCGTTCCAGAATCGCGACTTGAGCGAAAGTGCACCTCAGGGAAGGCCCGCTCCAGGACAAGTGACACCGGCCCATCAAGGCACGTGAACATCACGCGTCCATTATCCGCCATCCCTTCCAGCCGCGCTCGGCACGCTCCACCCAGCCCATCCCGAATCGCCGTCCACCCCTCCGGGCCGTGCAGGCCACGCTGTGCGCTCTCAAGCCAGGCGCCGGGCAGACCTCCGGTCCGCACGGCCGCCATGAGATGCCCGCGCAGAGCGAGCAGCACCTGTTCCACGTCCTTCTCCGATCCCGTGGCCTCCACGACGCTGGTCGCTGTCGCCCCCACTTCGCCTTCCGCAACCCGGTTGTTCACGTTCATCCCGACCCCGACCACCAACGTCGGTCCCCACTTCGACGCAATCGTCTCGCAGAGCGTGCCGCAAACCTTGCGGCGATTGAGGAGGACATCGTTCGGCCACTTGAGTCTCAGATCGACCGCTGTACCGACAGAACTCATCATCTCATCCAGCGATCTCAGGCACGCGACGCCGACCCGCAGCCCCAGGCCCGGAAGAACGTCGACCGGGTTGCCGAGGGGCCAGGCGAATGAGCACCAGAGTCCACCTATCGGGCTGAGCCAGCGACGACCTCGTTGACCGACGCCCTCGGTCTGTCTGCGGGCCGCGAAGATGACCCCGCCGGGAGGGACGTCCCCCGCCCGCGCTGCGCGGGCGGCGAGGGCGTTGGTCGAATCGACCTCTTCGAACCACTGGATGGGCGGCTCAGTCGTCATGGCCTGCCAAGCCTACCGACGCACAGACAGGATCGTCGAGCCAACCAGCCACTCTGGCAGGCGGCGACCCGGCTCAGACTCCCCGGCTGCGGGGCGAGATCGGCACGCGACTTGCAGGATTCCCCACCAAGGCGTCTTGATGCTCATGCGCCGTCGCCGATACTCTGTATGTGACCTGATGACCAGACACCGTTCACAATGCGAACACAAGCCCGGCGTGATTGGCCGGGTCGGGCCCGGCAGTTCCATGCTGCTGGCGATGCTCATGCTTGTCGCGTTGCCGGCAGTCGGGGCGGCCGCCGTTCCGGCCGCCGCCATGGTCCTTGAGGTCACCCTCCGTGATGCGCCGAGGCGGGACCACCACGTCGAGAACGTGATCCCCGAGTACGAGTGCATCTCGTCGACCCTCAGAGCTGTCGCGGCAGCGCTGACGACCGGTGATGACTTCGCCGCTATCGCGAATGCTTCACCCCGCTTGGTCATCACGACTCCGCGGCGCCCTGCCGACGGGGCAACCCCCCGCTCCGGCCTGCTCGACCTGCCTCCGCCGACGTTGCTCTGAGCCTCGCCGCGCCTCGTCGCGGCATGCCTGACTCGTCCTGCGTTGATAGCACGGTCCTCTCACACACTCAGAACATCATCCGGCCGGTTCCTGCGCATCCGATTGTGTTGCCGCCGCGACCGTCCGAGGAGCCTCATCATGCCCGCTGACATTCCCGTCCTCGGCCCCATTGTGAACAAGATCTTCGGCACTCGAAACGAGCGTTTCGTCCGCCGCTACACGAACCGCGTTGAAGCGATCGGAGCACTGGAGCCTGAGATGCGTCGTCTGAGCGACGGCGAGCTTCAGGCGCGCACTTCGGAGTTGCGAGAGCAGTTCGAGAAGGAGGGCCGGGGGAGCGATCTCCTGATCGAGGCATTTGCGGTGGCCCGCGAGGTCATGGATCGTTCGGTTGGAATCCGGAACATCTTCAACCCGAAGCTTGCTGAGCGATTTCCCCTCGACCGTCTCTCTTCCGAGGACCGGGCGCTGTACGACGAGACGAAAGCGAAGATGGATGCGACCCCCGATGCGCCGCCCACCGGCGACTTCCTGGGATGCGAGGAGGCGCAGCCGGGCTGGATGCAGGTTGAGATTCCGGCCCGCCTCTATGAGGCCGTGCGCGAGATCTTCCCGGAGTCGCGTCCGCCCTTCCGTGCCCGCCCCTTCGATGTGCAGCTCATCGGTGGCATGGTGCTGTACCAGGGCAAGATCGCGGAGATGAAGACGGGTGAGGGCAAGACGATCGTCGCCCCGCTCGCCTGCTATCTCGCGTCGGTCATGGGCTACAAGGTGCACGTCGTGACGGTGAACGACTACCTCGTGCAACGAGACCGAGACTGGACCTTCCCTTACTTCCACTGGCTCGGCCTCACGGTCGGCGCCATCCATCCGATGCACATGCAGCCGGAGGACATGAAGCGTTCGATGTACCAGTGCGACGTTGTGTACGGGACGACGAGCGAGTTCGGGTTCGATTATCTGCGCGACAACATGAAGCAGTCCGCGGACGCCCAGGTGCAGCGCGTCCGTGAATATGCCATCGTCGACGAGGTCGACTCGACCTTGATCGACGAAGCTCGTACGCCGTTGATCATCTCCGGCCCGGCTCACGAGACGGAGCCCCGTTACGACATGGCGGACGAACTGGCCCGTCACCTGGTTTCGATGCAGACCGACTTCGACCGCATCGATGGCAAGGTGGAGCAGTGCAAGCGCGACATCAAGGGGACCGAAGGTGACATCCGCAATGCCCGCGACAAGTCGGTCATTCCCGGACTTCAGAAGAAGCTGGAAGAGCTCAAGTCGAGCCTTCCCCGACTCCAGGAAGAACGTGACCAGTTCACGCAGTACTACGAAGTCGAGCGCGAACGCCGTTCTGCCCACCTGACCCACCAGGGCATCGCCGAGGCGCAGCGCAAGGCCGGCGTCGGATCCTTCTATGTCGGAGGCAACGTCGACATTCCGCACCTGCTTGAGCAGGCACTGCGGGCACACGTGATCTATGAGCGCGACAAGGACTACGTGGTCATGCCCACGCCCAACCCGGCGACGGGGCAGCAGGAACCCGACGTTGTCATCGTCGACGTCAATACCGGCCGCGCGATGGTCGGCCGTCAGTGGTCCGACGGCCTCCACCAGGCTGTCCAGATGAAGGAAGGGCTGCGGATCCGACCCGAGACTCAGACGGTCGCCACCATCACCATCCAGAACTTCTTCAAGATGTACAAGCGACTCTCCGGCATGACCGGTACCGCGGATACGGAAGCCCAGGAGTTCAACGACATCTACAAGCTCGATGTCGTAACCATCCCCACGAACCTCCCCGTGATCCGACAGGATCACGACGACGTCATCTACCTGTCACAGAAGGACAAGTGGGACTCCATCGTCGAAGAGATCAAGACCTTCCATGATCTCGGCATCCCCGTGCTCGTCGGCACCACCAGCGTCGAGAAGAGCGAAATGCTGTCACGCATGCTCACCAGCAAGCATGGCATCAAGCACGAGGTCCTCAACGCCAAGCAGCACGAACGCGAAGCCAATATCGTCGAGGATGCCGGTCGACTCGGCGCCGTGATGATCGCGACCAATATGGCCGGCCGCGGCACGGACATCAAGCTCGCGAAGATCTCGCGTGAAGAACTCATTGAGCACTGGCTGAAGCGCGGCCTGGCCCCGCGCGACCTGTCTCCGGAGGACACGGATGAAGTCCTGCGCGAGAAGGTCTACCGTAAGATCGCGCCCAAGGAACTCGGCCTGCGCAAGGCCGAGGCGATGGAGATGCCCATCGAAGAGCTGGAACTGGGCCTGCTCCGGGCCTGGGCAGGCAAGCAATCCTTCGCGGACGAGAAACGCATCCGGTCAATGTCGGCGGACCAACTCCGCGACGCGCTCGACGAAAGCGGACGCACGCTCCTGCACCGCCTGCGCTGGGTCGATTCCATCATCGAACTGGGCGGCCTGCACGTCATCGGCACCGAGCGTCACGAGTCACGCCGCATTGACAACCAGCTTCGCGGCCGTTCGGGACGCCAGGGTGACAAGGGCTCCTCGCGATTCTTCGTCTCCATGGAAGATGACCTGATGCAGATGTTCGCGGGCGAGACCACGCTCAAGATCCTGTCCCGCATGGGCATGAAGGAAGGCGACTCGATCGAGCACCCCATGATGTCCAAGAGCCTGGTCCGTGCCCAGCGCAAGGTCGAAGAGCGCAACTTCTCCTGGCGCAAGAACATCCTCGAATATGACGAGATCATGGAGCACCAGCGTCAGGACTTCTACGGCACGCGGCAGCGTGTGCTCGACGGCCGCAAGCTCAAGAGCATGATCTTCGACTTCATCGAGCAGTCGGTCTACGACGCAGTCGACCGCTATCTCGATCGTGACTTCACGGCGGAGTGCGTGGCGGAGTTCGCGCGCGAGGCCATCGGCTGCTCGATCCCGGTTGACCGCCTCCGCAACAAGGATCGAGAGGACCTCGTGATCGCCGTCCGACGTGCAGCGCGCGAAGAGGCGAACCATGAGATCACAATGACCCTCGGTGAGTACCTGCCCACTGAGGGTGACGAGGCGGATCAGGATCTCAAGGGACTGACAGCCTGGGCCCTTGAGCGGTTCAACATGAAGGTCACCGCGGCCGATGTGCATCAGCGCAACCGGCGCGACCTGGTCAACATGCTGCAGGACGCAGCGAACGACCAGATCGAGGCTGCCGATCTCAGTGGTATCGACGCGTTCTGTATCCCCAACCATGGTGCGGTCGCACTCGCACGCTGGCTCAAGGATAAGACGGGTGTCCTGGTGGAACCCAGTGAAGTCTCGGAACTCGAGACCGAAGAGGAAGTCGTCGACCTCATCCTTGAGAAGGTGCACAAGGCGTACGGTCGCCGCGAGGTCGAGTACCCCGTGAAGTTCCGCATGAGCCTGACGATGTCCATGATGCAGCACGACCCCAAGGCCGCCGCCGCGGAATTCGTCAACTGGGCGAACCGACGCTACAACCTGGACTGGGACGAATCGATCATGCGGACCAAGATGCCGCAGCAGATCGAGGATGATCTGGTTCGCGCCGCACGGGAATTCGCCGACTCCGACCGCATCGAGGAAGCGGTGCAGGAGGCGCTCGCGTGCAAGTCCCGCGAGGACCTCGAGGCGCACTTCCGCGAGAAGTACAACCATGTGCTCCCCCACTACATCCTTCGCCTGTCCGGCGAAGAGCGCGATGACCTCGTGCGCGCCCGCGTTCAGTCGATCCTCCGCGAAGAACTCGTCTTCTTCGAACGCGCCATCATGCTCGAGGTCCTCGACCCCGCATGGAAGGAACATCTCTACCGCATGGACCAGTTGCGCGACACCATCGGCTTCCGCGCCTTCAGCCAGCAGGACCCGCGCATCGAGTACAAACGCGAAGGCGCCCGGCTCTACGAAGAGATGCTCGCATCCCTGCGTGACAAGGTCACCGAATACACCTTCACGCGCCAGCCCATGCCACGCATCGCGCCGCGCCCCGCGGCACCCGCCCAGCGCCCCGCGCCGCGACCCCCGGCACCCGTTGGATCACCCACCAACATGGGCTCCAGCACCATCTCCGGGCCAGGGCTCGATTCACCGCTCGCATGAGTTCACTCCTCTGCGTACCCATCATGGTCGACGAGGTGCACGAGGCGCTCGCCGCGGCGGACGCCGCACGCTCTCTCGGGGCAGACCTGGTCGAGTTTCGCATTGATACCCTGTTCCAGGGCGAAGGAGATGATCTCGGCATCGACGCCACTGTGCGCCTCGTCGAGCAATCGCCCCTCCCGTGCATCGTCACGTGCCGTCCCACGTGGGAGGGTGGACTCTACGATGGTGATGACGCCGCCCGCATCGCGCTCTTCGAGCGCCTCGGTGCCATGGATCGGCCGCCGCGCTACATCGATGTCGAACACCAGGCGTTCACGCGCTCTGCGAACCTTCGTCAGAAGGTGCGGCTTGCCGTGCAGCATCCCGATCAGGTGCGTGACCTGAGCACCTCCCTCATCCTGTCGCATCACGACTTCGATGGCCGCCCCACCAGCCTGAACCGGACGCTCGCCGACATGCGCGAGGATGACACCGCGGCGGTCACCAAGCTCGCATGGTCCGCCCGCTCGCTGCGCGACAATCTCGAACTCTTCGAATTGCTCGAGGATCGGGACCGCCCGACCATCGCGCTTGGCATGGGCCGGTTCGGCCTGATGTCGCGCGTTCTGGCACCGAAGTTCGGTGGTTTCCTCACCTTCGCTTCGCTCCTCGACACGACCACCACCGCGCCGGGACAGCCCACGATCAGGGACCTGCTCACGGTCTACCGGTTCCGGAGTATTCGACCGAGTACCAGGGTCTACGGTGTGATCGGTTGGCCCGTTGAGCACTCGATGTCGCCGCGAATCCACAATGCCGGTTTCGAGTTGGTTGATCACGACGGCGTCTACCTGCCCATGCCGGTGCCTCCGGAGTGGGAGCATTTCAAGGCCACGGTGCTGGCGCTCGTCGATGATCCCCGGCTGGACTTCGCCGGCGCGAGCGTGACCATTCCGCACAAGGCGCACCTCCTCCGACTCGCACGCGAAGAAGGATGGACGATCGAATCCGAAGCAGATCGCGTTGGTGCAGCCAACACACTCATCGTCTCGCCGGACGACATTCGTGTCGCCAACTCCGATGTCTACGGCATCCGCCTGGCCCTCCGGCACGCCGACGTTGATGTCGATGGACGCCGGGCTGTCATTCTCGGTGCCGGGGGGGCCGCCCGAGCCGCAGCCGTCGCGCTGCTTGATCTCGGGGCGAAGGTCGCGGTCTGTAACCGCACCCTGGAGAACGCCAAGGCTCTCGCCGGTGACTTCGATGGGGTCGAGGTGCTGCCATGGGAGGATCGCCCGGGCTCCGAAACGCAACTCGTCATCAATTCAACTCCCGTCGGGATGAGCAGCGCCGACGACGAGGCCGCAACGGCCGCCAGCCCCCTTGAGCCTGCCCACCTCGATGCACTTCCGCCGACTTGCACGGTCTTCGATACGATCTACAACCCCTTGGAGACAAGGCTCTTGCGCGATGCGGGAGCGCGCGGACTCACCACCATCCCGGGGCTCGCCATGTTCGTGCATCAGGCCGCCGGACAGTTCGAGGCGTGGACAGGCATCGCTCCCGAACGAACGCCGACGGCACTCTTTGAGCGCATCGTGAGTGAAACCCTCGCTTGATGACCGCCGTATAACCGGACGACATGACCCGTCAACCGGTCCTCTACCCGACCGCGTACGTCCTGTACGTACTCCTCGCCATGCTGGATATCACCTTCACCTGGTGGATCCTCCAGTTGGGAGGCTATGAGGCCAACCCCGTCGCGGCCCTGGCACTCGATCACGCCGGCTTCTCCGGAATGATCCTGTTCAAGTACGTCACCATCGTTCTCGTCATCGGGAGTTGTGAGTACATCGGCCGGCAACGTCCCGACATCGGACTGAGACTCGCCGACTCCGCCGCCGCGATCCATCTGATCCCCCTCGCGGCTGCCGTCTTCCAGATTGCTCTCTTCATGCCCGAGGCGCACGGGTGGTAGCTTGTTGTCCTCGTGACCAACCGCTACTCACCTGGAAGATGACACACTGACACCTGACTGTGACATTGCAATCATCGGCGCCGGAGCTGCGGGACTCATGTGCGCGATCCATGCCGGTCGCCTTCAACGCGGTGCCCGAATCGTGCTGCTCGACGGTGCCGCGAAGCCCGGCGCCAAGATCCTCGTTGCGGGCGGCGGTCGGTGCAACGTCACTCATCATGCGGTGTCTCCCGATGACTACAACGGTGCGCCGCGCAGCGCCGTACGCAAGGTACTGGGTCGCTATCCCGTCAAACGCACGGTCGAGTTCTTCAAGGAAATCGGAGTTCACCTCAAGCAGGAAGACACGGGCAAGCTGTTCCCGACCACGGACAAGGCGCGCACGGTCCTCGATGCGCTCACCGGCGCTGTCCGGAGTGCGGGTGTCGACTTCCGCTTTCCGTGGCGCGTTGCGCACATCGAGGGGCGCGACAGGGCATTCCTGCTCCGGAGTGAAGAGGGAACTGAACTGCTCGCAGCGAGGATCGTCCTCGCTACCGGTGGGCAGGCTCTGCCGAGATCAGGGAGTGACGGCCGCGGCTACGACTTCGTGCGCAGCATGGGTCACACCGTGACGCGCATCTTCCCCGCACTCGTCCCGCTGATCGTGACCGAGCCTCCATTCATCCGCGAACTCTCCGGCATCGCCGCACCGGTGATCGCACGCGTCCACGCGGGAACGGGCAAGCGTCTCCACGAGCATCGCGGCGACCTGCTGTGCACCCACTTCGGCCTCTCCGGCCCTGTGATTCTCGACATCAGCCGGCACCTGCTGGAGGCCCGCCACGCCGATCCGACTGCGCATCTCTGCATCAACTGGATGCCGGACTTCACGAGCGAGACCTTCGACGCGCACGTGTTGAGCCTCGGTGCAACGTCACCCCTGCGAGCGTTGAAGGGGCACGTCCCCGATCGACTGGCGCGAGCCCTGTGCGCTGGCTTGCCGGAATCCGGAACAGGCGCGGCGTCACAGTTGAAGCGTGACGAGCGGCGCGCATTCGTGGAGGCGGTCACGAACATGCGTGTGACGGTCACGGGAACCCGGGGCTTCACCTTTGCCGAAGTCACCGCAGGAGGCGTTCCGCTGAGTGAGATCGACCTGAAGACCATGCAGTCACGAATGCGCCCCGGCCTGCATCTCTGCGGCGAGATCTGCGATGTCGATGGGCGCATCGGCGGCTTCAACTTTCAGTGGGCCTGGGCCAGCGGCTACGTCGCGGCGCAGGGTATGGCTGCCGAGGGGTAACCGACCCACTCCTCCCTCACTCGCTCGTCTCTCACCCCTTCCCCAAAACAAACAACGGGACGCCCGAAGGCGTCCCGCTGCCGTGTGTGGGTCAGTGTAGATTCACTGCCGGAGTGTGAGCGTCGTCAGTTCATGGCCCAGACATTGGTCTGCTCATGCTCACCCTCAGGGGTGATGATGGTGACAGACTGCGGTGCCGCGGGCTCGACCTCGTAGGAGTACTCGCGTTCGAGATCGCGAACGGCGTCCTCCTGCATGAGTTCCTGCTCAGCCTGATCGAGGAAGCTGCTGTTCTTCGTGTTGCCGGTGATGGCATTGAAGCGGGCTTCCTGCTCGGCGTGGATCTTGGCCAGACGCTTCTCGACCTGAACGATGCTGACGCCGCGGCTGCCGGAGGAGTATTCGCTGATGGCCCGCTCACGATCCTCGATCATGGTGATGAGCTTGTCATTGCGCTCGATCATGTCGATCTCGGAGTCGAGTTGAGCGATCTGAACATGCAGCTGATCCTGCTCGGTGGTGAGTTCGTTGAGGAGATCATTGAGGCGCTGCTTCTGCTGGCTGAGGAAGGTGATGTCGCGGTTCATGTCCTCGACACGCTTGGCGAAGAGCTGCACCTGCTTCTGCACGGACTGGGCCCGCGCCACGGCCTGCTCGAAGTTGAGCGTCTGGCTGTCGTACTTGAATGCCACGGTGCGGAAGTCGCCCTGGGCATCCTTGGCACGGGTCAGCATGTCGGACCACTCAGCCGCCTTGGCCTGGGCCAGGGTGTGAGCACGTGCCGTGATTCGGCGGTCGCGTTCCAGGTCAGCCATCTGGGACTGGAGCGTGTCCAGCTCGGAGCTGATCTCGGCGATGCGGGCCGGGTACTCGCGCTGCAGGTCGCGCAGCTGAGCACGGAGTGCGATCGGGTCGTCGATCACAGAGTCAGCAAGGTTGTTCACATTGGTGCGAACCTGACTCATCACGGCGCCAACACGGTGAGGCCCGGCGATGACGACCAGAGCGCCCGCAGCCAGACCACTGACAACACCAACTCGAACGATTGTCTTGACGAAGGCCATTGGTCGTTTCCTTTCATATCGACTTGGCGGCTCAACCCCTGAGTCCGCCGACATATCTCGTTGACGCTCACTTCTTGGGAGGAGCCGATTCGTGATTTCAAGACGTTTGCCCCGAGGACCCGAATTCATCGCCGGGATGTCCGGAAACGCCGGGTTTCCGACATCACAGCACCCTGAACATGGCCTATTCTCAACATGCACGGTCCGCAGAACGGCCGAGATACCCGATCCGATTCCTGACAAACACAGGAACCGCTGGTTTCGACGACGGTGATCTCACCCCGGCGGCGCATAATTGACTGTCGCGCCCTACGAACCGCAGCGTCACAGCGGACGTTTCAACTCCAAGCCTCAGCAGGGAACAATCAAAGCATGCTCAACTCGATGACGACCAACTTCATCGGCCGCCTCCGAGCCAAGGACCCCGCTGCGTGGTTCGAACTGTGGGAGACCTTCGGCCCCGTTCTCCGGGCACAGCTCTCCAAGTGGGGCCGCGGCCGCATCGGGGTCGAAACCGTCCAGGATCTTTCCCAGGAGACTCTCGCGGCCCTCTCAGACTCGATCGACCGCTATGACCCCGCTCGCGGGGCCCGTTTCTCGACCTGGCTTCTGGCCATCGCGAAGCACACCCTGGGCGATGAAATGGACCGTCGCCGCGCCCTGAAGCGGACGCCCGGCAAGGGCAAGGTCTCCCTTGAAGAGGGCTGGATGGCGGAAGCGGAAGGCAAGTCACCAGGTGGAGAGTACGAAGCCGCCGTCTTCCGGGCCAAGGTCTACGCCGCAATCCGCATGGTGGAGCGGGAATGCGACTTCACGGAGTTCTCCGTCTACCGGATGCGGGTTTTTGACGGTCAGAGCGGAAAGGAGGTCGCCGAAGGCCTGGGCACCAGCGAACCGACGGTCAGTCGGAAGCTCACCAAGGTCCGGTCACTGATCCGCGAACGCCTCCGCGAGGTCATCACCACCTACAGCTTCACGTCCGAAGAAGTTGATGAAGCCACCCGAAACGGCCTCGAGCTGAATCCCAAGAAGGCAGATGACACCCTCTTCGATGACGCAATCGCCGAGATCTACCACCGGGAAATGGAGGAGCGGCGACGCGATGAGGAGGCCATGTACAAGTGATGCCCCGGTGCGGCCGCCAGATGGCGGGGGACGGAGATTGAAATGAGTCTGCTTGGATTCATCCTGACATTGCTGGTTGCCTGCTTCGCCCTGATCTTCATCGTGGTGCCCTTGATGAAGGGCATCGGATGGATGATCGGCAAGGCCTTTCAGGGCATCGGCTGGCTCATCGCCCACGTCTTTCGCTTCGTGGTCGGCATGATCGGAGATACCCTCCGCATCTTCGGCGCCCTCATCATGTCCATCATCTTCGTCCCGCTGGTCGTCGTGAACATCGTGATCGGACACTGGTCCGCCGCGGCTCACTTCGGTCGCTGCTTCCAGGACGAGATCAAGGCGATCGGTCACAGCATCTACCGCGTCGCGATCGGCCATCCCGCCCGCTTCCTGCTCCTGCACCCCCTCACCGAGGGCCTGGAGCAGCGCCTCCCCCACGCGATGGCGCAGGCCCCCGGGCGCGATCGCCCCACGCGGGCCACCGGCACATTCCAGGGCTACACCATCGTCGGCTCCCTCAAGGGTGGCGGCTCGGGTGGTCGTCTCTATATCGCCGAGCCCGATGACATGAAGCTCGCCGCCTTTGCCCGCAACGGTCTGGGCGACGTGGACCAGGTTGTCATCAAGTCCTTCTCACTGAAGGACGGATCGAGCCTGCCCCAGATCATTCGCGAGAGCCGCGCCCTCGAAGCCGCCAAGAAACTCGGCTTCGTTCTTGAGCATGACCAGACTGCGGATCGTTTCTTCTATGTCATGCCGTACGTCCCCGGCGACAACCTGACAACGATCACGCAGCGTCTCCACGTCGAAGCGGGGCCGCAAGGCTTCCGTCACGCACAACTTCACTCCGCGCTGTCGCTCATCTCAGACCTGCTGGTCACGCTCGACCACTACCACCAGGGCGGCCTGTGGCACAAGGACATCAAGCCGGACAACATCATTGTCGGCCCGGATGGACGCGCTCACCTCGTGGACCTCGGTCTCATCACGCCGCTGCGCTCCGCGATGACGCTGACCACGCACGGCACCGAATACTTCCGCGACCCCGAACTCGTCCGCATGGCCCTCAAGGGCGTCAAGGTGCACGAGGTCGATGGTGTCAAGTTCGACATCTACGGGGCTGGAGCCGTCCTCTACTCCGTCATCGAGAACTCATTCCCCGCACACGGTGGCCTGTCGCAGATCGAGAAAAATTGCCCCGAGGCGCTGCGCTGGATCGTGCGTCGTGCCATGGCCGACCTCAACAAGCGCTACGCCTCCGCCGCCGAGATGCTTGCCGACCTCCGCGTTGTGGCGCAGGCGGAAGATCCCTTCCTCGTCCGCCCGGCTGACCTGCCCTCCGTCAAGGGCGATCCCATCGAGCCGGTCGCGACCCCCGCGCCCTTCCCCGGACCCGTCAATGCGGCCCCTCCGCCCGTCACGCCGCGTCTCATTCCCGAGCCGGCAGCCGCCGCTCAAGTTGCCGCTCCACCAGCTGCCGCACCGCGCCTGCGCGTGCTGAACTGGTTCACAGGCGGCTACCTCGTCGATCCGCAGTCCAACACGCCCTCGTCTGCCGCACCGGCCGCCGCGGCCCGGGCCGCCGTGCAACCGGTCGCTCACCAGCGCCCCGGCAACTCGCGCCCGGCGCCCCAGCAACTTCGTGAGGCAAGGCAGCGCGTCCGCTCGGCGCAGAAACGGGCCCGGACCCGGATGCGCGATCGGCGGACCATGCGCCACGCTGCGCCAAGTCGCAGCCGTTACAACAACGGGCCCAACATCGGCGTTGCAATTGCCGCTGCGGTCTTCCTGGCGTTCGTCGGCGCCATCATCGCACTCTTCGTGGTCCAGTCATCCTCCAGCAACTCGGGATCCGGGTATGCGATCGTGACGGATGGTCGCCGCATCGAGGTGTCCCCCCTCGTCCGACTCAGCTACAACGAGGCGAAGGATGATGTCATCTCCTACTTCGTCGATGAAGAAGATCTCGAGATGGAGATCGAGCACCTCGACGAGATCAGCGCATGCGACATGCAGGGACGCGTCCTTGTCATCAACAAGGGTGAAGCCGACAACCAGGCGTTTCGCTGGATGATGAATCGCTTCGCGGCCCTCGGCTACGAGCCCTGGGGCTATGGCAACTCGGAAGCCGAGATCGACCTGCAGGCTCGGGTCCTTCAGGATGGCATCCGTGGCTATGACATCGATTCACCTGAAGTCGCCGACATGCTGCGCAGCTGGCTTGTCCGCACCGACGCCGACTTCGAGTATGCCCTGCTCGTGCCTTCGGAAGAGAACGAAGAATGGCGGCTCGTCAGGGGCAGCGGTGTGAGCCGCGACGAGGTCGAGGACCTTGTCATCAACCTCAATCGGTGAGACCACCGCGCTAGGTCGTGTCTGACGGCTCTCAATTTTCGGCGCATGAACGGGTTGCGCCCCCCCGACTCTTCGGCGATGGTGTCCATTCTATGGAGG
>JAUIHS010000006.1 GCA_030432255.1 Phycisphaerae bacterium
CTTGAGTGTCGGGTTCCGCATCACGCGGTTGAATGGGATCAGCATGGCGAAGTACCACGAGAGCTCAGCAATCGCGGGGACCTCGGTCTGCAACACGATGGTGGATTGCTCCGGGTCGATGCCGCAGGCCAACCAGTCCTTCACGATCTCGATGGTGTCCTGCCGGATCTCGGCCGACTGCTCAGCCCGAGTCGTGAACGCATGCATGTTGGCGAGCAGGAAGTAGCAGTCGTACTCATCCTGCATCCGCAGGCGGTTCTCGATGCTGCCGACATAATGACCGAGGTGCAGGCGACCGGTCGGTGTGTCACCGGTCAGGACGCGCGGACGCTCTGAAGTGGACTCATTCATGGTCGGGAGAGAGTAGCGGGGATCACCCGAACATTCACGCCCGTCCGCCTGCCGACCGCGAGCCACGATCCGCCAGAATGGCAGTCCGAACCGCCTTTCCGGGCAGCGAGGGCCTCATCACGACTGGCACGCCAGTTGTTCCTGTCAACGGGGTGAAATCTTCCCCCCTCGTGCCGTAAGCATGAGGGGACTCACTGTGTCAGGGAACGACAGGACCATGTTCAACTTCGCGAATCATGCCAAGACCGCACTGCTGATGGGACTTCTCATCGGCCTCTTCCTCGTCGTGGGGTGGAGCGCCATGGGATCGACCGGCCTCATTCTCTTCGGCGCCATCGGCATCATCACCAACTTCGGTGCCTACTTCTTCTCCGACACCATTGCCATCAAGGCCATGCAGGGGCGCGAGATCCATCCGAACCATCCCGAACTGGGATACCTGCATCGCATGGTGGATGAACTCCGTCAGCGCGCTGACCTGCCCATGCCGAGGGTCTACCTCTGCCCCCACGATGCACCCAACGCATTCGCGACCGGGCGAAACCCCCGTCATGCCGCTGTCGCCGTCACGCAGGGCCTCCTGCGCACCATGAATCGTGATGAAATCGAGGGCGTGCTGGCGCACGAACTCGCCCACATCCGGCATCGCGATACGCTGATCTCCTGCATCGCCGCCACCATCGCCGGTGTCCTCGCCATGGCCGCACAGATGTTCTTCTTCATCGGCGGGCGACGCGATGGCAATGCTCTCATGGGTCTCCTGATGATCATCATCGCCGCGTTCGGCGCCATGGTCATCAAGGGCATGATCAGCCGCTCCCGCGAATTCGCCGCGGACGCCGAGGGCGCCCGCATCGCCGGCTCGCCCCACGGACTGGCGTCCGCCCTCGGCAAACTTGATGCGCTCTCGAAACGGATTCCGCTCGTCCAGCCGAACCCCGCCCAGAACAACCTCTTCATCATCGAACCGCTCTGCGGCCGAACACTCATGAACCTCTTCGCCACCCACCCGCCGACCGAAGCACGAATCCGGGAACTGAAACAACTCGAACTTTGACCGACACGAACATCCCGCCTCCTCCCGAACCTGCCGCGGACCCTGTTAGGATGCCGCGGCAGGTTCCTTTTTATGAGCGAAACGCCTCCGACACCTCGCTTCAACGACCCCCGTCTCATCGTGCTGATCGGCGCTGTCGCCGTTGTCGTGCTCGCCCTCTGGCTTGCGACCATCGGCACGGGAGCGCCTGACGGCGCGATCGCAGGCCTGATCCAGAGCTTCCTGCTAGGCGCCTCGCTCACCGCTCCCTGGCTCATCGGTGCGGCCGGACTCGGTCGACTCCTCGCAGGTCTCTGGCGAACGGACACCGATGCCGAGCCGGACCTGCTCCTCCAGACCACGGCCGGCGCCATGGTCTGCCTCTTCCTCGCCCACCTGATGGGCATGATGGGTCTCTTCAGCGGCGGCATCGGGCGGACCATGGCGTGGCTCCCGTGTGTCACCGGCACAGCGATCCTGCTGCACCAATGGCGTGGCCGACGCCCCATGATGGACCTCCACGCCGCGTGGTTCCTGCCGGTGGCGTCTCCGGTGATCGCGATGCTGGTGACCGCCGCGTGCATTGCACCCGGCTTCATCTGGTCATCCGAAGCGCGCCAGTTCGACACGCTCGCGTACCACCTCCAGTTGCCGAAGGAGTGGCTCGCTTCGGGCACCATTCAATCGTTGCAACACAACGTCTACTCGCATCTGCCGTCGTACATGGAAGCGGGTTACACGCAGCTCGCCGCCATGTCCCTCGGCGCCGAGCCGAGGCCGGCGGCAGGCGCCGCAGCGGGCGTCTACGCAGCCCAGTTGCTTCACCTGTGCTTCGCGATTCTCGCCGCGCTGCACGTTCGCCGGGTGATCGATGCGATCGTCGGGAATTCGCTCGCCGGGGTGATCGGCGGGTGCAGCCTGCTGGCCGCCGGGTGGGTGACGGTCGCCGCGACGTGTGCTTACAACGAGATGGTGGTGCTGGCGGGATTCGCGGCGGCGATCGGCGTTGCACGCCGCAACGACCTGTCGAGTGTCCAGCGTGGCCTGCTGGTTGCGCTGCTCACGGCGGGGGCCGTCGCAGCCAAGCCGACCGCGCTGTACATGGTTGCCTTTCCGAGTGTCGCGCTGCTTGTTGCTTGGAGCCCATCGCGCACGCTCACCGACCTGGCCCGACTGCTCATTCCGGGCGCCTTTGTGGCGATGATTTTTCTCGCTCCGTGGCTGATACGAAATGCCATGGCGACCGGAAACCCGGTCTTCCCGGCGGCCACGGATCTCTTCGGCTCCGGGCACTGGATGCCGGAACAGGTCGCCCGATGGCGGGGTGCGCACAGCCCGGACGGTACCATTGCTGATCGGCTCCACCTTCTTGTCACAGAGCGCGGCATGGGCCACCACCAATGGTTCCTGTTCTTCCCGCTGGTGGGCGTTGGCGCGATTGTCGCTTTGCTGTGGCGGAGGACGCGAGCCGTTGCGGGCATGCTGGTAGCCGCGCTCGCCTTCGAGGTCGCCGCTCGGCTCCTCCTGGAGCATCAACAGTCGCGGTTCCTCCTGCCCCTCGCGGTTCCGGGCGCGGTGCTGATCGGGCTGGGCATCAGC
This sequence comes from Phycisphaerae bacterium, assembly GCA_030432255.1. GTDB lineage: Bacteria > Planctomycetota > Phycisphaerae > Phycisphaerales > UBA1924 > JAUIHS01. Next base: position 2,987 of record JAUIHS010000006.1, read on the forward strand.
CGTCTGCTTCAGGGCCAGGGTGATGGAGTCTGGCGTCGTCGCTTCGCATACGTGCCTCTGCTCCTGCTGGTGTTTCCGTCCATCTCCAACTTCCTGGAACAGAACTGGATCCGATTCCCCGACCGCCCTCCCGCGGGCGGCCCTTCTGAAGCGCTCATTGCAGGGGCGCGTGCGTTGAACGGGAGCATCAGTGACTTTGCGGGCGAGCGCCCGCTGGAGAGCATGGATCCCATCAGCGGTTTCAACGCCACATTGGGCGACGGCGACCTGCTGTACCTCGTCGGTGAGTCGCGTGCCCTCTACTTCACTGTTCCGGTCAGCTACCACTCCACCTGGGACAGCGCCCTCATGGGCGAGGCCATCGAGGCATCGGACGGAACTCTCGACGGCGCGATTCGCTGGCTTGCCGCTCAGGGTGTGACGCACCTGCTGGTGAACAGCGCGGAGTTGGAGCGCCTGCGTTCCGATGGTTGGTACGATCCGCGTGTGACCCAGGACGTGATCCCGACAACTCCCGCTGATCGTGCCATTCTCTGTCTCGATATCACGCGGCCGGATCGTCCGAGCATCCTGCCTTTCAGCCAACTCCCAACTCTGCCACCGAGCCGCAGTCCATGACCGAATCGCCCCAGGAACCCGGCCTGCGCACGCCGCACCAGTCGCTCAACCCGGTGATCGAAGCGGTCGAGTCGCCGAAGCGCTGGACCCGATCGCGCATTGCGGTCCAGGTGGCTGGTTTCATCCTCGGCCTCGGGCTGCTGGGTCTCACCATCTATCTTGCCACCACCGGGGACAACGCCGCGCAGTTCCAGCATATGCGCGATGCGCCGCCGACATGGCTCATCGCTCTCCTCGCCGTGTCCGCGGCGAGCATTGTCGTGAATGGTGTGATGTTCTGGTTCGTGCTGCTCCCGCTGCGGCGACTCAATCTCGTCGATGTGGTCGCCGTCAATGCCATTGCCGTCTTCCTCGCCCTGCTTCCCTTCAAGCTGGGGCTGCTCATTCGCGCACTCATTCATCACCGGCGCGACGGTGTCCCATTCAAGCAACTCCTCGCGTGGTTTGCAGCCATTTCCGCACTCGCGCTCGCGATCGTGCTTCCCATGGCACTCGCGAGTCTCTGGCGCGGACAGGTCGATGCACTCTGGTGGCTCGCCGCACTCATCGGACCCGTGGTGTGCACCGCCGTTGGCGTGGGCTGTGGTCGGATCGCGCCGCGCTACCCGATCCTCTCACGCCTGAGCCTCGGTGCCGATGCCATCGTGAAGCATCTCAGCGCCGTGGTCCCCCACTTCATCTTCCGGTGCGTGGACGTCGCATGCCTCGCGGCCCGATTCCTGATCGCCGCGAAGATCCTCGGCCATGAAATGACGCTGGATCAGGCCATTCTCACGGGCACGACCTACTTCCTGCTGAGCGTCGTAGCCCCGACAGGCGTGCTCGGTGCGCGCGAAGCCGGGACCGCAGGCGTCGGACTCGTCCAGGGTCTCGATGTCGCAGGGATTGCACTGCTGGTCACGGCCGCCGAGACGCTCGCGGCAGCGGCGCTCGGCACCCTCGCCGCGTGGCGCCTTCGTCTGCATGCGGTCCTGCTGTCGCGTCGATCAGTTGTCGACGCGGAGTTGCATCAGTCGTGAGGTCTGCTTCTGGATGAGGGACATATCACCAAGCGACCAGACGGTCGTGAGTTCCTGGGTACTGACACGATTGATGAGTTCATCCTTGCTCGTGTCCCAGATCATCTGGGTGGTGCCACTGGCGTCACGCAGTTCGAGAGTGGGCGACCCTTCCGGAGGGTTGGGAGCGGTGCGAAGATCAAACTCGATGGTCCCCTTCATCGTCGCCTTGCCCGGGACCACCTGCTCGACCTTCCAGTCCGTCGTGACATCCATCGCGGCGACGGGCGGCAATGCCACGGTCTCGACATCCTGCCAGCCGCGGCCCACAGCCCTGGTGGCCTTCATCGCGCCGTCGGCCTTGTAAAGCGGCTCAAGCATGCCAGCGAGGGCGTCCTCGGAGAAGAAGCCAAGCACATCGAGACCGTCATACGTCTCCTGTTCAGCGACGGCATCCTCGAATGCCTTGAGGCCGCGGACTGTTGTCACATCTCCCTCGGGGCTGACCATGTAGGTCAGGGTGCCGCCGTAGAGCGCATCGCCGAGTTCGCGGAGCGTCTCATCGGATGCGGTCACGCTGTTTCCGTTGTTGGAGTACCGCATCTCGGTATTCTCGCTGGTGATGGCAAGCACGAGCGTGTCGAACCGCAGGCTCATTGAACGCGTGCCCGCATCGCTGATCGAATCCACGGTCAGCTTCACGGCCGCGACCTGGTTCACCTGACGGGAGGTGGCTTCGCCGCCTTCGCGCTGCTGCGTAAGCGTGATCATGCGGGCCAGCCTGTACTGACTGGTCTCGCCCTCAGCCAGATCCAGCGCGATCTCAACCGACTGGGCCAGCACGCCGGCAGCCATCACCCAGGTCGCGAGCACTGTCCACATCCACCGCATCTTCATATCCCATCTCCTTGCATGGTGTTCTCTTGCCCGGACCGGACAGCATACCCAACCCCGGGGCATCCCGCCCTGTTCCGTCCTACCATACACATTCATGAAACTCGCGCTCATGCAGTTCAATCCGACCGTCGGAGCCATCCGCGACAACGCCACTCGGATCGTGGATGCGGCAGTGCGCTCCCGCGAAGCAGGCGCCGACCTCCTGGTCCTGCCCGAACTGGCCCTGTGCGGATATCCCCCACGGGACCTGCTTGTTCAGGAAGGGTTTGTCGAGGAATGCCGCGACACACTCCTGGCCATCGCGCCGGACCTGCCTCTGCCAACGCTGATCGGCCTCCCGTGGCGCCCCGATCCTCAGAGCGGATCCCCTGACTCGTGGCTTGCGGGCGGCATGGCCACAAACAGTGCCGCGCTGCTGCGTGACGGACGCCTCGCAGCGCGTTACGACAAGCGACTCCTGCCGACCTATGACGTCTTCGACGAGCATCGCTACTTCCGGCCGGGTGATCGCCCCTGCGTCTTCGAACTGGGCGGCACGACGATCGGTGTCGCGATCTGCGAGGATCTGTGGCGCGGCTTCGACATGGGCGTCGATCACCGATACGCCTCCTATCCGGACCCCATGCAGCAACTCGTGGATGCCGGCGCCCGACTCATCGTGGTCCCGTCCGCCAGTCCATTCGTCGCCGGCAAGGGCCAGCGCCAGCGCGATCTGCTCAAAGCCCATGTCAGTCGTCACAACATCACGCTCGCGTCGGTCAATCAGGTCGGCGGCAACGATGACCTCATCTTCGATGGACACGCCGCGATCTTCACGCATGACCCGGCCGGCCCGCGGCTCATCGCCGCCGGCCCGGGATTCGAAGAGAACGTCGTGATCGGTGATCTTGCGCCGGACGCAGCCACCGTGCCGGATCCGCTCGAAGCCGCCTCGCGCTCGGAAGTGATCTTCCGCACGCTCGTGCTGGGCGTGCGGGACTACTGCCGCAAGACCGGGTTCGAACGGGTCGTCCTCGGCCTCTCCGGCGGCATTGACTCCGCACTCACAGCCGCTGTAGCCGCGGCCGCCCTCGGACCTGACAAGGTGCTGGGGGTCACGCTTCCGAGTCGGTACTCCTCCGCCGGGTCGGTGGATGACTCGCAGGATCTCGCGGCCCGACTCGGCATCGGCTTCCTTCGCATTCCCATCGAGGAACCACACACCGCAATTGAGTCACTCATCGGTCCTGCCTTCGCACAGATCGGGGCCGTGACCGGCAGCGATGTCACCGAAGAGAACGTCCAGGCGCGGATTCGCGGGGTCATCCTGATGGCCTTCGCCAACAAGACGCGTGCCCTGCTTCTGAACACGGGCAACAAGTCCGAACTCGCGGTCGGCTACTGCACGCTCTATGGCGATATGAACGGCGCGATTGCCGTCCTTGCTGACGTTACGAAGGTCGAGGTCTACCGAATCTCACGATGGGTGAATGAGCACGCGACCGTTGTCGGATTCAAGACGGCGCCGATTCCCGAGTCCACGCTCACCAAGCCCCCGAGCGCAGAACTCCGACCGGACCAGCGCGACCAGGACACGCTCCCGCCTTACGAGATTCTCGATGACGTCATCGAGCGCCACGTCGAACGCCTGCAACATCCGACCCGAATCGTGCGCGAGACCGGATACGACGCCGCGCTCGTCGCGCGTATCATCCGGCTGATCGACATCAATGAGTACAAGCGAAAGCAGGCACCGATCGGACTCAAGGTGACGTCGGTGGCCTTCGGACGCGGCCGGCGACGCCCCATCGCCCAGGCATGGCGCCCGGAGCGGGAACTCTGAAGTTCACGTGTCACGCGACCGGATCTCAGAATGACAGAACCCGGCCTTGAGAGCCGGGTTCTGTCATGAGGATCTTGGTGTGACGTACAGGGAATACTGAGCCACACCTCGACTCTCGAGGGAAGCAAGCAAGCGTACTGCGATCAGCGACGGCGACGGCGGAGGAAACCCGCCGCACCTGCTGTGAGAATCATTCCAGTCGCCGGTGTCGGGACGAAGTGAACATTGTCCACACCACCGGAACCGCCGAGGGTGATGACCACCCGGTCGAAACTGCTGAAGCCAACTTCCGCCGCGGTCAGCGGAGAGATGGTGTTGGCCGAATTGTCGCCATAGCTCACGCCGGGGCGATAGTGCGCGGACATGTTGTCAACGAAGTCGGCGAATCCGACCATGCCGACCGATGAGCCGCTGCTGAAGAACTCGACTGATCCGTCCTCGGCATTGATGCTCTCAACGTCAACCAGATCGAAGCCGAACTCGTTCTGATCCGTCGAGAAGTCGAGGATGAACTGACCCGCGGGGCGATTGCCTTCGTCGTTCGGGTTGTCGATGATGCCGTTGTTGTCCTGGTCCGTGTTGTTCGTGGCCAGGATCATGAGCATGCCGAGGTCCGTATTGCTCGGGAGGTTGCCACCATTCCACGGCGACTCGAGGTCCGGATCGGCCGTACCCGAGAGATTCGAATCAAACGCGATCGCCAGATCGAACGGGCGATTGAAGTTCACGGCGCTGATCGTCACGCCATCCGAGGCCTGGAACTGGTTGCCGATGACCTCACCATGCTGCAGGCCGCTGAAGTCCAGCAGACCCGCAGATGCCACTCCCGAAATGACCACTACCGCGCCGGCGGCGCTCCATGTCGAACGGACCATGGGGACACACTCCTCTTTCTCATTGCGAGACCGCCGCCCCAACCCCTGTTGTGAAAACGGATATTCGCACCCCGCCTGCCATGGCGGATTGGACCTGGATGTTCGCGGCGAAGAGTGACGTGTTTCTTCAACCGCTCGCCGGCTCCCAGCGCCGGCACGAGGACACCATGCCCGACTGTCGAACGCGTTCAAGGTCTTTCGTTCAAAAGACTTGCAGATTCCGGTTATGGGAGCCCAACTTGTTCCGGAGGCAAGAGCCGATAAGTTCAGGGGTCGGCGTCCGAGCCCTCGTCAGACGGCGAGTGCCGGTTGTCCATCGCATCGACAAGGAGCGAGCCGCCCGAAACCACGGCGCAGACCGCAAGTGCCACCCAGAGCGGGGCGCGGAACTGAGGCAGCCCCGCGGCGTGCACAAAAATGTGATAACCGGCACCGATCAGAGAGAGCCCGACGATGCTCCATGTGATCCGGCTCACAGGGCCCACACCCGCCAGCACGTACTGCTCAAGTCGATCCGGGCGCCAACGCGTCAGGATCAGTATCACCAGTCCGATGATGCCCACCGCAATACCGAGGGCCACCAGCCAGTCGGTGGCATTACCGAATGGCATGTCACGCCACGTACGCGGCGCAGGAGGTCACCATCGCAACACCCTGCTGGTCCGCGGCGGCAACGTAGTTCAGCATCTCGACCTGCTCGGCATCGAGGATCTTCAGCGTGGCGAAGAGGTTTCCGATGCTGCACCAGCGGGTCTTGTTCTGCATCCATGCCATTGAAGCCACGAGTTCCTCCGGCTTCCCCTCACAGACCAACTTCAGCATCTCCTGATCGTGCTGCACGATCTCGTTGCGGAATGCCTGAGCATCCGGATCCTCGCCGACAATTGAGCGTTGATCGCCAAACGAACGACCGACGTGGCTGAGGTCCGCTGAAGCAATGATCAGCGTCCGACCCGGCGCCTTTTCGATCGCCGACTTCATCGCATCGATGAACGGCTGGATACCCAGTCCGTTTCCGTCGTACGACTCACCATTGTTTGCGACCGGATCGTGCACGAGTGCAGCGAGCACCTTCGGATACTGCCCACTCTCATCCTTGCCGAAAGCCTTCTGGATCCACGGGAGGTGCAGTTCAATCGAATGTTCCCGCTCGTGGTCGTATCGGTTCTCGAGATAGGTCCCGGCATGCTCGCCCAGTTCCTGCTTGAGCAGATCGAGAAACTCACCATCGACCTCGCAGACACCAAGCGGTGAGGCGAAGCCCTTATCACAGCCACACACACCTGTGGACATGCCAAAGTGGTTGGTACCGAGGATGATGATGCGGTCGGGGCGATCGGCGACCCGCATGCGCCCGTAGACGTGCGCGTAGTTCATCCAGCCGCGGGGGTAGTCAAGATGGGGCGCGACAATGGCTCGGGGCAGTTGATCGAAGGACGGCTTCTCAGCCTTCTCGAGGACGTGGTCCATCCACTGTCCGAGGATGTCATCCAGATGCTTCACCCCGCGTTCCGTCTTCTCCTGCTCGGAGAGCGCGGCGACGCGTTCCTGAACCTGCTGCTGGGTCACCTTGGCCTCGGCATCGCCACTCTGAAGTTCTCGTGCGATGAAGTCGGCGACGAGCGCATCCGCGAAGTGGGCGGTGGAGGCAGGCGGGAGGAATGCCGCCGAGTCGTATTCAGAACGCATCTCACTGAGCATCGCGTCGAATGTCGGGCCTTCGAGCAGACCGGCATCATCGAGTTGTGCGATCAGACCCTCGAGCATCTCCCGGGTCAGGCCGTGACCGACCTCTGTGACGATCTCATCCACGGCCTTCTCCCCATTCATGTGAGGGAGAATGGCCTGAGCCTGGGGCAGTGTGAAAACCACCCGATCAGAAATCTGACGAGCATCCGAAAGTCCGAGGTAGTTCTGGCCGTTCTGCTGGGCGGGGAAGCCGCGGACAGGCCGCAACTTCGGCCGCTGGTGGTGCGCAGCGGAGGCATCGAAGGGCGGCGGCGTCGTGGGCTGATTCATCTCGGGCGTCTCCTGTGTCTCGGAAGTGCGGGGGAACCCGACAGTCTAGCAGGTCCCGACTGGTCCGTTCCCCTTCTCCCGCCGACTGGACGCCACGCGGGAAACTCTTATACTGTTCGGCCCGACTGACCGCGTGGTCTCCCGATCCGACCCCGATCAGCGGTCACTGTTTTTCCCCTGAGACCCAACGCGATATCCCGCGAAATCGAGGACGAGGTCATGTTCGACTCTCTCAAGCCAGGCCAGATCGTCAAGTGCACCGTGACCCGCAATGTCAAGCGCACCGACGACTACCAGACCGTTCAGCGCCTCATGCGCCTCGACCCCGACATCAAGCGCACGCTCAAGGCCGCGCAGGACTACCGCATGAAGACCCTCTGGGTGCGTTCTCGCGGCAAGCGTCCGTGGGAAGTCCGCCGGAAGGCCTCCAAGATCGCTCGTCCCGTCGAAGGCGCGACCTGGTCCATGAAGTGGTTCCCCCACATTGAAGAGGACTGCCGCGCGGTCTCGAAGTACATCAGCATCGAACCCGCCTGATCAGCGAGCCCCCCATGTCATCTCAACATCGTCCGTCCCTGCTCGTGCTGCTCACGACGGCTGTCCTCGCGCTCCTTCCCGGCTGCCGGGACGCCGAACCGACGGACAGCGACCAGATCCGGCGGGACACCTACGTGGTTCGCGGCATCCTGACCCAGCTTCCTGAGCCGAGAGCGGAGAAGCCGCGCATCCAGGTACGTCACGAAGCGATCCCGGAGTTCCGCGGCCCGGGCGGCAAGCTGGGCATGAACCAGATGAACATGTACTTCCCGCTTGGCGAAGATGCTGACATCTCCGGCCTCAATCCGGGCGACGTGGTGGAGTTGACGTTCGTCGTCAGGTTCGACATTGAGGCGGACAGCCCGATTGGCTACCACGTCACGACGATCGAAGCGCTGCCGCCTGACACCGAACTGGACTTCAACCCGCGACCTGATTCTCCGCAGTCCTCCGACGACGCTCGCTGAACCGGCGGCATCAATCGTGAAGACCCGGGGGTCTCCTGAGAGATCGCTGCTGTTGTGATTGGGGTGTCGTCGCCTGACGCATGATGTCAATGCGCAGTACGAGCGTTTTGCAAAGTGATTGCAACCGCGCACGCAATTCAGCGGTACAGGCGAAGAGATCGCGCTCGTTCCTATATTCAGGACGCGCACGAGCCCCGGATCGTTGCTTCGATTTGGGAAAAAGAAAAGAAAAAGCCCAGCGTCCAAGTAGAACTTCGAACGCCGGGCCTCGTGGGGGTCGGTTGAGCGCGTTCGGGCTCACAGTGCTGTAGCCTCGAACACGGACTGTCGGTCTATACCCGCTTCAACTCAATACGGTTGCATCGCATCCAAAGTTTTTGAATGCGGGCCCGATCTCGGTGTTTCTTGCATATCGACATCGTTCGGACCTCCTCTTCACGAAGTTCATGCGCCATGACGCCCGGAAGGCGACACGATCTTCTTACGGATCCGCGGATTCCCCTTTCATCGCCCCTCAGCATCATTCCGCAAAAGCGCCGACCCCCCGACACACGCGCTCATCCCGGGAGGCGCTCCATCGCCTGCTTCAGATCAGACCAGACCTTCTGACGGTTCTCGGGCGTGTACTGGCGCAGCAGGAATGCCGGATGGAAGGTCGGCATGACCGGGATCCCCTCGTACTCGTGCCACCGCCCTCGCATGCGGCCCATCGCCTCGCGACTGTTAAGAAGCAGTTGCGCCGCCGGCTTCCCCAGCGAAACAATCACGTCAGGTTGGATGATGGCAACCTGCTCACGCAGGTAGACGCCGCAGCGATCCGCCTCAGTCGTTGTCGGCGTCGCGTTGTTCGGCGGTCGGGTCTTCAGCACATTGGCGATGTACACCTCCTCGCGAGACAGACCCATCGCCGTGATCATCTCGTTGAGTTTCTTCCCGGATCGACCCACGAAGGGAATCCCCTGGCGATCCTCCTCCGCACCCGGAGCCTCGCCGACGAACATCAGTCGGGCGTCCGGATTGCCGTCGCCGAAAACCATGTTCGTCCAGCCCTGCGCCTGCGTGCAATGCGGACACTCCGCCGCGTGACGCTCGCACAGCGCATCCAGCGCCGCCCGCTTCTGCTCGCGACGATCAGCGGGTGCGGCCTCTTTGCGTTCGGGTTCCCGCGCGACCTGTGGTACCGCCCGCCCCGGCTCCGACTCCGCTTCACCGATGTCCATCCGAACCGGAACGAAATCAACGCCGAGCAGTCGGGAGGTCTCGACCAGTTGACGAGCCGCCCGAGTCGAACGCTCTTGCTCATTTCGCTGTGACATACTGTGCTCCACACCGTCGACAAAAAAGCATCCCGCCGATGATAGCGGGATGCCGTTGGATCAACCGGAAGTTCGCTGGAACGCTAAGAGGCCAACGCTCGGGACGCGGCGTCGCGCTCAGAAGAGTCGAGGAATTCCTGCGTCGAACGCGAATCCACGTGGACGTCCGCACGATCCCGGACACACGTCTCAATGTGGCCCAATGCACGTGCGATCAGTTCGCCGCGGCTGGACGCATTGAGCTTCCGGTGCAGGGACTTCACATGGTCATGGACGGTGTGGGCGGATCGACCGAGTTCATCTGCGATCTGCTTGACGCTCTTGCCCAGCGCCAGGTGCTCAAGGACCTGCTGCTCGCGAGGCGTGAGGCGATTGCCGGTGGCGCAGGGCTGGGCACCGAACGCGACCAGCGCGCGATGTGCAAGAGGTGAGAGCACGGAGCGAAGCACGAGGGCATCAGCGGGCTCGGGCACGCCGCGCTCGGCCGGGATCCCAATCTCGACGATCAGGTGTCGCCCGGGAGTTCCCCCGAGTTGCGCCAGTCCGACGACCAGATCCCGCATGCCGTAACGAGCCCAGCGCATGCCGGGGTCGGTTCCAGCCCAGACACGGGAGGTCGGGAGATCTCGCAGCAACCCTGTCCGCGGCCCGCTCACAGCTCGGTCCGGCAGCCACCAGCCCAGTGAGACACCGTGCTCCGGCCGCACCACGAAGCTCCGCTCTCGATCGCTGCACCCGGACGCCTCGACGGTTGAGAAATCACCCTGAGGCCCGACGACGGCAATCGTCACGGCAATCAACCCCCCGGGGCGAACGCCGACCAGGCTGGCCGCCGCGTCATCGCACCAATCCTGGGTCGCCACCGCAGGAAGTGTGCTGATGGCGGTCGCAACGCTCACTGCCCTCTGGATATGCACCCCAGCTAATCCGGTTTCAATCATCATGCATCAACCTCTTCTTTCGATCATGGAAAGAACTCTTTGGAACTCCTGCGGCGTCGTGACAATCACGTACGCTTCATCGCGGGCCCGCTATCCGCACGCTTTGTGCCCGTCGGATGCACACCCCCTCCCAGAAGTGTGTGCTTACTATAGATACCCCCCAGCCTGAGGGAATCGGGTGTGTACCCTATTTCGGGAAGACAGGTAAGCTGGGAGATCTGTGTTTCAACGAGCACCTTATCGGCCCGCGGAACCCCCGACTTCAGGCAGGTCTGCGGAAATGAGCGCCTCGATTCGCGCCACGATCGCCGCGCCGAGCGCATCATCACGTCGGATCTCCGGATCAACCGATCGCGCCTCGCGCTCCCACAGCAACCGGGGATCCCGATAGAAGGAGGTGTCCTGGATGGAAGTGGAATCCACCTGGCGCCCATCCCGGTACACCCGATCCACCGTGACGATCACCCGACCCGTGACATCCCCGGTGAACAGCCTGAGATCCCGCACTTCCGTGTCGCCCTCGACCACCGGTTCGAACACGACCTGCACGCGCCGACGCTCCCGATGCAGCATGCTCTCAAGTGAGTTCCGAGCGGTCGAGATGCCGTGAAGCCGCCACGGTGACGCCAGACCCGAAGAGGACGCAGGCGCTGTCACAATCTCTCCCGATCGCGCATCGATGATCGCCAGTTCGAACTGGAGGTCGCGAACGGCTTCGCGAGCAGCCTGGAAGTGCGATGTGTACGTCCCCGCCGGGACATCCCACTCCGTTGCACCACGCTGGCCCGTGCAGCCCGTGAGGGCGCCGGCACCGATCAGGAGGATCAAACTCGTCCAGAGCCACCGCATGGCCGCAGTGTACCCGCCGGCGGAAGCCTTCGGGTACCATGGTTCCCCCTGTTCCAGAACACGATCCATGGAGGAGAGTTCCCATGGCCACGGCCAACGCCATCGTCGCCCAGTCGGGTGGTCCCACCGCCGTCATCAACCAGTCACTCGTGGGCGTTGTCGAGACGCTCCGCAACGACGATCGCTTCGGGAAGGTGTTCGGCGCCCGCCACGGCGTGGCCGGCATGGTCGCCGATGATCTCGTGGATCTCAGTTCCATCTCCCAGAACCAGCTCGACCTCGTCGCGGCGACGCCCTCCGCCGCCCTCGGGTCCTCGCGTGACAAGCCCGACAAGGCCTACTGCGAACGCATCTTCGAGAAGCTTCGCGACCGTGATATCCGCTACTTCTTCTACATCGGCGGCAACGACTCCGCGGACACGTGCCGAATCGTCAACGAGGTCTCGGACGAATCCGGGTACGAACTCCGCTGCTTCCATGTCCCCAAGACCATCGACAACGATCTCGAGAAGAACGACCATACACCGGGGTACGCTTCCGCGGCCCGCTACGTCGGCCTTGCATTCATGGGGGACAACCTCGACAACCGCGCGCTCCCCGGGGTCAAGATCAACGTGGTGATGGGGCGCCATGCTGGATTCCTGACCGCCGCGTCTGCCCTGATGCGGCGCGACTCGGAAGACGGCCCGCATCTCATCTACGTTCCGGAAGCGACTTTTGATCTCGAGCGTTTCACGCGCGATGTGCAGGAGATCTACTCATCCCTCGGGCGCTGCCAGATCGCCGTCTCCGAGGGCATTCACGATGCTGACGGGCAGGCGATCGGCGCGAAGCTCATATCGGGTGAAGCGGACGACCACGGGAACGTCCAACTCTCCGGCTCCGGTGCCCTCGGTGACCTGCTCGCAGAACACCTCAAGAAGAACCTCACCGCGCCGGCGGGTCAGAAACTCCGGGTGAGGGCGGATACGTTGGGTTACCCGCAGCGGTGCTACCCCGATGCCAGCAGCGTGGATCAGGAGGAAGCCCGTGCCGTCGGGCGCTTCGCCGCCGAGACCGCCATGCGCGGTGACCTCGACGGTTCCATCGCCATCCAGCGGGCCGCTGGTGACAGCTACAAGGCCAACATCACCGTCGTCCGCCTTACCGATGTCGCCGGGCACACGCGGCACCTCCCGGAGGAGTTCATCGTTGATGGGCGCAACATTTCGACGGCCTTCGCCAACTGGCTCCGTCCGCTCGCCGGTGACCTTCCAGCCATCGGACGCCTCTGATTTGATTCGTCAATCCGGATCCTGGTCAGCGGACACCACGACCGGCGTCCTCGGTGACGCCACGCACCGAATGATGAAGTCGTTGTTGTGCCACACCGGATCCCCCACTTCCGCATCACAGACTGCTTCGACCACGACGTACACCGTCGGACTGTCGGCGAACGTGTCCACGCTGCTCAGCAACGCTGAGCGATAGGATGCGCGCAGTCGGTCCAATTTGTCCCGCCGCGCCCCGCGCACCGAGTGCCTCGCTTCCTTGAATGGGTACGTTGACGGCATCCCCAGCCACTCCATCCGAACCGCCCATTCAAGTGCGCCATCGCCCGTGTAGAAGAGCAGGCAGCCATCCTTGATCTCGCCGTACGTGGCACGCCCGGATCCGATGCGCCAGTCGGAGAGGTACGGAGGTGTGATGAAGAGCGCATCGGCGGGCGTTTGCTCGTGCGCCCAGGCCTGCGCCTCAAGCCAGCCCGACTTATGCCCGCTCTTCAGGGCGGGGAAGCCGATGCGGTACTCCTTCCATGCCATCGGCCAGACCACCAGCACCGTCAGCAACGCTGTCATCAGAGCCGACCGCAACCGAAGTCGATTCAACGATGTGCCCGCTTCGGAGATCAGCTTCACCGCGGCAACCGTCGTCAGCAGCAGTGACACGATCTGCGACAACATGAATGCACGGCCGACCATCAGCTTCCACAACAGCGCATGCTCGACGCCAATCGCATGAACAAGCATGCCGCCGACCGGAAAAACGAGTGACGCCAGTCCCCAGATGAGCAGGCGACGGGCAGGCGCGCCCTCCTCGGTACGCCGCCACAAGACGTGCGCCCCCCAGGCTCCCAGGGACAGGAGCACCACAAGCCCCACCCAGGACTTCGGCGGAACCGCGAGCGGATCGATCAACGGCTCGTACAACGCGGAACCGATTGCGTGGAGGCGATCAAGGTCGGCTGGCGGCATCGTGTCCCGTACGGCGAGGACAGTCAGTCCGACCATGCCGATCACGCCCATGCCAAGCCCGGCAAGCGTCAGTCGTGGCCGCCCCCCCCCTGCGAAGCACGCCGCCAACGTCCAGGTCCCGCACATCGCGGCACCCGTCTGACCGTGCAGAGGCAGTGCGAAGAGACAGGCCGCGAGAGACCACCAGACGTGGCCTCGAATCCAAAGCAGCGTCGCTGCGAATACGCAGGGCACGGCGGCGAATGTGGCGGTGAGTTCAACATCCGCGAGCCCGACGAGTCCGAACCAGTTCTGCTCCTTGGGTGTGACGAAGACCAGTGCCGCGAGCATGCCTGCCATGGCCGCAGCCTGTGTGCGATGCTTTCGGGGGAAGAGACGCTCGCCGATGAGCATGAGCAGAAAGGCGTTGGTCGCGGCGATCAGCAACGTCACGAGCAGGATCACCTCCGGCTGGAGGGATGCGGGCGTGATCCTGGCCATGCCTGTCCAGAAGATGCTGTGCAGAGAATCGAAAGCGAGCAGATAAGGATCGGAGGCGAACAGACCGGAGTCGCGTGCTGCCATCATCTGGACGAGGTACTGCGCCTGGTCATTGACGCCGTAGCGGTAATCGCAGACGACCAGACCGGTCCATGCCAGAACCACGGCGATCGCCAGCCGAACCAGAATGCCAGGACTTCGCTGCGACCCATGTGCCAGCGACAACTCGGAGCTTCCCATGCGGCACAGACTACCGTCCGCGCCGTACCTTGCGGGGTCGATTCAGATCCCCTGTTCAGGTCGGCGCTTTCAGACCCCTGACACGATCAACCAAAAAGATGAAGCGCGTTTGAACCCCGGGCCTGCTTCGAGCGACCATCTTGATGTGGCACGCTCACCGCAACAGGTCGAAGAGGAACTCCTCGTGCTCGAAGCGCAGGCGGGAAGGCTTGAGTCCTTTGCGAAACTTGCTGCGCTATGGGAGCGTCCTGTCCTCACACAGGCCCGCCGTCTCACGGATTCGGACCATGAAGCGCGCGATGTCGCGCAGGAGACATGGCTCGCCGCGGCACGCTCCATACGAAAGCTGCGTGACCCGGCGCGGTTTGCACCCTGGCTCATGCGGATCCTTGCCAACAAGGCGACGGATCACATCAGGCGGCGCCGGCGCGAGCGGAAGAAAAGGGAGAGTCTCCCGATCTCACTTCCGGCCCCATCCGACACACCGGACGAGACCATCCTGCGGGCCCTCCGTTCCCTGCCCGCGGACCGGCAGACCCTGCTGCTGCTCCACGTTGTCAATGAAGTTCCCCTGGCGACGGTCGCGGCTACCCTCGGAATTCCCGAGGGCACGGCGAAATCCAGACTCCACCACACGCGGAAGGCCATCCGCGCCCTGATGAAAGGTGAAACCAATGAACGAGGTTGATGAAAGGATCCGCGCTGCCTTCGATGCGGCCGGGATCGAATTCGATGATGAGAGAAACGACTCGCTGCTCGGGCAGGCACTCAGCGTGTTTCAGAGCACGAGTTGGTGGCTCAGTGCCCTCATCATGTTCTGGCAGCTCGTCTTCCTGGTCGTGGGCGTCCTCTGTGCCGTCAGGTTCTTCAATGTGACCGAGCCGCGAGATCACGTCATGTACGCGACAGCATTCCTCTTCTGCATGCTTGCCGGGATGATGATGAAGCTCTGGTTCTGGATGCAGATGAACCGGAACGTGATCCTGCGGGAGATCAAGGGCGTCGAACTGCAGGTCGCGCGGGCGGCGGCCTCGGAGGAGTCGCGACCTTGACTACGCCTCGACAGCGTGGCGGGCCGAGCGCCGGCCGATGGCCCGACTGTCGGCCGGGCGCACCCAGCCTTCGCGGCCGGAGCGTGGCAGTTCGGTCACGACGAGGTGATCGAGGTAGAGCAGGAGCGCATCCGCATCGAATCGGCGGAGGAACTCGGGACGCGCCGTCGGGTTGAGCGACTGGATCCGCTCGATGAGTTGCTCGCGGTTCAGCCAGACGTGACCTTCGCTCTTCGTTTCTGTCGTCGCGACGCGCGTTTCAGCAACCATGCTTGCTCTCCACGAGAGGGGCGGATTCTCAACCTGCACTTGTGTGCGGGATTGCTCACATCGACCCCTGAACGCCGTTCCGATAAACCTGTAACCACAACGGACGGAGAATGGTGGCGTTCCTCGGCTCCCCCACTACATCTCGTAGGTCCCGGATCACTGCCCGGACCACAACGCAACGGATGGGCCGGCACCGTCGACCTTTCGCCGATCTGAACGAACCGGGTTTCCGGACTACACTCCCGGCATGAAAGCCGTCATCATCACCGAGCAGGGACCTCCCGTCGCCGATCACATCGAATTCCGGACCGACTGGCCGGACTGCCCGCCTCCGGGGCCGGGGCGTGTGACCATCCGCACCGAGGCCTCGGCACTCAATCACATGGACATCTGGGTCGGACTTGGCATTCCGGGTGTTGAACTCACCTACCCACGCGTCTCCGGGTGCGACGCCTGCGGCGTCGTGGAGGCCGTTGGCGACGGTGTCGATGAGGCATGGGTCGGGCGACGCGTGATTGTGAATGCCGCGGTCGCTCAACCGGAGCGCGAGCACCCGGACGACCCGCCCGCCTCCAGCCTGGCGCCGGCCTATGAACTCATCGGCGAGCACTCCAACGGCATGCACTGCGAGCGGTTCAACGCGCCCGCCTCCAACGTCGCGGTCGTCGGTGACGTCGACCCGCACCACGCGGCGGCCTTCGGCCTCGTCACGCTGACCGCATGGAGCATGATGACGACCAAGGGCAACCTGCGCCCGGGCCAGTCCGTTCTCATCACGGGGATCGGCGGCGGTGTCGCGACGGCCGCCCTGTCCATCGCAAAGTGGATGGGCTGCCCCACCATCGTGACGTCCCGCCACCAGTGGAAACTCGACAAGGCCAGGGAACTCGGCGCCGATCACGGCCTCCTCGACACCGGCAGCAACGACTGGTCGAAGGAGGTCCGCAAACTCACCGGAAAGCGCGGCGTCGATCTCGCTGTTGATTCCGTCGGCAAGCCGACCCACGACAAGTGCCTGGGCGCACTCGCCCGCGGCGGCGCCTATGTCACGCCCGGCTGCACCGCCGGACCGATCGCCGAGACCAACATCGCCCGCATCTTCTGGAATCAGCTGCGCGTCCTCGGATCGACCATGGGCAGCAACGCCGAGTTCCGCGAGATCGCGGCACTCTTCAGGGCGGGCCACCTGGCGCCAGTGATCGATTCGGTACACAGTGCATCGGTCGCCGCCGATGCGTGGCGTCGCCTTGAGGCGGCGGACCAGTTCGGCAATGTGGTCCTCGACTGGACCGTCTGACGTTGCCGCGGCAGCGGCGATGGTCCACAATGGCCTGTTCGAATCGGGATTGACAGTTGAAGGAGCATCTCATGGGACTTCTGGACGGCAAGATGGGTCTGGTCTTCGGTGTTGCGAACGACCGTTCGTATGCGGCTCACATCGCGTCTTCGTTGACCGAACACGGCGCGACGTGCGGCTATGCCCATCTCCCTGGCGACAAGAACGAGCGTCGCACGCGCAAGGCGGTCGAGAAGTTTGACTCGGGCGACCTGTGGCTGCACCCCTGCGATGCGGGCAGCGACGACGAACTCGATGCGATCTTCGAAGCCTACGCCAGGCAGTTCAAGCGCCTGGACTTTGTCATCCACTCCATCGCCTTCGCCGATCGCGAGTGGCTGCGCCCCGGGGCGTTCACGGATACGCCGCGTGAGTCATTCCTCTCGGCGATCGACATCTCCGCGTACACGATCGCCGCGATGGCAAAGCGTGCCCGCCCGCAGATGGCGGACTCCGGCGGCGGCTCCATCCTGGGCATGAGTTACTACGGGAGCGAGAAGGTCGTGCCCGGCTACAACGTCATGGGCGTGGCCAAGGCGTGCCTGGAGTGCACCACCCGCTACCTCGCGGCGGAGCTCGGAGAGCAGAACATCCGCGTCAACACGATCTCGGGCGGCCCCCTCCGCACGCTGGCAAGCAGCGCGGTCGGAGGCATCGACAAGATGCTCGAAGGCACCCCGAAGCACGCCCCGCTGCGGCGCAACATCGAGGGCAACGAGGTGGGCGGCACCGCCGTATACCTCGTGAGCGACCTGTCGAGCGGCGTGACGGGTGAAAACATCTACGTCGACTGCGGCGTGAACATCATCGGGGCGGCGGTGGATGACTGAGTTCGCAGGAGATCCGGGGAGTGAGTTGCCGCGGCTTGAGAAGTGGGTCACGTGCACTCGCCTTCAATCTGCGAAGGACAGCATCACCCTGTCGGAGTACCTTCCCGGCGTGCAGCGTGTGATGAAAACCACCGGCAAGTTGCCGATCTGGAGTCTCGTCGTCTGGTCAGTGCTGGCCATCAGTTCCTGGCTCCTTCTCTCTGCCATGACCGCAATCATCGTCGCGATCACCGCAGTCATCTTCATCCTCCTGGGCACCGGTCCCAATCTGCGCAAGCGCGTTCGGAAGAGGGTGACCAGCCAGTACCTGGCGAATGTCACTGACCCGGATGCCGAGATGACTTCACACATTCGTATTGATGAGTGCGGAATCGCCAACTCGTACGATGGCATCACCACGATCCTATCCTGGGAATCAGTTGAGCATGCGGTCGAGATCGCTGAGGGCATCATCCTGATCGCGCGTCATGACGCCGGCAACTACCTCAAGCGGGACGAAATCGGTGATGACTTTCCGGTCTGGCGCGACGCCATCGCGGCATACCTCGACCGCGACGGGCGCGTCCCGCTCGAATGTGGTCCGGGAGTGCAGTGACTGCACAGGCTCGGGGGGTGCTTAGCGCGTCCTGAGCGCTCGCAGAACGCCGTCCCAAGATTTGCCTATCATCCCACCATGCCCTCCCCAGCAAATCTGATCGGACTCGACTACCACGCCGAAGCTGCGAAGCTCGGCCCGCCCGTCACGCCCATCATCGATGTGCATACGCATATCAACGGTGGTGAGGCCGCGGCTGTCTACCGGGACGTCTGCGACCTCTTCGGGATCGAACGTTGCTACAGCATGTCGCAACTGCCGCAGGCAGATGCCGTGAAGGCGGCCCTGGGCGATCGGATCCGATTCATCGCGGTGCCGAACTACATGGCCGATGACAAGAAGCACGCGTTTCGCGAAGGGTTCATCGAGAACATCACCGCGTGGCACGAGCGAGGGAGTCGCATCTGCAAGTTCTGGTGTGCCCCGAGGTCGCGGGACTACGGTGAGGAGTTGGGTGACCCCCTGCTCCTGACCCTCGAAAGCCCGTGGCGAGAGAAGCACATGGACCACGCGGCGTCGCTGGGCATGATGTTCATGGTGCACATTGCGGACCCGGACACGTGGTTCTCGACGAAGTACACGGATGCCGCGAAGTACGGGACGAAAGCGCAGCAGTACGAGCCTCTGGAGCGGCTGATGGATGAGTACGACCGTCCCTGGCTCATCGCGCACATGGGTGGCTGGCCGGAGGATCTTGACTTTCTGACGGGCTTCCTGGAGCGGCACGAGAATGCGCACCTCGATACGTCGGCGACCAAGTGGATGGTGCGCGAACTGAGTCGACATCCGAGCGAGCGATTCGTCGGGTTTCTCGAGCGGTTTCGCGGCCGGATTCTCTTCGGCTCCGACATCGTGACGACCGACCTGCATCTCTCCGGTGCGGACGACGACTTCGGGCGCGGCCAGCAGGCGGGGACTCGTGACGAGGCGTTTGAGCTGTATGCCAGTCGCTACTGGGCACTTCGGACGCTCTTTGAGACGGGCTACGAGGGGCCGTCACCGATTGCTGATCCTGATCTCGCGATGGTGGACCCCGATCGGTTTGACGCGTTGTCGTCGCCGACGCTCCGCGGCCACAGTGTCGGCGCGGACCTGCTGCGAGTGGTGTATCGTGGGGCTGCCGTCGATGTGATCGACCGCTGGCACGACGAACACTGCTGAGGCTGAGAGAGGAATCCGAGTTTGCAGGTCCACCTGGTGCAAATGGACATCGCCTGGGAGCGCAAGCGCTCCAACCATGATCGCGTGCTGCGCCTGCTGGAGGGTGCGTCGATCAGCGCCGGCGATCTGATCCTTCTGCCGGAGATGTTCGACACCGGCTTCAGTCTGAACGTCAACCTGACTGCGGACGATGACGGGATGTCGCAGGGGTTTCTCGCGGATCTGGCCCGATCAACGGGGTGCTACGTGCAGGGCGGCATCACGGTGCGTCGGGAGGGGCGGCAGATGGCCCGGAATCGCTCCCTGACACTGCGTCCCGACGGCTCGGTGCTGGCGACCTACGACAAGATTCACCCCTTCAGTTACGGCCGGGAGCCGGAGCGATTTGAAGGGGGCAACCAGGTGATGCCGTTTCACCTGCCCGAAGCCCGCCTGACGGTCTGCCCGTCGGTGTGCTACGACCTGAGGTTTCCGGAGCTCTTCCGGGTGGGGCTGGATCACGGCGCGGCGATGTTTACGGTCATCGCGAACTGGCCCGCCCCTCGTCGGGCCCATTGGCGGACGCTGCTGGAGGCCCGGGCGATCGAGAACCAGGCGATCGTAGCGGCGGTGAACCGGACGGGCTCGGATCCGCACCTGGCCTATGCGGGAGATTCGATGGTTGTGGGGCCGCGAGGTGAGATCCTGGTGGATGCGGGTGATGCAGAGGGGGTGTATTCGTGCGAGGTGGATGGTGGGTCTGTGGGCCGATGGCGTCGCGAGTTTCCGGCGTGGCGGGACAGGAAGTTGCGTACCTGAGAGAAGTTGGACAAGGGGTAGTGGGTCTGCGGCGTGAGTCGGATGCATTTTTCCGTCATTTCCTTCACCATTTCCGGTTGACCTGCCCTCGACTTCTGCTACTTTGCATCTGTTGAGTTGAGTAATGGATTCTGCTGCAGGAACAGCATGAGTCCGAGTAGGGAAGCAAGCACAAGCCTACTCACACAACTGAATAAGCTGACTCCTCCGTGGTGAGGCCGCGCGTTGCAACGCAATGTTGTAATGCAGTGGTTCAAATGAAACCACGGATTCCCTGTGCTCGCTTCGTCGGTGGTAAATCATCGGCGAAGTGAATCGGTATGGCCGTTCTGGGAGCAGAATGGCATACGACAATGAGCGTTGAGAAGTTGGGAAGCTTCAGAAGCTCAAACGGGATTCTCTTGGTCGCCCCATCCGGGCGTCGCAGCTGGTTCTGCGAAAATTTCACCGGATTTGGGTGCTTATGACGTTTTGTCTCTTGACCAGGTCCCGTCTCCCGCTACAGTATGTGTGTCGACGGTGAAGCACAGGGACACCGTTGAACAAAGCCGAGACCCGCACATGTCTCGGACCTTCCAATGCAGGATGATCGGGAAACTGGTCGGCCTGTATTCAAGGGCTCCGCACAGAGCCCGACAAACTGCCACACTCGGAGGAGTCACGCCTCGGCCCGCGAATACCGGACCGTGGCGTTTTTTATTTCCGGAACCCCCGCCGCCACCGCTGATGACTTCCCCCGCCCCTCTGAACGGCTCTTCCAGCCCTCATTCGGCCGGAACGCAGATGTGACAAGGTGTTTCGCGGCCTCTCGATTATCCTGAAACCTGCCAGTACGCCCGGTCGGGATCAGATTCCAGGCGAAGGGAGGGCACCAATGCTCGCACGAATCACACACACCATGCTCGCCGGAGCACTCTTCGGACTCGCAGCCGTCGCCACCCAGGGCCAGACCGTCTACGTGGACTTCGGGACCGCCGGTGGAACCCCAACGAGCGCCTTCGGCGCGCTTGAAGTCGCCGGGACATGGAACACGGTGTCTCACGCGGTTGGGACCACGTCGCTCCACACCGAACTCCTCAGAGCCGACTCCGGACTCGCAACTGATGTTTCGCTGGAAATCGACCCGTCAGCCGAGGTGCTGCGAACCTGCAATGAGTGTTCAGTTCCGCCATCAATTCCGGCCGGAGACGCCGCGGCATTCTTCGGTGATGACCTCTCGATCGGATTCCTCGGAGACGTGGCGCTGGGTTCGTTCACCACACTGACCTTCGCCGGGTTGTCGGAGGGCCGCTATCGCGTCACGGTGTTCGGGCGCCCCGCCACCGTGAATGGCGGGAACGGTTTCCGTGCATGGGTTCAGGACGATGAGGCTGGAACGACGAAGGCCCTGCACTATCCCGAAGAACTGGCAGGCACTTTCGCGGATTCGGAAGAGGGCGTGACCTTTCTCCAATTCGCTGACGTCGCCACCCTCAACGGCGAACTCGCGGTCGGATTCCGATGGAGCCACATTCCATTCGAACTGGGCGACCCCTTCCCTCCGATCTACTTTGACGGCGCGTTCATCAATGGCATCCAACTCGTACCCATCCCGCTCTGCGCCGACATCAACGGCGATGGTGCGGTCAACTTCGCGGATCTGAATGACCTCCTGGAAGCGTGGGGCACCGACAACGCCAGTGCCGACATTGACGGCTCGGGAAGCGTGAACTTCGAGGATCTCAACGAGTTGCTTGATCAGTGGGCGACCGACTGCCCGAACCCTTAAGCGACCGGCCTATTCTGACTTGAGTCGCCGCATCTCCGCCATGGTCGCATCGAGCTGCCGCTTGAGCAGACGCACGCGGAGCAGTGACTTGACGCGCGTCACAAGTTCGATCTTCGAGACCGGCTTGGTCAGGAAGTCGTCCGCACCACACTCGACCGCACGCTCGACGTCGCCAACTTCGCTCAAGGCCGTGACCATCACGATCGGGATATCACGCGTATCGGGGTTGTCCTTCACCTTGGTGCAGAGCTGGAATCCACTCATCCGCGGCATCATGACATCGAGCAGGATCAGGTCCGGGGCCTGAGCATCGATGACTTCCATCGCCTCAACCCCGTCCGCAGCCGCCTGCACCTCACAGCCGAGTCCCTCCAGGTAAGCCTGCAGCAGTTCGCGGTTTTGCTCATGATCGTCAACCACCAGCACCGTGGCGGAACCAATGTCCATGGCCGCGTCGAGCGTGGCTTCGGTCAGAGAATCACCGGCGGGGTTGCGATCGGACATCTGGAGCTCCGGAGTGCGGGAATGCGTTCAGTCCGGATTATAGCCGGTCTCACGGCTGCGCCGGCAGATTCTCGTCGGGGGCCGCCTCCCAGGCCTGCGAATCCGCATGCCAGAAGAATGCCGCCGGGTCGACGCCGAAGGATGCAGCCAGTTCATCGGGATCCACATCTCGCAACGGTTCTCCACCGTCCACCGTGAGCTGCGCGCTCCATGAGTGATGGTTGGCGTTGAGAAGTACGGATTCGAGGCGCAACTGGGCGATGAACTCGCTTGAACTCAATCGGGGCCCCGGATTGCCGCCGCAGGTGGCGCAGATTCGATACGGCTGCTCGCGTGAGCCGCCAGTGCGGACGATCCGGCTGTTCCGACACTCGATGCATCCGATCGCGTCATCCGTCATGGCCTCAATATCGCGTCCCCGCTCAACGACGTGGGAGTACTGATCCAGCAGTGCACTCACATCATCTCGAACCAGGAGGCGGTGAGCCTTTCGATAGTCCTGTGCTCTGAAGTGCCCGAGCGCCTCAGCCAGCGACACCGACGTCTCGCCGCTCGCGGTTTCCCGGATCTGCGGATCCCAGTTCACCGCTTCAGTGGTATCGCCAAGTACCGCGGCGAGCGCGTAGAGCCAGCGCCGCTCATCAGCTCTCGATGACATGTCGGCGAGAGCAATGCACACGCTGCGGCCCAGTCCAGCGGGCCGCGGCGAAGCACGATCTGCCTCGAATGCCAGCACATAGAGGCGGCGCGCCAGTCGCCGCCCACCGACGTCGGACATCTCGTAGGCCACTTCTTCGGCGAGTTCGAAGTACCCGATGGGTTCATGCGGCGTGAGAGCGCTGAGCCGGCCGTCGAGATTGATCACTCCACGCCAGTCGCGGTCCTCTGCCGCCGCTTCCGGTTCCGGAGCCATCACGTCCTGCTGCT
Organism: Phycisphaerae bacterium; assembly: GCA_030432255.1. Taxonomy (GTDB): domain Bacteria; phylum Planctomycetota; class Phycisphaerae; order Phycisphaerales; family UBA1924; genus JAUIHS01. The sequence goes on from JAUIHS010000006.1 coordinate 26,521, forward strand.
CAGGCTGGGCATTCATCACGGCGCCGAGGCAGAGAATCACACCCGCCAATGGGATGGTCAGGAGTTGTCTCATGCCTCCACCTCCACCGGTGCACCCAGGAGGATGAGCCACAGTTTCAGGATGGTGCGCTCCGTCACGTACAGCTGTCGGAAGATGTGTTGCTTCGCGACCTCAGTGTCATCGGGACGCCGTTCGCTCGCGAGCGTCTTCATCAGGGACCTGATGTCCGATGCCTGGCTCGGGCGATTCGCGGCGACGACGTACGCCATGACCTCCGCAAGGCTCACCTGTGCGGCGGCGAACTCCTGTACCGGTCCCCGTGCAAATCGTGCCCGGCCCTCCCGCCGTCGCACGATTTCCGTGAGCGGATAGGGGGCCCAGTCGCCCTCGATGAAATCGTCTGCGCGCTCTGTCCAGAGTGAACAGAGCTGGTCCGCGACCGTCGCAGGTGACACCGGTCCGCCAGTCAGATCGACCGCACGCCCGAGCATCGACATTCCATCCTGCGGCGAGTCCGCGATTTCAACCTCGCTGGATGGGCTCGCCTGTTCGCCCGGAAGTGCGAGTGCGAAGAAGATGTTCCGGCCCTGGTATGCCTGCCCCAACGCGGCCGCGGCATCATCGAGTCCGATCCGTGCATCACCTGCGAGCAGTTCCAGCAGTGCTTCCACCAGCGATCGCCGCACGGCGACCCGCCACTCGGGATCATCCTCACTCGGGAGTGGGCGCCCCGTGACATCTTCGATCATCGCCGAAACGCGAGGCTGTCTCGGCATGCGTGGGGCCACTTCGAGCAGCGCGTTGACGATCGCAGGACTGGTCGCGTGCCGGACGACAATGCGCTGCGCGTGGACTCTCGTTTCATTGGAGCCCCCGAAGCACGCGGCACCCGCGAGCGTGTCAGCGTCTGCGGGACCGATCCGATCCGTCTCGGATGGAAACTGATTCAGAAGTGCCCGGCGGCTCGCCGATCCACGGGCGCCGGTCAGGTACTGGAGCGCCCACTCGCCGTCCGGTCGCACGCCCGGTGCTGTCAGGACATCGGCAGTAATCGGCGAAGTGAGTCCGCTGCTTCCGGATGCGGATGCACTTGGGTCTTCACCGGCCTTCGCCATCGCGTCCATCGCAAGCGCATCTTCGTGACGGTAGATGTGGTTCGCCGCGAGATTGAGAAACGCCATCCCGACGGTGCGGCGCAGGAGGTCGCTCGGGCTCACCGGGGCGTCGGCGGGTTCGAGCAGATCCCTGGCCTCCCGGACCCAGAGATCGGTCGTGTCCTCGTCGCGCGATATGGCCTTGAGTCCGTAAAGATCCGCGTACCGGTTGCGAAGCGCGAACCTCTCATCGGGATCGAGATCAACGGCCACCACCATGTCCGCGTCCACCGCAGTTTCCCGAGACAGCCAACTGGTGACTTCGACCAGGTCCGTCAGTGAGATATCTGATCGGTCGAACCACCGGAGCAGCGTCAGCCCCGCAAGGTCGGCGCGCGACCAGTCCACCTGCGACAGGAGCAGGAGCAGAACGCGTCGGGTCGGCTGGTGCAGTGCGGGGTCCGCACCTGTCACAAGTGTGGCCTCGATCATGGACAGGAATCTTGCCTGAGCGTCGTCCTCGTCGGTGCCCGGCAGCGCCAGGGCACACTCGACCCACGCCTCCCATGTTGCGCCCACCAGCTCCGCATTCAGTCGCGCGGCTGATTGCGGAATGATCCGCGCCCCGAGCAGATCAAGTGCAGCGCCGGCCGCGGGAGAGAAGCCGTCCTCGCCCGGAGCCTGTCCGAAGGGGTAGTGTGCTTCCAACCGATCCTCGAGTCCCTCGACGAGTCGCCACGGCAGACTGCGTTGCCGGCGCAGGCGATTGAGCATTCCGGAGGTCCAGACCGCGCGGCGAAGCGCGAGCGGATCCGGCCACTTGTCCGCTTCATTGAATGCACCATCGCCGGCAGCCATGAGGTCCACGATCCTGCCCGTACCATCCGGCAGCCGCGCCGCGACTGCATGTGTAAGGTGCACGATGTCTCCGTGCAGGGCGAGCATCATCGATTCATCGAGCGTCGACCAGGACTCGGAAACATCCTCAACGGCAGCCCGGAAGAGGACAATCGCGGACTCCGGATCATCCGGAACCACACGAATCGCTTCATGTATCGCGGCGGCAATCTCCTCCGGCGTCCGCATCGGTTCCGGCTGTACCTCGGCAGGTTCATCCGGTGATTCGGTCGCAGTCGGGTCGGCCGGGTCCTGAATCGGATCGCGCGGCGCGGCTTGCGTTGGATCAAACTCGGTGCCGATGTCATCCGGCACGATCTCCGGTTGCCGGGCGACGTCGTCCGCACCTGCATGTGATCTCCAGAGCCCTGCCACACGTATCGCCATCATGATGGTGCTGATGACCAGCAGGATCATCAGCGCACCAAGAATCCATCGCTGCGCCACTGCCGGGATGGCTGCAACATACGACCGCTTGCGACGACCCTGACGGGCAGCAGCATCGGTCGGCCGAGCAGCACTGCTCCGCCCGGGCAATGATCCCCTTGCATGCGGCGCCGAACGATTGCGCGTCGCGAGCGAGCGAAGTGTCCGCTCGAGAGCCGCCTCGTCCAGGCCGTGGACATGGGCCATCGCGGCGAGTCGGCGCTTGGCTCGAGCATTCCAGCCACCCGAATGCACGAGCACGCGCAGCGCGACATCCTCGAAGACCGGATCCGAACTCGGGGCAGATGCCGATCCCGGGTTCGTATACCGCTGAAGAAGTTCAGATCGCACCTGCGGATCGCGCAACTGAGCCGCGGCCACGTGCAACGCGAGACGAACCTCATCGGCCTCGGGGCTCCGCGCGTGCGCATGACGATTGACGCGATCAAGTCGAAGCTGAAGCGCCCGCTCCACATCTGCGGGCGTCACCGGTCCGACCGGGAGGCCGAGCAGGCCGAACGGTCCCGTGCGTCGATCGGCGTCACCGAGGTAGCGTGTCATCGGAGACTGATCAGTCATCGGCCCCCCCGCTCTCATCTGCGCCGGGACCAAGTCGCTCGTCCAGGGCGCGCAGTTGCGCACCCCAGGGCGCAGGACCATAGTCGGGGTAGAAGACTCGATGCTGACGCATGACCTGCCGGGCGCGGTCTGGATCAACCTCCGCCAGTGCAGCCACCAGATGTGTCCGAGCCTCGAACCATGATTCGCTGCCGTCCTCCAGTCCGGATGCCAGTGTCCGCCAGAGATCAACCGATCGCTCCGCATCACCAACGGCGTCAGCATGCATGGCCGCTGAACGCAGGAATGGCGTGTTGCGCGGATAGCGCTCCAGCAGCGAGGCATAAACACGCGAAGCCAGGTCGCGCGCAGCGCTGTCGCGGAACTCGCGCCAAAGCCATGCCGCGGCATCGGCAACCGTGGCATGCAGCGTCACGATCCCTCGATCCGCGAGGGGATCCTCGCGCTCCTGCTGAAACTGCCCGATCAGGCGCAGCCCATAGTTGTAGAGGAGTCGCGCGGATGACGCATCTCGCTCACGTTTCCACGCGGTCGCCGCGTGGTTGTACATGGCTCGATTCGCTGCGGATGCAAAGCGTGGGTCATCGCGCTGGATCGCATCGGCTGCGGCCTGCGCTTCCTCGACCTTGCCCCTGGCAAGCAGAATCTGTGTTCGGCGATACCCAGCCTCCGCCTGGACGGTGGGATCATCGAGCATCCCACTCGCCATCATGGACAGCAGGACGTCGAGCGTCCGGTCGGCGCGATCGACGTCCGGAGGTGTCGTGGCAAGCAATGCATCCAGGAGGCGCCTTGCGCGGACGACCGCGAGCGACATCGAGTCGGCATCGCCTGCCTGGGCCCGCCTGTGATCCTGGATGAGCAGCGGTTCTGCAACTTCGATGTAGCGGCGGGCGGACCAATCTCGATCCTGGGGTGCCGCATCGCGGAACAGGTCGTACAGGAGTCGCGCGGCGTGCCGCCGTGCCGTCTCATATACGCCGGACTCGGGTGGAATGTTGAGCAGGTCAGTGACCGCTGACTCGGGATTCTGAACCTCCGATGTGGACTGCTTCAGGACGAGTGCCGCGGCACGGTCATTGGCGGGGTACTTCGAGAGGAAGACCTCGATGAGTTCGTTCCTTCGCTGCCGGTACACGGTGACATCGCCACGATCAGCATCCACGAGGAGATCGAGGCATCGGATGCTCATCCAGACGGCATTGGCAGCACGCCCCGGTTCATCAACGAGTTCGGAGGCGAGGACGAATCGCTCAGCGGCCTCGTACAACTGGCCCGGCGAACTCTCGACTCCGGCCGATGCGTAATACAGCGAGAGCGCCAGCAGCATGACGTTGTTGCCATGCGCCGTGGGGTAGCTGTCGTAGTCCGCGGCCCGAGTGGCGTTCCGAAGCGCTTCCGCCGCCGACAGATAGAGTTGACCGGCTTCGACGTCTCCGGTCGGCTCATTTTCATCGACGGGAAGTGAGCGATGCCGGTTGCGTGCCTCTTCGTAGCTGAGCAACCCTCGAACATGCTGCACGATGAAGCCCTCGGTGGCGAGCGACGCCGTGCCGTAGCGCCGTGCCAGATCGAGCACATGACCGAGTTCACCCAGCGCGACAAGATCGGCGAGAGCCGTCTCGCGCAACTCTTCGACGATCTCTTCCGACTCCGGGATGTACTCCGCGTCGAAAACGCTCACCGCCAGCAGGCGAGCCTCGAGCACGGGCAGGGGCACAACCTCCTCGGACTCCGGGAGCCGACGCGCCGACCCGATGAGCTGTGCAAGCTCATACCAGCGCCGTGCGCGGGCATAGATCTCGATGCGGAACAGGCGGAACTGGTCATGGACCGCCGGCGAAACCTCCTCCGCATCACGGATCACCTCAAGCCACGCCGCGGCCTGGCCGTCATTGCCCCGGAGCGAAAGGCACCCGGCAACTCCGATGGCGGCGCGTGCGACGTGCTCGTATCTCAGGAACTGCTCCGGCATCCGATCCAGTGTCGGAACGCCTCCGGGCTGAGCATTGAGCAGCCATCCGAACTCTCGCATCGCTTCGATGGCCGGGCCTTCGTTGCCCGTGAGCGCGCTGGCGTGGTAGTACGACCACCCAGCGAAATAGTGTCCAAGTGAGCGATATCGGCGGGCCTGCCCCAGTGCGACGGTCATCAACTCTTCGTCGTAGTCGCGGCCGGACTCCTCCTGCCGCTCAAGTTGTTCGACGTCCCGATCCGCAGTTCGAGCGATGTCTGCAAATGTCCGGGCGAGATCAAGGAATGTGTGGGCAGCCGACTCCGACTCACCGGCGTCTGCAAGTCTCAGTCGATACTGCTCGACCACACGCTCCGTCCGGGTATAGCTGGCGCGAGCGAGGCTGAGTCGAAGTTCGATGGAGTCGGCATCCGGCGTCTCACGCAGCAGCGCGATGCTGCGCTGCTCCCAGTCCTGCTGTTCGCTGGCGGTGGGTGCCGCCTCGAGGAGTCGGGAATACACCGCGGCCAGCCGGACTGCGATCTCGGTCCGTGCATCACCTGATGCGCGTTCGAATGCCTCGCGCAGGTGGTCGGCAAGCAGTGCATCGAGACTGTTGTCCGCGAGGAACTGCTCCAGGGAAGCCTCCGCCTCGTCCTGCGCCAGCGTGCCGACGGGGAGAGCGAGCAACAGCGCGATGCCGGCCGCGATACACCGACTTGTCAGCCTGCTGGCCCTACTCTGCCGGTACATACGTCACCTTGTCAAAGCCTGCATCTTCACACGCCTGCAGCGCGGCGATCGCCCACTCCGTGGTAATGAGGTTGGAGGCCCGCACAAAGACGCCGTCCTCCTTGGGAAGATCGGCGAGCAGCACGACGAGCGATTCGCGTTCGCGGACGACATTCTGCCCGAGGCGGAAGCCAGGCTGGTTGTCGATCAGCGTCGCTTCGACGATCTGAGGCTGGAGGTCGGCACTTCGCCCGCCCTGGACGCGCTCGGCCTGCAGGGCCGGTGCGAGTTCCGATTCCGGCGGCTGCTGCCGGGCGGAAACCAGGAAGAAGATCAGCAGGAGGAAGATGACGTCGATGAGGCTGGTGATCTCCAGCCGCCCAGTTGAACGCCGCTGACGATTCGGAACGTTGATCCTCATCCATCGCCCCCCATCCGCTCCTGACCCGGACTCTGCGTGGCGAGCCGCCAGCCGCGCACGCCTCGGGTTCGTAGCGCCAGCGCGAGCCTGTTGACATGCACGAGCGACGCACTCCGGTCGGCCCGGATCAGCAGGTCCAGTCGGGATGCATCACCATCGGCGGCGGCAACGGCGCGATCCACGACGTCGAGCACCTCGGCTTCATCCAGCATGCGCCCGTCGACGATCAACTCACCGATCTCCGTGATGTTGATCACGAGGGAGGGCAGTTCCGTCGGCACCTCCTCGCCTCCGGCTTCCCGCGCCAGGTCCAGCGGGATCTTCGTCTTCTCGATCAGGGAAGTCGTCGTCAGGAAGAAGATGATGAGCAAAAACACGACATCGACCATCGCGGTCATGTCGATGGGCATGGTGCGGGGTCGATCTCCTCGCGGCCTGAAGTTCAACGACCGCCCCCCGGTGGCATACCGCCGGCAGGTCGCGCCGGGGCCGGCTGTGCTCGAGTGGTGTTCAGGTGCGGCTCCTCCTCGATCATGACGGCGAGATCATCGATGATTGAAGAGATGTCGCTCGCCAGCGAATCGATACGGTTCCGGAAGTAGGTGACGGCTGCGGTGGTGGGAATCGCGAGGACGAGGCCCATGATGGTCGTGACGAGTGCGAGTGAGATGGCGCTGGCAAGTTCGCCTGACGCACCACTGTTGGCAGCGTCATGCAGGTTAGCGAACGCCTTGTTGATACCGACCACCGTACCCAGCAGGCCGAGCATCGGGGCGATGGTTGCGATCAGTGCGAGCCCATCTGTCCATCGATAGAGCCGGGCCACCTGGTCCTGACCTGCTTCCTCCAGCGTGCCCTTGAGTTCGAGCCCGCCGAAGGGCGATCGACGGAATCGACCCAGGCCTGCTGACATGACGTGCGTCAGGAAGCAGGCATGACCCGGCTCCTCGCAGAACTCGATCGCGCGATCGACCAGGCCCTTGCCGAGCAGTTCATGCAGTTCATCCACGATGTGACCCGGTGCAAGCGATCCCTCGCGCAACTGAAAGAGGTGCACCACGATCAATACCAGTGCCACGAACGAGAGGAGCAGGATCAGGGCGCCGATCGGACCACCCGCCTGGATGAGGGAAAGAAAACTCGCGCTCGACTCAGTCTCAGACTGACCAAGCACAACGGGAACCAGCGTCTCGGTGATCATCATCAGGCGTCAATCCTGTTCTGCCGGCGAAGGCCGGGGTGTCGTCGACGGACCGGATCGTTGGCGGTCCAGCCAGGGAAGGGCAGGGTGGTGTGGATCAGTTCGTTCCAGAACCGCGCGCAGGGTCGCAGCGCCTTCGCGATCACCCATCAGTTCGAGTTCTACGCTTGCCTCGGCAAGCGCCAATCCGGTCAGGTACGGTTGTGAAGAGCCGAAGCGAGCTGGAAGGTGCAGCAACTGGAGCACGCCTCGAACTCGAAGTTCTCTGTCTGACTCACGCAGCAGGGATCGTCCGAGTGCGGCGCGCCGCCATGCCTCCTGCCAGCCGTGCAGGTCATCCAGTCCCGCTTCGAGGGACTCGCGCGCCCTGCGACGCTGATCTTCGTCGCCGGCCCGCGACAGCACGATGTCACGGACAAACATCCCACCGGAGTGATTGATCGGGGGAATGTCGCCCGCTGGGCTGCCGTCGATTTCGAACTGAGCCGCCGCGAGATACATGGAGCGCATCGCGACTGCGAGGTTCGAGGCGCCCTCGCCCTCGGGTGGCGGAAGTGTGCTCTGCGTCAGGACGGAAGCCGTAGCGCCGTCACCCAGCCAGATGGGTGGAAGTGCGGCGGGAAGAAGCAGGTCCTGGTCGAGTACGGCCATGAGCGGTGGATCACCGGCAACCCGGTGTCCCGCCTCTCGCATCGCTACGGCCTGAAGCCAGGGCTCCATGGCCCCGGCCTGGTCACCCCGCCGAAGCCGGCAGCGCAGAAGTCCCTCATTCACCATGAGAGCGGTCGGCCCGGGTGCATCGAGCAGTTCGGTCTGCAGCGACTCAAACAGCGGCTCTGCCATGGCGAGGTCGCCGCGCGACAGGCGCAGTCGAGCGCGCCATGCATCGTCTGCAAGTTCGCCGAAGCGTTCAGCATCTGCCGCGAGGTCGCCGACAACAATCTTCACGCTGTCCCAGCCGATGACGCGTGCCTCGCTCCCCCCGACCCGGACGCCGGCGCGATCAACGGACTCGACCGGCGCCTCCAGAGGCGTCGCCGCCCCGCGCAGAACCACCTGCGTCTCCCCGTCGGTGCGCGGAGCAAGCAGGAGGCCCGCTATCGCGATCGTCACCACGTGACCCCTCACATCCCCTCCACGTGCGTGTAGGTGCCGCCCGACTGCCGCGCGATGCGGCGCATCAGCGGTTCGGAATCGCGGGTGATGAAGGAGATGCAGTGGATCGGCGTCCTTCGGCCCTCGGCGCGGTTCATGCCGCCGACGGTCGCGGCGATCTGCTCGGCGACATCCTCGGAGAACTGCCCGTCGGTCATGAAGTAGACGGCGTCGGGCTTCGGCTTCATGGCGAAGGCGAGTTGGAATGCGGGGAGTGGATTGGTACCACCGCTGGCACGGATCGCGCGGATCTGTTCGACAGTCGCATACTTGTGACGCCTGTTGGCAGGCAGCCAGCGTGTCCCGGTGAGTGCGAGGGCATCCTGGCTGTAGAGGAAGATGGAGAAGTGCGTGTGCTCAAGGAGGCCATTCACGGAGTTGACCAGGGCGCGCTGGAGTGCCTTGATGCGTTCCCCCTGCATCGATCCGGATACGTCGACAATGTAAGAGAAGCGCGAACCGCTGGCCTCGACACCGAAGAAGGATGCAGAACTGGTCGCCCCGCTGGACCCGCTCATCTCGAGGCCGTCGGAGAGTGAGGCCCCGGCGCCGTCTATTGAGAGCGTGACGTCCAGCCCGAGATTCGCCAGCGCCTGGTCAGAGACCGGAGCGTCAAAGTCATCCGTTGGGATGGACTCGTCCGGAAGGCTGACGCTGACACTCGCATCATCGGAAATGTCCGCGCCCTGGAGTGACACCAGCTCCTGTTCGCTCATGACGGCCAACTGGACCGAGCGACCGCTACCGTCCGGCTGAATTCCGCTCCCGCCGTAGCCCAGCATGCCGGCGAGCAGCAGGAGCAGCACGTGCAGGAACAGAGACAGCGCGATACCGAAGAGCAACGTCTGGCGGCGCAGAAGGAAGCCGACCACGCCCTGTTGCGGGACATCTTCCTCGGGATCGCCCCCGCTCCCCCTCGCCTCGGATCCACGCGACTTGCCGTAGATCGCACGCTTCAGCGCATCCGGGTCCGAACTCGGCCCGGACTCCGCCGGATCCACTTCATTTCCAAAAGCGTCATAGTCAGGCATGCTGTTGAATCTTATCGGCTGATCTGGAGCCTGCGGTCACCGAACCTCTTTCGCTGACCGGACTTCCCGTGCTCCCTGCGGGGGAAAGACTCCCGCGTCGGGAATCGGTTCCGTCGAACCGCACCGGACTGTCGCAGCCGCGCTCCCTATACGCACTCCGCCGCCCCATGTTGCCTCGCCTTGACCAAACCCGACTCGGCGTGTCCAATGCCGGTGGATTCACCCACCCCCAAGACGGGCCCGCACATGTCCCAATCACCCACCGGATACTCCCGCGTCCTCCTCAAACTCTCCGGCGAGGCCTTTTGTGCACCCGGGAGTTTTGGCGTCGAGCCGGAAGAACTCAGGGTCATCGCGGCCGAGATCATCTCAGCGGTCAAGACTGGAGCGCAGGTCGGCGTCGTCGTCGGCGGAGGCAATATCATCCGGGGCGGCCAACTCGCACAGGACAAATTGATCCACCGAGCCACTGCGGACTACATGGGGATGCTCGGCACCGTCATCAACGGCCTTGCCCTCAAGGAAGCCCTGACGTCCATGGGGCAGGATGCCCGGTGCCTGACCGCGGTGGAGATCCCGGCCGTGGCAGAGCGTTTCATCCGGCTCCGTGCGCTGCGTCATTTTGAGAAGGGCCGCGTCGTGATCCTGGCGGGCGGAACCGGGAACCCCTTCTTCACCACCGATTCGTGCGCTGCGCTGCGAGCCACCGAACTCGAGTGTGACATTGTGCTCAAGGCGACCAAGGTCGACGGCGTGTACACAGCGGATCCCAACATCGATCCCTCCGCAACGCGCTACGACCACATCACGTATGCAGAGGCGCTTGAGAAGCGACTGCAGGTCATGGACGCCACCGCGCTGGCGATGTGCCAGGACAACAACATCCCGATCCTGGTCTTCAAGTTCAAGGAATCGGGCAACATCCGCCGGGTCGTCGAAGGTGAACCCATCGGGACCCGTATTGATGGTGTTCCCTCCGCTGCGTCACAGGCCTGACACCGGCTCTTCCGCCAGTTCAGCCTGCAGGTCGGAGAGCGCCTTGGTCACCGCCCCTTCGAAGCGGGAACCGGCGGCGAGTCCCGCCGCCTCTTCGAGTGATGCCAACGCCGCCTGAGTGTCACCGAGTTGTTTCTGCGTACTCCCGAGCAGTGCGAGGTAGAAGCCGATCTTCCAGCGGTCGTCGCCTTCATAGACTGTGCGTGCCTCATCGACGACACGTTGGAATATCGGGGCGGCTTCCTCGTACCGGTGGAATTCGTGCAATGCCCTCGCATAGGAGCCGCGGGTCTCCATGCGTTCTCGCCGATCCTCGGGCAGGTGTTCGTCGAGGAGTGCCGACGCAGTCTGCAGGTGCGCCAGCGCATCGTCCAGGTTCTCGCCCAGCTTTCGATACAGCGCGGCCAGCCGCTTGTGGATGTCGACCAGGGTCGCGTAATCCCGGGTCGAACGCGCTTCTTCGTACTCCAGCGCCTCGTTGAGGTAGGGCAGCGCCAGTGCGAACTCGCCCTGACTGGTCCGCGCCGCACCCAACTGCTTCAGGGTCAGCACGGTATCGGGGTGCGGCGAACCCAGTTTCTCGCGCCGACCTGCGAGCGCCGCCTGCAGGTGCGTCACACCCTCTTCGCGCGTCTCTGCCCGGGTACTGAGCATCACGCCCAGCAGGTGCCGGGTATGAAGCGTCTCCGGATTGTTGTCACTGAGGAGGTCCGCCCGACTGTCGAGCGTCTCGCGGCACAGTTCGACGGCTGCATCGAAGTCGCCTCGCTGGAAGTGCATGTATGCGAGGTTGTGCTGAGTTGAAAGCAATGCCTCCCGCGCGAGCCTGACCTCTTCCGAGAGGGCACGTTTCTCTGACTCGGCAGCAGTTTCGAGACGTCGTTCGAGAGCAGCCAGCAGTTTCCTGCGCTCATCGATGATGATTGTTGCCTCCGCAAGGGCCTCCTCGGTCCGTCCCTGCAACTGCATCACGAGTGCCAGTTCGTGCCTCGTTGTCAGGACATCAGCGGGCGCCGACTTCTCAAGGCCAATGCGTCGCTTGGTGTCGAGAGCCTGCGTCAGTTCAGTTTCAGCTTCGTCCAGGCGGCCGAGTTCGCGGTACGCCGTGGCGAGTTCATGCACCGTGACCAGCGTCTGATGTGCTTCGGGACCGTACGCCTCCAGCGCGTACCGCTTGGCCTGCTCCAGTTGAAGCGCTGCACGTTGATAATCCGCGACTTCACGGAACGTCCGGCCGAGGAACTGGCGCAGGTCGCCTTCCACGCGGGGGCCGTATCGGTCTCCCGAGAGCCGGGCATCGGCCCTGTCGAGAAGTTCGGGCACGGTGTAACTCCGGATCTCCATCGCGCTCAGTTCGGGCATCGCGAAGAGGTCGTAGAGGAAATCCACCTGCTCGAGCACGGCATCACGCTCCCGCTCGAATCGCTCCGCGTTGCGGGATGCATCGATCCCGAACTTCAGCGCCACCATGAAACCGATCACCAACGTCACGAAAACTGCCGCAACCCCTACCACCACCGCCCGGTTGCGGCTCGCGTACTTCTGGAACTGGTACCAGCGTGAGGGCGGACGCGCCGCGATCGGCTCATCGCTCAGGTAGTGCTGCAGATCCGCGGCCAGTTCCGCCGCTGACTGGTAGCGGCGTGTCTTGTCCTTCTCCAGCGCCTTGAGCGCGATCGTCTCAAGATCGCCTCGATAGGAACGATCAAACTGGCTCAGCGCCGTCGGCTCATCCTCACGGATCACCCGCACCGCCTCGTGAATCATGCGGTTGCGCAACTCGTACGGCAGGCGCCCCGCAAGCAGTTCGTACATCAGGACGCCCAGCGCATACACATCTGAGCGGGCATCGATCAACGCTGGATTCCCCGCGGCCTGCTCCGGACTCATATATGACACGGTCCCGATCAACTGACCAATGTTCGTCTGCAGAGTCGTTGACTGGATGTCGTGGCCCGTCGACCGCGCCACACCGAAGTCCAGGATCTTCGGCTGCCCTACCCCAGCGGACGACAGATCATGCGAGGTGGTCGAAACCAGTGTTGTCGCCTCGGACGGCTGCGTCACCAGGATGTTGCTCGGCTTCAGGTCGCGGTGGACCACGCCCTTCTGATGTGCATGGTGCACCGCATCACACACACGGATCAGCAGTTCCATGCGCTGGCGCCGCGTCAGGTCATTGGCGTCCGCGTAGTCCAGCAGCGGCATGCCATCCACGTACTCCATCGCAAAGTACGGCTGACGGGCGCGCCCCTGATCGTACGTTCCCGCATCAAAAATCTGAGCGATGCCCGGGTGCTGCAGGCGACCCAGAACCTGCACTTCCTGCTCGAAGCGCCGCACCATCGCCGGGGACGTCATCCCCTGCTTCATCACCTTCAAGGCAACAGTTCGTCGCGGCGAGTCCTGCTGCGCCAGGTACACCGCGCCCATGCCACCGGTCGCGAGGAGTTGGGTCACCTCATACCGACCCACCCGGCGCCCGACGAGCGGATCGGTACTCTCACCCCCGTCTGCGAGTTCATCGATGTCCAGTCCGATCGCTGAACCCAGCGCCGGCCGGTCGAGGAACCCCTCGGAAGTGGCATCCTCCGTCAGGAGGGACTCCACCTCCGCCAGGACTTCCGGGTCATCCGAGCAGGACTCCCGAAGAAACTCGCCGCGTTGCTCAGGCGGCAGTTCGCAGACTTCAACGAAAAGATCGGTCGCGCGCTGATGCTGCTCAGGCGTCATCGGCCTCACCTCGCCCGAGTTCGCGCTTCAGCCACGCCCGCGCCACGCGCCAGTCGCCCTTCACGGTTCTGGGCGATACCGCGAGAATTTCGGCCACTTCCTCGACCGTCAGGCCTGAGAAGAAGCGCAGTTCGACAATCCGGCATTGGCGTTCGCTCAGGTCGGCCAGCTTGTGCAGGGCATCGTCAATCGCGAGCAGATCGAGTTCGGGATCCTCGCCGCCGGCGAGTTCCTCGTTGAGTGTCATTCGAAGTCGCTTGCCGCCGCGTTTCAGGGCATGGCGGGCCCGCGCATGGTCGACGAGGATCCTGCGAATCGCCTGGGCGGCGATCCCGAAAAAGTGCGAGCGGTTCTGCCACGTGACGCTCGTCTGGTCCACCATCTTGAGGTAGGCCTCATGCACGAGAGCCGTTGGCTGCAGCGTGTGGTCGGCGCGCTCATGGCGCAGGTAGCCTGCGGCGAGTGCACGCAGCTCGTCGTAGACGAGTGGCAGCAGGCGATTGGCGGCATCAGATGCGCCGCCGCTGAGATCCTGGAGAATCTGCGTCACTTCACGGGGATCACCCATCAGAACCCTTCCACCATCGATTGCTGCGGAGGCCACGAACACATCCCCGTGACGGGGTGTGTCCGGGGTCAATATACCGCAGCCGTCTCCGAACAACCGGCGAAATCGCCGCTGATCCATTGCCCCGAGGGATTCCGCTTCTCGCGTATCAACGTGGAACAGACTGCTGGGGAGGGGGATCCTCGCCAGATCTGCACCCGTTTTCACCGCTGGAGGCCCACCTTTTTGTAGGCCGCCCCCACGAATCGGTTTATCCTGAATGCCGGAGGACTGGTGGTCCCGCTTTCGGTCGATGTTCCAGGTATCGCCCGGGACCCCCGGTGAACACTGGCGGTTCGCCCGCCAGTTGTGTCGAGCGAGGAGATGACATGCCCATTCGTCAGAGACCCATAACCCGACTCGGGAGCAGGCTGATCGCAGCTGTTCTGCTCCTGCTGACATGCAACGCCGCGACACTCGCGGTGGGCGGCACGGCGCCGCCGACGGAGTGCGGCAAGACGCTGGTCTTCGCCCGTTCGCTCCCCGGCTCACCGGTGCCCGGCGCCACGAGCGTGGCCTTCGGCGCCGTGGTCTTCTTTGAACTCACCGGCGACTGCATTCCAGGCCCTTACTCCCTCTCGGCCACACTCGAGATCGACTGCGGCCCGCTGGGCGTGTTGTCCAACACGATCAACACCAACATCGGCGAGGGCTTCACGTCGCTTCCTTTCGTCTTCGACATCCCCCCCACCGCTCCCACCACCTGCACGATCCAGGGTGAAGCGACGGTGACTTTTCTCGACGGTACGGCAACCCGCGCGTTGCTGGCCCCCGCCGACTACTGCTTTGCTCGCGAGAATCCGCTTCTTCCCGGTCAGCCTCTGCTCCAGATTGAGCGACTCACCTCTTCTGCGGCGTTCGCACACCCGGGCGATCAGGTCGATCATGTCATCCGGATCATCAACAACGGCAACCAGGACTTCGAGGGGACGTTCACGGCGGTCAGTTCGCAGCGCGGCCGCCTCCCGGTTTCCGTCGCCGCTTTCGAAGGCAACTTTGTCGGACCCTTCGCGAATTCGGGTCCGATCTCCGGTGAGAATTTCCCGATTGCACTCCCGCAGCATCTTGGCGTCGATGGGTGCGTGATCCTCAGCCCGAACCCGCATTCGTCGCAGATGCCCGCCCTGATCGAAAATCTCCTCATCCCGCCGGGGCAGTCGGTCCTCTTCGACATCAGTTCCCGCTCATGGCCGCTGACCGCCCGCGGCAACATGTCCGAGATCGATATCAGCGTTGACGGCATGATGGGCCCGCTACCGGTCGTCGGGTGTGCCGGCTTCATTGCGGGCGCTGACACGCAGATCCCACCCACCTACGACTGTGTTGACTCAGGAGCGGCGGCGCTGATCAGTCCCCTGCCCACGGACGCCCTGCTCATCACGGTGGAGCCCACATCCGGCACTCCAGTCGACTCGGTCCTCGATCTGGTCAACGTCCAGATCAATCGGTTCGGTGATCCACCCATCTCAATATCCGAAGCCCGGAACTCGACGGCCCTCACCGCCAATCACGGGCGGATTCGCAGCCAGATCCAGCGAGCCAGTGCATTCCCGTTGTTCCTGGATACGGACACGTTCGAACTGGTGCTCGAATACCAGTTGCGCACTCCCGGCTTCCCGCCGAACTTTCCTGCCATCATCAGCCTCGAGACTGTGCCCAATGCGCCCAGCGGCTTCGAGACGCGCTTCCCGTACGCCATCGGACGCGTCGACCTTGCAACGGACGGTAGCCGTGGGATGACCGGCACGATGGAGTTCATCTACCAACTCAGCCTCAACGCGCTGACCGTCGACAAAACCTACCTGCCCGTGGACATCCTCGATCTCCAGATGTCGATCACACCGACCGGATTCACAGCGCGCGCGCTGGCGACCGCGTCAGGGGCTCGCGGCAGTTCATCGATGGTCATGGAAATTGAGGCGAGGGGCGATGCCCGCGCCGCCGGAGGTGGCGGGCTCGGACATCACACATGCCCGGGCGATGTCAGCGGCGACGGGCACGTTGACTTCGTTGACCTCAACGAGGTGCTCGCCAACTGGGGCGCGACGGTCCCGCCGAAGACCAATGGCGATGCGGACGGTGACACGGATGTCGACTTCGACGACCTCAACATCGTTCTGAACTACTGGGGAACCAGCTGCTGAGCGTCATTTGCCCTCTGCAGCCGCATCAGGTTCACGCGCGACGGCATCCAGCGGAACTGCCGTGCCATCCTTGATCGCGCTCAGGCAGAAGCTCGTGCGAACGCGCCCGATGTTTGAGATTGCGCTCAGGCGATGGACGACGAACTGTTCGTACTGTTCCATGTCCGTCACCAGGACCCGGAGGATGAAGTCCTCCTCGCCCGCGGTGTGCCACGCCGACTGAACCTCATCGAACTCTGCGACGGCAGACTTGAAAGCCTCCAGTCGCCGCTCTCCGTGCTCGCGGAGCGTGACGTGAATGATCGCACAGATGGTCTTGTCCAGTTCAGCCGGATCGAGCAGCGCCACGTAGCCGCGAATGATCCCCGCCGACTCAAGCTTCTTGACCCGTTCCAGGGTACTCGGCGGACTGATTCCGACCCGCTTGGCCAGGGTCGCATTCGTGATCTTGCAGTCGGTCTGGAGCTGCTTGAGGATCGCCATATCGATGGCATCGAAGCGGACACGCGGCCGCCCTGTCCCATTCTGAGACGATCGCGAGTCTGACTTTGCCGCCATCCGTGCCATGCGAACCCCATTATTCCTGAAGAGAACCGACGCCCGTCTCCACTCCTGGCAAGGCGACGGAAGATAACCGCATCCTCCTCGATCCGGGTCGCGACCGCAAGAATATTATTCGATGAATCGGCCGTATGGCGGAAGATTCCGTTGCCAAACAGGCACGAAGCCATGATAATGTAGGCGTGGACCGGTTGCCGACCGCCTTGAGACGGCCCCGTGACCACCTTACCAGACATCAAATCACTCCTTTTCTCTGGAGGCCAAGCGATGACGAGCGCTCCCACCGGACCCGCCCCGACCGCCGCGAAGACGACCGACCCCCTCGCCCTGATCGACGTTGATCACGCCCGCTTCTATGTGGGCAACGCGAAGCAGGCCGCCTTCTTCTACGCCTATACCTTCGGCTTCCAGATCGAGCAGTACTCCGACCTCACAACCGGAAGCCGCGAAGAGGCGAGCTACCTCCTGACCCAGGGCAACATCCGCCTCCTGCTCACCACCGGCATCACACCCGATCACGCGGCCCAGAAGGAAGTGGAACTGTACGGTGACGGCATCAAGGACATCGCCCTGTCCGTGCACGACGCCACGGCTGCCTGGGAGCGCGCCGTCGCCAACGGCGGCAAGTCGGCGTACGAACCTGTCACCTACTCCGATGAGCACGGCTCTGTTACCACCGCCGGCATCGAGACGTACGGCCGCGTCATCCACTCGTTCGTGAGCCGGACCGGTGCCTATGACCTCCAGAACGTCAAGGAGGGCCACCCGATTGCTCCCGGCTTCGCGAAGTGCGGTCCCCTCGGGATCAACGACTTCAACCTCAAGAACCCGTGCGGCCTGAAGTACATCGACCACTGCGTCGGCAACGTCGAACTCGGCAGGATGAACCACTGGGTCGACTGGTACGAGCGCGTCCTTGAGTTCAAGATGTTCAAGCACTTCGACGATCACGACATCTCCACCGACTACTCGGCCCTGATGTCGAAGGTGATGGCAAGCGGCAACCACCTCATCAAGATGCCCATCAACGAACCCGCCGAGGGCAAGAAGAAGTCGCAGATCCAGGAGTACCTGGAGTGGCACAACATGACCCCGGGTATCCAGCACCTCGCCCTGCGCACCGATGACGAACTGGCATCCGTGGCCGAACTGCGCCGCCGCGGCGTCGACTTCCTCGCCATCCCGGACGTCTACTACGACTCCGTCTGGGATCGTGTCTCCGCTCTCGGCTGGGACGTCAAGGAGGACCACGAGCGGATCAAGGATCTCGGCATCCTCGTCGACGCCGATGACGAGGGCTACCTCCTTCAACTCTTCACCAAGCCGCTCCAGGATCGGCCGACACTCTTCTTCGAGATCATCTGCCGTCGCGGCAGCCAGTCCTTCGGCAAGGGCAACTTCAAGGCGCTCTTCGAGGCCCTGGAACTCGAACAGGAGCGTCGAGGCAACCTGTGACGCCTACCATCCGGTGACTCCTCACGGAGGACTCACATGACATCTGACGAACCATCTCCGGGGAACAACATGACGATTGAAGATCTGCGCACCGCATGGAAACGCGAGCCCTTCTGCCCATTTCGCATCAACCTCTCAGACGGGCGAAGCCTGACCGTGCCCCACCCTGACTTTCTCGCGATTCCACCCGCACGCAGATGCTTTGTCCTGTTCAGTCAAGACCGGGCAACCGAATACGACGTGATCGATGTGCGGCACGTCACATCAATCACTCTCGATGATCCGCCAGCCAACGGTCACGCCACACAGGACAATTGAACGACACCCCCCGTCGCAGCAAGGCGACGCGTTCCGAAGAAGGATACGAGCATGCCCTACTACACCAAGATGGGAAACCTCCCGAAAAAGCGCCACGTCCAGTTCCGCCGACCGGACGGCGCCCTCTACTCCGAGGAACTCTTCGGCACCGAAGGCTTCGTCGGACCCACCAGCACGCTCTATCACATTCATCCGCCCACCCAGGTCGCCGGCTGGAACACGCTCTATGAGACCAGGCCCGAGTACGTCGAAACGACGACCATGCGGATGCGGCACCTCAAGACCATGAACATGCCGGCGATGGGCGACCCCGTCTCCGGTCGTGTCGTCATACTCGGCAACAGTGACGTCGAGATGGCGATGTGCACACCCGCCGAGCAGATGGACTACCACTTCAAGAACGGCCAGGGTGACGAGTGCATCTTCGTCCATTACGGCCGCGGCACCCTTTACAGCATGTTCGGCACGCTGCCCTTCCACGAGAAGGACTACATCGTGATCCCCAAGGGCACCATCTACCGGATGGAGTTCGAGGAACTTCCCGATGAGCGTCGCCCGGAGGGGCTTACGAAGGAAGAGATGCCGTACGGGCGTTTTGTCTGTTTCGAGACATGCAACGCCAGCCACATCCTGCCACCGCCGCGATACATCTCGAAGAAGACATCCCAGTTCCTGGAGCACGCCCCCTACTGCGAGCGTGATCTTCGTCTGCCGGAACTGCCGTTGACGTACGACGAGCTCGGCGACTTCGAGGTGCGCATCAAGGCGCTCGACTGTGTTCATTCGTACACGTACCACTACCACCCGCTCGACGTTGTCGGCTGGGATGGCTGCTACTACCCCTACTGCTTCAACATCGACGACTTCGCGCCGATCGTGGGCAAACTGCACATGCCGCCGCCCATCCACCAGACCTTCGAGGGGCACAACTTCGTGATCTGCTCCTTCTGCCCGCGCATGCTGGACTTCCACCCGGAGGCGGTCGTGGTGCCGTACAACCACTCCAACATCGACTCCGACGAAGTCCTCTATTACGTCGAGGGCAACTACAAGGCGCGCAAGGGCATCAACGTGGGCTCCGTGTCACTCCACCCGCAGGGCATCCCGCACGGCCCGCATCCCGGCACCGTCGAGAAGTCTCTCGGTGCGAAGTTCACCGATGAACTGGCCGTGATGTGCGACACCTTCCGGCCGCTCCTGCCGACGAAGCAGGCACTCGAACTCGACGACCCGGCGTATCCCGAGAGTTGGAAGGAGGGTCACTACCCCCTCCACAAGGACCGTCTCCACAGGGAGGACGGCTTCCCGGTGAACGGCGACGCTTCCGTGCACACGAATGGCACCGGTGCCCCCGCGGATGGGAAGACGAACGTCTGGACGTGATTGAGCTTGGAGATTGGAGCTTGGAGATTGAGAGTTGACCGGCCTCGCCCGCGACCGCGTGTGCGTCGACGCTCTTCACCACCGCCTCCGCCAGTTGCGTGATGCAAGAAGCTAGAAGCAAAAGCAAGAAGCCAGCCCCCCCTCTCAATCCCCCGGCTCACAGAGGCACGAACTGGTCGGGCGGTCCTCGTGACTGATGCGGGCGAACGCTGCGTCAACCCGGTTGGCCAGCGCCCCCGCCTCCGCGCGTCGGCCCTGCTGCTCCAGTGACTGCTTCAGTCCAAGCAACGACCAGCCGTTGCCCGGGTGCGCGATCTGATCTTCTCGATACAACTTCTCCGCTCGCTCATACTCGCCCGCTGACATCAGCAATGCGCCCATGGCATGGCGAACCGGGAGCATCCAGCCCGGCGGCTCGTCGTAGACCAGTCGATCCTCCGCCGCGATACCGCGTTCCAGGGCCGCCCAGGCATCGTCAAGACGCCCCTCGCGAAAGGCCAGTTCTCCCTCCAGCATCGCGTGAGCGATCGGCAGGACGTCATGGACCTTGTTGGAGAAGATCCACCAGTCGCCCGGGACCTCCTTGACCTGCTCGTTGAACTTCGCGATCTCGGTGCGCGCTTCCTCAGTCCGGCCCAGTGCCGACAGCGCGATGCCGCGGGCGTAGTAGTGCACAGCCAGCATCACGGGCCGCTTTGCCGGCGGGGCATCCTCGCGGAGGACATCCTCCCAGCGACCGAAGCGAATCTGCACGTGGTACGTCGTCGGAATGATCCCCTCGATGAGGAACGCAAACTGATCCAGTGCCGCTTCCGGCAAGGCGGTCTCCAGTCGGCGTGCCGCATCCATGGCGATTTCGTACTGTCCTTCCATCATGGCGGCGAATGCCAGGAAGTGCACGTTGTGAGCGTGGTAGATCCAGTACATGCCGGGCTCGGTACCCTGTGCGAAGAAGGCCTCATCCGCCTCCACAGCCCGCACGTTGGTTTCAACCGCATCCGCATACCGACCGACGCGCGCATAGATGTGCGACGGCATGTGGACGAGGTGACCGGCGCCGGGCACGCGATCTTCGAGACGCTCGGCAGCCGGCACCGCGCGTTCCGGACTCGGCCCCGCCTCCAGCGCGTGGATGTACAGGTGACAGCCCTGCGGATGATGCGGATCCAGTTGCAGCACGCGCTCGAGCACTCCGACAAAGACCTCGGTGTTGCCCTTCGGCGCCTTGCTCTCGGTCCAGTAGTCCCACGGCTGGAGATTCATCAACGACTCGGCATACAGCACACCGACATCGGGTTGATCCGGAAACGCCGCCCAGACCTGGGCCATCTCCGACGCATACGCCTCGTCGATCGGACGCTGCTCGGGCGGAACGGACGCCGGGCAGCGAGCCTCGATCGCCCTGACCAGCGCAAACTCCAGCGCCGATTCGTCATCAAGACGCAGGCGCGCCTGTTGCAGCGCCATCCGGCAGTCATGCCACTGCCCTTCCGTCACCTCGGGCACATTGATGTGCATCCCGCTCGCGTACGCGATACCCCACCAGGGCATCGCGGCTTCAGGATCGCGCGCGGCCGCCTCGCGGAACGAGCGGATCGCTTCACCGTGATTGAAGCCGTAGACGAGTTGCAGACCCTGATCGAACCAGCGCTGAGCCTCCGCGGAATCCGTCGTAATCGGCAGGTGATACGCCTGCACAGTCTCCGACAGAACCGCCCCCGTCGATCCCGGCACCACGCTGGTCCGAGCGACGCCCGAACAACCAACGGCTGCACTCAGTACACTCATCATCACAAGCTTCAGAATCGGGCGCATGGAGCCTCCTCGGGTTGCAGTCATCTCACCTTCTCACATGGTGGCGCAAACGAGAAACCCCGAGTGCCACATTCCGAGAGAAAAAGCAAGCCCCTGCCCTGAAGCAAGGAACTGCATGCCATGCGAACCTCGCACTCCGTCCTCGACCCAATCATCTTCCCCCTCGTCAAACCCCTCTACCGCGTATTGCACATCCCGCGGCGATTCCCGCCCGAAGGGATCGTGCTCATCGGCCACCTCGCCGCCATACTCGGTGCCGCGGGCTTCGCGTACTCCACGACCTACTGGTGGGCAGGACTCATCGCCGCCGCCGGGGTCATTGCCAATCACATCGCGGACATGGTGGACGGGACCCACGCACGCACCACGGGTCAGTGCCGCAACGGCGGCGAACTCCTTGACCACTTCACCGACCCCCTCTCATTCTCGTACTACATGATCGGCCTCGGATTCGCCGCCGCGGAACCCGCCCTTGCCCTGCCCGCACTTCTCGCCGTCATGGCGACCGCCGTGCTCACCAACATCCGCGCGAAGATCACCGGCAACTTCACACTCGCCGCGTTCGGCCCCACCGAGTTCAAGGCTCTGCTCGTGGCGCTCGGCACCGCACTCGCCGTCGTCACCGCAACCGCTCCCCAGCACGCCACCCCCGCGGCGTGGTACGCCCTCCTCACCCTCGGCGTCATCGGCACCCTCTATCTCTTCATCGCCGTCCCTCGCGCCGTACGTGACGTCAATCGCAACGGCCCGCAACCCGACACCACCGAATGGCAACTCAAGGCAGATGAGAGTTGATCACCGCCGTGCATCCTCTTAACCTCAGAACATTCACCACACCACCACATACCCGGGGTGATTCAATGCTTGATATCCAACGAGATTCCGGAATGCGCTATTACGCCGTGCCGCTGATCATCATCGGCGCCAGCATTGTCGTCGCCGCCATCCTCAGCGCCCTCTTCGGAAACCTCGCGGTCGGCCTGGTCGCCTATGGCATCTGGCTGGGTGTCTATACGGCCGTGAGCCTCACCGTCTTCATGGTGCTCTGCCTCATGTGGATCGGTGTCGATTCACTCGGACTCTCACTGCTGAACGTTGCCGCGGCGGCTGCCGCCACAGCAATGTTCCACGTCGCCTGGACCCTGATCATACCGGTAGGCGGCTTGATCCAGTCGATCGCCGTCTTCCTCTTCTACGCTTCCGTCCTCGCGAAGCTCGCGGATATCGACTGGGGAGAAGCCATGATCGTCGGCCTCCTGACCAACGTCATCTTCGCCATCATCTTCATAGTGCTGCTCACCAACATCCTATGAGCACCCCGGCGAGAAGGGCCAGGCTCTAGTACCTGAAGTGCTTGATCCGTTCGCCCTTGGTCTCGATGTCCGTCATGGCATCAATCCCCAGTTCGAGATGCACATCGAGCCAGTTCTTCGTCACCCGCGCATCGCTCTCTTCCGTCTTCACGCCCTCCGGGGTCACCGGAACGTCTGACACCAGCAGCAATGCACCGCGCGCGATCTCGTTGTGGTGCCCGACAATGAAGATCGTTGCCGTCTCCATGTCGATGCCGATGCACGTCATCCGCTGAAGACGATGCAGGAACTCGGTGTCATGTTCCCACACCCGGCGATTCGTCGTGTAGACCACACCCGTCCGGTAGTCCAGCGACCGCTCCACCAGTTTGTCCGATACGAACTTGTGCAGCTTGAATGAGGGCAGGGCTGGTACCTGCGGCGGAAAGTAGTCATCACTCGTACCCTCGCCGCGAATAGCCGCGATGGGCAGGATGAAGTGCCCGATCTCGGTGGAGGCCTTGAGGCCGCCACACTTGCCGAGGAAGAGCACACCCTTGGGGTGCACAGCGATCAGGAGATCCATGATCGTGGCGGCGTTCGCTGAACCGATGCCGAAGTTGATCATCGTCACGCCGGAGCTGTTGGTCGCCGCCTGCATCGGCCGGTCATCACCGTAGACGTCGCAGCCGAAGCGCTCGGCGAAGGCCTGCACGTAGTTGCGGAAGTTGGTCAGCAGGATGTACTTGCCGAACCGCTCGAGCGGCATGCCCGTGTATCGAGGCAGCCAGTTTCGCGCGAGCCCCATCCGGTCCGGCGCTGCCCTCGGAATCGATCCCTCACTCTCAATCTGATCATGTACATCCTGGTCCATGCCCACCATCCTACCCCACACACAGGCCTCACACACCACCATCGACAGATTCCCCAGACGCCCCTTCTTCGCCACTTGTGATCCCCCGCCCGGATGCGTAGCATCGGCCCCGTGCCGGCACGAATCACGCCACGATCGGTCCCGAACCGCAGACATCGCGGCTCCGCGCTCGCCGCAAGGGTGTGCGCCGGCATCCTCGCTCTCGCCGCGGCTGCAGGGGCCTTGGCTCAGGTCACACCCATTGACGGGCGGGACTTCTCTCAGATCAATCTCCCCGCCCAGCCTCAGGAGGAATCTGTCCTGATCCGCGCCAGCACGGCCGCGCGGTGGACGGACCGCCAGACCAACCGCCTGTTCATCGAAGGTGATGTGGACGTCTCGATCGGCCCCTACCGTTTCCTTGCCGATCGCGCCGTCATCTGGCTCGAACCCGTGAGCGTCGGCGAAGAGCATGGTGACCAGATCGCGGTGTACTTCGAGAATGTCCGGGTGCCCGGTGGTGAGGCCAGCCTCGCCCAACGTGCGGACCGCCTGCTCGTCACCGCCATCACGTATGGCGAACCGGTTCGACTGCGGGTGGACCGTCTTGACGAGGGACGCCCCGACGATCGCCTGATCTCGGACGCCGAAGCGCGACTCGCCCGATACCTGCGCACCGTCGTCGCCCCGCCCATCGCCGCCGACCCCCTCGATGTCGACACCATTCCACCTTCCATGGAACGCATGGAGCGCCTCAGTCGGGCCGTCGGCGATGTCTACGAACCGATTCCATGGGAGCGGAACCCGGAGGTCGCAGCGCTGCTCGCCAACGACGATCGCGGCCTGGAACCCGCCGAGCGCGATGCTCCCATCTTCGCGAAGGACGCCATCATCTCCCTCTCAGCGCCCGAGACCCAGGCGATCAACATCGAGGGCGATCGCCAGGCGATCGTGCTGACGGAGGGCGTCGCGGTGCAGTATCAGCCGGTCGACGACTCACGCCCGCTCCAGATTCGAGCCGATCGAGCAGTGGTCTTCCTGAACAAGGCGGACTCGGACTTCGGGAGCTACACCGTCGAAGACGTCGAGGGACTCTTCCTCGAAGGCGACGTGCTTGTCACCAATGGACGCTATACCGTCCGCGGCAGCCAGGTCTATTACGACGTGACCGGCAACCAGGCGATCATTCTCGACAGCGTGCTCTCCGCATACGACCGTCGCACGGGGACGCCCCTCTATGTGCGGGCGGACTCGATCCGGCAGATCTCCGAACGGCAGTGGACTGCGGGCGAGGTCCTGCTTTCCAACGTCGCCTTCGCCGAGCCTCACTTCTCCATCGGGGCTCGCAACATCACCATCACGCAACTTCCGGACGAAGGCGGCGCCACCGATGCTGTTGATGGTGACCAGTTGCAGACCTACGCCTCGGGCGGCGATGTCACCGGGCGGCGGCATGTCTTCGAAGCGGACGCCTTCGGCTTCCGCATCGGAACAAGCGAACTCCTGACGCTCCGTGGCGTCAAGACCGAGTTCCGCTCCACGCCCCTCCGCCGCTTTTCGACGGAGACGACATCAGGCGCACCACTCATCAAGACGCGTTGGGATCTCTACGCACTGCTCGGCGCCGAAGAGCCGCGCGGCAACAGTGCCTCACTGCTCGTCGACGGCTATTTCAGTCGAGGACCGGCGCTCGGACTCGATTTCTCCTGGGACAACCGCGATACGTCCGGATCGCTGCTTGCCTATGGCATCTGGGACAACGGCGAAGATCAACTCACCAGCGGCGCCGAGATCGATCATGACGACGAACTTCGCGGCACCGTTCTTGCCGATCAGGTATGGCGACTCAGCCGCGACTGGACGCTCTACCTTGAGGCCGCCTACATCTCCGATGAGACGTTCGTCGATGCGTTCTTCGAGGAGATGGCCGAATCCCGGCGCGAATTCCTGACCGGTCTGTATGCCCGGCGGCGTGGCGCCTTCAACTCGTCCTTCACGCTTGAAGCGCGGGGCACGGTCCATGACTTCGTTCCCAACGAGTATCTCCTGCAGAGCCTCGGCTATCAGACACAGCACCTTCCCGAGGTTGCCTACCGGGCGATCGGTGTCGACCTCTTTGACCAGTTCCTGTCGTACACCGGTGAAGTGCGAATCGGTCGGGTCGACAACGTCTTCTCTGAGCCGCTCGCGCGCGAACTGGGATTCGATCGGCGCCGTCGTTCCCGCGCAGCACTGGGACTCGAGCCCAACGAGAGCGTCGCCAACCGCCTGCGTCGCCTGCACGTGCCCGAGTCCGACGTCCTGCGCTTCGACACGCGGCACTCCGTGGAACTGCCGATCAAGGCTGGTGCACTGAACGTCGTCCCCTTCGCTTCGGGGCGATTCACGGCCTATGACCAGGACTTCGATCAGTTCAACAGCCAGGCCGACGAGAGCTGGCGGGCATGGGGAGCCGTTGGCGTTCGCATCGCGACCTCACTGACGCACATCAACAATGCGATCAAGTCCCGTCTCTTCGACATCGATCGCATCCGTCACATCATCGAGCCGTCCGTCACGCTGTGGCATGCCGATACGACAATCGCTCAGCATGAACTGCCCGTATTCGATGATGAAGTGGAGTCCCTCGCCGATGGATCAGCGATCAGTCTCGGGCTGCGCAATACCTGGCAGACCAAGCGCGGCGGTTCCGGCAGGGAGCACACGGTCAACATCCTGACGATGAACACCAACGTGGTCTGGTCGTCGAGCGAAGTGGATACCGAGTCGCCCTTCGGCTTCTTCGACGACACCCGTCCAGAGTTGTCCCGACTCGGCCGGTTCGTTCGCAACGACACCGTCTGGCAGGTCACGGACGCCCTCGCGCTCACCAATGATCTGCTCTACGACACCGATGAAGGCAATATGGCACGCCTGACCGTGGGCGCACTGCTCGATCATGGCTACGGCATGTCGAGCTTCGTTGAGTACCGGGACCTCGATCCGATCGGAGCCCGACGCCTTCGTGCCGGCGCTCGTTATGAACTGACCCGGAAGTATGCCGCGACGCTCTTCGGCACCTACAACCTTGAGCGTGATGAGGTTCAGAACTTCGGCACGGAGATCGAGCGCCGTTTCCCGCAATGGACGGTGTATGTGAACTTCAGCGTCGACAACATCTCGGACGACGTCAGCGTCGGCATTTCGTTCCGCCCGGTCGGCCTCGGTGGCGAGTCGCGCCGGCGTGTTCTGACCAAGAGCTACGACCTCGATGCCGTCGAACACGTGGCCCCCCCAGCCAGCCGCAGAGGCTCAAGGCTGGACAGCGGGCCGTTCGGAAGGTGAGAGCAGCTTGGGGATTGGGTATACCGGCGCATGCAAATAACGCAGCTCCTGCGAACTACGCTTGCACTCACCTACAACCTGAGAACTGAGAGCCGAAGACTCTCCCGGCTCACTCAGCCGATGCTGGTCACGCGCACCTTCATGTAGCGCTGACGGTGACCCTGCTTGCGGCGATAGCCCTTGCGACGCTTGAACTTGATCACGTCGATCTTCTTGTCCTTGAACTCGCGCTCGAGGATCTCAGCAGTCACAGAGGCACCGGAGACGTACGGCGTACCGAACGTGGCATCGTCGCCGTCACCCTTCATCAGCACCCGATCAAAGGTCACGGTCGAGGCATCATCCGCGAGTTCGCGAATGTCAACCTTGATCTCGTCACCTTCCGAGACCTTGATCTGCGTTCCACTGTCTTCAATGATCGCGTACATCCAGCCAACTCCTGGCAAAACGGGACTGACAATGCCCGAAGGCGAGCCGAGAAGTGTACCGATTGTGCCCGGGGGCCGCAAGCCGAGTCAGGCCGCGCCGGCGGCCGCTGCACTGAAGTCCTCGACAATCCAGGACTCACGCACCTTCTGGATCGCCGCCGACAGTTCGGGCGACGTCCGGGCAAGGCCGTCGGGGACATCCAGATCCACCGCCAGTTCGGCCAGTTCGAGCACGCCCAGATCTGCGAACGGATACTCCACCTCCGGGCTCATCGGCGTCCCGGTGTCCACCATCGACCCCAAACGGTCCAGCGCCGCCAATCTGGTCACCAACGCCGCACGCTCGGCAGTCTCGTACAGGCCGTCCAGATCGGTCCCGTGGTAGACCGGCCACAGGACACGGACCACGCCCCGATTCGCCGCTTCGTGCACCGCTGCCAGCAGCATCGCCGAGACATCCGGCGACTCATCACTGTCAACGATCGCGCCGTAACCCAGGGCCTCGCGCTGGCGACGGACCGAGGTCACATCACCTCCAAGGGGGACCCATGCGGTCACCTTCGCCGCGTTCGGTGTCATCAGTGACACCAGCAGGGCGGGGAGCGTCCCATCGTTGATGACCAGAACCGGTTCGTTGTCGTGGCGTGCCATACCGACGTTATCGGGCAGCGGCACACCCCGACTTCACTTGGCTGAGATCAGGACCCTCAGTTCACCGCCGATCGCGAGACAAGCTGGCTCTTGACGAGCAGGACCGCGGTCTCCAACTGCGGGTCCAGTCCCTCGGTGAGGAGGCGTGTGGGATCAGGCACTTCCTCGCCATCGCGCGGGACCACGTGACCCTGCTCATCGAACTCGACCACATCGGCGTCCTGCCGCAGGGCCAGGGCGTCGCTGATCTCGGTCGGGAGCGGCTCGACCTTGACGTCGGGCTCGATGCCCCAGGTCTCAGAGCCATCGCGCCGATGAATCAGGCGGCCCGAGGGCAGGTAGTAGTACTGGGTGGTCAATTTGAACCGAGCGTTATCGTCGGCCAGCGGGAAGACGTTCTGCACGCTCCCCTTGCCGAACGAACGCTCACCGATGATCAGGGCCTTCTCGTAGTCCTGCAGGCAACCCGCCACGATCTCGCTCGCCGACGCGGAGCCGCCGTTCACGAGTACCACGACCGGGACATCCTCGCCGACGCGAATCGGGGCGCGGCGGGTCTTCTGCTCATCGCGCACCTTGCCCTGGGCATCGCGCTGCGTGACGACGACCTGGCGACTGTCCACGAAGTAGCTCACGATGTCGACGGCCTCATCGAGCAGGCCGCCTGGATTCCAGCGGAGGTCGAGGACCAGGCCGCGAAGCCCTTCGCGGCGCATCTCGGAGAGTGCCTTCCGGAGATCGTCACTGGTGTGACGCGTGAACTGGCTGAGTCGGACGTATCCGATCTTCATTTCCGGATCGACGAACCATTCCCAGTCCGTCTCGCTCTGGCCGCTGCGCTGCCAGCCCTTGATGCTGTGAATCGGGATGACGGCGCGGGTCAGTTCGACGGGAAAAATGTCTTCGACACCGACGCGTTCGATCCCGAGCGTGACCCGCGTTCCGGGATCACCTGTGATCTGGTCAACCGCCTGTGTCAGGCTGACGCCAAGCGTCGACTCGCCATCGATCTCGCGGATCAGGTCACCCGGACGAATGCCGGCCCGGCTCGCCGGAGTTCCCTGGAGGGGAGTCACGACCTTCAACTGCATCGCTTCATCGAGCGTGATCTGGATGCCCACACCCTTGAACTCACCGGAGGTCGTGCGCGTGAAGCGCTCGACGTCATACGGCCACACGACACCAGTGAAGTCGTCCAGTTCGCCCATGGCACCATTGCCGAATTCATGCAGCAGGGCCTTGTACGAAATGTCGATCGTGCGCTCGTTTGCATCTTCGAGTGACTTCAGACTCGAGTACAGGTCACTGAACTGAAGGGCGTCGGCGTTGCGCTCGATGTACGTCAGGCGCTCATCCACGTACTGGAGGAACGGACGGATCCGGGCACGATCGCCCAGCGTCGGAAATGCCTCGCACAGGTCCGGCATGGTCACCATGTTGCGAACCGAGCGATATCCGCCGGCGAGCATTGGGGCCAGGCCCACGTCATCGACCTGCGCCTGATCGGCGTAGCTGATCGCGCGCAGGACCATGTCGAAGTTGATCTCTTCGAACTTGTCTTCCCACGTCTCACCCGTGTCGTTGAAGGGCGGAAGTGGATCCTCGTCCATGGCCACGCGCTGGGCGCTGCGCAGGTCGTGCAGGTTCTCCGGCAGGTACATACCCAGCATCTGCAGACGCTGAAGCACCCGCGTGAGATCATCCTTGTACGTCATC
Organism: Phycisphaerae bacterium; assembly: GCA_030432255.1. Classification (GTDB taxonomy): domain Bacteria; phylum Planctomycetota; class Phycisphaerae; order Phycisphaerales; family UBA1924; genus JAUIHS01. The sequence continues at coordinate 56,288 of JAUIHS010000006.1, forward strand.
TGGTCATAGAAGAGCAGGTGCAACAGGTTGTAGTGCGCATGGGCATCAAGCCACTTGCCGCCATCCTCGAAATCATGTGCCTTCTGCTCGGCCTCACGAACCAGACCGCTGACACGCGGATCCGCCAGCGTCGCTTCCTTGTCGAAGGACAACTGGTACAACTCGTTCGCCGCGCGTAGACCCTCAAGCACCTCGTCGTTGGCGATGTGCTCGGCAAGTTCCTCGTCCAGTTCCGAAAGTCGGTCCAGGCGCGACGACGCACGCTCCATCACGTTGGCCTGGTACTGGGCAACGCTTCGCTGGAGCGAGACCACCTCGTTCGACGAACCCGCTGCATCCGGGATCCGCTCAAGCAATGCCAGCGCGCCACCGGAGTCGCCCTGCATCGCCGATCGCCACACCTCGTTCGACCATTCGGCAACCACGTCCGCAGAGGACGCGCCCGAGTTGGCGAACACCGGTGTCAATGAAGCCGTCGCGGCGATCCCCGCCACCAACCCCACTCCAATCATGGCCTTGTAACGAGCGAGTCCCTTCATGAACATTCCCCAAATCAAAAAAGGCGGATAGAGGTACAGAAGCCAACGCTCCGGGCCGTCAGTCTCTTCCACTATCGTGCCGCAATGCCCGGAACTCGGGAGCGACAAATGAAAGCCGACTGACAACACGGCCTTGTACCGGCTCGCTCGATTAAAGGGGCGCATGAGGAGCGAAACAAGCACTTTTGTATAATCGGACGACTCCCCCTCCTCAGCACCAAGGATCAGGACACCTCGCCAGGTCGACCCAAACCCCCATGACAATCCTCAACACCATCAGTCTGCTGGCCACCGCCGAGCCTGCCACCGACGCTGCACCCTCCGGCGGCACGCTCCTCGCCGGAATCATGCTCATCGGGCTCGTCCTGATCATCCTGATCATTGGCCTGTTGGTCTGGACTCTCGCCCGCCGATCCGGTGCCAGTGCCCGGATCCGGAATCAAAAAGCCCGCCGAACCAGGCTTTCTCGCCGCAATGCATGGGAAGAGGCTGGCCGCCGCGCCAGCCCGGACAATGATGGCCCGGACCCCACCTGACCCGGCACGCCCCGCCCCGGTCGCCCTCGTGACCGGTGCCGCCCGACGCGTCGGACGAGCTACCGCACTCGCACTCGCCGATGCGGGGTGCGACCTGCTCATCACCTGGAACACCAGCGAGAACGAAGCCAACACGCTCGCCGAGGACGTTCGAGAACGCGGCCGTGCCGCGACATCATTCCATGCGGATCTCGCCAACCCCGGGGGCATCGACAATCTGATCGGAGCGATCAGCGGCGTCACGCCACACCTGGACATCCTCGTCCACAATGCCTCCCGCTACCGCCCCGCCCCCCCGGGTTCATTCGACCCCGAGGACGCGTTCGCGCACTTCCAGGTCAATGCGGTGGCGCCGCTGCATCTCACCACGGGTCTTCTCCCGCTCCTTCGCAAGTCGGCCCTCGATGCCGGCGCCGCGGTTGTTGCCATGCTGGATATCCACGCGCTGGGCTCCGGGTCCCGTCCCCGAAAGGGCACGTTCACACCTTATGCGATGTCCAAAGCGGCCCTGACCGAGATGGTGCGCGCACTGGCGGTTGAACTTGCGCCGGATATTCGTGTCAACGGCGTCGCGCCGGGTGTGGTCGCGTTCCCTGAGGCTGGTTATGAGTCCGATGCGGAGATGCAGCAGCGCTATCTCAGTCGTGTTCCGCTCGGACGCTCCGGGACACCGGAGGAAGCCGCCGAGGCCGTCCGCTGGCTCGCGCTCGAGGGAACGTACTGCACCGGCGAGATCATCAAGGTGGACGGCGGAAGGGAGTTGAGATGAGCAGGTGGCAAGTACTCCTCCTCTCAACACTCCTCACCCTGCTTCCCGCCTGCACCTCTCACCTGACACCGACAATCGAAGCGACTGCCGACGTTCTCAAGGGTGATTCCCCGGGCATCGTCTGCCGGGGACTCCAACCCGGTGAGTCGGTTCGTGTGCATGCATTCCGCGTTCACAGAAAGTGGCAGGAGGTGGACGATTCGTGGCAGCAACGCCCCGTGCGACTTCATGCCTGGGCCGAGTTCACTGCCGACCGGACCGGTGCGATTCACGTGGACCTGCAAGCTCCGATCGCCGGAACCTACTCGACCGTTGACCAACTGGCGCTGCTGCGGACGGGACTGCCCTCGGATGATCCGCGACTGTACGGCACCTGGAGTCCCTGTGACGACGAGTTCAAGGCGCTCGCTCCGGATCAAGTCCGACTCCTGTTGGAAAGCCGCGGCAGAAATCTCGACACCCGCACGATCACCCTGCTGAACGCGCGTCCCGGTCTCGTGGTGCAACAGGTGTCGCGCGCCGGCTTGAACGGGACATTCGTCAGACCGAAGGCAACGAACCCGCTGCCCGTAGTCATCGCCCTGCACGGCAGCGAGGGAGGCCATCCCGAACGGGCGCAGAGGTTCGCCGAACAGTTTGCATCGCGTGGTTTCGCGACCCTTGCCATCAACTACTTCGCATGGGCGGATGAACCCATCGACGGCGTACCGACAGGACACGTCGAGATTCCGATTGAGACGCTTGTTCGTGCGCGCGACTGGCTTGCGGAGCAACCTGGCTTGGACCTCGATCGCATCGCCATATATGGAGTCTCCAAGGGTGCGGAGTTCACCCTGGTCGCCGCTTCTGAGTACGACTGGATCAACTCGGTGATTGCGGTTGTGCCGTCGGATGCGGTCTGGGAAGGCTACGACAGTGACCACAACGGCGGACTCGGTGCCTCCTCCTGGTCACTCAACGATCGCCCGCTCCCGTACATCCCTGTTCTTCCGTTTGCCGACGCACCGGACGGCCCTTACCGCAACAACGCACATCGATACGATCGCTCACGTGCACGTCATCCAGAGGAGGCGAACGCGGCGCGCATTCCCGTCGAGAAGACGAGCGCACGCGTGCTTCTGCTTGCGGGCGATTGTGATGAGGTGTGGGCGTCCGGCGATATGGCGCGCAACGTCGCCGAGACGCTTGTTGCCGCGGGAAAGGGTGACCAGGTCTCCCTGTGCATCTACCCCACTGCTGGTCATCAGATCGCAGGCACCGGGACCTTTCCGGTCTGGCTCTACAACGAACTCAGCACTGACCCGAACGGGAAAGACCCGCTGGCCGAGGGTGCCGCGGCGGCTGACGCCTGGAAGCGGACCCTGCACTTCCTCCGCACCATGCCGAAGTGACCCCGGGAATTCTGCACGCTGGGAGGCGATTCCCCGTGCGAATCTGAAATTGAGTCGGAGCGGGCGTACTGAATGTCGCTTTCCATGCGCCGAAACTGCCCACAGGATCGTATGCCGCGGCGACCTCAGCCGTTACTCTCGAATGGAGTGCCCTGCGAACCGTCAAAGGAGAGTTCAATGCATCGAGCGACCATTCCTGCCCTGATTGCTGCGTCCATCGCTTTTGCCGCTTCGGTGGTTCACGCCGGCCCACTCACGCCTCCCGTCGGGGCGATTGAGTCGACCATGAAGACACTGGACCAGGTCGAAGCCCGCGTACCGGTGACGCTTGAGAACACACCGGGCGATGCGAATTCGGTGTTCAAGATCACGGAACCGGGATCGTATTACCTGACGGGCAACCTCATTGGTGAGTCCGGCAAGCATGGCATCGAGATCGCATCCTCCCGCGTCGAACTGGATCTCAACGGCTTCGTGCTCATCGGCGTATCGGGCACCCTCGATGCGATCCGCATTGCGCCCATCGGGGTGCTTCCCTTCCCGGTCGTTGTCCGCAACGGTGGAATCAGCGGCTGGAGCGACGATGGCGTCGATGCGACCAACACGGTCGGCACGCGCATCGAAGATGTCTGGGTCTCCCTCGTCACCGATACGGGTTTCCTGCTCGGTGAGCAGGCGGTCGTCTCACGCTGCGCGGCGTCCTTCTGCCAACGCGGGTTCTTCGGGAACGACGGATGTGTACTCGACCACTGCCGCGCTGACTTCGCCACACAGTTTGGCGGGTTCCGTCTTCAGAATGGGGCAGTCCTCAATCACTGCCAGGCAGTCGCAAACGCGGGAACGGGCTTCCAGGTCAACTCTGGCTCGATGCGCGACTGCATCGCGAGGAACAACCGGGTGGGTTTCAACGGTGTCTTCGCCGGATGCAACTTCGAACGATGCTGCGCAGAGGACAACGAACTCTCCGGGTTCCACCTCCAGGGTCTGGCGTCTCTTTCCGAGTGCCAGGCGATCGACAACGGCCTGAGCGGCATCGCGGCAGACTCCGAGTGCGATGTCCGTTCATGCCTGGCCGTCTCCAACGGGTTTTCGGGAATCTCCCTCAACGGAAGCAACAGTCTTGCAGTCGGGAACGTCTGCCGCTCAAACACACTTGCCGGAATCAGCATCCACCAGAACTCACATGACAATCGCGTCGAGGACAATCAACTCTGGGCCAACGGAGCAGGCCTCGATATTGATGGCGAGCGCAACATCATCATCCGGAATCACGCGAGTGGGAATGGCCAGAACTACGCCCAGATCGGCCCCAACAACATCGTCGGAACGATCGTTGACTCGGCTGCGAGCATGAACGCGGCGACCAACGACCTCGTCAACTTCTCGTTCTGATCGACCACCGCCCCACCTGCCCGGCCCGAGGAGGGAGCCCGGCGCCATCAGAATTTTCCGCGCTCCCGGGAACCAATTCGGTCCTCATGCGTTTATTCTCATAACAGCCCATATTGAGAATAAAGGAAATGCCCATGCGCTCTCAGTCCGCCCGCACGATGCTGCTCTTCTGTTCCGTGCCCCTGATCGGCCTTGCCACGCCGCGTCCCGTCGCGGCGGCCCAGTCCTACCTCGTGACCTCGAACACTGGCGCGATCCGGGAGTACGACCTTTCGGGCCAGTATCTCCGCGACGTGATCGGCCCCAACGCCGCCCTGGGTGCTCCCCAGCATCTCGTGCTGCACAACGGCAATGTCATCACCTGTGGCTACTTCAACAGCCGCATTTCCACGGTCAACCTGCAGACCGGCGCGGTCACCTCCCAATGGACCGTACCGGGAGGCGCTCAGCCTGCGTTCATGCGCCTCAGCCCGGACGACTCCGAACTCTGGGTCTCCTTCCTCAACTCCAATCGCGTCCTCCGCCTCAACCCCGACTCGGGCGATGTCCTCGGCGATCTCTTCCGGCCGGGACTCATCGCAGCACCTCACGGCATCGACGTATTGCCGGATGGTTCATACCTCGTCACTTCGGGTGATGACAGCATCTATCGTGTGACCAGCGCCAACTCGGCGACCGCGGTCGCCTCGATTCCGACAGGCGATGGTCGTCCCACCAACACCGAACTGCTCGACGATGGTGATACCGTGGTGGTCACCACTTTCACCAACAACACCAGTCGAACGCTCCAGTCATTCAGCCTCTCCACGGGACAGGTGCATGGCGCGTTCAGTGAGCATGCCGGCCGACAGGCTGACGGGCTGATTCGCGGCCATGACGACCATCTGTATGCCGTCTACTACGGCTCCAATTCCATCGGTCGCTACGACACTGATGGGACCTTCGAAGAGTGGTTCGTGCCGACGGGTTCCGGACTCGTACAACCCAATGCAATCCTGCTCATCCCTGCCCCCTCAACCGCCGTCCTCGCGCTCGCTCCCGGACTGGTATTCTTCCGACGCGCCCGCAGCAGCGACTGACACATCCCAGGGCGCAAACGTCAGCAGCACCATGTACGGCAGCATGTCCTCGCTGTGGGCAGGTGAACGGTCTTTGTTGAAACGACGGATGACGTCCTGAAGATCTGCGTTCAGTTGCCGACGTTCGTCGGGTGTCAGCCACATCATCTGTGTCATCCGGCCCGCGACGCGATCCGCACCGGATGCCTGCTGTGATGTGTCCAGCACGACGCGCCCGTAAGCGCGGTCCATCATGCGCAGATCGATCGATGCGAGTTCTGCCAGCGACCGCCGCTCCCCGAGCGTCAGGTCACGATCCGGTGGCGTGAAGTAGCCCCGGGCCGCCGAGTAAAGCACTTCGCGATCGCGTCCATCGCCCCGGTGACCAGAGCGTTTCGCAAGCCCCGATGACTCGAGAATCGACATGTGTCGGTAGAGCGCCTGCGGAGAACGCCCCACTGCCGCCGCGAGATCCTTGATCGAGGCCTCGCCCCTGACCATGAGGACAGCCAGCATGGCACGTCGGACGAGAGACCGCGTGGCGCGCAACTGCGCCCCCGTCAGGTCCAGTGTGCGTGGCTCCTGCGACTCACTCATCCGAGTCGTCCAGCCTCGCGGCCGCGTGTTGTGCGAGCCGTCGGAGTGCAGCGTCAGAAACCAGGTACCACGGGTTGAACGCCTTGGTTCCGATCGCGACATGTCGCACTCCGAGGTGCGCGTAGTCGTCGATATCCGTGTTCGTCGTGATCCCCCCGCCGCCGATGACGGTGTACTGCGGCCATGCATCAGCGACATGTTCCCGGATTTCTCCGATGCACTGCATCGCGACGGGTTTCAAGGGCTTCCCGCTCACACCACCCGCAGGAACGGGGAGCGTGTTGCAGCAATGGAACCAGCGTATTCCTGCCGCTGACGCCTCCCTGAAAATCCTCATGAAGTTCACCGGGGGGAGTTTCACGATAACGCGCGTCTTTTGCCCGGCGGCCGATACGGCGTGATCAAAGAGGCCTGCCGGCCACGTCACGTGACCGACATTCGGACAACTGATATTGAGTTCGATCGCCATGGGGTCCAGCGGTCCGAGACGTGCCAGCAGCATGTCCCAATCCTCATCCACGAAGCCGTGAATGGAGACGATCTTGTCTGAGACCTCGGTCTTTCCGGACTCCACCCGCCCGACCAGCCAGTCGATCCCGGGATTCCGCAGCCCGATCCTGTTCACCCAGGCCCCGATGCGCGGGTACCACCGCACCGTCCGAATCACTCGGCGAACTCGACCGCCCCGGCGGGCCAACGTGAACGTCCCCAGCGTGGGCGTCGCGCCCTGCGGCTGGATGTAGTTCCCGAACGGCGCAGAGATGATCAAGGGCTTCACAGGGTCAGCAGAACTCCGATTCGAGGAAGCGGGCGACGTAATCGACGACGCTGGAGGCATGCGGAATCTGTGGATTGTTCGTCGGCCCCATGGGCTCAAATCGCATGCCCTTGAAGCGACTCACCGCATCCTCGACGGTCAGACCATACTGAAGGGCGATACTGAACGCCCGGCAGAACGCCTGGACCATGCCGCTGATCGTCGAACCCTCCTTGGCCATCTTGATGAAGATCTCACCCGGCGTCCCGTCCGGGTACAACCCGATCGTCAGGTACCCTTCGTGGTTCGAAACACAGAACTTGTGTGTCAGGGATTCGCGGGTGGGTTCGAGTGATTGGCGGATGCGTTCCTGCGTCATTGACCTCATCGTATCGCGGCTCCTCGGCGACGAACTTCATCAGGCCTGAACATCCTTGCTCGGCCCGGATCAGTCATCTTATCGGTCCCCGAATCGCCTCGCATCGAGAAAAGAGTCGACCCCGGCCGGGATCAGAACAACAGCCAGTATCGAACCCCCGCCCCAAATGCCATCAGTGCCAGAAACACCGCGAGCAGGCCGGAGACAACCCGCCCGAACCCGTCCCGGGGGCCGTTGCCCACCCAGGCAATTGCCGGAGCAAGAAGCCCGATCAGGATGGCCTCCGTCGCGGCACCAAATCCTCCGACCTCCGGCGGTTCGAACGCAAGGAGGTATGCCACGGACATCAGACCCTCAAACCACGAGGCCTCCATGCTCGCGACCCCCCAGATGCGCGTCACCATACGGACCAGCACCGTCACGCCCAACCCGATGCCTACCGCGACCGGTGCGGCGAAGCCGATCACACGAAGGGCCCCGGGTACCGAGGCACTCCCCGGCACGAACGCCAGGCCAAGGAAGGCGACGAGTACAGCCGCGACCGCCAGAAGGAATGCCGCTTCCCCACCGCTCCCCGCTGCGACCCCGACATCGACTCCGATGATGAACGCGAGTCCGTAGAGGGTCCCGACCCTGGAGCGCCCACGCCCAACTTCGGTTGCTTCGGCACGCCGCGTTCCTCGCGAACCACTCATCAGCCAGAGCAGGCTGAGGCCGCTGAGGAGGAGCAGTTCCGCATCAAGAAAACCAAGTCTCTGAATCGGGATGAGCAGGAGTGCGACGAACCCGGCGAGCAACCATGAGACGGCTGGCAATGGACCCGGTCCCACCGGATCAGTTCGTCGGAATGTCACCCAGGCGCAGCCGATCGCCGCGCCCAGAAGCGGGGCCACGACGCACAGACTCACGAGACGCCCCTGCATCCGTGCATCCGGAGTCACCAACGCGGCATCCAGCCGGTTGGCCGCTGTCGCGGCACCCACGATGATCGGCAGCGCCGCCAGGGCGGGAAGGTGAAATCCGATCCACCGATCGGGGGACTCATTCCGCGACGTCAGGTCACGCAGGCGGCGCGACGCCGCGGCGACAAGCACGATCGCGGCGATCAGACCAACGAGTGATGCGACAACGGGGAGCATGTCGGGCAGAGTGTACCTGCGTCAGGACCGATGAGTGTCACTGGCAGTCACTGCCCCACTCCGCGAGGACGAGGTTGAGATCAGCGAAGTTGACCACGCCGTCGCCTCCCGGATACGGCGCCACGTCACCGACGGGCCCCGCGGTATTCCAGTCGTTGAGCACGTTGTTCAGGTCTTCGAAGTTCACCGCGAGGTCGCCGTTGGTATCGCCCTCGCAGGGCAGGGGCACCGCGCTCGGACCAACGAAGAGGACCGCCTCATACGTCTCAGGCGTGCCGCCATTGTCGTAGGTGATCGTCGCATTCACGACGAGACCGCCGAACGCCCCGGGATCAGCAGCTTCACCCGCTTCCAGACCCGGCTGCACCGGTTGCAGAACGGCACCGGCATGCAGCGACCCGGAAGCAACCGAGTCTGCGTCCGCGAGGGTGAGTTGGTCAACCATCCACGTGCGCCCGGAGTTCGCCCCGTCAATCATGTCACCCGTCGCGAGGATGCGCTCGAGTTCGTAGCCGGCCGTACCACGGACGGCCTTGATCAGCGCCGTGCCTGCGGAACCGCCCGTCGGCTCGTAAGCCGCGACGAAGTAGACATTGCCCCAGGTGTCGACGGCAGGCGACGACAGCGCCGCCACCGGATCGGATACCAGAGTGCCGACCATCGACCCGCCCGGGCCGTCGAGGACAGGCTTGCCCATGAACGCCGCGACACTCCAGACCGGGCCACCGGTCTCGAGCGTTGCCACCGGGATGAACTCGCCATCGGCAGGATCGATTGCAGTCGCGGCGACAACGGGATCGTCATCAGCGGCACCGAGTCCGACCGGTCCACTCGGGCCGCGGAAGCAGAGTTGACTGAGGTAATGATTGAAGACAGCCTCGCCCGCGGCATTGGTCGTGAAGGCGCCGTCGGTCAGGGGACTGGGCAGCCCGATGGCATCCTCCGCGGTGGGTGTGCCGGTTGTGCTGACCGAGAAGAGACCGATGATGCTGGTGTCGCTCGCAAGCGGGTCGGTGACCATCAGCGCGGCACCGGTCCCTGCGGTCACACCGGGGCCGAAGGCGACCTCGCCCGAGAATGATGGGTTGCCGCGGGTGCCGGTGATGGTCGCAGGAAGGTGAGAGGTCTGTGGTGCAGCTGCACCGGGCCGGTACTGACCTGAGAAATCGAGGGTCAGCGCGGTGGGCGCACCCACCGAGCCAGCCAGCGCGATGGGCGTATTGAGCGTGACGGCGTCGTTCGTCAGCACGAATGTCGTGGCACCGGAATCCGCAGGACCGCCACTGGTCAGGATATTCACGCTGCTGTTTCTCGCGGCGGCATCAACGGTCACGATATTCTCACCGGCGACGGCAAGGGCATCCGTGGCATTGAACGCATCCGCGCGAAGATGGGTCTTACCGTCTGCGTCGATGGCTCCGAGGGAGAGCGTCGCGGTATCAGAAGCCGCGGGTCCCGGGCGGCTTGAGACTGCCATGGTTCGCGCCACATACAGGCGAAGCGGATCGGCGCTGTTCTGCCCGATCACGGCACTGATGACGTTGGTGGCCTCAGCATTGAAGTCATTGACCGCCACGGCGAACTGGCGATCAAAGGCGCTGATGCTGATGTTCGAAGCAGCACTGTTCTCTGTCGGATTGACGCCCTCGCCGGGCGTGCTCCAGTTCGCGAAATCCGTCGGCGCGAACGTCAGCGAAAGGCGCTGGTCAGGACTGACGGCAGTCGCACCCAGAATCTGCGTAGGAAAGAGCGGATCCGAGTCCGCACTGGCCTTGAGAATCGGCGCTACCGCAAACGTATTGCCCCAGGAACTGCTGATCTCAACGAGATCCACGACGTACCGGACAGTCTGCGGCCCGTCGGCGGCGAGTGCATCGGACTCACCCGGCGTCAGCGCGACGCTGTCCTGGGCAACGGCTGCGCCTGTCACCAGCAACGGCATCAGCCATTCAATCCGGGGGCGAACTGGCTTCATCATGAACTCTCTCCTCCGAGTGATCCTCATGGTCCACAATATCGTCGAAGTGACGCCATGTCGCCAGTTCAGCGCAAAAAGGAACGCCCTCCGGACTGCGAAGGATTGCACCCCGGGCCACGGGCTCAGAAAAGCCGGAACATCCACTCGCGAATCGGAGTCGCGACGAAGCCCGCGCCAGTTTCAAACCACGTCCGCGAGCCCACCGTGACTTCTGCCCGAGAGCGAAGCCCGGGCCGCAACCATTCCGGCAGTTCATCGAACGCAACGTCCAGGGTGAATCCGTTGACCGCCCCCTGCACCTTCGCCTCCGGAGCGATCCACACGACTGTACCGTCGATGTATCTGAACCCATCGGTCAGGAACGTGCATCGGACAGGCTGACCTGTTGCAACGTCATGAATGTGTGCCTCCGGAAGGTGCAGTCGAAGTCGCCACGAATCCTCCGTGCCCACAGTGAAGAGAAGCGTACCACGCGCCACGGACTGGCCAACGTGCTCTTCCCATTCACCAGTCAGAACAAGACCACTGCACGGCGCGCGCAACTCCGCACGAGAAGCAAGATCGACCAGATGATCGAGTTGCAGTTTCGCCTCCCCGGCGCGAAGGTCTCCGATGTGCGCCGCTGTGCCCTCGCCCTGCGCCCGGGCCGTCGCTGCGCGGCGTTCGAGCGCACGCACCTCGGCTCTCTGCGCCTCGATCTCCGATGTGAGACCATCAATGCCAACCAGAGCCATGACATCCCCCGCCTGAACACGACCGCCTCGCTCCGTGCGCACTTCGATGAGCGGACCATCGAACGGAGCTGCGACCGCGCGCTGGTCCACGAGCGTGACCGTCCCCGCGGCACGCACGACATGAGGCGTCTCCACGAACATCGACAGGATCAGCAGGGCCGCGAGCACAACACCGGCCAGCCGGATCCACGGGTGTGAACCGCCCGGGCCCAGCCGCATGACTTGAGCAGTGCGATCGAGCGTGCGCATGAACGGATTGCGCTGATCTTCCCGTATGCAGTCGAGCGCAGGCCCGAGCAGAGATGCGACCTCCATAAGGGCGAGCGCCTCGGCCGGCTCCCACACCCGCGGCTCCCGACGCACGATGACGATCGCCGCAAACACGCTCTCGTCCCGGCCGGAGAGCGGAATCGCTGCGGCACAGGATGCATGTGACTCGACACGCAACTGATCAAGCGCACGGGACACGGGAGCAACAGTGATGCCGGCCGCCGCCGGGAGGAACACGGGTTCCTGCTGGTCGGCAGTCTCATTGGCCGCGGCCTCGATGCGCTGCACGAGCGTGGTGTGTCGAACGATACGTTCGGCGTCGCTGACTGCAACCACGCGCGCTGTCCAACCATCGATTCGGGCGAGAGCCACCCGATCCGCACGGTTTCGAGCGGCAACGGTGTTGCATAGCGCCATCACCGCCGCCACGAACTGCCTGTGACGCTGAACCTGCGCAAGCGCCTCGAGTGCGTGCCGATGCGCCTGTGCCTGCGCTTGTGAGTCAAGAGCATGGGCCTGTGCGCGCAGGCACTCGATGACCGGAGCAGCGTGCACCAGTCTCGCTGCTGTTGCGGCGACTCCGGATGCATCCAGTGACTTGAGTTGGAGAACAAGCAGCCAGTCAGGATCCTCGGAGAAGAGCGGAACGACGAGGAGTCGCACCCGCCCGTCCGCCAGTTCGACAACTTCAGAGCGTGCTTCACCGGTGCTGTGAACAAGTCGGATGAGTCCGGCGGCCTGTTTTGAGGAGGACAAACCGACGTGCCCCGCAACCGGAAGGCGGCTATCGCCGCGAACAACCGCAGTCCGCTGGAGTTCGAGGAGCCGCTCAAGGTCGGCGAGTGCGCGGAGCCACGCTTCCTCGGGCAGGAGGTGAAAGGGCGTTCCGTCAACGGTGTCCCGCGAAGACATGCTTCCCATCACACCGCCGAACGGGCTGTGGAGCAAGTCGGTGCGCGACTTCAGGCCGCCGCCGGCTCACGCAACTGGGCAATGGCGTGATCGTGAATGATCCTGATCCGCGCGGCGGTCGATCCGAGGACCTCGGCGATCTCCTCGGGCTCCATGCGCTCGGCATACCACAGGATCAGCAGAAGCTGCTCTTCCTGCGTGAGCCGTCGGGTCATGGTTGACCTGATCTGTTCTCGTGTCAGTGAGGGTTCTACGATCCGCTCAGCCGCTCCGGGTTCGGAGTCGGTATCCTGCCACGTGGTGGCGGAACGGTCGCGCTGCTCGATCGAATGCGATATTCTCGACATCGGTCCTACTCCGTGACCTGGTCGCATGGACGCCGCGGCGAGATCCTTTCGCCACGAATCGCTTCTCAAGATAACAGAAACGGACGCAGTACCAAGTCCGGAGATGTGAAGAGTCACGAAATGAGGCATTGACACTGCAATGTCCTCACCGAAACCAAACAAAGAAGGAGGCGTGACAGATGGCGCGCACACCCTCGACCATGCTGATGCAACCGGGCGACCCCGCGCCGGGGTTTGCCCTGCCGGATACACAATCGAACAGTGAAGTCACGCTCGAATCACTGCGTGGAGCGGAGGGACTGGTCGTGATGTTTCTGTGCAACCACTGTCCCTTCGTCAAACATCTGCGCGATGCACTCGCCGGGTTCGGTCGTGATGTCCGTGCCAAGGGCGTCGCGGTCGTCGCAATCAGTTCGAACGATGTCGAGAACTATCCGGATGATCGCCCGGAACTGATGGCGAAGGAAGCAGAGGAAGCCGGGTACACCTTCCCGTACCTGTACGACGAGTCACAGGAGGTCGCGAAAGCCTACCGCGCAGCCTGTACGCCGGACTTCTTTGTCTTCGACCGGCAGTTCAACCTGGCCTACCGCGGACAGTTCGATGACAGTCGACCCGGCAACGATACCCCCGTGACCGGTGCCGACCTGCGCGCGGCGGTGGATGCCATGCTTCGCGGCGAACCGGCACCGGAAGCTGCGCCGAGCATCGGATGCAACATCAAGTGGAAGCCGGGACAGGAACCGGATTACCTGTGACTGGAGCGTCCTGGAATGACTGACCGCACTTTCACGATCGACCGGGATATCAGAAGGGCGGAAACGCCCCCGGGATGGTTCTATACGGATCCAGGGGCGTTTGATGCCTGCTGCCGGCGAGTTCTGGAACGCACCTGGCACTTTGTTGCGGATGCCGAAGTGGTCTCCGTGCCGCGAATGGTCGCGCCACTGACACTGCTCCCCGGCTGCCTGGATGAACCGATCATTCTGACGCGGGACGACGACGATGCCGTGCACTGCCTCTCCAACGTCTGCACGCACCGCGGCAACCTGGTCGCGGAACATGGTGGCAAGTCCTCATGCCTGACGTGTCGCTACCACGGCCGGCGCTTCCACCTCGACGGGCGATTCCGCTCGATGCCCGAGTTCGATGACGTTGCATGCTTCCCGACGGAGCGCGATCACCTTGCTGCGATCCCAATGGCGAAATGGCACCAGTTCATCTTCGCGGGTGTGAATCCCTCGATGGACTTCGAGGCCGTGACTGCGGAGATGGACGCCCGCGTCGGCTGGCTTCCCATTGAGAGGGCCCGCCTGGATCCAACGCGCAGCAGAGACTATCTCGTCAAAGCCAACTGGGCGCTCTACTGCGACAACTACCTCGAGGGCTTCCACATCCCCTTTGTTCATGAGAGCCTCGACGCTGTCCTGGACTACGGCGCCTACGAGACCGAGTCGCTGGAGTGGGGTGTCCTGCAACTCGGCGTATCGAAGGGTGGCGAGTCCGTCTTCGACCTGCCTCGCTCCTCACCGGACTACGGCCGCGCCATCGGGGCGTACTACTACTGGCTCTATCCCGGGGTGATGTTCAACTTCTACCCGTGGGGTATCTCATTGAACGTCGTACATCCGCTGGGACCGGCGCTGACCCGTGTGCTCTTTCGATCCTATGTGTGGGATGCATCGCTCCTCGAGCAGGGTGCCGGCGCCGGACTGGATCGCGTGGAGCGCGAGGATGAGGCGGTGGTCGAGGCGGCACATCGCGGCCTGCGCTCGCGCTTCTATGATCGTGGCCGATACTCACCGACGCGCGAGCAGGGTGTTCATCGCTTCCACCTCCTCCTCTCTCGGCAATGGGCGGAGAGTGCCTGAAATCTGGCATAATGAAGTCTTGAATCGGTGTCTCTGAGGTCTGGGAGAGTTCGACATGGAAATCACGGCGTACCGACTCGGCGATCTCACAGGGTGGTCCCTGGAGCCGGCATCCGCACAGCGCGACTGGATGGACGAGACCATCGGTCGACGGGCATACCGCTGCCTGCCATTGTCCATTGCGAACCAGTGCGGATGGGTCGTGCGCGGCCCGCACACCTTCGGCGCCACGTGGACCGGCGGTGCTGAAGGCTCAGCGACGCACATCACGCCCATCGACGTGCAACCCAGGTTTGACGATCACATCCACACCAACTTCGGACTCGGCATCATCTCCTTCGCGCTGCCCTGGCTGTTCCGGACACCACCCGGTTACGGCATCCTCGTCACCGGTGCACTCAACACCAGTCGCCTGCATACCGCCCCCCTCTCCGGTGTCATCGAGACGGACTGGGCCCCCTACTCCTTCACCATGAACTGGCGCATCCTGGTGCCGAATGTGCAGGTGAAGTTCCACCGGGACGACCCCATCTGCGTGCTCATTCCCTTTCATCTCGATGCACTTGATCAGATGAACGCCGAGATGAAGGTCATTACGGAAGAGCCGGAGCTCAAGGCAGCACATGATGAGTGGAGCCGCGAGCGACGCGCCGACAACGAACGCAACCGCGACCTCCCCCTCGAAGAACAGAAGTACAGCCTCAAGTATCTTCGTGGCGTCACCATGTCGGGTGAGCGTGAGGCATCTCATCGTTCGAAGCTGAAGCTGCCGGCGTTCACGGGCATATCGCCGCGCTGGCCGAAGGGTGAGCCTGCGGACCGCACAGCGACGCCACCACCGGCGTCTCCCGCCGCGCCCGGCGGCACGAGTCCGACACCACCACCCCCAGCCCCACAGGTGCCACCGGCGGGTGGAGTCACCCCCGAGCGCATCTTCGCATCACCCGAGTTGTACCTCACTGACTTTGATCCGGCTTCCGGACGCACCGTGCTGGCGCGGATGTCGCGCCAGACATACAACGAGTCACCCGCGCTCGATCACCGCATGAGTTCGCTCGGTCCCCCCGTGTACCAGGCCACGATGATGGGGATGATGCAGATGCGGCGCCGGTTCAACCCTCCCGCGCAGCCCGCGCACATCGTGGTGCGCAGTGCCGGTGTACAGACCTTCTCCCAGATCGCGGCGCTCGACCCGATCGCCACGGTGTACCGCGAACCACTGGTACTCACACGCGTGGCAGATATGAAGCGGCAGGCGCTTGCCGGACAACCGGCGTCATCTGTGACAACGTGGGACGATGCTCTTGATGTCCTCCAGCAACTCTACGCGCGACGCTGGCAACCCGAAGAACAATCCGTGGTCCTCGCCGCCGATGCGGGCATGGTTCTGGTCGAAGACTTCCTCGCGGCACATGGCGAAGCGAAGGCCGCCGTCATGTGGATGCCGCTGCACCGGTCACTCGGATCGCTGCTCGGGGCGCCTGACCTGCGACAGCGTGCTGCCCGGGCAGCGGCGGACGCTCGGCACCTCGAAGGAACTGCCAGCGTGGATACCGCGGCACTCTCCGACACCCAGTGTGCGACATTCCTGTGGTGCGTCCAGATGCGCCAACTTGAGGAGGCCTGTGCCGCGCACGGCTCGCGGCTGCTGCCTGTCGATGCAAGCACCCTGAACGCACAGGCCATCCAGGAACTGGCGAAGCACCTCGGCCTCGCCACCGAGATCAGCGTCGGCGCGCCGTTGCCACCCGGACGCCCGGTCACCGATGCCATGCGCGACGAAGCAGATCAGTTCGCGCAGTCGCTCTGTCCAGCAGGTGTGCCGGACCCGTCTCTGCTCTACTGACGCGTGAGCGGCGGCGGCAGAACTCCGACGGCGATCGATGTCGGAATCGGAAAGCGGATCAGGATGTGTACCGCGCGGCCCGGCGGGGCATCGCCCCGCAGCAACACGTGATCCGACCAGTGGGCGTGCTCCGGTGGGAGGTCCCGAATGAGCCCGGCATCCCGCAGCGTGGTCGCCCGGGTTTCGGCTGGCGTGCGCTTTCCGATCATGATGTGCCAGACATCACTGTCTACGAGCGCGAGAATATCGCTCGCTTCGATGCACATCTCCCACTCGGCGCGATCTCTCCAGTGCCGACGCCAGCCGCCGCGGCGAGCCTCATCATCCTCCAGGCACCACACGAACTGATCAGTCCCCAGAAGCCTCACGAGTTGATCCCGGGCGTGGCGATAATGCGGTAGCGTCTCAAGGAATGTGCTGCGCTCGGGATCGATCGCACCACTGTGTGGCTCAAGTTCCGCGTGCTGGTATGTGAGGAGGCGCATGGCGGATCGATTCACTCGGCAGATGCGGAGAACCAGTAGAGCACACGGGCCTCCATCTCGGACATCTGCAGGGTCGCCGTCGTACCAATCGCGGTGTAGCTCTCAACGTTGCTTGTCCACGCCGCCGCGTCCGAGGGCAGCGTCTCAACATGCAGGTCGAAGAAAAGCGACGGACGCTTGTTCCCCGGATGACTGCCGCGATGCCCACCGCATAGCGTCTCGGGACGATCGTCGATGATGTCGCAGGCGGTACTGATCGACTCGCGTGCTTCGGTGTGCCCGTGCCCTTCGTTGTAGAAGACGGCGTTGTCAATGAGTGCCGCGACCTCGGTGGGTCGTCGAATGTCATTGAATCTTCGCCAGCGATCGCCACCCCAGCGGTCCTGAAAGGGCCCGGGAGCTTCGGCCTGGATGTCGATGAAGTCGGCGAACTCATTGATGAAGACCACGTTGAAGATCCACGTGTTCGGCGCGTGGTGAACATAGCCGATGTGGGTCCAACGATCGGTATAGAAGCCATCGGCGTTGACTTCCGGGCAGCGGAAAATCCCGTGCGGAATCTGGAAGCTTGAGTCGGGCTCCTGTTCAAACGGATCATCCATGTACTCGGCGAGAATCGTGGCAAGCGGACGGCTCTGTCCGCCCCCGGGCCCGACGCGGGTCTCAAGCAGCGGCGGCAACCGATCGTCATAGTCGGTCGCATACTGACGCAGGATCATCCCCTGCTGCCTGAGGTTCGACAGATCCGCAGCGGTCCGCGCCTGTGCCCGTGCCCGCCCGAGAGCCGGAAGCAGGATGCCGACGAGAATGGCGATGATGGCGATGACAACCAGAAGTTCGATGAGTGTGAAGGCTCGCCGGGGCATATGGACATTGTATGGGAAGTGACGAGGACAGAGGTGAGGAATCAGCGTGGCGTGTTCGCGCGGCCGCCCTGAATCAGAGGTTGCAGCTTGAGAGCCTGCAGCTTGGCTGCACGCGTGACATCATGCACTCACCCCCAACGTACGAAGCACATCCTGACCCCGGGGCGCCCGACATCAGCGCAACAGAAAGGCCGCCCGGCGCTTCGCCGCGCGGCCTCGTGCGAAAGAGCCACCTGCCGGACTCGAACCGGCGACCTAAGCTTTACGAAAGCTTCGCTCTACCAACTGAGCTAAGGTGGCAGCGGACCGGGCATGATACCCGGGGGGAATCGGTGTGGCAACGGGCACGATGCCGCGAAATCGGCCCTGAGAACGCGTGGCGGCGGTTTCAGGATCAACGGGACAGGCCGCGCCGGGGCGCCTCTCAGCCCCCTTCCGGCAGGCAACCGTACTGCTCGAGAATCTCGCGAATGGGACCAATGTGACTCGCGTACTTCTCGTGCCGGCGCACGCTGGACTTGTAGATCGGACGCCGCACCTGCTGCGCGCTCGCCGTCACCGTGATCCGCGCGTTGCGGTGGAATTCGAGGCACGCGTCCTCCCACTTGAGGCCGACGAAGTCGATCAGGCGATGCGCCTGCCCCTCCAGGTCCGCAACGATGTCCTCGTACTGAACGTGGAGAACCGGGTTGGGGATGATGCCCTCCCAGTGCCTGACCACGCGGCAGAAGACCGCGTAGTGATGCGCCGCATCCCGCAGGTCGTGGGCATACGTGACCCCCTGGGAGAAGTCCTGGAAGTACATCGAAAGAACGGCATCAAACGGGTCGCGCCAGCACACCACGATCGGCGCCTTCGGAAACATCAGGCTGATGTAGCCGAGGTGGCGGAAGTTCGCGAGCATCTTGTCCGTCAGGAACTTCGCGTCCTTGTCGATGTCGCGGCCTTCGGCCAGGTACGCCCGCGCATGCTCCTTCAGCAGATCCACCGTCAGCCGGTCCAGGGCCTTCCACTTCTCCTGCACCGTGATCTTCATCCTCGTGTGCAGTTTGATGACGGATTGCGGGAACGCGAACCACTCGCCCGCACCCGCCACTTGGGAGTGGGACGACAAGATCTGCTCGGTCAGGGTCGAGCCCGAACGCGGGACGCCGATGATGAAGATGGGACGGTTTGACGAGAACCCGGTCCTCGGAAGGTTCGCGTATCGCTCCGCCGACCATCCCTCGATGAGTTCGTCAATCTCGCGATCCAGAGCTGTGCGATCATGGGGCAGAGCGAGCAGACTGTTGGCGCGCTCGAAGACCGGGAAGGCCCGGTCATACTCGCCCTTCCTGTCGAGCAGTCGACCCAGTTGGAATCCCATTCGACCTCGGACCGTTGCATTCACCGACTCATCGGCGACCACTGACTCAAGCATGCCAATCGCGCGATCAACGTCATCGATGCGATCCGCCATCTTGGCATGAGCCATGATGACGCCGAGCGGAGGTTGCTCCTGTTCGAGGTACGGCGCCATCAGGGCCTTCGCATCATCGAACTGCTGCCGCAATGCATGGAGTTCAGCCTTCTGACCAATGGCATCATCATCACCGGGCTGCAGTTCGATGGCCCGGTCGTATGCCTTCTCCGCGTCGTCGAGGCGCTCCAGCGAAACCAGCATGCGTGCATGGGCCTTGTGGTAGTCCACGATGTGAGATGCGATGGTGATTGCCTGTCGGATCTGTCTCACCGCCTGGGGCGTGAGTTGCGCTGCTTCGTACGCCAGCGCCAGAAGAAAGTGCAGGTGAGCAACATCCGGTGACTGACGCACTGCCATTTTCAGCAGCCGCGTCGCCTCCTGGAATTGCCCCGTATTCATCAGCACGGACACGTGGCCCACCAACTGCTGGTATGTCATCTGCTGGTTCATGGTCACATGGTCATCACGAGGGCAGACTTCGTCAAACCCTCAGTGGTTCGGGCGCTCCCAGAGCAGTGGCTCATCCGGAATCCCACGCAATTGGCGCCAGAGCATCGCCAGGGCCATCTTCGCACTCACGCTCCGGACATCATCACGACCGCCGCGAAACTGAAACCGCTTCACGACGCACTCGGTCTCATGCTCGCGGACGCTTGCCCGAGCAATGAAAACGGTGCCGACCGGCTTGGTATCGGAGCCGCCGCCGGGACCGGCGACGCCCGTGATGGCCAGGGCATGCATCCCCGCCGCCCCCTCGGGCCATGCGGCGCCAGCCAGCGCCCCCCTGGCCATGGCTTCCGCGACTTCCCGGCTGACCGCCCCGTACTCCTCCAGCATCTCGTGGGGAACGGCAAGTTCCCGTTCCTTCATGACATTGGCATATGTCTGCCAGCCACCGAGGTAGACGGATGAAGCACCGTCAACCATCGTGATCATGGCACCGAGCATGCCCCCGGTACACGACTCGGCCGTCACGATCCACTCTGACCGCTCCGCCAGGGTGCGCACAACCGAGTGCTGGACCTCATCGCTGTCGACACCGACGATAAACGATCCGGCCCGGGACTCGATCGCGTTGCAGGTCGCGTTGAGCGTCGCCGATGCTGTTCCGGCCTCGCCCTCGAAGCGAATCCTGCAACTCACTGACCCGCCGGATGCCGTCGTTCCGACGAGGGGATTCCGGTCGCGCTGCATCAGTTCACCCAGTCGCGCTGCAAGATCGGACTCACCGATGCCCAGCGTATGAATCACGCGCGTGGCAATCACGACGGGCGCCGCCGGAAGCGTCGGGGCCACGTGGGCGTCGAACATCGGGTGCATCTCCCGGGGCGGACCGGGCAACGCAAAGACAGCCGTCTCCCGACCGCCCGCCCCGATCGCCGCGGCGATCCCCGGCGCCGTTCCATGCGGGTTGGCCAACAGACGCCCGGAGGCTGGGCGCATGGCCTGGATTCTGTTCTTCTCGATGAGTACCCGGCCGCGCTTCCGGAAGAAGTGCTCCAGTTCGGCAAGAGCCGTCTCATCGAGCACGAGTTCTTCGCCAAGGGCCGCGGCCAATGCAGCCCGAGTCAGGTCGTCGTCGGTCGGCCCGAGTCCACCGGTGAGCAGGATGACCCCGACGCGCCCGGCGAGTCGGAGCAGGGCATCGCGGATCGACTCAAGATCGTCATGGAGCACCACGCGCTCCAGCGTGTGGATTCCGCGCCCCAGCAGTTGCTCGGAAAGCCACGGCGCATTGGTGTCAAACCGCTGCCCGAGCATCAGTTCATCGCCGATGGATACGATGGCGGCGAGTTGATCGGGCAGCATGCTCACAGGTCACATATCGCCATCGGACTCATCATCGTCACGCCCCTTGTCGTCGAAGAGACCGTGCATCTCACCGATCATCCTGATCGCCAGCGTATTCACTCGACCGGGCTCATCCAGTGGCTTGCCGCCCAGATGAACCACCGGATCACCGACGACCGCCAACCCGCGCTCCAGGATGACATCCTCCGCCACCCGCGCAAAGTCGGAGCGGTGCTGTGGAACTTCCTTGATCAGCGTTGGGAAGACGCCGTACAGGATGTTCATCCGGCGAACCGCGGCCTCCTCGCTCGAGAAAGCCACGATCGGAATGTTGAAACCATTCCGACTGAGGTAACGAGCCTCGCCACCGCGCTGAGACCAGACGCCGATTGCCCGTGCACCGATGTCGCGCGCGATGTGCCAGGCGCCGTGCGCCAGCGCAGGTGTCCTGCGGCCCTGCAGGCGCGCAGGCGGCCTGGGTTCCGAGGTGTCCTCACGAATGTACTCCTCGGTCGCGAGTGCCACCCGCCGCATCATCTCAACCGAAAAGACCGGGTTTCGCCCGACGGCTGTCTCGCCGGAGAGCATGATCGCATCGGTGCGATCGAGAATGGCGTTGGCGACGTCACTGACCTCGGCTCGGGTCGGCGTCGCGTTCTCGATCATCGACTCAAGCATCTGTGTCGCCACGATGCAGGGCTTGCCATACGCATGCGCCACCGCGACGAGTTCCTTCTGCACCACGGGCACGCGAGCGATGTCGAGTTCGACACCGAGGTCGCCGCGAGCCACCATGATCCCGTCAGCGGCATCGGCAATCTCACGGATGTTGCGGACCGCCTGTGGTGTCTCGATCTTTGCGATCACGGGAAGGCGTGACGAGGCGGCATCGGGCGCTTCGGCGGCAAGATAGGTTCCGCAATGCGCGCCGACGCAGAGGCGCTCCGTGAACTGTCGCAGTTCGACGACCTCCTCTGCGCGTCGGACAAACGACAGCGCCAGGAAGTCGAGGTGGTGCTCAACCGCCCACTCCACGCAGCGCCAGTCCTTCTCCGTGATGGCAGGGACGGAGAGATCGCTGTCCGGCAGGTTGATCCCCTTGCCCGTGGTCACAAGCCCCCCCACCGTCACGCGGCAGCGCAGGCTGTTCGTGTCGCCCTCCACGGCGAGCATGCGAATGAAGCCATCGTTGATCAGGACGCGATCGCCCGCCTTCACCTCGGATCCGAGCTTCGGATAGGTGCACACGAGCCGAGGCACTTCACCATCTTCGCACACATCGATGTCGGTACACACTTCGACATCCTGCCCGGCCTCCAGCATGATGCCTTCACCCGGCACGGCGCCGACACGGATCTTGGGACCACTGAGGTCACCGAGCACGGCGATGGACTGGCCCATCTCTTCGCCAACGCCCCGGATCAGGTCCAGTCGTCGCTCATGTTCCTCGAAGGAGCCATGCGAGAAGTTGAGTCGAAAGAGGCTCGCACCATGCTCAATGATCTTGCGGATCGTGCGCTCATCTTCCGACGCCGGTCCGATCGTGGCGAGGATCTTGGTGAGCGGCGGAATGTAGCGTGTGTCCGGTCCGGCGGTGTCCATGGGCAATCCCTTGCCGTTCAATGCCTCAACTCAACAACTTGACGGTAACTGCCCCGGAAGAAGCGAACGTAGTCAATGCGGATCGAATCCCACCGGCCGTCCTTCTCCGCCTCGGCCCAGTCCCCCTTGATCGCTTCGTAATGCTCGGGGCTGAAGAGAAGCTCGCGGCCATCCGACATCGTATGCGTCGGCATGGCGTAGAAATGAGACTCCATTTCCTGAACCACCGCGTGATCCAGTTCGCCGGAAGCAGCCCGCTCGCGTGCCTCGTTGAGCACCCTCCACGCTCGGGCATGCTCCGAGTGGATATCAATTGAGAACGCGGCCATCATCGGACTGATCGAACTCCGCCACGTCCCCGTCTCATCAGTCATTGCTGATTCGAAAGGCGAAATCCGATCCACGAAGCGCGAGGCGTACCGGTCGTACATCGCACGTCGAATCGGCATGCGCCTCAGCTCAAAGTCCCGTGGTCCAAGACCGTCGTCAGACTCCTCCACATGGAACTGCCACAGGGACTGCCCGAGTTCGGACAGCGTGAACTCCACGAACCGCCGGGCGAGTTCCGGGTCGCCACCTCCGGCCAGAATTGAGACAGGATCGGCGTCAACAAGCACCGCGCCGCGCGGATCGACATATCCCAGCCGACTCGTCTCCGGCGTCTCACCCGGCTTCTGCACCGCCTGTGCCTGATATCGCCCGTAGAAGTCAATCGCGACACCCATGGCAGCCTCACCCCGGCTGACATCCAGGGGCACCTTGGACGATGAATTGGAGAAATACCGCGCGTTGGCACACATGTCACGGAGGATCCGCCACCCCTCATCCCATCCGTAATGCGACAGGATCGAGTCGTACGTGGTCGTCACCGAACCCGACTGCCGGGGGTCGGCCAGCGCCACCCAGCCCGCCAGTCTCGGGTCTCGCATACCCGCCCAGGCATCCGGCTCCGGCACCTTGAGCTCACGCAGGACATCACGGTTATAGACAATACCGAAAGACGAAAGCGCATTGCCCAGCCAGTACTGTTCGTCATCGTAGAGATCGCCCGAGCCGATTTGATTCTCGCCGTACCACGCCTCCAATCGCGCAGCACTGAATCCCGCCGGCTCGGACATCGGCAGTCGAATGGACTTCTCCTCCCCATCCAGCATGACGGAGACGCCCTTCTTCAGCCGACCGTGATCGTATGACCCGCCGCCGAACATGAGATCGAAGGGCATCGGCTCGGGGGCATCGGACGCCAGCGTCCCATCCCGTTGCAGTTTGCCGGTCGCAAAGGCCTTGACGTAAATGGACTCCAGCATCTTCAGAATCTCGCTGGTTCCACCGATCATGATCCACTCGACAGCCGCCGGTTCGCCGAATTCCGCCTCGTGCCAGGCCGCGAACGCCTCCCCGAATTCGTGACGGATCTGCTCATTGTGCGGGGTGATGATCACCAGGCGCCGAACGTTCGGATCCCGACCCGGAGTGTCCGGCCGGAAGAACAGCGGAACACCGAGGACGATCACGAAAGCGATGAATACGCCGATTTTCTGCCAGGTCATGAGCGCTCAGGTCCGCGGGGGCGATGGGGTCATCCATGGCATCATAGCCGATTCACCGGGGACCGCCCCGCCTGCCTTCTCCACCCATCAATTTGCCTCGACAGGGTGAAACGCGGCTGCCGGAGCGGATGCGCTTGCGAGATCACCGCCCATGGCATCAGACCCCCTCCCGCTCCCCGGCTCCCACTTCCGCAACCGAACGCTCCGAGTGAACTCGAAGTGCGCTAAGATCGAAGCATGAATCCATCAGCACATGTCGCACTCGTCACCGGCGCCTCGTCAGGTATTGGTGAAGCCGCCGCCAGACGCCTCGCATCCGCCGGCTGGAACCTGGCACTCGCGGCACGCCGACCGGGACCGCTCGAAGCCGTTGCGGACCAACTGCGTGCGACCGGCGTCGAGGTCCTCACCGTCCCGACGGACGTCGCCGATCCGGCAGCGCTCGATGCCCTTCTCGACACCGCGCTGTCCCGGTTCGGTCGTCTCGATGTCGTGGTCAACAATGCAGGCCTGGCGCCACTGGAGCCGATCGATGCCCTGACCGGTTCGGCGCTGGAGCGTGTGTTCCAGGTCAATGCAGTGGGCCCGGCGCACCTGATCGCACGGGCCTGGCCCCACCTCATCGCGTCGGGCAACGGCTGTATCGTAAACATCTCGACCCTCGGGACGCAGGATCCCTTCCCCGGGTTCTTCGCATACGCATCATCCAAGGCCGCGGTGAACCTCATGGCCCGCAGTTGCGCCAACGAGGGCAGGAAGCATGGCATCCGCGCATTCGCCATCGCACCGGGAGCCGTGGAAACGCCGATGCTTCGCAGCCTGTTCGATGAAGCGTCGATCCCGACCGATGCCTGCCTGTCGCCGGATGACGTCGCTGCCGTGATCATGGAATGCATCAGCGGTGAACGCAATGAGCAGAATGGAGAGACAATCTTCCTGTCTCGCTGAGCCGGAGACTTCCGACAGGGTCACGTCAGTCGCCGCGGCCGTCGCGCGTGGTCGTCACCATGGCTGCCTGATGCAGCAACTCGGCCCACGGTGCCGGCAGCACGTCCGCGAGATCAACGAGGGCCTGATCGACCTGATCGCGTGCCTGGCTGGTCAGCAACTCGTTGTGATGCACCATCGCGGAGCCGATGATCAGGAAGTACGCCAGGGTTGCACTGAGCATCTCCTGACGTGTCTCAGCCCGCCCCATCGATCGCTTCGCATGTTCCTTGATCTGCTTCAACTGTTCGACGGTCGCCGAACCATCAGCACAGGCCTTGGCGGACGAACCCGCATCGCGCATCGCGCCATGCTCAAGCGTGTGCATCAGCCAGTCCTGACCGTCGGGTTCGGTCAGGCGCTCAATCAGATCGACAACCGGACCCGCCGGCTGGGAAAGCCCCAGCGGCAACAGCCGCGAGACAGCGTTGGCTGAAAGCGAATCTCCGGATGGCATCGGTCTGTCCGTGCTCATAGCTGAATCGTCTCCAGCAGTGATCGAATCTCCGCATCAACATCGTCCGCCGCTGCACCCCGCCAGGACACGAGTTCACGCAGAGCGGCGCGGAATCGATTTGACGCCGTCCGCGCCATCACGGCAGCCCGACGATGCGTCACGCCGAATTCCTCTCCCACCGCCTCATATCCCATGCCATCCACGTAATGCCGCACGAAGATGTTCCAGTGATCCCCCTGCCCCCGGCGCTCGCACTCATCGTGCGCCTGACGCATGGCCTCGCCGGCAATGGCGAGAGCCGCCTCCCGGTGAAAGTGGTTCTCAGGCCCTTCCGCACCCGCTCCCACATCCTCCGGAAGCGCCTGCGCACGAGCACCCCGCTTCAACTCGCGAGAGCGCTCGAACAGGAAGTGCTTGAACCCGACAATCAGCCAGTAGCGCAGCGGCCGATCACTCTCGATCCACTTGCCGAGAAACCCCTCGCGTCCCAGTCGATCCGCGAAGAACCCCTGGACCACATCGTCGGGTTCCCCGAGCGATCGGAATGAACTCCCGAGGTAGTACACCTTCAGCGGATGGGCGTACACCTCCATGATGTGATGGTTGGCCTCGGAAAGCCCCTCGGAACCGGCAACAATCGCGCGCCCAAGCCAGGTGCGCTGGGTCATCGGGAAGACATCTCTGGACCGCGTTTCCTGGGCCATGAAGACAGGATACCCGAAAGCGGTCACTTACCGCCATTCGAATCCCACAGGCTTCAGTCCAGTGCCGTTGATCGCTCCGAAAGGCTCTCCACCAGTCGGCTACGAACATCATTGAGAAGGCGATCCCCCTCATCCCTTCGCCCCAGGCCACGCAATGCCTCAACCATGTCCAGTTCCGCCGACTGCGTACGCTCGTGCTCACTCCCCATGACGCGCTCGAGAATCGAAACACCGCGCTCCAGGCAGGTCAACGCCTCATCGAACTGCTCCTGTTGCACAAGCACGGCTCCAAGAGATGCCGCGGTGAGCCCCGTATCGCGATGATCGTCGCCGAGCACCTTGATGCGTCCTGCATAGGCGCGACGCAGCCGCTGCTCCGCTTCGTCCAGGCGCCCCTCCTTGGTCAGCAGAACACCGAGGTTGTTCATGACCGTCAAAGTCAACGGATGCTCTTCGCCCAGCCCGTCGAGCAGGGTCGGAAGTGCCTCCGTCAGGAGAGCCTCGACCTCTTCGAACTTGTTCTGCCGGAACAGCGCCCCGGCATAGTTGTTGAAGATCAACAGTGTCCATTGATGTGTCTCGCCGCGAACCTCGCGCGACAATGCCAGCAACTCCCGCAGAAGTGGCTCCGCCTCGGCGACCCGGCCACTGCTGAGCAGGAGTAACCCGTAGTTGCTCATGGCATTGAGCGTTGATGGATGGCGTGCACCGAGAACGTCCCTGCGAATCTCAAGCGCCCGGCGATGCGGTTCGACCGCCTCCTCGTACTGCCCCTGCGTCCAGCGCAACTGGCCGATGTTAAGCAGAGCGCTCGCCACCTCGATGCTGTCGGGTCCGACGGTCCGATTCGCGATGGCGAGGGCCTGCTCCAGTGACGCCTCCGCCTCCTCGTAACGGCCAAGAGAAATCTCATTGACGCCGATCCGGCACAGCAGCAGCGACGACAGCGCGGTCTCTCCGAACCGCGCATCGTTCCGCACCAGTGCATCATTGAGCATCTCGAGCGATGCGTCGTAGTCGCCCAGTTCGTGCCGCGTCGTCGCCAGCAACGACATCGTATCGATCGTCAGTGCATCGTCAGGACCGAGCGATTCCTCGTAGAGCTCCAGGGCCCGTTCGAGATGGACGAGGGCCTCGTCGTACAGCCCCAGTCCCCGATATGTGGCGCCGACCGCATACCGCACACCCGCCTCCAGCCCCGGCTCCCCGTCGAAACCGTGCTCAATGCGATCCGAAGCACCTTCGAGCAGATCCACGACGCGAACGTCCCGGCCCTCCTCCGACGGATCAGCCGCGTTGAACATCTCGAGCATGAACTCATTCACCAGCTTCAGCCGGTCCGCATTCGCCTGCGCATCAGCCCGTGCATCCTCCGCCTGCAGGTACATGACGAAGATGACGATCGAACCCAGCACCAGCGCGAGCGCCGCCGCACCCGCCGCAGAAACGAAGCCCCGGTTCCGACGCACGAATTTCCTCAACCGGTAATGCGCACTGGGTGGTGCGGCCCGCACAGGTTCACACTCCAGGTAACGCTGCACATCAGCCGCGAACTCCGACGCCGATGCATAGCGCCGGTTGCGGTCCTTCTCCATCGCCTTCATGACGATCCAGTCCAGATCGCCCTTGAGCAGGTTGCGCAACGCCTCCGGTTCACTCGCACGCCGTCGCGCCACTCGCACGCTCCGCTCCCCCAGTCCCGTCACACGCGTACTCGGGCGCACCGGTTCCTCCTCCCGGATCCGCTGCCGCATGTCATCAACCGAATCCGGCGCATCCGAGCGCAGGTCAAGGGGACGCGAACCCACCAGCAATTCGTACAACAACACGCCCAGCGAATACACATCGGTGCGCGTGTCCAGCCCGCCCGGTGCACCTGACACCTGTTCCGGGCTCATGTACTCCGGCGTCCCGACGAACTGCCCAGCCTGCGTATGCAGCGTCGTCCCCGATCCGTTCTCGGCTGTCGCCTTCGCAATCCCAAAGTCAATGATCTTGGGCTGACGATCGCCATCCCTCTCCGAGACGAGCACATTCGACGGCTTGATGTCGCGATGTATCACGCCCTTCTGGTGCGCATGCTGCACCGCGTGACACACCTCCACAAACAACATCAGCCGCGCGCGGGTGTCAAGACACTCCCGATCGCAGAAATGCGTGATCGGTGTGCCCTCCACGTATTCCATGATGAAGTACGGCCGGCCCAGTTCCGTCGCACCCGCATCGAAGACCCGCGCGATCCCCGGGTGATCCATGAGCGCCATCGACTGGCGCTCCGCGCGAAAACGCGAGACCACCTGCTCCGTGTCCATGCCCAGTTTCACCAGCTTCAGCGCAATCAGGCGACGGATCGGTTCCACCTGCTCCGCCAGGTAGACCACCCCCATGCCGCCCTGACCCAGTTGACGAACGATCCGGTACGGACCCACCTGCTCCGGCGCACGCCCCGCACCCGATGAACCCGCGCCGTAGAAAACCCCCGAATCGACATCGACCCCCTCCTCCGGCAGGTCCATGTTGTCATCTGGTAAAGACATCACGTCGCAGGCACCTCTCCTCAACCCGGTTCGCATTGTAACCCTCCGACCGGGGAATCCAGCCCCACATGCAACGGCGGGAATCGTCTACCATACGTTTCCGCGGCAGAAGACCCGCCGCGACCGTTATCTGGACCCATCACGGAGGCGACATGCTCGGCAAGGTCTTCAAGGCGTATGACATTCGAGGCACCTACCCTGACCCCCTGAACGAGGGCCTGGCGTGGCGGATCGGCTACGGGTGCGCCGAGTACCTGCTCGCCGAGGCCGCCGCTGACGGTCGGACGACGCCGATGATGCGGAGCCTGGTCGTCGGCTACGACATGCGGACACACAGCCCCTCCCTCCGGGACGCGCTGAGCCAGGGCATCCAGGATGCCGGCGGACGCGTCATCGACATCGGCCTGGTCGACACGCCGCATGTCTACTACGCGATCAACCACCTCGATTGCGCCGGCGGAATCCAGGTGACCGCAAGTCACAACCCACCCCAGTACAACGGCTTCAAGATCTCGCGCCGCAATGCCAAACCCGTTGGTGAATCCAACGGCCTGGCCGATATCCGCAAGATCGCAGTACTCGCGGACGAGAAGATCAAGGGCTCGAAGACCGGCCAGATCGAGTCACGCGATCTCTGGGATGCGTACCGCGAACACGTGCTGTCGTTCCTCGATCTTCGCGGCCGCAAGATCAAGGTCGCCATCGATGCTTCCAACGGCATGGCTGGCACGATGGTTCCGAAGGTCTTCGGCGACGGCCACGCATCCGGCAGCCTCGATATCGTTCCGCTCTACTTCGACAACTCGAAGGGCGAGTTCGTGCACGAGCCGAATCCGCTGGTCGCCGCGAATCTCGCCGACCTTCAGACCCTCGTCATCAAGGAGGGTGCCGACTTCGGCATCTGCTTTGACGGCGACGCCGATCGACTCATGGTCGTGGATGAGAAGGGAACCATCGTCGGTTGCGATCACCTCACCGCGTTCCTCGCCGCTCGCTTCCTCGACAGCCATCCCGGCGCGCCCATCATGTACGACCTTCGTTCCAGCAAAGCGGTTGAAGAGGATGTGCGTGCGAAGGGTGGCAAACCGATTCGCGGCCGCGTCGGGCACGTCTTCATGAAGGCTGCCATGGCGGAGCACGGCGGCGTCTTCGGCGGCGAACTCTCCGGTCACTTCTACTTCCGCGACAACTTCAACGCGGACTCCGGCGCCGTGGCCATGGCGGTCACGCTCTCCGCCATCGCGGAAGCCGGCAAGCCGCTCAGCGAGATCATCGCGCCCATCGCGCGATACAGACAGTCCGGCGAGGTCAACTTTGAGATCGAGGACAAGGACGCCGCCATCGCAGAGGTGAAGGAACACTACGCCGGTCGCGGCGAGATCGATGAACTCGACGGTGTTTCCGTCGACTGCTTCGCGAAGGAGGGCTGGTGGGCCAACATTCGCAAGAGCAACACCGAGCCACTCCTGCGTCTGAACCTTGAAGCACGGGACCAGTCGCTGCTGGAAGAGAAGTTCAACGAACTGGCGCCGATGCTCGGCGAGCGCGTGGATCACTGATCGGCCATGAAAGTCATCGTGACAGGCTGCCATGGGAAGATCGGGAAGGCCGTCTGTCGCCGACTTCATGAGCAGGGCCACAGCGTTCACGGGATTGATCACGCGCCTGACCACGAAGCACATCACAGGACAACGATCGCCTCCCTGCTCGACCCCTTCGCACTGCACCGCGCCCTTGACGCAGCCGGCCATCACGACGATCCCGTTGATGCCGTCATTCATCTTGCCGGTCATACGAATGCGCGCGTTGCGCCAGCGTCGACCATCCTGGGCGAGAATCTGACGATCAACAGCAATGTCTTCCTCGGCGCGAACGGCGCCGGTATTCCTCGCGTGGTCTTCAGCAGTTCGGTCCAGGCGATGCTCGGCGGGCTGGACAGCGGGCCGACACAGCGCTATCGACGCCCGTCGCAACTCCCGCTGAACGAGGCCACACCGGCGCGCCCTTCCAACGCCTATGGCACCAGCAAACTCCTCACGGAGCGCATGCTCGAGCACCTGACCGATCCGGGCATGAGACTCGCCTGGGATGATCGCGCTCCGGCACTGACCGCCATTTCTCTGCGACTCCCCTTCATCCTCGACGACCGATCCTTCGAATGGAACCTGCGCCGAACGGCACCTGCGGAGTACGAGTGGGGTGGCGCTGAGGCGTGGGCGTATGTCGGACTTGAAGACGCAGCCGAAGCCCTGATCCTGGCCGCGATGTGCCCAGCCGAGCGCGTTCCGGGCCACATCATGCTCCTCACCATGGCACCCGACCCCCGGCCACAGGATCCGATCGCGGATCTGGTCGCGCGCTTCTACGAGGATGTTCCCGGCGCCGATGAGGCAATTCGACGGGACAGTTTCGTCGACTGCTCGCAGGCTGAACAACTCCTGGGCTGGAAGGCACAGCAGACGCTGCGTAGGCTTCGATCAAGCCAGGCCGCGGACTGAGCCGATGACCCATACCGGGGATCGTGCGCAGGTCGCAACCACCGGGCGTGGAGTTCAGCCGTGAATGTCCGAACGTTTCTTGATCACTGGCAACTGAACGAGAATCCCTTCCGCGCGGAAGAAGCACGTCATGATCCCGTCTTCGCCCGTCTGGAAGCAGGAGATACGGACCACCCGGACTTCGAGAAGATCCTCGGTGACCTCGACCGTCCGTCGACCGCCATCGTCTTCGGCGAGAAGGGCAGCGGCAAGACCGCGATCCGGCTGCAACTCGAGAAGCGCATCCGCGTCCACAACCAGCACTCCGCCGACCGGCGCATCCTCCTGATCGCACACGATGACCTCAACCCCATGCTCGACCGCATCGCACAACGCCTCGGCGTCGATGCCGCATCGGACGAGAAGGAGGTCCTGCGGGCGCTCAAGAAAATTCGCATCGTCGATCACATGGACGGCATCCTGCACCTGGCAACCGCCCGGGTCGTCGCGGCAGTCACGGGCGAGTCCCAGGAACCGCTCATGCCGCAGGGCGAAGCCACCAAGGCCCTTCGCACGGCGCCCCTCGGAGTGCGGCGGGACCTGATGCTGCTCCAGGCGCTGTACGGCTCGGAGGAAGGCGCTACCCACCGCACGCGTCAGCTCCGCCGCCGTCTCCGCGCGCGCGGTAACCGCGCCAGGCTGCTGCACAAGGCGCTCGTCTTCCTCGGCTGGTCTCCCGCGGTCGCATTCCTGGTGTGGGCGGCCTTCTCACTCGCCGACTCGCCGACCGAACTGCCGAACTGGGCCATCTATGTCACCGGCACACTTCTCACGCTCTGGATCGTCGTCTTCGGCGCCTGGCTCGTGATGCAGGGCCGCCTCCGGATGCTGGCCCGCCGACTCGCAAAGCGACTCCGCGCCGTCGGACGCACACCGGAATCCATCGGGGCGTCCCTCGCCGTCCTGCCCGTATCAGATCGCCCGTCCGACATGCTCCCGGTCGACTCCGGCGACGGTCATCGTTACGAAATGTTCGACCGACTCCGCCGCGTGCTGCGTGAACTGGGCTACCTGGGCATCATCGTGGTGATCGACCGCGTCGACGAGCCGACGCTCGTCAACGGCGATGCCGGACGCATGCGCTCCATCATCTGGCCCTTGCTCAACAACAAGCTGCTCCAACAGGACGGCATCGGCTTCAAGCTGCTGCTGCCCCTCGAACTGCGGCATGAACTCTTCCGTGAGACTTCCGACTTCTTCCAGGAAGCCCGGCTTGACAAGCAGAACCTCGTCGAGCGACTGACCTGGTCCGGCGCCATGCTCTACGATCTGTGCGCCACGCGGCTGCGGGCGTGCCGCTCCGACGGCGAGGTCGCCCTGACCGAGATCTTCGGAGAAGACGTCTCGCGCCAGGATCTCGTGGATGCCCTCGACCAGATGCAGCAACCGCGTGACGCCTTCAAACTGCTGTACCAATGCATCCAGGAACACTGCAGCAACGTGACCGAGGAACAGGAGCAGTGGCGCATCCCACGCCACGTCCTCGACGTCGTCCGTCGTCAACAGGCCGAACGCGTGCAGATGTTCCATCGCGGCGTCCGACCGGCATGAGCAACGCATTCCGGCCCCCGGCGCGCACACTCGCAATGCGCTGCACAGACTCAAAATGATCTAGTTCTGCTGGAACTCGATGCCCTCAACATCAGACTTGATGTCTTGTGCGCGTCTCGCCGCCCGACTCGCGCGATACGCTTCCATACCGGGCGGCTGCGGGAAGAGACGTCCGAACATCACGCGCTCCTGCTCATCCTGGATGTAACTCCGGGAGAAGAGCACAAGGTCATCGTAGATGGCCCGCTGGACTTCAAGGTCCACCTTGCGGTAGATCCGGGCCGCGGACACACGATCAATATCGCCGCCGAAGAGCATCTGCCGGAAGACGGCAGAAACGACATCATCCCAGTGACGCGGAATGATCTCCATTCGCTGCGACTGGGAGTCCACGTTGGTATTGATCTTCTGGTATTCCCAGTAGTAGTCGTGAACGTCCTTCGCCCAGTCCCACTGGGCCTTGAAGAGTCGCTCCTTGTTGGGCCGAAGAAGGCCGCGGGTGAACGCATCGCGCAGAGCGATCGTGATCTCCTGCATGGCGACCGATGGCCTCGTCAGTTGATCGTCCTCTTCCGTCTCAACACGCACGAACTCCTCGAGCGTCCCGCCGAGCAGTGCAATGTATTCCGGATCATTGAATGTGCGACCTTCCCAGTTGCGCAGGCGCGAGAAGTACCGGTTGGCGGTCTCGATCTCACCCATACGGAAGTACATGCGGATCGCGTCCGCCAGGAAGTTCTGGTACCCGGCTCCGTACAGCGTGAAGGCCTTCTTGCCGTCGGGGTCATCACCCCGGCCACGTAACTCGTTGTTCAGGATGTCCCCATACACATCCACGAAGTGCAGGTTGTACAGCGCGGTGTATGAGTTGGTGATGATGTTGTACTCGACATCGCCGGTCCGGAAGAGTTCCTGGATGGCGTGAATCATCACGCGGTCGGTGTTCAACGTGTCAAACCGGGTCGTACTCTTGCGGGTCAGTCCCTGGTCGACACCCTGCGATGCCCAGTACACCGCATGAGACGCCGGATGCCGCCAGTCCAGCGGACCATACTTAAGCGTGTACTGGTACATCCGCTCCGGGTCCATGTGGTACTCCTCGATGAGCACCCGCTTGCGGATGTACGCCAGCACGGCTGTCAGCGCCCGAGCCATGTCGGGATCCTCGACGATCTGGCCGATCACGTCGTTGTACTGTGCGGGCAGCAGACCACCGTCATACTCGCCCTGCGGGAACATCGAACGGTACGCCGCATACGTCTCCACGAATCGGAGGACGTCCTTGCCCGGCTCCAGGCCGGCTTCGCCGCGAATCAGGTCAAAGATCTTCTCGACGCGCGACCACCGCTCCTCCTCGGGAACATCCAGTTCTTCGTACGACTCGAGTTCAACCTCGATCAGCTCCGCCTCCGTATTCGGCATCTCCGCGATGAAGCTCATCTGAACGGCATAGGCACGCTTCGCTTCTTCAAACGTCCATTCCCGGTCCAGCGGCTGCTGAGGCGGCCGACCGACAACGATCGTCCACTCCCGCGCCATCTCTCGCTTGTAAAAGCGGTTGGCATCATCCGTGTAGCCCTGGATCTTGTGCAGGAAGATCCACGCCAGTTCCTTGTGCAACAGCACATCACTGGGGTTGCGCGGAATCGCCTCGTCACGCAGCAGTGCCACGCCGGCATTCACCCACTGCCACCGCTCACTCGCCGTATTGGTCGCCACCGAAATGTTGTACGCCATGTTCCAGGCGTGGAAGGACCAGACACGCGGGAATCGCGGCTGCAGACGCGTGATCGCCTCGCTCAACTCGATCGCTTCGTAGAACTTCCCCTCTTCCTTCAGCTTCGAAGCCCGCAGCCACAGGTAATTCACGAAGAGGCCCCGGAAGGCACCCATCGCAATGCCGACCGCAACCTCAGGCGACTCGTCCTCGTTCGCGGCATCCACGTACGTCAACTGCGAGCGCCCCGCCTCGGCGGTGATCTCCGTCGACAACACGCTTGAACCCAAAAGAGACAGCGCGATCAGTGCGATGCACAAGATCTGAATGATACGGTCCTGTCTGGCCATGCCCGGTCCTCCGCTGAAGACAGCGCTCTGAAGATCATAGGACGCTCAATGCCCCGAGTAGAGGGCCAGTTCGCGCTTCCGGAAAATCGCCCACCCCGCCCCAAGGGACAGGAGGGTCCACAGACCCAGCACCATCACCGCCTGGATGACGCTCCCCCATCCCACCAGTCGACCATCGACCAGACGGGAGGTCGGCTTCAGGTCCGCGTACACACCGAAGAGCCACACCACCGGCAGGCTGATCGCCCGGATGGGTACGGACTGCCAATCCACGTTCCCATCCTTGTCCAGGAAGGTGTACTGCGTCAGCGACTCCTCGAGGAAGCCCGCACTCTCCGCCATGAACAGGAAGGTGGACAGCGCAATAGCGACCGCCGCGATGAAGCCGAGTTTCAACCAGATCACACACATGATCCGGAAGAAGTTGGTCTGGTACCCCCCCGCCACGTACATCATCTCCAGCCCATCCGGCGGGATGTTGAGTTCCCGGCTGTTCACGATCGCGTTGCCGATCTCCAGCGAAATGCGCCCGTTCTGATCCAGCACCCACGACGGCACATGCAGCGTCTGCGTGGATTTCAGCGCGATGGACTTCGGCACCGGGTTCCGCGTGGCGGGATCGTAGCCGGCCAGGCTGAGGCCGTTGGCAAAGAAGAAAACCTTGTACACCGCCGACGGGTCATTTGAACCGGCGTGGATCTTGTACTGCAGCATCAGTGTCGGAAAACGCCCCTCGTCCAGATACCGTTCCGTGACGCGCTCACGAATCTGATTGACGCGCGCCTCGTCGAGCGTGATGTTGTCGCCCTGCGCCTCAATCTCCGCCACCTGCACCTGCACATCGCGTTCGATGAGTCGCTCCACCTCGGTGACCCGCTTGCGCACCTCCGGCAGTTCGAAGATGTACGCCTGCCGCGTGTGCACCGGCACGGTGAAGTACTGCGCTTCGTTTTCACCCAGCACCTGGCGCTCGACGGCGGCGATCGCCTGTTCGGTGGCCTCGAACTGGGGGTCATTGGTGCGCAGGTTCTGGAGTCGGTTCTGAATCTCATCCGCGAGGGACTCGATGATCTCTTCCCGGCCGTTGCCAAGGACCTCCTGCGCCTGCAGGTACGTCAGGGGCCGGCTTCCGACCCGAGCCACCAGCACCCGGTTGGTGAGGATCTCGCGATCCTCGGTCATGCCAGCGCCCCCGTCTTCGCGCACCATGTAGCGCACCTCGCCACTGGCAGGCAGGCGGCTCAGGTATTCGGTGAAGAGGAAGACACCGGTCGAGGTCACGGTGAGCAGCACCGCGTTCAGTCCCATCACACCGACCCACTTGCCCAGTACGTACTGCCACGGTGCCACCGGCTTCGACATGGTCTGCCAGATGATGCGATCGCGCTGTTCATACGCGACCGTGGCCGCCGACAGGAAGAGCGTCAGGAACGCCAGCACCATGTACGACAGGCCGACGCCGTACTGCAACCACTGTTGCACCCGGTACCGCAACTGCTGATCCTCGTTCAGCAGGCCGGGGACAACTGCCATCAGAAGCAAGAGGATCACGATGAAGACGAGGCTCACCTTCATGCGCACCGCTTCATTCACGACGTTGCGCGCCACCGCCAGCACCGGGTTCGTTCCCGAAAACGCCAGCCTCAGGCCCTCCATCATCACGAAGAAGGAAAGTCCCAGCGGCACCATCGCAAGGAAGATCTGCCCCAGCTCGCGCGTGTCCGCCTGCATCATCAGGGGCCACGCCACGGCGTTCGCCAGCAGCAGCAACAGGAAGTATGTCAGTCCCAATCGCAGCCACACCACGAGGAGAGAGACCAGGGCAACGCCCAGCACCGCCAGCCCGACCGGAAGAATACCGCCCGGCGAATCCATCGCCACGATCACCGTCGCCCACAGATACTTGATCGCATCCACTGGACCGTTCTCAAGCCACTCCGTACCCCGGGCCTGGTTCGACGCGATCAGGTCCGCGGCCGCCAGGACAGTCTTGTCCGACCCCTCCTTCGTCACGACCATCAGCGGGACCGTGAAGGCCGCGATCGCCAGCAGGAGAATCAGTCCCGAAGCCAGCACCTTGAAGAGGAGCGACTTCTGCACGCGATCCATGCCGAGAAAGAATTCCTTCAGGCGCGTCACGAGTCCTTCGGCTCCCCGTCATCATCACCGCCGCCCAGCAGTGAGCGAATGACATCATCGTCCACCGATTCCGCCGGTGCCTCCGGTGATGAGCCCGCCTTCTTCTCCGGCGCCCCATCTTCACCCGCAACCCCCTGAGTGATGAGATCGTCAATCAGGCCAGCGTCCGGCCCGGTGCTCTCGACCGGCATCGGCGCGGTCGGCGGCGCTTCAACCTCCGGTGTCGCCGTTGCCCCGGTCACCAGTTCGTCGATCAGTTCCTGACCCTCCGACCCGGCCGCTTCGCCATCCCCCCGGAGGAAGGCCGCGGTCACACCGGCGTTGTCCGCTCCACTCGTCGCCGCCCGCTCCACGCGGGCCTGGTTGACGATCTGGATGAACAACTCCTCGAGCTTCTGCCTGGGGTGCGAAAGATTGAATTCGAGATTGCGGCGTTCAAGCACCGCGCGGATCTCGGCGAGCGTCTCGGAATCGAGCGCTTCCGTCTCGATGACGCTCCGCGACTGGCGCGTCAGCAGGTCGTCACACGTGCCTTCGTCCCGGATGCGTCCACCGTAGAGGATCACCATCCGATCCACGACATCCTCCACATCCGACAGCAGGTGGCTGGAGAGCAGGATCGTCTTGCCGCGGCCGCCCAACGTGATGATCAGGTCCTTGACCTGGCGGGTACCGATGGGATCGAGACCGGTCGTCGGCTCGTCGAGGATCAGGAATTCCGGATCATTGATCAGCGCCTGCGCGATGCCGATGCGGCGCTGCATGCCCTTCGAGTACTCGCGCACCTGGCGATGCTGCACACCGGTCAGGCCGACCATGTCCAGGAGTTCCTCGATACGTGCTTCACGGACCTTGGTTGGAATGCGAAAGAGCTTGCCGTAGTACTCCAACGTCTCCCGGGCGTTGAGGAATGGATAGAGGTAGGACTCTTCCGGCAGGTAACCGATGCGCTTCTTGATGGACACATCAGACGGCGCCTTGCCAAAGACCGCGAGACGCCCCCGCGTTTTGCGCAGCAGGCCGAGGATCATCTTGATGGTGGTCGACTTGCCTGAGCCGTTGGGACCGAGGAGACCGAAGATCTCGCCTCGGCGGATCTCGAAATCCACACCATCGACCGCGCGGGCACGCTCGCGCATCCAGAAGTCCTTGAACGTCTTCACCAGACCCTGGGCGACCACCACCGGGGGCTCACCAACGCCGGGCATCACGGGGTTCCCGCCAGTTCGGCTCATTTGTTCTCCGATTCCTCAAGCAGCACGTCCATCTGGCTCTTCCTGGCGCGTCCCGAATTCCGTTCGAGGAAGCCCTGAACCTGCTGCGTGTTCTCGGCCGAATTCCGTGCTTCCTCCAGGCCGCGGACAATATCACCATCCGGCGCCAGCCAGATGCGTACTTCTTCCGTACCCGGAGGCATGATGTACAACTGGGCCAGCGGGTCGCTCATCAGTTCGATGAACGCATCCATGAACTCGCGAGCCACGAAGAATCGCGGATTCGCCTCGTACTCCGTGCGACGGGCGCGGAAACGCTCCGCCTCGGTTCGCGCAGCGCTCACGATCGTGTTGCGATACCGCAACGCATCGCTGATCGTCTTGGCGGCCGTCCCTGAAAAGGAAACATTGTCGAAACGAACGCCATTCACTTCGATCGAACCGCCGTCATACTTGCCGTCGAAGATGTCGAAGATCGTCTGAAGCGTGGCGGCCGCTGCAGCAGCCTCCCCCGTATCCTTCTGCAACTGGTACTGCTCCAGCAACGCCAGCAGGGGACGAGATGCCGTGCCAGCGGCCCCGTTCAGCAGGACGTTGGCCTCCTTCGTCGAGTTCTGCAACTGGTTGCCACGCTGAGCCTGCATGTTGGCGACCTTGTTGAAGTCAGGACGCACCTTGAGGGGCGGCGAAGCGTTGTGCAGGGCGAGCGAGTCGATCTGAAGCCCGACATCGTGCATGTTCAGGAAGTCCTGGGCCTGTCGACGAACGCGCTCCTCCAGACGTCCGGCGGCCACGAAGGTGCCGTCCGATGCCTGGGACTGGGGCTTGAGCACCTCGTCGATGGTCGAGTTCGCAACCACGTGCACCGTGGCCCGCTGAATCGCAGCAAGCACCAGGCGCTGCTCGAACTCCGTATCCAGATTGGCCAT
The DNA here is from genome assembly GCA_030432255.1 of Phycisphaerae bacterium. GTDB lineage: Bacteria > Planctomycetota > Phycisphaerae > Phycisphaerales > UBA1924 > JAUIHS01. The sequence continues at coordinate 95,681 of JAUIHS010000006.1, forward strand.
GAACTCAGCCGGATCATCCCGGTGATACGTCAGTGACCACTGGATATGCACGATCATGCCATCGCCCGTGATCAGCGAACCATCAACACCGGGAGTCAGCATGTCCTTGCTGTTCGCGAGGCTGTCGAGACTCGCACGCTGCTGTGACTCGGTGAGCGCAGGCCAGAACTCCCGATGCACCTGCATGCGCAACTGACCCTGGTCCACCTTCACGATCTCGCCCAGTGGATACGGAAGCGAGAAGTGAAACCCCGGCTCAAGGTCGGACTTCGTGATCTGTCCCGCGGCGACCTTGATTCCGGTCTCACCTTCGTTGACCTGCTGGAAACCGCTGAAGCAGAAGAGCAGTGCAAGCACGACCATCACGAACTGGAGCAGGCGATAGACAATACGCAGCGCATCGGCGAGGGACTGGTTCGCCGCTTCCAGCGAGTCCGCACGCGACGCGTGCGTCTCATCCTCGGACCGCAGCACAAAGGATGCCGCTCGACGCGGTTCCTCGACTTCCATCTCCTCGACTGGCTCGTCGTCGAAGAAGTCCTGGTCGCCCTGAATTGGATCGATCGGATCACTCATGGTGCGACAGTCCCGGTCTCAGGAGCGGAGAGAAGCAGATCATCAGGGATCTCGCCCCGAAGCATCGCCTCCATCGTCGCCGGGTTCAGCCAACGCATGACCGAACCCGGCAGGATCAACGTCATGTTCTTACCCAGTCCCCGACGCATGAAGTCCGTGGTCTTCAGGAAAATCGCCAGTTCCGGGTTGGTATTCAGTTCGGCGAAGTACTGCGCAGCTTCCTCGTTGCCAGTCCGACGCAGCGCCTCCGCCCGCAACTCCGCCACGGCCTTGATGGTCGCCGCATCATTCTGGGCACGCACCGTTCTCGCGGAAGCTTCAGCCGTTCCCGCGCTGATTTCCTCAGAGGCGATCCGGTCACGCTCCGCCTTCATGAACGTCTGCACGGATTTCGTCACCTCTTCCGGCAGCACGATCTTGAGCACACCCACCGACACGACATCGACGCCGTACGTCGGATCGCCGTTGCCCGCCGCGGAATGAAGCGCCCGCATCGCATCGGTGAGATCTTCTTCCATCTGCGGCAGATCAGAACCACCGACTTCCGATGTAAAGAGATCGCTCATGCGATAGCGGCCGACAACGCTGGACATCTCGCCGCGAAGCTGCGCGATAAGCGCCTCCTCCGCGTTCTCGTAATGCGCCTCGGCGTCCGTCCCACCGCTGGACCGGAATCGCTGGTAGAAGGCGAGCGGGTCGGAGACGCGCCAGGTCATGAAGGTCTCGACGACCAGTTGCCGTGCATCTGCTGTCGACATCGTCTCGCTGCGTGTCCGCATCACGCGAACCCGCTTGTCGTAGACCGTCGTGTTCTGGATCGGGCTGGGCCACTTGAACTTCAGGCCCGGCTCAGTGACGATCTCGTCGCTCGCCTCGCCCAGCGTCGTGACCACGGCAACCTCCGTGAAGCGCACCGTGTACGTGAACATGTACACGAGAAACGCGCCCACGAAGAGCAGCGAGATGATCGAAAGAAAGATGATTCTCACGCCGGATTACTCCTCTTCAACCTCGGGACGGAACAGGGTGGTACCCAGGTCCTCCTCGCGCACGTCAAGTTCAATCGTCGTGTTCTCAAAAGCCGTGAGCCACACACGTGAATCACTGGCCGCTGAACGGACCGCTCGCAGGTAGCGATCCATCATGAAGTACGCCGGGGCCGCGGCGTACGCTGCAGTCTGCCCTTTGTTGCGCTCCGCCGTCGCCCACGCCCCGAAAGAGCGTTCCCAGCGATCACGCTGAGCCGTCGACAGCGTCTCGGCGACCGTACCCCCAGATCCCATCAGCAGGCCGTTGATCGCCAGTTCCTGCGCCTCCACACGCTCCCGCTGAGCCATCATCGCAGCTCTCGGTGCCGCTTCGAGTTCCATCCGCGCCAACGTGGCATTCAGTTCATCCAGTTCGCCCAGTGCCGCACTGATCTCGCGCGCCTGCTCGACGCTTCCCGCCGCGGTCACGTAGGCATCAATCTCAAGCTTCCTCGATTCCTCGATGAAGGAAGCCGCTTCGAAGTCTGCCGCGACCACGTTGATGAAACTCTTCGCAACCTCCATCTCGGGGTGCACGCCCGCGAGGCCGACGAAGTGGACTCGCACGCCGGCATCGAGGTCATCGAAGGCCGCCTGCACCCGCTCGCGCAACGCTCCGACGATCTCCTGTCGCTCAGCGCCCAGCACCTCCGCCACGGTCCGCGTTCCGAGATACTCGATCACGGCACTGTGGGCCGCGAACTCGAGCAGATCATGGCGGTGGACATCCACATTGCTGCGTGCCCCGTCCTGTGCGAGGTTCTTGTACTTCTGAATGTCGGTCACCACGAACTGCAGCGGGATCTCCGCTGCCAGCAACGCGATGTTCGAACGGGCATCCCCCTCCGCATCACCGTCGATCCGCGACGCCTGGACGATGTAGTACTCTTCGCCGGGCGTGTGCTGCTTGCTCCACAGCACCGGCCGGTCATTCACCGGTGGCGATCCGAGATTCAACTGCGTGATCGCGGAAACGGGATACGTCTCGACGCGAGAGAATGGCCAGGGCTGCTTGAAGACCAGTCCCGGGCCACGGGTACCCACGAGCTTGCCGTTCTGAATGATCAGGCCCTGCTCGTTCGGACGAATCACCGTGAAACACGTGAGACCCCACAGCGACACAAAGGCCAGCAGGGTCAGCACACCGATCGCCCGCGTCAGCAACTGGTAGAACCACGTCGAACTGACGTTGAAGCCCAACTGATAGTTGATCGCCTCACTGATCGACTCCGCCAGTCGGTCCGGCGCCGCGATGAACGCCAGCACGCGCGAGTCGAACGCAGGCCTCGGGTACTCATCCGGCTTCCGGGGACGGTACAGGTTCAGCACGAAGTTCAACAGGACCTCGGCACCCAGCGCCACCATGCCGAAGGCCATGATCGTGGGTAGCAGTTCAAGCAGGCGATCCTGACCAGCCACCACTTCAATGAAGTGAGCCAGCGCAAGCAGCAGACCGAGGATGGCCGCGGTCGCCGCCGAAGCCGACCCGGCGTGCAGCAGCGACCAGACCTTCTGTTTCGCCATACCTGCGACGAATCGCGCAAAGACGAAGCAGACGGTGGCCGCACCGATGCCGATCGCGATTGCCCAACCTGCCTGATCCGGCAGTTCCGGCTCCGCCGCCCGCGTGAAGTAGCGCCCCAGCCCGATGCCGATGAAGGCGGCCCCGAGCACGATGCTCAGGCCGGGCAGGAACCACCGATGCATCCACGCAAGCTTCTCGGCCTGCACAGTCTGGTCAGTGCCCGCCTCCTCGAAGACGGTCGCCTGCGCGGCGGTGGAAGACGCATACGCATCGCGCTCCAGCGCCTCGAGCCGCTCCAGCTTGTGCTGATGAAAGACCAGCGCGAGCGCGATCCATACCGGGATACCCAGCAGCATCGCAAAGGACGCGGTCATGGCTCCAGGGTCGCTCGCCTGGAAGCCGTAGATGAGCATGATGATCGCGAGCAGGCACTGGACCGCGAGGCCCACGAGGCTCACGCGTGTCGCCCGCTGATAGGTGAAGTGATCTCCGGTCATGCTTGTTCCTGTGTCCCGCAGCCGGCCAGCCGGCATCGGGAAGGCTTGTCAACAATCAGTCCATCTGGCGCCAGTGAGGCATGGATCGGGGTGTCGGTGGGGATGACTCCCGCGGCAGCACATGCCCGCCCGGCGACAGACACCGGCAAAGGACATTTTCACCGCTTCGATCGCGCCTGTCTACCCGACGAGGCAATTCCTTCCCGATCCCCCGGCATTTGCCTGCACATCCAACGCCGCGTCGTAGGCCGGGGTAGACTAATCTACGCTTGAACGGCCGATCTGTTCCATGAACGGTCGCTGATCCCACTTCCCCACGGAACGGAACCCACCCGCCATCGGGTGCGAACAAGACGCTGCATGTTTGGACAAGCCCTCGCCATAGCCCGGAACACGTTCATCGAGAGCGTGCGACAGCCGATTTTCTTCATTCTGCTGTTGCTCTCGGCGATCTTTCAGGTTTTCAACACGCTCCTCTCGGCCTACTCGATGGGATTCACCGAGGAAACCGAGGTTTTTGGCGACGACAAGATGCTCCTGGACATGGGGCTCGCGACGGTTCTGGTGTGTGCCACCACCCTGGCGGCATTCGTCGCCACGGCTGTCCTCTCCGAGGAGATCGAGAACAAGACCGTCCTGACCGTGGTCAGCAAACCCGTCGGACGTCCCCTCTTCGTCATTTCGAAGTTTGTCGGCGTCATGGCAGCCATTCTGCTGGCAGTCCTGGTCATGCTGCTCTTCTTCTTCCTCGCCATCCGGCACGGTGTCATGTCGACCGCCCGTGACAACGTGGACATTGTCGTGGTGCTCTTTGCAGGACTCTCGGTCCTCATCTCCGTCGGTCTCGGCGTCTGGGGCAACTACTTCTACGGCTGGGTCTTCTCCTCCACGGCCTCATTCACTCTCGCACCGACGCTGCTGGTCGCCTGGCTCGGAACGCTCGTGATCAGCCCTGAGTGGACCTTCCAGCACATCGGAACAGAGTTCAAGCCCCAGATCATGATGGCAGCCTATTGCGTCGCGCTCGCGATGATGGTGCTCACCTCCATCGCCCTCGCGGCGTCCACGCGCCTCGGCCAGGTCATGACGATCGTGGTCTGCGCCGGCCTCTTCATCGCCGGCCTGCTTTCCAACTACCTGCTCGGGCGGAACGCCTTCGACAATACCGCCATCGCGAGAGTTGCGGAGGTCAAACCACTCGAAACGGGGATCGCGCTGAAGCAGGCAGCCGAAGCCGCGGAGATCACCTTCGAGCACCCGTCGGCTGCGACCATCAAGGTCGGCGCGTCAATCTACTACGGTCCGGATCCCGGTGGCATCCGGCTGCTCGTACCGGCCCACCCCCGATTCGAAGGTGATCCGACCATCTCGAAGGATGTCTACGAGAGCCCACCGGCGCTCGTCTTCCGGGAAGTCGGTCGCGGCGAGCACACGATCGTGAATGTCGGCGGCCTGCCCATCGATCGCATGCCGGTCCCAGGCGACTACGTCTTCCTGCATCCCACCAAGGTCAACTGGGGCCCACGCATCGTGTGGTCGGTCGTCCCGAACATCCAGTCCTTCTGGCTCGTCGATGCGATTACGCAGGGACATGAGATCCCCCCCCGCTACCTCGGCCTCGTCACCGCATACTCAGGCATGCACGTCGTGGCCTTCCTGAGCCTGGCCGTTGCACTCTTCCAGCGTCGGGATGTGGGGTAGGCTTGCTTCTTGCTCCTGGCTTCTGGGGTGGGGTCTGGAGCGGCAGCTCCTCGGAGTCGCTGCCGAGGGCAAGCCAACCCGATTCCCCTTTCCCCTTTGCCGGCTCCCGCCCCCTACAACTGCTCCAGGAACCGGATGTCGTTCTCAAAGAGCATCCGGATGTCCGGGATGTTGTACCGCCCCATCGCGATGCGCTCAATGCCGAAGCCGAAGGCGAAACCCGTCCATGCTTCGGGATCACAGCCGACCGCTTCGAGAACCGCCGGGTCGACCATGCCGCAGCCGCCAAGTTCCACCCACTTGGGAGGCTGGTCCGGCCGGAGCTGGATCTTCATGTCGAACTCTGCTGACGGCTCGGTGAAGGGGAAGAAACTGGGCCGCAGCCGGATCTCCGCCTCCTCGCCGAAGTAGGCACGGGCGAACTGGAAAAGGGTGGTCTTCAGATCCGCCATCGTCACACGCCGGTCCACGTACAGTCCTTCGATCTGATGGAACATGTACATGTGCGTCGCATCCACCGTGTCCGGCCGGTACACGCGCCCGGGCGCCACGACCTTCACGGGCGGGCCCCATCCCTCGCGCAACGCCTGATCGAGCACGCGGATCTGCACCGTGCTGGTCTGAGAACGCAGCATTCGCGGCCGTTCCCTGTTGCCCTGCTCGGCAACGTAGAAGTTGTCGATGGGCTCCCGCGCCGGATGGCTGTCGGGAATGTTGAGCTTCACGAAGTTGTGCTCGTCATCCTCGAGTTCGGGACCGGATGCGACTGCGAACCCCATGCGGGCGAAGACCTCGCACAGTTCCTCGCGGACGCGGGTGATGATGTGACGCCGACCGAGCGTGGGAGCCGTGCCCGGTTCAGTCATATCGATGACCGGCCCCGACGACCCACCGCCGCCCCCCATCGTTGCCTTGCGCGACTCGAACGCAGACTCCAGGGCACGCTTCACTTCGTTGGATCGCTTGCCGACCGCAGGCTTCTCTTCGCGCGGCACGTCCTTGAGGCCAGCCATGGCGCCCTTCAGGCGCCCCTTGCTCCCGAGGTACGTGATACGCCATTGCTCCAAGGCCGCGGCGTCCGCAACTGAGTTCAGTTCCGCGAGTCCCTGCTGTTCCAGTTGGTTGAGCGTGTCCAGCATGCTGTCGGGCTCAGTTCGGGGGCATCTTGTCTGTGAAAAAGGGCCGGCGATGTGAGCCGGCCCCTGTCAAACGTCAGTCATTCGCGATGCGGATCAGCCTTCGTCAGCGGAATCCGCGGCCGGCTCATCGGTCTTCGCGGCCGCCTCGAACTGCTTGCGCATCTGAGCGGCGTAGGCCGTCCGGCGGTCGGCGGCACGACGACGGCGGCTGGGGTTGCCACCGATCTCCGGGCCCTCTTCAGCACCGACGAACTGAATCACGCACCACTCGGCTCCATCACCGATACGGCGACGACCGAGACGGACGACACGGGTGTACCCACCGGCACGATCCGCGTAACGGGGCGCGACGTTCTCGAAGATGTGCTTCACGAGGCGCGGGGCCTTCTTCAGCTCACCGTACCGATTGCGCTCGACCTCGTCGCTGTCCGGGATGTCGAAGAACTCGCTGGCGCGGTCCGCAACCTTGTTGACCTGCTCGCGCTCTTCCTCACTCGCATTCTGCGGGAGGTACAGCCACTCGAAGGCCTTGCGGTTGCCACCAAGCTTCGAGATGACGAGCCTGCGGGAATGCAGGTCGCCGCGCTTGGCGAGCGTGATGATCTTCTCGACGAAGGGCTGCACAGCCTTGGCCTTGGGAACGGTCGTGGTGACCTGGCCATGTTCGAAGAGGCTTGCCGCGAGGTTGCGCAGCATCGCCTGCCTGTGTGCTGTGGTCCGGCCGAGCTTGTATCCAGCCTTCCTGTGACGCATCGCTGATTCTCCAAACCGGCGGCTGGCTCACGCCTGCGCCGGAAGGTGATGAGGGCCCGAATGGGGAGCCCAAGAGTCTACCTGATCAATCTCCGACCTGCACGCCCTCAGGGAGCGGCATGCCGAGGGAAAGGCCCATGTCCTCAAGCTTCCGCTTGACCTCGCGAAGGGAGGTCCGGCCGAAGGAGCGGACCTTCAGCAGGTCGCTCTCGCTCTTGGACACGAGTTCGGCAACCGTCCGGATCCTCGCGGACTCCAGGCAGTTGCTCGCCCGGACGGAAAGTTCCATCTCGGAAATGGGCGTGTTGAACTTGCGGATGAGTTCCTCGTCAATGCTCGCAGCCGCGGCGGCCTCCTCGGAGACCCGCTCCTCGCCCACCTCGAAGAACTGGACGAAGGGGTTGACGTGCTTGCGGAGGATCTTGGCGGCCTCGACGAGGGCGAGGTCGGGGCTGGTGGTCCCGTTGGTCCACACCTCGAGGAGGAGCTTGTCGTAGTTGGTCTTCTGACCGACTCGTGTGTCTTCGACCTTGTACCGGACACGCTGCACCGGGGAGTAGAGCGCATCGACCGGGATCACACCGATCTCCTGGTCTTCGCGGTCGCTGTACTGCTCGCTTGCCGGCACGTAGCCGCGACCCTTCTCGACCTGAAGCTCCATCTCGAAATCGACCGCCTCTGTGAGGGTGGCAATGACGAGTTCACGGTTCATGATCGTGATCGCTGTGTCCGCCTCGATGAGGTCGGCGGTGACTTCGCCGGGACCGGTCGCGGCGAGGCGCATGGTCTTGGGCTCATCGCCTTCAAGGTTTACAACGAGATTCTTGACGTTCAGGACGATGTCCGTAACGTCTTCGAGGACGCCGGGCAGCGAGGTGAACTCGTGAGCCGCGCCCTTGATCTTGATGCTGGTGACAGCAGCGCCTTCGAGGCTCGACAGGAGCACCCGGCGAAGGCTGTTGCCGATGGTCGTACCGAAGCCGCGCTCGAAGGGCTCGACGGTGAACCGACCGTAGGTATCGCAATTGAACTTGTCGTCACCCAGAACACGGCTGGGCAATTCGAGACCACGCCAACGAACTCTCATGATGAGTCTCCAGATGCAGCAGAAGTTGCAAACTGATGGATGTTTGCCGACCGCAGTTGGTTCACGGAGTCATCTCGCACTGCTGCATGCGAGGCGTCCTTCTGTCCAACCGGACCGGGAGGATGACTGGATAGGCGCCGCCGAACGCCCCGGACGACGGCAGGAAGAATCAGACGCGCCGCTTCTTGCGGGGACGGCAGCCGTTGTGCGGCACCGGCGTGTGATCCTCGAGGGCGGTGACCTTCAGGCCCTGCGAGACGAGACCGTTGATGGCCGACTCGCGGCCTGCGCCCGCACCCTTCAGGTGTACTTCGATCTCGACCATGCCCATCTTGCGGGCCTTCGAGCCGCACTGCTCACCAGCACGCGTCGCCGCGAACGGCGTCGACTTGCGGGAGCCCTTGAAGCCGATGGTGCCGGCGGAGTCCCAGCAGAGGGTCTCGCCATTCACATCGGTGATGGTGACGATGGTGTTGTTGAAGGTCGCCTTGATATGGGCGATGCCGCGAACAACGTTGCGGCGAATTTTCTTCTGCTTCTTGGCCATGGTGTAAGTACCCGTGTCCTTGCTGTGTCAGTTCCGGATCAGCCCTTGACGCCCTTCTTACCGGCAACGGTCTTCTTACGACCCTTCCTCGTGCGGGCATTGCACTTGGTGCGCTGGCCGTGCACGGGGAGGCCGCGGCGATGCCGCTCGCCCTTGTAGCAGCGGATGTCGCGGAGGCGCTGGATGTTCTGATTGACCTGGCGGCGGAGGCCACCTTCGACGAGGTATTCGCTGTCGATCAGCGACGCGATGCCCGCGACCTCGCTCTCGGAGAGCTCGCCCGCCTTCTTGGTCGGATCGAGGTTCAGGCGCTCGATGATCTCATCAGCGTACTTCGGGCCGATGCCATAGATATACCGAAGGGCATATCGAATCTGCTTCCGGTCAGGGACGTCAACACCGACGATACGTGGCATGGATCCAAACTCCACGGCCCCAGAGTGGGCCTCAATCAGTCAAACGGGTCAGCCCTGCACCTGCTTGTGCTTCGGATCAGCAGGACAGATCACACGGACCTTGCCCTTGCGACGGATGATCTTGCAACTGGCGCAGATGCGCTTGACACTCGAGCGAACCTTCATGGCAATTCCACCTTCCACCGGCACCACAGCGAGCCCGGTGCTTCAGGATTGCGACTTTCCGATACGTTGAACGCCGCGGCGTGGGGAAACGGATAACCCCCCACCATCGGGCGCGGCCCGGAACTGTACCAGAAGTCGATCAAGGCCGCAGGGCAGGCCGACCGCCAATTCTTCACTTTCTTCCAACGCGACCCTTTCAAAATCCAATCACGGCAGGCACAAGGCGCCCCACGAGCCGAGGACCAGATTCAGGTCATCGAAGTCCACCACCCCGGAGCCATCCACGTCGCCTGCCGGCCCGGCGCTTCCCCAACCACTCAGGACGAGGTTGAGGTCGTCAAAGTCGACCATCCCGTCGCCCGTCGCGTCGCCGGGGCAGGGACGGATCAGGATTCGGCGGGGCGCTGTCGAGACCGCAATCCCGCTGACCGTGACAATCCCATCGCCATCCGCAAAGACAATCCCACTATCGAGGAGCGATCCGCCCTGCCGAAGTTCCCACGCATGCGAAGCGTTCCCCACAACGCTCATCTGCTGGAGATTCCGGGGCGTCACGTCCACAGTCGCCCCACCCGACGGAGCGCCCGCTTCCAGTCGAATGTCAACCCCCCACTCCGTCGTGGTGTCGACAAGACTCGCATCATCCCATCGCATGTAGCGATTCAGATCCCCCTCAGGATCAGGATTCGAAGGCGTATCGCCGAGGAAGTCATCGAGCGAACAGTTCGAGAAGGCCGGCAATGAGCGGTCCAGTTCGAAGACCTGAGGGTTCTGGCGGTAATACTGGCCGTGCCCATCCTGACCCCACGTGAAATTGTGCGGCCGCTTTGCGTCGGCCATGGCCCGGGCAAACGCCCAAGCCTGGGGCCAGCCGATGGCGCCGTCATTGGGTGCGTTCGCGAACGTGAGGTACGGCGTGTGCGCATCGGGGTGATCCTGCAGCCACTGGACGCTGTCAAAGTGATCCCACACCGTGACGTTGTCCGCGGCCGCGATCACCGGATAGCCGAAGCGCGTCAGTTGCTGGTTGGAATACAACTGCTGCCAGGCGAGCGGACCATAGCCACCCCAGTGCTCGAACTCCCAGGTGATATCCTCCGCTGGAATGCTGTTCCCGACACCGGCGGCGAGGTAGGCGAAGACGTGTCCTGACCGGAGCCCCCAGAACTGCGTGCCCGCCCCACCCATGGAGAACCCCGTCATGATGAGGCGCTGCTGATCGGCGTTGTACGCATCAAAGACGAAGTCATGCAGGAATGACAGAGCCCGGGCGTAGAAATACGGTTGGACGGTCGTGTCATCCCATGATCGCAGCGTAGTCATCGCCTCGTCGAAGGCGGTGTAGGAGTTGTAACGCTGGAGGTTGAGCGTCATGAGCAGCGCACCATCCTCGTAGTTGCGCCACTCGCGCCACCCATCAAAGGTGCCGAAGTAGGCATGCAATTCGATCGTCACCGGCGGGTTCGGAACGCGGAGTGACTCCTCCGGCAGCCCGATGCGATAGTTCATCGGGCGGCTGGGGACATTCCATGTCGGCGGCGCTTCCCAGCGCACATAGTCGCGAAGTGTCGGATTGCGATCAGGGGAGAAGATCCAGCCGTTGGTGAAGACCTGCTCGCGCCACAGGAGGGTCATCCCCGGTCCCGGCGTCTCGCTGACCGACCCCGTCGCGTTCTGCCCTTCAATGAGCGAGGAAAAGTCCTCGGCACCGTTGACCGTGTGGCTGATGAAGTAATGCGCGGTCTCACCGGCTGCGCCGGTGTGACGGTGCACATAGATCCCCGTGCCGGGAGCCGCGGGCATGAGGTCGTTGACGGGGAGGGTGGGGATGTCCGCGTCATACTGCTCGTCGCCGCCGCTGAAGAACGTGTTGGAGATGCTGTGCAGCCCGTGGTTCCAACCCGTCATGGGCGTAATCTCATCGATGAATTCCGCACCGGAAATCGCCGCGATGCTCGTGAGCGGCTGCGAGCTTCGATAGATGCGATAGCGGCGCTTGGGCGCGACGTCGGGGGCGTACGTGTGATGCAGCGCGTTGGTGTAGCCGGCGACGGTCCAGGTGGCTCCGAGGTGCGGCGGGTTGATCTCGGCGAAGGTGAGCATGGTGTCACCCTGCTGGTGTCGGGCGGCGGCGCTCGTGACCTGCGGGACTGGCACGGGTGCTGGCCGGTCGCAGAGCACATCAAGTGACAGGGTCGTACCGAGACCCGGCCCCTCGCTCGCGATGGTGAGCGTCAGTGAGCCGGAAGCGACGGCATTCTGAACCGCCTCGGTGGCATCGAGTGCCAGGTACCGGGGAGCCATGAGTTCGAGTGGGCTCCCACCCGGCGGCCGGATGTCGTAGCGTGCACGACTCGAGTTCGAGATGAAGTACGACGGCTGCCGGTCGTAGAAGAATTCGGGGCGCTGGTATGGGTCGAGCGTGGCCCGGTAGACCTGTGCGCCCTGGATGGCCGAGAGATCGACGGTGATCGTCGATCCGGTTCGGACCAGCGTGAGCGGATCCGACCCGAGCGCGGTGTTGGTGAAACTCCGCGTCGACAGGCTGGCCGGCACCCCGGCTCGTACACCGATCGTCGCCAGAAGGAGAAGGCCGATCGCGCCGAAGAGTCCGACGCGCGACGTCGGGGTGGTGGGTGACATGGAAATGGCAATCTCTCTGAACTCGCTGCGTGGCGGGCGCAACGAACAACGCTCACCTGTCTGCTCAGATGGTCGCCGAGGAGAGAGCGCGAATCAAGGATGATCTCGAGGGCTCAGTGCCGGTACGTGATCCGGGCCCGTGTGAGGTCGTAGGGGCTCAGTTCGACCGTGACGCGATCGCCGGGGAGGATGCGGATGTAGTGCTGGCGCATCTTGCCGGAGACGTAGGCAAGCACCTCAAGGTCATTGGGCAGCTTCACCAGGAACATGGCGTTGGGCCGAGCGTCGATGACCTCAGCTTCCATCGTGAATTTTTCGTCCTGCTTGGACATCCGGTCCTTTCCGTGGTGACAACTGCCTGCGATCGAGAGTTTTACCGTAAGTCGTCCGGTATTTCCACTGTCCTCGGTGTCAGGATTTCACATCCGTCGTCCGTGATTGCGATGGTGTGCTCTTCGTGACAGGCCGCTGAGCCGTCGCGGGTGGCCACGGTCCAGGCATCCTCGAGCAGGCGAACCGGCATGCGCCACGCCGGAAGGCCATCCGCTCCCGCCTCGCCGATCGGGCCATCGCCCAGTCCTTCCGTGAGCATAGGCTCCACGGCGATCACCATGCCGGGCTCAAGGCAGAAGTCGTAACCGCTGAACCCCGTCGCATATGCCGGCGCCTTCGGTGGCTCGTGCAGCGTCCGACCGATTCCATGACCGACATACTCCGTCACGAGGCCGAAGCCGCTCTCCGCCGTCTCCCGTTCCAGTGCTCCGGCAATCTCCAGCCACATCGTGCCCGGCCGGACCAACTGAATGGCCAGATCCAGGACCCGGCGATTGGCCCTGACGAGTTCGACGCGCCGAGGGTTGATCGCGGTCCGCCCGTCAGAGACGAGGAGCGTGAGGGCGTTGTCGGCGCACCAGCCATCGAACCGGAGACCGACGTCGATACTGACCACGTCCCCGACCTGGAGCCGACGGGGCCCCGGAATGCCGTGCACGATCTCATCGTTGATCGAGATGCAGGTGGAAGCGGGGAATGGCCGCGCTCCGCGTTGTGAGTAGCCGAGAAAGAGCGGCTCGGCGCCGGCATCCTTCATGGCGTCGTGGGCGATCTGGTCCAGTGCACCCGTGGTGACACCGGGTTGTCCGGCGGCGGCAAGTTGCCCGAGGATGGACGCAGCGAGAGCGCCGGCGCATCGGATGGCGTCGATCTCCCCCGGGGTACGGCGCGTGATGGGTGGTGGTGTCGTAGCGGCGTCGGGACGACCGGTCACGATCCGCGCGGGCCTCGAATGCGCGTGGTCTTGCCTCGCTCATTGCCACCGAGGAATCCGGCGTAGTTCCGCATGAGGAGGTTGGCCTCGATGCGCTGGATGAAGTCCAGACCGACGGAGACGACGATGAGCAGACCGGTACCACCGAGGAACTGCGCGACCACGTAATCGATGTGGAGCGATCGGTTCACGACCATGGGCACCACGGCGATGATTGACAGGAAGCCGGCACCCACATAGGTGATGCGTTCCATGACCGTCTCGAGGTACTCCGCGGTACGCGGACCGGGGCGCAGGCCGGGGATGAATGAGCCGTGGTCCCGGAGCTGCTTGCTCATGTCCTCCGGGTTGAACTGAACCGTAGTCCAGAAGTAGCTGAAGAAGTAGACCATGGCGATGTAGACGAGGATGTAGGGGTACTCGCCCATATCGAAGGCCTGCCCCAGCCAGTCGGCGAGGCCGGCGAAGAAGCCGGTTGAGCCGGCGGTGGACTCACGCATCCAGCCGAAGATGACGGAGGGGAAGATCATGATCGACGATGCGAAGATGATCGGCATCACGCCACCGTGATTCACGCGCAGAGGCAGGAAGGAACGCTGGCCGCCGAAGACCTTGCGCCCACGGGTGTGCTTGGCCTGCTGCACGGGGATGCGTCGTTGTGCAACCGTGATCAGCACACAGCCTGCGACCACGAAGAAGAAGGCGCCGAGGAGGAAGATGATGTTCATCCATGAGAGCTGCGGATCGCCGTCCGGGGCAGCACCAAAGATGAACTCGAAGAAACCAATCTCGCGAAGGGGCGAGTTGTCAATGACCCACATGAACGCCCCGGGCATGGCGGCGAGAATACCGGCGGTGATGATCAGAGAGACACCGTTGCCGATGCCGTACTTGTCGATCTGCTCACCAAGCCACATGAGGAAGACGGTACCGGCGGTCATCGCGGTGACGGCCATGACCCACCAGACGGGGTTGGCCTGCCACTGGTCGTAAACCAGTCCGGACTGGGTCATGAACGTGAGCCAGCCGATGGCCTGCACGACACACAGACCGATGGTCGTGTAGCGGGTCCACTCCTGGATCTGCTGCTGTCCCGACGGGCCTTCCTGCTGCTTCTTCTTGATCGGCTCATACGCGGAGGCGAGCAGCTGGAAGATGATCGCCGCCGAGATGTACGGCATGATGCCGAGACCGAAGATCGTGGACTGCCCGAAACTGCCGCCGGAGAAGACGGAGACGAACGCCGCCATGCGACCGAACGCACCACCTTCGGTGACCTGCTGCTGGAAGAACTCCTTCAGCTGTCCCTGGTCCACACCGGGCACCGGAATCCAGAAGCCGATGCGATAAACGGCAAGCATCGCAATGGTGAAGAGCACCTTGTTGCGCAGCTCGGGGATTCGAAAGATGTTGATCAGAGCCTGGAGCATGAATGGAGGCCTTCAGGAGTCGGGATGGCACCGTGGATCGGGGAGATCCGGGGGGTCCGGAGGAGAAGCTTAGGCATGTCGGATCGCTGCTGCAGGATTCGCGGACGCCCTTACTTCTTCTTCTTGCCGCCCTTCCCCTTCCCACCGCGGCGAAGCTTCTTGGTGAGGTTCTTGGGGGAGAGGTCGTCGCTGTTTCGGTCAACGCCGCGCACCTGATCCCGACGCGTACCGATCTCGGTAACGGAACCGCCTGCATCGGTGATGAGGGCCTTCGCCGCACCGGACACGCGTTCCACGTTGACTTCGAGCTTGACGTCCAATTTCTTGTGGTCGCCGAGGTCGCCAAGGATCTTGACGGGACGACTGGAGTCGCGGATCAGGCCGGCGTCGACCAGGGCCTGGGCATCCACCTTCCCACCCTTGGCGAATGCCGGGTGGTCGAGGATGTCGCCGAGGTTGGCAATCCAGAAGTTGGTCTTGAACTGGACGTTGGTGAAGCCGCGCTTCGAGATGCGCCGGAAGTACGGCATCTGGCCGCCTTCGAACTGGTGGCGACGCGAGAAGCCTGAGCGGCTGCCGGCGCCCTTGTGGCCGCGTCCGGAGGTCTTGCCGACGCCGGAGGCGCGTCCGCGTCCGACGCGTTTGCGAGCCTTGTACTTGCCGGCGACGGCTGTGATTTCGTGGATCATCATGGCGGGTGACTCCCGTCGTGTGTTGTGTCGTTGACCGCGCTGGGCGCGGTGAGCTGTTCTACTTGGCGTCCTCGGAGGCGGCGGGCTTGTCGGCATCGCCCTTCGGCTCGGCGGCAGGTGCCGCTTCAGCCGGAGCGGGGCTGCGTCCACGTCCACCCCCACCACCGCGTCCGCCGCGACCGCCCCGTCCACGACCGCCCTTGCGATCCTGGCCGACGGTATTGACGGGCGCCTTCATGGCGGTTTCAGCGCCGGAGGTCTTGGGCATGAAGGCCTGGCCTCGTTCGATCATCTCGTCGACGGTGGTCTTCGCGATCTCGATGCCTCGGAGGTCGGCGACTTCCTCCTTGGTCTGGAGGATGGAGAGGCCTTCGAGGGTTGCCTTGGCCAGGTTCTTCTTGTTGTTGGAGCCGTAGGACTTGGTGAGGCAGTCGGTGATTCCGACCATCTCGAGCACCGCGCGAACGGTGGCTCCAGCCACGACACCGGTACCGGGCGAGGCGGGGAAGAGCTTGACGACCGAGGAGCCGTAGCGCCCGGTCACCTCATGGGGGATGGTCCCGCCATGCAGCCGGATCTGGCGAAGGCTCTTGCGTGCGTCCTTCTGCGCCTTCTCGATGGCCGGGGGCACTTCATTGGCCTTGCCGTAGCCGATGCCGACCTGGCCGTTGCGATCGCCGACGACGACGAGCGAGCCGAAGCTGAATCGGCGTCCACCCTTGATCGTTGCAGCGGACCGGAACACGCCGATGGTGTTGGCCTCGAACTGGCTGCCTTCTTCGATGAAATCTCTGCTCTTCTGCATGAGTGGTCGCCTTAGAACTTGAGTCCGGATTCGCGAGCGGCGTCCGCAAACGCCTTGAGCCGGCCGTGGTACGTGAAGCCGCCCCGATCGAAGACAACGGCCTGGATCCCTGCGGAGGAGGCCTTCTCGGCGATGGCCTTGCCGACCGCTGCCGCTGCGGCGGTGTTACCCGCCTTGTCGAGACCGAGTGACTTGTCGAGCGATGACGCGGCGCAGAGGGTGCGGCCGTCGTAGTCGTCGATGATCTGGGCATAGAAGTTCCCGAGCGAGCGGTACACGCAGAGGCGGGGCCGATCGGGGGTGCCGATGACGCGCTTGCGGATGCCGATCGTGCGGCGGTTTCTTCTGACGTTCTTGAGCTTGTGCTTGTTCATCTCGATCCGTTCCGATCGTGAGTGAGAAATGGCCGTTGAATCAGGCGCCGAAGGCCTTGCCCTGCTTGCGACGCACGACCTCATCCGTGTACTTGATGCCCTTGCCGTTGTACGGCTCCGGCTTGCGCTTCGACCGCACCTCGGCGGCGAACTGTCCGACCTTCTGCTTGTCCGCACCCTTGACGTGCACGAACTGACGGTCGACGGTCACATCGAGGCCCTGCGGAATGGGAACCTTGATGACGTTCGCGAAACCGACCTTGAGGTCCAGGGTCTGGCCGGCGACGACGGCCGAGTAGCCGACGCCCACGACTTCGAGTGACCGGGAGTAACCCTCGGTCACACCGACGACCATGTTCTGAAGCAGCGCCCGCGTGAGGCCCCAGTAGGCGCGG
The DNA here is from genome assembly GCA_030432255.1 of Phycisphaerae bacterium. Classification (GTDB taxonomy): domain Bacteria; phylum Planctomycetota; class Phycisphaerae; order Phycisphaerales; family UBA1924; genus JAUIHS01. The sequence continues at coordinate 112,721 of JAUIHS010000006.1, forward strand.
GTCTGGCGGTTGTTCATGTCCGCTTCGTCGATCGTTACGGAGAGAGTCTTGTCGTCCTTCTCCCAGTTGACCGTGACTTCCGGACGGAGTTCGTAGTCGAGGCGCTTGTCACCCTTGGAGATGGTGATGTTGCGCCCCGAGACGGCGATCTCGACGCCGGAGGGGACTGAGATGGGTTTCTTTCCAAGTCTGGACATGGCAGCTTCCTCGCCGCGTGTTACGTGGTTTCGTGTGCTGGATCAGTAGACGGTTGCGAGCAGTTCACCGCCCACGCGTTCCTCGCGACAGCGTCGGTCGGAGAGGACGCCCTTGGAGGTGGAAAGGATGCAGATGCCGAGGCCCTGGAAGGGGCTCGTGATCTCCTCCACCTTCTGATAGATGCGACAGCCGGGGCGCGACTCGCGCTTCAGGCCGTGCAGAATGGTCTCGCCTCGGGGGCCGTAGCGAAGCCGGACGCGGATCTGGCCCTGCAGGCCGTCATCGATCACGTCATAGCCTTCGATGTAGCCCTCTTCGGAGAGGATCTTGGCAATGCCCTGGCAGACCTTGCTGTTGAGGCACTTGGTCTCGCCGGCCCGGTTCCGCGCTGCGTTGCGGATTCGGGTAAGCATGTCGGCGATGGGGTCGTTCATCGACATGGGTTCGTTCCACCTTCCTTCTGCCGCGACGCGTGGTCGTTGGTCGCGGCACAGTTACTCCGGGTCACCAGCTCGCCTTCCGCATGCCGGGGATCTTTCCTTCGAGGGCGAGCTTGCGCAGCATGATTCGGCTGATGCGGAACTTGCGGTACACGCCACGGGCGCGTCCGGTGATCTCGCAGCGACGCACGGTGCGGGAGCTGTACTTGGGCTTTCTGTTGGACTTTGCGATCTGGGCCTTGGTTGCCATATCAGCCGCCTTCCTTCTTGAAGGGCATACCGAGTTCAGTCAGGACGTACCGGCTCAGGTCCGGATTCGAGTTGGAGAACACCAGATTGATGTTCATGCCGTGAGTGAACGAGACGTTACCCATGTCGATCTCGGGGAAGACGCCCTGTTCGTTCAGACCCATCGAGTAGTTCCCCTGAGGGTCAAAGCTCTTGGCGGACACGCCGCGGAAGTCCTTGATACGGGGCATCCCCAGGTTGATCAGCCGATCGAGGAAGTACCACATCCGCTCCCGCCGCAGCGTCACCATCACGGCCGTTTCGGCATCCTCACGCACCTTGAAGTTCGAAACCGACTTCTTGGCCAGGCGAACCACCGGCTTCTGGCCGGAGATCCTGGTCAGCGTGGAGATCACCGTGTCCTTGACGCCGGCGGGGAGCTTGTTGTTCTCAAGCTGCTTGCCGACGTTCACGTTGATGACGATCTTCTCCAGCCGGGGCTGGGCCATGCGGTTGCCGAGGTTCTTCTCGGAAGCAAGCTTGGGCCGAACTTCCTGCTCGAAGCGATCGCGCAGCCGGGGCGGCACGGGGGGGCCGTTGTCTTCCGGCGCCTTGTCCTTCTTGCTCTTGTCCTTGGCCATGTGTGACCAGTCCTTTCCGATGCACGCCTGTCCGGGCGACGGCGTGTGCCGTGACTTACTTCTTCTTCCGCGGGCCGCGGACCTTACCGAGCTCCGCACCGTTGCGGGCAGCCACGCGGGTCTTCGACCCGTCAGCGCCGCACTCGAAGCGAACGCGGCTGGGCTTGCCGTCGACGACGGGGCTCACATTGCTGATATGGAACGACCGATCGACGGTCACCTGTCCGCCCTGCGGGTTGAACCGGGTGGGCTTGAGGTTCTTCTTGATACCGTCGATCCCGGCTCCGTGAACGACGACGCGATCCTTCGAAGTCAGCACCTGGACGATGGTCCCGGTCTTCCCCTTGAAATCGCCGGACGTGATGATGACTTCGTCACCCTTGCGTACGTGGCGTGGCATGTCAGATCACCTCCGAAGCAAGCGACACGATCTTCATGTAGCCCTTCTCGCGAAGTTCGCGAGCGACGGCGCCGAAGATGCGGGTGCCGCGGGGGTTGCCGTCGGCATTGAGAAGCACCACGGCGTTCTTGTCGAAACGCACGATGGAGCCATCGGGGCGACGGGTGGGATAGGACGTGCGAACGACGACCGCCTTGACGATGTCGCCGGACTTCACGTCGGCGCCCGGGAGCGCCTTCTTGACGGAGCAGACGACCTTGTCGCCGATCCCCGCGGTGCGGCGGGTCATCCGGCCGCGAGCCGTGGAGCCGCCGAGGACGCGGATGACGTACGCCACCTTCGCCCCGGAGTTGTCAGCGACATCGCATCTTGTTTCCTGCTGAATCATGGTTCTCTGACCTGCTTTCGAATGAACCGGCTGTTCTCAGCCGGGCTCATCAGTTCTCCGGCGACTTATCGACGACGCGAATGATCTTCCAACGCTTGGTCTTGCTGTACGGACGGCACGGCATGACTTCGACGCGATCGCCCATCTTCGACTCGTTCGTCTCGTCGTGGGCATGAACGACCGTGCGCTTCTTGATGTACTTGCCGTACTTGGGATGCCGCGACAGGTAGCTGACCACGACGCGGCGGGTCTTGTCGGCCCGGTCGGAATCAACCACGCCGATCCTGGCACTCTGAATCTTCTCGGTGGTTTCGGTCATGCTTCTGCCTTCTGGTTCTCGAGGCGGGCCCGACGCTCGGTGAGCAGTCGTGCAACGTCGCGCCTGGTCTTGCCAATCTGACTCGGGTCTTCGAGTTTCTCGATCGCGGCCTGGCACCGCAGGTCGTACACCCTGCGACGCAGACGATCGATCTCGACGTCGATCTCCTCACCCGTCAGCTTCTTGACTTCATCCGCTTTCATCTCGGACTTCCTTCCATTGACCGGTGATCAGACATGCAGCCGTCGGCCGACGAAGCGGCAACGGACCGGCATCTTCATCGCAATACGAACGAGCGTGCGCTTCGCGATGTCTTCCGGCACGCCGGCGATCTCGAAAAGCATCGTGCCCGGCTTCACGCGGGCCGCCCAGTAATCCACATCCGCCTTGCCCTTACCCATGCGCTGCTCAAGCGGCTTCTTGGAGACGGGCTTGTCCGGGAAGACGCGGATGTACACCTTGCCCTGACGCTTCAGGAAGTGCTGCGCGGCGATACGTCCGGCTTCAATCTGCCGAGCCGTCAGCCAGCAGCCTTCCAGCGCCTGGAGGCCGTACTCTCCGTAGGCAACGAAGTTGCCCTTGGTCGCCTTCCGCTCGCGCACACGGCGCATCTCCTTGCGGAACTTCACTCTTTTCGGCATACGGGGCATGGGGTGGGCCCTTTCCTGTCTTGCCTGTCACACGCCCGTACTGCACGGGCACGATTCTGCTTGCGTTCGTCCATGACCGACGGAAACTCCGACGGTCGTCGCTGTCAGTCGCTCAGTGGCGGCCGCGGGCTCGCGGCCGGGCGCCTGCCGCCCGACTGGTGTTCTCTTCATCAACTTCCGCGGAGTACGGACCCTTGTAGATCCACACCTTGACGCCGATCGCGCCATACGAGGTGAAGGACTCCGCGAAGCCGTAATCCACGTTGGCCTGCAGCGAACTGAGCGGCATGGAACCCATGCGGGTATCCAGACGACGGCTCATTTCCGCACCACCAAGGCGGCCCGCAATCAGAATGCGGACGCCCAGGGCGCCGGACTGCATCGCCGACTCACCACGCATCTTCACGATGCGGCGGAAGCTGGCACGCTTCTTCAACTGCTCGGCAATGCCTTCGGCAACCAGCTGAGCATCGGTGTCGGGGTTCTTGATCTCGATGATCGAGATGGAGACCTTGCGACCCGTCATGTACTGCAGTTCTTCCTGCAGCCGATCCACCTCGGCACCCTTCGGGCCGATGACCAGACCGGGCCGCGCCGTCTTCACGACCACCTTCAGCTCTTCACGCGTCCGCTCGATCATGATGTCCGAGACGGCGGCGAAGGGAGGCGTCCGGTTCAGACGCTTGTCCACGAACTGGCGGATCTTGTAGTCCTCGACCAGCAGTTCGCCGTACAGCGCCTTCGGGGCGTACCAGCGGCTCTTGTGAGCCTCGGTGATGCCGACGCGGAATCCAAATGGGTGAACCTTCTGTCCCATGTCAGTTCATCTCCTCGACGCCGATGACGATGTGGCTGGTCTTCTTCTGGATCGGATGAGCGCGGCCGCGATCCTTCGGGCGGAAGCGCTTGATGATGGGGCCTTCGTCAACACGCGATTCCGTGATGACGAGCTGGTCCGGGGTGGTGTCGCCGATGGTCTCAGCGTCGGCCACCGCGGCCTTCAGGGCCTTGCCCACCATGACCGAGGCCCGGCGGGGGTTGAACTGGAGAATGGCGAGCGCCTCGTCCACGCGCCGGCCGCGGATCATGTCCGCCACCAGGCGGGCTTTCCGGGGGCTGGAGCGGGCGAAGCGGAATCGCGTGGTGAAAGTCACCAGGTCCGCGGGACGGCAACCGAGTTCACTCGCCATGGCCTGCGCCTCTGCCGCCGTGACACGGGGATGATCGCTCCCGCGCATCCAGTTGCGGACCTTCTTCTGGGCCAGCTCGAGTTGCTTGCGGCGGCCGGAAGTGGGCAGCGCCTCGGCCAGCTGGAACGAGTCCATACCGGCGTCGGCCATCAGCTTCTGAAGTTTCTTTGCGTTGATCTTCACGATCGTCTTCCGTCTTCTGAGCCCCGCCATGAGCGGAGCGTAGGTACTTCAGTCCGGGGCAGAACGCTTATCGCTTGCCGCCCTTGATGCCTTCCTTCTTGTTCGTGTGGCCACGGAAGGTCCGAGTCAGGGCGAACTCGCCCAGCTTGTGACCCACCATGTCCTCCGTCACGAACACGTCGATGAACGCGCGGCCGTTGTGCACCTTGAACGTGTAACCCACGAACTCGGGCACGATCGTGCACGCACGAGCCCAGGTCTTCACCGGCTCACGCCGGCCCGAAGACTCGAGCTTCTCCACCTTGCGGTAGAGCTTTTCATCAACGAATGGACCCTTCTTCAGTGATCGCGCCATTGTCTACGTCCTTCGCCTTAGCGGAGCTGACCGTACCGCTTGCTCTTGCGGCGGCGGATGATGAGCTTCTCAGAGTGCTGCTTGCGGTTACGCGTGCTGCCGCCCTTGGCAAACACGCCCGTGCGACTGACCGGGGCGCGACCACTCTTCGAGCGGCCTTCACCACCACCCAGCGGGTGGGTCGCATGGTCCATCGCCACGCCGCGGGTGTGCGGGCGGCGTCCGAGGTGACGCGACTTGCCCGCCTTGCCCAGGCGACGCTGGTTGTGATCCTGGTTGCCGATCTGCCCGATCGTGGCACGGCAGTCCACCGGGACGCGCCGGATTTCACCCGACGGAAGCACAAGGGTCGCAAAGCGACCTTCGCGGTTCGACAGGCGAGCGTACGTGCCGGCACCGCGGCAGAGCTTGCCCCCCGCACCGGGGCGCAGTTCGACGCAATGCACGTCGAGGCCCGTCGGGATGTGCTTGAGCTTCATCGCGTTGCCCACGCTCGGCTCGATCGCGTTGTCGGACGCGAGGATCTCGTCGCCGGGCTTGAGGCCCTTGGGCGCCGGGATGTAGCGCTTCACGCCGTCGACGTACTCGACCAGGGCAATATGGGAACTGCGATTCGGGTCGTACTCGATGCCGACGACCTTGCCGGGAACGTCCAGGCGGTCAGCACGCTTGAAGTCGATGCGGCGATAAAGACGCTTGTGTCCACCGCCACGACCACGAACGGTGATCACACCGTGGTGGTTGCGGCCGCCCTTCTTGTTGAGCGGTTCGGTCAGCGACTTCTCGGCACCATACTTCGTCACTTCCTCATTGAGGTTGACGGAAGCATTGCGGCGTCCGGCACTGGTTGGCTTGTATACGCGGATGGCCATGTGGTCGATCCTTGTCTCTGGCGGGCCCTGTCAGGTCCCGCGATGGTTCATCCGTTCACGCTCAGAAGAGTTCGATCGCGTCGTCCTTGTGAACGCCGACGATCGCCTTCTTGGTGGTCTTACCCTTGACGAGCCCGTATCGCATGCGGCGATTCCGCGAGCGACGGTTCATCGTCGACACACCGACGACACGCACGCCGTAGATCTCCTCCACAGCACGCTTGATCTCGGTCTTCGTGGCTTCAGTCGCGACAAGGAAGGTGTAGCGGTTGTCTTCCGTCGCCCAGGTGCTCTTCTCCGAGAGCAGCGGCCGCTTGATCACGTGGATGGCTTCCATCAGGCCACCTCCTTGCGCTTGTTGCCCTTGCCCGTCTGGGAACCGGGCCCGTTGAGCCAGGCCTCCAGATCAGACTTCGAGATCACCATGTAGCGGCTGTTGAGCATCTCGAAGCAGGTCATCGTCTGGGCATTGCAGATCGTCACGCCCTCGATGTTGCGAGCGCCGAGACCCGCGTTGCGGTTCTCCGCCGCGACCGCCACCAGGCAACTGCGATCAATGCCCAGAGCCTCGAGCAGCTTGCGGAATTCGGAGGTCCGCGGTGCGTCAAAGGCAAGGTCATCAATGATCTTGACTTCGTTGTCGACCAGCTTGGCAAGCAGTGCGTTGCGGTTCGCCTTGCGACGCATCTTGACGGGCATGTCAAGACGGTACTCCTCGCGACGCTTCGACTTGGCGAAGGTGTGACCACCGCCGCGCCGGATGGGCGTGCGCGCGTTGCCGGCACGGGCATGACCCGTACCCTTCTGGCGATACAGCTTGCGGGTGGACCCTTCGACTTCGGAGCGGGTCTTCGTGCGGGCTGAGCCCTGGCGGCGATTGGCGTGGTAACGCACAAACGCCTGCTTGATCAGGGCAGGATTCACTTCGCCACCCAGGTCTGCCTCGTCAATGACGAGTGAGCCGACCTGCTGGCCCTGTTTGTTCAAGACGGGGACTTCCATCGGTGAAATCTCTTTCCGTCGTCGCCTCGACCGAATCCGCTGCCCGCACGTGAGGGCATTCCAACGGCTTCGATCATCCTCGCGTTGCCCGGTGCGTCCCTGTTATTCGGCGGGACGGATCCGGGGTCCACTCGGCGAGTGCCTCGTGTTGTTGGTGCCCGGCGGTATCCCGTCAGGGACGGACCGGGCCGACCGACGAGGGCGTCTTTGCCCTGCCGGTCGAATTCATCGCTTCGTCTCAGCCCTTCATCTTCTCGGCCTGCTTGCGGGCCTTTGGCTTGTAGAGACGTGAAGGTGACTGAATCTGGATGATGCCGCGATTCGGTCCGGGGACCGCACCCTTGACGATCATCAGGTTCTTCTCTGCATCAATGCTCACCACCTCGATGGACCGGGTGGTGTGTCGCTTGTTCCCCATCTGCCCCGCCATCCGCTTGCCCTTCTTGATCTTCGGGCCGGTACCGAGGTTGGTGGCGTGACCGCCGATTGAGCCGGCGGAGCGGTGCTTGCGCTCGACGCCGTGACTGGCCAGCTGGCCGCGGAAGTTGTGTCGCTTCATCGGGCCCTGAAAGCCCTTGCCCTTGGAGGTGCCGGTGATGTCGACGAAGGCGTGGTTCGCGAAGACCTCGACATTCAGCGACTGGCCGGCTTCGTAGGCATCGTCGCCGTCGCCGGTCCGGAACTCACCATGCACGCGCTTGGGGGCGGTGCCGGCCTTGGCGTCGTGGCCGATCATCGGCATCGTCGAGCGACGCGGCTTCACGTCGTCGAATCCAACCTGGACCGCCTCGTAGCCATCCGTCTCCGACGTCTTGACCTGGGTCACGACGCACGGACCCACTTCCAGCACCGTCACCGGGATGTTCATCCCGTCTTCGGTGAAGTAGCGAGTCATGCCGAGTTTGCGACCGAAGAGCATGGCCATGGCCGTTGTCCTTTCTCAGATGCCCGCCACGCGGCGGTCATCGGGGGGTCGCCCGTGTCGAGCGACGGGTTCTTGCGGCATGCCGCAGGGGAACCGGGGTTCAAACGAAAATCGGGCCTCTCACCAGAGAGACCCGACGGGGATTACGCCTTGATCTTCACGAAGACACCGGCAGGCACAACGAGACGGTTCAGCGCTTCGACAGTACGGGCATTGGGCTCCGTGATATCAATAATCCGCTTGTGCGTCCGGATCTCGAACTGCTCACGCGACTTCTTGTCGATGAACGGGCTGCGCAGAACGGTGTACCGCTCAATACGCGTCGGAAGCGGAATCGGACCGGCCACCTTGGCGCTCGTGCGCTTGGCGTGGTCCACGATCTCCTTGGCCGAAGCATCCAACGCCTGGTGGTCGTATGCTTCCATCCGGATTCGAATTCGTCCGCCGCTCATCCGTTTCTCGCGAAGAAAAGGGTCAGGTCACAAGTACGCGCTCACACGCTCGTGGGCGCAGTCAGGCGGCAAGAACAAGGCACTTGACGTGCCCGGGTGCGTCTCTTCTGAAGGTTTCGCACGAACGCCACCTCACCACGTTCCGCTGAACGGTGAGCAGAGCGGCACAATGTAAGGATCACCAACGGGTTGTCAAGGCGATGAGAAGGTCCCCACCCATGTTTTTACCCCTCAACCGCCCTCAGCGGCTCCAATCCGCCTCCGGCACAACTCGACGAGACACTCCAGACACCTTCAAGCAACCCCGCCGCTCGGCCGATCGTATCCTTGGATCACTCCACGTCCGGTAGCAACGAGGCCTCACACATGAAGAAGTGCATCTCCACAATTCGCCTGGTCATGATGTTCGTAATATGTATGGCCCTTGCCCCGTCGCCGGCAGTGGCACAGGGCGTCTCCATGGAACTGCATCCCTTCGAGATCCCGTCCCTCGGCATGACCGTCAGGCTTCCCGAAGGCTCCGTCATCGACATCCGGCGGATCGCCGGGAGCGAGTCGCTCGTGGTCATCACCGACCCGGACAACCCCCACTGGTCCATCCGCTTCCAGAACTACATCGCCCGCGACCCGGATATGTCGCCCCCGCGCATCCTCGATGAAATCATCAAGAGCCGCCAGGCCCGCTGGAAAGCGCGGGACGCCGATCAACCCAACCTCGAACTGACCCGCCTCCGGTTCTTCCAGCGCAACGACAGACTCCTCATCGGCGGCACCCGGCAGGCCAGCCGCGTCTACACCGACGTCCCCGCCGATCCGAAGCTGGAGACCGTGGGCTACACCGTGATCCGCCATGACGCCATTGCGGTCGATCCGGACCAGCCGCGCGTCGGGGGCATGCCCCAGTTCGTGGTCTGCGAGATGCACGCCATCCCCGAAGGCCTCGACACCTCGAACATCCAGAAGACGATGCAACTCTACGAGACGGTGCTCGCCACCATCACCTTCCGCGATCCCGCCGAAATGAAGGCGGAACGCTATGCCGCCATCAACATGGGACAGGCATTCCTCGACAGCCTCAACATTGATGACCTCACGCTGGAAGTCGATGAGGACGCACGCTTCTTCCGCATCTATCGACCCGCCGATGCAAGCGACGGCTCCAGCGAGGTCGGCTGGAAGCGGCTCGAAGTGCGCAAGGGACGCCGGGGCGAACTCGAACCGGATCGCCCCCGCAAGCTGTGGCGCGAGGCTGATCTCGAAGATGGGTTCATCGCACGTGAAGAGGCACGGGTCGTCATCGAGGGCACGACCTTCGACACCCGTGGCATCTACTTCCTGTCCGATGACCGTGAGAGCGAAGTGTGGTCCATCGTCAATGTCGCCGAACGCGACGGCAAGAAGGACTCTTCCACACTCACGCTGGTCAGGGATGAACACGGCATCACGGTGACGACCGCAGTTCGCGGCCAGATGCCCGACGAAAAGAAGTACCGCACCCTTCCCGAGGGCTACCTGTCCCGCGTCGAGTTGTATCTGCTCCCCCGGCTGGTGGTGAACCGGCGCATCCCCGGACTCTACGGCTTCTACACGTACGACCCGATCCTCCAGAGCCTGACCTACCGCGAAGAGTCCTTCTCCAACGAGGGCGGGGTCTGGATCCAGGAGACGATTCCGACGGCGAATACCGCATCGATGAAGACGACGATCGATCGCCAGGGTCACATCGTCAGCAAGGACATGGGCTCGGGCGCCTGGATGGAGCCTTCAAGTGCTGACGAGATCAAGCGGATCTGGAAGCGCATCGAAGCGGGGAACAGATAGAGGACGTCGCGTCGACAGGTGCAGACTCAACCGGCCGGAGTGAACGTCGCACCGGCGTTGACGCCCATCGTCACGAAGTCCCCCACTTCAAAATCGGCGGGCGTCTGACGCTCGTCAGTCCGGCAGACAATCGGCACGCCGGCGTTGACCGTGATCGTCCGATCAGTCGGATCCACCGCGATCACGCTCCCCTGCACGCGGCGGGGTCGACCCTCCACCGGCTCCACGTATCGGCCACCCGTTCCGACCTTGTCGATCCGTCGCGCCTGGACGTGAATCAGACCGGTGATGCGTTTCCCAACCGGCGTTGCCGGAGTCGCCGTCACCTGGAGTTGAATGCGGTAACTGGACTCGGGAACACGGAGGAACATCACGTCTCCATCAACCGCATCCAGCACTCCGGTCACCTGCTTCGCGTTCATCACCGTCTCCGGCATCACATCACTCCCATGGCGTCCGACTGAGTCAGATCACATTTATCGCTTATCCCGAGGAAGTTCGCCAGCAGCCGCGGCCCCTGCTCGGTCAGGAAACTCTCCGGATGAAACTGGACCCCTTCCGAGATGACCCCATTCCCGTGGTCCCGCCGCAGGCCCATGACCACTCGAACGCGTGTGCCATCTTCCAGTTCATCTTCCGTCCAAGCGGAGACCACCCAGTCGTCGGGCAGTTCCGTTGCCCCGGGGTCGACCACCAAGCTGTGGTATCGCGTTGCCGTGAAGGGATTCGGCATGTCCGTGAAGACGCCCCGACCGTCATGATGCACGGGCGAGGTCTTGCCGTGCATGATCTTCCGATGCCTGACCACCGGCATTCCGCTGTTTGAACCCATGCACTGGTGCCCGAGACAGACGCCCAGCAGGGGTACCTGCCCGGCGAACGCCCTGATGATCTCAGGGGAGACCCCCGCTTCCTTCGGAGTGCACGGACCGGGTGAGATGATCACATGGGTGGGAGCGAGAGCGGTCGCATCCTCCGGCGAGATCTCGTCGTTGCGGACGACATGCACTTCAAGCGTGTCATCGAGTTCCCCGATCCGTTGAACGAGGTTCCAGGTGAAGCTGTCGTAGTTGTCGATCAGCAGGATCATGCCGGGATCATAGGGCAACTCGCACGGCGCGGCTCATTGTCCCGAATCGTGACCCGGCCTAGCATCTGCCCTCGTAGCGGGCGGGAGGAGAAAGGCTGCGGCGTGCCCAGAAAGGTCGAAGAACTCGAACTGCAGGAGACCGACCTCGGACAGACGGCTGTCTCCGTGACCGAGATCGACCGGTCGGCGGACTGTGGTGAGGATGAGCGGCACCGCATCCGCTCCGGCCGACTCGCGGGCCTCACCATGTGGCAGGCGATCTTCGTGCTCTCCTGGCCTGTCCTCGTCGAGTCGTTCCTCAACGCCTGCGTCGGACTCGTCGACACCATGCTCGCAGCCGGCATCTCGGAGGGCGCGACGGACGCCATCGGGGTCGCGTCGTACTTCAACTGGTTTGTCAGCCTGATCGCTGTCGCCCTCGGCGTCGGGGCCACCGCAATGGTCTCGCGATCCATGGGGCGCGGCCGGATCGCGGTCGCCAACGCCGCCGTCGGCCAGGTCTTCATGCTCTCGCTCGTGCTCGGCACCGTTGTGGCGGTGCTCATTGCCGTCGCGGCCCCATTCATCGCGGGCCTCCTTCAACTCGAAGGCGATGGCCTGCAACACGCGGTCACATACCTGCGCATCGCCGCCATCGGCATTCCGGGACTCACCGTCCTTTTCTCCGGGATCAACTGCTGCCGCGGCGCCGGAGACTCGGTCCGCCCGATGGTGACGATGATCATCATCAACATCATCAACATCGCCATCAGCTTCTCGCTCTCCGGCGTGGATCTGGCGATGACATCGCTCAACGCGGCGGGAGAAGCGGAGCGTCGGGTGCTCTTCGAGAATCCGGTGGGCCTGGACTACGGCGTCTCGGGCATCGCGGTCGGTACCTGCGTGGCGTGGCTGATCGGGGGCTGCATCATGACGATACTGCTGGCACGAGGTGTCCACGGCCTGAAGCTCAAACGGAGACGGTTGCGGCCTCACTGGCTGACGATCCGCAGGCTCGTTCGTGTGGCCGCTCCGAACTTCGTCGAGACCTTCGGCATGTGGTTCGGCAACTTCGTCGTCCTCATGCTGGTCGGCCAGCTCGCATCATCGGGACTGATCGGGGCACATGTCGTTGCGGTACGTATTGAGGCCTTCAGCTTTTTGCCGGGGTTTGCGATGGCAACGGCGGCGGCCACGCTTGCGGGCCAGTACCTGGGGGCGGGGAGTGCGACCCTCGCACGCCGGGCGGTGATCCGATGCGCCATCGTCGCAACATCCATCATGTTCCTCTTCGGCCTCGCCTTCCTCACCATTCCGGAGGCAATCGTCGGTGTCTTCTCTCAGCAACCGCTGCACCTCGAGCAGACGCCTCAGCTCCTCTTCATCTGCGGCTTCATCCAGATTCCGTTTGCCCTGGTGATCGTGATGCGAGGGGCAATGCGCGGGGCCGGGGACACGCGTGTCGTCATGATGCTGACATGGCTGAGCACCTACGTGATACGCCTGCCCATGGCATGGCTCTTCTCAGGCGTCGAAGTCGCGCTCCCGGGCGGCCTCGTGATCCCCAATCCCGCACCGATGCAGCACTGGTTCGACCTGAACCCGCTCGCCGGCCTGTGGATGGGCATGTGCGCAGAACTTGCCATCCGCTTCCTCATCTTCTTCGCCCGCTTCCTGCATGGCGGTTGGACCCGCCAGCGCGTCTGAATATCCGGACGTTGTTGAAGTCAGGACCGATTCCACCCGATGAACCCGCAGTTCATTCCGGAGTCGTCCCATGCGCATCATGAACAACATCCCCGAACTGCTCAGCCTCGGGTCGCTCCGGGCCCACCAGCGCTCCTACACCCAGGCCGTCACGCGACTGTCAACGGGTCAGCGGATCAACCGTGCCGCGGACGACCCCTCCGGGCTCATCGCGGCGGAGCGCCTCTCGGCGCGAACGCAATCACTGCACAAGCTCATCAACGACACCGAGTTCGCCTCCCACGCGCTTGGCGCACGTGAAGGTGCGCTCCAGTCCATCGGCGACCTCCTCATCGAACTCGAAGGACTCATCGTGCAGTCCGCCAATCGCGGCGGACTCGGCGAAGGTGAGCTCGAAGCGCTCCAGGTCGAGGCGGACTCGATCCTCGATGCCATCCAGCACACCGTCGACTCCGCCACATTCAACGGCCGGAAAATCCTTGCCGACACTCAGGTGATCACGATCGGATACTCCAACCACGTGCTCGGCGCCGTGGACGTCGCCCTCGAATTCGATGCCGCGGAACGCACGCACACGATTGCCCCCGGGGTCGCTGTCGAACTGGAGGCGTCCGGAGCGACCAGCATCTTCGAAATCAGCGGCAGCCGGTTGAACCTGATCGATGGCGACCTTGGTGAAGCTGCCTCAGTCGTTGCCACCGCCCGGGAACGTATCAACGGGTTCATGGGCCAGATCGGCAACCTCCAGAACTACCTCGTGACGACTGACCTCAACATCTTCCAGGCTGAACTGGAGAACACCGAGGCGGCCCGCTCCGTGATCGAGGATGCCGACTTCGCCGCTGAGACGGCCGAACTGGCTCGGGCGCAGGTCATGGCAGAGGCCGCCACATCTGTCATCCTGTCAAGCCGGGGCCAGGCTGAGCGTGCCCTCAACCTGCTCGGTTGACCTACCCTTCCAGCATGACGGTGATCATCCGACCAGCCACCTCCGAAGACGCCCACGGGATCTTCGCCATCTACAACACGGAAGTCCGCGTGGGGACCGCGACCTTCGACACCGATCCCATGACTGACGATCAGCAGGCGAAATGGCTCGCGGCACACGACTCGCCGCGATATCCAGCGCTCGTCGCCCATGACGTCGCCTTCGCAGCCAACCGTGGCGTTCTCGGCTGGGCCACACTGTCACCGTGGTCGGATCGGTGTGCGTACGCGCGGGCGGCCGAAGTCTCCGTGTATGTCCATGAAGAAGCGCGCGGCCGAGGCGTTGGGCGCTCATTACTCAAGGCTCTGATCGATCATGCGCGCGGCGTGGATATCGCGGTGCTGCTTGCCCGCATTGCGGAGGGGAACCCCGTGAGCATCAGGCTCCACGAGTCGGTCGGCTTTCGAGAGATCGGCGTGATGCGACGGGTCGGCGAGAAATTCGGTCGGATCCTTGACGTCACGCTGCTCGACCTCCACCTCGACGCATGAGCATCAGCGCGGCGGGTGATCCGAGAGATGGTCGAATATGTATCCGCCGACTTCGGCACCCCAGACCTGCGTCCCGTCGGCGTCCCATCCGCGGTCCCACGAGATCAGCACGTCGTCTCGGATCGTGACCTCGGAGGTCGCAAAACTCGCGCCGCTCAGGCTGCTCGGGCAGGTGCCCTCGCGGGTTGAGCCGACGAATGATCCATCTGCGCCGGGTCGCAGGTAGATGGAGCACCCGTCGCGCAGGACGATGGAGTCCGGATCGATCGAGTCAAGCAGGCCCGACGTTCGCCAGGCTCCGATGAATCTGTCAGCGTCGCCGATCGTGTAGACATCACTCCGAAACTCGCCGGTGCCGAGTTCAATGAGGTGATAGAGACGTTGCCGATACGGGGCATCGAAACTGCCTGCTGCGGCCTGTTCCACGTAGAGCCAGGTTCCGGCGCGCTCGGCCCACATGGGGGTCATGACGAGGCGGATGTGGAAGAAGCGCTCGTCTTCCCTGGACTGGGCTTCGCTCGAGAACGTGCCGGTCATCAGCGATGTGAGTCGATCCAGATCGCTGGGGACTGGGGTTGGTACCGGCCGGGAGGGTGCGCCGCAACCTGAGATGATTGACGTCGTCAGGCTGACCAGGGCGACACTGATACAAGTTCCGATCTGCATGATCGGATCCTACCACGGCGAGACGTGGATGGAGTCGGTGAACTCAGGCGCCTACGCGGAGGCGATGGCCGTGCTGCTCCGGCAGGCCGAAGTCACGAATGCGCCGGGAGACAGCCTCGATGTCATAGGCAATCCGACGGATCTGGAACGTCATCCGCTCCGTGTCGAACAGCCCCCAGGATGCATCCGGGTTTCGATCCCGCGGCTGCCCCACTGATCCCGGATTCAGGATATAGCGCAACTCCGGGTCGAGGGCATTGAGGACGCCACCGGTCAGCGGATAGACCCGGACATCACCTTCAACCGCTTCGGCATCCGAATTGCAGGTGAACGCTGACGGCAGATGGGTGTGACCGATCATCCCGATGCGGCTGGGCAGATAGTTGAAAGCATCGGCCGCCGCCTGCGCCGTGTACAGGTACTCGAAGCGCGTCGGACTGAATGTGGCATGGGTCACCGAGATCCCCTCAAGCTCCACCCGATACGGAATCGATCGCAGGATGGCGAGATGGAAGTCGGAGAGTTCGTCCCGTGTAAATTCGATGGACCTGCGAGCCCGCGGATTGAAGCGAGCCGAAACGTCTTCACGGAGAACCGCTTCGTCATGGTTGCCGAGGACGATGGCGTCCGCGTAGTCGGAAACCGTTTCAAGGCAGGCGGCCGGGTCCGGTCCGTACCCGACGATATCGCCGAGGCAGATCAACTGGTCGTAGCCAACCATCCGGAGGTCTTCGAGGACGGCCTCGAGAGCCTGGAGGTTGCCATGAATGTCGGCGATGAAAGCGAGGCGAGGCATGCGTGGTTCCTTGCGGGGTCGCGGCCAGGCTGAGCAGCCTGCGAGGATTCCTTCCCTCTATCGTCCTACAGGGACGCCGCGGTCCTACGAATCTGTCACAGTTTCCTGATGGTTGTTCCGCTTCCGTGACATCGGGTTTCAGGACCTGGTCGGTCACACAAAAAGTGAACGCAGGCCACCGGACCTTGATTGCCCGGCTCCGGAACAAAGGAGACTCAGAAGACTGAGATACACGCGTCTTTTTTCGGATCAGGCCTCGCCGCCCGCTTCCGCCTTCTCTTCTTCGGGAGCGGTGGCGGTCTCTTCCTGGGGAGCGGCGGCCTTCGCCTTCTCCTCGGCGGCGGCCTGCCGACGCTTGACGACCTCGATCTTGGCCTTGTCGGGCGCCAGAATCAGACTGACCTGTCTACCCATGTGCTTGGGCATGGACTCGACCTTGGCGATGTCGCCCAGTTCCTCACAGATTTCCTTGAGGCGCTCGATACCGATGTCCTTGTGTGCCATCTCGCGGCCGCGAAACCGCTGCACGAGTTGGACCTTGTGTCCGGCCATGAGGAACTTGCGGGCCTGCGCCACCCGGATCTGCACATCGTGCGGGTCGATCTTGGCGGAGCGTCCGAGTCGGACCTCCTTCATCTCGGCCTGCCGGGTCGCCGCCCTTCGCTGCTGTTCCTTCTTGGACTGCTCGTACTTGTACTGACCGTAGTCCATGATCTTGCAGACGGGCGGACGGACGTCCGGTGAGATTTCCACAAGATCAAGTCCGACGTCATCAGCCATCCGACGCGCATCGCGCGTATCGACAACGCCGACCTGGTTGTTGTCCTGATCGATGAGTCGGATCGGCGAGATCCGGATCTCATCATTGACGCGCGTCTTGTTGACGACGCCACCTCGATAGTGTCCATAGCGACGAGCGATCAGAAGTCTCCTTACGTGTGAGAAGTGCAGCGGCGACGAACCACGTCGCCTCGTTCAACAGCGGCAACCAACACCCTTGCGTCGGAAACAGCCTGACTGGTCTCTGGACAAACAGGGATCATGAGGAACTGCCGGACTCACCCGGCGCTCGCTTGACCGAATCCCACACGGTTCCCCCCGCCGAAGTCACTGATGACAGCGTCACTTGCACAATCTCAGGATGGACAAGATCTCGAACCAGATCATCGACTCCGTGGGAATGAACCCATACCATACCCCGACCAACGAACGTCAAAGTACATTGTTCGGCACGGCAAGGCAAGAGGTTGATCGAATTTCAACACTCGACCCGCGCCCATCACACGACCGATGAAGGCTCGACGGGACTCTCATTCCTGAATTGAAGCCCCGTCAGCACAAGAAAGACACCCGCCCGCGGAGCCGAGACCCACGGTGAAACGAGACTACTACGAGGTCCTGGGAATCCCACGTCATGCCGATGCGGACGCCATCAAGGCCGCCTACAGGAAGCTGGCGCGACAGTTCCATCCCGATGTCAACAAGTCCGAGGACGCCGCGTCCCGCTTCAACGAGATTCAGGAGGCGTACGACGTCCTCTCCGATCCCGACCGACGCCGACAGTACGACCAGTTCGGACACGCGGCAGCCGCGGGCGCGGGCACCGGGTCCGGCCAGCATTACACCTGGTCGAACGTGGGCGGAGCCGGCGGGGGATTCGGGGCCGACGACTTCGACGTCGGATCGATCTTCGAAGACATCTTCGGCGGCCGAGGCCAGCGACCCACCGGGCACGGCTTCGGACGGGCTGCGAGAGGGCGCGCCGCCGCTGACCGAGGTGGCGACATCACCGAAGACATCACCGTCGACTTCCTCGAAGCCGTGCGAGGTTGCCGCAAGTCACTTCGCATCCGCCGTGGCGGCACCACCCAGACGATCGACATCACCATCCCCAAGGCCGTCAAAGACGGTTCCCGCCTGCGCATCAAGGGGTCGGGAGCACCCAGCATGGGTTCCGGAGCCCCGGGCGACCTGCTCCTTCGCGTACACGTGCGCCCCCACCCGTACTTCAGCCGCGATGGTCTGGACATCTCGATTGATGTGCCGATCACCATCACCGAGGCGGCTCTCGGTACCACGATCGACCTGCCGACCCTCAGTGGTGAGGCGAGCCTGAAGATCCCGGCGGGTGTCGACAGCGGTCGCCGACTGAGGCTGAAGCGACTCGGCATGGAGGACCCGGAGGGAAGGCGAGGCGATCTGCTGGCTCACATCCGCATCGTCGCGCCGCATGAACTCACCGATGACCAGGAGCGCACGCTGAAGGAACTCGGCGAGGATCTGCCGAGTCCGCGCCAGGGTTCCCCGTGGAGTTGAATCGATCAGGACGAGGCTGATGCGGGTGCCGCGTCGGCCTCCGGTGACGGCTCCGCAGCGGCGGCCTCACGTGCCGCGAGGTCCGGCAGGAACTCGTTCTCGTACCACGATCTCCACGCCGGAATGTCATATCCGAGTGATGCGGTGGACTGGCCCCACGCTTCAGAGGTGAGGTCCACGAGGGCGCCATGCACCTCAGTGTGATAGATGATCACAGCGGCATCGATGATGCGCAGGATCGAACCGGTCGTGAGGATCCCGATTTCCGGATCAAAGGCCACCGAACCGTTGCCCACAACGGGCGTGACATCCGCGACGTAGGCCGTCTGACGCCCGATCAGGATCCATGCCAGTGAGCGATCCTCCGGCGGGATCCCACCCGTCCCCGATGAATTGCCTGACCCCAGTTGCCCGGTGATGAGAAGCGGAATCGCTTCCAGGATGCGGAGTTGGCGGATGGCGTGTGCACCGACGGCGCGCTCTGAGTCGTTTCCATATCGCACAGCATGCGCCAGGATCCGCGCGCTCTCGCGAGGAAGCGGGTTTTTGCCGGCCGCTTCGCGCGCCGCCGCTCGATCGCGGACGCGTGCGAACGCCTCTTCCCGGTGGGCCTCATGTTCCGCCAGGATGGCCTGCCACATCAGGGCGGCATCACCGGCATCGGAGGCAGCGCCCTCGAAGATGTCGAGCATTGCACCCCGGACGTCGGCATCCTCTTCGGCGAAGATCTCGATCAGGCTGGGCCAGTACATCGGGTCTTCCCACTCGCAGAACTGGAGCAACCCGAGTTGGCGAATCTCCGTGTTCCGCATGGAGCCGAAGGACCGCGCCCGCAGCCGCTTCATCTGCCGTTCCGCCTCGCGAATCACCCGCCGCTCCGCGATGTAGGCGCGAGCGACCGGATCGCCAGGATCGTCGACCGGAGGGAGGATCAGCCCGGACCACGGATCCGTGGCCTCCGTCGCATCCCGATCCACGATGAACTCAGACGGCTCGACCCCACCACCCGCCAGCAGGGGTGACGACGCAGCGAGCCCGAGGATGAAGACCGAGATGAAAGATGTGCGAAAGGCCATGGGAACTCCGATGACTGATCCTACCCCGAGTCTGACCCCCAATCGGCGAAATTGTTCCCGTGGCGCACAGAATCCGAACTTATCTCGGGCCCTGCCCCGGAATGCGAGCTAAAATCCCGGTGCAGGAAAGTGGCTGATGGTGAAATGTCGGGGGACAGTATCCGTAGAAGAGTGCAGGCCGCGAAGCCCGGCCCGGCGGTCCGGGTCGGCAGCGCGAGGAAGGAGGCGTGCGGACAGATGGACTTCGACCCGATCATCCATGCCATATCACAGAACTTCTTCTGGTTTGCCGGCACCCTCATCGCCGTCATCGCCATCGGTGGTGCCTATGTCCGGGACATCATCAGGATCCGGGCCCAGGAACGGACACGTCGGGAAATTGCTGCCTACATCGCCGAAGGATCGATGGATGCCGAACAGGGCGAGCGCCTGATGAAGGCGGCTCCGGACGAGGAAGACTGAACCAGGTGAGCCCATCATGAACAACAGCATCGAACAGATCTTCGAGTTCCTGGCAGCGGACCCTGAACTTCTCATCCCGATCCTCGCGATTGGGGGCGGTCTCTTTATTGCCTTTACCGCGATCGTGGTCACCAACGTCGCCGGAATGGTTCGGTACCGCGCCCGTGAGCGAACACGCCGTGAGATCGCCGCGTACATCGCGGAGGGATCCATCAGCGCGGACGAAGGCGAACGTCTCCTGGTCGCGGACACGCCGAAGCGTGGCGGCTGCGGCTCATGCTAGGACATCGATGACGCTCCCCGACGGGAGCAGGACCGAGCGGCGGTACGTATTGATCGCGCGCTGGACGGTCTCGCGGGTCGGCGCTTTCGGGACATCACCCAGCACGGGACCGGCATACGACGGGCGCTTCTCCTGCGACCCGACCTGATCGGTGTTCTCGGTTCGACGCGCGACGTCCACCCGATCAACCGAGGCGGTCCGCTCATTGTCTTCACGAAGATGGCACCAGTAGTCCCGAACCTCGTCCACATGATGGTCACAGGTGCGATCGTTGTGACAGCCGCCGACCAGGCGAAGCGAGGAGGCGTCCGCTTCGCAGGCCGCGCCGGCCCGATTCTCGACCCGCTTCCGGGCGACATCGGACCACATGCGCTGGGTCGTACTGGTCTGATCTTCAATTCGCACGACAGACACTGTCCGAATGGCGTGCCAGCCGGGCGTTACCGGGCGAAGTCCGAGAATGTCCGGGGCCATCCGCCGTGGGCGGGTTCCCGCTAAGCTGACACCTCGACCCGCATGTGCGGGACGTTGCGTGAACTCAACACGGATTGTTGCCCCGCCACGACATGCTGCCCACCGACGCCCTCGACTACGACCTTCCGCCCGAACTGGTCGCGACGCATCCCGCAACACCTCGAGATGCATCCCGGCTGATGGTGCTCCGCCGCTCGGAACCGGAGCGGATTGAGCACTGCCGCTTCGAGGATCTCGATCGCTTCGTTACCGGGCCGGATGTCCTCGTTCGCAACGTGACCCGGGTCCTCCCCGCGCGCTTCGAGGGGCGCCGTGCGTCGACCGGGGGTCGACTGGGCGGACTCTTCCTTGAGGAACGCCGCCCCGGACAGTGGCAGGTCATGCTCCGATCCAACGGGAAACTTCGGGAAGGCGATGTCGGAATCATCGGGGGTGACGAGGGACTGCATCTCCGACTCATCGAGCGCCTCGACGAGGGCTGGCTCGTCGATGTGCAGGACCCGGAGGGCAGGAGTCTCACTCGACCTGTCTCCGAGCTCCTCGAAGGACGGGGGCGCCCCCCCTTGCCGCCCTACATCCTCGCCGCCAGGCGGGCGCGGGATGACGCCAGCGACGATCCCACCGATCCCGACCGATACCAGACGGTGTACGCCGAGCCGGAGCGGACCGGGTCCGTCGCCGCCCCCACTGCCGGGCTCCACTTCACGCCCGCACTCATTGACCGACTGACGAGCCGCGGCATCCGCTGGGCTGATGTATCACTCGACGTCGGCGCCGGAACATTCAAGCCAATCGAGGCGTCGAGTGTCGAGGAGCACGACATTCACGCTGAACGCATCGAGGTGCCCGGATCGGCGATTGCGGCGGTCGAGTCTGCCCGTGGCTCCGGCGGTCGCTCGATTGTGGTTGGCACCACGTCTGTCCGGGCCCTCGAGAGCCTCCCTGAGCCGGTCACCGATGAGGTGCGTCAGGCCGGGCTGACCATGAGGACGAAGCTCCTGATCACGCCTGGATTCGACTTCAGGTTCACGGATGCCCTCATCACCAATTTCCACCTGCCGCGCTCATCCCTGCTTGCCCTGGTGGCCGCATTCCTGCCCGGAGGCGTGGAGCGGCTGCTGCACTGCTACGGGGAAGCGATCCGGCAGAAGTACCGCTTTTACAGCTACGGCGATGCGATGCTCATTCTGCCGTGATTGGCGGGCAATTCTCACACGGCGACGGAGAGATCGACGATACTGATCCGAACGTCGCCGCGAGGTCTTCATGCTGTTGCAGAATCTGATCGAGGGAGTTGAAGTCACGTGTGTCGAACCGGCGCACCTGGATCAGCGCATCTGTGACCTGACCGAAGACAGTCGGACGGCGCTCCCCGGATCGCTGTTCATCGCCCGTCGCGGCACGAGGCTGGCAGGCACCTCATTCGTCGACGATGCGATCGAGCGCGGTGCGGTTGCGGTCCTTGTCGACGAGGCGGACGCTGCCGACCTCTCGCTGCCCGATGATGTCGCAATGGTCACCACCACCGATGTCGAGCTCGCCACCGCAGAGATGGCCGAGCGGTTCTTCGGCCACCCATCGCGCCAACTCACGGTCATTGGCGTGACCGGAACCAATGGCAAGACAACCATCGCCCACCTGGTCCACCAACTCGCCAATGCAGGTGGAGTCCGCTGCGGACTCATCGGAACCGTCTCCATCGATGATGGCCTGGAGGTCGCGCAATCGGCCATGACCACGCCCCCGGCCATCGAGATCAGCCACGCTCTCGCCAGCATGGTTGAGTCCGGCTGTGTCGCCGCATCACTCGAAGTCTCCAGCCACGCCCTCGCTCAGCAGCGCGTCGCCGGACTGGATTTTGACATCGCCATCTTCACCAACATCTCCGGTGATCACCTCGACTATCACGACACCCTTGACGCGTACATCGCTGCAAAGTCACGCCTCTTCACCATGCTCGATACCGATGGCCTCGCGATTATCAACATCGATGATCCACGCTGGGAGTCCGTCATCGGGAAGTGCGCCGCGCGGCGACTGACGTGCAGCCTCGATTCTGAGGCCAATGCCGATTGCCACGCTGAGATCCTCGACGTCAGCCTCCGTGGTGTCGAAGCGGTCTTCGCCGGGCCGTGGGGCGAGGTGCAGGTCTGCCTGCCCTTGATCGGGCGACACAATGTCATGAACGCGCTTCAGGCCGTCGCCGCCGCACATGAATCGGGCGTGCCGCGACCGGACCTCTCCCGGACAATCGGCCGGGTGAAACCGGCTCCCGGTCGACTTGAGATCGTCCGGCGCGATGTGGCCCACCCGGACCCCTTCGTGACGCTGGTCGACTACGCCCATACAGATCATGCGCTGGAAACAGCACTCCAGAGCCTCATACCGCTCAAGCCGACGCCGCGAAGCCGAATCCGCCTCGTCTTCGGTTGCGGGGGCGAACGGGATCGCACGAAGCGGCCCAGGATGATGCGCGTCGCGGCGAGACTGGCCGATGACGTCATCGTGACCAACGACAACCCCCGTTCAGAGCGACCAGCATCGATCATCCGTGACATGCTGGACGGGCTTCCCGACTCGGACTCCTCGACGGTGACGATTCAACCCGACCGGCGTCGTGCCATCTATGATGCAGTCATGGCTGCCAGGGAGGATGACATCGTGCTGATTGCGGGGAAGGGGCACGAGGACTATCAACTCCTCCCGGACGGGCGGGGTGGGTACACATCGACACCCTTTGATGACCGCGTGGTTGTGCGCGATGCCCTTCTGGCCCGCCTGGGTCCATCCGTCCGAGTATCCGGCTCCGGAGCGGCAGTGACAAAGGGGGCGACCGGATGAACTTCTGGATACCCGCCTCGCTGCGGACGGCATCCGGTGGCAACTGGGTGCACCGCCCCGTTCACAACCCGCGCGAAGATGCCGGGATCGTCGGACTCGGAACGGATACCCGCACGCTTACGCCGGGCCGGGGATTCCTTGCCATTCGTGGCGAACACTTTGACGGGCATGACTTCCTTCTCGCCGCCTGCGAAGCGGGCGCCCCCCTGCTGGTCGTGGAAGATGGCGGCGCGGCGGAAGAAGCCATCGCCGAGCACCCGGACACCTGGGTCCTGAGGGTTCCGGACACGCGCAAGGCGCTTGTGCGTCTCGCTGCGGCCTACCGGCGCACGCTCGAGTCGACACGCGTCATTGCCATCACGGGATCGAACGGCAAGACCACGACGGCGCGCCTGATCGATGCGGTGCTTGGCACGAAGTTCCGCGGCACGGTCAGCGCTCACAGTTTCAACAACGACATTGGTGTTCCGCTGACGATCCTGTCGGCCAGACCGGGCGACCAGTATCTGGTGTGCGAAGTCGGTACGAACAGTCCGGGCGAGATCGAACTGCTGGCGCGCATCATTGAGCCTGACATCGGCATCATCACGACCATCGGCCGCGCCCACATTGAACACTTCGGCTCGATGGAAGCGATCGCCCGCGAGAAGGCGACCCTGCTGAGTTACATCCGCCCCGGCGGAACAGCGATTGCGACCGCTGAGTTCGACCTGCTGCGCGAGTTCATCAAGCCGATTCCGAACGTGGTGACATTCGGTCGTGCCGCGGATGCGGACCTGCGACTCACCTCCTTCGAACACCTCGAAGACAGCGAATCGCTCAGCCGCTTCACAGTCAATGATCGACGCAGCTTCGAACTCAGTCTCTACGGCGAGCACAACGCGCACAATGCGCTCGCGGCGGTCGCAGTCGGCCATCGCTTCGGACTCGGCGACGAGGAGATCGCGCGCGGCCTTCGGTCCGTCCAGTCCGTTGAGATGCGTCTCCAGCGGGAGAGCATCGGCGGCGTTGACGTCTTCAACGACGCGTACAACGCCAGTCCGGAGTCGACCGTGGCGGCGATCCGCACTTTCGCATCGGTGAGTGACAGCCGACGGCGCGTGATCGTGATCGGCGACATGCTCGAGCTGGGCGACGCCGCACCGGGAGCACATCGCGAGGTCGCGGAAGCGATCCTCGAGGCCGGGGACATTGCGGAGGTCTTCACGATTGGTGCTGCTGCCCTGTATACGGCCGATGGCCTGTCACAGCACTGGCCCCAGAGTCGCATCACGATGTTCCAGAAACTCGAACCGAAGCAAGCGGTGCAGATCGCATCGAAGTTGAACGAAGGTGATGCGGTTCTGCTGAAGGGCTCTCGGGGCATGCGCCTGGAGCAGATCATCGAGGCGCTGCGGGAACGCGTTCCGTCGGAACCCGGCGTATGATGCGGGCGTGCCACTGACACTTGAACAGATTCTGCACGACACGTTCGGGCATGCATCGCTCTACCCGATCCAGGAACGCATCATTGATCGCGTCATGTCCGGTGGCGATGCGCTCGTTGTGATGCCGACCGGCGGCGGAAAGTCGCTCTGCTACCAGTTGCCCGCCGTTTCTGCCGATGAACCCGGCGTCTGCCTCGTCTTCAGCCCGCTGATCGCCCTGATGGAGGATCAGGTCACGGCGCTGAAGCGCAAAGGAGTCGCCGCCGAATACATCAACTCCACCCTCGGACGCGAGGAACGGGAGCGACGCTACGCCGCCCTCGCACGCGGGGAATACCGACTCATCTACGCCACGCCGGAGCGGATGCACAAGCCCGAGTTTCGCGATGCGCTGCGTACCGTGCCGGGTGGTGTTCGACTGCTGGCCATCGATGAGGCTCACTGCATCACGCAATGGGGACACGACTTCCGCCCCGCATACCAGCAGGTCGGACAATTCCGCCGCGACCTCGGCGAACCGACCACCATTGCGCTTACGGCGACCGCCACTCCCATGGTGCGGAGCGACATTCTGAAGACGCTCGGGCTCAGCGAAGCGTCGATGCCCCTCTATGCGACGCCGGTCGACCGTCCCAACCTCGCCTACGAGATGCACGAAGTGTGGGACGACAAGGACAAGGTCGACGAGATCCTGGACGTTCACCGGTCCTTCCGGGACAGCGGCGGCGGCACGGGCATCGTCTACTTCGCTCTCATCAAGGATCTGGAGCGGCTCGAGACGCAGATCCGACGACGCCTCAGCGATGACGGGGGCGATGCCTGTGTCGCTGTCTACCACGGCAAGCTTGATCCTCGCGAGAAGAAACGGATCTACCGCCGCTTCATCGATGCCGAACCCCGCGAGAATCTCCTGCTGCTCGCCACCAATGCCTTCGGCATGGGCGTGGACAAGCCGGACATCCGGTTCATCGTGCATGCACAACTGCCGGGTTCCGTTGAGGCGTGGACACAGGAGATCGGGCGGGCGGGGCGCGATGGTGAACCCGCGACCTGTCGACTCCTCTTCTCGCAGGATGACATCGCGATTCAGCAGCAGTTCATCGAGTGGGCCAACCCATCAGCCGATCTCCTCGTGCAGGCTGGAAACGCACTCGAACAGGTCAGCGCCCATGACTTCAGCGTCGATGATCTGCGCGAGGTCATCATCGAGAAGAATCGCGGCGACCGTCGCGCGGAGTACTGCCTCATCACGCTGGAGAGCCTGGGTGTAGTTGAACAGACTTCGATCCCGGGCCGGTATCGATTCGTCCGACCGATCTGCGACGAAGAAGTCGAGCCGGAGGCGATCGCGGCGAAGACGCAGCGCGACCTTCGCCGCCTGCTCGACATGGTGCAGGCAGCCCGCGCGGAGGACCTCCGCAAGGCGATCATCGAGTATTTCGATCTTCCCGGAGGCTCGAGCGACGCATCAGATCAGTGACGCGCCCCCATGGTGACCTATCGCATATCCATGGTGCTGCGACCTCGTTCACCCACCTGCTTCAGCACGTCCATGGCATTGGCCTTGTCGGTGGGCGTGCCTTCGGTGAAGACGAGGGTGGTGCTACCGATGAGGATCTCGTCGCCGTCACGCAGGCGGACTTCGTCGTCGATCCGGCGGCCCTTGACGTAGGTGCCGTTCCGGCTCCGCATGTCCGTCGCGTAGAACTCGGTGGTCTTGTTGTCGAAGCGGATCTGCACGTGACGCCGCGAGACGCCGTCATCGTCAATCTGGAGATTCGATGCCTCGTGTCGGCCGATGACCTTGGCGCCCTTGCCAAGGGGGAGGTAGAGGCCTTCCTGGGGTCCGTTGCGAACAATGATTGACGGCATACTGCGTGCTCCTCGCACTGGATTGGCTGACCACCACGAACACGGTCAAGCTAATGAATAGGCGTTTGGCCTGCAAGAGTCAGGTGCATCCCCCGTCCCACCGTATGCGCGAACGAAGTTCGCAGCGCCCGATGATTTCTCCCGCATCCGGCAGGTCGAGTCGATACGCCTCCCCCGTCCGGAGCGGGATCGCCTTGCCGCCGCCGGGACCGTGCAGGAGAACGGCCAGGAGTGCACACAACTGAGGTTGGTGCCCGACGACCACCGTGGGCCCCAACTCCCGTGCCTCCACGATGACCTCAAGAGCCTCTGAAGCGGTGCCCAGTTCGAGTCGGGGGTCGAACTCGGCTACAACGCCAATCTCCTGTCCGATCGTCTCGGCCGTCTGACGCGTCCGCCGATAACCGCTCGCGATGATCCGCGGCGGCGTCCCTTCGCGCTTGAGGAACTCGCCCACGTACGCCGCCTGACGCCGGCCACGCGACGTGAGTTCGCGGTCCCGGTCCTTTCCCGTCCCCGACTCGCCCGCCTGCCCATGCCTGACGATATCCAGATGCATAGCCGCTCCTTCTTGCACAGATCCTACCCGCCACCCGTTCGGACGCCAAAAATGGGTAGCCCGACGGCCTCGCTTCCGACTTCTTGTCCGTGAGATTGCCTGTGCGTCGTGTATTCTGATTCGATGGCCCGACCGTGTCCTTTGAGCGGGCCCTGACAGTTCCCGGAGAGAGGTCTCAATGCCGATCAAGAGAAAACTGCGTCGCCTGGCCATCTTCGCCGCGTCCCTATGCACCGTCGCGGCGGCGCACGCCCAATCGATGCGTTACGACGGCCATCGGGCGCTCCGCGTTTCCATCCCGGATCAGGCGGCGTTGTCGCAGGTCCTTGAGGTCGGGGGTCTGCTCAGTTGCCGCGTCGGTGTCGGCACGGTCGACGTCCACATCGCGCCGGACCGGATGGCCCAGTTCGAGGCCCTGGATCTGGACTTCGTGGTCCTGCACGACAACATCCAGACACTCATCGATGCCGAGCGAGCGACGATGGAAGCTGTCGCGGCTGATCGCGGTGCGAGTTGGTTCGCTTCGTACAAGACTTACGCCGAATACGACGCCTATGTCGACGCGCTCGTGGCGCTCAATCCGGCCATTGCGAGTCGGTTCTCCGTCGGCTTCTCACTTGAAGGACGCGAGATCTTCGGTATCCGCATCACAGGCCCCGGCAGCGGGAAACCGCAGGTGGCGCTCAACGGCTGCCAGCACGCGCGCGAGTGGATTGCGCCCGCCATCACCATCTACACGGCGGACCAGTTGATCCGCGGCTACGGCGTCGACTCTGACGTCACGGCGATCGTCGACAGCGTGGAGTTTCACATCATCCCGATCGTCAATCCGGATGGATACGTCTACTCGCACACTTCCCAGCGACTCTGGCGCAAGAATCGGCGCAACAACGGCAGCAACTTCGGCGTCGACCTCAATCGCAACTGGACAACCAACTGGGGAGGCATCGGTTCGAGTGGCTCAACAGGCAGCGAGACGTATCGCGGCCCCTCCGCCGAATCCGAACCGGAAACCGTTGCGCTCCGCCAGTACCTTGAGACGCTGACCAACTTCCGAGGCCACCTCGACATTCACAGTTACACGCAGGCGTTCCTTGGCCCGTGGGCGTACAGCACCACGATCTCGCCGCCCCGGGCGACCGAATTGATCCACGTGCACAACCAGATGGCGGATGAGATGTTCGCCGTGAATGGCGTGGCCTATCAGGCCGGCCTGGGGACTGATGTGATCCTGTCGCCCGCTTCGGGTGTCTGTCCCGACTGGGTGACCGAGAACACGACAGCGCTCGCGTGGACGCTCGAGTCCCGCGATACCGGCGCCTTCGGCTTCGAACTCCCGGCCAACCAGATCATCCCGACGGGTGAAGAGACTTTCGCTGCGATCAAGGTGCTTGCGCAGCACGTGACACGCACGCTTGAGTTCCAGTTCCCCGGCGGCCTGCCCGGCACTGCTGAGCCGGACACCCCCCTCGTGATCAGCACCGAGGTCGGCGTATGGAATCTGGAGAAGTATCTCAACGGCTCCGGCACGTTGTGGTACCGGACCGGCAGCAGCGGTCCCTTCACGTCCCAGGCGCTCACCGGATCGTTCCCCACCCTCAATGGCACATTGCCCGGCGCCCCGTGTGGCGCGAGCATCGAGTACTACTTCGAGGCCCAGTCACAGTCCGGCGCCACCGTGCTCTCTCCGGTCGATGCCCCGGCATCCGTCTACGCAGTGACCGTCGCAGACACCGCCATCGCCCTGCAGGATGATTTCGAGACCGACATGGGATGGTCCGTGTCCGGTGATGCGACCGACGGGCAGTGGAGCCGAGGCACACCCATCGGTGGTGGCGATCGCGGCGACCCCCCGACGGATGCGGATGGATCGGGTCAATGCTGGCTGACGGACAATGTCGACGGCAACTCGGATGTCGATGGCGGCACCACGATTCTCACTTCACCGGTGATTGACGCGTCAGGCGGTGGCGTCCTCTCGTACCAGTACTGGGCGGACGACGGGACCGGTGTTTTCTCGGATGACTCGCTGGCGGTGGATATCGCGACGAATGCCGCGGGTACCAACTGGGTGCGTGTTCGGACCTACAACACGCCCACGGCGGCGTGGCAATCCGACAGCATCGACATCGATGCGGAACTGGCACCGACCGCGACGTTGCGGGTCCGCTTCAGCGCCGCCGACCTGGGCAGTGCCAGCCTGATCGAGGCCGGTGTCGACGATCTCCGCCTCGTGCAGACGCAGCCCTGCCCGATGACCTGCACTGGCGATGTGACCGGCGACAACATGGTGAACTTTGACGACCTGAACGCGGTGCTCGCCGCCTGGGGCACCTCCGACCCCTCCGGAGACGCTGACAACAGCGGCACCGTGGACTTTGATGACCTGAATATCGTGCTCGGTGCGTGGGGCGCCGACTGCACACCGTGAGCCCTCAAGGCGACGAAGGAAAGACATGAAAGCAAGTATTCGACTGGTGTGTATCGCGCTGACGCTGCTGGGACTGGCGAATGTCGCCCCCGCCCAGGAGCAGGCTCGATTCGATGATCGCTGCGTCGTTCGCGTGCAGGTCAACTCGCTGCGCGAACTGCAGCTTGTGAAGTCGATCTCCACCGACATCTGGAACTGCCACGTGCGACTCGGCGCACCCCTCGACGTCATGGTGCGGCATGATCAGCTTGCCGAATTCGAGGAGATCGGACTCCCCTACAGCGTGTCCATCAACAACGTGCAGGAACTCATCGATAACGAGCGCGCCGATGTTCGCGGCACATCGTTCTTTGATGACTACCAGACGCTCGACCAGGTCAACGCGTACATGGATACGCTGGCGGCCCTTCGCCCCGACCTTGTCAATGTGATCACGCTCGGCCAGTCCCTTGAAGGCCGCGATATCAAGGGCATGGTCATCACCAGTCCCGGCGGTGGCACGAAGCCCGGTATCTTCTATCACGGCGGCCAGCACTGCCGGGAGTGGATCACGGTTCCCGTGACCATGTACATCGCCGACCAGATCATCCGGAACTACGACACTGATCCGTACATCCAGGAACTCGTCGACCGCTGCGAGTGGTACATCGTTCCCGTGATGAATCCGGACGGGTATGTCTACACGCACACGTCAAATCGCCTTTGGCGAAAGAACCGGCGCAACAACGGCGACGGCACCTTCGGCGTGGACCTCAACCGCAACTGGGGTTACGAGTGGGGTGGCGCGGGATCGAGCGGATTCACGGATGAGGAGACCTACCGGGGCCCCACACCCTTCTCCGAGCCGGAGACCCAGGTGATGCGCGACTTCATCATCGCCCATCCCAACATCATGGCGCACCTGGACAATCACAGCTTTTCCCAGTTGCTGCTCTACCCGTGGGCACACACCACGGATCTCCCGCCTGATGATGCGCTCTACAACGAGATCAGTACGAACATGGTTGAGACCATCGCCTCCATTTCGGGGCGGACATACGTCAACGGTCCCGTCGGCCCGACCCTGTACCTCGCTTCCGGCGGCTCCATCGACTGGGTCTACGGCGACCGGGGCATCCTTTCGATGACCTATGAGTTCCGGGATACCGGCGCGAACGGGTTCATCCTCCCGGCAAACCAGATCATCCCCAACTGCGAGGAAATCTTCCCGACGGCCCTGTACTTTGCTGACGTGGCGACCGTGCCCGTCCGCATCAGCTACCCGGACGGCAAGCCGCAGTTCGTCACGCCTGCCCAGGGCACCACGCTGCGCGTCGACATCGAAGACAATGCCGAAACCGTCGATACCACCACCGCCGAACTCATGGTGCGTTCGGTCGGCGCCCGCGGCGGATTCACGCCCATCGGCATGACTTCCCTCGGGAACGGCGAGTTCGAAGCGACGATCCCCGGTGAACTCTGCGGCTCAACCATCGAGTACTACACCCGCGTTCAGACGACAGAAGGCAGCACGATCACCGATCCCGCGGATGCACCGACGTCCTTCTACACCACGCAGGCCAACGACCTCGTCACGTTCGTCGATGACGATTTCGAAACCGACATGGGCTGGGTGGTCTCCGGTGACGCAACCGACGGACAGTGGAGCCGAGGCGTGCCGGCAGACGGCGATCGCGGTGATCCGGCGACGGATGGCGATGGCTCCGGTCAGTGCTGGCTTACGGATAACGTCGCCGGTAACTCCGACGTTGATGGTGGGACCACCATCCTGACCTCGCCGCTCTTCGATGCGTCAGAAGGCGGTTTCATCAACTACCAGTACTGGATGGACTCCGGCCCCGGCACGATCAGCAACGACTTCCTCAGCCTGGAAGTCGCCACCGATGAGTTCAGTTCCAACTGGACTGAGCTTCGGAGTTATACGACTCCCCAGGCGCTCTGGCGCTCGGACACCATTGACATCGCCGGCGAAGTCGGTAGCACGCCCAACCTTCGTCTCCGCTTCCTGGCGGCGGACCTGGGAACAGCCAGCCTCATCGAAGCCGCGATCGATGGATTCGAGTTCATCGGCGTCGACGACTGCCCGCCCCCACCGGTGTGCCCGGGTGACGCGGACGGCGACCTCACCGTCGACTTCGACGACCTCAATATCGTGCTGTCCAACTGGGCGACGAGTGGTCCCGAGGGCGATGTTGACAGTTCCGGCACGGTCGACTTCGACGATCTCAATGAGGTCCTGACCAACTGGAACGCCGACTGCAACTGAGCCGTCCAGCGGCTGTGCAGCGTCAAGAAATCCTTGTCAGCCTGGAACTCACAGGAGTTTCAGGCTGACTTTCTTTTCCAGTTCCTCAAGTGGGCGTGCGACGAGATCGTAGCCATTTGAGCCCACGATGACACAGCGCACCAGTTCGCCCGGGCTGCGCTTCTCCTTCGACTCGACGTACGTCACGCTGTCAACATCAACCGCCTGGAAGTACGCGCGCCCCTCGTAGAGATCGCCTGCGGCGCCGTAGATCTCCTCCACGCCTGCAGTCGCCGTGGTGCTGGACTGCAACGGCCGGTCGATCAGGATGTCAAACTGAATACCCGAGTCGCATGGATTCGCCTCGTCGAAAAAGCCGGCCAGGTACTCCGCCTGCCCGAAGGCGATCTCCTGCTGGAGTTCCATCAGTTCATCGTGGCGACGGCGCTTGACCTCCGCCGGAACGGCGAGGCTGTCATCCGCCTCCATGCGCCCGGCAGGTGTGCCGTCTTCCTTCGAATACTCGAAGACGCCCATGGCATCGAAGCCGATCTCCTCGATGAATGACAGGAGTTCCGCATGGTCCTCCTCGGTCTCACCGGGGAAGCCGGTGATGAAGGTCGTGCGAATCGCCATACCCGGAGCGGCATCACGCAACTTGTGCATCAGTTCGGTCTGGTGCTCGCGCGTCACATTGCGACGCATCGCCGAAAGCACACTGTTGCTCGCATGCTGCAGCGGAATGTCAATGTAATTGCAGACGTGTGGCAACTCCGCAATCGCGCGGATCATCTCGTCGTTGAACTTCGTCGGATACGCGTACATCAGGCGGATCCAGCCGTGACCGCCGGCATGCTGGTCGACCAGGTCGTTCAACGAGCGCAACAGGTGCGGCAGGCCCCCGCCGCCCTTCCCGTCGAAGTCGAATCCCATCCCGATGTCATCGCCCCACGATGTCGTGTCCTGACCGATCAGGTTGAGTTCGAACGCACCATCCTCGAGCAGCTCACGAGCCTCGGTCAGAATGCGCTCCAGCGGCTTCGACCGCATCTTGCCTCGGATCGAGGGAATCGTGCAGAACGCACAGTTCTGATTGCACCCCTCGCTCATGCGGAGGTAGGCGTAGTGCCTCGGCGTCAGCCTGAGCCTCGCAGAGTCGTCCTCGAAGTAGCCGATTCCCTTGCCATCCTGTCCGTTGACGGTCAGGCCGACCGTCTCCATGCCACGCTCCTTCGCGGCCTGCAATGCGTTGCCCGCGATCCAGTACTTCGGCTGGTCGGATGAATCTGTCAGCGTGAGGCGCTCAGGTGATTCGCCGCGAACGGCATGCACGATGTGATCGCGATCGAACACACCGATCATGGCATCGACATCCGGCGCCCATTCCAGGATGCGCGCCCGATGTCGCTGGACGAGGCACCCGGCGACGACGACCCGACGGACATCGCCCTTCTCCTTCCGACGCACCGCTTCCCCGATCACCTCGAGTGATTCCTGTTTGGATGCCTCGAGGAAACCGCAGGTGTTGATGATGACGGCGTCCGCCGACGGTTCTTCACCGCTGGGGTCCCACGAGATCGGCTGCAGTCCATCCTCGGCGAGGAGCCCGAGCATCTTCTCCGAATCGACAAGGTTCTTCGGGCAGCCGAGGCTGACGAAGGAGACCGTGCGGATGTCGGGCCCTGATCGGATTGTCCGGGTGTCAGTCATGAGTGGCGAAACATTGTAGTGAGGACCCACTCCCATGTCCCGGAGGGGCCTGAATCGTTCAGTTGCCGCCCCAGCCACTCAGAACGTGCTCCAGATCGGCGAAATCCACCAATCCGTCACCATTCGTATCCCCCTCCCGCCACACCGGAACCGACCCCGACCAGTTGTCCAGCACCCGATTCAGGTCCATGAAGTCCACACTTCCGTCGCCATCCGTGTCCCCCTCGATAAAGATCGGTTCGACGACCAGCACCTGGTCGGCGGCCACGCCCCGCAACGTCGTCAGACGTCCGCTCGGCCAGACGATGCGGACCTCGTCCACGTCCTCAGACTCCCCAAGACCAAAGTGAGCCGAGAGTCCGGAGACCGAGAGGTAGTTGCAGCCGCCATCGACCTGCCGCTGCTGAACCACGCCTCCCGCATCGACAAAGACGCACACACCGAAACCGTCCGGAGCCAGTGATGCATCCGAAGAGGTGTCGAACAGGATCCTCAACCAGTGCACATCCGGGCCCGACAGATCGTTGCGGAAGAGTGAAGGCTCCTCTCCGTTCGCGAAGATCAGGATGTCCTGGTCACCATCCGAGTCGGCGTCGAAGTTGGCAATGCCGCGGCCGTAGCCCGTGTGCACGAGGCCGCGAGCCACGGCTTCCTCAGTGAAGGCTCCGGCTCCGTCATTCAGGAAGACCTTGGACGTCTCACCGACCCACTCTCCACCCGAGAACCAGCCATTCGTTTCGACAATGTCCACATCGGTGTCATGATCGAGATCCACGGCGACTGTCCCCCAGCCCCAGCCGCCATCGTCCACACCCGATGCCTGCGCCGCCTCGACATACAGGTGATCGCCCTGGTTCAGGTACAGCGTGTTGCCGAACTTCTCGCCATCGTCTTCATGGATCGAGGTGACATACCAGTCGAGGCGCCCGTCGGCATTGAAATCGCCGATGGTTGTACCCATGCCGTTCTGGTCGAGACCAACACCAGCCTGCACGGTGCGATTCTCGAAGGTCCCATCGCCAAGATTGACGTAATACTGCGACGTTCCGAAGTCCGAGACCCAGAGCAACTCGGGAAAACGGTCGCCGTCCATGTCCGTGAAGCGCGGCGAGAATCCCTGCATCAATGACGGTACGTCAATGACGATGCCGGTCACATCGGTGAATGTTCCATCACCATTGTTTCGAAAGAGACGATTGCCATTGTTGTTGTTGATCCACCCAGCGACCGCAAGGTCAAGGTCACCGTCAAGATCGTAGTCGCCGAACGACGCGCCCAGACCGTCGCCGATGAACTGCGAGGTCGTGGCGACCCCCGCGTCCGCCGCGACTTCGACGAACCCGGTACCTGTGTTCCGGTAGAGCCTGTGCTGACCGGGATTGAACCCTCCAAAGAGATCACCGTGGCTGGTCACGAAGATGTCAAGGAATCCGTCCGCATCGAAGTCCCCCACCGCCGCCCCGACGCCGTAGTGCCGTTCGGTCAGGCCCCATGCTGCGCCGTGATCCGTGAACTTTCCGGCTCCGTCGTTCAGGTACAACAGGTCGGGCGTCGTGCCATCGGACGGTACGAAAACATCCACCGCGCCGTCGCGATCGAAGTCCCCGACACAGCCGCCGGCGAACATCGCACCGCCGAAGGGATAAGGTGACCCCGAAAGATCCTGCACCACGAGCAGGCCCGCGGCCGCGCTCTGATCGCTGAAACTCAGGGTCCCAGCGCTTGCGACGCTCGCCACGACGCACACCATCAGGCTCATGCGAACCATCACGGGCAAGCACCTCCCCAGTTCGACAGGACGACATTCAGATCATCGAAGTCCACCAGTCCATCGTCCGTGAGGTCCGGTCCCGTCCCCGGCGTAACGGTCTGGCCCCACGCGAGCAGGACTGCATTCAGATCATCGAAGTCCACGGTGTTCGAACCGTCCGTATCACCCGGAACATCACCCGGAAGCACCTGGACGGTGTCCTGCCGAAAACACCCGCTCTCGATACAGGTGGCCTGGAACGTGTAGGTGCCCGGCGCATCGACTCGCGCGCCCAGCGTGTTCACGCCAGTGACGATGTTGCCATCGAGCGTGGTCCACTGGTACGCACCGGTATCACCGACCGCGCAGCCGGAGGCCGATCCTGACAATTGAATCAGTCCGCCACCGCAGGGAAGCGCCATGTCAGGGCCGGCATCCACCACGGGGCCATTCTCCGCCGCGACGAAGACTGTGTCCTCCGCGACGCATTGATCACAGGCGGCAGAGAGGGTGTAGGTTCCCGGTTGATTGACCGTCGGAGTCAGCGTGTCGCCACCGAGAATCACGCCGGGCCCGCTCCATGCGAAGGTCGCACCTCCGGGGCACGTACCACCATCGCCACCCGAGACGCTGCCCGACAACTGCGCGGCGCCGCCGAGACCGCAGATCGCCCGATCCGGCCCGGCATCCACGAGCGGCGCTTCACAGTTCAGGCACACCCCGCCCTGGATGAGTTCGATGTCATCAAACGCCGCCGCACCGGGCGAGACGCCGCCGGAGGAGAACTTGAGGCGTACGTTGGTGAGTCCGGCATACGGCGTCAGGTCCACGCACGTCGTTTCGCACATGGCTGTCGCACTGAAAGGCGCCGTCCAGATCGTCGCGAATGGACCGTCATCAAAACTGATCTCGATTCGCGGCCCGAGTGTTGACGGCTTTGAGTACGCAAACTCAAGCGAGATGGTTGCGGCCGCCGAGAAGTCGAGGCACTTCGTTGTCGCCGCCGAGTACGGAAAACCGCTCGCGAATGTCATGGCGTAGTCACCGACCCCGGCGCATTGCGGCGATGAACTCACGAAAGGACCTGATGCACCCTCGCAGAACTCGAAGAGGTCGGGGAAGATGTCGCAGACGCGTCCGGACTGAAAGAACGTTCCGAAGTCGGCCTCGAACTCGAGGTCACAACCGCCCATCAACCCGCAATCGCCGCACCCGAAGTCCTGCACTTCGGCAACACATTGGGCATCCCACTCCACTTCACAGCAGAACGGGTCGACCAGGCAGACGCAGTCCTGCACGACCTGATCCGCACAACCGGGAGCGCCGGCTTCGCAGCAGTCATGGGCCGGCTCAGCGCAGCCGCAGTCGAGCAGTTCGATGATGACATTGTCAATCAGGATCGCATTGGTGCTGGGGTTGCCATGGTCCCACTGCCAGTACACCGATGTCGCGCCGTTCAGGTTCACGGTGTGGATGGCGGTGACACATTGCCCGCCCGTCACCGAAAGCGCGCCCGCGACCTGGGTCAGTGACGGATTGCAGTCCAATGCGGTATCGAAGGACGTGTCGTAGCGCAGGATGGTGCCGGTATCGCTGAACTGGCTGAACTGGAACGTCAGGCGGACCTGAGTGCAGCCCTGCCCTGCCACGTTGAGCCAGAGCACGGGATCTTCAGATGAACTGTCCAGCTTCCATGCGTTCCCGGCATTGCAGAAACTGTTGGATGTGACCGTGGCACCGTCCTCGCACCACTGCACCTGGAACGCTCCATCGTCGTAGTCCGAGGGCCCGCCGAATCCATCGAAGAGCTCGAAGTACAGGAGGCACGGCTCCTCTTCCTGGGCGCAGACATCACCGACGAATGGCAGCCATGCCAGAGACACCACGAGCAGCCGGATGACAGGAGCCACTGTTGAACGCACTCGCTCTCTCCATGAACAAGGCTCGGTGACCGGAATGATCACCGAGCCTTGTATCCTATCGGCGCGAGGGAGGTGGCGGAACAGGGAACTGACGGTTCTCGGACGCTTACTCCCGATCCAGCACGCGAAGGCGGACCTCGCGGCCGTTGCACTTGATCTCAGGGGCATACATCGCCTCTCCCTTCACAGGCAGGGCGTGGAACGAACCGGGGACCTCCGCTCGGAGAGTGTAGGTGAGTTCCCAGAAGCCCTGGTCCAGCGAGTTGATGAAGAAAGCCACGTGCCGGTCGCGCAGTTCGCGATACGTCGATCGCTGCCGACCTGTGTAGTCGGTGCGATCCTCGCCCGCTTGCCACTCAGCCTCCGCCTCCGCCTTTGCCTGGGCCGTTCCAAAGCGAAGCCGAGCGGCGCCCGCCGTGAGCTGACGCGCTGAGATGCCGCGCCCGCTCTTCACCTCGACGGCTTCGAGTCCGGCCGGCTTGAGATCTTCGATCAGGAGATAGCTGTAGTCGTTCTTCACTTCGATGCTGACCACGACTTCGATCCGCTCGCCGGAACGAACGAAATCGCCATCGTTCAGTGGCACCCGTTCCTCGACGAATCCACGCAGCAGCGTCGGTCGCGGCACCATCCGGTAGTACTGCCTGCGAATGAACATCTCATGTCCCGCCGCGGTGATCGGCTCTTCGAGACTGAAGAAGGAGCCCGAGACCATGTAGTAAAGCGGTGCCGCCGTGCCGTCGTCGTAGCTGGCCTCGATGCGGATCTCGTTGTGATCACGGATCAGTTCAGGGTCGACGGCGAATGTCGCCGGTGCCGCGATGATGTCGGCGGGCTTGAGCGTCCGCCTGGCGATCTGCTCGCCATTCACGCTCACGGTGTACGAAACGGTTCGCAGCGTCTCTCCGGACGCCCTCAGGTACTGGTTGAGAGCCATCACCACGATGGCGGTGTCCCGCGTGTTGGTCCAGCGGGCGCCGCGGCGGTTCTTCACCAGCCACATCATGGCAGCATCGACGAGTTCATGTTCCGGCTCGACCGTTGCCAATGCCATGAGTGCAAAGGACGTGGTTTCAATCGGGCTGTCAAACCAGCGGTACCAGAAGCCCGCCGCTCCCCAGCGCGCCGTCTGCACCACATGCGGGCTCTCGCGCACGGCTTCACGCATCACTGCTGACCGATCCGGAGACTGATCGACCTCTGCCGACGAAACGAGACGACCGATCATGTCCCGCGCACGATCGGGTTCCCCGTAGTGATGGAAGATCAGTGATGCGAGGGACTGGCCGAAGGCGTTCAACTGATCACGACCGTTCCACAGGTTCTCCAGCGCCGCCTTCTCGAAGCGCGATGGATTGCCATCCAGGTGCCGGCGCGCCTGCGACATGGCATGCAGCGTCCACGCCTGCTCCGTCGGACGATGCTCGTCTTCGACCAACTGACCCTGGAGGTAGC
This sequence comes from Phycisphaerae bacterium, assembly GCA_030432255.1. Taxonomy (GTDB): domain Bacteria; phylum Planctomycetota; class Phycisphaerae; order Phycisphaerales; family UBA1924; genus JAUIHS01. The sequence continues at coordinate 151,325 of JAUIHS010000006.1, forward strand.
CCACTCCGCGTTCCAGCATCGCATGATCGAAATCCAGGTCCGCATCCGCCGCGAGGCTCAGACCCCACACCACGTACGCCGTCATGTACCGGTTCGACGAATCAGTCTTCCACCAGCCCCAGCCGCCATCGCCTTGCTGCGTGTCAGCGAGACGCGCCAGGCTGACACGGATGACCTCATCCATCTCCGCCATGCTCACTTCCGCCTTCGGTCGATGCTCCGGCTCGATGCCGCCAAAGATGCCGCTGGCGACATCCTCACGCGACAGGCCCATGTCTCCAAGGGTACGTGCCGTGATCACGACCGGCAGGAAGCGTGACATCGTCTGTTCGGTACAGCCGTAGGGGTACCGCACGAGGTACGGCAGCGCATCGAGCATGGTCACCGCGATGCTGGGCGTCACCTGCACCGCGAGTTCCGTGGATCCCTCCTGGCGCGCCGATGGCAGGTCGAGACGGATCAACGACTCGAGCGCAGAAGTCCGCCCTGACTGCGCGATCAGTTTGTCGATGCCGTGCTCGTAGATCGGGTACGTCTTCTCCATGGCGTCCGAGTAGCGCTCGCCGGAGACCGAGACAACGGTCGTCCGCAGCATGGCCTCACCGGCCTCGCGCGCATCGATCATCCAGTCCACGCGATACTCGCCACGGGCAGCGATCTCGATCGCCGCGTGACGCTCAGGCGTGGTCCGTTCAACGCCGTCAACGGCCAGTGCAGCATCAACCACGATGGCCTCGTCCGTGTTGTTGTTGATGATCGTCGAGATCATCACCTCATCGCCGACCACGAAGAAACGCGGCGCCTGGAGGCGTGCCGTGACCGGCAGGATGGTGCGCACCTCGGCCGTTCCCGCACCCACATCTGTCCCCCTCGTCACCGCCCGGGCGGTCGCCCGCCAGCGGGTCAGGTTGTCCGGGAAATTCACCTTGACGTGCGCTTCGCCGCGCTCGTCAGTCTGAACGGCGGGCAGCCAGACGACCGTCGACCGGAAGTCGGAACGCACCTGCACATTCGGTACTCCCACCTCACCGGCAGGCGCAGCGGCCGGCGCGAAGTCGGCCTGGTCACGCCTGGAGAGGGATTCGGACTCCATGATCTCCGCCCCGGCGCTGAGTCCATCAGTCACCGCTGAACGGGTGATCCCCAGCCTCGCATTGACGCTGCGATCGTCATCGAAGAGGCCTCGGTCGCGCCCCGCCTTGCCGGCGTTGCGGCGATCCGCTTCCGCCTCTTCCTCCTTGCGATCCCACATGCCGTACTGACGCCATCCAAAGGAAGTCGATGAATTCACGAGGTTCTGACGCTTCTGACCGTAGAAGAACTGACGCGGATCGCCCGCGTAGTCCGACTGGATCGCAAACACCGAGTCATCCACAAGCGCCACCGAAACGGAAGCAGCAACCGGCCGCCCTTCGTAGTCACTCGTCTTCACCAGGAGCGAACCCTCTGCCTGAGGCTCGTACGCCTCGGCATCCGCCGTGACCTGGACGTCGAGGAAGTGCTTCACGGGCGGAACGACGACCTGTTCAGAGTCGCTCGTCACGCGTGCATCGGCGACCAGGTATGCCGAGATCCACGTGTTCGGAACGTGTGCTTCAGTCAGATCAATGTGCGTGAGCTTCGCTGTTCCTTCCATGCGAATCACTTCGTAGGAGAGGATCGACTCCGACTCGACTGTAAAGAGCACGTGTCGGCGACTGCTCGGCGCCGTGATCATCACAGGCGCGCGCTCGCCCTCGCGGAAGGAGTCCTTGTCAACGATGACATCTACACCATCGTGGTGATAGCCGAGGAACTCCGTCGACTCGTCCGCAACCCAGATCGATGCCGAAGCCTGAATGAGCCCGCGTCCCGGATCACGACTGATCCAGGTGAATCGGTAGTAGCCCTCGCGCCCCGCAACATGCGTGACCGTCGCAAGCCCCTCGTCGTCCGTCTCCACGTCGAGGAGCGCAATCTCCTCAGACTCGTACCCGATGAACTTCGGCTGCCAGAATGGCGAGAGCCCGCCGCGCCGCTTCAACTCGGAGTACTCGCGCCCCGTGATCTCGGTGCCATCGGGAAGCCGCCAGATCTCCTTCCACTCCAGACGCTCCACACGGACCTTGCCGCGATCCTGGATCGGGTTGTCATTGGCATCCACGGCACGGAACTCGACCTCCATCGCATCGCCCGGTGCCCGGATGCAGTGCTCGACCGTCGGATACACGAAGTAACTCTGACGCGTCACCTGCACCGCCTGCGAACTCGTGATCTCGCGGCGTGATGCATCCGTCACCCGGCACTCGATGGTGTAGGTCAGGTCGTAGTCCGAATTGGCTGGTGTTTCGAAACCAATCCTGACACGCCCCTCCTCATCGGTGCGCAACTGCTCACGACTGACCTGCTCGCCTTGCCAGCCCCAGCCGCGGCCGAAACTGCTCCGGGCGTTCGCATCCTCGAAGTACCAGTCGTACTCCCGCCGCGGCGACCACCAGTGATAGAAGGGACGCTGATGGATCACCACCTCGACCTCCGCCCCGGCCACCGGACCACCGAAGTAGTACTCCGCGACCATGTCCACCTCGACGCGTTCGCCCATCACTGAGGGGCGGAGTTTGCCGTCATCATCTCGCGGCGGTTCGATCCGCACGAGAAATTCGGGAAGCTTGTACTCCTCGAGTCGGAAGAGCGTCGCATAGCCGATGGTGTCCGTGGACCCATGCTTGTAGAAGCGGACGCGGTACTCACCAAGCATCATCTCGGACGTCACATCCAGAGAAGCGTGCGCTGTTCCGAAGGCATCCAACTCGACGGTGTCCTCGATCATCTTCTCGCCATTCGGGTTGTCGATGCGATAGCGGATCTTCTCACCCTCGGGCGTGGAGTAGGTCTCGCCTTGCTGCCGCGCCACGAATCGCCACTCCACCGTCTCGCCGGGCCGGTACGCCGGGCGGTCGGTGTAGGCGTAGATCCGCCAGGGATCATTGTTCGGTGTGCCGTGCCAGCGACCGGAGTAGTGCAGGGCCTGTCGATCACCGCTCCGCGCCGCCACGAACGAAGTCACCTGTCGACCCCGTTGTCCGTCCACCGTCATGTCCAGCATCACGATGCCCTGCGCATCTGTCCTCCCGGTCCGACGATCCTGAATGCGATAGTGGTCGCGTTCGCGGATGTGACTGAACAGAGCGACTTCAGCATCAGGAACGGGCGCACCGGTGAGTGCATTACACACGTATACGAGCATCCGCTCCGGTGAGGACTTCTGCACGATCACGAGGTCCGACACGAGCAGCAGTTCGCGCTGGTCGTCCGGGCCGACGACCACGTACGCACCCGGCGCCAGTGGGTCTTCAATGTTCACGACCGAGTGTCCCGGATGATGATCGCCGCGGTCTTCCGTCTCGATATCCCAGGTGCGGACCGGGGCCACGCCCGAAACCTCAATCGACTGCAGCCAGTGGTCCACGCCGTGATCCCGGGTCGGCCGGATGTCGGCGGTCAGATCGGTCGGATAGAGCTTGACTGACACGCGATCCACGTTCCGCCAGTGCACGTGCAGTCGCTGATCCGAACCGGGGAGATAGACCTGATCCACCCGGAGGTCGATCGTCTTCCCCGTGATCTCCCTGATCTGGTTCCGGGCCTCATCCCAGAATCGTGACTCGCCTCGATCGTACGTGCGCGTCAGCCGCTCGAACAACTCCACGGCCCGCACGTAATCCGGCTTCGCCGCCACGTAACCCTCATCCGTCACCTCGACCCGGCCCGTGTACAGCATGAACCGCGCGTAGTTGTACAGGGCATCGTCGTACCACTCCGTGCCGCGTCCCTTCGCGATGGCTTCCTCGTACGCTTCAATCGTGCGGCGATTGAGGACGTAGGTCTGGCCTCTGCTCGAAGTCGCCGAGGCATACAGGTATGACATGCGAGCAATGTCCCGGTCATCCACTGCGATCTCGCGAGCATCCGCGAGAATGGCATCGCTCAGCAGCGCATTCCAGTGCCAGTTCCTCGCTTCGAGGACGTCGTACACCTTGTTCACGATGCCCAGGTATCGCTCGCGGGCTTCATCGACGTCCGTGCTGTTCGCCCAGTATTCGAACGCCCGTTGATACCACGGCTGGGCCGCGCCCCAGTTGGCGTGCCGCCGATTCAGCGCGCTCCACCAGAAATCACCGAGAGACTCCGCCGCCAGCGCATAGGCGAGGTCGCGGTCCGGTTCCCGCGTGTAGTGATCCTCGATCAGGCGTTCCAGCGATCGTCGGTAGCCGTCGTACGCAGACTCATCCGTGCGTCGCGCTCCGGACATCGCCCGCCAACCCGTGTCCGCCAGTCGGAACGTCACCCACCGCTGCTCGTCATCGGTCAGCGTCCGCTGACTGATCGACTCATAGAGCTTGTGCGCCTCACTCCAGGCGCCCCGGGCACAGGCATCCTCCGCGGCACTGAAGCCCGCCCCCGTGGGTGGAGCGGCAAGTGACCCCGTGTTCAGCAGGAGCACCGTCATGAGACAGGTCAGGAGATGTCGGATCGCGTGCATGTCATACCTTCCAGTTCGCGGGACAACGTGAGTCATCCTATCCATAGCTCACTTCGGCCAGACCGGGCCGTCACTTCCACGTGTCCGATGTCTATTTGTTTGTGCCGACTAATATCGCCGTCGTGACATTCCCGTGACACAACCCCTTCCCCTGCTTCAGGATGGGCGTTCGTCCCCTGGCACCGGGTCGGGAATCGGGCGGTCGTGGGGATCCGTCGCCACTTCGCCGCCCGCCGTCTCCAGTTCGTCCTGCATGGCACGCGAAGTCACATGCTCCAGCGCCATCGCCGTCCGGTGCACATGATCGGGGCGCAGTCCCAGTTCGTGCACGAGGTAGTGCTCCCACAGACGATGCATGCGGATGATCCCCTGGGCACGCCGGCGACCCGCCTCCGTCAACCCGAACCGTCCCGATGCACCCATGATCTCCCCTCGACGCAGCGCGCCACGCAGCGCCACCCGGATCGCGAGACCCGGACCACCTCGGTCTCCGCGCAGTGCTTCGATGATCTGGACCTTCGACATGTCCCGCGGCGTTTCGCCATCCCCGGCGCTGTGGACCTCTTCAAGCCGATACAGCATCGCCAGCAGATCTTCACGCTCAATACGCACCGCCGTCATGAAGCGCCGTACATGCCGCGCCACAAGGCCGTGCCAGGGTGAGAACACGATGGTCAGGCCGAGCAGCACGCCCGAAGTCACCGTCATCGTGCCCGCGGCATCCAGAGACGGCGTCCCCGGCCCCACAACCAGCGCCGGCACGTGCGCCGCCACCATGTAGCCTCCGACCGATGACAGCACAGCGCACGCCACACTCAGCCACAGTTGGACATGCAGGCGATCCGTCAGCAGACGCGCCGTCGCCGGCGGACAGATCAGCATCGCGATCACCTGAATCGACCCCACCGCCTCGAACGAGGCCACCACCGCGATGGAGACCAGGATCATCATCGCGTAGTGCATCCAACCCGGGCGGAACCCCAGCGTGCTCGCCAGGTCCGGATCGAAGGACGTGATCCGAAGTTCCTTGAAGAAGATCGTGATGAACAGCACGACCACGATGCCGACCGAAACAAGCGTCAGAACCTCCCGCGGCAGGTTCTGCAGATGCCCCCACGAAAACGCATCGCCCCACCCCTCGGGACCCAGCCACGCAATATCCTCCAGTTGACCGTACAGCACACAGTCCGCATCCAGGTCGATGTGACTCGCGGCCGTCTGCTCCAGCAGGACGACCCCCAGTGCGAAGAGCACCGAGAATGCGACGCCCATGCTCGCACCCGGATCAACCCTGCCCAACCGGCAAAGGAACTCCACGGCCACCGTCACCACAACCCCCGCGATCGCCGCACCCGCCACCACGGGGAGCGTCGCGCGCGATCCCACAAGCAGGAAGGCCACAACGATTCCCGGCAGCACGGCATGCGATATCGCATCGCCCATCAGGCTCAGACGGCGCAGGAGCAGGAAGTTGCCGAGGAGGGCGCAACTGACCGCCGCGCATGTCGCCGCGGCGAGTGCCGGCACGTCATACTGGATGAAGAATGTGCTGTTCATCCCTGCGCCGTCTCCGGATCTCCGGTCAAGGGATGCACACTGGGCGGGAGCGCACCGCCGCGAGCGGCGACCGACTCTTCCAGTTGTCGGACCATTTCAGATGAAAGCACGTGCTCGACGAGATCCGCCGACCAGTCGACGTGCGAAGGCGCGATGTCCGCATGGCGCACGAGATACTCTTCCCACAGGCGATGATTCCTGGTAACACGAGCAGCCTGCTCGCGGCCGGTCGTCGTCAGTTCGAGTCCCCCGGAGGGATCCACATCAATCGCACCGCCGCTCCGGAGTTGCCGTATCGCGCGGCCGAGGCTCCGACCGGGCCATGCCCGCCGCGAACGCACTCCCGTGCGCGTCAGTCCCTCCGCATCGCCCACTTCGTCCGCCTCAAGGAGCATGCGAAGCAGGTGCTGCCGGTTGGTCCGGTCGTGGACACGCTTCGTGCGCACGACACCCGCAACAACGCCGCGAGCGGGCGCGAAGAACATGCTCAACAGGAAAACGCCCCCACTCGCCAGCACGATGACCGCGCCGGCGGGCAGACCGCCTGCCATGGCCGATGCCGCACCACCGGCATACCCCGAGAACCCGCCCAGCACCGCGGCGGTCAGCAACATGACAAACAGGCGGTCCGTCCAGAATCGTGCCGCGGCGGCCGGTATCACGATCATCGCCACGACCAGGATCAGACCGACCATCTGCAGACCGACGACCGTCACCAGAACCACGAACGTCATCATGATGATGTCGATCACACCGACCGGCCACCCCTGTGCCCGGGCATACTCCGCGTTGAAACACACCACGCGGAATTCCTTCAGAAACGCGAGTGACACCAGCAGCACGAGCACCGCGAGCAGCGCCAGCACCATCGCATCGCGCCCCTGCATCGCCGCCGTCTGGCCGTAAATGAACTGCTGCAGGCCGCCGCGGTTGCCGATGTCCAGGCGCGCAATCACCTGCATCAGGACCACGCCGGCTCCGAAGAAGACCGAGAGCACGATTCCGATCGCGGCGTCCTCGCGCAAGCGTGTGTGCCTCGATATGAAGAGCACCGTCAGCACACCGAGCACCCCGGTCACCGTCGCACCCGTCAGCAGAACGGGCATCGACCGGGGGTCAAATCCCATCCACGTGCCCAGCAGGAAGCCGCCGGCAACTCCTGGCAGTGTCGCGTGACTCAGGGCATCACCCATGAGGGCGCGGCCGCGAAGCAGGGCGAAGACCCCGATGGCACCGGCTGCCACACCAAGCATGATCGCACCGATGATGACCGCACTGGTGTTGTAGCCGGCGCGAAACGTCAGTATCCGGAAGATCTCCTCCGCGCCTGGTGATGCGATGGCGGCGACAACCGCGCTCATCCCGGCTCGCCCCGGCGCGCCAGCGCATTGGCCGCTTCATCGAGCAACGTCAATCGTCCACCGTACGTCTTGAGGAGGTTCTCCTCCGTGAAGGTCTCGCGCACGGGTCCCGATGCGACGACGCGCATGTTCAGGAGGATCACCTCATCGAAGTATTCCGGCACGTTCTGAAGATCGTGGTGCACACAGATCACGGTCCGGCCCAGATCGCGCAGGTCGCGCAGCACATCGACGATCGCGCGCTCGGTCGCCGCATCCACACCGGCGAAGGGCTCATCCATGAAGTACAGGTGCGCCTCCTGAGCCAGCGCCCGCGCCAGGAAGACGCGCTGCTGCTGGCCCCCGCTGAGCCGCCTGATCTGACGCGACTCCAGTCCGCTGAGTCCCACCTTCGCCAGACACTCCCGCGCCGCCTCTCGATGACGGCGCGACACCGGACGGCACCAGCCGATCAGGCCGTAGCGCCCCATGCACACCACATCCAGCGCCGACACGGGAAAGTCCCAGTCGACCGTCTCGCGCTGCGGCACGTACCCCACGATCGAGCGCTGCTTGCGATAGGGCTCACCATAGATCTCGATGAGGCCTGACGCCGTGGGAAGGAGTCCGAGACATGCCTTGATCAGTGTGGATTTCCCCGCGCCGTTCGGGCCAACGATCGCGATCAGGCGACCGCCCGTCGGCGCCTCATATTCGATGTCCCACAACACGGGACGCCGGTCATAGGCCACCGTCATGTCGTGAATCGACAGCGGGCTCTCCGGACTGTGCTCGGGAAACGTTTCGAGCGACCGGGGTCGCTCCCCATGGTGCGGCATGACCATCAGTGTGCCTCGTCCTCCCCGCCAAGTCGTCCCTGCATGCCTCGATCGGGCGCCTCGCCCCCCAGCGCACGTGCGATCGTCGTCACGTTGTGATCAATCATGCCGATGTACGTCCCCTCGTACGTCCCGGACGGACCCATCGCATCCGAGAAGAGCTCTCCACCAATCTCAACCGTGTGCCCCTGCCGCTTTGCGCCGGCAATGAGCGCCTTCACGTTGCGATCAGCGACCGTGCTCTCCACGAACACCGCGCGCACGCCGCGAGTCACGATCATCTCGACGAGCGCCTCGATATCCCGGACGCCCGCCTCCGATTCGGTACTGATCCCCTGGATGCCTCGAACCTCAAAGTCGTACGCCCGCGCAAAGTACTGGAACGCATCGTGCGCCGTGACGAGCACGCGACCCGCCTCCGGAACGGTCCCCAGCACCTCGCCGGCATACGCATGCAGCGCTTCCACGCGCTCCCGGTACGCCGCCGCATTCGCTTCGTACGACGCGGCACCCTCCGAATCCAGTTCACCCAACGCATCACTGATGACCCCGGTGATCTTTGCCCACGCGGCGGGATCCATCCAGATGTGCGGATCGTAGTGCCCCTCCATGTCCTCGGGTTCCAGCAGATCCGACTCATCAAGAACGGCACCGACGGCAACCACGGGCTTGGTTGATGCGAGACGCACCAGCGCATCCGTCATCTTGCCTTCCAGCAGCAGGCCGTTGTAGAAGATCACGTCGGCTTCCGACATCAACTGATTGTCGGAACGGGTCATCTTGTACAGGTGCGGATCCACCCCCTCACCAATCAGGATCGTCACCACGGCACGATCTCCCGCCACTTCCCGGACCACATCACCGATCATGGCCGTCGTCGCCACGACAGTCACTGTCTTCGAGCCGCCCGGAGTGTCTTCCCCGCCTGGACCGGCCGCTTCGTCCCGGCACCCCGCCAGGCCCACGCATAAGCCCACGGCAAACAGAGACAGCCATTTCCATGTTTGATGCATCGACATACACGTCCTTTCCATCCGTAGCATATGCTACATTTCTGGCATTGTAGCCCCCCACTCCCCAGCCGTCAATCTCAGGGCCAACAGGAACGGCGCACCCGTCGATGCCCCGATGCCTCAGTGCCGATGCCGAGTCCAACAACAAGGCCCCGGATGCGGGCGTGCATCCGGGGCCTGACGGAGGAGACCATCTGTCAACAGGTCGTCACGGTGTCACTGGCTGAACCAGCGCCTGCCCGGCACCGCCGCACTGGGTCCCCCACGCGCCCAGCACGATGTTCAGGTCGTCGAACGTCACCCGGCAGTCACCGTCGAGGTCGCCGTCATGCTGGCGAGCCTCGAGCTTGTTCCAGTTCGAGAGCACCGTGTTCAGGTCGTCGAAGTTGACCAGCGTGTCGTCATTCACATCACCTTCCTTGTACAGCGGCCGCGAATCCAGGCGATTCACCACGCAGTCGCGATCCCAGTCAATCCCGAGACGCAATCCCGATCCGGGTGGCACCGCCGTCACCACGAAGGACACGCCCGCCCGAATCATGTCCTCGACCTGACCCAGCGTCAGCATCTCATCCACATCCGTCCGGAAGAGTGGAGTCGCGCCTCCCTGCGTCATCGTCATTCCCCGCGCTGCTCCGGCAGCACTCCAGCGCACGATCACATCACAACGCGTCGGAAGCAGGTCGTGCTGCGCGATCATCTCGGTCAGCTTCGCCTGTTGAGATGGATCACTTTCGTCGTCCCAGATGAACTGCTGCCCGACGACCGGCATCACGTTCGTCTGGAACGCGTTCATGAACGCAATCATCTCGTCGCCCTGAGCCGCGATGCCCGGAAAGATGGTGTTCAGGAATTCCTGCAGGGGGTGATCCGCAGACTCGCGCTCCTCGCGTGCATCATGCAGCAGGCCGAACCCCGTGTACAGGTCAGCCTGGAACTTGTCGTTGATGCCGCGGAACTGCGGCACCAGTTGAATCTGGCCATAGAAGGGCATGCCGCCATAGGCGAAGGCAATGTCGCCGTCTGCACATGCATCATCGAGCGCGCCGTCCGCCTCCAGCGCATGACACACCTGGCACTGGGCCAGGTAATTGACCCGGCCGATCAGGGCGCCCGAATCCTTGAACGTATTGTTGCGAGCACGGTACCAGGTCGGCATGTACTCCATGGTGTCGATGAATGCCGTGAACGTGTTCATCTCCTCGTCCGACAACTCCTCCTCCGCGCCCAGCAGACCGGTGAACGCCGGATTGAAGGCCTGGAAGTCCGGACGATCGCCGCGCCAGTGGAACGGCGCCCGGTTCGCAAGCCCGCGCAGGGACTGGGTGAACATCGGGCCCTTGATCGGATGATTCTCGACGAACTCGTTCTGATTGCACAGATCGAACGCGCTCAGCGATGTATGCGGCTTCTCAAGGAAACCCGTTTTGGTCTGGTCACCCAGATCCCATGCCAGCTTGTCCATGTGACCCGACGGATGACACGACGCACACGAATGACCGAAGTTGTTCGTGAACTGGTTGCTGTACAGGAACTGCCGACCCTCACGCTGAAACGCATACTCAGGGCTCGACAGGCATATGGAATCCACCACCATCAACGCATCCGACGATATGTCGAGACGCGTCACCATCTGGTTCACGCGATCCCACGCATACAGGCGCTGCCCGTCCACATCCAGCGCCAGGCTTCGCGGCGACGAGTGCTCACCCGGCAGGTCCACGCGCCCCAGCACCGTCCCATTCGATGCCAACACGCCAATGCGTCCCACGCCGGATGCCGCCACATACGCCTTCTGCCCGTCGCCGCTGAAGACCACATCCAGCGGATTCGCGAGCGACATGGCCTGCGCCTCGGGATTCGGAGCGCTCACGTCATCGAAGTTCGCGACCGAAGCATGCAGGTTCTCGTGCATTGCGACGGGCGATGCCGAATGAAAACCCGTGACCTCGACCATCTCATGCTCAAGGATGTTGCCGCGAAGAACGTTCTCGAGGCGGACCGTGTTGTTGGGCTGATGATTGGAGATCAGAAGCGTCGAACCATCCGGCGACAGCGCCATGCCCGCAAGCCGCGCACCGATATTGCCGAGGATGCTCGTCACCTGCATGCTCCCGACGGTGCCCGGCGTCGAGACATCAACGATCACCAGGTCGTGGTCCGTGGTGTCCTTCGCATCATTGATCACCGCGGCGAGCACATCCGTAGCATTCCGCAGATTGACCGGTGTCCCCGTGACCTGCTCGTAGAGCGTCTCCCAGACGGATTCGAGTTCCGACACCATCGCCGGATCCGGATCACCATTCGGGAGCGACAGCACGTCCACGATCTGCTGCCACGGGTGGTCCCCCGTCGACGGGTGGCCCGCATCCGTCACGATGCGCTGCACGAGTTCCTGGCCGCCCAGTCCGCTGAAAGTCACATCCGGCCAGGGCGACAGCTTCGGGCTCGACCACGCCACCTGTGTCGATGTCATGAACAGCGGTACGACCAGGCCGGGATAGAACTCGATGATGTCCGGCTCCTCGAAACCGTCGTCCAGTTCAAGGTTGTCCATCTCGAAGACCACCGGGAATCCGGCAACCGTCGTGTTGTTCCCTGAGTCGTGCGCCGCCACGATCACGGTCTCCGTCGAAGCGTCGTACACTGCGGCACGGGGCGTGAAACAGTCGAGCCATGTGCTCTCCACGATCTGGAGTGCTCCCGTGTCGATCGACACCAGCGCTCCCTCCTGGGCCAGGTCCGTCGGCGCGCCCGGCTTGGCGTCCAGCACGGCAGGACTTCCCTCGCACACGATGAAGGCATGGGAGCCCGATGCGTTGAACAGGATCCGGTTCGGCCGGTCGCCCACTTCGATCACGGCGAGCACGCCGCGCGTGGTCGGATCGATCACCATCACATTGTCCGACACGTAGTTGGCCACCCACAGGCGCCGTGTTCCCGGTTCCACCGCCAGCGCCGACGGCTCAAGCCCCACTGGGATCTCCCCGACCGGCTTCATCCGGGTACCGGAGAGATCAATGATGGTCACCGAGGCGTTCGGCGGGTTCACGGCGTACAAACGCTCGGCCGCCGAGTCGAGCGCCAGCGCCTTGTGAATCGGCGCCTCGAAGTTCACCACCTCACCCTGCACCAGCGGGCCCGGTGGCGCTGCGTCCGGGTCAAAGGGAGGCGCGCCGCCTCGCGGCCCGAATCCCGCCATCGCTCGGATCGCCGCTTCGGTGTGGTGCCCGGCTCCCACCGGAATCCGCAGCGCTTCAAGATCCGATTTGCTGATCGGCGCCGGCGGCCCGAAGCCACCCGCACCCATGCGACTCGTGATCACGTCCGGTGACGCCGCTGTATGGCTCACGCCTGACAACAACACGCCCGCCGCCAACGCAACTGTTCTGGTCCTCGACATCGTGTGGGTCTCCTCTGGGGATTCCGGAATGTGAATCCACGCACCGGGAGTGCAACGAGCGTTCCACCTGTCTGGAATTCCGAACTCCACGTGCCGAAGCCGCGGGCCTGATCGCAGATTGCCGAAGTTTGCGCAACATCAGACCCGGTTCAGTCCTCCCGAAAGGACCCCGCTCCGGTTCGCCACCCCTGGTGAAAATTCCTGCCACCAGCGCTGTGGGAAATATTGGCCTGCTCCAATCCGTCATATTCGGGTTGTGTCTCCCCCTCCCCCCTCGTACTCTTGAAGTCTGATGGTGAGCGCGGCCGGGAGCGCATGATGAGGGGACGTGGGAGAGACGGAGGAAGTGTGAGATACGGGTCCCAGGCGCAGCGCATGCACCTCAGACGATCAACCGGCCTGCCCGACAGCAGTCACGACTCGCCGTCTCGCTCCGCCTTCACGCTCATCGAACTCATCGTCACCATTGCCATCATCGGTGTCCTCGTCAGCCTGCTCATTCCCTCCATCCGGGGTGCCACGGAGGCCGCGCGCAGCAACGAGTGCCGCATGAACCTGCGAGTCATTGCCAGCGACTTCATGCTCTTCGCCGATGACATGCTCAATGCGGGTCGGGGCAACGACCCGGATGTCCTCGGCTCCGACAATCGGTTCCTCTTTTCGACCTTCATCGAATCCGAGTACTCGATGGATGAGTTCTGGCCCGACGACGCACAAGGCGTCTTCCGCGAACTCCCGCGTTCGGGGCAGCATCAGTACCTGCAGTGCCCGTCCGCCCGCAACGCCACGCCCCTCCGTATCTTCAAGGCCAAGCCCTGCTATCTCGACGGCTTTGACCCCGCCACCTCGATCTCCTACGGCTTCAACTTCCGACTCTATCGACGCGATGCCAGCCTTTTCGGCGCCGCGGGCATTCCCATCCTCAATATGCGCCTGCTGTCCGAGCCCAACGTCCCGCTCGTCTGGGACGTTCATTGGGAAGCCGAACAACTCACCGGCATCCGAGACGGTGTCTTCTCCGCGCCCGGACTCGGCAGCACAGGACCCTACCTCAGCAACGATCAGCGCTGGAATCCCGCACGCCGCCACAACGGCTCCATGAACGTCGGATTCATCGACGGCCATGTCGAGTCCACCAGTGCACCACTCTCCGAACCCAACTGGCGCTGGGACTTTGTGCCGCGTTGACACCGGCTCCGTACCCCGATGACACTCCGACTCAAGTTCCTGGTCCTGATCAGCCTCGTCACGCTCTCAGTGCTCGTCAGCGCCGTCACCGCCATCTGGGCCGCATCACTCCAGCGTGCTGCCGCGGAGAATGTCCTGAACCTCCCCGTCATCCTCGAGGAACTCGGCCGACTCCGGCGCAGCACCGATGCCCTCCACGCCCTCCTGCCATCCGCCCCTTCGGACGACACCATTTCTCGCGACAGCACGCACAGAGACACACAGCATGTCAGTGCCGCCATCATCGAAGCACACGGCGCCCTCGAGGGCTCACCCGGCTTCGACTCGTGGGCCGGAGTCGGCGCTTCGACATCACTCCGTCAAGCCGTTCGCGATTGCAGTTCCGGCGTCCAGTCATGGATGCGGTCCGGAGAACTCGCCAGCGCCGCAGAACTTCGTGAACACTGTGAATCAATCACCGGACTCGTCAACTACTGCGAACGGCAGGTCCTCAGTCATGCCGCTGCCCAGATCGAGGACAACCAGCGCCTCCGCCAGCGCACCCTGCAGGCCAACTACTTCGCCATCCTCGGTGCACTGCTCATGAGCGCACTCGCCTACATCCTTCTGCATCGCTGGGTCATCAGCCCCGTCGCTGCCCTGCGCACCGCCGCCGGACACATCGCGAAAGGGGACTATGAACATCGCATCCCCGTCACCGGCCGCGATGAATTCGCACGGCTCAACGCCGAAGTCAATCACATGGCCGGCATGATCGTCGCCATGCAGCGAGAACGCATCGAGCAGGAGCGCTTCGCCGCCATCGGACAGATGGTCCGCAGGCTCGCGCACAACCTCCGCAACCCGCTCTCCGGTATCAGGGGACTCGCCGAACTCACACGCAATGAACTCGACCACGAATCACCCCTCCGCGAAAACCAGCAACGCATCGTCACCTCAGTCGACAAGTTCGAACAATGGCTCGCCGAACTCCTTGATGCCACCTCGCCACTCCAGCTTCGACCCGGACGCATCGACCCCACAGCCTGGCTCCGCGGACTCGTCGATGCCCACCGTCCCATGGCGCTCACTCGCGGCGTCAACCTTGAGATCAACCTCGATGACGCCCCCGCCTCCGTCCTCTGCGATGAACGTCACCTCGGGCACGCCATCATCGCCATCCTCTCCAACGGCATCGAGGCCTGTCCCAAGGATGGTTCCGTACATCTGAAGGCCGAGAACGGTCCGGAAACCAACCAGTGGACCATCCGCATCACCGACGACGGCGACGGCGTACCGCCGGAGTTGATCACCCGCATTTTCGCGGCACACTTCACCACGAAGTCCACCGGAAACGGCATAGGTCTTGCAGTAGCTCAACAGATCGTCCGGGCACACAACGGGCGCATTCATGTCGACGGCGGCATATCCTCTGAAAACGGGGTCGCATCCGCCCACTCCGGCCGCGGCGCCAACTTCGAGGTCATCCTGCCACTCGACGCTGGCGCACCGCTCCCGGAAGAGAACACCCGGTCTGAGAAGCTGGAGAATGTGTAGTGGCAAAAATTTTGATCATCGAGGATGAAGAAAACCTCCGTTTCTCCATCTGCCAGAGCCTGCGGAAGGCGGAGCACGAGGTCAGCGAGTGCTCATCAGCGGACGAAGCCTGGGATCTGACGCGCGACATCGAGTTCGACACCATCCTCAGCGACGTCAATCTCGACGGCTCGCGCACCGGCATCGACCTCATGCGCCGACTGCGCGAAGACGGATTCGAGGGTGCTTTCCTCATCATCACCGCTTACGGGTCGGTCGAGAAGGCGGTCGAGGCGATGAAACTCGGCGCCGACGACTACCTTCAGAAGCCCATCGGTCTTGAAGAACTCGGCATCGTGGTCGAGCGCACCCTTGAGAACCGCCGCGTCCGTGCCCGCCTGAAGCTCTACGAGCGCATGGAGCGCACGCGTCATGACACCCAGACCGTGATCGGTGAGGACGAAGCGTGGTGCCGCACGCTCCACATGGCCGAACGCCTTGCCGCCCTTCCCCTCCCCGCCCCGGGTCGCCAGGATCCGGCGGGTGTCAGCATCCCCACAATTCTCCTGCTCGCCGAGACCGGCGCCGGCAAGGGTGTCTTCGCGCGGCGTATCCACGCCCATGCCACGGAACTGACGGGCGACGCCTCCGCACCCTTCGTTCATGTCAACTGTTCGGCGCTTCCCGC
This sequence comes from Phycisphaerae bacterium, assembly GCA_030432255.1. Lineage (GTDB taxonomy): Bacteria > Planctomycetota > Phycisphaerae > Phycisphaerales > UBA1924 > JAUIHS01. The sequence goes on from JAUIHS010000006.1 coordinate 167,390, forward strand.
TTCACTCGTGGAAAGCGAACTCTTCGGCCACGAACGCGGCGCATTCACCGATGCAAAGGCCGCACGCTCCGGCCTCTTCGAGATGGCCGAGGGCGGCACGATCTTCCTCGACGAAATCGGTGACATGGCCCTGGACCTGCAAGCGAAACTCCTGCTCATCGTCGAGCAGGGTACGTTCCGGCGCGTCGGCGGTACGCGCGATCGCACCGTGCGTACCCGCGTCATCGCCGCGACCAACCAGGACCTTGAGACCCGCGTGGAGGCCGGCGAGTTCCGGCGCGATCTCTACTACCGCCTCAACGCCTTCACGCTCAGAATTCCCCCGCTTCGCGAGCGCACCGACGATATCATGCTGATTGCGGAGGCCATGCGCGAACGCTTCTGCAGGGAGTACCGACGGTCAGGGATGACATTCTCCATACAGGCCGCCGCCGCGATGAAACACCACCCGTGGCCCGGCAATGTCCGTGAACTCATCAACGCCGTCCAGCGAGCCGTCATGCTCAGTGAGAAGAACGAAATCTCACCCACCGACCTCGGCCTCAACGCGCAGGCCACCCGCAAAGTCACGTCACCCGCGGCAGCCCATACCAACGGCTCAACGGCAACCGGCCCCATCACCTTCGACTTCGACAACAACTCCTACAGCGCCGAAGAAGTCGAACGCGAACTCATCGTTCAGGCTCTCCAGCGCGTCAAGGGCAACGTCTCCAAGGCCGCCAAACTCATCGGCATGAACCGGAGCAGCCTGCGCTATCGCATCGAACGCGGCGGACTCGAAGACTACGTCAAGGAGATGGCCCGGCAATGATCGCATCGGCCCTCGCCATCTCGGCCGCCCTCATCGGGCAGACCTACCAGCCGGGCGGCGGCTTCGATATCGGTGACCCCGACATCATGCCCGGGACACCGGTCGAGGTCGGTCAGGCGCTCGGCATCCAGTCCGCCTTTCCGCTCGAAGCCAACGATGCGGTCATCAGGCGCACCGACCCCGTCGGTACTCCCAATCCCATCCCGCCCGCGCGAAACCTCCCCGACCTGCGCGGCCTGCGTGTCATCGGATGGTCACCTGAGAATCCGGACACCGATCTCTACACCGGATCCACCTCCGACTTCGACGGCACCGCGGCGGAGTTCGTCCGCATCGATCTCACATTCAACGGACTCCTCAACCCGCCCGGCACGCTCGGCGTCAACGGTCATCCCTTCGAACCCCTCGAGTGGGGTGATCACCCTGTCTACGGCTACCTCGAAATCGACATCGACAACGACCACGACACCGGTGGCGACATCGGCGGCGGTGCCGAGTTGAAGTACCTCGCCAACGTCGCGCGCTTCGGCAACCTGCCCCCCCTTCCGCTCGCCAACAAGGCCGCTGTCAGCGGGTACGACCATGATCTGAACTTCGCCACCATGCCCCACTTCGAGCGCAGCGGCGCCGACTGGGAAGTCACGTTCTGCGGCTGCAACATTCTGACCAAGACGAGCGAACCCACCGGAGATGGCGACGACGTCTTCGAGGAAGGCGAAGTCTGGATCCTCACCGGCCGCGTCTTCCAGCGCACCGGGGGCTACGCGCAGGGTTCACTGGCCACCGGAGGTTCCGGCCCGGGCCTGTACGACCCTGAAGTCGAGGTGCGCTTCTACCACTACAACCCCAACGGCACCGCCAACGACCGCACGCTCATCACCATCGTCTATCCCATGACCATGGCTGGCGCGGCGCTCATGGCCAACGAAACGGCTCAGGCCGCGAACGCCAACGTCGCCGATCACAACAGCATCGAGGAATCACTCGTCGACATCATTGCCGGCGCCGACTCCGGACAACTCTTCGGCGAAAACGCCACGCTCCAGAACGGCTGGGCCGGGCAGTCCCCCAATGCCGGCCTCGATACCGACAACTGGCGCTGCACCGCCATCTTCGGAACCAGCTACCCCGACACCCGCCCCTACTTCTTCGCCTGGACCGATGTCGCATTCCAGACCTACGGAGATCTCGACGGAGACGAGATGACCGACCTCGTTGATCGCGGCATCATCCAGGCCCGCATCGATGAAGTGGACGGCACCGGCCGCGACGCCGACGGCGTCGTCGACGGCACGGTCACAGTCGTGAACTTCGGCCCCAACTTCTTCCTCGAAGACATCAACGGCGACGGCCTCATCGACGGCGCAGACCGCGACGACCCCATGTACGACCCGCCCACCTACCCCGGCGACGTCAACAACGACGGCGTGGTCGACTTCACCGACCTCAACGCCATCCTCGCCAACTGGGGCAACTCCAACGACGTCACCCACGACGACGGCGACCTCGACAACAACGGCGTCGTCGACTTCAGCGACCTCAACGAAGTCCTCGCCAACTGGGGCGTCACCTACCCATGATCAGGTGCCACTTCTCTCCGAGCAGTGGAGAGGTTGTGAACTTGAAGCTTGGCACAAGCGAACCAAGACCCACCCAGGGCCCAGAACCTACAAGCTTCAACCCAACACCTCGCGGCAAAGCCGCGCTCAGCACCCACTCCCCCAATCCCCCAGCACCGCATTCAGGTCATCGAAGTCAACCACGCCATCCCCCGTCACATCACCATCCTCGCCCGGCGCGACACTCTGACTCCAGTTCGCCAGCACGAGGTTCAGGTCGTCGAAGTTGACTTCACCGTTGCCATCCGCATCGCCCGGTGTGCACGGGCCAGGCGGCGCGACCGTGATATCCGCGATATCAACGATCACGTACTCCGCCGCGTCGACATTCCCGTCACCATTCACGGTGGCGGGCACCTGGAAGCCTGACAGCAACATGCCCCCATCCTGAGTCTCGAACACGCCCACCGCCAGCGCGATCTGCGTCGGCATCACCCCAAGTTCTCCCACGAGGTCAAGCGTGCCCTCGAGCACTCCACCATTCGCACCCGTCGTCGCCTGGGATGCACCCGATGTATCAAACCAGCCCTCGTAGTCGTTGTCATTCTCGTCAGCCAGGAACGCATCCCACTGCGCCACCTGCCCCGCCTTCGCCCAGTTCGCAGCCGTCAATGCACCGGGCATCTCCGCCACGTAGATGAAGTGATCCTGTCCCTCACCGGCATCTTCAGTCGCCACGTACAACGTCTGGCCGATCACACCTGCATACAGGTGAAGCCCGCCGCTGGATGCAACCTCTGTCGCATCGCCATCCAGCACGCCGTCCATCGTCCACATCGGTTCCAGCTCACCACCCATCACGGGGAAGTGCCAGTCAGCGCCGTTGTTGTTGTCCCACGTGCCACCGCCGTCGTTGAAGACGAAGTCGAACTGCGACGCCGAACCCGGCAGCGCGATGTCGATCTCCCACACCTCGTCTCCCGCATTCCACGTCATCAGCGCATCCGGCGGCACCGTCGACCAGTTGTCAAAGCCGTAGTGAATCCACACATTCCCCGCGCTCGCGAGCACACCACCCGCCGGGTCATACTCGACATGGGCACTGCCGCCGGCCACCAGCGGATCCGGTGTCACCGCGACACCCGACGGTCCACCACCACCCGCGATACCGACGTACACATGCTGAATGTCCGTCTTCTTCACGTTCCCCTGCCCGTCAACCGCCTCAACGTAGTAGTCGATCAGCACATCCGACTGCCCGTTGATCATCGCGCTGTATCGCGTCGCGCGATACGTCGCACCCAGCACGCCCGCGGGCGGCGCCGGATCACTCTGAGCGGTCATCGACACGCTGTTCCACGCACCCACTTCCGCACCCCCGGCAAAAGTCTCGTTCTGGATCGACGCGATCGGATTGAAGCCATCCGCATCCACACGCCAGTGCAACGTGATCGCTGACACACCACTCACGTCATCCGCGAAAGTCCACACCTCGAAGTCGGATGGCTCCGGTGTTCCGCCCCACTCATAGCCGCCCGGGTTATAGGGTTCGCGCTGCGGCACGAAGATCGTCGGTGCCACCGTGTCCGCGCCAGTCCCGATCACTGCATCAGCGAACGTCACCGCCTGGTTGCACCCGCGGGTCACGTTGCTGTCCCACACCTCGGTTCCGTCCCAGTACCAGTAGTCGGATGCTTCTGACACCAGCAGGTAATGCCATGCCCGATCCGTGTTCGTGCCCGCGCCATTCAGGATGTTCCCGATCGACGAATACGGCGCAATCGCATCCGCCGTGAAGACGCGGTTCTTCGCCGCGGTCAGGACCGCCCAACTGTTCCTGTCCGGACTCCACCCGGACCCGTTCGGATCACCGAGCCACTTCTTGAACTCCGGATCACCGTTGTCAGCACCCGCCCACGATCCATCTTCCACGTGGATCACATCATTCGTGTCCACCGGGAAGCGCTGCAGGTAATCATCCACCGTGGTGACCTCGTAGTCCGGATCACCCGATACCCAGTTCACCATGTTCTGGAAGTTGTGGTGGTAGTACGACTCGGACCCGCCGCCGAAGTTGTCGCCGTCATGATGCAGCATCACGAACATCGGATGCTGCGCATCCGTGTTCCAACCCAGGTACTGATCCATCACCTGGTCGTACAGGAAGGCGCCGTAGCCGCCCCGGCCGTCTTCGTTCCCCTCGTACCGCGCCGCTGGCACCGCCACGATCCGCGAGATCGCCCCCGTCTCCGGATCGACATGCTGCACGTAGTGCGGCTGATACCCGAAAGGCACGCTCACCTGGCTCGGCGCCCACAGGTTGTTCAACTGCACCCATGCCCCGCCGTTCTGCGCCGGGTCAGGGTTGATCTGGTCAGCCGCGTTCGGCGCAAAGAGGTTCGATGCATTGGTATGCGGATACCCGACACACGCGCGATCGAAGTGAATGTTGTCCACCAGGATCCAGTCGAGCTCGATGCCCGGCGCCGTCAGCGCCGGAATGATCCGCGTCGAGAAGGCCGTCTCCGGCGGGAACATGCCGTTTGATTGAGGCCCCGCCCACGTCTGACCGTGCACATGCTGGTGCAGACGAATCTGCATGACCGCATCTTCGTAATCCAGCAGAGGCATCAGCGGGTGGTGATAGCCGAAGGCCACCATGTCCAGCCGCGGATGCCCGAGGGAGGTAGTCCACGTATTCGCCTGGTCGTACGCCCCATCCCAGTTCGTCCACTGTCCGCCGTGCACGCCGGCGCCGGCAAGCGCATTGAGGTTCTCGATCAAGGACCCCGAGAAACTCACCTGCGCACCGAGGTGCGACTGGCCAAGACCCGCCTGCACAGCATCCCGCGGCCACCCCGTGTACGGTCCCAGTCGCTGATTGTGGACATCGACGACGCTGAAGGAGAAGTAGCCCCCTGCATCGGTCGCGAGCACCGACTCGTAGGGATAGTAGATCGGCTGGTGCATGTGCCAGAGGAACCCGATCTGGATGGGCGCGGCGGTCGCCGCACCTGCAGCGCACAAGAAAAAAGCGCCTGTCCACGTCAGCCTGGATCCACGCATCGGGTCACACTCCATCTCTCTGATTTGAAGGGTCGGGGAGGACACAGCTTGGTGTAACGTTTTACCATGTCGACCCCCGCAACGGTAGTGAAAACAGCCGGCCCGCACTCGCCGGCTTCGCTAACTACCAAAACCGACAAGGATTTAGGAGTCACTGTGCATCGAAGAATGAGGACGAATTCACGGGACTCTCACCAACCCAGCGGATAGTGTGTGCTCACATCACCGCGATTTCGCCGACACAACCCGCTCGGCGGTGCCAGTCGCAGTGTCAACGAATGAATCCATTCATCCGGAACAGACGTCGGGAGGACGGCCCTCTTCTCCCGGCAAATCGGAGAATCTGACCATGAGTGTCATCGACGCACCCGGCGTGCGAAGCTTCCTCCGCGCCCTGCTCACCGCCATCATCCTCTTCCCCGCACCGGCTTACGCCGGAAACGTCGTCGACTACGACATCGTCTACGTCCGGCAGCCCCGACACGGCGATGTCACACCCATCGTCTGGCCAGATGTCGCACAGCCCGGGCGACTCGAACCCGGCGCCGAACTCATGCTCCTCCACCCCGACGGCTCGCAGGAAGTCCTCGTCGACCCCGGACCCGGCGCCGTCACCGACCCCGCCGTCTCGCTCGATGGTCAGTGGGTCTACTACAGCCTCTTCCATGACGTCGAAACACTCAACAACGAACGACTCGGCCTCTCATACGCCGGCTCCGACATCTATCGCATCCACATCCAGTCGCGAACCGTCGAACAACTCACCTTCGGTGAATTCACGCCCGCAACCGCCGCCGGAAACTGGACCTCCGATCCGCTCGAAGCCGATACGACGCAGTTCAACAGCCTCGGATACGGCGTCATGAACACCGGGCCATGCCCACTTCCCAACGGCAGGCTTGCATTCACCAGCACTCGCAACGGCCTCGAAGTGCCTCGCGGCGGTCGCTACGGTGTCTTCCAGCTTTTCGTCATGGATGAGGACGGCGCCAATGTCACCCCCATCGCGCCAATGAGCCTCAGCGGTGCGCTCCATCCCACGCTGCTCCGCGACGGACGCATCCTCTTCTCATCACACGAATCACAGGGCGCTCGTGACCGTCGCCAATGGTCACTGATGGCGATCAAACCCGACGGCCGCGACTGGACCCCCGTCGTGAGCGCCTTCCGTCGCGCCCAGGCCTTCCACTTCCCGACGCAACTCGCCGACGGCAATGTTGTCTTCGTTGACTACTACAACCTCCACAACCTCGGCTTCGGCGCGCTGCGCAGACTCCCCGAACCCGGCTTCGACACCATGGGCCCCTTCCACTCCGCCATCAAGGACGAGAATCCGAGGCTCTACTTCACGGACTCCGATGGCATCTCCACCAACTTCCGCATGCCCTTCACACCCGTCGGCATGTTCTCACTCACCCCTTTCACGCACGCGAAGGACCAGGCCGCACCGCTGCTCCCCGATGGTGAGACCCGTGCGGGCAAACTGACGCAGCCGACCGCCGCGCCGGAGAACGACATTCTCGTCGTCTGGTCTGGCGGCCCCGTCAACACGCTCCAGCGTCCCGTCAACCTCCCCACTGTTGACAGCGGGATCTACCTGATCCCCGGTGCGGCGACGATGAACAGCCACGAAGATCTCATCGAGATCCTCAACGATCCGGGTTACAACGAAGCGTGGCCGAGGCCAGTGGTCGCATGGAGCGACATCCATCCTGCGCCCCCCGCCGAACTCCCCTGGCTCCCCAACGACGGATCCGAACACGAACTCCTCCCGAAGGGCACGCCCTTCGGACTCATCGGCAGTTCCAGCGTGATCCGCCGCGAGACGGCCCCCGGGTTCACCGATGACACGCCTGAGTGGAACGGGCTCGACCCCTTCTCCAGTGCATCGGGTGCCAGCAGCAACTGGTCGTGGCAGGGCGCCGAGGCGGGTCTGTACGAAGACGAGGACGTCTACGCCATCCGGCTTCTCATGCTTGAGCCGACCACGCATCGCTCATACGGCCCCAACGCCGGGCGTCATTTCGATAACCACGCCGGCGAGCGCATGCGCATTCTCGGTGAAGTGCCAGTGCTCAAGCCTGCTCCCGGTGGCGGCTACGAAGAACTCACGCCCGGTACACCGGACTCCAGCTTCCTCGCCCGCATTCCGGCGGATACGCCCTTCACGTTCCAGACCATTGATCGTCGCGGCATGGTGCTCAATATGTCCCAGACCTGGCACCAGGTCAGGCCTGGAGAACTCCGCAATAACTGTGGCGGCTGCCATGCACACAGCCAGGTGCCCATCGAGTTCGACACCACCATCGCCTCGACACCCGCTTACAGCGTTCCGGACCTGAGCAGCGGCACACCGCTGCTCAACCCGACCGGTGGTGACGATCCGGAGGTCCTCTGGACGAACAACGCCGCTGAAGATGTCGAGTTCTACCGAGACATCAGACCCATCCTGCAACGCAGTTGCATCCCGTGCCACACGCGGAACTCACCGCTCCCGCCAGGGCAACTCGTCCTCGATGACTACGCGCTGTACAACGATCTGCCCGGTGACTACGCCCGGCTCGCGGCGGATCCGGCCGGCCAGTGGGGCTACCCCGCTGTCGCCAACGGTGGAGCATGGATCGGCATGAACGCAAGCCGCTACGTCCGCATGTTCCAGAGCAGGCGTTCACTTCTCATGTGGAAGCTGCACGGCGAGCGCCTGGATGGCTGGTCCAATGAAGATCATCCCACTGAGACGACGCCCGGCGATGCGAGCACGCTCCCGCCCGGTACCAATGCTCAGGATGCCGATCTCGACTTCACCGGCACGCAGATGCCGCCTCCCGGAAGTGGTGTCGCTCCCCTCACCGACGCCGAGCGGATGACATTCGCGCGATGGATCGATCTCGGTTGCCCCATTGATACCGGACTCCATACCGGACACGAGGACTTCGGCTGGTTCCTCGATGAACTGCGGCCCGTTGTCCACGTCGATGCACCGCGTCCCGGTCAGGCCGACGCACCGATCAGTGAACTGCGCATCGGGCTGACCGACCCCGGCTCCGGTCTCGACATGTCTTCGCTCTCGGTCACGACCACCGCGTCCATCATGGGCCGCGCGCCCGGTGCCGAACTCGCCGACCTCTTCGTGCACGAAGGCGACAGCATCTGGACCGCCGCACTCACCGATCCGATCACCAGCACTGCCACCATCAACCTCACCGTCTCGATTGATGACGTTCAGGGCAACCGCAACACCATCGTCCGCCGCTTCAGCGTCACGCCCACCGGTTGCATCGCCGACTTCGACAACGACAGCGTCATCACGATCTCAGACTTGAACGTCGTCCTGCAGAACTGGCAGGACGCCGTCGATCCCGGCACCAATGGAGATGCGTCCGGTGATGGACTCGTCGACTTCACCGACCTCAACCGGATCCTCACGCAGTGGGGAGAGACCTGCCCGTAAGCCCGAAGGAGCAACGAGGAATCCGGGTGCTCAGTACCGTTCGAGCGCACGCCTGACAGCGCTCTTGAAGTCCACCATGCGGAACGGACGCGCCAGGATCACCGGGCCGGAGGCATCCGATGACGCCTGAGTCTCGCCGCGCCCCCGACTGCCCACCACCACCGTCGGTGTCGATCCTGACTTCGACTCGAACATCGCGCGCATGGCATCGTCCATTTCCACGGCACCCACGACCAGCAGCGACACATCGTCGCGCGACATCGCGCTCGGACCGTCGATCACCACCTCGTAGCCGATGGACTCAAGAGTGCTCGCCATCAGGCCGCGAACATGAACATCCGGTTCAACCAGCAATGCCCGTTGCACGCCTGCCTCCGGAAGGCGCTCTGGAACCGGGATCGGTTTCTCAGGTTCAATCGCCGGAAGGTAGATCGAGAATGTCGTCCCCTCGCCGATCTTCGTGTCGACCAGTACCTGTCCGCCATGCTCCCGGACGATGCCGTGAATGACTGACAGACCGAGGCCCGTCCCCCGCTCACGCGGCTTCGTGGTGAAGAACGGATCGAAAATTCGAGGCAGGGCTGCCGGAGAGATACCGGATCCCGTATCCGACACCTGAAGCACCGCGCACGGATGCCCGCGCAGCGGCTCCAGTGCCGGCACCGCGGGGGCTTCCTCGATCAGGCCGCACGACACCCGCAGGGACCCGCCCCGGGGCATGGCATCCGCGGCGTTCAATGCGAGATTCATGACGACCTGCTGCATCTGCGTTGCGTTGGCTCGCACCCACGGCTCCGGTGCGCCATCCAGATCGACCGTGACCTCGACATCGCGCGGCAGCGTCGCCTGGATCAGGCGCGTGGCATTCTCCACCGCCTCGCTCAGTCGATACGGACGCCGCTCCATCGCGGCACCACGGCTGAACGTCAGCAGCGAGTTGACGACATCACCTGCCTGTTTCGCCGCCTCCTGGATCGAAGCCAGTTCCTGTCGGGTGGGATGCTCCGGCTCCAACCGGTCCATGGCAACCTTGACGTGCGCGAAGATAGCGGTGAGCACGTTCTTGAAGTCGTGCGCGATACCGCTCGCCAACTGCCCGATGGCCTCGATACGTTGCGCCTGGCGCAGTTCCTCTTCGAGCATCCGTCGCCGCGTGATGTCCCGGATCACGACGATCAACTGATCATCGAGGAAGGGCAGCAGTCGTGCCTCCAGGTGCCGATCGTCGTCTTCTTCCGAGTAGATGTAATCCAGCACGATCAGCGCATTGCGACGGCGCACGTCCACCATCGTTTCCTCGAAGATCTCTGCAACGTCACTGGGGAGGAGTTCATGCAGCGACCTCCCCTCAAGTGATCCCACCGTGGGCGTCAGCCCGGCCGTAGCACCGTGCGAGTCCAGCACCACGCCCGAACTGCTGAGCCTCACATACAGGTCGGGCAGTGCATCGAAGATGCGCTGGAGTTCGTGCGTCTTGTTGAGCAGTTGCTGCTCGGCAAGGATGCGCTGCGTGACGTCCCGAAAGACGATCTGAGCAGCGGTGTCGCCCTCGTGCGTGCACTGTGTTCCCGCGGACTCGACGATCATCTCGGTCCCGTCTGCCCTGATCCAGGTCTGTGTCTCACGCTCGACCATCATTTCCGTAGTCTCGAGTCGCCGGATCCGCTGCCGCTCTCCGTCGCGATAGTCCTCTGCCAGGAAGCGAAGGAACGGCTCACCCAGCAGTCTCGTCGGGTCATCAACGCGCAGCAGCCGCCGCGCTGACGCGTTCGCGTAGACGATGAGGCCGCGCTTCTCGATCAGAATGCCATCCGGCGAAGTTTCCACCAGCCGGCGATAGCGCTGTTCGCTCTCGACCAGTGCCGCCTGCGATCGCTTGCGCTCGAGTTCGGCCGATGCACGAACGGCGAAGATACGCAGGATCGATTCCATGAACGGAATGTTCGTCATCGGGCGCCGATCCAGTACGCACAGCAGTCCCAGCGCCTGGCCGGAAGAGTCAAACAACGGTGTCCCGATGAAGCTGTCGACTCCAAGATCGCGAATGAACGGATCCTCCGGGAACTGCTGACGCAATTCGCCCGGGAAACAGCGGAGTCCCTGCCGGATCACGACCTCGCACGGAGAGCCGATGATCGAGCAACTCAGGTTCTCAACAATCTCGCCGCGCTCGGACGCCGCGATCGCCCTGATCCTGCTCGTGTCCCGCCGGTCCAGTTCGCACACCAGCACGTACTCGACCTTCAGCGTCGAAGCCAGGTACTGCACGAGCGACCGGAAGAATGCCTGCCCCGTCGTCGCCGAGACGCCGTGCGCAATCTGGCGCAGTGCGTCCTCCGCCCGCCGGCGCTCGGTCACATCGCGCAGCACCGACAGGAAGTGTCCGTTGGGCAACTGGCGGGTCGAGTACTCCGCGATCCGCGTCTCATCATCCGGACGCACGAAGGGAAATGTCCCCTGCCCATCCACGCTCGCACGCGAAGAAGAGAAGCGCGCCGCGGCCAGCGCACCTGTCATCTCGGCGTCGCCCGGATCGATCTGCTCGAGCGTTGTGCGTGAGCATCCGAAGAGATCGCAGGCCGCATCATTGAACTCGACGAATCGCCCCCGCGCATCGGTGACCAGGATGGCGTCATGGCTGGACTCGAAGAGCATCCGAAGTCGCTGCCGACTCTCGACCAGCGCCTGCTCGACGCTGGCGCGCCACCCACCGAGGGGATCCTCGACGACGGGTTCAGCATTCTCGAAGAGCAACAGGATGTACCGACCACCGTGACCTGCTATGCGGCTCCCGCGGACGCGATCCGCGCGATCCCGGAAACCCAGCAACCCGCTGCAGGACACCGAGAAGCGCGCACGTGCGCCCGTCACCAGGCCGTTGATCTCATGCATCACGTGTGAGACGTTGACTTCACTCCACGATTCCATCGAGGAGAGCACGTCATGAATCGATCGACCGCACCAGTCTTCGCGTTCGTCGCGTCCTCGTCCCAACAGCAGAAGCCAGGAGGTGTTGACGCACACGATCCGACACTCCGGGTCAATGACAACAGCCGGATCAGCAATCGCATCGAGCAGTGCCGTGTCAATGGGCATCGCCCCATGGTCAGCAGCCACTACATCCTCCTCTTACGGCGTGCAGAGGATACCGCGCGGTTATCGGGAGTGCAGCGCTAATGTCAGCGCGGCGAAAAAATGAAGTGATCGCCGTGTCCTCACGCTTCCATGAGAGTATCGGGCGCAATGTCGGTCCCCAGTTGCCACAAACATCACGATCCCGAGGATTCATCGGGAAATGAGTGATGTTGCTTATCACAACAGGCCGGACCATTTTGTATTCTGGTGCCAGTGCAGGATGCACGTGGATCGTCGAGCGGAGATGCCCCATGCTGATTCCAACCCCGCAATGTCATGCCGTGGACGTCATCGTCCGGGCAGATCACACCGAAATCATCGCGACGATTCGCCCGATACGCTCGGGAACGGATACATCGCTGAGATGTGCGTCTCGCTACGCAGACCTGCGACGCCTCGCACAGAGGTATACCCCCAGGCATCTCTCCTCGCTCAGCAGGCACTTCCCCTGCCGAGTGGTCTGATGACCTGATCACGCCGTTCTGGACCTTTTGTCAATTTGACCGAAACGCGACTCGGATCCGACGACTTGTATCAGTGCGTCCCGAGTGCGTTTCAGTTCCTTGCACGAACCGGTCGGCCGCGGGAGCTGCGGACGACCGGCTTCTTTTGAGTACCCGACATCACGCTCAGCAGTTCCGTGGTCAACAACCACAGAACCGCGTCCCGCGCATCCTGGCGCGCTCGCGGCATCAGGGCCGCCAGTTCGGTCACGCGAAGCCCGGTACTCAAGGCCATCTCACTGAACAGTGTCCCCGCGACCAGATCCTCCGCCGGAATCGGTGCGCGCCCCGGAATGCGACGCAGTTCCATCGCCTCCGTGAGAACATCGCCGACCCGTACCATCACCGCATCCAGATGCGCAGGGCCGAGACGGTCCAGCCAGTCCACAATGGCGTTCGGCGGTGAGGCGTTCACGATAACCTGATAACCCACGCCGACGCTCAGCATTTCACAATCCCCCGTCGCGGCGGCAACCACGTCGGGAGTCCCCCGACCCGGCCCCTTTATCGCCAGCGCCGGAAGTCCAGCGTCACGTGCGTCCTCGCGTGCGACACGCGGGCAGACACCCGACTCCCTGACCAGGCAACACGCGGACAGCCGCGGACACACACCCGCAGTCCATCACACGTCCGCTCCACGGAAGCGCGGTATCCACACCTGCGAAACACCCGCGCCACTTCGTAAGCCGTACTCCGCGTTGAAATCGTGAAGCACCTCCCGTTGATCCGGAGCGTCCCCGCCGCCCATCGAGGTGCGCGGACATGCCGGTACGAATGATGGTGATGGTGCGACCGCTGTGCGTGCGACCAATGCGAGCGCGATGAACGATCCCCCCGACACCACCCGGAAGCCTCGACCGACGAAATCCCGAACACCATGAGACCTCCGAGTCCCGCCGCCATGAGGCCGCGACGCAGACGCGCACACCGATATCTGGATCCATTCCTGGACATAGCCAATCTCCTTCTTGCAGAAGCATGTGAATTCCAACCCCGCCGGCCGGCAGGCAAGGCCCGAGGGGCCTCTCTCAGCCATGCAGCCCCCCCAACCCGCGTGACGCCCTCAGAGGGGGGAAAATAAACTCGGTGGAATCATGTCACACGCCCGCTGGTTGTTGCAGTAGGCTGTATGAAGACGTGGCGATTCAATTCGACTTCGACGACCCGCATGGAACCGCGCTCGCGGTGGAATCGCGGGTCACGGATGCAGGTGATGTCCGCTCCCAAGGACAGGAACGAGCCCAGTAAGGCGTCCCTGACGTTTGCCGCCCGGCAGACGTTTGTGCGTCCCATGCAGCGGGCCATCACCGCCCTCATCAACGACTACCACCAGGCGGTGGCCAACCACGACGACCAGCAGAAGGACGAACTGCGTCGGCGCATCCTCACGCAACTTGAGGAGTTCGACGCGACCGCCGGTGACGGCCACGCCTACCCCGACTGGGTCCGCCCCGTGATGCGCGCCAATGCCCTCGCCGCTTTCGGCGAACTCGAAGACGCCATCCACTGGGAGGCCGTCGGCGCCGATGCCGCCGAACTCGACATGCACAAGGCCATCTCGGCCAATAACCTCTCGGACCACTACCGGCGCCTGGCCGACCACGAGCAGGCCGTCGCCTTCGCAACGGAGGCCTACCGCCTCTGGCCCGAGAATGACGGCATCATCGTCAACCTCGCCCTCGCCCTTTACAGGGCCGGACAGCGGGACGCCGCCGGTAACATCCTTGAACAGCTCGCCGCAATCTCCCCCGCCGGTGCAACCGACGGCATCCTCGCCGCGCACCTCCAATTCGAGGAAGAACTGCGCGAAATGATCGACCTGCCCATCGTCCGGGGTATGTTGAAGCAGGCCGATGAGGAAACCGGGGACGAAGCCGCCGGTAACTGACCTCAGACTCGCAGCGCTTCCAAGCGCTTCCACGCCAGCCGGTCACGTGAGCCGGCAGATCACCACGGAGGTGGATTGATGGACAGCAGGACCCAACAGGATGGAGCCGAACGGAGAGCACAACTCCTCGCCATCAGCGAGATCGTCGACTCCGCCGCCTACTACTTCGGAGCGAAGTTCAAACTCGGTGACCTCCGGGATGATCTCGCCTCCGAGACCAGCTGCCGCATCGCGGCGATGCTCAAGGACAATCGCGAGCCGCTCAACGCCATCAACCCGGAGAGCGACGACCAGGAAGCCGACATCCGCCGTTTCATCTTCGGCGTGGCGCGCAACGTCGCCCGCGAACTCTCGCGCCAGGAACGCCGCACCGTCGGTGACTTTGATCTCAGCGACCGCGCCTCCGCCACCATGCACCTCGCTATCCACGAGGAGCGGCCCGAAGCTCGCCTCGAACTCAACGAGACCATCACCCAGGCCCTCGGACAGTTCAAGGGCCTCAACAATGAACTCCGGGAAACCCTCGTCGCCGAGGAAGTCCGCCGCAACGAGTACAACGAAGAAGCCACCGAATCACTCTGCGATGCCTGCAATGTTTCCATGGGCAAGGTGAAGACGATGATCACTGAACGCGAAAACGGGTCCATCTCAGACGCAGCCTGGCGGCAGCGCATCCACCGACTCCGCGAGCGGGCACAGCGCACACTCGCCGGGGCTGACCTCTTTACGGTCTCGCTCCTCTGGGCACTCGCGCTCGCCGCGGCCATCGCCGCCGGCTCACAGCAGAACGCCGACACCAACGACGGCATCACCGCCGATGCGGCACCCGTCGTGCACGTCGACACCCTGCTCGCCAGCACCCAGAACGGCAAGCCCAAGAAGAACTGAGGCCGTGACAACCCGAGAGTTGACCGACGCCCCGCCCCAGCGCGGGGCGTTTGCACGCGCTGGATGAGCACATGCATGTGCGCCGAAGGCGCTCGCCCCCCGATCCTGAATCAGATCCTCTCCACTGCCTCTGCGGGCAGCCACGTCTCTCGATCATCGTGCAGGCGCACCAGCACCCAGCCCGGGCGTTCCTCCACGACAAAGAACTCGACGCCCGCATGCAGCGGTTCGCGGAAACTCGGTTGATACGCGGATGCGTCCGGACCCTTCCGGCCGACGACCTCCGCCTGGACAATCACACCCTCATCATGCGCCTGCCTCGACTTCTCTTCGATCCCCAGCGACGACCCGAGCACCACGACCGCAACGCCCATCAGCACTGCCGGCCAGCGCATACGCATCCTGCCGAGCAGACCGAGTCCGAGCAGCGTCCACAGCAGTCCATTGCAGACCATGAACGCACCGAAGCGCACCCGCGCCGGCACGTCGTAGTGCCAGAAGAAGATCGTCGTCAGGATCTGCTTTCGTGTGGTCGGGGGAATGCGATCCGGAACGCGTCGCCGCGCCCATTCGAGATTGGAGGCCACGTTCTCGTCGTTTGGCAGCAGTTCCTGCGCCCGCCGGAAGTTCGCAATGGCGCGCCCCAGGTCGCCGCGCAGGAACCATGCGTTACCGAGGTTGTAGTACAGCCGTCCGCTCTCAATGCCGCCCTCCTCCACGAGCCTTGTGAATGCGGCGATGCTTCGATCGAGCGCGGCTTCCGCCGCCTGCGGATCCGAGTCGCGTTGCCGCACTCCCGCATCGAACGCCTCTGTTGCTTCCGCCAGCAGAGCTTCCTGCACCTCCACCGACAGTTCCGCGCGAGCCCAGGCATGTGCGATCAGGACGCAGAACACCACCGACAGCAGTCGCCACAACTTCATGATCGACGCCTCCGCAGCACCGCATCAACCGACTCAAGCACCGCCAGTGCCTCGGACTGAAGCTGCTCCGCCCCCGCTTCATCCAGTCCGCCGAAGCGGGCCTCGTCACACCGCTCCAGCACAGCACGAAATCGAGTCGCCTCACTCACGTCGCATGCCGCCAGCAGTTCCTCACACTCCCGAGGCGTCAGCCCCGTCGCGGATCGGTCGAATCGCGATCCCATGTAGCGGTACAGCGCCTCGCTCACGGCCGCGGCGACTTCCACCCCTGCGCCGGCGGCGCGGCGGACGTCTTCGACTGCCGCTGCTGCGTCCCGTCGGCGCCTTCCTGCCATGTCCCCTGCGCGTCGGCGGGTCACCAGGACGAGGGTCGCGAGCATTCCGTATGCGATGGGTGGACCACCGAGCGCGGCAAGAACAAGCGGGGACGCCACGGCGTCACCCAGTCGGAAGCCCTGCGTTGTCAGCACGTCGGGCCCGTCGTAGTTGTGGGCGATGCCTTCCCCGAAGTCCTCGACCTCGCGGCCGCCCTCAATGCCTGAGCCTGTGGCGCCGACCAGGTCATCCGCGCCGACGCTCGCCGATTTCTCGACCGTGATCGGTATGGGACGGCTGCGCGCCACGACGTACTCGCCCTTCTGTGTATCGAAGTAGGGCAATTCGATGGGCGGAACGGCTTCGACGTCATCGCGCATGGCTCGAATCGTCAGGGTGAACCGCTGGCCCGCCTCGGCAATCTCCGGAGGATCGAGGCGATCTGCGATCTTGAAACCATCCGCGATGGCCTGCTTCGTCAGATCAAGTTCGACCGGATCCGGCAGCACCGCGCCCTTGATGAGAATGCTCAGTTCGATCGGCTGCCCCACGCTCACACGTTGCGGAATGGCGCTCGCGAAGACATCGTAGTTCCCGATCAGACCCGTGAACCCCTGCGGCTTCCCCTCCTCCGGCAACGGCCTGACATTGATCGAGAGGGGGTCCGATGGCACCACGATCTGGCGCGTGCCCGCATCGAAGACACTTCGACCACGACGGTACTCCTGCTCGCCTGCAAGAACCAGGGGCCCCAGTTCCAGCACACCGGATCTGCGGGGTACGACGATGCGCTTCATGATGATCGCGTATTGCTCGCTGTCCCCTTCGCGCATGACACCGGAGATGCTGATCGTCGACTGCCCCCCGAAACCGAAGTGATTGGTGCGCGCCTCCGGGTTCTGAGCCGGTACGGCGTCATAAACATCTATGTTCGCGGTGTCCTCCCCCGTCAACTGGAAGTTACCGCGCTGCACCCGGCGTTCGGACAGCACGACGATGTCCAGTTCGACGGGTTCACCCACGTATGGTGTCGGATTGTTGACGGCGACGTCCACGACGATGCCATCCATCTTCTGCGGTTCGGTCACCCGGATGACCATCGCGTTCGTCCTCAGCCGTTGCCCATCTGCCATGACCTCGATCGGACCGATGGACAGGTCGCCCGTCTCCGTTGCAATCACGACGTAGCGCAACGAGATCTTCTCGGTCCGTTCCAGGCGTCCATTGGTATACACCGCGCTGGACTGACGACTCACCGATGGCTCACCGACCTGCAGGCCGGGACTGTTCACCGGAAGAGGCGAGACGTCCGATGCACCCTCGACGCGAACCTCCACCACGAACTGCTGTCCCACGGTGACCCGGGTGTCGCTTGCCAGCAGCACTGCTGTCGGCGCAGCGCCGGCGGCGTGCCCAATCACGCACAGCGCCCACAGGAACACCAGAAATCGCATACCGCGCATCTGCATGATCACCAGTCCTTCTCCACCGGCGTGTGCCGCGCCTTGCCCGTTCCCATCTTCTGCTCCCGTTCCTCGCGCTTCGCGCGTTCCTTGTCCAGCAGCGCTTCAAGATACTGGCTGATCTGTTCCCGCATCTGGTCAAGTTCCTCCTGGCTCATCTGCTGCGCACCGGCCTGCCCTTCAGATGGCTCCTGCTGTGCACCGTCGGGGGACTGTTGCTCCTGTTCCTGACCCTCCCCTTCCTTCTCCTGTTCCTGCTGCGCATCCTCCCCCTGTTCGCCCTGCTGCCCCTCGGAGGACTCCTCCGACCCGTCCCCCTGCTGCTCCTGCTGCTCCCCGGCCGCTCGCTGCATGCGCTCCGCGGCCTGCTTCAAGTCCTCGGCCGCTTCACGCTGAGCCTCCGATGCTTCGCCGAGGTCGCCGCGCTCCATGGCCTCCTGCGCTTCCTGCTGATGCGCCTGCGCCTCATTTACGCGCTGTTGCGCATCCGTCACATCCGAACTCTGCTCCGCACCGGCCTGATCGCCCATCTCATCCAGACGCTGCTGCGCATTCTGTGTGCGCTGGGTCAACTCGTCCTGCTGCTGCTGCAACGACTCCGGCGTCTGCTGCTCCTGTGACTGCTGTCCTTCGGTTGCCTGCTCCTGCTGTGAGGACTCCTGCTGTTCACTCCCCTCCTGAGCCTGCTCTGAATCGTCGCGATCTTCCTGTTCGTCGGCCTGTCGTTCTTCCTGCTCCTGCCCTTCCTCACCCTGCTGCTGCTGACGATCTGATTCCGCCGTTTCATCCGAGGCTTCCTGCTGATCGTCGGCGAGATCGGACAGTTCGTCCGCCATCTGCTGCATCTGCTGCTGCATCTCCTGCATGCGACGCAGTTCAGCCATGTGTCGGCGCATCGTCTCCAGACCCTGTGCAGCCCGCTGATCCCTCGGTGCGAGGTCGAGCGCGCGACGGAAATGAGATGAGGCACGGCGCAGACCGGACATCTGCTGCTCCAGGTCCGGTTCCTCGACAGAGATCGTCTCACGGTACGCCGCCGTCCCCAGGTTGTACGCTGCCCGCGCAGCCAGTTCATCACTCCGGGTCCCGGCCTCCACGGCGCGGAAGAGTCGCTCTGCCTCGTCGAGGTTGCCCTGCTCGAACTCCGCACACCCCTGGTTGAAGAGCGCCACGTCCAGGCCCTTCTCACGCTCCAGTGCTTCGGCGTACTTCGCCGCCGCGGCTTCAAACGATCCCGCCTCGTACAACCGGTTCCCCTCCAGCACCAGCGTCCTCGCCGCGGGCTCTGCACCTTGAAGGTGCGCCGCACCGGTCAGCAGCAGGAATATCACCAGGAAGAGTCGCCTCATGTCACACCCCTTCGTCGTTCGCTCACCACGCCCTCAATGAGCAGGAGGGTCAACGCAAATCCGAGAAAGATCTGGAACTTCTCATCATAGCGCAGTGTCGTGCGGGTCTCGATCTCGCTGCGCTCAGCATCTTCCATCAGACGGCGATACACCTTGTCGAGTTCGACGTTGCCCGTTGCGACGTTCAGGTATCGCCCGTCTGCCGAACTCAGCGCAATCTGCTCCAGCAGGCGGTTGTCGAGCCGCGTGCGCACCGTCTGGCCCTCGTACGTCAGGAAGGATCGACGTCCTCGCTCATCCGTGATCGGGATCCGAGCGCCCTGGTTCTCATCACCGATCCCGATTGCGATGATGCGAACGCCAGCTTCGCCCGCTTTGATTGCAGCCTCGATGGGGAAGCTCTCGTGATCCTCGCCATCCGTGATCAGGATGATGTCACGATGCCGTGCCTCCTCCAGGTCGAAGACATCAGTCATCGCAACGCGGATGGCATCACCGATCAACGTGCCGCCGCGGCTGACGCTCTCCGTATCCAATTCATCCAGTGCCATATGCACGAACCCGTAGTCGCGTGTCAGAGGACACTTGACCACAGCGTTCCCTGCAAACGCCACCAGTGCGACGCGATCGCCCCGAGCTACGCTGATCACGTCCTTGACCCACAGCCTTGCACGCTCCAGTCGATTCGGCGGAAGGTCCTCGGCCATCATGCTCCGCGAGACGTCGACGATGAAGCACACATCGCGCCCCATGGCCGTACTCGGCTTCGGTGTCGCATTCCATTGTGGCCGTGCCAGCGCCACCGCAACCATCGCCACGGACAGGGCCACGAGGCACACCCGCAGGCCTTGTCGCCACCGACTCACGCGCCCGCCGATCACCGGAACCAGTGCCTCAGCCGCGAACCGCCGCAGGCCTGCGCTGCGTCGGCTCAGCACGAAGAGCATGAACAGACCGAACACCGGCGCCACCCACAGTCCGTGCAGCCACTCGTACGTCTCGAAGCGCATCAGGGCAGACTCCTCAGTACCGTGTGACGCAGCAGCAACTCCAGCAGCAGCGCACCCGCTGCGGCGAGCGCGAAGGGCCAGAACCCCTCGGAGTAGCTTGTGTACTCGATCGTCTCGATCTCCGTCTTCTCCAGTTCATCGATCTCGGCATACACATCGCGGAGCGAATCACCGTCGGTGACGCCGCGATAGACGCCGCCAGTCTGATCGGCGATGTCCCGAAGGGGACCCTCCTGGAATGGATAACGCCCCATGGCCAGGCCGAAGAAGTCATTGCGCTGCTTCTCGCCGCCACCGCCGATACCGATCGAATACACCTTGATTCCGAGGTCAGCGCACAAGGCAGCGGCCGCCGACAACGGCGGGTCCTGGATGTTCTCCGTTCCATCAGTCAGCAGGATGATCACCTTGCTCTTGATCTCGAAGTCCGGGTCCACCTCGCTCTGCTGCTGGCGGGCGAGTTCCTCTTCGGCGCGTTCGAGTCTCGCGGCAGCCAGAGCCACACCTGCCCCGATCGCCGTACCACTCTCCATCGATCGCCCATTGGACAGTTCGATGGAGTCGCACAACTCGACGAGGCGATCATGGATCGACACGAGCGGGCACGCCGTCTCAGCGAAGCCCGAGAAAGCTACCAGGCCGATGAGATCTTCCGGGCGCCCTTCCATGTCGCCGCCTTCGTCCTTGTTCCCCTCGACGAACTCGCGGAAGACACGTTTGACGACCTCGATCCGGGTGCGCTGTGTCCCGCCATCGCGCATCACCTCGGACATGCTGTACGAACGATCAACCGCCACGACGATCGCAACACCGCGCGCCTTGGTACGCACCTGCCCAGTCCCGAACTGAGGTCGCGCGATCGCAACCACCAGCGCCAGCCACGCGATCAAGCGGAGCAGCGCCAGCAGCGGGCGGAGGTGCTGTCGCCATGTTCGCGGCAGGTTGTCAATCAGTGCGAGCGAGGAGTACAGGACCGGCGCGGTATCGCCGGCACCGAATCTGCGGATCACCCAGACGAGCAATGGCAGGAGGATCAGCAGGAATGCCCACGGCGACTCGAAGTGGAGTTGATCAAGCATGGGGCACCTCCTCCGGCGTGTTCACCGGCGTGCTGCCGCGACGCCTCCCCTGCTCATCCATGATCACCTGCTTGTCCTCGACCCTGGTGCGATCGATGAAGTCGCGCACGGTATCGAGGGTCTCATGGATCTGGTGCTGATCCGGAGCATGCTGCGCAAACTTCACAAGATCGCAGTGCGCCAGGAATCGCTCCAGCGCGCGCACATCGTCCGCCCAGAGCGCACCCGAACTGCGTGATGCATCAAGGAACTCCTGCGTCGTCTGTTCCGGTGCGCGGAGCCCGAATCGATCCTCGATGTAGCGCCGCAGTACCGAAGAGACCTCGACGTAGAACCGCTGCACGTCGCCGCGTTCCACGTACTGCGCTTCGATGACCTCGCGCAGCCGTGCGAGCGCGATCTCGTGGGCGGCGATGCGGATCAGCCGCTCGCGCTCCTCCTGCTTGCGGCGACGAAGCCACAGGAACAGACCGACCGCAGCAATCAGCAGCACACCCCCGGCCAGGGCAAGGGCCCACCATGGCAGGGCCAGTTCTGAGCGTGGTTCGACGACGCCCTGTATGACGCCAGGTTCGAAACCACCGTCCGCACCAAGAACGGAGCGCACCTCGATACGCACCGGTGCCGTCGTCAGCACCGTGGGCTCCGAATCCGGTGCCGACCCGATGGCGCGATACGCAACGTCAAATGCAGGTGCATCATGTGAACCCGGTTCGTACGGCTCAAGCACGAACTCGTGACGCCGCACATCGCGATCCGTTGACTCCGAGGCGTCTTCAACCCGGGATGAGCGGGAGCGGGAGACGATCCAGGCGCTTCCGAAGGCGTCCTCGAGTTCGATCGGGTCGAGTTCGAAGCCGGCATCCAGCGCCGTGACGATCTCCAGCGTCAGCCGATCCGATGTCGCCATCTCGGTGCGATCGAAGCGCACCGTGGCGCGGAGCAGTCCATCTTCGTACGTCTGCTCCGATGGCTGGAGTTCAGGCTGGTCTGAGGCCGCGTCGCCGCGGCAGCCCACCAGGCCGGCAACCAGCATCCCCAGCAACAGGATGACCCACCGCCGCCAGTTCACCGTCGCTTCTCCCTGCGCCGAAAGAGTTCGATCAGTGTCTGCAGGTACGGCTCTCCGGTGCGGACGTGGACCAGGTCGCACCCGCAGCGGCGCATGAGGCGGGTCAGTTCGTCACGGCGTCGACGTGCCTGTTCGCTGAATGCGCGTCGTACGCGACGGCTTGACGTATCCACGACCGTCCGTCTTCCTGTCTCCGCGTCTTCGAGTTCGATCATGCCGACCCGGGGCAGTTCACCCTCGCGCGGGTCACCGACATCGATCGCGACAACGTCATGACGTCGGTTCATCAGCCGCAGCGCTGTTTCGAGCGGCGATCGCTGTTCCTTGACGTCGGGAACGAGGAAGTCCGAGATGATGAATATGACTGCGTGCCGGCGGAGTACGCGCGAGAGGTGCTCGAGCGCACCGGTGATGTCCGTGCCGCGACGGCGCGCGGGGTCCATTTCGAATCCGAGCACCTCCCGGATCAGGCGGAGGACATGCTTGGTGCCCTTCTTGGGAGGGATGAAGAGTTCGATCTGATCGGTGAATATGAGCAGGCCGACCTTGTCGTTGTTTCGGGTGGCCGCGAACGCAAGAAGAGCACAGAGTTCGGCGGCGAGTTCATTCTTGATGCGTTCGATGGAGCCGAAGTGCCCGGATGAGGAGAGGTCCACGGCAAGCATGATGGTCAGTTCACGCTCTTCGACGTAGCGCTTGACATGCGGCACGCTGCTCCGCGCGGTGACATTCCAGTCGATTGTTCGGATATCGTCGCCTGGCTGGTACTCGCGGACTTCGTCGAACTCCATACCGCGGCCGCGAAAGGCCGAGGAATACTCCCCCGAGAAGACCTCGTTGACCATGCGCGCGGTCAGCAGTTGAAGCTGCCGCACCTTCGACATCAGTTCCGCAGAGAGCATCCTTGCCTCCGATCAGGGCACGGGAACGGAATCGAAGATCATCCGGACAATGTCGTCGGATGTCAGACCTTCCGCCTCGGCCTCGTAACTGGCAAGCACGCGGTGACGCAGCACTTCCATGCCGATGGACTTGACGTCCTGCGGTGATACGAAGCCGCGACCGTCAAGAAACGCCCGGGCGCGGGCCGCCTGTGCGAGTGCGATGGTGGCACGGGGTGACGCACCGAACTCGATGAGTCGGGCGGCGTCCAGCCCGAAGTCATCCGGCTGGCGCGAAGCGTGTACGACATCGACGATGTAGTCTCGGATCTTCTCGTCGATGTAGATCTGCTCGACGAGTCGGCGCAGCTCGGTGACTTCATCGATGCTGATCACGGGAGTCACTTCCGCCGGGCCGCCGGTGCCGCCTGCCATGCGGTCGAGGACGCGTCGCTCATCCGACTTGCCGGGGTAGGTGATCCGGACCTTGAGCATGAACCGATCCACCTGCGCTTCGGGAAGCGGGTAGGTGCCTTCCTGCTCGATCGGGTTCTGGGTCGCGAGGACCAGGAAGGGGTTGGGAAGCGGGTACGTCTCGTCGCCGATCGTGACCTGGCGCTCCTGCATCGCTTCGAGCAGGGCGCTCTGCACTTTGGCGGGCGCGCGATTGATCTCGTCCGCCAGCACGATGTTGGCGAAGATCGGGCCACGCCGGGGCGTGAAGACGCCCTCCCGCGGGTTGTAGATCAGCGTGCCGATGAGGTCCGCGGGGAGCAGGTCGGGCGTGAACTGGATCCGCTGGAACTGGGCGTCGATTCCCTTGGCAAGGGTGCTGACCGTCAGGGTCTTGGCGAGGCCGGGTACGCCTTCAAGCAGAACGTGGCCACCGCACAGCATGCCGATGAGGAGCCCATCGATCATCTCGCGCTGGCCGACGATCACCTGCTCGATCGCGGCGACCAGTGCGCCGAGGATCCGGCTGCGTTCCTGAACGGCCTTACCTATGGCTTGCACATCTGTGGATGTCATCCAATCAAACTCCAGACATTTCTGTGGCTGTGTCAACCGTCGTGCGAGAGTGTACGGCAATCGCGGGTCGGTCTCCCCCCACCCCTGCGAGACGCGCGACCCGGCCGTTCCTGTCAGGGATCCCGGTTGTTTTGTTCACCCGGCAGCGCGAGGACATCGATGAGAGGGACGGCCCACGAGCCGGTCCAGGCACTGGTCACATCAATGGCGGCGAGGAGGTCATCGCGAACGCCGACGACGCGGACGACCCACTGCGGATCATCCAGCGCGGCGGTGCGGATTCGCGTTCGGTCTGCGTCAAAGAGTGCGGTCACGGCCCCCGTCACGACCTGTCCAGACTCACAGAGGGGCGGCAGTTCTGCCGTCCCGACGACTTCGCTTCCGAAGAGCAACTCGACGCGCAGGTCGACGGAGACATCGTCGGGGCAGGCGTCGGCTGGCGCGGCAAGTTCCACGTATGCCAGACCGTCAGCGACCCGGACCCGGAGGTCCAGGCGAGAGGCGAGGATGAGGGCCACATCCGAATCGCCGATCGGCTCGATGACGTCATCGATGGCCTCGACCCGTTTCACGGCAAGCGTGACGTCGCGTGTCCAGACGGTGTCGTCGAGTTCTTCGAGTTCGATGCGATAGCGAACGTGGCCGTCGGCGGGGATCGGACGGGCCATCGGAATGCGCGTGACGAACCAGTCCCGCTCCCACGGCGCGTCATACGAGACCCACGGGGGGCGCTGCTGACCTCGATAGGTATCGAAGAGATCGGGCGACTGCCACTCGACGGCACCGGATACGGGATCAATGAGGCGCACGACACGCGACAGGAGTCCGTAGAACTCCCATGTATTGATCTCAATCCACACCTGCTCACCCGCCGGCCAGACAGGGCGCGTGCGGATGTAGGCGGACGGATCGGTGTCGTCATGCATGCGCGATGCGAGCGCGATGCGGGCGCTGGTGGACAACTCATCTTCCCGGATCCGTCGCTGCACTTCCCGGAAGACGTCGCCGCCCTTCTCCCACCCACCAAGGGCGGACCGATCGGAGGCATCCAGTCGGGAGAGCAGCATCCGGTCCGTCAGAAGGCCGAGCAGACCATGCGCCTGGAGCGTCGGTGTCAGCAGAACGGCGATGGCACCGAGCCACGCCGCGAGACCACCGCAGACGTTACCGACGCGTCGGGCGCCACCGACACTGGCCTTGCGAACGGCCCACGCGATCATGACGAGCCCGGCGATGGCAAGCAGTCCGGCGATGATGAGTGCAACGGTCCCGGTCATGATCGCTCCAGCAGCAATGGAGGGACGGCAACGCTGGCCCCGTGCTCAGCGATGGAAAATCTCCTTGTTGAGCTTTCCGTCTACCGGGATGGGATAGTTCCCTGAATAACACGCCGTACAGAAATCCTCTGCCGGCGTCTGATCGGAGGAAGCGTTGGCGAGCAATCCGGCCAGCGTCAGAAAGTGAAGAGAGTCAACACCCAGCATGGTGCGGATCTCCTCGACGTTGTGCTGAGCGGCGATCAGTCGGTCACGCTGAGCAAAGTCGACGCCGAAGTAGCAAGGATTCTGGATGGGCGGACAACTGATGCGCAGGTGAATCTCGGCAACGCCCGCCTCCCGCAGTTGATCCATCTTGAGGCGAGTCGTCGTGCCCCGGACGATGGAGTCATCAACCACAATCACGCGCTTGCCGGCAACCGCATCCGAAATGATGTTCAGCTTCAGCCGGACGGCTGCGCGACGCTCCTCGTCGGTCGGCTTGATAAAGGTGCGACCGACATAACGGTTGGGAATGATGACCTCGCGATACGGCAGGCCACTCTCCCGCGCGTAGCCGGTCGCTGCAGAGCGCCCGGAGTCAGGCATCGGTGTGACGAGATCGGCTGCGACGGGCGCTTCCTGCGCCAGCCGGCGGCCAAGCTCCTCGCGAACCACCTGGACCGACTTTCCGAAGACGCGCGATGCCGGGCTTGCGAAGTAGACGTGTTCAAAGACGCAGTGCGCCCGGGTCGCAGGCGCCTCGCCGTAATGACGCGATGAGAAGCCGGTGTCATCCAGGCGCACGATCTCGCCGGGCTCGACCTCCCGAATGAACTCCGCGCCGAGCACGTCGAGAGCCACAGTCTCGCTCGCCGCGATCAGTGCGCCATCCTTGTCCTGCCCGAGGACGAGCGGTCGCCAGCCCCACGGATCACGAGCGACTTCGACGTGGTCATCGAAGAGGAAGACCAGGCTGAATGCGCCCCGCAATTGCTGGAGCGCTGCGCCGAGCGGATCGTCGGACTGGTCCGATGCGGCGTCTGCGATGAGTTGGAGTACCACCTCGGTATCGGATGTGGTGTGGAAAATGTGGCCGCGAGCCTCGAGTTCACCACGCAGCAGGTGCGCGTTGACGACGTTGCCGTTGTGCGCGATGGCCATAGGTCCGGAGGCGAAGAGGCACTGCATGGGCTGTGCATTGTCTTCGCTGCTCGAACCGGTTGTGGAGTAGCGGTTGTGACCGATGGCACTGCCGCGATCGTCCGGCCGCGCCTGCCTGGCGTATTCGTCGAGTCGTTCGAGGTCGTCGGCACTGAAGACCTGCGAGACGAGTCCCATGCCGGTGTGCCTTGTGATCTCGCGCCCGTTGGTGGTCGCGATGCCGGCAGACTCCTGCCCTCGATGCTGAAGCGCGAAGAGTCCGTAGTAGGCAGCGCGCGCGGGTTCGGGGTGGTTCCAGGTGGCGAAGACACCGCAGGCCTCTCGCGGCCGATCGGGCTCGGTGAGGATGGGGAGGCGCATGGGGGTAGTGTAGTTGGGAGCGGGGTGAGGGGAGCGGGGGGCGGGATGAAGAGGGGATGGGGGTGGCTGGTTGCTGGTGGCTGGTTGGGCCGAATGCGGTACGGGCGAGACTGCGTGAGCGAATTGAGGCACCGACCGGACAGACAATCGATCTTCGCCTTTTTGATTGGGTTTTGAGTGGATCTGATGAAGAATCGGCGCCGCACCGATGAGCGCACCCTCATTTGACCCCCACCGCCATTTCTGGTGAAATGTGCGGCTCGCCAACGGCCGGATCCGCCGTTGCGTGCGTCGCCGAGAGGTTCGGTGACGTCCCGCTGATCAACAGGCCTGGACCGCAGTCGCGGCCACCCACGCCGGATCGCTTCCCCTTGAAGCACCCTTCGCACCTGCAAGTGCGGAGTGGACGGAGAAAACATATGGCTCGCTATCTTGGACCCAAGGTCAAGCTGTCCCGCCGCGTCGGTGTTCCGATCGCGGACATCCCCAAGCACACTGCGAAGCGTCAGCTCACGCCGCCCGGCATTCACGGTTATCGCGGCCGTCGTCTGCGTGACTACGGGCTTCGTCTCAACGAGAAGCAGAAGCTTCGGTTCCACTACAACGTCCTTGAGAAGCAGTTCCGTCGCTACGTGACGGAGGCCAAGCGTCGCAAGGGCAACACGGGTGAGTTGCTTCTCCAGTTGCTGGAGCGTCGCCTGGACAACGTCGTGCGTCGCGCCGGTGTCGTGCGGACGATCTGGGCGTCCCGTCAGCTGGTGGCGCACGGCCACGTGCTGGTGAACGGCCAGAAGGTCGACCGCCCGAGCTTCTCGGTCAAGGTGGGTGATGTGATCACCTTCAAGTCCAAGATTCACCCGATGCTTCGCGACAACATGGAGTCCGTGGTCGGACACGTGGTGCCGGAGTGGGTGGACTTCACGCCCGCGGAACTCTCCGTGAAGGTCGTGGCCCTGCCCACCTCCGACCAGGTTCCGTTCGACGTGAACACCAACCTGATCGTCGAATTCTATCGTTGATTGACTGATCGACTTTCGCGGAGCGGGAGCGCGCTACGATTGGTCGTGGCCGCATCCCGCCGCGGCGTCTGAATCCTCCGTCCGGAGCCGGTTCGACATGCTCAAGTTCTTCCGTAAGTATCAGAAGATCATCCTCGTTGTCGGTGGTTGTCTTCTGATGGTCGTGTTCCTGCTGCCTCAGCTGCCCGAGATGCTGGGCGGTGGTCGCAACCGCGTCCTGGCAACAATGGGCGAGGCGAAGGTGCGCTATGCCGACCACCAGGAGGCGCAGCGTGACCTCTCACTCCTCCAGAGCATCCATCCGCTCCTCGCGGCGAGGGTCGCGAGTGAACTGGGACCGGAGGGATATGACACCCCCAGCGCCGATCTCTGGATCATGCGCACGGAGGAAGCACGGCGGAACGGCCTCATCGGCGGCCCGCAGGACGGCGCCGGCTTCATCGAGGAGACGGCAACGCTGCTCGGCTCCACCAACCAGAGCTTCAACTTCTTCTTCCAGCAGGAGATCGAGCGCCAGAGAGGGTCCGAGGGCATGGGTGCCATCGATTACCAGGACGCGCAGGAGAAAGCCCTGGAAGCATCGATCGCGTTCCAGCGCGACTCGATGAACACCGGCTACGAGGCGCTTGTGGCCCGGTATGGAGAAGAGATCCCCAACCGCGCGCTCTCCAAGGCCCGCGGCATCATGCGGCTCCAGACCCTCTACGGTGGCACGTACACGATCTCGCTCCCCGAAGCACGCCTGTTCGGCACGCACCTGTACGACAGTGTCACTGCCAACGGGGCGGTCATCCCCGCATCGGAGGCAGGCCCGCAGCCGGAGGACTACACCGCGCAGCAGGTTCAGGCGCACTTCGACAAGTACGCAACGGTTGATGCTTCGGAAGACGAGTTCGGCATCGGCTACCTGATCAAGCCTTCGGTGAAAGTCGAGTGGCTCAAGGTTGAGCGCAGCGCTATTCAGAACAGGGTGCCGGTAGACGACATCGAACTGCGCAAGCTGTTCCTTGAGAATGAAGATGCGTACGAGGGTGACTTCAAGGCGAACCGGCTTCAACTGCGTCAACTCTACGTCAAGGACGAGACGGATCGCATCATGACAGCACTGGTCAAGGCGATCCGCACAGCGATCCATCGCGATGAGGCCGTCAGCGACCAGGATGGCTGGAGGGGCATCCCGCTGTCGGATCTTGCTGATACCGCCGAGGCGATGCTGCAGAACGACTATGGCATTGCGAATGCGCGGCCGCGGGTCTTCATCAGCGATGGTCTGTGGAAAGACCAGGAAGCACTGCGCTCCATTGGTGGAGCAGCGGGTGGTCTGGGCTCCGCGTTCCTGCCGCAGGGAAGTGGACGTCTGGCTTTCGCAGACATTGCGATGAACACGCAGGAGCTTGGCGACATTGCCAACGCTCGGCTCGGTGTGCAACAGGGCCACGTCTTCCAGCCTTTGCAGGACTTCCAGGGCAACCAGTACTTCTTCCGCATCATCGATGCCCGTCCCGAGGGACCGCCTTCGAGCGTGGCCGAGGTCGAGGACCAGGTTCGCGAGGATCTCGCGATGCTGGAAGGGTATGAGATGCTGGCCGCGAGAACCGACGAGATTCACGGCAACATCGTCCGTGACGGCCTGGTGGATGGCCTGGCGAGTGAAGCCGGTGTCCGCCCGGTGACGGATGCGACGATTCGCCGCCGGAGCGCGGATCTCGGTCTGAATTACGAGATCGTCCGAAATGCCGTGATGGATCACGTGATGCACTGGGATCCGCTGGTTGAGTTGTCGGATATCCCGGTTGGCGAGCGTACGCTGGTGATGCCTGTGCCGGAGGCGCGGGGCCTGGTGGCGGTACAGATTGAGAAGCGCATCCCGATGACGCTTGAGCAGTTCCGCATGGGCCTTGAGGGTCAGAGTTCGATCAACCGCGCGCGGCTGAGTGAGATGGCGGCCTCCATCACGGCGAGTGCCTTCTCATACGAGAAGATGGCCGAGCGCCTCCAGTTCGAGCGCGTGGGTGGCGATGACGAAGAAGAGGACTATTGATCGGCATTTGGCACTGGGCACTTGGCACTTGGCATGACGTCAATATGATCCCGACACCTTGTCGATTTCCTCGAGGGTCGTGATGCCTCGGGCGGCGAGGACCCAGCCGGACTGGGTCAGCGTATTGAAGACGCCCTGTTCGATGATCTTCTTGATGGCCTGGATGGATGGCGTCGTGAGGATGCAGTCGCGCAGTTCATCATTGAAGACCAGGAGTTCGAAGAGGGCCCGCCGGCCCCGGTAACCGGTGCGCAGGCAGCGCGGGCAGCCGGTCGCGGCGAAGACGGATGACTTGCCTTCGAGATAGCGCCCCATGCGTGTGGCCTGCCCGGGTGTGACCTTCACGGGTCGCTTGCAGGTCTCGCAGAGGGTGCGGACCAGTCGCTGGGCCATGATGACTTCGAGCGAGTTGGCAACAAGATAGGGTTCGACGCCGAGGTCGAGGAGTCGGAAGATGGCGCCGATGGTGTCCTTGGAATGCACGGTTGAGAAGACGACGTGCCCGGTCATGGCGGCCTGCATGGCGACGCGTGCGGACTCTTCATCGCGGATTTCGCCGAGGAGGATGACGTCGGGGTCCTGGCGCAGCACGGAGCGCAGGAGTTCACCGAAGGTGGCATTGTGCACGGGCATCTGCGTGACGCCGTCGATGTAGTACTCGACAGGGTCTTCGATGGTAACGACGTTGCGCCGGTCTCGGTCGATTTCGCGCAGGCAGTTGTAGAGCGTGGTGGTCTTGCCGGAGCCGGTGGGTCCGGAGACGAGGAGCAGTCCGGCGTCCTGTTCACACGCCTTCTGGATGTGGCCGTACATGTACGACGGCAACTGCAGGTCCGCGAGCGTCATGGGTGCGAGGCGCGAATCGAGGATCCGGACGACGAGTTTCTGGCCGTGCACGGTGGGTGTGAGACTGACGCGGAAGTCAACGCGCCGATCCTGGAAGCGGACGGAGAAGTGTCCGTCCTGCACGGCATCGCGTGCGGCCTGTTTCATCTGGCAGGCATTGCGGACCAGTCCGATGGAGAGCTCACCAACGGAGTTGGGCAGTTCCACGGCAGCGACCATCTGTCCGTCGACACGCATGCGGATCTGGTAGATGTCGCCCTTGGGTTCCCAGTGGATGTCCGTGGCGCGGGCCTTGGAGGCCGCGCGGAGCAGGAGGCGGGTGCAGCGGGCACCATCGGCCTCGGAATCCAGTGCATTGGAGGGATCGCCGTTGGCGTCGATGAGCATGACGGCTTCTTCGATCGACGTCTTGGGCGGGAGCGTCTCGATCATCTCGCGCAGGTCGATCGCCCAGACAGGATCGGACTTGCCGGCCTTGGCACGGGCACTGGAGCGGCGCTCGGAACGCGTGGTCTCGACCTCGACGTGGAACTCGTGTCGACCGACGGTGATGCAGTCGCCGTCGGAAAGGAGCACTTCGGAGATGCGCTGGCCGTTGAGCTTGGTGCCGTTGCGCGAGCCGAGATCCTTGAGGCGGTAACGCTGCTCACCATCCGGTTCGATGACGCAATGGAAACGGCTGGCGACATCGTCACGGATGGCGATGTCGTTGTCAGGGTGCCGCCCGAAGGCGACCGGCTCCGCCCGAAGTTCCACATCGGGAACGGGGCCGTTGCTGCACGTCAACCGGAATGATGGCATGGGACCCTCAACTGCTGTCGCTTCAGAATGTTAGAAGGATAGCATATGTCGGGCCCGAGGCGCAGGGAGCAGACGCGGGGGATCACGCCGGGGTCAACTGGTGGGCTGCGGCCTGGTACGCATCGATCATGTCCTGAGCGACCTGGGGCCAGGGGTAGCGCTCCTGAACGAGGCGGGCGCCGCTCTCTCCCATCGTGCGGCGGGCATCCGGGTCGCCGGCCACTCGGCTGAGAGCGGATGCGATATCGCCGGCGTCGAGATCGGTTTCGATGCCGCAGCCTTCGTCCGTCACTTCCGGGAAGTGACAGGCTCGGGTGCAGACGATGGGCAGGCCACAGAGCATGGCCTCGGTGATGGCCTGGGAAAAGCCTTCCTGTCGACTGGGGAGGACGAAGGCATCGGCATCGACCAGGGCGTGTCGTTTGGCGTCGCCGTAGGCGGGGCCGACGATGAACATGCGATCGGCAAGCTTGTGCTGCGCGATGCGGGCTTCCAGATCCTCCTGGGCGCCGCCGTCCGGACCGACGATGACAAAGTTCCAGTCGCCGCCGTCAGCGATGTACTTCGCGGCTGCGTCGGCGAGGATGTCCAGACCCTTCTTATAGTGGAGTCGACTCAGGAAAAGGAAGAAGGGCTTGTCACCGATCCGCGGGTGAGCCGCGCGGAACTGGCCGGGCTCAGGGAGCGGCAGGATCTCGTTGATGTCGAGGCCGAGTGCGACGATGAAGGCCTTCGTGGTCAAGCCGAGAGGTTCGATGAGGCGGGCTTCATCGATGTTGAGCGCGTGCAGGCCGGCGGCTCCGTTGAGGAGTTTGCGGGTCACGAGCATCATCGCGATCTTCTTCTTGAGTGCCTTCTGGTTGAGGCTGTAGGGATCCAGCATGCCGTGGGGCGAGAGGACGTAGGGCGTGCCGGACTTGCGGCACGCGGCGGCGACCTTTCCGAGGAGCGGTTGCCAGACGCCGTGCAGGTGAACGATGTCCGCACGTGGAAGTGCGCTGACGATGGCGTTGACCATCTCGGTCGCCCGGTTGCGCTGCATCGCAGATTCGAAGGTGAAGCGATGTGTCTTCACGGCGTCGTAGCCGTCGACGTGTGACAGGAAGTCATCGATGGCGGACACGCGCGTGGCGTGTTCCTCGGCAAAGACCTCGACATCATGGCCGAGTCGCGCCTCGGCTGTGGCGAGGCGCGGGACATAGGTGGGTGGACCGCCACCGTTGGGATCGAGCGTGTAGACGACGTGGAAAATGTGCATGCGCAGGCTTTCTCAGAGCGGTCAGGCGTTCGCGGCTGCCTTGGAGGTGTACCCCTCGGGGTAGCGTTCATGCCAGCGCCAGGCGGTCTCGATGATCTGCCGGATGTCGGTGTACTTCGGCTTCCACCCCAGTTCCTTCGTGATCTTCTCAGGCGTCGCGATGAGCGTCGCAGGATCACCGGGGCGGGGCGGGGCGAATTCGTGAGGAATCTCCCGGCCGATCACGTCCTGAGCAGCGTGCAGCACCTCGAGGACGGTGGTGCCGTCGCCGTTGCCCATGCAGTAATGACGCCCGACGCCGGGCTTGATGTTCTCGACGCAGAGTTTGTGGGCCTGCGCAAGGTCTTCGACGTGGATGTAGTCGCGCACACAGGTGCCGTCGCGCGTCGGCCAGTCGCTGCCGAAGATCTTGACATGATCGCGGCGACCCAGCGCTGCGTAAAGGATCAGCGGAATCAGGTGGGACTCGGAGCGCCGGTCCTCGCCATTCTCGCCGTCGTCGTCGGCACCGGATGCGTTGAAGTACCTGAGGAAGGCGTAACCGATGCCGTAGGCGCGGGCGTACTCCTTGATCATCCACTCGTCAGCGAGTTTGGTGGTGCCGTACGGCGTCTCGGGACGCTGTTCGTGCTCCTCCGTGATGGGCATGTTCTCGTGGAAACCGAATGTCGCCGCGGTGGAAGAGAAGACGATGCGGTCGACGTCGGTCTCGCGCATGGCATCGAGGACGTTCTTGGTACCGACGACATTCACCTTCCAGTAGAGGTCCGGATCCTTGATGGATTCCGGTACGGAGGCGACAGCGGCGAAGTGCATGACAGCTTCGATGTTGTGCTCGCGCATGGCATTGACGAGCGCATCCTTGTCCAGGATATCGCCGACGACAAGGCGATCTGCGGGCACGGCGTCCCGATTGCCTTCGGAGAGGTCATCGAACGCGATGGGATCGTGGCCCTCGCGGATGAGGTAGCGGAGGCAGGCGCTGCCGACGTAGCCGGCGCCGCCTGTGAGCAGCATCTTCATGATGGAGTGGCTCCGGAGACGGGTTGCTGTTTGAGGATGAGATCCGCGGCAGACGCGATGTCGCGCACGACATCACAGGTGACGTCGTCGGGGAGATCGGCGTCGGAGATGGCGTCGTGGTCGCCGATGTAGATGTTGCCTTCGCACCCGGCATGGTGTCCGGCGAGAATGTCGGAGACGAAGTCCCCCACCATCCAGGAACGGCCGAGGTTGAGGTGGAGTTCCGCCGCGGCGGTCTGGAGCATGCCGGGTCCGGGCTTGCGATCGGGATGTTCGATCACGGTGCGGTTCCTGCTCTTCGGCACGTGAGGATTGTGGTAGAGGGCGTCAAAGACCGCACCTTCCCGTGCGAAGAGTTCGCAGACGTGGTTGCTGATGTGCCGGTGATCGTCCTCGGTGATCATGCCGCGACCGATGGCGGATTGATTCGAGACGATGATGCAGGCGTACCCGGCCTGACGGAGTCGTCGCACGGCCTCGATGGCGCCGAGGATGACATGAACATCCTCGGTGTTGGAGAGGTAGTGCGCGTTCTCGATCAGTGTCCCATCACGATCGAGGAAGACCGCGGGGCGTCGTCCATCGGGGTCGATGCGACGCTTCGCGAGCACTGCGGGCGCATCCTGCTGCACGCGTTCGTAGGCTTCGTGGGTGCCGACATCGAGGTGGTACTGTGCGCCGGCGTAGCCGCGCATGCGGCCGACGAAGAGTGGCAGGACATCGTGGCCAAGATCGAAGGCCCGGGCGTCGACCATCTCCTGCCATGCGTTTCGATCGACGATGTAGACCCCGGCGTTGGCGAGGTCGGACTTCGGTTCTTCGGGCTTCTCGACGAAGCTCACAACGCGCTTCTCATCATCGAGTTCGGCGATGCCGCACGCCTTCGGGTTGGGGGCGCGGAAGAGCAGCATGGTGAAGGGGTCGTCGTGTGCGCGATGGAATTCGAGCATGGCACGCAGGTCGACGTCAGAGAAGTTGTCGGCGTAGATGATGATGACTTCGTCCGCATCGGCGGCGAAGTCGCCGTTGGCCGTGATGGTGCCGGCGGAGCCGAGGAGTTCGGGTTCGTACGCCTCGTGGATGTGCATGCCGATGCGGTCGTTGACGTTCGTCATGTAGGTGCGCACCTGCTCTGGGAGGTGGTGCGTGTTGACGAGGACATCACGGACGCCGGCGTCGGCGAGCGCGCGGACCCAGTAGTCGATGATGGGTCGACCTGCGACGGGGATCATGCACTTGGGTGTGCGATCGGTGAGGGGGCGCAGCCGCGTACCAAGTCCGGCGGCGAGAACGACGCCTCTGGGGATGCCCATTACTGCCTCGCCTTCGCCTTCTCGAAGATCGCCTGAGCGACGATGTGTCCGACGGAGAGGTGGACGTCCTCGATGATGCCGTAGTTGTCGTGTGGGACGTTGATGTGGACGTCTGCGAAGCCCGCCATCTTGCCGCCCTGGAAGCCGGAGATGCAGACCACGGTGAGGCCCTTGTCCTTCGCCCACTGGCACGCCTTGACGATGTTGGGCGAGTTGCCGGAGCAGGAGATGGCAACGGCGACGTCACCCTTCTGTGCGTAGGACTCGAGCGGATACACGAACGTGTCGTCGTAGCTGACATCGTTGCCCAGAGCGGTGGTCATGCCGTAGTTGTCGACGAGGCTCACCGCCTTCAGGCGCGGGACGCCGTCGACGGCGGCGGTCTTCACGAAGTCCGTGACGTAATGCGAGGCGTTGTAGGCGCTGCCACCGTTGCCGAAGACCCAGACATGGCGACCGTCGGAGCGAGCCTTGTCAAGGATGGCCGCGAACTCATCGATGGGCGCGGGGTCGAGCTTGCCGAGCAGTTCGCTCATGGTGTCGAAGTAGGACTTTGCGGTTGCACAGGTTGTGCCGGCCATCAGGCGTCTCCTTGTCTGACTCTCAGTGTCGTTCACTCACGAATGCGATGCGGCTGCCGTGTCGGCTGGAGCGGAACTCCAGTTCCTTCGGCCGACCGACGGCCTCCCGGATGGCGTCGTGCTTTTCCGGCGGGGCCATGACGAGCAGGAAGCCGCCGCCGCCTGCGCCGAGGAGTTTGCCGCCCTGGGCGCCGGCCTTGCGGGCGGCGGTGTACCACTCGTCCACCATCTGCTGCGAGATGCCGAAGCCGAGGGAACGCTTGAGTTCCCAGGCCTTGTGGAGTGTCGCGCCGAACTGGTCGAGGTCCTGCGTGCTGGTGACGAGGTCCTTGAGTTCCGCGGCGAGGTCGCGCATCTCACGAAGCACGGTGCGCTTGTCGGCGGTACCGGCGGACTGCTTCTTCAGGATGGAATCCGCATCACGTTGCTGATCGGTGTAGAGGAGGAGGATGCGCTCGTCGAGGGCGTCCATGAAGTCGCGCGAGACAGGGAGGGGCTGGACGTCCACGGAGTGATCCGGGTTGAAGCGGATGTAGTTGAGTCCGCCGTACGCCGCGGCGTACTGATCCTGTCGTCCGATGGGCTTGCCGAGGATGTCGATTTCGATGTCGCAGGACTCGGCGGCGAGTTGCTCTGCGGAGACGACCCTGCCGCTGTAGGCATACAGGGCGTTGAGGACACCGACGGTGAGCGTGGATGATGAGCCCATGCCGGTGCCTGCGGGGACGTCGCCGATGGTGGTGACTTCGACGGGCGTGGTGACGCCGGTCATCTTCATGGCTTCGCGGACGAGTTCGTGCTCGAGCGCGTCGACATTCGGGACGGTTTCCGTACGGGAATAGGCAACACGGATGTCGTTCTTGAAACGTCCGTGGATGGTGACGTAGATGTGGCGATCGATGGAGACGCTGATGACAGCGCCGAATTCGTCCTGGTAGAAGGCGGGCAGGTCGGTGCCTCCCCCGGCGAAACTCACCCGAAAGGGGGTCTGCGAAATGATCATCGGCGCTCCACGTCTTGCTGGCGGTCGTATCTCACTCCCGAATCATCGGAATCGACCGATGGCGCGGGTTCCTCCATCTGAATCCCGGGTTGAGCGGGGCTCGCCAGTGTAACGCCGTCCGACGGCCTCGGGTTCGGTATCAGTGGGCGGAGGCCGCAGGAACCCCCTGTTTCGGGAGCATGAAGCGGGTGGGACATGTGAGGGTATCGATAAGAAGCCGCTGCGACCGGGTGAGAGCGCTCTTGTAGGCGACGTCTTCGCGGATCGTGCTCTCCTGCGAGCGTCGCATGCCGTTGCCACCGAGGTTGTGTCGGACGCGGCCGCCCCACTGCATCTGCTCCGGCTCGAACTTGAGTCCCAGCCAGGCGATGAGGTCTCGGATCACGGATTCGGGGTCGCTGGTGAGGCGTTCATAGCGGCAGACGGGGTAGGACCTGCCCTTGAGTGTGCGGCGGATCTGCCAGGTTCTGCGGGTGAAGTGGAGGGAGGAGATGACGGGCGATTCGTTGCGCTTGATCTTGGAGTAGATGAAGGCGCGGGCGGGTCGGATGAGGTGGATGGGCCGGACATCGATGCCGTCGATCCTGAGGAGTCCCTCGAGTCGT
The DNA here is from genome assembly GCA_030432255.1 of Phycisphaerae bacterium. GTDB lineage: Bacteria > Planctomycetota > Phycisphaerae > Phycisphaerales > UBA1924 > JAUIHS01. The sequence continues at coordinate 205,082 of JAUIHS010000006.1, forward strand.
TTGGGGGCCTTGGATGAGTCGACGATGTAATCGCATCCGGAGGCGGTGGCGACGGCTTCGTAGAGGGCCTTGTTCCAGCGCGGCCATTCGGGGTTGTCGTAGTCGCGGAAGTCGAGGTCCTTGAGGGAGAGGCCGGACTGGGCCTGGATGATGGGTTCGACGCTGGTCCAGAAGGGGCATTCCCAGATGGTGGGCGCCTCGCACGTGCACTCATTGCCGAATTTGGACTTGGCGTTCTTCTCCTTGAGCATGTGCGCATAGTTGCGGACGTTGATGACCTCCGACCCCTGGGCCTGTCGGCGGTAGAAATGGGACTCGATAGTAACCGCCGGTACGCCGTCGCCGTCACCATCCGCCACTTTGTAAGCGTCCGCGAGACGATCTGCCGCGCCTTCGAATCGCGAACCGAAATCCACCAGCGCTG
>JAUIHS010000034.1 GCA_030432255.1 Phycisphaerae bacterium
ACCGCACACCAGAAGGTGGTGAAGGGCGGGCAGATTTCGATGATTTCGGAAACCCACGGGAAGCCGAGACCGGCGGAGCAGGTGTCGTCATCACAGGCGAAGGGGCTGCCGGGCGTGATGCCGCCAGCGTAAACGTAGAGCTTGGTGTCGTAGTCGGTGCCGGCATCACAGAGCGAGATGCTGACGGTGACCGTGGTGGCACCACTGGTGTAGGAGTACCACTGGTCAAGACCGCCACCGGGACCGGAGACGGTATCGGGGCAAAGCTCGTCGCCCGCGTCGGAGTTGAGGCTGTTGTTGCCGGAGTCGCTGAAGGGCAGAGCCGCAACAACGGTCGGGCTGAGGGGGCTGTCGCCGCCAGCGCGGCCACCGATGTCGGCGCCTTCAGCAAGCGCCCAGCCACCACGGCTCGTGGGAGCCTTCTTCATGGCCTGGGTGATCTTGGCGGACTTGGAAATGGCGTTGGCCTTGTTGGCCTCGACCTTGGCGTCAGCGTAGACACCATTCGTGCAAATAACGGCCGCACCGGCGGCAAGAATAGTCTTACATCCCATCTTCGTTCCTCCATCAATGGGGGCTTATGACCGAACTGACAAGCCCATACGAACAGCTTCGTGTGGGCCAAGTTCCAAATTGTGATAGTTCAGTGAACCGAAACCTTGGCGCCCAATGGCACCGCTCTCTTCTCAATCGCACTAAACCGGACTGTGTCCACTGTAGCGTCATGGAAAATGCTGTCAAACAAAAATGTCACACCTTTGCAGGAAAGCCAAAACCAGCCCATTCCCACAAGGTCCGAGAATCTGTGCGCTTCATGGCGGTGAGCCCGCGCGAAACGGACAGGAACAACATCCTTCCATTCGTCATGGCGACGGGCGTGCTGAAGAGGAACCGGATTCTTCGCTCCAAATGCGGCGACTCCCCACCTGAGCGTACACCTGGTCAATCCGGTCGAGCAGACCCGGCTGACGCGGGGCAAGTCGCATCGTCGTCCTGAACGCTTCCTCAGCTCCGGCGGAGTTGTCATTCAGGAGGCACGCATAACCCAGTTGGAACCACGACTCGGGATTCAGAGAGTCCAGCCTGCATGCGATCTCGAGGTGGCGCTCCGCTGCTACCGAGTCACCCCCCGGAAGGTTGCGATGTACATCCGCGGCGAGCAGTCTGTACGAAGCCACATGTGGCTGACGATCGACCGCAGCCTCGACCGCGGCGATCGCAGGCTCAGACATGCGGAGACTGGCGTTGATGTCAGCGATCAGGAGACTGGTCCGGGCTGATGCGGGTTGGTACCACGGCTGGTCCGGGAAGGCGTCCCGATGTGCAGAAGCAAACGCGATGGCATCAGAGCCGCGTCCCTGCGACATCAGGATCCGGGCCCTCAACTCGATGGCATCCCAGAAGTGTGGTTCCTCTGCAAGCAACCCATCGAGTTCTGCCAGCGCGCTATCGGCCTCTCCTCGTACCAGTTGCAGTCGGGCGCGCAGCACCAGGGCACCGATGCGATCCGCACGCGTCCTGCCATCCGCCTCGAGATATCGCTCGGTATGCCCGAGCGCATCATCCGCACGACCAAGCTGTGCAAGCGACTGCGCCGTGATCGTCAGACTGTGCAGGCTTTGCGGCGGTTGGGCGTCGTACGCAAGCCAAGCGGCGACCGCATCATCGGTACGCCCCATTGCCGAAAGCGTTTCTGCGTAAAGCCGATGAGCATCCTGACGTGCGCTTCGATAACGATAGCGCTTCGGTGTCTCTGCGATTCCTGCTTCAGCAACTGCCAACGCGTCCTCGGTCCCTCCCGGTCTTGAGAGCAACATCTGACAATATTCCCTGCGAACCGTCGTATCCCAGGGGCGCATTTTGAGAACGGTGTCATACGCCTCTCTGGCGGCCACCCGATTCGATGCTCCGGCGTGAAGTCGAGCGAGCGTGAGGTGAGTCTGCCGAACCTGTTCCGAGCGCTTCAGGAGTTGGATCGCTTCTTCGCAACTCGCGATCGCATCCGCATGACGCCCGAGTCCGCTGAGCAGCATGCAGTATTCGGCACGAACGTCGGTGGCTTCGGGAGTGTCATCAAGATGGACTTCGTAATGGTGGACTGCTTCATCGAAGTCTTCTCGATACGCAAGCATGCGGGCAAGTTGCAGGTGCGTGCGTTGCCTGACTTCATGGCGTCGGGTGTCATCGCCAATATCCAGGAGCAGGGCACGGGCTTCTTCGATTGACCGATCAACCTCTCCCGAGGCTCGGCGCTGATTGGCAAGTTGATCGCGGACCAGCCAGAGGTCGGGATCTTCACTCAGCCACGCCTCGTAAAGGCGAATCGCCTCGTCGCGTCGGCCCGTGGAGATGAGCAGTGCGCCGAGGTCCGTACAGGCATCATTGGATGGGCCCGATCGGTCGATACTTCGGCGGAGATAGGCCTCAGCGACATCAGGTTCGCCGCGAGCGAGCGACAGCAATGCCTGTCGGGTCCGAACTTCCGGCTGATCCATCAGGGCGAGGCCGCCACGCCGGATCGAAGAGGCTTCGTGGAGATGTTCAAGTGCGGCGTTGATCTCCGCGATCTGAAACGTTGAAAACTCACGGGGCGTCGGTGCAAGCAGTTGCGCCTTGCTGATTCCAGTGTCCTCCGCAATCCCGAGTCCGCGCCACTTGTGATACTTGACGACAGCCGTATGTGCGAAGAGGGCGCTGAGCAGCACTGTCGAGAGCAGGAACAGCAATCCTGCGGGTTTGATGCGTCCACGCAGGCGGAGTTGGAACGGAGCAATCCGGACGTTGGGGCGGGAGAGGGTGCACCATGCCTTCCATGCGATGAAGGTCATGCATCCCGCAATGCCGACGGCAAAGAGCATCGGGATCACAGGGTACGTGCCCCGGGCGATTGAGAAAGTGACAAAGAAGACCGCGCCGAGTGCGAGGTCATTGGCAATGGTGGTATCGAACTTCGGCTTCGGTGCGCTGTTTCGTGGCTTGCCGCGAGCGATGGATGGGCGTGTGAACTTGAAGCTGAGTGCGTCGTTGGGGCAGACGGAGACGCAGTCCATGCACTTCATGCACCCGGGACTGACCACCATGCCATACTCACGAATCTCCTCGTGAACGCGCACGTTCGAGGTGCAGACCGCGGTGCAGTGTCCACACCCTTCGCACTTGTCGTGATCGACCACGATCCGTCCGGGGGCAATCTTGTCAGCCGGGGCGAAGACGCCACCGTAGGGGCAGCCGTAGGTGCAGAAGCCCTTGGCGCCGAGGAAGTAGACGGTCGCGAAACCGCAGACGAGGAGGAAGGGGATGGCCACCGCGATGGTCGGGAACGTGCTCCAGAAGTCCTCCTGAACGAGGTCGTCGGCGAACTCGGTGGGAACGCCGGGCATCGGCCCGAGGACCGCGCGAGCCTCCGGCCATGCACGATCAAGGGTGGGTTCGATCACACCCTTGAGGATGGTGGGCCACGCAAACATGTAAACGGCAAGAATGACGGGAATCAGAGGCAGCAGCCGGGAGCGGAAGGGGACGGGGCGGATGCCGCACTTCTTCATGAGCCAGCCGCAGAGGTCCTGGAGCGCGACCACGTGACAGCCCCAGCCGCAGAAGAAGCGTCCGAAGATGAGCGTGGACAGGATGGCAAGCAGGAAAAAGATCGCACCGGCATTGATGAGACCAGTCTCGATGGTCTCCATCGACTCGGAGGGTTCGACGGGCGAGACGGTCCGGCCGGTCGCCAGCCAGTGGATGATGTGAATCACGATGAGAACGTGAATTCCGATAAGCACGGCGGCTCGGCGTCGGCCCATGCGTGATCGTCCGACGGTCCGGGCGCGGCCTGGTTGTCGGGTATCCACGACCTTGAGTGATATGGATCGTCCGCCGTTGTCGCTGCTGGTGTCCTGAGGCATGTGAAAGGGAGTCCAGAGTAGGCGTTGTCAGATTCTGCCCGAAATCGGGGTCATCCCCCCGGGGGCGTTGCGGGGGGACCCGCTATGATGGGTGGCTTGAACAGATTCGCGGCGTTGCGGAGAAGGGCTCGGGACGGATGTGGAAGAAAGACCGAACCGCCCGCGTCGTGAGTACGGATGTTATGCGTACGGTCGCCTCGAGCGATCGGAGGCAAGTGGATTCTACGAGTGGTCGATGAAAAGAGTCGACCGGATACAGCAGGACCGAGAAGAATCAGGGAGAGAAAGATGGGTTCCAAATCACATGCGATGATCACTGGCATTCTGGCGGGCGTGGGACTGTGTCTTCCCGCGGCTGTTCAGGCTGGCGCGATCACGCTGGACTCGACTCGCATCGCGACGGGGCTTGAGCGTCCGGTCTTCGTGACGCACGCACCGGGCGATTTCGACCGAATCTTCGTGCTCGAGAAGCGCGGCCACATCGAGATCCTCGATGCGACCAACAACTACGCTCCTCTCGGACAGTTCCTCGATATTGACTTCCGCGTCGGTGGCGGGACGAGCTCCTTCAGCGAGCAGGGCTTGCTGGGCATGGCGTTCCACCCCGAGTACGCCACGAACGGCAAGTTCTATCTGAACTACACCAACACGGGCGGCAACACGGTGGTCGCCGAGTACACGGTGTCCGCCGATCCAAACGTGGCGAATATCACTGAGACGAAGATCACGCAGCTCGCGCAGCCGTTCTCGAATCACAACGGTGGCTGGATCGACTTCGGTCCGGACGGTTACCTCTACATCGCAACCGGCGACGGCGGCAGTGGCGGCGATCCGGGTAACCGCGGTCAGGACCTGACGAATCAGCCCCTCGGCAAGATGCTTCGCATTGACGTTGATGGCTCGGGTGCCGGCCCCTTCGGCATGTACAGCGTGCCGGCGAGCAACCCCTTCGTCGGTACCGGGAACACCCAGGAAATCTGGGCCTACGGTCTTCGCAACCCGTGGCGCAACGCCTTCGACCGGGCAACGGGCGATCTGTACATCGCGGACGTCGGTCAGAATCAGTGGGAAGAGATCAACGTGCAGCCCGCCTCCAGCGCCGGTGGCGAGAACTACGGCTGGCGCTGCTACGAGGGCAACCACAACTTCAACACAGCCGGTTGCGCTCCGGCGGCAACCATGGTCTTCCCTGTGCACGAGTACAGCCATTCCATCGGATTCAGCATCACCGGCGGCTATGTCTACCGCGGCTGCCTGATGCCGGAGTTGGACGGTTCGTACTTCTTCGCGGACTACGGTTCAGCGCGCATCTGGACGTTCGAGTGGACGCAGGCCGGCGGCATGATGAATCTGCAGGAGCGCACCTCTGAACTCGCCCCGCCCTCAGGTCAGGGCTCAATCTCCAACATCACCAGCTTCGGCCAGGACGCGTATGGCGAGCTGTTCATCTGCGACCAGGGCAGTTCGAGCAGCAACGGTGAGATCTTCAAGGTGGTCCCGGCCGGAGCCCCGACCGGATCCTGCTGCCCGGCCGATGCCGATGGCGACGGTGACTCGGACTTCGATGACCTGAACGTCATCCTGAGCAACTGGAACTCGGCTGGGCCGGATGGTGATGTGCATCCGTTCCCGGGTGGTGATGGCTCGGTCGACTTCAACGACCTCAACGCCGTCCTCGGTCGCTGGGGCCAGACCTGCAACTGACCGGTTGACCGGCAGAATCTGAGATCATTGGGCGCGGTCGCGAGAGCGGCCGCGTCTTGTTTTTGTCAGGAGTCGCCGACCCGGGTACAATCCGATCAGATCGTGTCGCGCTCGTCCAACGCCAGCTGGAGAGAAGGATCTCGCGGCGACTTCGCGCGACATGCTTGCAAGGAGGCAGGCTGTGAGCGGGTTTGAACTGCTGTGCATTGGCGATCTGCATCTCGGGCGCCGCTGTGGCCGGCTCCCGGCCCCATACCGTCACCTGGGTCCCGAGGTGGCGTGGGAGCGATGTGTCGATGAGGCGCTTCGCCGGAAGGTCCACGCCGTTCTCCTGGCGGGGGATGTGATCGATCATCGGAATCGGTTTCGCGAGACATTCGGTCCGATGGAGCAGGGAATTGCCCGTCTCCACGAGGCCGGGATCCTGTGCTGTTCGGTCGCGGGGAATCACGACGCCGAGGTCCTGCCGCGGCTCGCCGAAGCGTTGCCCGGATTTCGCGTCCTTGGTCAGGGCGGACGTTGGGAGTCCATGACACTGGACGGCGGAGCGCATCGCGTTCGAGTGGTCGGTTGGTCCGATCCGGGTCAGCGACTGTGCGCCGAAGAGGCACTGCTGGCATTCGATGCGGGCCGCCGTCATGCAGACGAGACGGTGATCGGCCTGATGCATGCCGAGTGTGCCGAGCCACCGGCAGCGATGACATTGCGAAGCGATGTCGATGCCTGGCTCCTCGGGCACATCCACAAACCAACTGAAGGCATCCTGGAGTCCGCCCGGCCGACGGGATTCCTCGGGTCGGTTGTCGGGCTCGACCCGACCGAGGCCGGATGGCGCGGATCGTACCTTCTGCGCATCGAGGGGCCACGGCAGTTGGCGCTGCAGAAGCTCGCGGTCAGTCCCCTCCGGTGGGAGACAGTGAAGGTTGAGGTCGGTGCAACTGCGGTGGGCGCCGACATCTTTGGACAGGCCGCACGGGCCATGGAACGCAGGCATCGAGAACTCGACGCGGAGTTGGCAGGCGTGCAGTTGGTGGCTGCGCGTCTTGAGATCACTGGCCGCGTCGAGCGGCGCCGGGATGTTGCGGATTACCTGGAGACGGGTGAGTTGCTTGAGTTGTCGAACTCCTGGGATGGTGTTCGCTGGGTGACTCACGACGTTCTCGATTGCACCCGACCGGGCTTCGATCTTGAGCGTCTGGCGGGTGGCCGTGATCCGATTGGTCTTCTGGCGCGCGATCTGCTGACGCTTCGTGAACCGAATCACGAGAAGGCAGCCAGCCTGTTGGCCGATGCTCGAGAGCATCTGACCGCGCGAGATGCGAGCGGGCCCTGGACGGCCGCCGGGCTCTCGGAACCGAGTGACAGCGAGGTGATCGGCTGGCTGGAGCAGGCTGGCCTGGAAGCGATTGAGGCAATGCTCGAACAGCGGGTGGGAGGTTCTGCATGAGACTCCAGCGACTTCGCCTGCACCGGCTGCCGGGTATCGATGGTGCCTTTGAACTCAATGATCTGACGGGCGGACTCAACGTCATCGTCGGGCGGAACGGGAGCGGCAAGAGTTCCATGTGCCGGGCAATACGGGCGCTGCTCTGGGGCGCGGGCGGGACTGCCGGCGTCGCCTGTGAGGGAGCGTGGATTGACGAGGCATCTCAACGGCGACTCGATGCCGAACTGGAATATGGACGCGTCAACTGGCGCGAGCACGGCCGAATCGTCCCCGGCCCAACTGTTCCGGATGAGAGCTTGTCACGGTGCTATGTCATCGGAGTTGAAGACCTCATGGCGTCGGATGGCGAGGCTGATCTCGCGGGACGCGTCCTTCGCGAGATGATGGCAGGTGTCGACCCCGGCGCGATCCGGCGGGATCAGTTCACTACGGGGCCGCGCATCGGATACACGGAACGGAGTCGCCTCAAGGAGGCGCGTGCACGATTGCACGAGGCCGAGGTTGCAGCTGCCCAACTGGACGACGCCATCGATCGACTGCCTAAACTGGAGCGCCGCCGCGATGAGGCGCGTCGGGCACAGATCGAAGTACAGCGCCTTGAGCGACTGCGCGAAGTTGCTCTGGTGCAGGCGAGAGCGAAAGCAGCACGTCAGCACCTTGAGGCCTTCCCGGCTGAGGCCCAGCGGGTTCGCGGCGATGAGCTTGATACGCTCGATACATTGCACTCGAGACGTGCTGAGGCCGACTCGAGGCGGCAGCGACTTCGGCATGAACTCGACCACGCTCGGAGCGAATTGGCAGACCGAGGTGAGGTACCGGATGGAGTCGTCGAAGCGGATGTACAGGTGTGCCGGGAGTGGGCCTCGGAACTGGGGCAACTCGCGGCCGAGCACGACGGTCTCAAGCGTCGGCTGGAGCCATTGCGAATTCGCTCGGAGCGTCTGGAGTCACGAGTGGGGGGGACGGTGGTCGCCAACGGCTGGAAGGACGATCGGCTTGCGGAATTGGAGTCCTGGTTGCGGCGGCGGGAAGGCGCAGCGCGAGAGGTGGAGGCGCTGGATGCCGAGCGGCGTGCGATCTGCGCCATGACTGACGGCAGCGGCGATGCGTCGATCGAGACACTGAGCCGGCAGGTCGAGGCACTTCGGTCGTGGATGCGCCTCGATGCAGCCGAAGCACGCTCTGATCCGACGGATCGCCTGGCCCTGGGGCTGGCAGTAGTGCTGGTCATGCTCGGTGCAGGCGTGTGTTTCTTGACGGTGGTGTGGGGAGTGACAATGTTAATCGCCGGCGGAATCGGCCTCGGGCTGTACTTCGGATTCCGGAAGCAACGGATCGATCGTCATGCTGTGCGGCGTCAGCACGCAGAGGCGGCCGTGTGCGCGAGCGGCCTTGAGATCCCGGCTGAACCGGCCGAGGGGTTGGTCGCCGACCTGGAGGGCGCACTCGCAAGCGCCCGGATGCGCGGCGCGAAACGGGAGCTTGTCGATCGACTCGATCAGCGGTTGAGCGATGCACACCGGCAGCTTGGAGAGACGGACCGGGGGTATGAGGCACTCTGCACCGAACTGGGGGCTGACCCCGGCACGATCGGTGATGTGGGGCTCGTTGGTCTCGCCACCGATGTGATCGCACTGATTGCCGTTCATGACGAGCACGCCGCGGGTGCGGGTGAGTTGCGCCTGCTTGGTGAACGGATCAATGGCCTCCGCACACGTATCGTCGAGACGCTGCGACAAGTGGATTCGAAGTACAGCGTGCCTGAGGACATCGATGCCGCGCGACTGGAAGTGGATGTACACAGTGCTTTGGATCGGTTCCGGACGGCTCGGGAACTTCGGGATCAAGTCAATCGACTTGAGGGATCGCTGCGGGAGATCGATGAGGAACTGGTGCGCGTTGCCAGGGAGACGGCACGGGTATACCACGGTGCCGGACTCTCGGATGGGGACAGGAATGGCCTGCGTCGGCTGGTTGAGGTGCGCCCGGAATACGAAGCCGCGATCCGGGCGGCTGCGGAGGAAGCGGCGATCGTCCGCCAACTGGAGGCGGGACTGAGTGCACGCGACGCAGGGGCGGAGACGCTCCCGGACGCAGGCGAGTTGGAGGTTGCGATCGAGGAACAACGCCGCACTGCTTCGACGCTCGAAGAGGTTGTGGAGGAGATCCGCGACATCGAGCTCGCTACCGAACGGGCGCTGCGTGAGCAGGCGGTCGGTACCGCTCTGGCGGCCGTCGAGGAGGCTGAGCAGGCTGTGGCTCGCGTCCGCACTACGGCACTCCATGCATCTGCCGGCGCCTTTCTTCTTGAACGCGCCGAGCGTGCGCATTGTGTCGAGCAGCAACCGGAAGTCGTGCGCGAAGCCGGCCGGCTGCTCGATCACTTCACGCGCGGGCGCTACGAGCTGCTCCCCCCGAATGGTCATCCCGACTCGGGAGCAGCGTTCGTCGTGCGCGACCTCGTCACGGATCGCATTCACCCTGTTGGTGAACTCTCCACGGGAACTCGGGCGCAGTTGCTGCTGGCCATTCGTCTTGCCTTCGCAGAAGCGTCCGAGGGGGAGACGAAGCTGCCCCTGTTCCTGGATGAAGCCCTGAGCAGCAGTGACCCCGATCGCTTTGATGCCGTGATTCGTGCTCTGGGTGTGGTGGCAGGCGAAGGCCGGCAGGTTTTCTACATGACCTGTCAGCCCCGCGACTGGTATCGCATTCGCGAGGAACTGACAAAGCCGGAGTGGGATGGGGACCGCGTGCCCGTTCGACTCATCAAGCTGGATGCCGTCCGGCGACTCTCCGTGACCGAGGAATGGCTGTCAACGGAGGATGCCGCTCCTGGGTTGGTCGCGGACGTACTCGACAGAGTGCCTGCGTATCGCGGCGAAGATCCGGTGATGTATGCCGAAGCGCTGGGTGTTGCACGCTTCGATCCGGCGATGTCACCGGTGACGGTGCATCCATTCCATGTCCTGGAGGATGACCCGGGACGGGTGGAGGGCCTCGTTCGCCGCGGCATCATTTCACTCGGTCAATTGAAGCGGACAAGGCTGGACATGGAGACGCTCGCACGGATCGCAGTCGTCGAGGCGTTCTGCGAAGCGTGGCGGATCGGACGGGGTCGCTCAGTCGACCGGGACGTGCTGTGCCGCGGCGGGATCAGCGAGAATTTCATAGACGCTGTCTGGTCGCTGGCAAAGGACGTAGATCGAGACGCATCCGCCCTGGTTGATGGCCTTCGTGCGCGACGAGTCAGAAAATTGCAGTCGCGCATCATCGAGGGGCTGGCAGAGACTCTTGAGTCGGAAGGATACCTCGATCTGCGCGAGAGGCTGGATTCGGAGGCGATACGGCAGCGTGTTCTCAACAGGTTGCGCCGGCATGTTGATGCGGGGACGCTCAGTTCGGACGCGATGGCAGCCCGAGTCGACGGCCTGCTCGCCCAGAGCGATATGGCCATCGGGGTCGCATGACAACGCCGGGCACGATTCGGCTGCTGGTGACCTGTGATGACCAACGCGGCATCATCGCAGCCGTGACGACCTTCATCGGGAGTCATGGCGGGAACGTCGTCGAGGCGGATCAGCACACGGATGCCGTCGACGGTCGGTTCGCGATGCGGCTTGAGATCGAGCGAGACGGGTTTGAACTCGGGAGGGATGCGTTCGCAGCCGCGTTTGTCGACCTGGCTGAGAGATTCGCGTTGCGCTGGCGAATTCGCTGGCCGCAGGAGCGGCGGCGCCGTGTCGTCGTCATGGCGAGTCGCGAGGGGCATTGCCTGCGCGATCTCATCTGGCGCATCGCGGAGGGCGAACTGGAGGCCGACCTGCCCCTGGTGATCAGCAACCATGCCAACCTGCGGGGGAGCGTCGAGGGAGCCGGTCTCCGATATGAGCATCTGCCGGTGACGCCGGGAGAGAAGACGGCTCAGGAGCGCCGTGTGCGCGAACTGCTCAACGAGGTGGATGCGGACCTCGTGGTACTGGCCCGTTACATGCAGGTGCTCTCCGGCGACTTCGTCGCCGCCTGGCGCGACCGGATCATCAACATCCACCACAGCTTCCTGCCGGCATTCCAGGGCGCCCGGCCCTACCACCGGGCGCATGAGCGTGGTGTCAAGATCATCGGGGCGACGAGCCATTATGTCACGGAGGATCTGGACGAGGGGCCCATTATCACGCAGGCCACCCTGCCCATCGATCATCGGGATGATGTGCGGGACCTCATCCGGAAGGGAAGGGACCTGGAGCGGGTGGTGCTGGCAGAGGCGGTCCGGCTTCACCTTGAGGACAAGGTGCTGGCAATCGGGCGCCGGACAATCGTCTTCGATTGATCACCGGTGACGAGGGCGGCTGGTTCGCTAACATGTGTGAACCGACGAGGAGCCGCTGTTGACCGAAGAATTCCACGAAGTCGAGAGTATGTACCTGGACCCGGTAGCCGGACCGCGAACGGAGACCATCAGTCTCGAACCGGGCAAGAGCGCGATCGTCGGGCGATCATCGACGTGCGACGTGCAGTTGTCCGATGATCAGTCGGTCTCCCGGAGCCACATGGCCCTCTGGATGAAGAGCGGACGCTGGCTGCTTCAGGACAAGGGCAGTCGGCACGGCACCTTCCTGAATGGCCAGCGGCTGGAGGCGGAGCAGGTCACCTACCTGTCACATGGCGACCTGCTCTCCGCGGGACCGTACACCTTCCGCGTGCGTTTCGGCGAGGACCCGGTCTCCTTCGCAACCACCGAAGACGTGCGAGCCTCATTCGGCCAGATCGAGCCCATTGCGCCCAACGAACTCGACAACCTCGCATCGCATCGGCTTGGCCTCCTCATGAACTGCGCCTCTTCAATTCACGGGGCGACGGATGAGAAGGAACTGGCGCGCAGTGTGCTGAATGCCGTGATTCGTGGAACTGGCTTCTCCCGCGCTGCCATGGTGCGGCCGGTCGGATCGCTGGACCAGGTGGAGATCATCGCCAGTGACGCACCACGTGCAGGTGACGGGTCGGATGCGGACTTTGTCTTCTCGCGATCAGTGCTGAAGGCGGCGGCAGAGCATCGGATCGTTCGCCTGAAGGACGTACCGGACTTCGAAGAAGCAAAGAGCATCATCGACCTCGGCATCGCATCGGCCCTGTGCGCACCGGTCCGCGTCGGACCCGACCTTTATGCCTTTCTCTATCTCGACAGTCGGTCCCGCGGCTCACACATCGAGTCCGATGCGGCAGCGTTCTGCGCGGCCGTGGCGCAGATGTGCGGACTTGCCCTGGCGAACATACAGCGCCACCGACTGGAAGAGCGACAGCAGGTGCTGGATGCGGACCTCCGCGCCGCGCGAGCAGCACAGATGCGCATGATGCCACCCGAGGAGGGAGAACGCGGCGGGACGCACTACGCCATGCGTTCCCTGCCGGGGCGCGGTGTCGCGGGTGACCTCTTCGACGTCTTCGACACAGGTGAAGATCGTGTCACGGTGATGTTGGGAGATGTATCGGGCAAGGGCATGGGAGCCGCAATCATCATGGCCATGACGCAGTCCGTCCTCGGTACGGTGCTGCGCCACCGCGCGGAATTGCGACGGGCTGTTGAGATCGCCGATCATTATGTGGACGAGCACTCCGCGGTGGGGGAGTTCGTCTCATTGTGGCTCGGCGTGATTGACCGAAAGGCCCGAGAAGTCCAGTTCATCGACGCCGGACACGGCTACGGCGTGCTGCGTCGAGCGAGCGGCGAACTGGAGGTCATTCAGTCCAATGGTGGACTGCCACTCGGCGTGGAACCGGATCGTGGACACACCCCGGATGTGCTGTCATGGTCGGATGGCGACCGGTTGATCCTGTTCAGCGATGGCGTGATCGAGCAGCCGCGGCCGGATGGCCAGCGATTCGGCCTGGATCGCGTCTTGTCGGTGCTCGAGCACTCGGCTGACGAACTGGGGGACGTCGACGGTGTCCTCCAGGCCCTTTTCGAGTTCTCGGATGCAGACCGCTTGGACGATGACGTCACCGTGGCCTCGATTCGGCTTTCAACGTAGGGGTGGAGCCGTCCTGAGGGGTTTTGTCTGGCCGCCGCTGGGAATCCCGGTACACTGATTCGAGGAACCTGCGGGGGCATGGAGGAGAGACTGATGAAGTTGATGTCGACGATGGTGGTGTCTTCGTGTCTCGGCCTGATGCTGGTGACGCCTGCTCTGGCCGGCCCGATCTGGGAAGAGTGCGAGATGGATGATGCGGGCAAGTTGCCCGGCACCGCGCAGGTGCCCAACCAGTTGCCGCAGGGCACGCCCCTCGAGGAAATCTGTGGCAAGTTCGATCCGCTCGAACCGCAGGACACCGAGGACATGTTCCTGATCGAGATCTGCGATCCGGCGGCGTTCAGTGCATCGGCTGTCGTGACGTCAGGCTCAATGAACCTGCAACTCTGGCTGTTTGACATCAACGGCTTCGGGCTCATCGCCAACGACGACTCGATTGGTACGAATCCCGCGTTCGGGAACATGCCACTGGACGGTGGCGGGCCGGCGCTGACAACGCCGGGCTTCTACTACATCGCGGTGTCGCTGTTCGACTCTGATCCGGTCGACTCAGCGGGCCAGCCGTTGTTCCAGTCGTCGACGCCAACGGAAGTTTCCGGTCCTGACGGGCCGGGCGGTGGCAACCCGATTGCCGACTGGGCCGGTACGGTGACGGCAGGTCAGGGCGGCCAGTACGCTCTTCGCATGACGGGGACGTGCTACGCACCCGCGCCGGGTGTCGGTTCGCTCATGGCAATTGCCGGCTCGGTTCTGCTTCGCCGTCGTCGCCGCTGATACAGTCGGTCTCATCCGGGCTGCGACCGGTCAGTACAAGGTAGCGCTGCCATCGTCGGCACGCATCCCTGACGATGGGATGGTCGTCGTTATGATCAGATCGCAGCGCTTCCAGACTCGCATGGAGGAGCCGTTCCGTCTCGGGGCCCGTCTCTCCCGACATGGCTCGGCAGAGCCCCAGTGCGCTGCGCGCCTCGAGCGCGGCCATGGGAAGTTCGGCGAGCACTTCGGTCTCGACAAGAACATCCCACATGTCGACGGCGTCCTGAAGGTGCATTCGTGCCGTATCGCGCCTTTCAGCTGCAAGGAAGGCGCGGCCGACAACAGTCAGCGCGGCAGCCAGATCCTCATGACCATTGGGGTGCGCAACTCTGAGAAGCGCGACCGCCTCGGCGGCATGGGCGGCTCCCATGGTGATGTGACGCTGTCTCTCTGAACCCTGGCGTGAGTCGGCCTCGCGAAGGTGCAGGCGTGCGAGCTGGGTCAGGAAGGGTGTGGCCTGCTGTGATCGGGCGCCGAAACGCCTCCGCTGGATCGCGACGGCTTCATCGAGGTGCGTAATGGCAAGCCTGTTGCCGTCATCCGTATGGAGGGCAATCGCGGCAGTGGCGATGTTGTTGTGGACGATGACAATGCGCGGATCGGTGGTCGGGTCATCGGACGTCTGAAGGAGAATGCGCAGAACGCCTTCGAACTCTTCGATGGCTTCACGGTATCGCTGTGCGTCGCGGTATGACACCGCGCGGCTGTTCCGAACGATCGCGACCGGGATGCTGGATTCTCCGTAGACAAGCACCTTCATTCTGATCGCACGCGTGTAGAGGTCGGGCCACTCATCGTCGCGATGCATCCGGGAGAGCGTAGCCGCCAGGTGGTGGTAGGCATCGGCGACGAGGTCGTTGTCATCATCGTGAAGCTGGAGGCGCATGTTGAGCGCCGTGCGATAGTGCCTCTCCGCCTGATCGTACTCCTCTTGGTTCCAGAGGATGCGTCCGAGCTGGAAATGGTTGTCAGCCAGATCATCATGCGGTGATGCAAGGATGCTCTCGCGGATCTCGAGACTGCGAAGGGTCGCCTCGTACGCCTTGCTGCGTGCCTCTTCGGTGCTCTCTCCCAGGTATGCCCGGCCAACCTCGAAGAGAATGGCTGCGTAGATGTCGGGGTGATCCGTCAGGTGGGCCCGCAGTTCGCGGGCGGTGACATCGAGAAACTCCGGAACGGTTGCGACGTATTGGCCGGAGAGACGCCAGTCGGTGGATCCGAAGATGTCCTTGATGAACTCAAGTTGCTGCCCAGACTCCGCCTCCTTGATCCGCCTCTCTGCGTCGTTGAGTCGGGCCTGAATGGCAAATGCTGCAACACCAAGCAGCAGAACAACGAAGACGGCCGCGATGGAAAGCGGCACCCGATATCTCCAGGCGCTCTTCCGCAGCACGTAGAGCGCGCTGTCGCTCTGCGCATCGATGGGACGCCCCGCAAGGTAGTTCGCGATATCATTGCGCAGCGCGAGGGCGGACTGGTACCGCCGATCGGGGTCACGCGCCATGGCCTTCAGGATGATGTTCTCCACCTCGCCGTGGATGTCAGCGCGGTGGGTCGACGGCGGAACGGGTTCCTCCTGCGTGATCGCGCGAATGAAGTCCGCCATGGAGCCCTTGAGGCGACGAGGCCGCTCCCCTGTGATCATCTCATAGAGGATGATGCCGAGTGCATAGACGTCCGTCCGGATGTCGACGGCTTCCATTGTCTGGTCAACCTGCTCGGGTGCCGCGTAGGAAAACGTCCCGACGAACTCACCCTCGACGGTGACCTCGGAATCGGGCTCGCGAGTGTCCGCATCGAGCTTCGCGATACCGAAATCAAGGATGTGCGGCCGACCATCGGGGCTGACGAGTATGTTGGCGGGCTTGAGATCACGGTGGATGATCCCGCGACGCTGCGCGAAGGCAACGGCATCGCAGATCTCCTCGACCAGCCGCATGGTCTCGCGGATCGGCGGTTTGCCACCATTCGCATCGGACAGCACATCACGGTACTCGTCGAGGCGGACGCCATCGACGAACTCCATGGCCAGGTACTGCATGCCGTCGGGCGTCGTGCCGCCGTCGTAGAGCGTCACAATCCCCGGGTGTCGCAGCGAAGCAATGAGCTCGACTTCGCGCTCGAAGCGCGCACGCTGCTTCGAGCTTGCGAAGGCGCCCTGCAGCATGACCTTGAGGGCGACCGTCCGCTTCGTGGGAGGGTGAAACGCGCTGTACACGACACCCTGTCCACCCCGATGAAGTTCCGATTGGATCTCGTATTCACCGAGCCGCTTGGGCGGTCCGGTTCCGCGTGAGCCAGTCTCCACCTCGGTGACCTCGACGGCGGCCGCGAGCTCCGCGAGCAGGTCCTCGTCTCCGAAACAGGTATCGAGGACGTTCTGGCAGCGAATGCAACTGGCAATATGTGCGGCGGTCTCTTCGGCCGGCGCCTGGCCATCCGCGACGGACTGCAGCACGGAGGGTGGCGGGCACCCCGTCACCGAGTTGTCCCACGTCTGGGATTCGTCCATGTCACTCGCCCGCGTATGCGGCTTCCAGTGTGTCGAGGATCTTTCGCAGCCGCTGCGTGCACCGGCTCTTGGCGAGATAGACATCATGAACACCCATGTCCAGCGTCTCAGCGACAGCAGCCGCGGACATATGCCGGGTGACGAGGAGTTCAAAAGCCTGGATCGTCTTGTCCGCAGCTCGCGATGTCGTCTTGAGTTCTTCCATGGCCTGACGAAGGAGTACAGTCCGGCGCTCCGCTTCCCAGACCCGGGTGAGCTCGGCCTCGTCCTCCAGGTTCACCATCACGGAGTCACCTCGGCTCGGGCCGCCGCGAGCCTGTGAGCGGCGCACTCCGGCGACCTTGTAGCGGGCGATGGTGATGATCCATGAACGCAGTCTGCCTCGTTCGCGATCGTACCGGCCGTCCCGATACTCCTTCGTGAACTGCAGGAGCGTCTCCTGTGCGACGTCAGCAGCGTCGGCATCGTTGAGCCCGAGTCGCCTGACGAAGTTGAAGATCACCGGGCGGTAGCGGTTGTCGAGCATCTCCCACACACGCTGGTTCTCAGGGTCCTGGAGGTCATTGAGCAGTTGAGTTGTGGTCCTCGTGATGTCGATCAATGGCAATCCTCTTCCGAGGGGTGTCGGGTCGTGGCCTCAGGATACATCAGCCATCGTCGGCGTCTGCCGCGGCAGCCATGATGCGCCGACATGCAGCGGCATCGAGCACTGGGAGCGAGGGGCATCCGGTGGCGATGGCGAGTCGGACATACGGTTCACAGGAAGCGCATCCCGAACAGATTCCTGTACGGGCTCGAATCTCGGCAAAGCTGAGACCGTGCTCGTGAAGCCGCAGGACGGACTCAAAACTGGTATCGGTGCAGATGCAATGTGTGACGTTCATGGGTGACAGGCTGATGAGGGAGAGAGCGTTCACTGGATCATAGAGGGTCGACGACCCTCGCGGCATGCGGATGTGATCACAGCCATGAATGAACGGAGTTGACCGGGAGCCGCGATCCCGGTCACGGCTCCCGATGCACCTCCTTCCCCCGGATATGCCCCCCGCCCCACCCCCCGAAGTCAGACCCCCCGGGACACACCCGGAACTTCCCCGGGTCTTCCCCGGGACATCCCCGGGACATCCCGGAACCAAGCCCGGAAACAGGCCCGGAAACAGGCCCGGAAACAGGCCCAGGACCTCCTCGGATTTCCGCCCGGAATCAAGGACTCCGGACGCCGCACATCCATGTGCGAAAGCACCGGTCCCGAGCGCGCCGAGCGATACCCGTGAGCACATCCGATGTGTGCCCGCCCTGTGGCTCCGATTGGTTCGCACGGAGAACAGGCTGCACCCGGAGACGTCATGACTGATGAGGCCCGGCTACGCATGAGCGCAGCGATATCTGGAAGCCGGGGATCCCCTGGTGGGGAGATCCCCGGTGCCCCCGAAATTCCGCAACCCGGAAACGCCCCCGAAAGCGCTATCCTCGGTACGGCGCTGACAACGTGCGGCGTCGCAGCCTCGTCAGCACGGCACCGTTGTATCCGGTGCTGGAAGGGGATCGCAGAACTCGCGCACAAATTCAGCGGGTTTCTCACGGTGATCGAGGGAGGTCGTACCGATCAAGAAGCGGATCGTGCGCGCCGAGAGACTCGAACGCAGCCAACCGGATGCGACAGGCATCACAGTGCAGACACGGACAACCCGCTTCACCAGGGTCGTAGCACGAATGCGTCATGCCATAGTCGACACCCAGGGCCAGGCCGCGGCGGATGATGTCGACTTTCGTCAGTAGAAGGAGCGGTGTTTCGATGCGCGGCCCGTGTCCCTCCACACCTGCGCGTGTTGCAACATCGGCGAGTCCCTGGAATGCATTCACGAACGCGGGTCTGCAGTCAGGATATCCCGAGTAGTCAACGGCGTTGACACCGATGTGGATGGCGCGGGCATCAAGGACCTCCGCCAGCGCAAGCGCATAACTCAGGAAGATCGTGTTGCGGGCGGGAACGTATGTCACCGGTATGCCCTCATCGGTCGTCGTGAATGGCACATCGCTCTTGGGGACATCGATCTCATCCGTCAGCGCCGACCCACCGAAGGCACGGAGGTCAACACTCATGCAGCGATGCGAGGCGGCGCCGAGCCCATCGGCGAGTGCCCGGGCAGCCTCGATTTCTTCGGCATGGCGCTGGCCGTACGCGATGGTCAGACAATGGCACTCAAACCCCTCCGAGCGCGCAATGGCGAGGCAGGTGGCGGAGTCGAGGCCGCCGGACAGGAGGACGACGGCGCGAGCGGGCGTGGTCTGCGTGGGGGCGTTCATGGGGCGTCGAGGATAGCCGCCGGCGAGAGGGCCTGCGGGGCCAACAAACACCGATTTATTGTCCAAAGCCCACTGACCGGGGGTGGCAACGCTTCGGGGGAGCCGCTATTCTCCTCGGTCCTGCCGCCGGAGCGATCCGGCTCGGTACCCCATCGCCCGGGTGGCGGAATTGGCAGACGCGCCAGCTTGAGGTGCTGGTCCTGGTTTACAGGGTGGAGGTTCGAGTCCTCTCCCGGGCATTCGCGAGACAGATCCCGGCCCATCGTGGCCGGGTCTTTGCTTTTTCAGGGAGCCGGAATGGAGTCCTTGAGTTCACGGCGCATGATCTTGCCCGTCGGATTCCGCGGCAGAGCATCGATCCGTTCAATGCTTCGCGGGACCTTGTAGCCGGCAAGATGCTCGCGACACCAACTGCGCAGTTCGGACTCGTCAAACTCCGCATCCTCTTCCAGTTCGACGAAGGCAGCCGGCAGTTCGCCCCTGATCGGATCCATGATCCCGATGACTGCTGAGGCGTGCACGCTGGGGTGGCGGTTGAGCACTTCTTCAATCTCGCGCGGGAAGACGTTCTCCCCCCCGACAATGATCATTTCCTTGATCCGCCCGGTGATGAAGAGGTGCCCCCTCTCGTCAAGGCGGCCCATGTCACCCGTCTTGAAGAACCCGTGCTCATCGAAGACCGCGCGTGTCTCGTCCGGAAGCCGATAGTAACCCTTCATGATGTTCGGGCCCGCGATGCGGATCTCGCCTTCTTCGCCTGCAGGCATGTCCCGCTCGGAGCCTGGATCAACGATGCGCTCGATGACGCTCGGAACCGGTCGCCCGACAGAGTGCCGCACGAAATCGTGGGGCAGGCAGATGTTCGTCACTGGCGACGTCTCCGTCAGCCCGTAGCCTTCATTGATGCGAACACCGAACCGCTCATGGAATCGAGTGGCGACATCGTCGGGCAGTGGTTCGCCACCGGAGACGGCGAGTCGCAGCGACTGGAGTTGAGACTGGTCTGCACTCTTGGAACCGAGCATGGCCGCGTACATCGATGGGATGGCAACGAAAGCCGTCGCGCGGTGCTGCTCGATGAGCTTGATGATCCGGTTCGGCACGAAACGGGCCGAATACACCACCCGGGCACCGATGGTCAGAGGCAGCATGGTCAGCACGGTGAAACCGAAACTGTGGAACTGTGGCAGGACGCCGACGAGCGTGTCCCGGGCGTTGAAGCCCGCAGCCGCAACGGACTGGCGAATGTTGGCGGAGATGTTGCCGTGCGTCAGCATGACACCCTTGGGTTTCCCGCTTGTACCGGAGGTGTACAGCAGCACCCCGAGATCTTCGTCCCGCGCACGCGCCGGCCACCGCATATCCGGGACGCCCTTGAATGAGAGATCCTCGAGGGCGACGACCCTGGAGCAGCGCGGAGCCTCTCCCAGATGCTCCAGCAGCGCCCGTGAAGTGATGATGAGATCCGTGCCGCAGTCGTCGATGATGTACTGAAGTTCGTCCGGCTTCAGAAGGTAGTTCAGCGGCACAACGGTTCGACCCTGGAACCAGGTACCGAGGGCACTGATCGGAAACGCACCCGAGGTGGGCAGGAGGAGACCAACGTTCGGTGACTCGCTGAGGCGCCCGACGAGCGCGCTGATATGCATGGCACCGACGAGGAGTTCGGCGCCCTTCCAGGTGCGCCGGTCGTCATGGATCAGGTCCCGGCGCGCACAGCGGATCAGTCGTCGAACGATGGGCCAGTGAATGCTCACGCAGGGATTGTACCGGGACTCACGGGCCGCGCCGTATGGGGTAGGATCTGGGGACGAAGGAGGCTGATCATGATGGACTGCCTGAGATGGATGCGACTTGCCGTGGTTCTCGTCCCGGTTCTCTGGCTCACTGGGTGTGCATCAAACCAGTTGCACGTTCCCGGGGCATCATCCGAAGCGATGGCCAAGTATGAAGCCGGTGCGTTTGCAGAGAGTTTCCGGCTCGCCTCACTGGCTGCCGCATCCGAGCGAGGGCATGAGCAGGAGCGTGCGAATCTCATCGCCGGTATGTCAGCCTACCGCCTCCATGACACGATCGAAGCGCGGCGACGCCTCGAGCCACTCACACTCAGCACGAATCCGGAGATCGCTGGGCGGGCATCGGTCATGCTCGGCCTGATCGAAGCCGATGACGAACGGCACCTCGCCGCGATCTCGAGATTCACTGCGGGCGCGAGGAGTCTCGAAGGAGACGACCGCGCGCGGGCCCACCTGCTCGCCGCGGCGTCACTGGAGTCTGCGTTGCAGACCCGGGAAGCCACGGTTCAGTACGAGGCGGCGTTGACGCACGCGGAAAACGCGTCACTTCGATCAACGATTCGGGCGCGCATGGATGGTGTGACGGGCTCAGGAACCTACACGATTCAGATCGGAGCGTTCTCGCGTTCGGAGAACGCAATTCGGAGCGCCTCGCGACTCCGCGCTCGTGCGGCAGCACTGGGACTGGGCACGCCGCGAATTGAACGTCTGACCGATCCGACTGGCCGCGACCTGCACGCCGTGCGCATCGGGCGATTCCTGACGAGGCAGGGTGCCGAGTCTGCGCAGAAAAAGCTTGGCGAGGGTGTGGTCCGGGGCCGGCGTTGATCAACGCGGCGTTCAGTTCCCGCGGTCAATCCGCACCTGCGTGATGCGTTCGACCTCGCCGGCAGCGATCTTGTCGATGCCGCTGCCGAGTTCGCCGATGGGATCCGGAGGTACGATCTCCACGCTCTTCTCACCCAGTGTGGCTTGGCCGTCACGGACGCGCTGCTGGAACGTCCGGCATTCTTCCAGGAGACGATCGAGGATCTGCTCCTCCGTGACGTTGGCGACGCGCTGGCCCTGGACGTAGATGATCCCACGGCGATCACCGGCAAACACCGCCACGTCTGCACCTTCTGCCTCACCGGGACCGTTGACGACACAGCCCATCACGGCGACTTTCATGGGGATCTCGATCTCTGCGGCCAGTTTCTCGCGGACGTCCTGTACAAGCGTGAAGAGATCGACCTGGATTCGTCCACATGTCGGGCAGGCGATCAGGTCGACGCCCTTGCGTTCGCGCAGCGACAGGCTCCAGAGGAGTTCAAGTCCGTCCTCGACTTCATAGATGGGATCGTTGGCGTACGAGATCCGGAGCGTGTCGCCGATGCCCTGACAGAGGAGGCCGGAAAGGGCGGCGATGGAGCGGATCGCGCCGGTCTCCTTCGGTCCGGCATGCGTGACACCGAGGTGCAGCGGGTGATCGAAGCGCTTGCTGATCTCCTGATAGATCTCGCAGACGAGTGCCGCGTCCATGAGTTTGGCGCTGATGCAGATGTCGTGGAAATCGCGCTCATAGAAGATGTCGAGGTACTCTTCGAGTTTGGTGATCATGAGCGCAAGCAGGTGGCCCTGTCGCCGATCCGCGAAGAAGCGGCCGAGTTCCTGCAACCGCTTCTGCTTGTCGCGGCGTTCGACGATGGATCCCTCGTTCACGCCGACCCGGATTGGAATGCTGCGCTCTCGACAGGCATCGATCACAGCATTGACCTGGTCCCGGTCACTGATGTTGCCGGGGTTGAGCCGAATCTTGTGGACACCCGCTTCGACGGCTTCGAGGGCGCGCTCAAAGTGGAAGTGGACGTCGGCGACGATCGGGACACGAACCTGGGGCAGGATGTGGTGCAGCGCCTCCGTGTCCTTGCGCTGAGGTACGGCAACGCGGACAATATCAGCGCCGGCAGCAGCAAGACGGTTGATCTCGGCGACGCAGGCATCGACGTCATGCGTGTAGCCGGCGGTCATGGTCTGAACGGATATCGGAGCATCGCCACCGATGAGAATGCGACCGACCCGGTCGTCGCCGACGCAGATCTGTCGAGTTGGCCGGCGCTTGAACATCGGAAGGATCCTCGTAAGTCAGGCAGATGGGCTGGCCCTTCAGGGGCGTACGGGCGAAGAGCGTGGATCGGATCGGGGGCGATTGCCGCCGCGTCGCATCGATGTCCTAAGACTAGCAGGGCTATCGGCCGGGGGCCATGTCGTCGACTGTGCGGAATGGACACTCTGTACGGTCCTGAAACATGGGATTCTTGAAGAAGACGGTAAGAGCCGTTGATCGGCACTGACTTGAATCGATGTGTTAAGTGTTGACCCGACACTTCAAGGGTCAGGCGGTTGGGAGGGAATGAACCATGACGACCCCCGTCCCCGTCAATGCGACCGCGTCTCCTCAGACGCACTTCCTGGCCCGAGGCGAGTCCCCGAGCCGCCCCATCGACCCCAGCACCGCTGGTGGGAAGGCTGCGGACGATCATGCGGCCCCATTTGTCCGACGCGACACTTTCACGCCAGTGCAGCGCACGGCGGAGGCTCGCGATGCGCGACTGGAAGGGGACACGCCACGGTCTGCCTCTCTCCGATCCCGGGAGGGAGAGGGTGAGCGATCTGACTCCACGCTCACCCCTGATTCCACGAAGGACGTCGATTCCTCGGCCGCCGAGGTGAGTGGTCGAGGGATTGACGCTCCCGGGAACGAAGCCGCTCCCACCCCACCTCCACCACCAGTCGCACCCGCGCAGAGCGTCGCCGCCCTGGTTGATGTCGGCTCGCCGCGAATGGACACCGCTGATGCTCTCCGGTTCGAAGAATCTGCGTCGTCAACGAGCGTGAGCTTCGATGGAGCCACGATCGTCGAATACGACGCCGGAGGCGTGCACACGTACAACGCGTTCCATTTCCCGACCAGCCGGGTCGAGCCCCCGGCGATCCCGGAGAACCGGCCCTCGCGCCCGGATGCGGATCCTCCAGGGGACGAGGCAGCCGACGAGGCCGCGGCGAACGGTGTGACCGACGTTGCATCAAAGGACGTCGAGGCCGCCGAGTTCATCGAAGGGGACCCGGATCGGCCGCTGGCTCCCGAGGAGGGATCGACGCGCGAACGGGTCAATCGCGGATTTTCTGCCACGGCCTGAGCCTTGGCGAACCGAGACTCTCACCCTTCTGTGGAGGCGTATCCTTCGGGATGCGCCTTCATCCATTCCCATGCGGTTCGGATGATCTCGTCGATGCTGTCGACCTCGACCGACCAGCCCAGTTCCTTCCGAATGAGACTTGGATCGCAGTAGAGGTTGGCGGGATCGCCCAGTGCCCGCTGCCCCTCGGTGACGGGGAAGTCAGACCCGGTGACTCGGCGGGTGGCGTCAATCAGTTCGCGAATCGAATAGCCTCGTCCGATGCCCAGGTTGTAGGCGCGTTTCTCACTCGGCTGGAGTGAATTCAGAACCGCAACGTGTGCGTCGACGAGATCATCGACATGGATGTAATCGCGAACACAGGTACCGTCAGGCGTGGGGTAGTCCGTGCCGAATATCGTGACGCCCTCGCGCCGCCCGAGAGCAGCCTCGACGATGATGGGGATGATGCGGATGTGCGGCGACCGGTCTTCTCCGAGCAGGCCGTCACGGTCGCACCCCGCGACGTTGAAATAGCGCAGAACCGCGTAGCCGAAGTCCGGTCGATCCGAGTCCCGGTTGCGCTGATCCGCGTAGTCCTCAAGCATGTGCTCGACTGCAAGCTTGGAATGGCCGTAGGGATTGATGGGTGAACGGTGGGGGAAGTCCTCGCGAATCGGGATGAGGTCGTCGGGGACTTCGCCGTAGGTTGCACACGTCGATGAGAAGACGAAGCGGGAGATGTCCGCAACGTCGCATGCTTCGATCATGGCGAGGGCAGAGGCTGTGTTGTTGCGATAGTACATCAGGGGATTGAAGACGCTCTCCCTGAGATTCGCGAAAGCCGCGAAGTGCATCACGGCTTCGACATCATTCTCCCTCAGGACCCGGACCATGCCGTCCCTGTCGGCGATGTCCATCTCCTGCCACGTCAGCCGATCGCTACCCGGCACCGTTCGAAGTGCCTCGATGGCGCCGAGGACTCCGGTGGAGAGGTTGTCCACGATCACGACGTCGTGGCCGTCTGCGAGGAGACGCTTCGCGGCGTGAGATCCGATGTACCCGGCGCCGCCGGTGACCATGATGCGCATCGTGTGTTTCCTCCGAGGGTGGTTCAGGCGCGATTGTAGCGGCGCCGCCGCGACAGCCGGTGGATTGCCCGGTACCTTACGCCGACCCCAGTGGAGGCGCGGATGAACGAAGCAGGTGAACAGTCGCATGACCAGGTTGAGGTGGGCGGAGTTGGTCCCGGGATCATGGCTCGCGCGGTGGCAGGCGGGGTCCTGATGGGACTGGCGAATCTGGTTCCGGGCATCTCGGGCGGGACCATGCTGCTCGCCGCGGGAATCTACCCGCGATTCATCCGTGCAGTCGCTGATGTCACCACGCTTCGGTTTCGCATGTCGTCGATCGTCACGCTGGGATGCGTAGCGGTCGCCGCGGGCCTCGCAATTCTGCTGCTCGCGGGGATGGTCCGGGACCTGGTGGTCGATCACCGCTGGATCATGTACTCGCTCTTCATAGGCCTGACGCTGGGGGGCGTACCGCTGGTGTGGAAAATGGCGCGGCCGGCGACGGCGGGGGTCTGGATCTCGGCGGCGGTCGCGTTCGCTTTGATGGCGGTCATGGCCTTTGCAGGTGCGGGTGCATCTGGTGACGAATCGAACATTGTGATGTCGTTCGCGGCGGGGCTTGCGGGCGCCAGCGCCATGATTCTTCCGGGGATCAGCGGTGGCTACCTGTTACTGCTGCTCGGGCAGTACACCGCCATCCTCAGCACGATCGATCGCCTGAAGGAAGCACTGAAGGCGACCGATGTGAGCGGGATCATGGCGGAGATGGATGTCGTCATTCCGCTGGGGCTGGGCGTGGTGGTTGGTGTGGCCGGGATCAGCAACCTGCTCAAGTGGATGCTTGATCGTCATCAGAAGGTGACACTGGGATTTCTGCTCGGGCTTCTCTTCGGCTCCGTCGTCGGGCTGTGGCCGTTCCAGGAGCCAGTCGAACCGGCCTTGGGTGACGTCATCAAGGGAGAGGTTGTCTCCGCCGAGACGATTGCCGAGATCGAACGGGAAGACTGGGCACTCGCGTACTTCAGACCGACCGGCGTTCAGATCGCGGCGTCGCTCGGCCTGATCGGTGCTGGGTTGGTCACGACATTGCTGATCGCACACCTCGGTGGCTCGCGCGAGGAGGAGAGCGCAGCGCCACCCGGAAGTTCGGTCCGCGGAGGCTGAACGTAACCGCACTCGGGACAGCGTCGGTGTGTGAGTCCGGTGAGGTCGTAGCCGCAGCGGCGACATCCCTCGCGCTGGGGCAGCGGACCCGAGAGTGCGAAAATGAGTCCGACCAGCAGGATCAGCCCCGCATAGGGCCAGATGGCCACGTAGATCCACGCGGGCATCATGCCGGGCCCCGGTGAGACGATCAGGTCGAGGAAGACCCGGTGCAGAATGAGCACGAG
Source organism: Phycisphaerae bacterium (assembly GCA_030432255.1). GTDB lineage: Bacteria > Planctomycetota > Phycisphaerae > Phycisphaerales > UBA1924 > JAUIHS01. The sequence continues at coordinate 26,133 of JAUIHS010000034.1, forward strand.
GCCGACACCGGCGGCAAGAATGGCAAACGCAGGCCAGCGACGCCGGAACTTACTGGTTCCAAACCAGATGAGCAGGGCATAGAGAACAAAGAGGATCACGCGCGTTTCATCTCCGGGGCAGCAGGACACTGGACTCTACCCCGGGGCATACGCGTTTTCAGCGCCCGGCGCCGAAGAAGGTGCGAAGTGACTCAAAGATGTCGTCACGCCCATTGATGCGGCTGGTGACGAGCGGGGAATCGCTTTCCGCATTGGCGCTCTGACTGGCCGGGAACGCATCGTGCAGCACGTTGATGAAGTTGCCTGAACCGTAGGCGCTGGCGACCTGGCAATACCCGAACATGTTCGACCAGCGAAGCAGGTGTTCATCGAGCAGGCTGCAGCACTTGCGGTTGTCAGCTTCGCTGGAGTTGTCGCCATCGGAGAAGTGGAAGAGATAGATGTTCCATTCGCTCGGGTTGTAGTTCTCCTCGATGAGTTGCCGCGCGCAGTCATACGCGGAGGAGATGCGGGTGCCGCCATCCTCACGAATTGAGAAGAACGTGGCCTTGTCGACTTCCCCTGCGGTGACGTCATGGACGATGTAGCGGCTTTCGATGCCCTCGTAGTTCCGCCGAAGCCATGTATCGATCCAGAAGGCCTCGAGTCGAACGAGTTCCTTCTGCTGATTGCCCATGGAACCGGAGACATCCATCATGTACACGATGACCGCGTTGTCCTGCGGTTTGCGAACTTCATTCCAGCTGCGGTAGCGCATATCGCGCTTGATGGGGATGACGATGGGGTTGTCGGGGTCATAGGTGCCCAGCATGAGCTGCCGCTTGAGCGCTTCGCGATAGGTGCGCTTGTAGTGGCGCAGGGACGCCGGGCCCTCGCGTCGGATGCCGGTGTACTTGTCCTTGACGGAGGTGATGCGCGACTGGCCCCGGGGTTGAATTCGCGGCAGTTCGAGTTCCTCTCCGAGAATGTCAGCCAGTTCTTCGAGCGTGACATCGACCTCGAGCACGTGCTGGCCCTGGCCTTCGCCACCGGTGTTGGAGCCGCTCCCCTCGCCCTCTCCTTCACCCATGCCGACGCCGCTGGAGTTGTCTCCGTAACGGAACGTGGGGGTGTCGATGTCGTGGATCGGGATCGAGACGAAGCGATCGCCTTCCTTGCCGATCATGTCATGACGCTGCAAGAACTTCTTCAGATCCTTGCGGATGCGTCCCTTGACGATCTGCCGAAAGCGCTGGTGATCCTGTTCGATTTTTGAAACCACGGGTGCCGCACCTCCGTGTGCCGGGAGTCGTCGTGGCGCGCCTCGTTCCTGGACCATTCTAGGCGGACCGCCGCAGGCGGGAGTTCCGGCTGTCGGTGGTTTGTCAGGCGTGCGGGCCGTCTCTACACTATCGGCTCAACGCCGGGGTCACTGTTCCCCGAGACAGGAACGACCTTGCGACGCGAGATCAGCGAACGGGATGAAGAGGCGACGCGGAACCTCTGGCGCATCAGCGGCATGGGGATGGAGTTGGCACTTGCGATCGGTGTTATGGCGCTGATCGGATATGGCTTGGACGCCTGGCTCGGCACCAGCCCGACGCTGACGATCATCGGCCTTGTGGTCGGAGCCCTCGCTGGCGGTTACAACTTTGTGAGAACGGCGCTGCAGTTGAACCGGGCGGCCCAGGCTTCCTACCGGAATCGGCGTCGTGAGCCGGTATCAGATGATAAGCCGCGGATGGCGGAGCCGCGTCCCTGGACGGCGGATGTCACCCCGGATGACGAAGAAGAGGAGTGGGAGTCCGACGACTTCCGAGAGCCGGATGACTTCGACAAGTACTGAGCAGACAAAGGCATCGGCCGATGCGCCGGCAGCGGCGGCGGCCGAGGTGTCCCTCCCCACGGTGCAGATGCTGACGGCGATCGCCGCCGCAGGACTGATCATCGGCGGCGTGGCGTACGGCCTGGTCTCGGTGATCCGCCCGGACGGCAAGCCGGCCGCGGTGACCGGGTCGGCGTTGAGCGTGGGGGCGCTTTGGCTGGTGCTGCTCGGGGTGGCGCCGTGGAAGCGACGGTCTCTGGCACAGTGGCCTTTTTCCATTCTATTCGGGAGTGTGGTCTCTCTGGCGCTGGTGCTGATCGGCCTGATCCTGCTATACTCCTCGACCCCGCTGGACGGGGTCACTCTAGCACTCTCCATCGCCGCAACGTGGTTCGGAGGGTTCTTCGCGGAAGTCATGGTCTACGGACGCTATGTGAAGGCCTTCGACGGGATCGGTACCGGATGAGGCGGTGAATTTCGGAGTGACGGGAATCGTTGTCCTGAGACAGGATCGAGCAGGAATGACAGGTATGCAGAGCTTGCTGGAACTCGCCGCAGGAGATGGCCCCAACCCCCTTGGTCACGTGCTGGACAAGGAGGTCTTCGGCGGCATCTGGATGCACGCGATCACGATGGTGATCGGTGCGGCTCTGTGCGTTGCGACGCTCATGATCGCGGCGAAGGCTATCCAGACGGGGCCGGAATCGGACGGCAACGATCGGTATCTGACGAAGGGTCGTATCGGTCAGCTGATCGAAGTGGTTGTCCTTTACCTCATGGACAACGTGATCCGGCCGCAACTCGGACATTCGGCAAACAAGTTTGCCCCGTACCTCCTCACGCTCTTCTTCTTCATCCTGTTCAACAACCTGCTCGGCCTGATCCCGCTGCTGGATCTCCAGCACCTCATCGGCGGCTTCCTCCTCGACGACTCGCACTTTGCGATCGTGGGTGGTACCGCAACGGGCAACATTGCAGTGACGTTCGCCCTGGCGATCATCGCCTTCTTCGTCATCCAGATCGCGGGCATCCGTTCCGCGGGTGTGGGAGGCTGGCTCAAGCACCTGACGGCCGGTGCTCCGTGGTACATCTGGCCCATCATGATCCCCGTGGAGATCATGGGTACGTTCATCAAGCCCGCTGCGCTGGCCATTCGTCTGTTTGCGAACATGACGGCTGGTCACGTGCTGCTGGCTGTGCTCATCGGCTTCACCGGCATGTTCCTGGTGGGCGCGGACGGCGGGCTGAACCTGTTGGTCGGTGGACCGGTGACGATCATCGCTGTGCTCGGCGCGGTGGCGATCATGTTCCTCGAACTCTTCGTCGCCTTCCTGCAGGCGTTCATCTTCATGTTCCTCACGACGCTCTTCATTGCTCAGATGATGCATCACGAGCATGACGACCATCATGAGGGCGAGGAGTACGACATCGATCATCCCATGAAGGATGACAAGGCCGTGCCCGTGAGCGCGGTCTGAGACAAGTTGGACAAGTGTTCTCGCGTGCCTCGAAGGGGCCCGCGACGGTTTTCTTAGCGAACGACTGGCGTCAGCGAGACGCCGCGAGAGACAAGTTTGGAGTCAAGACTCATGAACAAGAAGGTTTTCGCGTACGGCGCTGCTGCCGCTCTTCTCGGCGTCATCGCCGCTGACACCGTCCTCGGCCAGGGCAACGCTGGCGCTGCCGCCCTCGGTTTCGATGGCGAGATCGCGTCCGCCGGTAAGGCCATTGGTGGCGGTCTCGCCGCTGGTCTCGCCGTGCTCGGCGGTGGTCCCGGCATCGGTCGCGTCGGTGGTTCCGCCGTCGAGGCGATGGCTCGCCAGCCCGAGATGGCCGGTTCCATCGGCACCAACATGCTGATCGCGGCGGCCCTCATCGAGGGTGCCACGCTCTTCGCGGTTGTCGTCGGCTTCCTCGGCGTCTTCCTCGGCTGAGTTCGAGTGAACGAATCACCCTCGCGCCTCGGCGCGAGGGCGGGTGCGTGCTTCTGCGCGCATCGGCCCTCGCGCCGAGCCCACCCATGAGCGGGTGGCGGCACATTCCCTGAGATGTGAGGTTTGGATATGAAGCATCCGAAATTCCTCGTCCTGATCCTGGTGGCGCTCGCGGCGTTTGCGCTTCCACAGGTCGGCTTTGCCGCCGATGATCACGGACACGACGGTGACACACATGCGGCCGCAGACGGTCACACCGGTGGCGACCACCAGGCGCACCCGCTTGACCCGGAGATGATCAACTTCTTCGTTGCGCTGATCGTGTTCGGTGCCGCGTTCGGCATCCTTGCCTGGAAGGCATGGCCCGCGATCGTGAAGGGCCTCGATGACCGTGACAACAAGATCCGTGAAGAGATCTACTCGGCTGAGCAGGCTCGTCAGCGTGCGAATGATGCTCTGCAGGAGTACGAGAAGTCGCTCGCCGAGGCGCGAGCCGAGGCCGCTGCGATGATCGAGCAGACCAAGGCGGAGCAGTCGCGCATGGCTGCCGAGTATCGCCAGGAAGCCGAGGCTCAGCGTGCCCAGATGCTCGAGTCGGCGCGCAGTTCGATTGAGGCGGCCAAGCGTGCGGCGTTGAACGAGATCTACGCTGAGACGGCGATGCTGGCAACGGATGTTGCGAGCAAGATCCTCGGCCGGGAGATCAACCCCGAAGACCAGAAGCACCTCGTCCAGGAGACGCTCTCCGAGGTGTCGAGCCAGTACGCCGGGACGTCCAACTGAGACCCTGTGAGGGATGTGATTCACAATGCCCCTGATTGATGCACAACCGGATGCCCTGGCCAAGATCTACGCCGAGAGTCTCTACGAACTCGCCGAGGTGGAGGGTGGCCGCGAGCGCCTCGAGGCGATGGCCGGCGAACTGGATGAACTGGTCGAACTGACCCGCGAGATGCCTCAGCTTTCCGAGTTCATGGCCTCGCGGATCGTGTCGCTGGAGGCACGGGCGAAGTCGCTTGAAGTCATCTTCAAGGGGCGCGTGAGCGAACTGCTCTACCGCTTCCTCCAGATCCTGAATCGCAAGGATCGCCTCAATGCGTTCCTCCCGATGGCGACCGCTTTCGACCAGATGGTCCAGGAGCAGTTCGGCCGGATCGAGGTGGACATCCACACGCGTGGCTCAATCGAGCCGGGCGAACTGGATTCCTTCAAGGCACGTCTGCAGGGTGCGCTCGGGCGTGAACCGGTGGTGCATACGTACACCGACCCGGCCATGTTGGGTGGTGTGAAGATCCAGATCGGAGACCGGCTGATTGATGCGTCGCTGTCGACGCGTCTTCGCCGCATGCGTGAGCTGCTGCTCAGCGAAGGCGCCGGCCTGATGCGTGAGCGTTTCGAGCGCAGCTTCGACGAGCAAGAGAACCAATGACACTGACGCCGTCGCCCTCCGGCGACGGACGCGGATTTCAGCGAGAACAGACCCATGAAGATCAAGACAGACGAGATCGCCAGCGTCATCAAGCAGGAGATCGAGCAGTACTCCAGCGAGCTGGAAGTGAACGAGGTCGGGCGCGTCATCGAAGTCGGTGACGGTATCGCTCGAATCTACGGCCTCTCCAACGCGATGGCTGGTGAGATGCTCGAGTTCAACACCACCAGCGGCACCGTGATGGGGCAGGTGTTCAACCTCGAACAGGACACAGTCGGCGCCGTGATTTACGGTGAGTACCTCTCGGTGAAGGAAGGCGACACGGTCAACTCGACTGGCCGCCTGCTGTCCGTGCCCGTGGGTGATGCCCTGCTCGGCCGCGTGGTCAACCCGCTCGGTGAACCGATTGACGGCGGGGCGCCGCTCGAGACGAACCTGCGTCGCGACGTGGACGTCATCGCACCGGGCATCGCCGCTCGCCAGCCGGTGACCGAACCGCTGCAGACGGGTGTGAAGGCCATCGACTCCATGATTCCGATCGGTCGCGGCCAGCGTGAGCTGATCATCGGCGACCGGAAGACGGGTAAGACGGCAGTCGCGATCGATACGATCATCAACCAGAAGCAGTACTGGGGCACCGATGAGGCCGTGGTCTGCATCTACGTCGCCGTCGGCCAGAAGGAGTCGACGGTCGCAGGTGTGGTGGACACCTTCCGCCAGAACGGTGCGATGGACTACACCATCGTCGTCTCAGCCGGTTCCTCCGACCCCGCTCCCATGCAGTACCTCGCTCCCTACGCCGGTTGTGCGATGGGTGAGCACTTCATGTGGCAGGGCAAGGATGGCAAGACCCCGAAGCACGTGCTCGTGGTCTACGACGACCTTTCCAAGCAGGCCGTGGCGTATCGCCAGCTTTCTCTTCTGCTGCGTCGTCCTCCGGGCCGCGAAGCTTACCCCGGTGACGTCTTCTACCTGCACTCCCGGCTGCTGGAACGCGCCACCAAGCTCTCGGACGAGAATGGCGGCGGATCGCTCACGGCGCTCCCGGTCATCGAGACGCAGGAAGGCGACGTGTCGGCGTACATCCCGACCAACGTGATCTCGATTACAGATGGCCAGATCTACCTCGAACCGGAACTCTTCTTCGCCGGTCAGCGCCCCGCCATTAACGTGGGTATCTCCGTGAGCCGCGTGGGTGGTAACGCCCAGATCAAGGCCATGAAGCGCATCGCCGGTTCGCTGCGTCTGGACCTCGCGGCATTCCGCGAGCTTGAAGCGTTCGCTCAGCTCGGGACTGAGCTTGACAAGGCGACGCAGGCCCAGCTTGACCGCGGTGCTCGCATGGTCGAGATCCTCAAGCAGCCGCAGTATGTGCCGATGGGCGTCATCGACCAGGTCCTCATCATCTTTGCGGGTTCAAAGGGCCATCTCGACGACGTTGACGTCGCGAAGGTTGACTCCTTCGAGAAGGGCATGCTGGAGTACATGAAGAACGAGGGCTCTGCGGTTCGCGCAGAACTCGACAAGCTGCGTGACATCGACTCCGCGATGGAGGAGAAGCTCAACGGAGCGATCAGCGCCTTCAAGGCGAAGTGGTCGGCCGATGGTTGATTGATCCAATCCTGATGCAGTTCCACGGGCGTTCGTCACCGACGGACGCCCGTTCTCATGCGCCCCACGATTGGAAGAACGTGGTAGGCTCATACCATGACGCTCAAGTACCCACGACTCTGGGGTCCCTCGCGACCGGTCATCCGCTGGCCTGACGTTGATGTTCGAGCCGTGGTCACCGATGTCGACGGTTGCATGACGGATGGACGGGTGCACTACACAGGCGATGGCCAGCCGCTGCGCTCATTCAACACCAAAGACGGGATCGGTCACGATGCGCTGCGCAAGGCGGGGATCCGCGTTGCATGGCTGACGAGCGGAAAGCTCGCGGAGTCGACACGTATCCGGTCCGAAACGATCGGAGTGGATGCGCTGGATATCGGATCCGGCAACAAGGGGCCGCGCCTGGAATCGCTGTGCGAGCAGCTTGGTGTGCGTCCCACGGAGGTCGTGTACCTCGGCGACGACCTGCCGGACATTCCCGCCATGGAGATCGCGGGCGTTGCCGTATGTCCCGCCGATGCCATCGTCACCGTGCGACGCATTGCCGATATCGTTCTTCCGGTTGACGGTGGAGACGGCTGCTTCCGCTTCCTGGCGGAACTGGTGCTGGCGGCTCAAGGACAGATCCGGCCCCACTGATCGAGTACGGCATTGAGGTCATCGAAGTTGACGGCACCGTCCATGTTGGTGTCGCCGCCTCCGGTGCCGTCAGACTCCCACCGGGCCAGAACGATGTTCAGGTCGGCGAAGTCGACGAATCCATCCATGCTGACATCGGCTCCACATTCGCATTCATCGGGGCGGCCGTCACCATTCACATCCGCACTGAATCCGGTCGCGATGTCGCACGCATCAGGAACGCCGTTGTCATTGCAATCGGTATCAACCTCGAATGCGAGGAGTTGGGCATCAAAGCTGAGATCGGGGGAATCCGGTGCAGCGATGTGGACCTCGACAGCAAGGACGTTCTCACCGGCCGCAAGCAGGTGTGGACTCACGCGCCGGGCAATCCATGTGTCCTCAAGCGCTTCGCGCTCTGATTCGGCGTAGGTATCTGGTCCCGCTGCTGCGTCAAGGTTCAGACCCAGAATAGGGCGGCCGTTGAGATGGAACCGGGCGCCGTCGTCCACATGTGCCAGGAGCGTGAGACGCTCGTATGCGCCCGGGTCGGTCACTGTGAAAGCGTGGCGGAACCATGTGCTCGGATGGCGGGCAGCCGCATTGCCGCCGTCATCGACCACGCTGGCCTCGTCTCCGTCTCCATATCCAAAGGGCGCGGGGCCGTTGGACCATGCCGCGTCATCAAAGGCCACTGATGTCCATTCCGCGGCCGGAGGTGTACCCGTGTCGAGCCATGCCCAAAGGGCACCCGGACCGATGAACTGGGTCGGCAATTCAGGGCCATCGGTACTCGTTCGCGCGAAGCGATAGACGGGCTGATTGCTGCCCTCACTGAGCGAGTAATAGTCCTGGCCGAAACGGTCGAAACCCATGGCTTCGCCCTGTGGCTTGGCCGGGAGCGAAACAAACGGTGTGGACTGGCTGGGGCGGGCGAGGGCGTTCGCAAGCGGTTCGCACGGATCCCGTTCCCAGAGGCGGGCGAAGGTGTACCCCCGCAGAAGGACCTCGTTCCCTTGGGCTGAGATGTCGGCCGCAGTTGCCAACTGGAAGAAGATCGGCAGGCTGACCGACACCTCGGCGGTCAGTGTGATGGGAGCACCCGGAGCCAGATCCGCCGCGGCTGCGCGGTAGAAAGTCGAAGCACCGCTCTCCTTGGTGGCAATCCAGAGATCCCCGGTGATGGGGTCGACAAAGAGCGACTCGGCGTCGTGGGCCCCGTCTTCGTAGGTCAGGGTCAGAGCTTCGGCCGCGCGAAGTGCACGTGTCACCGGGTTGCCTGCGAAACCACCGAGCACGTGGGGTTCAGGGGCGCGCCAGACCGTGATTGAGGGTCGGACGGCGTTGTTGTCACCGATGTCACCGACATAGAGGTATGAGACACCCCGCTCAGGTCCCGGGCCAACAGCGAGGTCTTCGTAGTCCACGGCAGTCGCACCGGGGAGCGTCCAGATGCCCAGCAACTGGCCCGCGGGGTTGAGGCCGAAGACGCGGGGTTGTCCACCTGAGTCGTTGTGCGTCCAGAGGACCCCCGGGTTGACCCGGCTGCCAATCAGTCCGGAGGCTTCGGTGATCAAGGCCGAGTCGACATTGCCGCCGTTGCTGCCGCCCGCGAAGGAGGGCGCTGCTTGCGTGGTCGAAACCATCGAGCCGAGGAGAGCGAACACAGCCAGGCGGAGGTCGTGGTCATCCATGCATTCATCCTACCAACGCCGGGCCCGGATCCGTCGTGAGATCTTCTTATGATGTTGCGATGACTGAGCAGGCTGCAAATGTCGGAGAAGCCGTTTATCGGAGGGCCCATGCCAAGATCAACCTTGCCCTTGCGGTAGGACCGCCACGCGAAGATGGGATGCATCCGATCGCGTCGTGGATGGTCCCGGTCAACCTCACGGATGATCTCGAAGTGACCCGTCTTGAAGCAGACCGCCTCAGCAGATACGCGATCCTGTGGCATGACGATGCGCCGCAGAGCAGCCCCATCGACTGGTCCATCACGAAGGACCTGGCCGTGCGGGCACACCTGATGCTTGAGGAGGAGGTCGGCGAGCGGCTCCCTGTGCAGATGAAACTCGAGAAGCGCATTCCGTTGGGGGGTGGACTGGGAGGTGGCTCCGCTGATGCCGCGGCCATGCTCCTCGCCGTTCGTGACCTCTACGGCCTCGAAGTCACGGACGCGGACCTCGTGCGACTCGCGACCGGGCTGGGGAGCGATGTGGCATTCTGCCTCGGCGTTGGTGCGGCGGTTGTCGAGGGTCTCGGGGATCGAATCGAGAGAACGCCGGCGCCAGAGGGTGATGTCGTCCTGATTGCCCCCGACTTCGGCTGCCCCACGGGCTCCGTGTACAGGGCCTTCGATGGTGAAGCTGCGGGTCCGTTGCGCGCGCAGGAAGTTCGTGAGATGGCATTGCGCGGCTATGTCGAGTCCGGGGCGCTCTTCAACGACCTCGCGCCAGCGGCTGAACGGGTGACGCCGGCGCTGGCAGAAATCCGGCGCGAAGTGGAAGCGGTTGCTGAAGCCCCGGTTCACATGACGGGGAGTGGCAGCACACTCTTCGTCTGGTGTGAGGGGGGAGCCGACGAAGAG
>JAUIHS010000007.1 GCA_030432255.1 Phycisphaerae bacterium
TCGAGCGAATCTCGGATGTCGATGCCAAGGTCTTCGCGCTGCCGAAGCGTCCCGTGAAGTTCGTCTGCAGTTCCTCGGATGTCATTCACAGCATCTTCATTCCGGCGTTCCGCATGAAGATCGACGTCTTCCCCAACCGCAACACCATCGCGTGGGCGGAGCCGACGAAGATCACGCATCGCATGGTTGAGTCGAAGGATGACGGCTGGGTGGCCGTTCCGGTCGAGGAGGGCGAGGACGGTTTCTACCTCTTCTGCACCGAGTATTGCGGCGACCAGCATTCCCAGATGCCCGCCCGCGTGATCGTGCTCAGCGATGAGGACTACGGCAGATGGCTCGCTCGTCAGTCAGACACCTCCGGTATCCCGCTGAAGGACCTCGGTGAGATCCTCCATGTGCAGAAGGGCTGCGTTTCCTGCCACACCGTTGACGGTTCAGCCGGCACCGGCCCCACCTGGAAGGGCCTCTTCGGCAAGAACCGTGAGTTTGAGGATGGTGGTTCGGCAGTCGCCGACGAGGATTACATCCGCGAGTCCATCATTGAGCCGCAGGTGCACATCGTGAAGGGGTTCACCTCCCAGAAGATGAACAGCTACCAGGGGCAGGTCACGGACCGGGATATTCGTGCCATCCAGAACTTCATCATGTCCCTCTCTGATAAGGCTGAAGATCAGCAGCGGGCGGATGAGTGGAGTGCAGAGGAACTTGAGAACCAGACGTCCGGATCGGAAGAGACCCAGGACTGAGCAAGGTATGGAGCCCGCCAACGCCGCGGCGTCCTGCCGGGGTACGGGAGAATGAAGCGATGAGTCACCACGACGTCAGTTATCTCGCTCCGAAGGAGAACTGGAGGAAGACAGCCCTGAGCTGGATCTTCACGATCGATCACAAGAAGATCGGCGTGATGTACCTGTTCGCGGTGCTGTTCGCCTTCTTCCTCGGCGGCGTCTTCGCACTGATGGTCCGCATGGAACTGTGGGCCCCGAAAGTCACGCTGCCCTCGGGTGAGGTCCAGGGTGTCGCCTTCGATTCCCTTCCGTGGTTCGGAGGCGCGATCGAGGGCAATACGCTCTACAACCACCTCTTCTCGCTCCACGGCACCATCATGGTGTTCCTCTTCATCATCCCGTCGATTCCCGCGGCACTGGGCAACATCTTCCTGCCCATCATGCTCGGGGCCAAGGATGTGGCATTCCCGCGACTGAACCTGTTGTCGTGGTACGTCTATCTCCTTGGTGGCTTCTTTGCCCTCGTTTCGCTGATGAGCTTCGGCAACGAGACCGGCTGGACCTTCTACACGCCCTACAGCACGGCGACCGAGTATGGCTCGGTGACCGCCATGGTGCTGGCGGCCTTCATCCTCGGTTTCAGTTCCATCTTCACGGGCATGAACTTCATCGTGACGGTGCACAAGTTGCGTGTGCCGGGCATGGGCTGGTTCGACATGCCGCTCTTCATCTGGGCCATCTACGCGACTGCCGTGATCCAGGTGCTGGCGACGCCGGTGCTGGGTATCACGCTGCTCATGCTCGTCTTCGAGCGAACAATGAACATCGGGATCTTCGATCCCGCGATCGGCGGCGATCCCGTCCTCTTCCAGCACTTCTTCTGGTTCTACTCGCACCCTGCCGTGTACATCATGATTCTCCCCGGCATGGGCATCATCAGCGAGCTGATCTCAGTCCATGCCCGCAAGAAGATCTTCGGCTATCGCGCCATCGCCTTCTCATCCATCGCGATCGCGGCGATCAGCTTCCTGGTCTGGGGCCACCACATGTTCGCTTCGGAGACGGCGATCGCGAATGCCATCTTCTCGGCGCTGACCTTCTTCGTGGCGGTGCCGACGGCCATCAAGGTCTTCAACTGGGTGGCGACGCTCTACAAGGGCTCGATCGTCATCAACACCCCCATGCTGTATGCCATGGCGTTCCTCTTCTGCTTCACCATCGGTGGCCTCACAGGTCCGCCGCTTGCGACCCTGGCCACGGATATCCACCTGCACGACACGTACTTCGTGGTTGCGCACTTCCACTACGTGATGATGGGTGGCACGGTGCTGGCCTTCGTCGGTGGTCTGCACCACTGGTGGCCGAAGTTCACCGGGCGCATGTACAACGAGAAGCTGGCCATGCTGGGCTGCGTGCTCGTCTTCATCGGCTTCAATCTCACCTTCTTCACCCAGTTCTTCCTCGGCTCCGAGGGCATGCCGCGTCGCTACGCCACGTATGTCGAAGAGTTCCAGATGCTTCATCGCCTGAGCACGATGGGCTCGTGGATCCTGGGCGTCGGCTTCCTGGTGCACCTTGGTGTGTTCGTGGCCTCCATTGCCGCCGGTCGTCCGGCGTCACGGAACCCGTGGGGCGGTCTGACGCTTGAGTGGTACACCGAGAGCCCGCCCATTGAGCACAACTTCCCACATGAGCCCGTGCTGACGCACGGTCCGTATGACTTCGACACGGTGGTCCCGCCGCATTGCGATCCCAAGGACTACCCGCTGCCTGATCCGAAGGAAGTCGAGAAATTCAGCCACTGACGGCCCGGCCGTCGGATCCTGATTCCCCAGCCCGCCTGAGATCGGGAGAGGAAACGCCCTGATGACACACGTTTCGACAAGCACCGAGGACCTGAAGCCCCACGAGCGGTACGTACCCGCCTCGCACTGGCGCAACGCCTACGACGAGGCGGACGGCGCCAAGCTCGGCATGTGGCTCTTCCTCTCGACGGAAATCCTGCTCTTCGCCGGTTTCTTCTGTGCCTACGCCGTCTTCCGCATGCTGTATCCCGGCGTGTGGGCGGACGCCAGTCACTACTACCTCGACTGGCGTATCGGCGGCTTCAACACGCTGGTGCTCCTGCTCTCGTCCTTCACGGTCGTACTGGCCATCCGCGGCGCGCAGACCAATCGCCCGGCGATGACCAACATCAACCTGATCATCACGATCATCTGCGCTCTTGTCTTCCTGGTGCTGAAACTGGGCTGGGAGTATTACCCCAAGTGGGTGCACGATGAACTCCCGGGCGGCAACTTCGCCTACCACTCCCATTCGATCCTCGAGGCGGGCGGGTATGTCCCCGGATCCCATGACAACATCTTCCTCTCCATCTACTGGATCGCGACGGGCACACATGGTGTGCACGTGCTGATCGGAGCATTCCTGCTCACATGGTGCCTGTGGTTGAACATGAAGGGCTTCTACGGTCCCAAGCACTACACAAGCCTGGAGAACGTCGGCCTCTACTGGCACATCGTCGACATCATCTGGATCTTCCTCTTCCCGCTGCTGTACCTCGTCTGATCAGCCCGCTTCTCTGAGAGTCATACCCATGAGTCACTACCATCCCACGCGTGAAGAAGAGAAGGCCATCCACGAGGAACTCGCCTCGCAGGAGCTGGGGCACGAGCATCATGTCCACGTGACACCCTACTGGCCCATGCTTGCCGTCTTCGTCACTCTCGTGATCATGACCGTCGTGACGGTGCTCACGGCCAAGTTCATTGACCTCCCGGGCACCGGCAACCTGCTCCTGGCGATGGTCATTGCCTGTTTCAAGGGAACGCTCGTCTTCGCGTACTTCATGCACCTCCGCTACGACAAACTGCTCAATACCGTTGTCGTCGCGGCCTCGGTATTCGCTGTCGTCCTCTTCATTGGATTCTCGATGCTCGACCTCAAGGCACGGGCCGCGTTCAACCACGAGTATGAGGCCGGTGAGATCACCACCGGTGGCATGAACCGGGTCGTCGCCAATGCCAATGAGATCGCCCGCGAGAAGGCCCTTGAGCATGGTCATCACGGTGATGAGCACGGCGAGCACGGTGACCACGCCGATGAGCATGGGGATGACGCCCACACCGACGGGGACCACGGCGCCGATCACGGTCAAGACGACGACCACTGACACCCTCACGGCCGGATACTGCCATGCGCTCTTCAAGTCGGACACTGTGGCTCGGCCTGATCCTGCTGGTCGGCGGCGCTGCAGCTTTTGCTTTCGCCGCGTACCAGATGAAGGATCGACTCGGCGGGCGGCGCGTGCCCATCGTCTGGTTCCCCGGCGAACGCATCATCCGCAACGAGTTCGACTTCCGGCAGGACCATCGCGTCATCATCCGGGCGGTCGACCCGGAGGCCGCTGCCGGACAGAAAGAGGCTGAGACGCTGCGCATCACGTTCCGCGGCCAGACCTTCGACCTGCCCGTGAAGGGACATGATGACATTCGTCTTCCGGGTCTTGAGCGTTTCAGCGACTGGCTGCTCGTCACCCCAGTGGTTGATGGCCTGACGAATGATGACGATGTCTCGGAGGCGGTGCGCGAAGGGCGCGTCACGCCGCGCCTCATCGTCGTGGCCCGCTACCCCGCACCGGACTTTGACCCGGACACATGGGGCACCGTCCGCCGCTCGGAGTGGGAGTATTGGTTCGTGGAACTTCGGACTGACGGGCCGGACGAGCAGGCCATAGCGGTTACGAAGCGAAGCTACCGGGCGCTCCAGGGGATTGCCGAGCAGCTGCTCGGGCAACTCGACGAAGTCGATGACATCCGCGACATCCGGCAGGTCACCTCGTTCGAACGCCTCTACAACAAGTACGGCGACGACGATCCGACGGACAATGCCTCGTTCCCCGATACGCCGCTGGTCGACCTGTACTGGCAATACCAGGCCATGCTGCACGTGACCCCGCCCCTCCAGTACCCCCGTACGCAGGTCACCGACTACGGGATGAGGGCGATGGGGTGGACGTGGCCCACCGCTGGCATCTCGGCTCTCGCCATGCTGCTTGGCGCGGGACTCATCGCTGCGTCCCGTGTGAGTCGCTCCGACTGAGGCTGGCGGGCCCACGTTCCCGCGCCTATCCTTTCCGCTTACGCCCGACCCCACACGGACAAGCCATTGAGCACGATCGACTGCGAACCTCGCAGCGTCTCACCCGCCCCCGACACCGGAGCGGGACCCGACGCCACCCTGCCGAAGCCGCTCCCGCCCGAGCAGGCCAGGCGGTCGTACTGGGTGCTCAACGCTTCCCACACGGTCATCGACGTCTTTCCGATCTTCCTCACCTCGCTCATGATCGTGTTCGAGGGGCATCTCAACCTCGTTGAGTGGCAGGTGACTGTGCTTTACATGAGCACACCGATCTTCAGTGGTCTGTTTCAGCCCTTCTTTGCATGGTGGGCCGACCGACACGATACGCGCATCTGCGGCTGGCTCGGACTCGTGATGGGCGGCGTCTGCATCTCATCGATCGGACTCGCGCAGAACTTCTGGCAGTTGTTCGCGCTGCAGGCCATCGGTGTCATTGGAACCGGGATGTACCATCCCATCGGCGCAGCGCTCGCCGGCCAGTTGGGGCACCGCACCATGAAGGGCGGGCGCGCCATGGCCGTCTCCGTCTTCATCGCGGCCGGAATGCTGGGTCAGACGGTCGGACCCCTGATTTGCACGAGGATCAACGCGGCCTTCGGACTTGGCCACCTCGTGTGGCTGATTGCCCCCGCTCTGCTGATGGCGTGGATCCTGCACCGCACGACCAGCCATGTGCCACATCGACACGACAACCACAGGGAGATCAACGCATCCGTTTCGCCGCATGAGCGACGCATCCGCGTCCTCGCGGTCGGTCTGCTGACAGTCTCGAACGCGTTCCGATTCACCTGCAACATCGGGTTGTTCGTCTTATTCAATCACTGGGCGAAGGCCCACCTACCGGCTCAGGCGGATCAGGATGCAGCGACCAATCTGAACGGCAACTTCACGTCGGCCATGACGCTCGGCATGTGTCTGAGTGTGCTCGTCGCCGGGCGCTTCATTCGGCCGGGACGGGAAAAGGGGGCCTTCATCCTGCTCTCGATCATCGGTGCGGGGTGTGTGGCGAGTTTCGGGTTTGTGGGTGAAGTGTGCTGGGCGTGGCGTGAGTCCATGGGGTGGGTGGCGTTGATCCCGCTGTACGCCGTGGCTTCCGCGACGGCGATCGGGTTTTTCTCGATGATCCCGACCAGCATCGGCCTCGCTCAGCGAATCCTGCCAGGACATACAGGCATGGCCTCCGCCCTCATGATGGGGGTCGGATGGGCGATCAGTTCGCTCTCCAAGCCGCTCGCCAGCGTCTTCCTCGGCGGCGTCGCCCTCGAGGATTCCGCGGAGATTCCGACACTCCAGTTGCAGATGGCCTTCGTGGGCTTTGCCGCCTGTATCCTCATCGCGGCGGTACTGGTCGCGATGCTCCCGGGACGCCTGATCCGGGATGTTGCCCGCTTTAACTGAATTACGGTGTGGACTGTGGAGAAGCTGGCGAGAGGTCGCGTCTGCGGTCGTTTTGGGCGACACTACGGCCATTCTTCAGGACACGGAGGTGTTGAGGTATGTCGGATCGCATTGTTGAAGCCAAGCCGGACCACCAGATCCAGGACGTGATGCCGGAGGGACGGCTGGTTGACGTCATGGGCGGTGCGCTTCGCCGCGAGATCCGCCTCCACGAACACAGCCTTGTCGCCCTCGTCGACGTGATGCCCCGCATGATTCCGGAGGGGCAGACCGCTGATCAGGCGATTGTCCAGGCTGCCCGCGTCAGCTACGGAGCGGGGACCAAGCGCATCAACGAGGATCGCGGTCTCATCCGCTACCTGCTGCGTCATCGGCACACGACGCCATTCGAGATGGTGGAGTTCAAGTTCCATTGCGCGATGCCGATCTTCATTGCCCGTCAGTGGATCCGCCATCGCACGGCCAACGTGAACGAGTACTCGGGCCGTTACTCGATCATGCCTGATCGCTTCTATCGTCCGACGATCGAGAACGTGCGCAAGCAGTCGCTCTCCAATCGGCAGGGGGGTGATGAACCGATCGACGTCGAGACCGCAGAGGCGTTCCTGAAGTATCTCGATCGTGCCGAGGCCCTCTATGAAGAGTACACGCGGCTGAATGACCAGGGTGTCGCCCGCGAACTGGCGCGCACCGGGCTCCCGGTCAACCTCTATACCGAGTGGTACTGGAAGTGCGATCTGCACAACATCCTGCACTTCCTGTCGCTGCGCATGGACTCGCACGCGCAGCAGGAGATCCAGGACTTCGCGAACGCCATGTACAACCTCATCGAACCGATCGTGCCCATCACGATGGAGGCATTCCGCGACTATCGCCTCGGGGCCATGCACCTGACGAGGTTGGAGGTCGAGGCGATCCGGAAAGGGTCGATGGACATTGACTCGACCAACAAGCGAGAGAGTGCCGAATGGGCCGCCAAGCGCAGTGCGCTGGGGCTTGATGGTGTACGCACCGAGTCATGATGAACACGGTCGTCGCGGTTGCGTTCGTGTGCGTGGCCGGGGTGGTTTCCGTCTGGGTGGTGATGCGCCTGCTCCCCGGATTGACCGGGTGGCGGCAGCTGGCGACGGCGTACCCGGCTCGTGAGCCGGCCGAGGTCATCGACAAGGGCGGGCCGGTCAGCATCGGCACGATGAAGATCGGCGGGTACAACAACTGCATCATGTGGCAGGTGGATGCGGATCATCTGCACCTTCGCATGATGAAACTGTTCAGCGCCGGTCACGCCCCGATGTCGATACCGTTTGCCGCGATGTCCTTCCCGCCGAACAAGGGCGGCCGGTACGTGCCCGTCGACCTGGAGATCGGGCGCCGGCTGACGCTTCCTCTTCGGATGGTGTCCCGGGAGATCGAGCTTCGTGAGCAGATTGCGGAATCCGAACTGGAGTCGGGCTCGCCAAATCACGAGGAAGCATGAAGACATCGGGCATTCCGGAGTACAATTGAGGTGGTGCCCGACCGCCAACTCCCGACTCAGGATGCCGGTCGCGAGAGCGTTGAGATGTGCAGGGAGGCCTCATGACGGATTCGCAGGACCACACCAGCAACGGCCAGCAGGCTCGCATTGCTGCGGTTGATGTCGGAACCAACAGCATGCGCCTGATCGTCGCTGAGCCGCAGGCTCGCGGCGGCTATCGTGTCATCGATGACGAGAAGGTCGTGACACGCCTCGGCACCGGCCTCGCTGAGACCGGCGCCATTGATGAAGGCGTGATGGAGAATGCGATCGAGGCATTGGGGCGGCTCAAGGCGATCGCCGATGGCTACAACGTCTCCTGCCTGCGAGTGATCGCGACCTGCGCGGTCCGGGAAGCCGCCAACGGTCCGGCGATGGTGCAGCGCGTCCATGATGAATTCGGCATTGACATCGAAGTTGTTTCCGCTGAAGACGAGGCACGATTTGCATACCGAAGCGTTGCGAGTGCCTTTGACCTGCGCGAGATGAATGCTGCGATCGTCGATGTCGGCGGCGGCAGCACGGAGATCGTGCTGTGCTATGACGGCGTGATCGAGCAGGTGTACTCGCTTCCGCTCGGCGCCGTGCGTCTGACTGAACTCTTCGGTCCCTGCGATTCGCCGGAGGATCCAAACTACCTCGCCATGCGGCGGCACATTCGACGGACGCTCAAGGTGATCCCGAAGCCCGAACTGCCTCCGCAGATGATCTTCGGCACGGGTGGCACATTCACGAACATGGCCTCGATGTCCATGCATCGCGGATCGGAGTCTTCGCAGAGCGATGTGCTTCCGTTTGCAGTGCGCGGCTATGAACTCCAGCGGGACGAAATCAAACACCTGCTGCACCAGCTTCGCTCTCACAACGTCCGGGATCGCGGCGCGATGCCGGGACTGAACCCCGATCGCGCGGAGATCATTGTGGCCGGCATGGCCATCGTGGACCGTGTGATGAAGCGTCTCGGTGTCAATCGGGTGCGTGTACATGATCGCGGTATCAGGGATGGCCTGCTCTCTCAGATGGTCAACGACATCCGGACCGATGAGGCATCGGCGCGTCCGATCGAGAGGGTCGAGTCCGCACGGCGTTTTGCCCAGGCCTGCCGGTACGAACGTGAGCACAGCGAGCATGTCGCTGTGCTCGCGCTGGAGGTCTACGACCAGTTGGCCCAGACGCGCCTGGCTGAGACGTTTGAGTTCAACGAACTTCGGCGCGAGTTGCTGGAAGCTGCCGGCCTGCTGCACGACATCGGGTACCTGATCAACTACTCAAAGCACCACAAGCACAGTTATCACCTGATCGTGCACAGCGATATGCCGGGGTTCACGAATCGGGAACTGGAGATCGTGGCCAATGTCGCGCGCTACCATCGACGCGCTGAGCCGCGCCCTGCTCATCCCAACTTCATGAAACTCGCCGAGGATGACCGGGAAGTCGTGCGAATGCTCGCGGCGATCCTTCGGATCGCTGATGGTCTGGACCGTTCTCATACACAGACAGTCTGCCTGCTCGGCGTTGACCTGAATGGCGATCAGGCGGAATTTCGCCTGGGTTCCCTCGGCGACGCGTCGGTCAACGTCTGGGGAGCGGAGCGGAAAAGTGGTTTGCTGAAACGAGTGGCAGGCATACATGGCCAGTTCATGGCTCAGCCGATCACGCGGGCCGAACTGAATCGCCGCATCGCTGAGAGCCATGCGATCAGCACTGTGAAGTAACGGGCAGCGGAAGTCATCACCGGCTAAACGCGAATGCGGCTCAAGTGCCGGAACACTTGAGCCGCAGATCTTTGTCTCGTGGACAAAGCGGAGGAGAGAGAGAGTCTGAAGGAACGATTCGTGTGGCAGAGTCTGAGAGTCGCAAGGGAGCGAGGGGTGAATTGTTGAGGATGTGCGGGGTTCTGGCTCGCCTTGATAAGTCCTGGCGAGTCACAAGGATTTCACTCAGGTCAGCCCTCGCTCCGTCGCGACTCCGCGACGGGTGATGTTGATCAGTGCCGGCGACGCCCGATGCGTCGCTTGACAGCGCGGCGGACGACTTCACGCGCTCGCGAAGCCGCCTGGTCAATAGCGGTGTAGAGGTCACGGTCGCGGGCCTCGACGAGGAGGGGGTCTCCGCTGTGCAGGTGAATCCTCATCTGGCAGGCTCTTGCGGCGGGACCGGTGTGCGGTTCTTCATTGGAGATGCGAATTGCCACATCGCTCACCCGGTGGGCCAGACGGTCGAGTGCGAAACTGAGTCGACGCTCGACATGCTCCCGAATGGCGTTGGTCGTCCTGATGTTGCCGCGAATGCTCAACTGCATGGTTTCGTTCTCCTTTCTGATGGCATCCTAGCCGTGGGTGATACATAGACAATTAGAAAATAGAATTGTAAATCATGCATATAAGCTATAGTGGTCCTCGTGGAGCACCTGAACTTCAATCACCTGCGGAGCTTCTGGGCGGTGGCGCGGGAGGGGAGCGTCACCCGGGCTGCGCAAGTCCTTGATCTGACGCAACCTACGATCAGCAAACAGGTCGCCGAACTCGAAGACGCCATCGGGACGGACCTCTTCCATCGCATCGGCCGCGGCCTGCAACTCACCGAAAGCGGGCGTTTGGTCTTTGGATATGCGGACGAGATTTTTGCCACCAGCCAGGCCCTCCTCGACGCGGTTCGGACACGGGCCGGTGTCGCGCGGCCGGTGAAGCTCGTGGTGGGCATCACCGATGCGGTCCCGACCCTGCTCTCTCGACTCGTCCTGGAGCCGGGGATGGCACTGGAGCGCGTGCGGATGATCTGCCGCCTCGACAAGACGGAGAAACTGCTCGCCGACCTATCGATCGGCGCCCTCGATGTCGTCCTGGCCGATGCACCGCTTCCCTCATCTGCGCGTGTGAAGGCATACAACCATCTGCTGGGTGAGTGCCGCATCGCGGCGTTTGGTTCTGAGGAACTTCAGCAGGAGTTCCAGGAAGACTTTCCCGCGTCGCTGGACGGCGCTCCGATCCTGCTGCCGACGGAGAACGTGGCATTGCGTTACGCGCTGGAGCAGTGGTTCACCGACCATCGCATCCGGCCGGTGGTGGTCGCGGAGATTGAGGATGCGGCGCTGCTCAAGATCTTCGCGCAGGCGCGACACGGCTTGTTCTTCGCGCCGGCAGTGCTGCGTCCCCAGTTGCGTCGGGAGCACGACGTGCATCAGGTCGGGGTGCTGGAAGATGCGACGGAACAATTCTTCGCGATCTCCGTGGAGCGGAAGATCCGTCATCCGGCGGTGGCCACGATCGTGGAGAACGCGCGCGCGCGGTTGTTCATCTGAACGGGGAAGGGACGAGGAAGCAGTGATAGAGGGACCAGGCATTGCCTGTTCCGCAAAAACAAAGAGACCCCCGACGTCAATACGCCGGGGGTCTGGATGGTGGCCAGTTCAGTCAGACTGAACTGGTGATGAGCGAACTCATGGGCAGGTCATGCCCCAGTTGGCGAGGACGATGTTGAGATCGTTGAAGTCGACCACACCGTCGCCGTTGGCATCGCCGTTGGTACCGGGCACAACGATCATGCCCCAGTTGGCGAGGACAATGTTGAGGTCGTTGAAGTCGACCGCGGCATCGCCGTTCACGTCACCCGGGCAGGGCGGCGCGGCCTGGTACTGGGCACACCAGGCGGTGATGGCGTCCACGTCATCCTCAAGCGGATCCACGAGCATCGGGAAGTTGGTCCCGTTCAGGTAGGAGCCGTAGAGCTGACGGGGATCGAGTCCGCCGGACTCATCGCCGGGGGTCAGCGGGTCATCGTCGTCGACGCTGAACACGATGCCGAATACGAAGGTGCCCGTGAAGTTCGGGTCGGGCAGCCAGGTGAACTCGAACGCATCGACGTCAGTGGACTCGAGCAGGCCGAGGTGGGCGACGTCGTCGATCACCTGAACCGGGCCGGCGGCAGTCACCAGATAGATCGAACCGGGATCGAGCGGCAAACCAAGCACCGGATCGATGGAACGACCTTCGTGGTCGGCCGTGAAGTACCAGAAGGGGCACATGTCGGGGTTCAGGACGGAGTCGAGGGAGTCGACATCGTCGTCGTCAGCCTCACTCAGATCCGGGTCGGGACGCATGTTCGGGTGGAACTGGCGCTCCGACGCAATGCCGTACTGGTTGATCACCGGGACCGGGAAGAGGCCGCCGCCACCGAGCACGAGGCCGACAACCTCATCCTGGATCGGGGTGGTGCCGTGACGGAGACCGGCGGGAGAAAGCGAGGTCACGGGGACATCGCAGCCGACCCAGCCGACGCCGCGGTCATCGTCGAAGGAGATGGCGAGGAACTCCGGAGCGAAGATGCATCCCGAGGGGAACTGCGGCGTGAAGTCCGCGGTGCCCTGCGGAACGAGGTCGGTGATATCCCGATCAAGCTGGTCGTGACCGTCCAGGTCGAAGTACTCGACGTAGTTCTGGATGGACTGACCCGGGAGGCAGATCGGTGCGACTGGCCCGAAGGGCGTGGGCGCGATGTCGGAGCCGAGGAAGATCATGGCGTCGTCCTTGAAGCCGTTGGCGGGACCTGCCAGGACACCGCCCTGGAGATACACGTCACCGGGATCAAACACTTCGTCACCGTCCATGTTGGGATCGGAAAGCTCTGAGTCGCTTCCGAGGTCCACCGAGAATTCGAAGCGCGGGTTGTCCGGGCAGGTGCAGGTGACGGTGGCACACGTGGTGCCGGCGCCCTGCGGGGTGCCGCCCGTTGCGATGCAGTCGGCCGGGGTGATGTCGGCACAGGAGCCGTCGGGATAGCAGCAGGCTTCGGTGGGCTGCGGGCAGGACGTGGTGGCACAGTTGGTGCCGGCGCCCTGCGGAGCACCGCCGGAAGCGACGCAGTCCGCCGCCGTCAGGTCAGCACAGGAACCATCGGGGAAGCAGCAGGCTTCGGTGGGTTGCGGGCAGGACGTGGTGGCACAGTTGGTGCCGGCGCCCTGCGGAGCACCGCCGGAAGCAACGCAGTCCGCAGCGGTCAGGTCAGCACAGGAGCCGTCGGGGAAGCAGCAGGCCTCTGTGGGCTGCGGGCAGGTGGTCGTGGCACAGATGGTGCCGACGCCCTGGGGGGTTCCGCCGAAGAGCACACACGCCGCCGGGGTGATGTCGGCGCACGAACCATCGGGGAAGCAGCAGGCTTCAGTGGGCTGCGGGCAGATGGTCGTGGCACAGTTGGTGCCGGCGCCCTGAGGGGCACCACCGGCTGCCAGGCAGTCAGCCACGGTCAGGTCGGCGCATGAGCCGTCGGGGAAGCAGCACGCTTCGGTCTGGCCGAAGGGTTCGCGCCAGGCGCTGAGGGCGTCGATGTCGTCCTCGAGCGGGTCGGCGAGGGCCGCGAAGCTGAAGCCGGTCAGGTAGGAGGCGTAGATCATGCGTGGGTTGAGTCCACCGGACTCGTCACCGAGCGTGAGCGGGTCATCGTCGTCGACGCTGTAGATGAGCGTCAGGACCTGACCGAACTGCGAGTGCTCGGTCCAGACGAACTCGAAGGCATCGATGTCGGTTTCCTCGGGGATGCCAAGGTGAGTGACCTCATCGATGATCTGAGCGAAGCCACCCGGGATGCGCTCGTAGATTCCACCCGGATCGAGCGGGCCGCCAGCGAAGGGGTCGATCGCGCGGCCTTCGTGGTCGGGTGACCACGCCCAGGTCGGGCACTGACCCGGCTCGAAGACGGCGTCGAGGGAGTCGACATCATCGTCGTCCTCGTCACCGGCATCAGGGTTGGGGGCCATTGCCGGGTGGACGCCGGCTTCGTCGAGGATCGGATACGTCGCGGCGACGCCCATCGGGAAACCGCCACCAGCCAAGTCGATGCCGATGATCTCATCGCGAGCGGTGGTGGTGCCGTAGGAGCTGACACCGGCAGGCGACGGGGCATTGACCGGAACGTCACAAGCGACCCAGCCGGGTCGCATGTCGTCATCAAAGGAGAGTTGGAGGAACTTCATCTCGTGAATGCAGTTCGACGGCATGATCCCGATCGGCTGCGGAAGCGGCTGATCGAGGTTGAGGAACTGAACGAGCTGGAAGTCGTACTGGTCATGGGCATCCAGGTCGAAGAACTCGACGTAGTTCTGAATGGTCTGTCCCGGCAGGCAGACGGGAGCGCCGCCGCCGAAGGGGGGATCCGGCTGGGGGTCGATGCCGAAGAGGAACTCATCATCCTTGAATCCGTCGTACGGGCCGGTTCCAACAGGGCCCGTGACATAAACGTCACCAGGATCAAAGATCTCGTCGCCATCCATGTTCGGATCCGAGAGTTCGGTATCCGACCCGATGTCGAGCGAGAACTCGAAGGTGACCTGCGCTGACGCGTGTTGGATCGGGAAGATCGTCCCGCACGCAGCAAGCGCAGCGGTGATACAGATACGCTGCATTTTCATGGTTCTCTCCAATTAGGCCGGTTGAGCCGGCCGCCTCACAGTTGTAGACCTCACGAGACGCCTGAAAACAGGCCCCTCATCTGGTCACGCGAGGAGTGGAGGCACAGGGGGCAACGGACCCGGGCAAAGTTGGAGAGATTTCAGGAATCACCTGATAGGTCAGGTGAATCGGACCCGTCATGGCGTGAGAATGAGCGTTGCGGCGACGCGGCGGGAGATCAGGGGCGTTGGACGACCGTGGATCCAGTCGGCATGGCCGGCCCGGTACCAGGGTGACAGCGGGTGTCCGGACTGGCCGGTCGGCATGTGCAGAATCCCGTCGATTTCCCGCCCCGGACTCACGACGAGGCGCTCGCTCGCTCCGAATCCGCTTGCCTGGACCCTGACAGTCGACACGTGGCCGGGCATCGGCATGTCCGGCATGTCGAGCAACTGTCCGAGTCCCGGCATCACGCGCGAGAAAGGGTGTTGGATACCGGGTCTGTTAACGTCTCCCCAGGGGACACCGAACTCACCGCTTGCCTGGAGCTGGGCAACCGTATCAAGGAGGATGTCCCGCAGGTAAGCGTGCCAATCGGATCCGGCCCGCGGCAGGAAGTGCTGGGGTCGCTCTTCGAGGATCCGGAGGATGCACTCATCCGCCAACGGCCAGTTGTACCGAAAGTCGGGGTCAGCCTCGAGGCATGGTGCAAGCAGCGGTGTGAGCAGGCGGGCGCGGAGTCTCGACTGGAAACGAACCAGGAGCAGGAAGGCTCGCTGGTCCACATCAGCGTGGCCGTTCCATCCCGCTGCAACTTGATGTGCGCGGGCGAGTTCAGGGACGGGGTCCTCCGGGGTCGTCAGTTTGAGGATGAGATCGCGGTAGGGGTCGAAGCGCTGCGCCCGGGTATCGAGGATCACGCTGAGGACATCAGTCTCCGTGGCGTCGCTCAATTGCTCGAGTTGCTCAATGATGCGGCGGGCCCGGTCCGGTGGCATGAAGTGATCGCTGACGATGGTGCTGCGATCGAAGGGAAGGGTGCGGTTGTTCGCCGTGAAGATGTACCCGGAAGGAGGGTCGATGATCGACGGATGCTGCTCGGAA
This sequence comes from Phycisphaerae bacterium, assembly GCA_030432255.1. Lineage (GTDB taxonomy): Bacteria > Planctomycetota > Phycisphaerae > Phycisphaerales > UBA1924 > JAUIHS01. Next base: position 15,270 of record JAUIHS010000007.1, read on the forward strand.
GGGAGTGGTGATCGCCAGGAACGCGCCCCGTCGGCCCATGACGTTGCGATGCTGCCATCGAAACCCCGGCGCCGCGGGATGTAGCCGGAGATCGTCCAGCCCACGCGGCCTGTGTTGTCGGCGACCGTGACATTCTGGGGCGGACCGTGCCAGCGTTGTGCCGTGCTGATCGCTTCCTCAATCGTGTCGGCGACCATCATGTCCAGAATCTCGAAGTTGAATCCGCCGGGCTCGGTTGCGGACCACTTCATCACGAGTGGACGTCCGCTCGCATCATGCTCCGTAACCGGACCCCACCGTGTGGTGCGCAGAGTGAGGGTCACCGGGTCGCCGCCGCGAACGCCCAACGTATGGGTCACCTCACCGAATGGCTCGGTGCCCTCGGGAACGAGATATCGAGTCGGGTCGCTCGGATCGACGTCGACGGCGATGAAGTCCTGTTCGTCACCGGTGACGTTCGTGAATCCCCAGGCGATCCGGGTGTTGGTTCCGACAATCATGCCCGGAGCGCCGGGAAGCGTGACGCCGCGAACGATGTGACCGGGCCACGCGAGCGCGGCCCGGTACCAGATGTTCGGCACCGTCAGTCCGAGGTGCATGTCATTGGAGAGGATGGCACCGCCGTGTGTTGTGAGTTGCCCGGCGATGGCCAGATTGTTGGATCCGAGTGCAACGGGGTCCTCAAAGACCGGCTGATTCCAGGAGGTCGTCTCCGAGTCGCGCAGGTCCAAGACATCGGGGCCGGGCACATCGACCGGGATGTGCGTTGTCTTCAAGCCCTCCGTGAGCGTGGCATCGCTCCGGGAGGACCGCGGCGTCAGGAAGGCATAGACATCGGGGTGGAGCGTGAGCGCCATGGTCGTGCGCTGACGCTCAAACGTCCGGCCGAAGGCGAGCATGTCGAACATCGTGAGCCCGACGAGTACCGAGTCGCGGGCGCGCCAGGGCTCGGGTTCGACGCCGAGCACGGCGTACTCGAAGGGCGGCGCTTCCAGTTCTGCAAGCCCGGCGTTGACGCCGGCGGCGTAGGCCTCCAGCAGCCTGACATGGCGATCCGGCAGGGACGGGAGCAGTTGCTCCGCTCGACGCTGGAAGTCGGAGGGGCGCTGGTTCTGATCGAGTGCGAGCACCGCGGGGCCCATGACTTCCGCAAGTCGTCCGGCGCTGTAGCGTCGCAGCAGGTCCATCTGGAAGAACCGGTCCTGGGCGTGGACAAACCCCTGCGCTCGCGCGACATCCTCAAGGGATTCGCCGCGGACAGTCGGGACGCCCTCATCGGAGCGTGAGACGACGACGGTGTGCTCAAGTCCGTGGAGGGCAATGCGACCGTTGACATCCGGCAGGTTGCCGGTGAGCGCGGTTCGCGCGACCTCGGTACCGGCGAGTGCGAGTGTCAGCATCACCTTGAGCACGGAACATCCTTTCGGTCGGGATCAGCTCAACGTCCGGGAGGACTCGAACTCATCGTCATCCTCGTCTTCATCGTCGAAGATGTGATCGTCATCCCAGTTCCGCTGCTCGGCCAACGGTTCACCATCAATGGTGCCATCGGCATCGATCTCAGGGTCCGGCTCCGGGTCGGCCGGTGGAAGGAGTTCCAGGTGGATATCGGTCACACTGTCATCGGCCGAGGCTCGGACACGGCGCTGGCGGATCAGTTCGAGGACTGCCAGGAAGAGGCCGATCATCTCGGAGCGTCGGCGTCCCGAGAAGATGCTGCGCATCGAGAGCGTGGCGGTGCCTGCCCGTTCTCCCTCGCGTTCGAGTCGATCAATGACGTCTGCCTGATGAAGCTCGATCGGCGTGTCGTCGAATTGCACTTCGTGTTCGCCGAGGCGATCGAACTACACGGTCTCGACGATCCGCTGAAAGGCTTCAACGAGGTCAATGATCTCGATGTCTTCGAGCTGGAGGTCAGCGTACTCCCCGGCGAGGTCGTCGAGGCGCTCTTCGGAGATGCCGGCGCGACCATTGGGGTATCGTTGGAGCCACTCCTCGCGCCGGCCTTCGAGTGCATCCGAGGCGTCCCGGTAGTTGCGGTACTGCAGGAGGCTCTGGATGAGTTCCATGCCGGGAGAGAGTTGTGAGGTGGGAGATGCGATGTCCGCCGCATCCTCTTCAGTGTCATTGCCTTCAGGTGTGAGCATCCTGGACTTCAGTTCGACGAGCGTCGCGGCGGTGACGAGGAATTCCCCGGCAAGGTCGACGTTCACACGGTCGATGTCATCGAGGAAATCGATGTACTGATCGGCGATGCTCGCGATCGAGATCCTCGTGATGTCCACCTCCGCCTTCCGGGTGAGGTAGAGGAGCAGGTCGAGTGGACCTTCGAAGTTCTCGAGACGTACTGTGTATTCATCCTGCATGGTCACGAGCTGCCCTCCGTTGCAGCAGACTGATTCACCTGAGTGTACCGTATGGTTGTTGTGAACACGGAAACCCGGCACATCGAGGAAATGGCCTTTCTCCGCGAGGTCCTCGCGGCGGAAGCGGACGCGGTTCGAAGCGTGATCGATCGCCTTGACGACTCGGTCCACGAAGCGGTCCGCCTGTTCGTTGAATGTGCGGATCACCATGGTTCGGTCATCGTCTCAGGTCTGGGCAAGTCCGGGCTGATTGGGCGCAAGATCTCCGCCAGCCTGGCAAGCCTGGGAATCCCATCCCACGAACTTCATCCGTCGGAAGCGATGCACGGGGACCTCGGTCGGATTGGTCGAAATGACTGCCTGCTCGCACTCAGCCACTCCGGGGAGACGGATGAAGTGGTGGGGTTGGCCGAGATCCTGCGCCAGGATGGCATTCCCATCGTCGCGATGACGGGTGGCTTTGGCGGGTCGACGCTCGCGAACCTGGCAACCGTCGCGCTGACGCTCGGCCAGATCTCGGAAGCGAGCGACCTTGGACTCGCCCCGACCTGCTCGACGACCGCGTCTCTTGCCCTCGGAGATGCGCTGGCGCTCGCCGCGGCACGCCGGCGCAGTTTCACGGCCGAGGATTTTGCCCGTTATCACCCCGGGGGAACGCTCGGTGGACTGCTCCGTCCGGTGGTGGATGTTCTGCGGTTCCGCGTGGGCGATGGTCTGCCGGTGATTGAGTCGACCTTGAGCGTCCGTGAGGCGCTTGAGGCGGCGGATGCATTGGGGCGTCGCCCGGGTGCTCTCCTTGCTGTGGATGGCGGGCGACTTGTCGGGATTTTCACTGACGGCGATCTGCGTCGATTGATCGTGCAGCGTCCTGAGGCACTGGAGCGTCCACTGGCGGATGTGATGACTGCGTCACCGAAGGCGTTGTCAAGTGATGCATTGGTTCGTGATGCGGTGCGCCTGGTGCGCGAGTCGCGTCAGGATGAGATTCCTGTAGTCGATGAAGAGGGGCGTCCCGTTGGTCTGCTGGACGTCCAGGATCTGATGGCCATGAAGGTCGTGACGGATTGAGATTGGGGCCGTATGGCGATGCGACGGTTCGGTCAGATTGTTGCCGTGCTGGTGGGGGCCGGGGTCGCTGTGCTGATTCTCATCGGCATCCAGCGGAGTGGCCAGAACACAGCGCCGCCACCGACGCTGCCCGAGGACATGTCGAATTCGTTGCCGACGCCACCGGACGGTCGCGTGACGGACAGCCCGATGCAGGACTCGGCCATTCAGCGGATTGAGAATCTGGCGCTTACGCGCGTGAACCCGGAGACGGGGCGGCTGGAGGCGCGGCTGGCGTGGGAGGCCCTGGAGCCGGAGGCGAATGGGCTGGTCTCACTGACGAAGCCGGAGGCGTGGATCTACGATCGGGCCAGCGTGCTGCATATTCGCGCCGATGCAGGTCGCCTGGTGTGGCTCTCGCGTGAAGAGGAGGAACTCCCCGAGTCCGGTGACCTGACGGGTAATGTGCGCATCCGCGTGTATGAACTCGAGCCGGAGTGGTCCGATGATCCCTCTCAGCGGCGGGACGAGTCGGGCGCGCTGATGTTGCCGCTGGTTGCATCCGTCGACACCGAGGCGTTGCACTTCGAGTCTGCCCTCGGCGAGGTGACCACCCAGGATGACCTCGTTGTGGAGGCCTCCGGTGCGACGTTTGAGGGCACGGGGCTTGTCCTCCGCATCAGCGAAGTCGCCCAGTTCTCCGGTGTGGAACGCCGCCTTCAGTACCTGCGCATTGATGAGGGCAGACGACTGATCATCCGGAATGAGGCGGAGAAGGCTTCCAGTCTCGCGGGCGCAGAATCCGGCACCTCGAAGGGCTCTACAGGGCCGAAGTCGCCGCCGGTCGTCGACAGTGAGGTGCTCTATCACATGACGGTGGACGACTCGGTGGTGCTTCAGCAGGCGGAGCGCCGCATCGAATCCGAGCACGTCGACGCCTGGGTGCGCATCGTGAATCGGCAACTGCCTGAGGACGCCATTGCCTCGTTGCCCTCCCGGCTTGATTCGAATGAGTCGGGCAGGACCGGGTCGAAGAGTGGCGATCGGCAGCAACCGGATCCGACCGCCGAAGCTGATGGTCCGGTTGAACTGCTGTGGAACGGACCGCTTGAGATTCGCACATTGCGGCAGGTGCCCGAGCAGCTCCGACTGGACGATGTTGCGGTCGCGTTCTCTTCCCCTCGCGCCAACGAAGTGCGCTTTGCGGATGCAGGGATGTCGCTGAACGGGCGTGTCGTATCGATGTCGTACGGTTTGACATCCCAGCGTCTCGCACTGCTGGGGGTCGGCGGACGCGGCGTCGAGTTGAATGTGCCGGATGGGACACTGCTCACCGGACGCGTCGATGTGGATCTCGCGCAGGGATTGGGCTCATTCACCGGGCCGGGTGAGTTGCGGTCGAGCGAGATGACCGTGCCGGCCGCGGGCCAGATACTCCAGCGGGCGCGGCCTCGACAGTCGGCGGTGTGGTCGGACGGCGCGGAGTTTTCGTTCGGATTTGACGAGGTTTCGGGCGACCTGGTTCCGACAGATGCGCGGCTGAACGGTGCGGTTGAGTTGCGCGATGCGGACCGGCTGATGTCCGGTAACGCGGTGTTTGCGACCTTCCAGCGCGTGGATGGTGATGAACCGTGGGTTGCACTAACGGGGGTTGAAGTCGACGGTGAAGCGCTGGTCGCATCGGGTGATCGTGATGGTGTGCGGGCGAGTCGGATTGATGCAGCGTTCGAGATTCCGACTGAGGCGGGCCGGTTGGGCAACATGCGGGCCCTCGCTGAAGGTGATGTGCGAGCCCGTTCCGGCGACCAGGAGATCCTGGCGGAGATCGTTGAAGTGGATGCGGAGTCGATGGACGATGGCAGCATGGCTCCACGACGGGTTCAGGCCCGCCACTCCGTGCGCGTTGCGATGCGCCCCGAGGCGGACCCGGACGCGTCTCGCGAAGAACTGGTGGTCGATGCGGATCAACTCGATGCGACGTTCGGTGATCCGGTCGACGGAGAACGCGGCCCGGCGATGATTGACATTCAAGGGGCTCCTGCGACGCTGACGCGCCGGCGCGAGGGGGAACAGGGGGTTCTCGAGGCGCGGTCGCTCCGCATTGATGAGGCGGCGGAGCGCGTGACGGTCTTCGGAGAGGGACGTGCCGATCAGACACTGGCTCGCGGCACCACCAACTACGACGCCCTCGGTGTGCAGTGGACGGACGGTCTGGTGTACGAGGGCGATGACGTCACTGGCCAGGTGGAAGTCATGGGCGACATCGTGGGACGTGGCGAACTGGATGACGTCCAGCGTCATCTCGTGCAGGGCGAGCGACTCGTGCTCCATTTCAATCGCTCAACGGACAGTGCGTCCGATGAGCAGGGCACGTGGCGCCTGTCGGGTGCGACCATTGAGGGAGATCCGCTCGCGGAGGGCGAGGATCGGCTGGCCCAGGTGGAATCCCGCCGCTACTTCCCGGCGACCGACGGGGCGCCGATGACAACCCTCGAGGGACTCGGCATGCTCGCGGGTCCGGAGATCCACGCCACGAACATCGAGGACGTCGAGACGGGGCAGGTTGATGTGCCCGGGGCCGGCATCCTGATGATCGAGGATCGACGCCATCGGGAGGCCAACGCCGAGCCGCGCGAGGTCTTCACGGAAGATGAGAGCATCTTCGGCGAGTCGTTCCGCGATCTTCGCGGCACGACCGTCTTTGACTGGACCGGCAGCTTTCATCTGACGGGCGAGACCGGAGAGATGGAGATGCGTCGGCAGGTGCGCCTGCGCCATCGCCACCCGGACGCCCAGGCATTCATGGAACTGGAATGCGAGCACCTGAAGGCGTGGGCGGAGCGCCGCACCGACGAGTCCGGGCGCCCGATTGAGCCGGAGCTGACCCGCGTCATTGCGGAGGATGGCGTGTTCGCGCGTCACGGCCACGTGGAACTGGTCTGCGATCGGCTTGAGTATGACACCTCGACGGCGGAGGTGGTGGCGACGGCCTCTCCCGGGAGCACCGTCACCCTCTTCGATGCCGATCGTGGCGTGCACTACCGGAGTGAGTCGGTCACCCTCGATGTCCGGACGGGCGAGTGGAAGAGCAGCGGGGCGGAGACGGTGCGATTCCCAGGTTAGGATCCGGTGAAGTCCAGGTAGACAGATTGGTCCATTGCGCCTAGGCTGAGTCGGGTCCGTGTCGGACCGGAGGTGTGCTGACCATGCGAGTCCTGGTTGCGATCCCTGTGTACAACGAGCAGGAATACGTGATGCGCGTGCTGGGGCGCGTACTTGAGTTTGCTTCCGATGTTCTGGTGATCGACGACGGTTCCACGGATGGAACGCCGTGCCTGCTGCCGCGGCATCCGGTGGAAGTGATCCGGCATGCGCAGAATCGAGGCTATGGTCGTTCATTGCAGGACGCCTTTCGCTGGGCGGTCGTCGATGACTACGACTGGGTCATCACGATGGACTGCGACGAGCAGCATGAACCGGAAGCGATCCCTTCATTTGTCGCCAAAGCGGAGGAGGGTGGCTTCGATGTGATCAGTGGGTCACGCTACCTGTCAGCGCACGCGGCCGACCATGATCCACCTGCCAACCGAAGGGCGATCAACGGTGTTGTGACTGAAGAACTCAACGAGCGCCTCGGGCTTTCAATCACCGATGCATTCTGCGGTTTCAAGGCGTATCGCGTCGATGCCCTGCGGCGTCTTCAGCTTGACGTCGACGGGTATGCCTTTCCGCTCCAGTTCTGGGTGCAGGCGGTGGCGCATGGACTGAGGACGACGGAGATCCCCGTCAAGCTGATCTACAACGACCCGAACCGCACGTTCGGCGGCCCGCTGAATCAGGATGACACCCGACTCGCGCACTACCGCGAGGTGCTCTATCGTGAGATCGAGCGATGTCGCGGTCTTCTTCGGCCGGGGGCAGGTGCGGGGCTCAGCGCGGAGTGTCGGGGGTGACACCGGCCGCTTACCTTGATCCGCCGATGCATGCCTGGCGCGTCAGGGCGCCGGCAGCGTGCTTCGATCTTCGTTCAGAACTCGGCCTGCCGACAGATCGTTCCATCGTGATGACGGGTCATCAGGCGTACTTCTGGCACGCCGGTGTGTTGGCGAAGTTCCTGGCCGCCGATGTCTATGCGAAACACCACGGTTTCGAAGTGGCGTGGGTTGTCCCGGATCAGGATGCGGTTGACCCGTTTGCATTGCGCATACCAGTGCGCCGTCCGGATGGACGCCTCGCGGACCGTGTGGTGCGACTCGATGAGCAGCCGGGATGGCGGGAAGGCATGGCGGCGTGTGCGGTACCGACATCTTCGGTTCTGAGAGATGCGCCGTCCTCCGTATGGCCGTCACCTCTGGCACGGCGCGTGGACCGGATGCTGAGCGCCCTGCGATTGCACGAAGGTGAGTCGAATGGTGCGATGCAGGTCAGTCGCGCTGCCGAGGACCTCATGTCGGCGTGGATCGAACCCGGCCGGACGTGCTACGGCACGGAACTCGCGGGCACCGAGGCATTCCAGGCCATTGTTGAACGCATGATGCAGGATCCGGACGCGTGCATCGTGGCCTACAACGCCGCGGTACAGGCCCATCCTGATGCCCGGGTGTCTCAGTTGCAGCGGGATGATGTTCAATACCGTTACGAACTGCCGCTGTGGTGGATCGAAGCCGATGGTCGTCGGCGTCGGGTGTACGTGGAGGATCTTGAGTCCGGTGCGTTTGCGATGGCCAGTTCCCGATCACCGATCGGGTTGGCGCCGCGAGCGCTGCTGATGACCGGCATGCTGCGCGCTGGTGCCTGCGATCTCTTCATTCACGGAACCGGCGGCGCGAACTACGACAGGATCACGGAGGCGTGGTTCCGCAGGTGGCTCGGCGTGGAACTGGCCCCGATGGTCGTGGTGTCGGCTGATGCATATGTTGATTTCGGAGTCGCAGCGCCATCGAAGGATGATGTGGACCGCGCGGTCTGGAAGGCACACAGTGCGCGGCACAATCCGGATCTGCTCGGCGATGCTGAAGCGGCCTCGACAAAGTCGTCGCTGATCGATGCCATCAGGCGTGCCGGGTGGGGAAGCGACGAACGGCGCCGAAGTTTCCGGGAGTTGCATCAGGCGCTCGCGGCATATCGGCAGGCGCACAGTGCATCATTGCAGGAACTGGATGCCGAGCGGCAGTCTGCTCTGGCAGGGCTGGCGGATCAGCAGTTGATCTGCGATCGAACCTGGGCGTTTCCGCTTCTGGACCCCGACGACCTGGCACAACTTCGCGCTGAGTTGATGCGCGGGCTGGCGGCAGATGTTGTCAGCCCTGGCTGAGCAGCAGATAGAGCGCTGTTCCGAGGGCTCCCAGGCCGAGTGTTGTGGATGTGATGAAGATCAAGAGGTTCCAGCGAAAGCTGGATCGGATCACTGAAGCCAGGGCTTCGTCACGATCTCGTGACGCGTCACGCAGGGACTCAAGGACGTGCCCGGCATGCTGATTGGATGCGGCGATCTCATTCATGGACTGCCGGAAGTGAGCCATGGTGGTGACGAGTTGTCCCTGGGCATTGGCGGTGACGCTCATCTGTTCACCGATGTTTTCAACGGCCTGAATGAGCTGGTGATGTCCCTGGCGGCCGGCATCGAGATGACGCTGGATGGTCTGGACGATTTCGGCAGACATCTCCCGGTGGGCGGCGAGCGCATCTTCACCGTGTGTCCGGAATTCATCTGCGATGCGATCGAGCGCGGGTTCGAGCCGATCCGCGATATCCATCAGCCGGGTCGACCGGGTCTCGACCCGGTCGAGATGCGTGTTGACCTTCCGGACCAGTGAAACGACCTCCCGGTAGTTCTTCTGGAGTTCCTCCATCAACTCCCGGCGGTTCTGCGGTGCGGGCGGGAGTGGGTCATCGTCGTCCTCTTCGCCGTTCCGGATCCCGCCGGAGGTCTTCGGAGGATCGAAGGAGGACTCCCCGGCCTTGTGATGGGTGAATGGCTTGCTCTCCCTGAGCGCTGCCGCATCCAGTACTGCGACCGCGGCACCGTTCGGGGAGGGTGTGTCATGTGAAGTTGATTCCTGGCGAGCGCCGAAAGCGCTCAGCCATTTCCGCATCAGGCCCATCCCTGGCCTCCTTTCGTGCGGTTCTTGTGCGAGTCCATTCGCTCGCCGCCGCGCAGCACGGAAATCGCGACGACGTCAGAGTGTATCATCGGGGACGTGTCGTCCGTCACTCCTGTTTTTGGATTTCGCCGTTTCCTCACGTCCCTGTTGGTGTTGGGGGTCGCCTGCCTGTGGACTTCGGCGTGTCGCGAACGCGGGTCGACGCCTGCCAGGTCCGGGAGCGAGCCGCGGTTGGTCATCCTGAACCCGGCCCTGGCTCACATGGCGATCGAACTCGGGGGCGAGTCGTTCATTGTCGGTCGCCATGGGGCGGACGCACTCCTGGATCCATCGCTCCCGGTGGCTGGAACGCATGGTGAGATTGACTACGAAGTTCTGGTTCGGCTCGATCCGACCGACGTGTTCCTGCAGCAGGGCGCTGATGGGGAGGTGCCGGAGTCGCTTGTAACGGCGGCTGCCGAATTCGGATTCCGCATCCACGCGTTTCCGCTGCTGACGCTGGCGGACATCCGAGCGTCGGTGACACGGATCGACGATGTCATTGACCCCGCCGAGGGACTCAGCACGGCGGCTGAGGAACAGTTGGCGGCCATGGACAGCGCCTGGCGTGCGCGTCCGGCCCTGGCGGAGGTCGCGGGGCGGACACTGATCCTGGCCTGGACGGATCCGCCCGGGGTCATGGGGCCGGGGTCGTTTCACTACCAGGTTCTGGAGTCGATGGGGTTCACGCTCGTGCCGGCTGCCGGTGCACCGTACATCGAGTGGTCGGCTGAACGCGTCGTCCGGGAGGCACCCGAGACGCTGCTTCTGCTGCTCCCGGGGGCTGATGCATCGGATCGGGGAGCACTGCTCGGGCCGCTGGCCGGCGGGGGCATGCCTGCTGAAATGAACGATCAGATCGTGATCGTCACGGATCCACGCTGCCACCTGCCGGGGCCATACATGGTCGAACTCGCGGGGAGGATCGCGGCGGCGATCGAAAAGTGGGCGCCCTGAGTCGGGTCATTTTCCGGTTGCCGCGACGATATCTTCCATCATGGCGGTCTCGCAGAAGCCGGCGATCTCAGCGATATCAAAGGAACCGGGTGTGCGACTGACGGCCTTGGCCGTTGCCGTCGCCAGGCCGTAACGGAGGGCATCGCGCCAGCGGCCGCTTCTGCACCATTCGTGGAGTACGCCGGCGAGGAGTGCGTCGCCACAGCCAACGGTGTTGGCGATCAGGCCCGGGTGTACGAAGATGCGTGCGAGGACGGCGATGTCCGGGCCGATGAAGCAGGCGCCCTCGGCGCCGCGTGTTGCGATGACATGGGTCACGGCACCGCCTCCCGAACTGCTCACGGAGCGAGCCGCCTCGATGGTCTGTTCTTCTGAGTCCGTGGGCAGGCCGGACATCGCGGCGAGTTCCTCCGCATTGAGTTTGACCATCCAGACGGGTTCATCCCTGAGGGCTTCGATCAGGCCGGTGCCGGCATCCACCACGATCTGGGCGCCATGATCCTGACATCGATGCAGCATGGAACGGAAGTCACCCGGGGTCACGCCCTCCGGCATGGAACCGGCGAAGACGACGATGGTGTCCTCGCGCGCGAGCATGCCGATCTTGGAGGTGATGCGGCGAACATCGTCTCGATGCACCTTGAATCCGCGCTCACGAATATGAGTTTCGGTGTCCATGACCGGATCGACGATCGTGATGTTCTCGCGCGTCTGGCCTCGGACGACAAGGAGTTGCGTGGTGATGCGTCGGTCACCCACCCGCTCAAGGTATTCTTCGAAGCGTGACAGTTCATCACGCCCGATGAGTCCCGTGGCGACGCAGCGGGAACCGAGCATGGCAAGGAATTTTGCGACGTTGATTCCCTTGCCTGCCGGGTGCAGCCCGATCCGGCGCGCGGGGAGGTGTTTGCCGACATTGAATCGTGGCGCCTCCACGATCTTGTCGATCGCGGGGTTGAGTGTGACGGTGACGATCCGGGTCATGCCCATGGGTACATCATTTCCGCAATGCGTCGCCGGAGCAAGCGAACGGGGCGGATGACGCTGTTACCATCTGCCCGGCGCGACCATGTTGATCAATACCGTGGAGATCCTGATCCTGCTTGGCCTCGGACTTCTGGCCGGGAGCCTGGGGGGCCTGCTGGGCATCGGCGGGTCGATCATCATGATCCCGGCGCTGGTGATCATTTTCGGGGAACGTGACTGGGGGACGCAGCACCTGTTTCAGGCCTCTGCGATGCTTGTGAATGTTGCGGTGGCGTTACCAGCCTCGATCCGGCATCGCCAGGCGGGTGCGCTGGATAAGCGTCTCTTCCGCATCATGCTCCCGATCACGATGTTCTTCATCATCATGGGCGTTCTGGTTTCGGATCAGCTTGAGGGTGACATGCTGCGGCAGCTGTTCGCCGTGTTCCTGGTGTACGTGGCGATCGTGAATATCCGGCGGCTGATTCGACCGGTGTCCCGCCCGGATGGTCCCGATCACCCGGTGCAGTTGGGCAAGGTGACGTGGCTCCGGGGCAGCTTCTGCGGCGGGGTGATGGGCACGATGGCGGGGCTCCTGGGCATCGGCGGCGGTGGCGTGGCAGTGCCCCTGATCCAGACCGTGTGTCATCTGCGCCTGCGGACCTGTATTGCGGTCAGCGCGAACGTGATGTGCATCACGGCCGGTGTGGGTGCCGTGACCAAGATGAGTTCGTTGCACAGACACGACGGCGACTGGCGCTCTGCGTTGATCCTGGCCCTCCTGCTGGCTCCGACGGCGGTGCTGGGGGCGTTCATCGGCGCGGGACTGACGCACCGCCTGCCGATTCGGACGGTGCGTGCGGTATTCGTGGTCGTCGTCCTGATGACCGCGGCGAAGATGGGTGGCGTGGTCTGAGGGCCCGCAGCGGGTCGCAGAGGGACGGAATATCGGACGATGTTGGCGGATGTCCACATCGCTTGATCGCGGCATCGAGCGATGTTGTTGCTTTTTTTCAACTCACGCTTCAGTGGCCTTCTCGGACGGACGACAGAGACTGCGTCCCCCGGTTTCAGTGTGGCGGGGGCACCACAAGAGTTGTCTCAGGGAAACACCGCCATGGACCCAATCATTCGAAGCAGCGAACAGCGCCGAGGCGTCGAGGTGTCGGCACCACATGGCGTTGAAGACGCCGAGCAGCGGCTGCGACTCCTGATTCACGAGATGTCCAACCTGATTGACGGTTCGATGCGATCGCTCAACCACGTGCGGTCACAGATCGATGAACCGGACACCGAGGGTGGTGCGGAAGTGCGCATGCCCGATGTTTCTCTGGCACAACTGGGAAGGGTGGCGGCGACGCTGGAACAGATGGCGGACCTGCTGCGCAGCGCGACCGGGTCCCCGACCGTACCCCGGATTCGATCAGCGGCCCGAACGACCCAGGAACTGCTGGAGCAGGTCGTGGGATTCACGGGGCCGATCGCCGAGGATCGCGGGATCCGCATCGTGATGAGCGTGTCATCAGAGGCGAGCGGCGTGAGTGCACCACCGATTGAGTCTGTTCTTCTGAACGTGATGCGCAACTCCGTGGATGCAATCGGACGTGGTGGGCGTATTGACGTTATTGCTTCGGTTGAAGGGACGTCAGAGGGAGATGAGGTTCTGCAACTGACGGTGCTGGACGACGGGTGCGGTCCGCCGGATGAGCCGGAGCGCCTGTTCGAGGCGGGTGTGACGACGCGCGTGGAAGGAACGGGACTCGGCTTATCGCTGTCCCGTCGGATCGTGGAGGAGCTTGGCGGCCGGATCACGTTGTCTTCCCGGTGGCCGGAGGCGTCCCTGGGTAGTGATGCGTCCCGGCGTGGAGCCCGGGTTGAGATTCGCCTGCCGCTGTGAGGCATTGACCCCTGAGAGGGGACCCCGGATATGTTGAAACTGAATCGAAGTGACGAAGTCCAGACGGCGTGCGAGCGCATCCTCGTGGTGGACGATGATCCGATCGTCGGTGAGTCTCTGCGCGATTTCCTGATCGCAGAGGGGTACGACGTATCGACGTGTCTCAATGGTGAAGAGGCGCTGGAGGCGCTCGCGGAAGCGGAGCGTACGGGTACCGAGGCGACGTCCCGGGTCCGGCCCTTCAACCTGGTGATCACGGACTCGACCATGCCGGGCATGACTGGGCATGACCTGTTGTGCCGCGTTCGAGAGACGTACCCGGCCATCGTCTGCCTCATGCTCACTGGCTACGGGACCATCGAGGCGGCCGTGGAGGCGATTCGCGACGGGGCCTTTGACTACCTGTCGAAGCCGATCGTGGATTCCGAACTGCGTATGGCTGTTCAGAAGGCGCTGAGGCAGCAGGCGCTGGTTGCAGAGAACACCCGCCTGCACTCCCAGTTGAGCCAGCGGTTCGGTCTTCGGAACCTCGTGGGTGGTGACTATCGCCTGGTCAAGGCTTTCGAACTCGTCGAAGCCGTTGCGCCGTCCAAGGCCACGGTCCTGATTACGGGTGAGTCGGGAACCGGCAAGTCCATGCTGGCGCGCACGATCCACGCGCAGAGCAACCGACGCAACCAGCCCTTCGTCGAGATCCACTGCGGCAGTATTCCCGAGACGCTTCTTGAGTCCGAGCTCTTCGGTCATGTCAAGGGTGCGTTCACCGGGGCGCAGGCTGACAAGCAGGGACGCTTCCTGGCCGCTGACGGCGGGACGATCTTCATTGATGAGATCAATTCAGCATCACCTGCCATGCAGATGAAGCTGCTGCGTGTCCTGCAGGAGAGACGCTTCGAGCCGGTGGGTTCAACCGAGACGATCGAGGTCGATGTGCGCGTCGTGCTTGCGACCAACCAGTCCCTGGAGAAGCTGGTCGCACAGGGGCGGTTCCGTATGGACCTCTTCTACCGCATCAACGTTGTGCAGTTCGAACTTCCTCCGCTGCGCGATCGACTCAATGACATTCCGCTGCTGGCGGAACACTTCATCGAGAAGTACTGCCGCGAGCATGAAAAGCTCGTCACCGGCATTTCAACGGAGGCGATGCAGTCGCTCCAGCGCTATCCCTACCCGGGCAACGTGCGGGAACTTGAGAACGCGATTGAACGGGCGGTGGTGCTCTCCCGGCGTCCGACGATCGAACTGGCGGACCTGCCTCCGAACATCCAGGATCAGTCCGCCCCGATGATCCGCCCCGGGGATCAGGAGGGCCCGATTGAGGACGGGCCCTGGGAACCGATTCCGCTCAGCGAGGCGCTCAAGGAACCGGAGAAACGCATCATCGTCAAGGCGCTGGAAGCCAATGGCTGGAACCGCCAGGCAACCGCCGACCAGTTGCAGATCAACCGGACCACCCTCTACAAGAAGATGAAGCAGTACGGCCTCGGGGAAACCGGTTGAACCATTCGGCGAGCACACGCAACAGTGCTGTAGAATGATGCCATGAAGAGCGTCAAGGCAGGCGGTGGTTTCCCGGCGATCTGGTACACGGTGCGCAAGGCGCGGGATGCCGGGCGCGGACCCTTCGGACTTCGGACGGTTCGCGGCGTCATCAGCATGTACTCGGCGCTTCGGTCGCGGAATGCCTGCAAGACCTGCGCTCTTGGTATGGGTGGGCGGCAGGGGGGGATGGTCAACGAGCGCGGTCGCTTTCCCGAGGTCTGCAAGAAGTCGGTGCAGGCGATGGCGGCGGATCTCCAGGGCGGCCTGCCGCCGCACTTCTTTGATCCTCGGCATGGCGGCTTTGACTTCGAGCATCTCAAACGCCTGACGCCGCGGGAACTGGAGTTGTCCGGCCGCCTGACGCGGCCGCTGTACGCCGGCCCGGGCGATGCGAGTTACCGGGAGATTCCGTGGGACGACGCCATCGAACTGGTAGCGGAGCGGATGGTGGCTGCGGATCCCGATCGATCATTCTTCTACTTCAGCGGTCGCAGTTCCAACGAGGCGGGCTTCCTGCTGCAACTGGTGGCTCGGCTGTACGGCACCAACAACGTCAACAACTGCTCGTACTACTGTCATCAGGCCTCGGGCGTCGGCCTGAGTTCGGTGACGGGATCCGGCACTGCGACAGTCGTGCTGGAAGATCTGGATCATGCCGACCTGGTCTTCCTGGTGGGAGGCAATCCGGCATCGAACCATCCCCGTCTGATGCGTACGCTCGTCGATCTGAGGCGTCGCGGCGGACGCGTGATCGTGATCAACCCGCTGCACGAGACTGGCCTCGTTCGGTTCAAGGTCCCCTCGGATCCGGTGAGCCTGCTCTTCGGATCACAGATCGCGGATCAGTACATCAAGCCGCATATCGGCGGCGACATTGCTCTGTTGACAGGCATCGCCAAGCGGGTGCTGGAGCGAGACGGTGCCGATCTGGACTTCCTGTCACAGGCATGTGATGGCTGGCCCGAACTCCGGGAGCGCCTGGAAGCCCTGGCGTGGTCCGAGATCGTCGAGGGATGCGGCGTGTCGCAGGCAGAGATCGACGAAATCACGACGATGTATCTTGAGTCGAAGCGCACGATCTTTGCGTGGGCGATGGGCATCACTCACCATGAGCATGGCGTGCAGAACGTTCAGGCGATCGCCAACCTCGCAATGATGCGCGGCATGCTCGGGAAGCCGGGCGTGGGACTGTTGCCGCTTCGCGGCCACTCCAATGTCCAGGGCATCGGTTCGATGGGCGTGGTACCGCAGCTCAAGGAGGCTGTGCTTGAGCGACTGGAGTCCGAGTTTGACGTCACGATGCCGCGGACGCCGGGCCTCGACACCATGGCATGCATGGAACGTGCGAACGAGGGCGGGATCGACTTTTCGTGGCTGCTGGGTGGTAACCTCTACGGCTCCAATCCTGATGCTGCGTTTGCAAGCAGCGCTCTGGGGCGTATCGGATTCTCAGTGCAGTTGAGCACGACGCTCAACACGGGTCACATGCATGGCCGCGCCCGTGAGCAGTTGATTCTCCCGGTACTGGCTCGTGACGAAGAATCTCAATCGACAACGCAGGAGTCCATGTTCAATTTCGTTCGACTGAGCGAGGGCGGGAAGGCGCGGCACTCAGGCCCGCGGAGCGAGGTCAGCGTCATCTCGTCGATTGCGAAGCGTGTGCTCGGAACTGACCCGGTGGATTTCTCGCTGATGGAAGATCACGGCACGATTCGCGAGGCGATTGGTCGGATCATCCCGGGCTATCAAGCGATCGGGACGATCAGCAAGGGTGGCAGAGAATTCCAGATCGATGGTCGGACGTTTCATGAACCGAGATTCGCAACCTCGTCCGGACGGGCGCAGTTGCATGTGGTCGACCTGCCGCGGCTCGATCTGGCGCCTGATGAGCTTCGACTGATGACTGTTCGAAGTGAGGGACAGTTCAATACGGTGGTCTACGAGGAGCACGATCTCTATCGCGGCCAGGAACGGCGCGATGTGATCCTGATGAACGAACTGGACATGCAGCGTTTCGGACTTGCACTCAATGATCGCGTGACGGTTTCCAGTGCGACTGGCGAGATGCACAGCATTCTCGTCCGTTCATATGACATTCGGGAGGGCAACGCCTGCATGTACTTCCCGGAGTCGAATGTGCTGGTGCCGCGGGCGGTGGATCCGAAGAGTGCCACCCCGAGTTTCAAGTCGGTGCGCATCCGTGTGCGAAGGGAACGGAAACTGCCGGTCATGGGTTGACGGTCAGTTGGATCGCCCGCGCCAGTCCTCCACGGTCATCGCCCACCGTTCGTGGTCGCACCAGCATCCATCGATCTTGAGATACCGGGGCGAGAATCCTTCCTTGCGGAATCCGCAGCGCCGGATCAGGCTGATGGACGCCCGGTTGTGCGGCTGGATGTTCGCCTCGATCCGATGGAGGCCGAGTTCGTCGAAAGCGAAGTGCAGCGCGAGCGGTATGGCCTCGGTCATGTAGCCGTTGCCCTGACTGTGAACATCGACCCAGTAGCCGCAGAACGCCTGCTGCAGGACCCCCCGGATGATCTCGCCGAAGTTGACGGCACCGACAATCTCGCCGGTTGTCGTGAGGCACACCAGGAAGCGGGCACGATTCTCGGTTCTGGCTGTTGCGATGAGCCGATCGAAGGCATCGTCAGCATAGGCATCGACGCCCGCGGGCGGACGCGGGTTCCAGGGCTCATGGAATGCTCGGCTGCGGCGAAGCACGTGCAGGAACTCGTCCCGATCCCGCGGGAGCGGGTGACGGATGAACACGCGCTCACCTGTGCCGGTCGCATGCTCCAGTCCTCGGAGTCCGACGCGGTCAGTCGCCTCCGACATGGATAACCACCTGTCGAGAATGTGGTCGCACACGGTGCTCCCAGAGGTAGATGCCCTGCCATGTTCCAAGTGCCAGTTGAGATGCCACGACCGGGATCCCGAGGCTGGTTGCCGTCAGGGCGGCCTTGATGTGGGACGGCATGTCATCCGGTCCTTCCATCGTGTGCGTGAAGTGCGGATCTTCCTCCGGGACCAGGCGGCGGATCCACTGCTCAAGGTCGTACCGCGCCGACGGATCGGCATTTTCCTGGATCGTCAGGCTCGCAGAGGTATGCCGAACGAAGAGCGTGCACAACCCGGTTTCAATGCGGGACTCGCGCACGCATCCACGAACCGCATCGGTGAACTCGTGCAGGCCCTGTCCCCGGGTCTGGATGGTGAGTGTCTGAATCATGCGCCGGCTGTTCCCGGCCTCATCGTATCACGCGGCGCTTGTATGAGTCGAGTGATGCAGGAGCAGAGACAGGCTGGACGCAATGTGCACCGCGTTAAACGTCAGCATCTCGATGTGCCGTGCTCCCAGGCTGTCGAGTTCGCGCCGCTCCGGGGCGGGGAGATCGATGCACGTGACCATGACGGGAAGGCTCCAGCCGTCGCATCGCAGGGTGCGGACAATCTCGATGGCGCTCATGCCGGGAAGCGACAGGTTCAGCACGATGGCGTCAGCCGGTTCGGCCTGGATGGCACGGAAGACATCGGCCGCGTGAAGCACGTCAATCACCCGATGGCCGGAGGCCTCCAGTGCGGTGCGGAGTGTCGTCCGTGCGTGTCGGGAGTCGTTTGCAATCAGAACGGTCGCCATGCTCACCTCAGTTCCAGATTGGAGCATCGGGCCGAGGCGATGGTCGACTTGCGTGGTTCGAGCCGGAGCGTCGAAGCTGCGGAGTTATCGGTGCTCAGGCATAGACTTCCATCATGACGCGCCGTGTCGGCTTCACCTGTTTGTGGATCATCCGGCGCGTCCACTCGTCGATTCCGGCCCTGGTGTCGTCATCGATGTGCAGGTACTGCGCCAGGACATCCGGTGGCAGGCAGCGTGTGAGTTCCTGGAAGATGCCGATTTCCATGCCGGCGATACCGCAGATGTAGATGAGCGTCCGCTCGCTCGCGAGGAGCGGTCCGAGCTGGTCGATGTCAGCGGGAATCCGACCCTGGACGTACATGCGGTCCTTCCCGTCTTCCTGCCCCTGACGACTGAGCGCCGTGTGGTACGAGAAGTTCTCGTGCGTGGTCGCAAGGGCTCGGAACTGGTCGTCGTAGATCAGGTCGGTCGCGTAGGGTGCGCCCATCATCAGCGCAATGCGACTTTGAGCGTCGGCTTGCAGCAGTTCGAGCGCCATACCCCGGAACGGGGCGATCCCTGTGCCGGTTGCAATGAAGACGTAATCGTGATCCGCCGGGTTTTCCGGGAGGACGAAGCGCTTGCCGGCCGGACCCGTGACGGTGATTTCGTCTCCGGGTCGGGCGTCGCAGAGGAAATTGGACGCCACCCCGAGAAACAGGCTGTGATCGTCCCAGTGTTCGTCGATGGTCCGCTTGACCGTGGTGGAGACGATATGGCCCTGACCATCCTCGCCGGCAGCGGGGGAGGCGAGGGAATAGAGGCGCACCTTGTGAGTCTTGCCGTTGGCATCGACACCCGGGGGGATGACACCGATGGACTGCCCCGGCACGCACTTCCCGACGAGGTCCGTACCGCTGATGTCGATCTCAAGGTGCCTCACGAATCCGGCTGCCTTGCGGCTGGCCGTACACACTTCGTTCTTCGTGATCACAGCCTTGCCGGGATTGGTCGGCTTGTAGACATGCATCACGACTTCCTGCAAGGTCGGTTCGTTCGGTACGCTGGTGTCACTCATGACAGAGAATGTAGCCGCTTCCGGCGATCACCGCACGGGTGATCAGCCGGGTTCGCTGATGACACGCACCTGGCAGAACTGCCGATGCCCTTCCGTGGAGTGATGGAACCCGTATCCGCTCTCCCCGGCGCCCACCCAGGGTGTGTTGGGTGCGCCGCCCAGGCCGCGATTGACTCCGATCATGCCTGCCGTGAGCGACCGGGCGACCCGATGGGCATGGGCCTCCTCACCGAAGACGACTGCACCCAGCCCGAAGGGTGTGTCGTTCGCCAGCCGGATAGTCTCGTCATCGTTCGCGACGGGGAGGATGCACGCCACAGGGCCGAAGGTCTCTTCGCGGGCGATGTCCATGGCGTGCGTGACTCCGGTGAGAATCGTCGGGGCAATCCAGTGGTCGTCCTTCACTTGTCCACCACAGAGCACTCCGGCACCCGCTTCGGTGGCGTCACTGATCTGACGCATGACGTGATCACGCTGGCCGTGGTTGATCATGGGGCCGATCTGGGTCGCTTCCGACAGGCCATCGCCGATCAGCAGCGCCTGGGTCTCGCGGAGCATCGCATCAAGGAACGGCTCCATGACACGCTCGTTCACGTAGATGCGCTCAGTGCTGACGCAAACCTGTCCGGCGTTGCGGAAGGCATTGCGCGCTGCGAAGGCCGCGGCGGCCGGGATATCCGCTCCCTCAAGCACGATCAGCGGGTCCTTCCCACCCAGTTCGAGGATGACGCGCTTCAGCCCGGCTGAAGCCGCGGCGAGAATGTGCTTCCCCGCTTCGCGCGATCCGGTGAACGTGATGAGGTCGACGTCGGCGGCGACGAGAGCGCGTCCCTGGGCCTCATCGCCATGCACGACATTGAGAAGGTCCTTCGGGAGTCGTTCGTTGAGCGTATCGACGTACGCCTGTGCGATGAGTGGTGTTTCCTCGGAGGGTTTCAGCACCACGGCATTCCCCGCCATCAACGCCGGGATGACATGCCAGTGCGGCATCATCATGGGGAAGTTCCACGGTGTGATCGCGGCGCAGACTCCGAGCGGGTCATAGTGGATCGTCGAACGAACGTTGTTCCCCTCGCGGCGTACCGGCCGGATGGCGTCGCTGATCTCGGCGACGGTCTCTCGCACATCGCTGCACGCCTGGACTTCGCCGATGCCTTCCCGAAGCGGTTTCCCCATTTCCTTCGTCAGCAGTGTGCCAAGTTCGTCAGCCCGGTCCGCGAGGCCCGATGCCGCCTCGATGATGATGCGTGCCCGCTCCTCGGGCGTCGTACGGGCCCAGGGCGCCTGAGCCGCCCTGGCATCTCTGACGATGCCAGCGATGGCGTCCACCGGGGTGACGGGAACATCGCCGATGGGCAGGCCTGTGGCGGGATTGCGTGATTCGAGTCGAGACATGGCTTCCGGCTCCTGACTGCGGAATGAGTTCGGAGACGTACAATACGCGGCTCGCGATGATGAGCAAACCGGACAGCCTGGAGAGCCGCGTCGACGCCGCCATGCTGAGCGACAGTGCTGCATTGCGCAAGCGTCTGCGCGGGATCCGGAAGCGAGCGAAGGCCGGCAAGCCGACTGACCGCTCGCTCGCGGAACTGCTGGGCCAGTTGGAACGCTCCGAGGCCCGGGTTCGCGAGCGTCAGGGCAGGGTTCCGGCGGTGCGATACCCGGAAGACCTGCCTATCGCCGCCCGGCGTGAGGAGATTCGTGCGGCACTGGAGGCGCACCAGGTCGTCGTCGTCTGCGGCGAGACAGGCTCAGGCAAGACGACGCAACTTCCCAAGATCTGCCTCGAAATGGGGCGCGGCGTTCGCGGCCGGATCGGTCACACGCAGCCCAGACGAATCGCGGCCCGGAGCCTGGCGCGTCGGATCTCGGAGGAACTGTCAGTTCCCCTCGGGGGTGACTTCGGTGTCGGCTACAAGATGCGCTTCACCGACGGTACGCGCGAGTCCACATTCATCAAGGTGATGACAGACGGCATCCTTCTCGCGGAGACGCAGGGTGACCGCGAGTTGCGCGAGTATGACACGTTGATCATCGACGAGGCGCACGAGCGCAGCCTCAACATTGACTTTCTCCTCGGATACATCCGGCAACTGCTGCCGCGACGGCCCGACCTGAAAGTCATCGTGACCAGTGCCACGATCGATCCGGACCGCTTCAGTCGGCACTTCAACGATGCCCCGGTGATCGAGGTCTCCGGGCGCACCTATCCGGTCGAGGTGCGCTATCGGCCCGTGCAGGAGGACGATGATCGAGACGAGGAACGCACCGAAGCTGATGCCATTGTTGATGCGGTTGATGAACTCGGCACTGAGGCACCGGGGGACGTGCTGGTCTTCCTGCCCGGTGAGCGTGAAATTCGCGAGACGGCTGAGGCACTTAGAAAGCACCACGTGCGGACACGGGCCTCACAGGTCGAGGTCCTCCCGCTGTACGCGCGGTTGTCCGCAGATGACCAGGCACGGATCTTCAAGCCGCACGCCGGGCAGCGGATCATTCTGGCAACCAACGTCGCAGAGACATCGCTGACGGTGCCGGGCATTCGCTATGTCGTTGATACGGGATTGGCCAGAATCAGCCGATACCAGGCGCGGACGCGGGTGCAGGGACTTCCGATTGAGAAGGTGTCGCAGGCATCGGCGAACCAGAGGGCCGGTCGGTGCGGCCGCGTGTCGGCGGGCATATGCATCAGGCTGTATGCACGGGATGACTTCGAGTCGCGCCCGATGTACACGGATCCCGAGATCCTGCGGACCAACCTCGCGAGCGTGATCCTGCGGATGAAGGCGCTGGGGCTCGGCGATCTCGATCGCTTCCCCTTCATCGAGCCGCCCGATCCCCGCATGATTCGGGATGGCTACGAGACTCTGCGTGAGATCGGTGCGGTCGACATGGAGGATCAGTTGACCGAGCGGGGGCGGACGCTGGCACGCATTCCGGTCGACCCGCGCATCGGGCGAATCCTGCTTGCGGGCGCTGAAGAGGATTGCCTGCGGGAGATCCTCATCATCGCCTCCGCGATGTCCGTGCAGGACCCGCGTGATCGTCCCCACGAGAAACGCGACGCGGCAGATGAGGCTCATGCGCGGTTTGCAGATCCGACCTCGGACTTCATGTCGTGGCTGAACCTCTGGGAGTTCTATCACGTCCAGGCAAAGAAGCTCTCGCGGCGGAAGCTCTTCCATGCATGCCGGGACAACTTCATTTCGTTTGTCCGAATGCGTGAGTGGCACGATACGCACCGCCAGTTGCGAACGATTGTGCGCGACCTGGGATATTCCCTGCGGTCAGAGCAGAACGACCCGGATCCGGACGCCATTCATCGGGCGCTGCTGGCGGGTCTGCTGACACAGGTGGGCCAGAAGCAGGAGAAGCATGAGTACGCGGGCCCGAATGGTGTGCGCTTCTCGATCTTTCCCGGATCGGTGCTCTTCCGTGGGGCGCCGCGATGGGTCATGGCATCGGAACTCGTGCGCACGACACGCCTGTACGCGCGATCGGTCGGGCCGGTGCAGCCGCAGTGGATCGAGCGACAGGGCGCGCACCTTGTCAAGCGGACGTACAGCGAACCCTCGTGGGATGCGGCTCGGCAGCAGGTGACGGCGGTCGAGCGCGTGACCCTCTTCGGGATGCCGCTGATCCAGGGGCGGACGGTGCACTACGGTCCGATCGACCCGGAAGCGGCTCGTCACATCTTCATCCATCATGCGCTTGTCGAGGGAGAGTTGAGTTCGAGAGCACCGTTCCTCGCACACAACGCACGGCTGACCGAGGATGTGCGGCGACTGGAGTCCAAGCAGCGCAAGGCGGACATCCTCGTGGAGACAGAGCTTCGCCATGCCTTCTATGAGCAGCGGATCCCCGCGGGAATCTATGACCGCTCGCGCTTTGACAAGTGGTATCGCAACGAGTTGCGGAAGTCGCCCCGTGTGTTGTTCATGTCACTCGACGACCTCATGGAACACGAGGCCAGCGATGTCACGCATGAGCGATTCCCGGACACCCTTGCGGTCGATGGCGTTCAGCTTCCCCTCGAGTACCGCAACGAGCCGGGAACGGAGGATGATGGCGTGACGGTCACCGTGCCGCTCGAAGCACTCAACCGCGTCTCCGGCGAAGACCTGGCCGCACTGGTCCCCGGAATGCTGGAGGACAAGATCGTTGCGCTCATTCGCAGCCTTCCAAAGCACATCCGGACCAACCTTGTTCCAGCGCCGGACTACGCACGCCGTGCGGCGGAGGACGTCGACTCCGGGTCGGGAAGTTTCCTGGAACGGCTTGCAGGGTGTCTTGGGCGCTATGCCGGCATGGAGATTCCCGTAACGGCGTTTGATCCCGCGTCTCTGCCCCGACACCTGCGCATGAATGTGCGCATCGTTGATGACAAGGGACGTCACGTCGCCGAGGGCCGCGATGTCAACGCGCTGCGTCAGGAACTTCGCGAGCAGGTGCGCGAGCACTTCGCGGCCGTATCCCGCGACGCCCATCGTCGAACCGGCATGCGGAAGTGGGACTTCGACGAATTGCCCGATTCAATCGAGATCGAGGAGGGTGGAGCGGCGATCAAGGCCTACCCCGCGATTGTGGATCGGGGTGCGCACGTCGACCTGGAGATGCTGGATTCACGCGGTGCCGCCACACGAGCGACACGCGTCGGCCTACGACGACTGTGCATGATCGAGTGCGCAGCGGAACTGCAGCATCGCGCGCGTCATCTACCCGGATTTGATCGGATGGCCACGCGATTCGCGCCGATGGGCAGTCGCGAGTTGCTGCGCGAGCAGGTGGTGGAAGCAATCGCCGATCGTGCCTTCATCGCGGACCTGCCCCGGGTCCGGACGGCGAGTGAGTTTGAGGCTCGTCTCGACCTCGGCTGGAATCGGCTGACTGATGCGACCGATGCGGTCGCATCGCTGATCGACCGGATCCTTGACGCGAGACACCAGGTCGAACTGCGCCTGTCACGGGACACGGTGCCGGCCTGGGCGGGTGCGGAGCGAGATGTCCGCAACCAGTTGACGCTGCTCATGCCTGCGATGTTCATTCGGCTGACGCCGTGGGGCTGGCTGCAGCACATGCCACGTTACCTGAACGGGATACTGCGCCGCTTCGATCGGCTGAAGCACTCGGGGCCGCAGCGCGACGCCGAGTTGCTCCATGAGGTCATGCCCTTCTGGCGCGACTATATCGGACTGCTTCAGTCTCCTCCGAGCGAGCGACCGGATCTGCTGGAGGATCCGGAGTTCGAGATGTATCGATGGATGATTGAAGAGCTTCGGGTCTCTCTCTTCGCGCAGGACCTCGGAACCGCTGTCAAGGTCAGTCCTCAGCGGCTCGCGAAGCAGCGCGAGAAGCTCCTTGTGCGGCGCCCGGTCGGGCCCTGAGTCCGTTTCATCCGGCCGTCATCGTGCGTTCGGCATCCGGTCGTTGCGCCTGTGTTACAAACCCGGACCCGTTCCGGGCGATACTACATAACACACAAGCACGCAGTAACGCCCGGA
The DNA here is from genome assembly GCA_030432255.1 of Phycisphaerae bacterium. Classification (GTDB taxonomy): domain Bacteria; phylum Planctomycetota; class Phycisphaerae; order Phycisphaerales; family UBA1924; genus JAUIHS01. The sequence continues at coordinate 40,386 of JAUIHS010000007.1, forward strand.
GGCGATGGCATGAAGCTCCTACGACGTATCGGTCTGACACTCGCAGCGACACTGGTCACGACGGGATCTGTTCTCGCTCAGTCGGTCACGACGCCAACACCTGTAGAGCCGCAGATCATCGTGCCCCATTGCCGGCCGATGCTGGTTCCCCAGGACATCGTGATCCAGGGCGTGGATGCGGACGTTCGACTGCTGGACCAGTCTGCCAGCACACGCATCGAGATTCGCCTGCACAATCACACGTCGCGGATGCGCGAAGCGCAGGTCCTCATTCCGGTTCCGAATGGTGCCGTGATTCATCGTTATCACTACGATGGTCTTCCCGACGGCGGTGAAGCAAAGATTCTTCCCCGCGAAGATGCACGCCGTATCTATGACCAGATCGTTCGACGCCTCAAGGACCCTGCGCTCCTCGAGTTCGTGGGACTCAATATCGTCCGGTCTTCGGTCTTCCCGGTGCAGCCCGGCGCGACCCAGAGAGTTGTTCTTGAGTACGAGCACCTCTGCCCGATGGAGAATGGCAGATTTGACTATGAACTGCCGCGCTCCGAGTCTGTTTCGTACGCCATTCCGTGGGATATCGATGTTGATGTCCGGGCGACGCGTCCCCTCTCGACCGTCTATTCACCGAGCCATCTCATCGAGGCTCGACGCGAGAGCGGCAGACAGTTCGAGGTTCGCCTTGCCGATTCCGCCAGCCTGGAGCCCGGGCCATTTCGCCTTTCGTGCCTGATGGAAATGGGCGAGGTGACTGCTTCGCTCTTCGCATACCCCACGGAGAACGGCGGCTATTTCATGCTCCTTGCAGGACTCCCGGCCGATGCCGCGACCGACGCTCGACTCGAGTCGGTCCGCCGTGAAGTCACGCTGGTGATTGATCGTTCCGGCAGCATGCAGGGTGAGAAGCTCGACCAGGTCCGTGAAGCGGCACTGCAGGTGCTCGCGGGGCTGGATGACGGAGAAATGTTCAACATCATCGTGTACAACGAAGCCGTCGATCGGTTTGCAGAAGGACCGGTCCGCAAATCGAAGACCACCATGCAGCGGGCGAGGAACTACCTTGACGGCGTCAAGGCTCGCGGCGGCACCAACATCCACGATGCTCTGACCGCCGCACTTGACCAGGATCCCACAGAGGGATCACTCCCCATCGTCCTCTTTCTTACCGACGGTCTCCCCACGGTAGGGCAGACTTCGGAAAGCGTGATTCGCACCGCCGCGATCGACGGCAATCACTTTGACCGGCGCGTCTTCACGTTCGGTGTCGGTGTGGATGTCAATACGCCGCTGCTTGAAGACATCGCGTGGGAGACTCGCGGCACAACAACATTCGTGCTCCCCGGCGAGGACGTCGAGGTGAAGGTCGCGGGCGTCTTTCGCAAACTCTCCGGTCCGGTTCTTGCCGAGCCCATCGTGACCAGCCGGGATGCTCAGGGCAACCCTGAGCCCGGCCGCGTCCGAGACGTGCTTCCCCGCCGGATCCCGGACCTGTTCCGGGGCGACCAGATCGTGTTGCTGGGTGAGTACGTCGGTGATCAGCCCCTCCAATTCCAGTTGGACGGGCGCTTCATGGGCAAGGCGAAGACGTTCCGCTTCTCCTTCGATCTGGATGAGGCCACGACGCGTCATGCATTCGTTCCGCGCCTGTGGGCAAGCCGCAAGATCGGGGTGCTCATCGATGCGATCCGCGAGATGGGCGCTGCGAGCGGCTTCACGCCGGGTGGGCCGATCGAGGATCCACGTCTCCAGGAACTCGTGGACGAGGTCGTGCGCCTCTCGACGGAGTTCGGCATCCTGACCGAATACACGGCGTTCCTCGCGCAGGAGGGTACGAGTCTCGCTCGCCGCGACCTCGTACTGGAAGAGACAGCCGACAACCTGATGGAACGTGCGATCCGCACACGTTCCGGTCTGAGTTCCGTGAATCAGGACTACAACTCCCAGATCCTGAAGTCGCAGACCTGCGTCAATCTCGGCAACCGCTACTGGAACGCCGAAATGGAGAGTGTCACGCTCTCGAATGTCCAGCAGATTGTCGACCGCGCCTTCTACCAGAGGGGGCAACGCTGGATCGACAGCCGTGCCGCGGCACGCGAAGCGGATCAACCCGATCGCACCGTCGCCATCGGGAGTTCGGATTACACACGCCTGGTCGAGCAACTCGGCACTGATGGACGAGCAGCCTGCCTCTCGCTGAATGGTGAGATTCTGCTGATCGTCGAAGGCGAACTGATTCTTGTCACTGAATGAAAACCACCCGCATCCCCCCCTCTGAGGAGCCTCATCATGACACTTGCACTCATGCTTGCCGCCGGGACGATTCTCGCCGCTTCCCCAGCCATTGCGGAAGATGTGGAGACCACCCGCATCGAAGTCGTCGTCCCGGAGCCCGCCGCGGCTGCGGAGCAGGCGACGGTTCAGATCGCGATCCTGCTGGACACATCCAACTCCATGGACGGCCTCATTGATCAGGCCAAGCGAGAGTTGTGGTCGATCGTCAATGAACTGGCGTTGGCGCGGCACGATGGCCAGCGACCGCTGCTTCAGATTGCGCTGTACGAGTACGGCAACAACGGACTGAGCGTGGAGAACGGCTACGTTCGCCAGGTCCAGCCCCTGACTGACAACCTGGACCAGATCTCGCAGGACCTCTTCGCGCTGACAACAAATGGCGGAGACGAGTACTGTGGGCAGGTCATCGGTGCTGCTGTGAATCAGTTGGAATGGTCGGATGCAACGGACGACCTGAAGGCCATCTTCATCGCCGGCAACGAGCCTTTCACCCAGGGGTCCGTGAACTGGGAAGAAGCGTGTTCCGCGGCCATCGAGCGCGGCATTGTCGTCAACACCATCTTCTGCGGCCCGGAGGCGCAGGGGATCAGCACGGGGTGGCAGGGCGGCGCCCTTCGCTCGGACGGCATGTTCACCCACATCGATCAGAACCAGGAGGTGATCCATGTCGCAGCGCCGCAGGATGAAGAGATCACGCGACTCGGTGTCGAACTCAACTCCACCTACATCCCATATGGCCACGAGGGCGCCGAGAACTGGGCGCGGCAGTCCGCGATGGATGCGACCGCTGCCGAGGAGTCCGAGAGCGTGAACGTCCAGCGCCAGGCCTGCAAGGCTTCCGGCATGTACCTGAACAGCGGTTGGGACCTTGTCGATGCCTGTGCGAACGGTGTGGAACTCGCCGAGGTGAAGGAAGAGGACCTGCCCGAAGAGATGCAGGCCATGAGCGAAGAGGAACGAGCGGCGCACGTACAGGAGCACGCAACGCGCCGCGCCGAGTTGCAGACCCGGATCCAGGAACTGACGGCTGAGCGGCGGGTCTTCGTCGAGGCCGAGAGGCAGCGGATCCGAGATGAGGAGGGCGATTCGCTCGACAGCGCGATCGTCTCTATCATTCGGCGACTCGCCGAACGCATGAACTACGAATTCGAGTGATACATGGCTGATCGCGCCATCCTGATCATCGAAGATGACAACGCCATCCGGCAGGGCCTTGTGGACGTTCTCGATCTCGAGGGATTCGACACGATCGAGGCGCCCGATGGTGAGGTCGGGCTGGAACGGGCGATCGGTGCGGAGTGTGATCTCATCCTCCTCGACCTCATGCTGCCGAAGCTCCCCGGGATGGACATCCTGAGGGAGCTTCGACGCGTGCGACCCACCATGCCGGTCATCATCCTGACCGCGCGTGGGGAAGAGCAGGATCGGGTCACGGGCCTTCGTGAAGGTGCCGACGACTATGTCGTCAAGCCCTTCAGTCGTGCGGAACTGATGGCGCGGATCGAGGCGGTGTTAAGGCGCAGTCCCGAGCGGCCCACGGACCTCCATGAGTTTCGCCTCAGGGACATGACCGTCCATCTCGACCGAAGCGAGTTGTGTTTCGACGACGGTGAACGCGTCAGCCTGTCCGAACGGGAGACCGAACTGCTCCGTTACTTCGCCATCAACTCGGGACGCGTCATTTCACGCGAGGAGATCCTCGCCCGGGTCTGGCGGCTGGAACCGTCGGGACTCACCGAGACCCGTACCATCGATATGCATGTCGCACGCTTGCGCGAGAAACTCCGTGACAACGGGGGTAAGCAGCATCTGCTGCGGACCGTTCGAGGGCGCGGGTACACTCTTGAGGTTGATCAGGGTGGTGCGACGTGATTCGGCGCCCGGTCTGGGTCTGGCTCTGGTTTGCGGTTGTGGTCGCGGTCCTCACGGGCGTGATGGCCTGGATGTCAGCCGCCATGCTGTCGATGGAGCAGCGTGAGATTGATCGTGAAGCGATGGAGACCAGCGTCCGCCGTTCGCTCTGGCGCATGGACTCTTATGTCGGCCCGATCATCGCGACGGAGAGTGCGCGCCCGTACTACATCTATGAGTCCTTCTTCAACTCGCCCGAGGCGTACACGAAGCTGTACGAGCCGATCGACTGGGGCGAGGTGCGTGAGCCATCTCCTCTGCTCACGGAAGTCTCGGAGTTCGTGCGGCTGCATTTCCAGGTGCACGGCGACAGTCGCATCGAGTCACCTCAGGTTCCGACCGGCAACATGCGGGACGTCGCGGAAGTCGACTACGTCTCTTTCGAGAGAATCGAGAGTTACGACCAGCGCCTGAAGGAGATCGAGCCGGTCCTCGTGCAGTGCGACTTCGATGCACTGCTGGTCGACGCCCCTCCGGTCCAATGGGCTGTCGAGGTTGCCCCGGAACTGGAAGAATCACTCGCCGACAGCGCCTTCGAGGGTGCGCCGCTTCCGCAGCAGTCGCGTGCATCGCCCACCATGGATGCCCAGTCGCGCGATCAGATGCTCAACCGGACCAACGCTCAGATGAGCAATGTCATGCGGCAGCAGGCGGCAAAGTCACGCGCAGGACAGGCGCTCGATGCCGGAGCCGCGCCGGCCCACGTGCATGAGGGTGCGATGACCCCGCTCTGGGTGGACGGACGACTCCTGCTGGTCCGCAAGGTCTCCGTCGACGGAAACTCGGTCTTCCAGGGTTGCTGGCTCGACTGGGAGGTCCTCGAAGGACGGCTGACAGAAGAAGTGAGCGACCTGCTCCCCGAGGCTCGCCTGGTTCCCGCAACAGATCGAGTGGCCGAAGATGATCCCTTCATGCTCCGTTCGATTCCCGCTGTCCTGAAGCCCGGTGCCATTCCCGCCGTCGCCGCTGGAAGCCTCACCCAGGTCGAACTCTCGCTGCTGCTTGCCTGGATCGGAATGGTCGTCGCCGCGCTGGCCGCCGCTACGTTGCTCCACGGCGTTCTTCGACTGAGTGAGCGACGGGCCTCGTTCGTATCGGTGGTGACACATGAGCTGCGAACGCCCCTGACCACCTTCCGTCTGTACACCGACCTGCTGCGTGATCGCGGCAATGAACCGGACAAGCGTGAGCGGTACGTCGATACGCTCTCCTCCGAGTCCGGGCGGCTGGCCCAACTCGTCGAGAACGTCCTCGCATACTCGCGCATCGAGCGCGGCAAGACCGCGGTCGAACCGGCGCCGGTTCAACTGGGGACGATGCTCGACCGCCTTCGGCCATGTCTCGATGAACGGGCAGTCCGTGCCGGTATGGAGATCGAATGGTCCGAGGATCCGGGGCACCTGGGTCGCGTAGTGATTGCTCAGGAGGCGGTCGTCGGACAGGTTCTTACCAACCTCGTCGACAACGCCTGCAAGTACGCGCACAACGCCGAGCATCCAGCCGTCCAGGTGACGACGCAGGTGAGCGGTCGGCGATTGGGGATTCGGGTCCGGGACTTCGGGCCGGGAATCGCCGCGAGGGAACGCGGGCTCCTGTTCGAGCCATTCCGGAAACTGGCACGCGACGCGGCGGGGACCAAGCCCGGAATCGGCCTCGGGCTCGCGTTGAGTCGGCGGCTGGCACGCGAACTCGGCGGCGATCTGGTGGTCGAGAGCTGCGATGATGGGTCGGGGGCCTGTTTTGTCCTCTGGCTGCGGGCCCCGTCGAGCTGAGTGGCTGTGGACGTGCAGCGGTACGGTGCGTACAACTCCCGCATGAAGATACGTCACATGATCGTTGCGATCGGCTGCTCATCCGTGTTTGCAGCGCTGCTCGCTGGTTGCACGCCTCAATCTGAATCGGACTCGAGCGAGCCCGTCGAGACGACCACGGCGGAAGAAGCCTCGGATACCGGTGATCGTCCGTCGAACCTGCTGGACTTCACGATGAAGACGATCGATGGAGAGGATCAGTCACTGGGTGTCTATCAGGGCGACGTCATTCTCGTGGTCAACGTCGCGAGTCGCTGCGGCCTGACCCCGCAGTACCAGGCGCTCGAGGCGCTGTACCGCGAGCATCAGGATGCCGGGTTCACGGTACTTGCCTTTCCCGCCAACGACTTCAACGGGCAGGAGCCCGGAAGCAACGAGGAGATTCGCGAATTCTGCACGTCGAAGTACCAGGTGACGTTCCCGATGTTCGCCAAGATCAGCGTCCTGGGCGATGACCAGGATCCACTCTACGCGTGGCTGTCGACGCAGCCGGATCCGATCGGCGGAGAGCCGCGATGGAACTTCACGAAGTTCCTGGTGAATCGAGAAGGGGAAGTGGTTCAGAGATTCGAGCCGCGTACCGCACCGGATGATCCCGCCGTCGTCGAGGCGGTCAACCGTCTCTTGGAAGCACCCCGGAGTTAGTGGGCAGAGCCCACCATCGCGGCATCAAGCAATTCGGCCAGGTGGTTGCCACCAGAGCAGAGCGTGAAGTCGATGCAGGGTCGTACGAAGGGCGCGGACACCGGCGCGAGATCCAGTCGGCGCCACTTCACCCAGTCCTTCTCTGTCGTCAGGATCCAGGTGTCGAGGCTCAGCGTGTTGAGTCTGGATCGGATCTCAGCGAGGTCCGCCGCACTCCACGCGTGATGATCCCGGCGGAGGAGCGTGGATACGACTTCGGCTCCATGTTGCTGCGCCTGATCGATGAACGCTTCAGGATTCCCGATTGCTGTCGCGATCATCACCGGCTGCCGGTGCAGGCGCTCCGTCGGTTGTTGCTCATCATCGACCTGGAGTCGGCTCCATGTGTGCATGGCCTCGGCGACGGGTGCATCCGTCAACTCACGAAGACGGCGGGACTGCTCGACGCACGTGCGCTCCGCAACCTGATCAGCGCGCGTGAGCACGACGAAGTCGGCACGCGCCAGCGACGCGACAGGCTCCCGTAGCCAGCCTGCAGGCAGGCACCGGTCTGCGAGCGTGTCGCGCGTCGCGTCGACCAGCACGATGTCGAGGTCCCGATGGACCCGTCGGTGCTGGAAGGCATCGTCAAGCACGATGCAGTCGGGAGGTGATTCGGACGCCAGCAGCGTCCGAATCGCCGCACACCGATCCGGGTTGGCGACGATGGAGATTCCGGGAAACGCATCCCGGTATTCTGCCTCTTCATCGGACGGGGATCCCGGCGTGGCGCGGTAGCCGCGGAGGACGAGGGCGGGTCGTCGTTCCCGTTCAAGGAGCATGCCGAGGAGCTTCCGACACATCGGCGTCTTGCCGGAGCCGCCGACGCTGATGTTCCCGACGGCCACCACCGGCACGTCAAACTGCGTGACACCATCTCCCTGGTCAAACCTCGCATTCCGCCGTGCCACCGTACAGCGGTACATGGGTTCGATGAGGTGGGTCAGCGGCGCGAGGAACCTGGGCAGTGGGCCGTCACTCATGGGCGGCCTCCTGGCCTACTGTCGAGTCTTCCTGCAGGGCACGGAGGTGCCGGCGAAGGCGGGAGCGTCGCCGATGGAAGATGCGGACCGTATTGAGGATGTCGAGGCAGGCGAGTCCGATGGACATGCCCAGCAGCGCAATCGTGGTTGTCCAGACGAATGCCATCCGGCGGGGCTGTTCGTCCGGGTTGATGAGTGAGAGGCCGATCGCGAGCAGAGGAACGATCGCGAGCAGCAGCATCGTGTTGGCGATGCGAATGCGTCGGCGACTGGGCGGAGTGCCGGGTTTCTGCGCGACTCTCATCAGATGGAATGCCACCAGGAGCATCAGCAGGGCGCACGCCGGGACGACGAGCCAGGCGGGAAGCAGTGTGCCTTCCATCATCCGGCTGCTCCCTCAACAAAATGGAAGCCGAGACTCGCCAGCGTGCCGGGAAGGCGCCGCATCGGCAGGCCCATCACGGTCGCCGGGTCGCCCGTGCAGTGCAGGGGCCAGCCGTCTGCCATGCGCTCTGCGAGGTTGTACGCACCTGCTTTGCCCTGCCACGTTCCTGATGCAAGGTACGCATCGATCATCGCATCGGTGATGTCTCCCACGCGGACGTCGGCTGCATCGACCAGCAGGAATCGAGAAGTGCGCGTTACGAGGGCAATGCCGGTGACCACACGGTGCTCACCGCACCGCAGAAGCCGGATGATGTCACCGGCATCCTCCACGTCCCGCGGCTGCCCGACCAGCGCATCACCCTTCACGACCACCGTGTCCGCGCCGAGGAAGACCGCGCCTTCGTCCTCATCGGACTGCTCGAGTCCGGAGCGTGCCTTCAGGTATGCCAGTGCGCTCACCCACTGGTCGGGCGTGACCCGTCCCGAGTGCAACGGGCCGTCATCAATGCCCGGACTCCGCGCATCGTGGGGTATCCCCGCTTCCGCCAGCATCTGCCGGCGGCGGGGTGATGTGCTCGCCAGGATGAGTCGATGGGCAGTCATGCACTCGGCGACACAATAGCGTCGTCCGCGATCGGGAGCACAAGTCGTTGCTCAACCGCTTCAATGACCATGCGCGGCGTGATCAGTTCCATCGCCTCGCGGCCCTCAGCCTCATTCTTGTGGGAGAGGTTGTGATCGGATGGGCACGCCTGAATCACGTCAGACTCGCGCCGCCACGGGCCGACGCGATCAACCCTCGTCGGGCCGTACAGCGCCACCATCGGACGCTCGAAACCCACCGCCATGTGAATCGCGGCGGAGTCGCCGGCAATGACGAGGCTGGATCCCTCGATCAGCGCCATCAGTTGGCCGATGCTCGTCTCGCCGAGTCCGTTGACCACGCGTGTTTCGTTCGCGGCGAACGCCAGGAGTTCCGGTACCTGCGAGGTCTCATGATCGGCACCAACCAGGACAATGCGCATGTCGGGGAAGTGATCGAGTATCCAGCGGCTCACGTCGATGTACCTGGCATCAGGCCAGAGTTTGCCGGGCCACCGGGTGGTCGGTCCAACGACCACGTACGGCGCACCTGTGATGGGCGCGAAGACGGGACTGTCAAAGACATCTCGCGATTCGGTTGGTGTGTAGAGCCGCACATCCGGAACGACCGGGATCTCACCGGTTGCCGAGTTGTTGAGCAGCGAGAGCATTCGATCGACGGTGTGCTGCGCCTCTGAGCGCACGCGCACGTTGCATCCCAGCCAGCCGAGTTCTGAGGCATCCCGGTGTCCGATGCGCTTGGGCGACCCGGTCAGCCGTGCGAAAAGGCCGCTTCGGGACAGGCCCTGGCAGTCGAAGACGAGGTCGTAGTGGGGCTCTCGAAGTGACCGGATGAATCCCCTCAAACACGGGATATAATGCCTTGAGCGCATGCCGCGAAGGCCGAGTGCTCGTCTCGGGAACGCGATCGCCCGGTTCAGGGCAGGGTGGGCTCGGATTGCGTCGATGAACGTGTCCTGGACCAGCCAGTCGATCTGCGAGTCGGGCCAGTGCCGGGCCAGGCTCGCCAATACGGGTGTTGTACGGCACACGTCTCCGAGTGCGGAGGGCCGGATGAGCAAAATTCTGCCGGGTGGATTCACAGAAAGTACTTTAACCGTTCGCGATGCTCTCGGCCCCTCGCGGATGGCTGGCAGTGGGCCGGGGTGTGTCACGCATGAACTCAGGACCGGGTCGCGAGGACAAACCGGTTCCGAACCTGAACCTGGAGAAAGACCAGAATGAGACAGCATGGATGGTATGAACGGGCGACGGTGACCGTCGCGGTGGCAGCAGGTCTGGGGACCACTCTCCTGACCGCGCCTCTGCAGGCCGCACCGGAGACCCGGACGATTGTTGCGTTTGAATGGAGTGGACTCGAGAACCTTCTGCCATCGGAGAAGGACGCGGGGGTGAATCGCGCCTTCGGCATGATTCCGGCCCGCCTTCACGAACTGCGCATGCAGATTCCGGATGCGCGGGAGATGCCCGAAGAGATGCTCGACCTCGGTCTGCACCTGATCTCACGCCCGATGCGCTTTGCCGTGACCAGTGCGCCGGCGCCCGGCTTTGACGGTCTGGGTGCGACGTTCAGCGTCCACATGGGCAACAAGGACTCGGCCGCCCAACTCGATGAGCACATGATGATGTTCGGTGCGATGGCCGGCATGCCGGAACCCGACCGAAGCCGCAAGTATGAGCACATGCATGCCGTCCCGATGCCGGGAGCGGGTGTGCTCAACTTCGGGCCCCGACAGGCGAATGACGGCTGGCGCTACGAGTTCCAGTACGGCGCTGTCGATGATCCCGATCATACGTTCAAGGCGTTGCCCGAGATGGAGGGCGGGGGCCGCATCGTTTCCCGCGGCAGTTTCGATCTCTCCGCCGTCACGCCTTTCGCCAACATGTTCCTGCCGATGGTCGAACCCATGATGCCCCCCGGCACGATGGATGAGATCCGCAACCAGGGGCTTCTGGGTGACGAGGCCATGGCATTCGAGTACGTCGAGGGCTACGTGGGTGACACGGCAGTCAGCCGGATGACGTCCCGCCGCCTCGGTCGGTACGCGGAGGCGATGGGTGTTTCCACGACCCCGCTGACCGCTCGTGATCTGTCGATGGTCCCCGCGGACGCTTACGCGGCGCAGATCACCAAGGTCGACATGTCCGCGTACTCACATCAACTTGACGGCATGATCGTGATGGCCAGTGAGGGCCAGGCGGACATGCAGATGATCGACGAGATGATGCAGGAGCAGTTGGGCGTATCAGCGACGGATCTGATCGATGGATTCGGCGAAACCATGATCGCCTACCTCTCCGACCAGACCGGGGGCAACACGCTGCTCTCTGGTGTTGTGATCATGGAGCTTTCCGATGCCGGCCCGATGCGCACGTTCATGGAGCGTGGTTCCGACATGGTGAACCAACTCATCGCTCATGAGATGGAGCGTGAAGAGGTGCCCGGTCGAGTCAAGTTCCAGCGCCGGACGGTGGATGGGACAGAGTACATGCAACTGCGTTTCCCGGGCCTGCCCATCCCCTTCGAGCCCACCGTCGCAATGATGGACAACTGGATGGTCATGGGGCTCACGCCGCAGGCGTGCTACGGAGCCGTACAGCAGGCGAAGTCTCGTTCCGGTGGGCTCGCCGACAATGCGGCCTTCAAGGAGTACCTCTGGAACGTGCCACAGCGTCCCACGGGCGTCACGTTCGTCGACACATCGCGCACCATGGCCGACGGATATGGCACCGTGTGCCTGCTCTGCTCGACCCTCGCCAACTTCGTGCGTTCGGAGGATGGCAACCGTGATCCCGGTATGGTCGTGCCCATGCTGAGCGAACTGAAGCGAGCCGCCCAGCCCATGATCTCCGTTACGTACTTCGAAGGCGAAGACCTGATCACGGAGACTCACACCGATCCTTCGCTGCTCGTCAACCTCGCCGGCATCCTCGGCGTGGGAGATGTCATGCCCATGATCGCCGGTGGCTTCATCGGCGGTGGCGTGGCCGCCCAGGTCGCGCAGGAAGTCGATGCTTCCGATTGGGAGGAAGACTGGGATGACTGGGACGACGATGAGTGGGAGGACGAGGACATGCACGAGGCCGAGGATGACGATTCCTACTGATTTCGTCATCAGTTGAGCCCCGAGAGGATTTTCGCACGCCGCGTGATCATTCACGCGGCGTGTTTCATTTGGTACCCACCCCAATGGTGCGGGCATCAACGTGATAGGATTCCTCCATGGACAAACTGATCCTGATGCTGTTGATCTGCCTGTGCGGGCCTGGACTCGGGGTTGCAGAAGCGGGTCCGAAGGATGGGCCGCTGACTGCACAGGCGGTCCTTGATGGGGCGGCGCAGTTCTACCATCGTCGGCCGGTCGCCGAGACGGTTCTCGTACGAGTCACGTCGGCTGACGGGCGTCGTACGGAGCAGGTGGGTTTCCGTTCCAGGCCGGAGCGTCGGCAACGTGATTGGAAAGAGACGCATGTCAACGTCGAACTTGACCTCGGGGATACGGTGGTCTGGACGGATCGCGATCAGTTCCTCGGTATCCATCGACTCAATGCCACGACGTACTTCGAGACCAGGACAACGGATGCTCAGTCGCACCTTGATGTGCTTCGCGAGACACTTCCTCCGCTCCCCGTCCCGCAACTGGATCTGATCGACGGGCATGGTTCCGGCTATACGCAACTGACCCCGTATGCGAAGGGGATCCGATGGTCTGACCGGGTCGAGGAGGTGGATGCCGGGCGCGTTCGATTGCGCGGCCGTGCCGAATCGAGCGTGGTCGAACTGGAGGTTCATCCTCGATCTTTCCGCCTGCAGTACCTGATGATCGACGTCGAACGCGGCTCGGCAGTGATCGAGGTGGTCTTCCGGACGCCCGATGCCGGGAGCCGCCGCGGTGTCCTCGGCGAGTCCATCGAGGGGCGTGCCCGGGTCGACGCGTTGACGGACCTTCGCGAGCGGGCGGGTGACATATCACCGGGATTTCGTCTGCCGGATCTGCTCATGACCCCCGTCGGAGATGTACCACCGGGTGCAGGCGTCATTGCAGGTCCCGGGGCAATCCTGGTCTTCAAGTCGGATGCCAAGGGGATAGACGATGCCGTCCTGGGTGTGCGTGAGGCTCTGGACGAGAGCCTGATTTCCGGCGTCTGGGCGCTCGTTGTTCATGACCTCGGTTCGGGTGACTTTGATGCAGCGATGGCGCGCGTACAGCAGCAGGTTGAACCGACTCCGTTGCACTTTTCGCTCTCGGCACGGACAACGCTCCGGCGCTTTGCTGAGACGGCTGATGGCGTGGTTGTGATCATCGACGACAAGAACGTCGTGCGCGGGGTGGCTGAGATCGATCCGCAACAGGATGCGGCGGAGTATGTCGAACAGATCCGGCGGGTCGCCGGCGAGCCGGCAATTGAGTGAGAGGAGTCGAGGATGGACAATCAAAGACGTGTGACAGTGATGGGCGGAATTCCCGCCCACAACCTCTCGCTCTACCGCAAGATCCGCTTCAAGGTGGGCGACCCGGCGTCGGTCATTGAGATTCCCGGTCGGGGGACGGTGCTGGTGATTCGCGACATCGAGATGGAACGCGCGCGCCAGCATGCACGGGCTGACGAGATCTTCTGTCCCGCGGACTTTCCTCCGAAGGGCGAGCCACTCTCGGGTGACCGGGAGATTGCGACCGCCCAGGCGACAGCCGTGTGTCTTGAGCGTGCCGGTATCGGCGAAGTCTGGACAGACCGGTCGCTTCCGATGATCTTCGCCCACGAGATGACGCGACTGGGCATCACGGTTCGCTGCGATCCCGACATGGGCGTGGTCGATCGCCGCTCGAAGGATGCCCAGGAGATTGAACTGCTGCGCGATGCTCAGCGTGTCACTGAAGAGGCCATGGAGATGGCATGTCGCCTGGTTGCCCGCGCGACTGCGGGGGCCGATGGGGCGCTGAAGTCGGATGGCGAGACGCTCACGAGCGAAGGCGTGCGTCGGCGGATCGATACGTTCCTGCTGGAGCGTGGCTATGTGAATCCTCCATCGATCGTGGCCGGAGGTCCGAACGGTGCCGACTGTCACAACCTCGGTTCCGGGACCCTCTACACTGGGCAGCCGATCATCATCGACATCTTTCCGCAGAACAGGGAAACGCTCTACAACGGGGACTGCACGCGAACGGTTGTTCACGGTGAAGTTCCGGAGGTTCTCCAGGAGTGGCATCGAGCAGTTGCGGAAGCCAAGGCGGCCGCCATCGGCGCGACGCGGGCGGGCGTGACGGGAGAGGCGGTTCATGCGGCGACGGCGGAAGTGATCCGGGCCCACGGTTATGACATGGGATTGCCGGGTCCGGATGCGCCGCCGACCTATACCGGCATGGTGCATGGAACGGGGCACGGCGTCGGCCTCGAAGTGCATGAGCCTCCATTGCTGGATCGCAGGGGTCCGGCGCTTGTTGTCGGGGATGCGCTGACGATCGAACCCGGGTTGTATTGTCATGCCACTGGCGGGATGCGCATCGAGGACATGGTCATCGTCACCGATGACGGCTGCATCAACCTCAACGAACTCCACGAAGGGCTGGACTGGTCGTGATCCGAAGTCAGATGCGACGGTCGAGCAGCCGGTACTGGATTGCTTCGGCGATGTGACCGGCGGAGATATCGTCGTCTCCCGCGAGGTCGGCGATCGTCCGGGAAACGCGCCGTAACTTGTCATAGGCACGCGCCGACAAGCCAAGTTCGGACATCGCACGACCGAGCAGTTGTGATGCGTCATCGCGAAGCGGCGCCAGTTCATCGAGATCCCGGCCCGGGAGTCGGGCGTTCAATCGGGCGCCCTGGCGTGCGTGTTGACGCCGACGGGCCTCAAGGACGCGTTCGCGCATGCTCGCTGTGCAGGTGCCGTTCGGGCGCGATCGCAACTGCTCCCACGGAATCGCCGGAACTTCGACGTGGATGTCGAGACGATCGATCAGGGGGCCGGAGACCCGCGCCAGGTAGCGGTCCATGGATCGCTGAGAGCCCTCGTTCTCTGGCATGTATCCAGAGGGCGTCGGGTTCATGGCCGCGATCAGCATGAAGTCGGCCGGGAACTGGAGGGCGGCCTGGGCACGACAGATCGTGACGTTCGAGTCTTCGAGTGGTTGACGCAGCGTATCGAGCACGTTGCGCGGGAACTCAGGAAGTTCGTCCAGGAACAACACGCCGCGGTGCGCCAGCGAGATTTCGCCCGGCCGGGGTATCATGCCGCCGCCGATGATCGCTGCCGCGGATGCAGTATGATGCGGTGCGCGGACCGGTCTCGACGAGACCAGTCCTCTGTCATCCGGGAGTTTGCCCACCGCCGAGTAGATCCCCGTGACTTCGATGGCTTCATCGGGTGACATCGGAGGCAGGATCCCGGGGAGCGCCTTGGCCATCATCGATTTGCCCGTGCCCGGCGGGCCGAGCATGAGCAGGTTGTGGCCGCCGGCCGCCGCGACCGTCATCGCGCGTTTGACGGCCTCCTGGCCGCGCACCTCCCGGAAGTCGATCTCGGCGGTCGTCGACTGGATCAACTCCGCGACGTCCACCGGTGCATGCGGTTCGCCTTCAACGCTGCCGTTGATCAGGCCGACAACATGGGCCAGGGTTCCGGCGGGGTGCACGTCGATGCCACGCACAATCGCCGCTTCTGCCGCGTTCTCTACGGGAACGACGATGCCCGACGCTCCGGCGGCACGGGCGAGGCGCGCCAGGGCGATGGCGCCGCGAATGGGGCGCAGGCGCCCATCCAGCGCCAGTTCGCCAGCGAAGACCAGATCACGGAAATCGAGGCCTGCGAAGTCCGCGCGCTGGGCAGGGTGATCAGGGGCCGCCCGGATGGCTCCGGTGGCCACCAGGATCCCGACCGCCATCGGCAGGTCGTAGACCGGGCCTTCCTTTCGCACGTGAGCCGGCGCGAGATTGACCAGCGTCCTGCTCTTGTGCAACTGGTAGCCGCTGTTCCCGATTGCCGCCCGGACGCGATCCACGGACTCCTTGACCGCCGCATCCGGCAGGCCCACGACCGCGTATCGCTCGTCATCGGAGTCCACGAGGTCCACCTCGATCTCGCATCGGGTGGCATCCACGCCCTGTAGAATGAAACTCTGTACCCTCGAAAGCATGCGAGGCATGTTACCGGGATCATTGACGGTGTTCAATATATGTTTGCACAACAAAATGGGATTAAATGGAATCTGATGTAATAAGGTCAGGTCGGTTTTCAGATCGCGCCGATGTCTACGCAGCCTCCCGGCCGTCGTATCCCTCCGAGGCGATCGATCGAATTCTTGCCGGTGCACCGAGGAATCCCGTAGTCGCCGACATCGGCGCAGGGACAGGAATCGCGTCACGCCTGTTCGCCTCAAGAGGCTGCCGAGTACTCGCGGTGGAACCGGATGCGGCCATGCGCCGGAGGGGATCCGAGGCGGCAGATGGTGGTGACATCACATGGTGCGACGGGACCGGAGAGGCGACCGGACTTCCCGACAGAGCCGCCGACATCGTGGTTGTGGCGCAGGCTTTCCACTGGATGGATGGGGCACGGGCCGTTGACGAGTTCTGCCGCGTGCTTCGTCGTCCCGGCCGCGTTGCGCTGATGTGGAATGTTCACGATGTGACCGTACCGGTCATGGCGCGCTATCGTGACATCATGCTGCAGCACGCCACCGATCCTCCTCGCTCGCCCTGGTACTCCGGGTTCAACGACGCGCTGGCGTCGACATCCGATCGACTCACGTTCAGCGTCGAGCGCTTTCCCTGTGAACAGCGCGTCTCGAGGCCGGGCCTTCATGGTCGGGCGATGAGTTCATCCTACATTCCGCTTGAGGGAAATCCGGGGCATGATGAACTGGTCGTCGCCCTCGATGCCCTGTTCGATGACGAGGCGTCAGATGACGTCCTGACGCTGCACTATGAGACGAGCGTGTACATCGCGGCGGTGGAGGCATGATGGGCGTGTTACCCGGTGGATTTGGTCCGGAGCGCACGCCCTACGATGCGATCGGGGGCGACACCGAAGTGCGTGCGCTCGTGGATGCCTTTTACGACCATGTGCAGAGTGACTCGCCGCACGTTCGCGGCATGCATCCGGAGGACGACACGACCTCCCGCCAGAAACTGTACGAGTTCCTGAGCGGTTGGCTGGGTGGTCCTCCGCTGTACATCGAGCGCCACGGGCACCCGAGGCTTCGGATGCGTCATGCGCCTTTCCCGATCGACGGGAAGGCTGTCGAGGAATGGTTGATGTGCATGTCAGCGGCCATGGATGATCGCGGCATCGAGGGTGAACTGCGTGCATTCCTGGACGAGCGCTTCTCGCACGTAGCTCATTTCATGAAGAACACCGGATGACCATTCCACACTTCAGTCGATATCGGTGGGAACCGGGCATCCTGGCTCGCGTCAGACTGCAGTGGGGGACAGGGTGTCCCTTCGGACTCACCAGACGAGGAGAAGAGTCATGATCTCACGGTTGATCAGGAACGGGCGTCGCCATCTGAGCGGAGTGCTGGTGGCTGGTGCGTGCGTCGGATCGCCGGTATCTGCTGGCGACAATTCCGTCCTCCAGCGTGATGAGTCCAATTGTCAGGAGTGGACTGTGCACATCGAGGTGCGCCTCCACCCGTGGCAGCCGAGGGTCCGCCAGGATGAGCACATCCAGTCCACTCGATACCTCACCTTCCGCGAGGGCGCCATCGTCTTTCCGCTCCTCAATGGGAGTGCGTCTCATGACACTGAGGCAGCCAAGGCGAAGAGCAAGTTGAACATCGACAACCGGGTCGCATCGGACGAGCCACGACTGATCAGCGGGCGTCAGGCAGGAACGCAGATCGGCGTCTGGGAGATGCATGATGTCAACACACGGGATCTGAACCTGCAGCTTGACATCCCGATGAAGTGCTATGAGACGAAGATCGACGAGCGCCGCGCATTCGAGATTCCCTGGCCGGTCGACACGGAGTGGAACGACGAGATCGCGTCCGCTCTGAAGCCCCAGCTCTACGTCGAGTCGGATGATCCTGCGGTGCGCGCACTCGTTGAGAAGTGGACCAACGGCAAGCCGAAGAAGGTCAAGCCGTACTTCCTGGCCAAGTACCTCGCGGCGAAGACGCTCGAGCATGTTCAGCCCTCCGGTAACAAGTACGCCACGGACTCGCGCGGACCCAAGGTCGGCACTTTCACGTCGATTTTCTTCAGCGGTTTCGAGATGGAGGGAGCGGCGGTGGCCGCGAAGACGGGTCGCGGTCGACCGTACGACACGGCGAACCTGCTTGCCGCGGTGTACCGAGCGGCAGGCATTCCGGCGCGCCTGGTGATCGGTTACGACACCGAGTTATCGAAGAAGAACGAGCGTCCCGAGTTCCGGCCCTGGGTTGAGTTCTACCTCTTCGATGAAGCACGTGACGAGGGCGAGTGGATCCCGGTCGACATCATCAAGCAGCGCGAGTTCAGTTCACGTGCCCCGCAGATCGAGCGTCCGTGGGAGTTCTTCGGCACCAACCGCGAACTCGACACCATCTGCCCCGTGGCCTATCACTGGCATCCGCCGACGACCGTGCAGAGCGCCGGTGCACCCGCGCTCTGGGGCTGGATTGCAGTGCCCGGCAACCCGCGCGCCGATCAGGAACTCCGCATCTGGGCGCAGCACACCGTCAAGCGCGGCGGTCAGCGCTGAGCGACGTCAGAGCCAGGTGTCATCCCATGTCATTCCGGGCGGCGTCGGGGCGGCATCACCGGTCTCGATCATGCTGGCGACCGGGTACGCGCAGTAATCGAGCGCATAGGCCCCGGCAGGGCGATGGTTGCCGGAACGCCCGATTCCACCGAAGGGCAGCTTGCCCGATGCGCCCGCGGTGCCGGTGTTGACGTTGATGCAGCCGGCGCGGCACTCGGTCATGAAGCGTCGCTGCGCTTCCGCGTCCTGGGTGAAGATGGATGCCGCGAGGCCATAGCGGGTGCAGTTCACGTTGGCCATGGCGTGATCCCACTCGCTCGTGCGTGCGACACGGACCAAGGGACCGAAGATCTCGACATCGCGACCGGCGTGGTTGGAGTGGCCGGAATCCTCCCAACTGAAGTGATCAACGGCCATGATACCGGGAGTGAGGTAGTGGCCCTCGCCATCGAGGTCCAGCGCGCGGGACTCGACAATTGCATCCCCATCGGCAGACCCCTGGAACTCAAGGACGGCATCACGCGCTTCTGCTGTGATGATGGGGCCCATGAAAACCGGTGGATCAGAAAGGGGGTTGCCGACGGTGATTGTCCTGGTGATGTTCGTGAGCAGGTTGATGAAGCGGTCGGCAACATCGTCGTGCACGATGATGCGGCGCGTGCACGTGCAGCGTTGGCCCGTGGTGACGAAGGCCGCGCGGGCGCACTCGATGGCAGCCTGCTTCAGGTCGGCATCAGGCATGACGAGTGCCGCGTTGTTGCCGCCCAGTTCCAGGGCGACCATCCGCTCCGGCCGGTCGAGATTGGCTTCGAGGATCTTGCGTCCGACCGGCCAGGAACCCGTGAAGAGTATGCCTCCAACGTCTCCGGCCATCAGAGCCTGTGCGATCTGGGCTCCACCCTGCACAAGGCTGAAGGTGCCGGGCGGCGCGCCGGCGGCACTGAGTGCATCGATGTACATCTCCGCAAGGAGCTGGCCGCAGGCGGGTGTCTTGTCGGACGGCTTGAAGATCACCGTGTTGCCCATGAGAAGTGCAGGCGCGATATGTCCGTTCGGCAGGTGCATCGGGAAGTTGAATGGTCCGAGTACCACCAGGGGTCCGTGCGGTCGGAAGTGACAGGCGCCCCGGCGTGTCTCGGTGAGAGGAACCTCAAAGGGTTCCACGCGCGATCGTCCGGTGTGCGCGCCCTCTGCCAGCGTGATGTCGATCTTCCCGGCAAGCAACCCCGCCTCGGCGCGGGCGTCCCAGTGTGCCTTGCCGGTCTCGCGGCAGATCAGGTCCGCTGCTTCTTCGACGCGTTCCTTGGCAATGCTCTGAAACGCGCGGAGCGCTTCAATGCGCTTTTCGATCGGAAACGACCCCCATATTCCCTGTGCCCGGCTCGCACAGTTCACCGCATCTTCAGCGGACGATGTGCTTGAGGCGCCATGCCAGACGATCTCGTCGGGTCGGGCCGGGTTGCGCGACACGATGTCGCCTTCGTCGAGTGGCAACCAGTCCCGCACGAAGTTGGCGGGCGGATGTCGAAGAGGAGCGGTCATGGAGTCATCCTGTCTTGCGTGACTTGCGGGAGCGCGCGGCGGGCTTCTTCTCAGACGAAGCGCTCGCCTCGTCCTCCGGGGCGGTCTGGGCCTTCATCGCCGCCTGTGTGATGCCCAGATCCACCGGTGTTGCTGCGACGATTGCCGCGTCTTCGATCCGCAGCATCCGCGCGAATCGATCGGGGAGGCGCAGGCGGCCTCGGTTCACGGCGTAGCTCGTGTAGCAGGCCCGGAAATCACCATTCTCACCAGACGCCGAGACGAAGCCCTTGAGGCGAGTCTCCGATGCTCGACATGTACCGCCGTAGCGAACCCTCGCCGTGTCCCGGACCAGCGGCACCTCATCCGTGGGCGCTTCGAGGTGCGGCCCGCCATCGAAGGGATCGATGCGATGAACGTACTCGAAGCCGAGGTCCTCCAGCATTCGTCGCGCAGGCATGGTCTCGTGGCCGACCTGTGCGACGTGCTTGCGCGCGAGTGGGGGAAGGAAACTCAGGTAGATCTCCTCGCGCGGCAGGAGCGATGTCATGAATTCGCGCGAGTGCGTGCAGAACCGATCGGCCTGCTGGTAGGGGAGATTGATGAAGCGACGCCCGAAGTTCTCCCAGAAGACGCTCCGGCCGTCGGGTGCTGTTGCCGCGAGCATCTCGGCGAGCAGGTGATCGGAGAAAATCTCACGATGCAGGCCGATGAAGTGGAATCGAATGAGCGAGAGTTGCTTGCCAAGCTTGGCCGGATGGCGCCGGAAACTCGGGCCGAGCATGAGGCCGCCGAGTTCTGTCGGGCTGGACTCATCAAGATAGAGCTGTGCCGTGATGTGGGAGGTACCGGTCTGGAGGTCGGTGCTGAAGAACTCGCGGCGCCGGAGTGTGAATGAAAGGTTCGGATTACCCGGTCCCCCCATTCGCGCGATGACGCCGGATGTGCCGAGAGGCGCATTTCGGCGGGTATCCTCGATGACAAAGAAAAAGTAGGGACTGGGCTTGATGGTTGCCAGCGCCGCCTTGTCTGAAGTGGAGCGGAATGACTTGCGACTCTGCGAGATGCGTTCGGAGAGGATGGTCTTGTCTGCGGGGAGGTTCATGAAGTGAACCATCCGCGCCAGCTTCAGCACGAGGTCAAGGTCATCCTGTCGGGCCTGTCGAATCAGGAACATGGGATCCTCACACGCTCACCTGGGAGGCGGTGGTGCTCATGGCGCTGGTCACCACATCAAAGACGTCCTTCCACTGTTCCACCGGCATCGCGCCGAGCGGAGGCAGGAAGCGAACATGATAGGGTCCATGACCGCAGTAGAATGCGATGACGCCCGCTTTGAAGAGTTCGTGGCAGAGATGCAGGATCGGCTCCTTCTCACCGCCGAAAGGCGTGAACCGCATCATCCCTCCGAAGCCCGCCACGACATCGTGATAGTCATCGCCGTGAGGGAACCACTCGGGATGAGCGGCGGCCAGCGCCCTCACGCGGGACTCAAACTCACGATAGTGCGCAACGATACTGCCATCAGGGCCGTAGTACCCGCCGTCGCGCAGCCGCTCGATGATCCGGCGTCCGACCTTCAGTCCGACGGCTGAGCCCAGGAACGTGCCGGAGAGCAGCCCGGGGCGTGGGTTGTAGTTGTCGGTGTAGAGTGCGGCGCAGACCTGTGACATCTTTCCGACGCAGGCCACGTCGACCATGTCGCCGAGACCAAGCGCATCGAAGCAGAACATGCGCTCCGTGCGACCGAAGGTCTGCACCTCGTCCGCCCACACTGCGATCTCGTTGGCCCGGCAGACATCCATGAGCGCCCGGTGGAACTCGGGAAGAGCCGTATTGAATCCGCCCTCGCCCTGCACCAGTTCGAAGATGAAGCATGCGTGCTGCTTCGGATAGCGCTCGATGTACTGTTCCAGGTGTTCGACGCAGATGTCGATGTAGCGGGTGGAGCCGGAGACATCCCCGGCACTCATGCGGCGGGCCGCGACGTGACTGTAGAAGGGCATGTAGTCGACCAGCGTGCTCAATGGGACACCACTGCGTCCGCCAGCCGAGTCTCCGATCTGCGCCATGGTCACGCTTCGTCCCATGAAGCAGTGCGCGAAGGCGATGACTCGACTTGCCGGTGCGTGCTTCTGGTAGCACACCTTGAGCGCATTCTCATTCGCCATCGCCCCCGAGTTGCACAGGAAGGCGTGCTTCAGATCGGATGACTTTCGAGCTTCGGCGACAAGCACCTCCGCAAAGCGGATCGCTTCCTCGTTCATCATGAGATGACCCTGCATCACCGTGTCCGCGGTGGCCGCTTCCACGGCAGTTTCCACAAGGTCTGGATCAGAGTGGCCAAAGAAGTGTGCGCCGATGCCCGTGATCATGTCAAACTTCACGGAGCCATCCAGCAGTTCGACCAACGCTCCGTTTCCGATCCCGGAGCCGAGGTACGGGTACAGGAGGCCTCGGCCGCGAACCTCGGTGGCATCCTTCATCACCTGGTCGAGGCACTGAGAGAGAGAGGGATCGGTTGCGGGTCGAACGCCGGTGATGTCGGCCTGGGCAGAACGCAGTTCGGCGCCGATCGTCTCAATGGCACTTCGAACGGCAGGACGGTGACGGAACTGGTCGGCGAGAGTCATGGAGTTGGTGGTCGTCATGATTCATTCCGGAGAAAATGGGGGGCGTCGTGGGGGATCCTTGATCGTCATCGGAGTGAAGTGCGGCTTCTACTCGTTCCACTCCTCAGTCAGTCGTACGATCAAGCAGGCCATGAGCTGGGCACGCTCCACCAGGCTCGCGAGTTCGATCCACTCGTCCGTTGTATGCAGCCCGCCGCCGCGGACGCCGAGTGTATCGATCACAGGGAGTCCGGCGGCCTGCAGGATGTTGCCGTCGCAGACGCCGCCGGTCTTCTCGAAGGGAAGCGACTGTCCCAGCGCTTCGGCGGCACCCTTCGCCATTGATGCGAGGCGCTCGACCGCCGGAGTCGTCGGCTTGGCCGGACGATTGAAGGTGCGCTCCACGACGATTCGCGGCAGTTCGTCTCCCTGTGTGGCGAGTGCATCCATGGCCTTGCCAAGTTCATCGGCGGTTTGTTCGTCGGGAAATCGCACGTTCCCCCATGCCGCGGCGTGATCGGGCACAACATTGGTGGCTCCTCCCCCGGATATCGGACCGACGTTGACGACGATGCCCCTCTCGGCATCCGAGAGGTGTGAGAGTTTCACCAGGACTTCCGCGAGCGCGTACACGGCGGAGACACCATCGGTGAACGCGCGCCCGGCGTGAGCGGAGCGCCCGTGTGCTTCGATCATGAACTGACCTGCACCGCGTCGCTGGATCGCGAGCGCCCCACCGGGCAGGCAGGGTTCGGTCACGAGGCCGACGTCCGCGACTCGGGCTTCCGCTGCGAGTGTTCCTGCCGAGGCAAACGAGCCGGTCTCTTCATCTGAGTTCAGGACGAAGGTCCACGAGGCTTCGAAGCCGACGGCGTGCAGCGCTTCGAGCGCGGTGACCGCGATCAGCACCCCACCTTTCATATCTACGACCCCGGGCCCCACAGCGACATCGCCATCAGGGGAGATGATCATCTCCGTGAAGTCGCCCTGCGGCTCGAAGACGGTATCGAGGTGCCCGACGAGGAGGATCCGGGGCTTGCCATGGACCGGCCTCCGGCAGATGACGGTGGGGGGGATCTCATCCGGGTGCTTCGGTCCCGGGAGCCAGTCCGGTCTTGTCTCACCGGTGACCGACTCGATCGATGCACCAAGTGCTGTCAGGCGACTCGTGATGATGGACCGGTACTGATCAAGCCCGGGAGCATGGTTGTGCCCGGTGGGAATCGCAACGTGCTGCTCAAGGGTGCGAATCAGTTCGTCAGCCCGCGCGGCGATGACGTCACGGATCTCCTCCTCGATGGCATGCAGCGTTGTCATATTGCGATCAGCTCCTTCCGGTACACGGCCCGCTGTGGCTCAGGGGGACTCGGCGACAGCGCGGCGGACGGCCTGTTCAACGGAATCACTCCGAAGGCCTGCAGCTCGACCGAGTTCGATGGCTTCATCCAGCGGGACATTACGGTGGCGATACAGATACAGCGCCCAGAGTCCACCAGCGCGGTTCGAAGATCCGCAGTGGATGACCACCGGATCGCTCCGGCGCGAGAGGACCGCGGCGAGACGATCCGCATCATGAACGCTGAGCGTGTCGGATGAGACGGGGATGCGGATGTACTCCATGCCCCGGCGCATGACCTCGGTCATCTCGTCAAAGCCGACCCGCTCGGCGCTCATCTCGGGCTCGGTCCTGATATTGACAACCGTGCGGATGCCACGGCTCCGAAGTTCGTGAATCCCCTGGAGATCCGGCTGGCCGGCGAAGTAGATGTCGCCGTCACGGTTCAGGTTGTTCCAGTGCTCCGTCTCGATGCTGGCTGCTGTTCCCACGGGTGCGCTGGTGAGCATGACGGAGTCAGACGTGTTCGCGCACGATGCGAGAACGGCGAGGAGTGGTATGAGACTGAGTGACCGGGCTCTCATCGTTTCAGGACCTCCGTGAGTCTGGCGAGGGTACAGGTGACGTGGTCTTCAATGCGCGACGGCGCCGTTCCGGGTTCCACGGTTCACTTCCTCAAGTCTTCTACCGCACCGCTGAAATGGGTGGATCGGTAGTGTAGCGTTGCCCGGGGGCGCGCAGTAATGAGATGGCACGAGCCTCGTTGGAAACTGGGCCGCGAAACGCACGTAAAAAACGCCCCTCGCGCGAGGCGAGGGGCGTTCCTGGAGAAACGATGTCCTGTTGTCGGGCTTTGATCAGCGGCGACGACGCAGACCGGCGATGCCGGCGATGCCGAGGATCGCGGCGGCACCCGGGGTGGGCACGCCGGAGAGACCGACAGAACCGCCGCCGATACCGGCGGAAATGGTCAGCAGTTCGGTGAAGTTGCCGGTGACGGTGTTGACCCGGCCGACCGTGAGGTCCTGGTTGCCGCCGGGCATGAAGTGGTTGACCGCCTGGTAGAGCGTGCCATCGATGAACTCACCGCCGTGGTTGACGGTGTGGTAGTTCGTCAGGCCGACGAACGACGAAGCGGCGCCGGCCGCGTAGTCGTTGGTGTAGAGGGCGGCGGTGGTGTCGTTGCCGCGGCCGAAGGCGTAGAACGTGTCGGTAGCGGCGTCATAGCCGGAGCCGGAGTGGCGCTCGTTCATGTTGCCCTGACCGGCGACGTTGGCCTGGGTACCGGCACCGAGGTCGATGGTCACGAGAGTGGAGGGGCCGCTGGCGCCTCCGGGGATGGTCTGGATGCCGTAGAGCTGACCGCCCATGAAGGAGAGGCTCGGGGTGTTCTCGGTGAGGAAGTCACCGACGAGCTGCAGGGTGGGGGTGGTCTGCCAGTTGCGGAGGCGATAGACCTCGAAGAAACCATCGTTGTCGTTGTCCGAGGAGCTGGTGCCGTAGATGGCTCCGGAGGCGGGATCGACAGCGAGGGACGTGATGTCATCGCTGAGGGTGTACTGGTTCAGAACGCTCACACCATCCGTCACAAAGAGCTGGTCATTGTGAGTGACGAGCATCATCGGTCCGGCGCTGGCGGCGCCGGCGGTGGCAAGGAGGGCGAGCGTTGAAGTGAGTGCAGTCTTCATGGGTATCTCCGTGTTGACTTCCCTGAGGATTCCGAAGCGCACGACAACGCGCTTCGACGTGTCAGAATCGAACTCCGGCGCAACGTGCACCGGAGGAACAGATCGAACTCCACCGCGCCCCTTTGGCAGGGCGCAATGACAGCCCCAGACCCGTGCGAAACCAGCGAATGAATCAGCAGGACGCGAATCCGGTTCGCGACGACAACCGATTCACCGGCGGCCCGTGGTGAATGGAACACATGCGGCAAAACCGCAATTCAGGATGTAGGGCCTGACTTGTTGCTTCCCTGAGTCAGACGGGTAACGCACACACTGCGCATGTGATCGCGTCACCTCTCAACAGATGCCTGGAATGATCCTCTACAGGTCTGAACTTCCATGCTTCTCAACTCCCCCTATGCGCAGGGGATGTGCGGAGTATGCGCTAATCGGACCTTGGAGTCAATGCAAAAAAGGGCGATTCGCAGAGTCTGAACACGCCTCAGGAACCCGCTTCCGCCACCCGGCCGATCAGGTCGATCACCTCGCGATGGTCGCGGGCCTCGATCGTCAGGCGCGCATTGATCAGGCCGCGGTACTCGACATCCGGCCGCACCCGCAGCCGGACCTTCAGGCCACTGGATGTGATCGTCATGCCGAGGACATCAACCTGCACGCGCGGATCATCGCATGAGATATCGTCGATGATGTCCAGTGGACTGCCGAGGAGGTTCTGCAGCGTGATCGTCTTCTCAGTCGAAGTTCCGGGAGACAGACGCCACAGCAGAAGACGCTCGTGAGACACGTGCCACGGACGACGCGTCCGCTCCTGCTCGACACCCATCACGCGCACATCGATCACAGGCGCCGTCGGGTGATCCGTCTCGACCAGGTACCACTTGGGAAGGTCCGATTCGGGAATCGATGCGAGGTCAACGCGCAGGGTGTAACTCGCCCGCGGCTCATCATTCGCCGGATCAAATCCATCGGCGAAGACCGGTGCCTCTCCATTGGTCGCGAGGACTGTGAACGGGGTGCCGTCTGCGGATTCGAGGCTCATTTCACCAGTACGGAACTGCCCCGGTGGGTCGTACCGAACGATCGTGCGAACCCCGTAGTTGACCCAGCAGTTCACGTAGATCTGCTTCGGCTGCGCATATCCCTCGCAGAAGATGACGATGTTGCGACGCATCTTGCCCATGAACTTGTCTGCATCCAGCGCCGCTTCCATCTGAACCGGCTCGCCCGGCATCAGGACACGCGTCGGCAGGTCCGTCGTCGTGCAGTTGCAGGACGTTCGAATGTCGGTGACTTTCAGCGGTTCCGTGCCGCGGTTCACCAGCGTGACACTCGTGATGTTGTGCGACTCCGGCATCACATCCGCAAAGTCGATCTCGCCCGGCTGCACCTCGATGGGCGGTGGAGAGGATTGCGGCGGGCGACGCACTTCGTAAGTCTTTCCGGACTGCCCCAGCACATGTGCAGGGCTCGCGGCGACGGCCGCGATGACACACAGCATTCCGAGTCTTGAGATCCAGTCACGCATTCAGCGGGTCCTTTCCTTGCTGCACGGGCGCACGCATCGAGATCGATCGTGCAATGGGGGGGGTGCACACTCACCTTACCGGTGAGCGGCAAATGGATGCGTCCGGTATTGGTTGGGGCCTCCGATTTTTGTTGAAAGGCCCTGATACCTCTGGCAGAATTGGGGTGCCGGCGCGACTGTGAAGCTGGCAGGTTATCGGTGCACGAGGCTCCGCCCCGACGCTCACGCGAGTTCGGGATACACCAAGAGGGATTGTGGGCCCCAAGCCGGCCCGCACCAGAAGAGAGACACCATGAACGGATCATCATTGTTCAGTCTGCTTGCCGCGGCAGTCATGCTGCCGGGTATCGCCGTGGCGCAGCAGGATCGGCTCCAGCCCCTGCCCGTCGAGTTCGAGAGCATGCAGGAGATGAAGGTCGACCTGCATCGCGGCCTCATCGAGTCCACGACCGATTTCAATCCGCGTGGCAGCTGCGTGCAGGTTTCCGCCCACACTGATGCTGACTTCACGGGCGGCACGTACATCCTGCAGGGCGGCTTCGCCGAGGATGAGATCGCGGCGGTCTCATTCACCATTCCGTCCGGCGAGTTCCCCATCAAGCTTGAACTGGCGGAGATGATCTTCGGCACGCAGAATGCGAGTGTTCAGACGACGACTGAGTGGTCATTCATCGTCTGGGAGGGCACCCCCGGCACCGGCACGATCACGCACATCTTCAGCTCTGATGACATCATCCTGCCCCACATCGTGCTGCCTCCAGGCAACAGCGGCGTGAACGTGCAGGTTTCCGTTGATCCCGGCGACCCGGAGCAGATCATCATCAACAACGACGGGTCTTCGACCTTCAGCATCGGCTACCGCGTCGATCAGCACAATCAGCAGACGCAGGATCCCTGCTCGGTGGCTCCGCCCAGCTGCTGCAACGCATTTCCGGCTACGGACAACAGCGGCCTCGCGAGCCCGGGCGGGAACTGGGGCTGCTTCGTGGATTGCGGCCCCTTCGGCTGCCCCAGTGGCTGTACGCCTTTCTCGGGTCTCGGCCTCTGCCAGCCCAGCAACGACTGGGTGATTCGCGCTTCCTGGTCCAGCTTCAGCTGCCAGCCCGGTGTCGGTCCATGCTGCCTGCCGGATGGCTCCTGTGAAGTCCTGACGACCTCGGACTGCAGCAACATGGGCGGCATCTACCAGGGCGATGGACCCTCCTGTGACGGTATCTCCTGCCCCGATCCGATCGTGGCGTGCTGCTTCGAGGGCAAGTTCGGTGGCTGTCTCGACCTGACGGAGAACAACTGCCTGCTCGCTGGCGGTGTACCCCAGGCGCCGGGCACCGACTGCGCCAGCATCATCTGCTTCGAGACCGGCGCGTGCTGCCTTCCGGATGGCAGCTGTGTTGATGACACCTCACCCGATGACTGCGCCATGATGGGCGGGACGTATCAGGGCGTCGACACAATGTGCGCGACGACTGACTGCCCCGATCCGACCGGCGCATGCTGCTTCCCGACCGGATTCTGCCTCGAACTGACGGAAGCGGAGTGCCTCGGCGTGGGGGCGACCTGGAACGGTGCCCTCACCAGCTGCTCCGGTGACGGAAATGGGAACGGGACGGATGACTCCTGCGAGACGGACTGTGAAGGCGACGCCGACGGTGACAACGACGTTGACTTCGACGACCTGAATACCGTCCTCAACAACTGGGGCACCGCAGGTCCCGAAGGCGATGTCGATGACGATGACGATGTCGACTTCGACGATCTCAATGTCGTTCTCGGTGCGTGGGGTACCAGCTGCTGATCGCATCAGAATCCAACCTGTGAGACCACGGGCGCCGCCGGATATCCGGCGGCGCCTTTCATATCTGCTCGGGGAGGTCGCTACACTTGGCGAAATTCACCCACCGGAGTCCAACGAATCGTGCTCAATGTACAGGACACAATGCGAACAGCTCTTCAGTTTCACCAGAAGGGCGACCTGAAGACCGCTGAGTACTTCTATCGACAGGTGCTCAAGCAGGATCCCGCAGAGCCCAACGCGAACAACCTGATGGGCATGGTCCTGCACAGCCGCGGCCGTCACAACGCGGCACTCGAGCTTCTCAGGAAGGCGGTTGCCGGCGGTCCCGGCGTCGCCGACTTCCACAAGAACCTCGCACGCATTTACACCGCACTCGGACGAACGGTCGAGGCCATCGAGTCACTCCAGCGCGTCGTCAGTCTCAGTGCTGGTGACTACGACGCCTACTGCATGCTCGGATCCAACCTCGCCGCCGCCGGGCGCTACGAAGAAGCGCAGAACGCGTACGACACCGCCATTGGCCTTCGACCGACGGACCCGACTGCGGTCGCCGCCAAGGCCATCACATTCGAACGCACGCGGCGGTATGAAGACGCAGCCACCCTGATTGAGCCCTTCCTCAAGACTGAGCCCGTTGACATCCGTATCGCATCAGTATTCGGGTCCTTCTGCTCCAAGCTTGATCGGGATGAGGATGCCATCCGCTGCCTCGAAGGCGCGTTGGCCAATGACAAGGTCCCGCCGCGTCTTCGCGAGCCGGCGCTCTTCAACCTTGCCGGTCTCTATGACCGCCGGGCGGATCATGACAAAGCGTTTGCGACCTACAAGGCGGCGAATGAAGCCACTCCCCGCCAGTGGGACCCGGCGTACTTCACGGGTATGGTCGACAAGCTCATCGCCCGGTACCGTCCAGGCGAACTGGACCAGCATGTGCGGACGAAGATTGTTTCCGATGCACCGGTCTTCATCGTCGGAATGCCGCGTTCCGGGACGAGTCTGATCGAGCAGATCATCGACTGTCATCCTCGAGCATTCGGAGCCGGTGAACTGCCGGCGATTCGCCAGATCGTGGTGGAGATGTTCCACCGTGTCGAATCGGATCAGCCCTTCCCCGACTACCTTGATCATGTCTCTGTAGACCTGCTGTCGGAATTCGCGGAGAAGCACCTGCGATCTCTCCTCGCGATGGCGCCCGGCGCCCGACGCATCACGGACAAGTCACCCGGGAACTTCGTCAACCTCGGCCTGATTGCACAACTGTATCCGAAGGCCCGCATCATCAACTGCGGCCGCGACCCGCGCGATTCCTGCCTCTCGTGTTACTTCAAGAGCTTCACGTTCGGCCTCCACTTCTCCAAGAGCCTGGAGTCGCTCGCGTACTATTACAACGACTACCGGCGTCTCATGGCCCACTGGCGTGAAGCACTGGATCTGCCCATCCTCGATCTGCAGTACGAGGACACGGTGGCTGACACTGAGGGCACCGTCCGCCGGGTGATCGAGTTCCTCGGCCTCGAGTGGGATGATGCGTGCCTTCAATTCCATGAGTCTGATCGACAGGTCAACACCGCGAGTTACGAGCAGGTCCGCAAGCCGATCTATGCGAGTTCCGTCGGCCGCTACAAGACATACGAACAGTACCTGCAGCCATTGATCGAGATCCTCAAACAAGGCGACCCGAGCGCCACAGCTTCCTGACATGCAGACGCGCATCAACATCCCGGAAACCATCAAGGCGGGCATCCAGCAGCAGAAGGCGGGCAACCCCGCGAAGGCCGAGCAACTCTTCAGGGCGGTCATCGACCAGGATCCGAAGGAACCCAATGCCTGGCACCTGCTCGGCCGACTGGCCTTCGACCAAGGGCGCATCAATGACGCCGTCGAGTACATCCGGAAGGCCGTTGCCCTTCGCGACACGGTGCCGGATTACCTGCGTTCGCTCGCTGCCGCCTGCATGGCCGCCAACGACCCCGACGGCGCGACCCGTGCCTATCGGCGCCTGCTCAAGCTCAATCCGGCAGATCGGAATGCCGCCTGTGCCCTGTCCAGCATCCTGACACTCTCGGGACGCCTCGATGAAGCGGTTGAACTGCTCGAAGGCGCACTGGAGTCCGACCCCGACAGCGACATGGTGCGCGGTGCCTTCGCGATCACGCTGCAGCACATCGGCGACACCGAGCGCGCCAGGGAACTGCTCGTGCCCTTCGAGCAGCAGGCGTCCCATCACGAGACGTATGCTGTCGCGTACGGCCAACTGGCCCGCAAGAAGAAGGCGGACCCGGTGCGGGGTATCAAGATCATTCATGACACGCTGACCCGCCCCGATGTGCCGCATCGAGAGCGTGAGGGTCTGCTCTTCAGACTCGCTGATCTCTACGACGTCACAGATGAGACGGCCACGGCCTTTGAGACGTACATCGCAGCCAACAAGGTCAATGCGCCTCCGTGGGATCCGGACAGCATGACGCGCTACGTTGATCGCATCGCCGAGCTCTTCAAGCCCGGCTGCATGGAGGAGGCTCCGAAGTCGCGCAACCCGTCGGAGATCCCCGTCTTCATCGTGGGCATGCCCCGTTCGGGAACGAGCCTCGTGGAGCAGATCCTCGATTGCCATCCGGAGGTACACGGTGCTGGCGAGTTGCGGGACATCGGTCAGCTCATGGACAGCCTCCCGCAGAAGCTCAAGACAGACAAGAACTATCCGGAGTGCCGCGATCTGCTGACGACTCCAGTCCTCGACAAGCTCGCCAAGGCGCACCTGAGCCGGCTCAAGAAACTGGATCGAAACGCATCCCGGATCACGGATAAGATGCCGACCAACTTCGTTGCGCTGAGCGTCATCTCTCAGATGTTCCCGAAGGCGCGGGTCATCCACTGTGTGAGGAACCCGTATGACACCTGTCTGTCGTGTTTCTTCACCTCCTTCTCCTTCGGTCACCGGTTCGCACGGGATCCCGTGCACCTCGGGCGCTACTACGCGGACTATCGCCGACTCATGGAGATCTGGCGCGAGTCACTCGACATCCCCATCTTTGATGTGGTCTACGAGGAACTCACCGCGAACCAGGAAGAAGTCACACGCGCCATGATCGATGCCCTTGGACTGGATTGGAATGATGCCTGCCTCCAGTTCCACAAGTCCGACCGCTACGTCAAGACCGCCAGTTTCGACCAGGTGCGTCAACCGATGTACCGATCTTCAGTCGCCCGCCACAAACGATACGAAGCGCATCTCGGACCGCTCCGGGAAGCGCTCGGGCCGTGGGGAGAGACCGCGGAATGACACAGGATTCCCAGGCACTCCTGCGGCAGGGGGTGGCGCATCATCAGGCCGGACGCCTGCGGCAGGCAGAACAGATCTACCGGCAGGTACTCGCCTCCAATCCGAATGAACCGAACGCAAATCAGATGCTCGGACGCATTGCGCTCTCTGCCGGGCACGTGCGGCAGGCGCTGGCACTGCTCAGGAAGTCAGCCGCCGCCGCTCCACAGGTGGCCGACTGGCAACGCATGCTCGGCGATGCGCTGCGTCAGACCGGCTACCAGGACGATGCCCTCAACGCCTACCGCCGCGCTCTCAAACTCAAGCCCGACGACTACCCTGCGGCGCTTGGTGCGAGCACACTCCTCATGACCCTCGGTCGTTTCGACGAGGCCTTCGGAATCTGTGACACCATTCTGAAGGCAAGACCCGGTTCGGGTCCCGTCCGAGCGATGAAAGCCATCACACTGGATCAGGCTGGACAAGCCGAAACTGCATGGGAGACCGCATTCCCCCTGATGGAAGCGGGTGAGAGCGATGCCGGGGCAACATGGATCGCTGCCCGACTCTCGCGCCGCTTCGGTGACCCTGAGAA
This sequence comes from Phycisphaerae bacterium, assembly GCA_030432255.1. GTDB lineage: Bacteria > Planctomycetota > Phycisphaerae > Phycisphaerales > UBA1924 > JAUIHS01. The sequence goes on from JAUIHS010000007.1 coordinate 73,079, forward strand.
AGCCATGGGCTGGATCACGCGCGCTCTCGAAGCGGGCGCATCAGGTCAGTGGAGAACAGCGCTGCTCTTTACGCGTGCCGACCTGATCGCCGCGACGGGCGAACCCGAAGCCGCCTTCATCGCCTACACCGAAGCCAATCAATCCGTGCCCTCTCAATGGTCGACAAGGCTCCACGAGCAGTACATCGACCTCATCATCTCGACGTACGGGCCCGACTGGAAGTCCGACTGTGCGCGGTCTGACATCGGAGGTGAGCAACTCGTCTTTGTTGTCGGCATGCCGCGATCCGGAACCAGCCTCGTCGAGCAGATCATCGCCTCTCATCCGGAGGCATTCGGATGTGGCGAACTGCCTGACATTCGGCGGATCGGCAAGATCGACCTGCCGCAGGCGGTGCGTTCATCACACCCGTGGCCGCGCTGCGCCGGGTCGGCGACCCGGGAGGCACTTACCACGCTGGCCCGCACGCATGTCGCCTCGCTGAAGCGATGGGCGGCGCTCGGTGGCTGCACGTCACCCCGGGTGATTACGGACAAGATGCCGAGCAATGCGATGCTGGTCGGATTGATTGCACAACTCTTTCCCCGGGCACGGGTCATTCACTGCCGCCGCGACCCGGTCGATACCTGCGTCTCCTGCTACACGACCTACTTCACGAACGGCAACCCGTTCACGCACGATCTCGAACATCTCGGTCACTACCACGTGCACCAGGAGCGCCTCATGGCACACTGGTCGGAGGTCCTTGACCTGCCGATGCTCGAAGTGAATCACACCCAACTCGTCCGAGAGCCGGAGCAGGGGATTCGGGAGATCATCGAGTTCTGCGGCCTGCCCTGGAATGATGCCTGCCTCCGGTTCCACGAATCCGGGAGGCACGTCGGCACCGCAAGCTACGAGCAGGTCCGACGACCGATCAACGATGAGGGTCTCTCGAAGTACCGCGTCTACGATCCCTGGCTCAAGCCCTTGCGCGATGCGCTGGGCGTGCCATCAGACTCCGGTTGAACCGAAGCCCCCGCCGCCGCGCTCCGTGCTGTCCAGGACATCAACCACTTCGATCGTCACCGGCGGAATCGGGGCGATGATCATCTGCGCAATGCGCATTCCCGTCGAGACCGTGAAGGGCTCCGAGCCATGGTTGATCAGCGGCACCAGCACTTCACCCCGGTAGTCCGCATCGATCGTCCCCGGCGAATTGATCAGCGTGATGCCATGCTTCAGGGCCAGGCCGGATCGCGGCCGGACCTGCGCCTCGTACCCCGGTGGGATCGCCATGGCGAAGCCGCACGGGATCTTTCGGATCTCACCGGGCGGCAGAACGATGTCGACTCCTCCTTCGGGTGCCGCGGCGATATCCAGCCCGGCTGCATGGGTGGAATGAACAGCGGGGGGCGTTGCCCCTTCGCGCAGAATCCTGATCTGAACTGGGACGGACATGACGGGATCTTACCGGCATCGTCCGTTGGGCGGGTTGTCAGGCGAGGTGTGCGAGTCCGATCGTCTCCAGGTCCTCGCGGGAGACGCTTCGAACAACATCTCGAATCGCCTGATCGAGCGTTTCGATCATCCGACGCGTGGTCGCGATAGCTCGCTCGAGCGCGGAATGACCAGTCACGTCCTTGATTGCATCCGAGCGTTGCGCCCGATTCATCTGCTCTTCACACTCCGACTTCGCCCGCATCAGGCTTTTGAGAAGTTCCTGTGCGCGGACGCGTCGCTCATTGGTCTCGATGAGCAGTCGCTGCTGTTCAGTGAGAAGCATAAGGGTCATGGTGCCTTCTTTCGTCTCCTTGCAGAGTCGTCCACCTGTGACGCTCGGGGGGTGACGATGTGGGGGAGGAGTCAGGCTGAGCATTATTCTCGCTTCACATTGGGCATGAATCAAGCAGCCTGAACACCACCTGAACCTTTGGTCGTCGACGTGACGGCCAATTCCGGGACATGGCGGACCAGGGCAGAAACCACCGTCTCCCGGCTGAATTCGTCGCGGATGGTCTCCAGGTCACCGACCATTGACCTGACATCAGCCAGTTCGGGCTCCGGACCGCTCCAGGAGAGGATCCCATCAGTGCCTGTGGGCTGAAGTTGCTCCACGAGATACGCCAGTTCCTCGTGCAGTTTCTCGCCGGGGCGGATCCCGGTGAGCCGAATGCTCACGGTTGTGCCATCGGCAGGGCCCCTGAGGAGCCGCTGAGTCTCATCGGGGAGGTCACGGATATCCGAGGTGTCGACGACAGGACGGAGCCCCGAGAGTCGCACCAGACGGAGCGCGATGTCGAGGATCGGGATGGCATCACCCATGTCGAGTTCAAAGACGCTCGCGCCCTCAATTCCTGATCCCTCCATGGCGGCGGCCTGGATCACCAGGGATGCCGCTTCGGGGATCGTCATGAAGTAACGGGTCATGCGCGGGTCGGTCACCGTGATAGGTCCGCCATCCGCAAGTTGATTCAGCCAGATCGGGAGAACGCTGCACGCTGATCCCAGCACGTTGCCGAAGCGGACGACGCGGAACCGCGTCCCGGTCTGCACCGACGGCTGGTTGAGGTGACGCACGTACAACTCGGCCAGCCGCTTGGTCGCACCCATCACCGACGTCGGATTCACAGCCTTGTCGGATGAGATCATGACGAAGCGCGCTGTTCCCGCTGCCACCGCGGCATCTGCGATCGCCCGCGTTCCGAAGACATTGTTGTTCACGGCGGCCGCCGGATGATCCTCCATCATCGGCACGTGCTTGTGCGCGGCGGCGTGGAAGACGACATCGGGTCTCTCGTCGAGCAGGTGTCGCTTCGTGCCACTCTCCTCCACGACGTCATGCAGGATCGCGCGACGCGAGAGGTCGGGGTGACTGGTGCCGAGTTGGCGGTCGATCTCGAAGAGCGCATTTTCAGATCGTTCCATCAGGACGATCCGCTCGGGGCCACAACCGGCACAGATCCGTGCGAGTTCAGAGCCGATGGACCCGCCGGCACCGGTGATCAGCACCGATTGACCGCGCAGCAGGCGCGTTGCGGCATCGACATTCAGTTTGCGAGGTTCGCGCCCGATCAGCAGTGTCGGGTCGACTGGCAGGCCACGGTGGCGCGCATCGGAACCCTCATCATGAATGAGCACGTCCTCGATCGTCGGCAGCCGTCGCATCGGGACCCCGATGTCATCAAGCGCCTGGCGGACGCGCATCATTGCGCTGGTCATGACTGCCGGGATGCTCACCAGTGCCAGTTCGAATGGCTGACGGACTCGAAGTTCGTGCAGTTCGTCGATGGTGCCAAGCAACGGAATATCGGGGGACCACTCCGGAAGTTCTTCTGTCGCCTGCAGCGTCACGGCGCCGATCGCCCGGTGGTCGATCAACGAGGATCGGCTCAACTGGCGAGCGCAGTTGCCGATGGTCTGGGGTGTTCCGATGAGTACGACCGGAACTGTCTTGTCTGGCGTCCTTGCCGTCATGCGGCTCCTCCACGGAACCGGGAGTATGACCGGTTCGAATGCACGATGTATCGGGTGCCAGGACAGCGTCGCGCCAGTTTCGAGCCCGGATATCGGACCTTCGCCGCGTCTACTCGGTTTCAGCTGCGCATCAGTTCACGCCGGAGCCACGCCCGCGCCATGCTCCAGTCCGCCTCGATCGTTCGCGACGACACGTCCAGGATCCGTGCCGCATCCTCAACTCTGAGTCCGCCAAAGAATCGGAGTTCGACCACCTGGGTCTGCCGCTCATCGAGGGTGGCCAGTTTGTTCAGAGCATCGTCCAACTCGAGGAGATCCACGTCGGCGGACCCCTCAACCAGGGGGGTGTCGAAGTAAGTGACCCGCAAGCGGTCCCCGCCTCGCTTCTCCGTCTTCCGTCGGCGGGCATGATCCACCAACACTCGACGCATGACCGAAGCGGCTACGGCGATGAAGTGGTGCTCGTCCTGCCACCGCATTCGATCCTTGTCCGCCAGCCTGAGGAAGGCCTCGTGGACCAGCGCGGTCGGCTGCAGCGTGTGTCCCTGACGTTCGCCTCGGATGAACGCACCCGCCACCGCGCGCAACTCGGCGTAGACCAAGGGCAGGAGTTCCTCGGCTCTCGGGGTCTCCCGACCGTCAGATTGAGACTCGGGTGAGGTCATCTCTCAGCAGTGCCGTCCTCATTCTAGCCTGAATGAGCGGGAATTCAGAGCCCCGGCCATGGGATTGAAACCACACCAACCCAGAGGATGATCGCGGCGTACAGCCCCGCGAACAGGTCGTCGAGCAGGACCCCCCAGCCCAGCGGAAGCCCTTCCAGTTGCCGCGCGGGTGGCGGCTTCACGATGTCAAGGAGTCGAAAGAGCACGAATGATGCGCCGGTCAGGACGCTGATGGCCCAGAAGTTCTCCGGCCCGGTCGCCGCGATCAGGATTGGAACGGGTGCTGATGCGATGGCCTGGCCCGCCACTTCATCGATCACGACCTCGCTGGCGTCTTTCCGCCCGAAACGCTGTTCCGCATAGTTTCCGAACATCACGCATGTGATGCAGGCCATGGCAAGCGTCAGGGCGAGTGCGCTGAGGGCAACGGTATCGCTGGCTCCAAGGAGAAGAAGCAGCCAGACCAGCCCGGCGGACGGGAGTGATCCCCAAGTCCCCGGGGCCGGGCGCATGAAGCCGAGCCCGCCGGCTGTGAGGAATACGGTCCGCATCAATGCTCCTGGATGGCCGAGGCGGCCGAAATGGCTCGTCGAACATAGGGAATCGCTGACCACGCGGTGATGAGGACTGTCATCCAGGCGAGCACACTGGCGACGAGCCTGAGGGCATCGCGCGACTCACTCTCTATCGGCAGTCTGAGTTGCCAGGCCACGCCGATCATCAGGATGGGGACCGCGCATGACTGCAGGATCATCTTGATCTTGCCTGACCATGAGGCTGAGAAGTCAGCGCCCCTCGATTCGAACGCAGCCCGAATCGTCGTGACGAGGAGTTCACGCCCGAGTATGACCACCGCCATCCACGGCGTCACACCGGACATCAGTCTGCCCTCAGCATCGAGAAATCCCGGTCCGGCGAGGAGAACGAAAGAGCCGAGGATCAGGAGCTTGTCCGCAAAGGGGTCAAGGATGCGACCGAGGACGGAGACCGCGTCCCAACGTCGCGCGAGGTGACCGTCGAGCGCATCGGTGAGTGCGGCCACGAGAAAGAGCACCGCCGCGATGATAAGCGTGGGGGGCTGCGGTCCGCCTTCACCGGGCAAGGCCAGGAGTACGAACATCAGGACGGCGAGGAGCAGTCGCGCGCAGGTCAGCTGATTGGGCAGGCGGAGTTGCCAGTCGGGACGTCCTTCGGCCATCATCGCTCCTTGGGGGCAACCGGATCGACGGGGAGTGTAGCCAACCTCTCAACGAGGGGCGATGAGTTCTGAGATCGTGTTCACATCCGGTTGCTGGTCGGCGTCAGGCACCTTATCCTTCCGCCCTGTTCTCCTGATTCGCGGCCATGTGGAGCTCCAGAGGCTGTGGAAGCCCTGATTAACCCCATTCTTTTCTATCTGTGCCTCGTCATTGGCGGTCTTGGCGTCTCTCTGGCGCTTCCGAGACGTCATGTCAGTCCGCAGGTACTGGGCGCCATGCTCGCTGCCACTGCGTTCGGGGCGATCTTCCTGCTGCTCGGGTTGAGCACGTACCAGGGCAATCCGGCTGATCTGCCCGGGATTTACTTCTATGTCTTCGCACTGATCGCCATTGGTGCGTCGCTGCGAGTGATCAGTCACCCTCGCCCCGTGTACTCGGCGCTCTACTTCATCCTCACCATCCTGAGTTCATCAGTTCTCTACCTCATGCTGGGCGCGGAGTTCATGGCGTTTTCGCTGATCATCATCTATGCGGGTGCCATTCTCATCACGTACCTCTTCGTGATCATGCTGGCGACTCAGGCACCCCAGGAGTCCGACGTCGGCGCTCTGAGTGAGTACGACGCGTTCAGCCGCGAACCCATGATCGCGACCTGCCTCGGCTTCGTCCTTCTGGCCGTCCTGAGCGGGCTCATCGCTACCGGACTGACCGGAGGACGACACCACCTGCCGTTGCAGCCAGCTGCTGAGGCGCGCCTTGATCTCACGAACGAGATGCCTCGCAAGGTCATTCGTGAGTTGGATGGGCGGGGCTTCTTCTCGAAGGTGTCCTACGATTCCGGTTCCGGAGTTCCGTTCACGCGTCCCGAGATCGCAGACATCGAAGTCACGGATGGCGTCCTGTTCTTGGATGTTGACGACCCGGCCGCCGCTCGCCACGTCATGCTTGACGAGGGTGGGCGGATCACGGAGATCATCGGTGCTGGTGCACCGGGGGCGAACACTGTCAGTGGTGACGATCGCATTCCGGTTCGTATTCCCGCCAGCGCCATGCCCTCGAACATCGACGGAGTCGGCTATGCGCTGGTTGCCGAGCATCCGATGGCTCTTGAACTTGCCGGCGTCATTCTGCTCATGGCGCTGCTCGGTGCCGTTGTGCTGGCTCGCAAGCAGATTGAACTGACTGAAGATGAGAAAGCAGCCCGCGCTCGCACGCTTGGTGCCTCGATGTCAGGAGGCTCCTCATGATGGCGCCAGTCCTCGCGCAGGCTTCGGAAGAACTGCTCACCAACCCGACGCTCTTTCACTACCTCTTCGTCTCCACGATCATGTTCTCGATCGGAGTGATCGGATTCCTGACGCGCCGGAACATGATCATCATGTTCCTCTGCACAGAAATGATGTTCCAGGCTGCCGGCATCGCGCTGGTCGCATTCAGTCGCTACCACCTGAACCACTCCGGCGAGGTCTTCGTGATCTTCGTACTGACGATCGCCGCGGCTGAGGCTGCACTGGCCCTGGCATTGGTCGTGCTGCTTTTCCGTCGCCGCGAGTCGCTGGATGCTGCCGCCTGGGCGGAGATGAAGGGATGAGTCTCGTGGGCGCGATCGGCAATGATGTCCTGACGCTGGCCGCCGAGGCGGCTTCCACTGCCAGTGGAAGCGGGCCCGGCTGGATGGCCGCCGTTCCGCTTCTTCCCTTGCTCGCCAGTGCGCTTTGCGGTCTCTGCCTTGCAGGCCGGATCCGCTCGAAGTTGCCGGCAGCGATCGTCGTGCTGAGCATCGCGGCTGCCTTTGCGGTCACGCTCTTCGGTTTCCTCGGTCGCGCCGACGGTGCGCAGGTGATCACGATCTTCGAGTGGATCGGGCTGTCATGGGGATCGGGCCCTGGCGAGACATTGTCCGCCGACTTCGGTTTCTACATGGACGGCCTGTCGTGGCTCTGGATGCTCTTCGTGACCGGTCTCGGCAGTCTCATTGCGCTCTACGCAAGCGAGTACATGTCGGGAGACAAGGGGTACGCGCGATTCTTCGCCGCCTTCGCACTCTTTGTCTTTGCGATGGCGTGTCTGGTCATGGGGGACAACCTCGTCCTGCTGTACCTCGGCTGGGAAGGTGTCGGCCTCTGCTCGTACCTGCTCATCGGGTATTTCTACAAGCGACCCGCCGCGGTGGCCGCTGCGAAGAAGGCGTTCATCGTCAACCGCATCGGCGACCTTGGTCTGGCGATCGGTGTCTTCCTGACGTTCGTGACATTCGGCACCGTCGAGTATGACGAACTCTTCCGCATGATCGACGAAGGTGTCGCCGCCAATGGCCAGCCGCTGGAAGAACTCTGGCAGACCTGGACGATCCCATTGCTGCTGATGGTGGGAGCCTTCGGCAAGTCGGCACAGTTGCCGCTTTATGTCTGGTTGCCTGATGCGATGGAGGGCCCGACACCGGTCTCCGCGCTGATTCACGCGGCCACCATGGTGACGGCGGGCGTCTACCTCGTCGCGCGGATGTTCCCCTTGTTCGTGTATGACGGCGTGCCGCACTACGCCCTGAACACGATTGCATGGGTCGGCACGCTGACTGCGCTCTTCTCGGCCACCATCGGCATGGCGCAATTCGACATCAAACGCATCATGGCGTACTCGACGGTGTCGCAGCTGGGTTACATGTTCGCAGGACTCGGGTTCCTGACGACCACCGGCGCTGCATTCCACGTCTTCACGCACGCCTTTTTCAAGGCGACGCTCTTCCTCTGCTGCGGTGCCGTGATGCACGGGTTTGCGGGCCAACTGGATCTGCGGCGTCTCTCCGGCCTCATCCACATGAAGGGCTGGCTGATCGTCAGCCTCGCGATGCTGGTCGGTTGCCTCAATCTGGCCGGGTTTCCGCTCATCACGGCGGGCTACTTCTCGAAGGACATGATCCTGTCGCAGGCGTTCACGACGCCGGACTCGATCGTGCCGTACTCCAGCCTGATGGGATGGATCCTCCTGATCACCGCCGGGTTGACCGCCTACTACACGTTCCGCGTCTTCTTCCGTGTCTTCGTCGGACCTGTCGAGTACGAGCCGGGTGACGAAGTGCACGACCATGGTCACGATGATCACGACACGCACGATGAGCACGGTCACGATCACGGTTTCCATCCGCATGCACCCGGCTGGGCCATCAATACGGTTCTTGCCGTGCTGGCAATCGCGTCGTTCGCGGCGATCGGTACCTATTTCGTCGACAAGGACCACCACGGCTGGGTGGGCGGACTGCTGCACGACTCGTCGGCTGCGTATCACGCCCCCGCGCACGAGCACCACGCCGCGGCACCGGAACTCAAGCATGGTGGTGTGATGCTCACCGCTGCGGACGACCACGGTCACGCGGCTGATGAGCATGCCGCATCGCATGAGGCGGGTCATGATGACCATGGTGGAGCGCATGCTGAGGCCGGTACGCTCTTCGGTCAGGATCCGCACGCGGTCATGTACTACGTCTCGGCCGCCTTCGGTATTGTCGGCATCTTCATCGCCTGGCTGCTGCATTACGCCGGTCGCAAGACTGCCGCGAAGAGCAAGGCGGATCTTCTGCTTCCCTTCCTGGGTCCGATTCCGACGTGGGCGCAGAACAAGTGGTATGTCGACGAACTCTACGACATCCTGTTCCGCGGTCCTCTCTGGCTCATTTCCCACCTGTTCCACATCATCGATCGCCTGCTGGTCGACGGCATCGTGGACGGTGTAGGTGGTATTCCCCGTGCCCTCGCCCGAAGCCTCCGTGTCGGGCAGAGTGGCATCCTCCAGAATTATGCCGTCGGTATGGCCGGCGGACTCGGCGTTCTTCTGTTGATCGCATGGATCCTGACGGTGGCTGGCTGACGCAATGCTCCTCGTACTTGTCCTATGGCCGATTCTCTGTTCTCTGCTGATCGCAGTGGCGCCCGCGCGCCAGGCACGGCAGTTGGCACTGGGCGGGTCACTCGTCGTGCTGGCGCTCACAATCGTCGCTGCATTCATGTTCCCGTGGGATGATGGCGCGTCCTACCACTCGCTTGGTCTTGATGCCGTGCCGTTCCTGCCATCGCTGGGTGTGGAGATGAGCTTCGGCGTCGACAGCGTTGCGATGTGGCTCATCATCCTGACCGGTTTCCTCGCTCCGCTCACGGTGTGGGGCTCGTTCACAGCAATCACGGAGCGGGTGCGCACGTACTACGCCTGGCTGATGGCATTGAACGCCGCGATGTTCGGCGTCTTTGTCGCGCGTGACATCATCTTCTTCTACGTCTCATTCGAGTTCACACTCGTACCGCTCTTCATCCTGATCAGCCTGTACGGTTCGTCGAACCGCAAGTTCGCTGCGATCAAGTTCTTCCTGTTCACCTTCCTGGGTTCGATCATCGCCCTGGCGGGCCTGGTCTACGTGGCGTGGAAGGCCTCTGCGGACATCGAGGGATGGACATTCCAGATCGCTGCGTTGCAGGAAGCGGCACGCGCCATGACGGCCCGCGAGCAGGCGATCGTGATGCTGGCCATGATGGCCGGCTTCGCTGTCAAGGTCCCGCTGTTTCCGGTTCACACGTGGTTGCCCCTGGCGCACACCGAGGCGCCGACCGCCGGTTCGGTCATCCTCGCTGGTGTGCTGCTCAAGCTTGGTACCTATGCCATCTTCCGCTTCGTGCTGCCTTTCCTGCCGATCGCGGTCAATGAGTATGCCCCGTTCGTCGCTGTGCTCTCGATCATCGGCATCATCTATGCCGGTCTCATCTGCTGGGTACAGACTGATGTCAAGAAGTTGGTCGCCTACTCCTCCGTCAGCCACCTCGGCTTCTGCGTCCTCGGGATGTTCGCACTCAACAGCGTGGGCGCCGCCGGCTCCGTGCTGTACATGATCAACCACGGTCTTTCGACCGGCGCGCTCTTCTTCTGCATCGGGTTCATGTACGAGCGCTACCACACGCGGTCCATGGAGGAAGTGGGGGGGCTTGCCAGTCGCATGCCGGTCTGGTCGTTCTTCATGGTCTTCTTCACGCTGGCGTCCGTGGGACTGCCCGGACTCAACGGCTTTGTCAGCGAGTTCATGTGTCTGCTTGGCGCATTCCAGTCAGGCGCGTCAGACATCGGCGCTGGTGGAACTGTCGGACAGCTCGGTCCGTGGTACGCGGCCATCGCCGGCACGGGCATGATCGTCGCCGCGATGTACCTGCTGATCATGGTCGGCAAGGTTGTCTTCGGCGACTTGAGAGAGCCCGCGGGCCACGGCGACGACCACGGCTCACTTCCCGCGGATCTCACCCTTCGGGAGATCGGCGTCCTCACACCCCTCGCACTCGGCTGCCTCATCCTCGGCGTCTATCCGAAGCCGGTACTCGACACGATCGAGGCTCCGGTGGCGCAGGTCATGGCACAGCTTGAAGTCGAGCCAGAGACCATGCACGCGGCAACATCTCATGACACCATCGTGAAGTTCGCCATGCAGGCAGGGGGGTCTGACAATGACTGATGGATTCGGACTGCTGCTTGGTGCTCACCCGATGATCGAGAAGCTTCAACTCTCGGTCCCGGAGATCATCCTCTTCGTTGCTGCCGTGATCGTGATGGTCATCGGTCTGTCGCCGCGCGTTCAGCTGCGCCAGTTGTGTGGCTGGGTCGCGGGGATCGCCCTGCTCGCGGCTGCATTCGCTGCGCTGCTCTCTCCGGACTCGCCGAACGCATTGCTACCGGACTTGATCCCCTTCGGCAAGACGTTGATCGCGGTCATCGGTGTACTGCTCGTCATGCTCGTTGGCGGTGCGGCGGATCGCGAATACGAAGCGGCCGTCGCGCGCGGCCGAGTCTTCGACGGCATCCGATCAACGCGCGGCGAATTCTACGCCTTCTTCCTCTTCAGCATGATGGGGTTGATGCTGTGTACATCGGCGGACGATCTGATCTGGATCTTCCTCGCTCTTGAACTGACGAGCCTGCCCACGTACGTGATGGTCAGCATTTCCACGTCACGATCGAAGTCACAGGAAGCGGGGGTGAAGTACTTTTTCCTCGGTGCCTTCGGTGCGGCCATGTTCCTTTACGGGTTCGCGCTGCTCTACGGGGCAACCGGTTCGACGCTGCTCGTTGACATCGCCGCGAGCTTCGACAGCGGCATCAACCCGATGGGTATGCTCGGTCTGATCATGGCGCTGGTGGGGGTGTCGTTCAAGATTGCAGCTGTCCCGATGCACTTCTACACGCCTGATGTGTACGAAGGTGCTGCGACCAGCGTGTCCGCATTCCTGGCCTTTGTTCCCAAGGCGGCCGGTTTCTTTGTACTCATCCTGCTGCTGGCGACCGTCGGATGGACTCATGGTGCTGATGAGAATGCGCTCCCGGATGCTGTGCGCGTGACGCTGTGGCTGATGGCTGCCGCGACCATGACGGTCGGCAACGTCATGGCCCTGCTGCAGACCAACGTCAAGCGCATTCTGGCCTACTCGTCGATCGCACACTCGGGTTACATGCTCGTCGGCCTTCTTGCGGGGCCGGGCGGTGGGGCGGCAACGAACGGCCTCGGCGCCGTGCTGTTCTACCTCATGTGCTACGGCTTCATGAACCTCGGCGCCTTTGCCGTGCTCGCGTGTCTTGAGCGTCGCCCGGGGATGGAAGTCGAGGATGTCGATGATCTTCGCGGCCTCTGCCGTCGGCAGCCGCTTCTCGGCGGTGTGATGGTGCTCTGCTCACTGTCGATGCTCGGTCTTCCTCCGCTCCTCGGGCTGTGGGGCAAGTTGTACCTCTTCACCTCCGCCATCTCCGCGGGTGAGATCGCCATCGTGGTCATCATGGGTATCAACTCCGCGATCGCGGCGTTCTATTACCTGCGACTGATGGCGTACCCGATGCTCGAGGATCCGACGGAGCGTTCCGCGGAACTGAAGGTCACGCCCTTCGCCGGGCGCATCATTGCCGGCGCGATTTCGGCGGCTTCCGTGGTTCTGCTGGTGATTCCAGCGGACGCGCTGTTGCAGCGGTGCAATGATGCCGCGCAGCTTGGCGATGTGGCGCGGCGCGCGATTGCTGAAGCCGAACGAAATGAGCAGCCGCCCGCTCCCGTGGCGAGTGACGATCGTGTCGCAGACGCCGACCGGCCGCGCTGATTCCCCGCAGAATTCATCGTCGGTTATCGGATGTTGGCATGGCTTTGGGATCAACGGTCGCATTGGCGGGTCCGATCGACGTACACTTGAGCGTCCATACGAGGAGAGAGCCATGAAGTATGCAACACTGAGCCTGTGCCTGACGTGCGTCTCGACGGCGGTGGCCGGGACGCCCGCGGTCTGGAGCGGTTACGACGTCGTCTTCAGCAAGGCCGCCTTCGCAGACCAGAATGATCCTGCCAACCAGGACCGCCTGACGCCGAACGTGTGGTTCACGCGGGCCGTTGTTCAGGGCATCTACAACGCGGCACAGGAGGAGGGCTACCAGGGTGTCGGCGGCTCCGGACCGAGCCCGGTCGATACGGAGTGGGCCTTCGGCACAACAGCGGATCTCGGCTCCCTGACATTCACGACATGGGCGGGGGCCCACAGCGGCAATCCGCCCGGACTCATCGGCCAGAACATGGTGGTGCACCTGATCTCTGACGACATCTACGTCGACATCCGCCTGACCTCCTGGGGTGTCGGTCCGGGTTCGGGCGGGAGTTTCTCCTGGGTTCGCGGCGAGGGCGTCTTCTGTCCAGGTGATGCCAACGGCGATGCGCTGGTCAACTTCGACGACCTGAACGTGGTGCTTGAGAACTGGGGATCAGCGGGACCCGCTGGTGATCTGGATGCGGACGGCGATGTGGATTTCGACGACCTGAATCTCCTGCTGGAGAACTGGGCCGTCAGTTGCCTTCCGTCCTGAGCACCTGATCTCCGGGGCTGACGCTCGTTTCAGGATCGTATCCGAGGGGCCGCTTTAACGTCCGATAATACATGTTATGTCAAATTGAGCAGGGTCGGATCCGTTCCTGAAGCCTCAGAGGCCGGATCGCCTGCTGCCGTGCGACTCTCACGCCAAGACACACAGAAGTTCCTCGATGCGCTCGCCCTGCACCTCGTGGATGCCCTCCTCCATGACCCGAAACCCGGCCTTCTCCAGGACGCGTCGCGATGCTCGGTTGTGCTTCGCGACCGCCGCGTGAATCGGACGTGCGGTCTCGATGTTCAGAAACAGCGCGACGCCTGCACTCGCGAGCCCACAGCCCCAGTGCTCGCGGCTGATCCAGTAGCCCAGCCAGCGTCGTCGGTCACGAATGAATGAGACCAGGTAGCCGACCGCGGCTCCATCGAGTTGAATGATCCGGGCCAGCACCTCGGGGTTGGACAGGATGTCCGCCCAGTGGCGATCGAAGTCTTCAGGAGTGCGCGTCGGCACAGCGGCGAGGCGGGCGGAAGACTGATCCGAGTGCCATTCATAGAGCATCGGCACATCCACCTCGTTGATGACTCGCAGCCTGACTGAGGGCTCGCTCATCCACGCATGATACGAACCCCCGCTACAATGCTTCCAGCCCGTCAAGCTCTGTCGCCTGTGCTACAGGACATTTCGACATGTTCGATCGTCTCTCCGAAGGCTTCAGTTCCGCATTCCGCAAACTCTCCGGCAAGGGGAAGATCTCAGAATCCAATGTCCGCGAGGCCATGGAGGATGTTCGTACAGCGCTGCTGGAAGCGGATGTCCACTATGAGATCGTCAATCAGTTCTGCGACGAGGTCGTGAAGGATGCTGTCGGTCGCGAGGTGACGAAGAGCCTCCAGCCCGGTCAGGAGATGATCGGCATCGTCAACGACACCCTGATCCGTCTCATCTCGCAGGGTGACGACGCCACACCGGGCGTGCCCCGCATGAGCCCCGGCCCCACCATCATCATGATGTGCGGCCTCCAGGGATCAGGCAAGACGACAACCTGCGGCAAGCTTGCCGGGTACCTCAAGAAGCGCGGTCGGTCGGTGATGGTGTGTGCAGCCGACCTGCAGCGCCCCGCGGCGGTCGATCAGTTGCAGACTGTGGCGGAGCAGGTTGAGCGTGATGCGCCCGGCGGATCCCAGGTGCACTTCTATTCAGAGCCGGACAAGGTTGCTGAGTACGGGAAGGCGGTCGGCGTCGCGCCTCGGGTGTGTGAGAACGCACTCAAGGCTGCCCGTGAGAAAGGTGTCGACACGCTCATTCTCGATACCGCCGGTCGACTGCACATCAATGACGAGTTGATGAACGAACTCACGGCCGTCAACAAGCGACTGCGCCCCCACCAGATCTACCTCGTCTCTGATGCCATGACCGGGCAGGATGCCGTGAATTCTGCCAAGTCCTTCAACGATCGACTCAACATCGATGGTGTGATCCTCACCAAGTTCGACTCCGACACCCGCGGCGGCGCCGCCCTGACCGTCCGCAAGGTCACTGGCGCCCCCATCCGCTTCATCGGCGTCGGTGAGAAGCTGGACGCCCTCGAGGAGTTCCATCCGGAGCGCATCGCCAGTCGTATTCTCGGCATGGGTGATGTCGTCTCGCTTGTCGAACGAGCGCAGGAGCAGGTCTCCGAAGAGGAGGCCGAGCGCATCGCGGCGAAGATGGCAAAGGGTGAACTGACGATGGACGACTTCCTCGATCAGTTGAAATCCCTGCGGCGCATGGGGCCGATGAAGCAGTTGCTTGGCATGCTTCCTGGCGTTGGTGCCATGTTGAAGGAAGTCGACATCGATGATCGCCAGCTCGATCGCGTCGAAGGCATTGCGCACTCGATGACGCGGGAAGAGCGTCAGAACATCAAACTGCTGAACCACTCTCGGCGGCGACGTGTCTCGAAGGGTGCCGGGGTGAAGATCGATGAGGTCAATCAACTCGTCAAGCAGTTCGAAATGTTGAGCAAGGTGACGAAACAGATGTCGGGTATGAACCCGATGAGCAAGGCCAAGGCCATGCGCGACCTGCAGGCTGGCGCCGGCGGCATGCCGGGGCTCAAGGGACTGCCAACGCTCGGAAGCGGCAAGAAGAGCACGCGTTCCGGCGGCGGCGGCAAGGGACGCTACAAGAAGCGCAAGCGCTAGGAGACTGATCGTGTCAGAGTCATCTCTACCACCGGCACCTCCCCCACCTCCACCCACACCGAACGCACCGCCGACCGTGCAGGGACGCGTGCAGGCGAGTAAGTCAATCGGAGACGATGCCGGAGTGCGCCTGCTGATTCCCGTCGGACGCTCCGGATGGGCGATCTCGGCCGGCTATCTCGGCCTCTTCTCCATCCTGATGGTGCCGTCCCCGTTCGCCATCATTGTCAGCGTGATCGCGATGTGGGACATTCGCAAGCATCCGGAGCGTCATGGCATGGGGCGCGCCATCTTCGGACTTGTGATGGGCGTCCTGGGCCTCGTCATCATTCCCATCCTGCTCTTCAGGTGATCAGTCGCGGGAGATGGGCAGGAAATCCTGCGCTTCACCCTCCGTCCATGCCTTGAAGCGCGGCCAGACGATCTCGCGAATGAGGATCTTGAGGCACGCCGCGAGCGGAATCGCAAGCAGCAGACCGTACACACCGAGGAGTGTGCCACCGGCCAGCGAGGCGAAGAGGATGGTCGGCGTGTCCATGTTGGTCGTCTTGCCCTGGATCTTCGGGGTCAGGATGTAGTCATCGATTGCCTGTCCGAGGAAGTAGATGACCGTCGGCGCAACGATGATCCACAGCCAGTGCGAACGGAGCGCATCACCGGGTGGGTCCAGGAACATCAGCATGATGGCCGTCGGGATGCCGACCAGCGCCAGGTATGGCACGATCGACAGGATGCCGACCACGATCCCGAGCACGAGCGCTCCGGGCGTTCCGGCGATCATGTATCCGATCGCGAAGAAGATGCTCTGGATGAAGCAGATCGTGAGGCGGCCTCGAATGAAGCCGGCGACGACGCGGTCCATCTGAGAAAGCAGATCCAGGATTCGTGGCTTGTTCTTCTCCGGAAGCAGTTTCGCACCGAACTTCGTGACACTCGGGTAGCCGGTTGCGAAGAAGAAGAAGAAGAAACAGGTCAGAAAGATCATGAAGCCGAATGTGATGGTGGAGATGACCTTGCTCCAAAGGAAGGTAAATGCTCCTCCGGTGCTCGCTATTCCGACCTGTCGTGCCCGCTCCATCGTGGCCGAGTCGCCATTTGCCAGCCCGATCACGTACTCGAGGCCGGACTCCCTGAAATCTCCGATGAAGCGCGCGATGGAGCGCCAGCCTTCGGAGTCCAACTCGTTGTAGGCCAGACTCTCGTTCGGATCCCACTCGAAGACGGAGGTCGGTTCCGGTTGTTTGTCCGCCTCGCCTTGGGCAACGGCCACATCGGCATCGCCGGCGTCTGACTCGGGATCATCTTCAGCGTCGCCGTCCGAAGCGGGCGCCGGCTCCAGTTCGAGGGCGCGCTCCTTCAGGGATGCATACTGTTCCAATTCCTCAGGTCCCAGCGCCCTTCGAATGGTGGCTGCATCGGACTGAAGCTCTTCGCGAATCGCCTCATCTTCTTCCGACTCGATCATCCTCTCCGCGACGTACAGTGACTTCATCGAGTTGGCGACTTCCGTCCCACTGCGATGGTCGGGGAGATACTGATTGATCGTGCCGATGTTGTCGCTGATCGACGAGGCCATCGCCACGCCCTGAGCCAGCGCGACAGCAATGCCGAAGGTGAGAATGCTGGCAGGCACGATGATGCAGGTCGCAAGGATGATCGATACCGCCTGCGTGCGATTCAGGCGATGGAAGCGCGACAGCAGGAGACGAATCACCGGCTCGAAGAGGTATGCGAGCAGGATGGCCAGCAGGATCGGAACCGTGACAACGCTCAGCAGGAAGCCCAGGTAGATCAGACCCACGATGGACGCGATGACGAGTACGTCGCGAATCGGCTGGACCTGCCACAGGTGCATGTCCTTCCAGTCGCGAACTGAGGACGGCGACGCTGCCTTCGAAGACGTGGATGAACCCTTGGACTTGCTCGAAGAGCCAGAGGGTGACTTCTTCGCGGCGGACTTCTTCTTGCCGGCCGCACCCTTCTTCGTCGGCTTCTTGCTGGAACCAGACTCGCTCTTTGCCATGCGCTCAGTCCTCGCGATAGGCGCACACATTGCGCGCGTCACTATCCTAATCGACTCGTTTATGGGGCGTTGTTCAGTCTGATTGCCGGACGGGTACCGAAACCTCAGCCGTCGACATCGGGTGTCAGGCAGCCATCCAGAGGCTGGTGGAAGACCTCATCGAAGTCGAAGACGTTCACGAAGTCATCCAGCGAGTCTTCGTCGGTCTTGCTCAGCAGGCCGACCTCAACCAGCGTGAAGACGATCCGGCCGAAGTCCTCCGTCCGGCGAATCCCCCAGGCGTTGAGCACCGTCCGGGCCAGGAGGCCGAACTGCTCGATCGAGAAGTCCCGCAGGCCAATGCACAGTTGCTGGCCCGTGAGATGGCGTCCCTTGGACGGAACCATCGAATCCAGGTCGTGGTAGACACGGTCGGCCGTCACACGCAGTCCATCCTGGACGAACTGGTACGCCTCAATCGCGTACGGACCCGACACCTCCCGCAACTGATCCCAGATGACATCAATCTCCGTGCTCACGTTCGAACATCTCCTTCGTGGTCGCGGCTCCTCCGGGACCATGAAATCCTATCGACCTCCGACCATCCGGCCAAATCAAATTTCGGAGAGAAAAGTCCGATTGCTCGGTCCGGCCCTGTCAGGGGCGACTGGCGTGGGGATGGCCTTCCACGACCCATCGTAGCGGTCTTTTTGCCCACGCACCGGCATAATCCACGCCGATGCGGGTTGTCTGCCGGAGCTTCGGCCGGACTTGAGGCGAGGTATTGCAGACCCAGACCTCGCTTGACGTCGCCAGATCTTCACCATCCAGCCTTCGATCGATCGAGAGGGCCTGCGTCAGCCGCGCCGGACCGGATGCGATCCCTGTCTCGCGGATCGGGTGCTTCCTTTTTGGCTCCGCCATTCGCAATGACATCATCCGGTCCCTTCCGAACAGCGGTTCGATGGCACGGATCAGTACCGCCACAGGTTCGTCCACCTCGCCGCATACCACGTTGAAGCAGTGATGCATGCCGTACGTGAAGTAGACATACGCCGTCCCCGCCTCCGCATACATCGAGCGGATGCGATCGGTTCGGCGACCGCCGAAACTGTGCGCGGCCGCGTCCTCGACTCCCAAGTATGCCTCTGTCTCCACGATCATCCCCCCCACTTCCATGCCGTCCGCAAGTCGCCGAATCAGCAGAGCGCCGATGAGGTTCCGGGCGAGGGATTCCGGATCGGATTGAAACCGGCCGCGACTCCAGCGACGCCCCACGCCCGTCATGGTGACGGCTCCGGCTGGAGCATTCGAATGGAAGTGCCGGGTTTCATGATGGCCTCAAGGGGTGATTCGGGGCCTGGCTCCGTGATGCGCACCGCGGCCAATCCGGCAACCACATGTCCGACCTGGAGTGTGAACGCAATCTCGGGCAGTCCGAGCGCACGGGCGCCATTGACGGTCGCCATGCGCATGAGTCTGGCAGGTGGTACCCCGTCGCGTCTGTGGAGGAGTTGCATCTCGTCAAACGTTGAGATTCGATCCGCATCGGGGAGATTGATGATCGAATCTGTCCCGAGTGCAACATTGATACCGGCATCGATCATGTCACGGTATCGATGCGGGCCAAACGTCCCTGCATGATCGAAGTATGTCGAGCACCGCGGGCAATAGACGATCGAGGCGCCGCTTCGCGCGAGAGTATCGAGGCCGTCTTCGGGCAGATCATTGACGTGTGCCGCGAGCCACCCACCAGCGTTCAGTGTCGAGGACAGATGATGCAACGGATGACGCCCCTGACCCACCTGTGCGAGTATGCGATCGTCCCATACTCCCAGTCGCTCCAGCATGGCCCGAATGGGGCCCGCGGCATCCGCGACGAATGAACGCTCCTCCGATGTCTCGGCGAGGTGTGTGCAGAGCGGTGTCCCGTACTGCTCACGCAGTTCGATCGCCGCGGCGAAGACGTCGAGTCCCGCTGAGTACGGCGCGTGCGGTTGCAGTCCGAGGCAAACTCCGTTCTCGTTCGATGACGTCGTGGAACAGGTCTTGCGAAGTGTTGAGACCGCATCAGCCTGCCGCGCACCCATGCCGAAGACCTCGAGATAGGACACCCCGATGAGCGGGGACTCCCGAAGCGCGTGGAGCGGCTCCAGTTGACGGATGCCCGCAATATCCCCCACGGCGATGACACCGCCGGCGAGCGAAAGGCGAATCCCCTCATTGACCGAGGCGATGATCTCAGCGGGCTCGGTTGCACGTTGTGACCGTATGCGGTCAACCCACCCGACGAAACCGCCCTCTCGTGAGTACGGAAGTGGACCCATGTGCGTCAGATCGAGGTGCGTGTGCGCGTTCACCAGGCCTGGGATGATGACCTCGTGATGGAGCGTTTCGGGAGGTCGGGTGGAGGCAGCGGGATGTCGAGCGACCTCGGCCGGGGACCCGAGTGCGAGGATCTCGAGGCCCTGCCTGGTTGTCTGGAGAAGGAGGGCGGCCTGGGCGTGATTCAGGCCCGCTGCATCGCAGAGGCCTTCACACCGGTAGTGCAGGATCCGGTCTTTCATCAAAACTCCGAGGCCTTGCCGATGAGCACTCAGGACGCCTGCGGAACACGGGAATCTGCGGTATCCTCAAGGGTCCGGGACAATTTGCGAAGTCATTCTAGAGGAACGAAGATGAAGAGCACCTCCCCCATTGTTCGCACTGCGACGCGTTTTCTGTTGGGCGTCTCGGCCGTGGCTGCCACCGGTCTGGTCGGCTGCACCTCAACGGCTGATCGGAATCGGGCGAATCAAATCGCCACGAACGCGGAGGAGCGCCTGCATGCGCTGGTTCAGGAAAACGAGCGACTTCGCGACGAATTGGATGACTGTGTCTCGCTGTCGAGTTCGCAGGCCGACCAGGTCGCCAGCCTCCAGCAGGACATCCAGATGTACGAGGCTCAGGGCGTGCAACTCACTCGCATGCGTGAGCAGTTGATGAAGATGGATGATCAGCTCAAGAGCCTGCCTGCAAGTGGACTCGGACCGGAGACGACCCTCGAACTCGCGAACCTCGCTCAGCGTTTCGGCGACCTGATGACTTTTGATGCCGAGCGTGGGCTGCTCCAGTTCAAGAGTGACCTGACCTTCGATCCGGGTTCCGATGTCGTCAAGGCCGAGGCTCGTCGGGGTCTCGATCAACTCGCTCGCGTGATGTCCACGTCAGGCGCCAGCGGGTACTACCTGCACGTCATCGGCCACACAGACAGCCAGACCATCTCGAATCCGACCACCAAGGCGAAGCACCCGACGAATCGTCACCTCTCGGTGCATCGCGCAATCGCAGTCTCCGAGGCCCTGCAGAAGGCCAACATGGGCATCGCCGCGGACCGCGTCCTGGTTGGTGGCTGGGGCCAGTACGATCCGGTCGTTGCCAACAATCCCAAGGGCGGGACGGCAGCCAACCGTCGCGTCGATATCTGGGTGCTGCCCATGAGCAAGCGGCGTGCGGCCGGTACCAATCCGGTTTCCGCCTCCTCCGGCGGCGCGGTGCCCGTGGAAGCTCCAGTCCGCAATCGGACGGAGGAGATTCCGATCAAGTGATCGATGGTCGCGGCCGGCGTGACCAACGAGTACCAGCGGAGATCGTGCCTTGATTGCTCGCCTCGGTGGTTCGATCCGGGAGACCGTCGGGCGATTCGGGGTGTTTGTACGCTTTGCCTTCGGAGTTGCCGCGGCGGCCCTGCTCGGTGTCACTTCGTGGGGTCGATGGAGTCGGCTGGCACCGCAGTTGTACCTGATCGGGACACGGTCCGTGCCCGTCCTTGCCCTGACGGGCGCGACGATCGGGGCCATACTGGCGATCGAGGGCTACGACCAGTTCGCTGAGTTCGGGCAGGAGCACCGACTCGGAGCCGTGGTCAACATCTCCGTCGTCAAGCAGATCGGACCGGTCCTCGCCGCGGTCATGCTTGCGGGTCGGGTCGGGTGCGCCCTGACTGCCGAGTTGGGATCCATGCGTGTGACGGAGCAGATCGATGCGATGCGCGTGATGGCGGCGGATCCGATGCGCGTGCTCGTGGCCCCGCGAGTCGTTGCATGCATCCTCATGATCCCGGCGTTGACCGTGGTATCGAACATTTGCGGGGTCGGTGGTGGCTGGCTGGTGATCACGCGCATCTACGAGGTCAGTGATCAGGCGTACTGGGATGCGACGGCATCTTTCATCGACTGGTTTGACGTCTTCAACGGACTCGTGAAATCGCTCTTCTTCGGGGCAGCGATCGGCGTCATCTCATGTTTCAAGGGCTTCCACTGCCGCTCGGGCGCACAGGGTGTGGGCCGCGCGACGACGGAGGCATTCGTCATGAGTTTCATCGCGATCGTGCTGATCAACCTCGTGCTGGCGAAGCTGCTCAACGACATTGACGCGCTGCGTCATTCGCCGGGAATGTAGGAGATCGTTCCTTCCCAGGGGCTGCTGGCCGTTGCGTAGAGCTTGCGCGGGATCCGGCCGGACAGGCAGGACTGACGTCCACTGCTGCAGGCGTGCCGCATGGCGTGCGCCATCATCACGGGGTCCTTTGCATGGGCGATCCCGGTGTTCAGGAGCACACCATCCGCGCCGGTCTCCATCGCGATGGTGACATCACTGGCGCAACCCACCCCGGCATCAACAATGACGGGGTAGTCGGGATCACCATCTTTGAGCGTCTCAAGGATGATCGCGATGTTGTTGCGATTGAGAAGGCCCTGCCCGGACCCGATCGGCGAACCTGCGGGCATCACGCTCGTGGCGCCCGCAGCTTTCAGACGAGAAGCCATCACGGGATCGTCCGACGTATAGCACAGCACCTCGAAACCGTCGGCAACGAGTTCTCGACACGCCTCCAGCGTTCCCACCGGATCGGGAAGCAGCGTCTTCTTATCCGCGAGCACTTCCAGTTTGACCCACGAGGCACCCGGGTTGCCGAGTTGCTCAAGCAGTTCGCGCCCGAGCCGCGCGACCCGGATGGCGTCGTCCGCTTCAAAGCACCCGGCGGTGTTCGGCAGGATCGTGTAGCGGTCGAGGTCGATGTGGTCGAGGAGTGACTCGCCCTGATCGTTGTAGAGGCGTTCACGACGTACGGCGACCGTGATCGCGTGTGCACCGCTGGCATCGAGAGCCTGGCGCATCACGTTGAAGTCAGCGTACTTGCCTGTTCCGACAATGAGACGGCTGCTGAGCGTCCGCGAGCCGACGGTGAGCGTGGAGATTCCGGGTTCCATGGTCTCGGTTGTCATGGCTGATCATCCGCCTCCGACGAGGGTGACGAGTTCGATGGCGTCGCCATCCTCGATGACGCGTGAATCGTGGTCCCGTTTCGGTACCAGCGTCCGATTGATCTCGACGGCACAGGCGCGCTCGGCGAGGTCATTCAACTCAAGCAGAGTCGCCACGGTGATGCCGTCAGGGACGGCCGAGTGTTGGCCGTTGATCACAACGTTCATGGTGAAGTGACTGGAGCGAACTCGGACTGGGACGCATTCGACTCGCCGGCAGCGTCCGGAGTGGAGGAAGTGTAGGGTCGCTGGGGCGGGATCTTCCTGGTGAAGACCAGCGGTGCGGCGACCGCGACCGAGGAGTAGGTACCGACGAGCACGCCGCAGAGGAGGGCGTATGTGAACGAGGAAATGGCCTCACCACCGAGGACAAACATCACGATCAGGGCCATGAGCGTCGTGCCTGACGTGATCAGCGTACGACTCAGCGTCTGGTTGATCGAGGAGTTGATCACCGTTTCCGAGGCATAGGCAAGCTTGCCCCGATTCTCGCGGATCCGGTCGAGAATCACGATCGTGTCGTTGAGGGAGTAGCCGATGATCGTCAGGACGGCGGCCACCAGTCCAAGGTTGATCTTGTATGGCAGCAGCCCGTATCGCTCCAGTCCGGGGAACTTGTCGTACAGGACCTCTGCGAGCGCAATGAGACCCAGCGCGATGATCACGTCGTGCACGAGGGCGGTGAGCGCGGCGAGTGAATAGCGCACGGAGCCGAAGCGGACCCAGATGTAGATCATGATGAGCATGAAGCTGATGACGACCGCGACGGTTGCCTTCGCTCGGAAACTTGCCGCGATGACCGGACTGAACTCCTGCGACCCGACGAGGTCGGTGGGTTCGGTCAGTGCGGCGCGGACGAGGTCCCATTCCTGCTGGGCAAGTTCGGTGCGCCACTGCTCCTCATCTGCGATGGGATCGTAGGCGGCGTCCCGCACAACCAGTACGGCGGTTTTGACGAAGCCCCCTTCGGTATCGATGACTTTCAACTCATGCTGGCGCGTGAGTGTGTTGGAGAAGTCCGGCTGTTGTCGCTTCGCCTCCAGGCGCTCCCGGATGTCCGCCTCGGTGGACGGAGGCTGGATGTTCTCCAGCAAGATGGCCACACCATCGATGTACTCGGAGACGTCATTGCCGACCTGTGGTCGCCCGATGCTCTTGCCCAGTTCGGCGTCGAGAATCTCATTCGCCGGGGCGGCGTCAATGTCCGTCGCATCGGAGCCAGCAAACGTGATTGCCGGTGAGGACTTCACGACGTCACGGAACGCATCGACAACCGCCGATGTCAGTTTTCGCACGGCACCCGGCGCCTGCGGATCGTCGGTCACCGTGGTCTTGATCTTGAACGTGCTCGATGTGCCATCCGACTCGGGATTGACGACCACGATGGTCGCGGAGTCCAACTGATTCAGATCTTCGTCGTCGGTGCCCTGGTAGATGGTCTCAAGTCGCTCCGAGACCTGCTGACGGGTCAGCGTGATCCGATCCGTTGAGTTGTCTTCCTGTCGGAGCCGGAGCGTGATCTCGGTGCCGCCGCGGAACTCGGTGTCCAGCATCTCCTCGCCGCGGTTGAACATCAGCATGACCGATGCGGTGATCGCAGCCAGCGAGAGGACCCAGAAGAATGGACGAAGCCTGATCCATGCGACGTTCGGGCTGACGGCCTTCTGGATTGCGGGCACCACCATGGGCAACTGCCGCATTCTGCCGATGCCGACTCGATCAATGAGTACGGTGAAGATGATCCGACTGATGAGCAGGGCACTGATCAGCGTCGCGACGATACCGATACCCAGCGTGATCGCGAAGCCCTTGATCTCCTGCGTACCCGTGTAGACGAGCACGAAACAGACGATCAGGTTCGTCACGTTGGCATCGATGATCGTGGAGAACACCTTCTGGTACGCAAGGCGGACACTCGTCTTGAGGTCATTGCCCGCAAAGATCTCTTCACGGATGCGCTCGTAGATCAGCACGTTGGCATCCACGGCCATACCGAACGTGAGCACCACGCCTGCGATCCCCGGTAGTGTGAATGCGGCGCGCTGGAGACTCATCGCTCCCAGGATGATGATCGCATTGGAGAGCAGTGCGATCATGGCGATGAAGCCCATCCCGAAGTAGTACATGATCATGAAGATGCCGACCGCGACAAGCGCAATCCATGAGGCTTCCAAGCCGCGAGCCAGGTTGTCGGCGCCCAGTTCCGGTGCCACCACGCTTCGGCTGATCGGCTCTTCACTCAGCTTCGCCTGCAGTGAACCCGCGGACATGGTCTTGATGAGGTAGCTGAGTTCCTCGCGGCTGAAGTTGCCGCGGATGATGCCTCGACGCGTGATGCGTTCGTCGAGTGACGGGGCGCTGTAGAGGTGATCGTCGAGCAGGATCGCCATCTGGCGTCCCTTGTTGCGCTCGGTCAGGTCGCCGAGGAGTTCGGCGCCGCGGCGGTTCATTTCGAAGCCGACGGCGGGGCGGCCCATCTGGTCCTGGCTCTGCGTCGCGCTCGCGAGGGCCCAGTCACCGTCCTCCTTGGTCATGCGATGGGGCGGATCGGTGTGCAGGAGCACGTAGTATTCGCCACCATAGCGTTCGGCGACCAGGCGGTACTTGCTGGAGAAGTAGGACGGCGGGTTGGCCTTGAGCGACTCGAGATCATCGAGGCTGTCGTACCAGCCCTGGAGATTCTTCAGGGGGAACCAGGCACCATCGTTGGTCGACGCCCGCTCCGGGCCCTGCTCCTGGAACCGCTCACGCACCTGCGCCTCGGAGGGGAAGCCCGGTGTGACCGAGATGCGGAATTCGAGCACGCCGGCGCCCTGCAACAGGCGCACGAGGTCGTTCGGGTCGTCGAGGCTCTGGCGGTCCGCCGTGTATTCCACGTGGCGGGCCATGATCTCGTTGATCACTTCGTCGCCGTCGGCGATGCTCCCGATACGCTCACGGATGCTGGCGATGGCTTCCGTCTGGCGGCTTGGCTGCTTCACGATGGAGCCATCGCTCGCAACCACCGGAATCGGTTCATCCGAAAGACTCAGCGCTCGACGCATCTCCTCGGGCGATACCGTTGCAGTGAGAACGCGGCGGCGCTGCTTGTCCAGATCCACCAGTTTCTCTGCAGCGACCTGGGACAGGGCATCGTCCTGATCAAGCAGGGCGTTCCGAGCATCCGCAGCGGCCTGCTGTGCTTCGCGGAGGACTTCCAGTTCCTCTTCCGCAAGCTGGCTCTCGACGGCGGCCTGGTACGCCGCGACGGCATCGTTGTACGTCTGGCGAGCGGCATCCAACTCCGGCTGCAGCGCATCCCGTGCAGCGCGAGCTTCCGTCGCGGCTTCTGCTGCCGCGAGGACCGGGTCGAGGACTGCGTGTCTCCGCTTGATGCGATCGGTGTTGTCCGGCTGGTCGGTGATGATCGAATCGAAGGCTTCGCGGCGTTCCTCTCCGGTCAGGCGAAGGGCGCGTTCGAAGGCATCGATGTTGATGTTGAAGTCCTGGAGTTCCTCAAGGGCCTGGTCGTAGCTGGCCTTGAGGGCCTTCACCTTCTCCGTGGGGAGAGGCATCGTGATCTCGAGTCGATCGCGACCGACGAGCTGGAACTGGATGTCCAGTGCGCCGTTGGGATTCACGCGTTCCTTGATGACCTCGATGGTCCGATCGATCGCTTCCGGTGGAGCATCGGGCGCAACGTTGATCGTGTAGATGAGGCTGACGCCACCGGCGAGATCCCGACCGAGTCTGAGCTTCTTCTCCGGGGGGAAGATGGAGAGGGCACAGGCGACGAGAATGATCAGGACGGTGAAGGTCTTGAACTTGATGTTCTGCATGTCGTTTCGAGTCCGATTCGTACTGGCGGGCGGTCAGGCATCGGGTGATGCCGGGGTCAGGAGGTGGCGTACTCCGCCTCACCATCGAGTTCCGGAGCCTCTTCCTCGTCGGCTCCGGTTGCCTTGGCGTGCTTGATGACGCCCTGAACGGCGCCCTTGTCGAAGGTGATGCGCGTGTTGGTGGTCTCATCCACCTTGAGCACGACTTCATCGCCCTTGAGTTCCATGATCGTGCCGATGATGCCACCGCTGGTGCGGACGCGATCGTGACGACCCAGAGAGTTCATCATCTGAGCGCGGCGCTTCTTCTCCTTGCGGGTCGAGAGCGGCATCAGGATGAACATGACCGCGAGCAGGAGAAGCGGGAGCATGAGCATCATGCCGCCCCCACCACCGCCGGCCGGTGCGGCGCCGCCTGCGGGATTGGCGCCGTCGGCGCTGGTCAGTTCACCGCCCATGGGTGCAGGCTGCCCGTCAGATTGCGCAAGGGTGACGAATTCAGTGAAGAGTTCACTCATGTGATTCGGGTCCTTTTGGGTACCGAAAGGAGGAGTCCATCTGTTGGTCGCGGGGGAAGGACATGCGGGTACCTGATCCTGAGCGTCCAGGGTGCCGACGCGGGACCTTCAGCCGTGACAATCGTGCATATGGCCCGGAGCGGCTTACTCAGGCGTCCGGAGGGGTTCCGCGAGCGCATCACCCACCACCGGCCACCGCTGGCCGAGCGAAGACCAAGCATCATCCCCGATCGTCCGCCGGATGTCCACCAGCAGACGCTGGAAGTGCCGGACATTGTGGAGGCTGACCAGGATCGGTCCCAGCATCTCCTCCGCCATGAAAAGGTGCCGGATGTACGCCCGGCTGAAGGGGCGGCCATCCACCGTCGCCCAGCCATGCGAGGCCGGACTGCACGCCACACAGTCGCACGTGGCATCGATCGGCTCAGGATCGCGGGCGAATCGGGCGTTTCGCAGCCGAAGCTGCCCCGTCGGGGTGAACGCGTTCGCATTCCGGCCGTTCCGAGTCGGCAGCACGCAGTCGAACATGTCGACCCCCGCCCGGACCGCCGCCACGATGTCCCGCTCATACCCAACTCCCATGAGATACCGGGGTTTGTCCGCCGGCATCAGCGGGGTCGTGTGATGCACGACCCGAACGATATCCGAGAATCCCTCCCCCACCGCCACGCCGCCGATCGCGTAGCCGGGAAGTTCGATGTTGCACACCTCTTCGACAGATCGCGAGCGACGGTCGAGATCGGCGCCGCCCTGAACGATGCCGAAGAGTGCCTGTTCATTGGGCCTTTGATGCGCCTTCTTGCATCGATCAAGCCATCGCGTCGTTCGCTCCAGGGCCTGTTCCAGCCGGACGCCGTGGTCGTAGCCCTTCTTCGACGCCGATGTGCGCGACGCCGCGAGACGCTTCCGGGTCTCGTTGAGCGTCCTGGGATCGACGCTGGGCGGGCAGTCGTCGAATGCCATGATGATGTCCGCGCCGAGGTCATTCTGGACCTGGATCGCACGCTCCGGAGACAGGTGGATCGACGACCCGTCAATGATCGACTTGAACGTGACGCCATCGTCGTCGATGCGGTTGATGTCGCTCATGGAGTACGCCTGGTATCCCCCCGAGTCCGTCAGGACGGGGTGAGGCCACCCCATGAATGCGTGCAGACCACCCAACTCACGAACCAGTGCCTCGCCGGGGCGCAGCATCAGGTGATAAGTGTTGCCCAGGATGATCTGGCTGCCCGTTGCCGCGACAAGCGGCGGCAGCACGCCCTTGATGGATGCGCGCGTACCGACGGGCATGAATGCGGGCGTATCGAAACTGCCGTGTGGCGTCGTGACCGTGCCCCGGCGTGCATGGGTGGACGCCGAGGTCTCGTGGATCTGAAAGGTCAGGGGTGTCATCCGGAACGCTCCGACCGGTCCTTCTGCTCACGGAGGAATTTCTGTTCCTTCTCCGTCAGCGAATGCAGCCCTTCCTCGGACACCTTCTTCAGGATCGCATCAAGCCTCTCTTCATCCGCTGTTGAGCGCTTCGTGGTGCGCTTCGAGACGGTTCGCCGTGGCTTGCGCGTCTTTCCCGGGCCGAGAACGTCGAAGAAGTCATTGAGCAGGTGCATGTTGCGGATGAAGAAGAATCCGGCAATCGCGCCGCCCAGGTGAGCCGCATCGCCTCCGGCATTCTGCCCATTCATGAGCAGGTTGAAGAAGGCGACGGCTGTCAGCAGGTAGGCGCCGGTGCGGATCTTCATGGGGATGATCATGAAGACGTACATCGTCTGCTTGCCCGCAATGAACGCCGAAGCCATCAACACCCCGAAGACACCCGCCGAAGCGCCGATGAGTGGCATATGCACGTCATTGATCAGCAGGCCCGGCACCGACGCATTGAACTGCGACTGGGCGACCCACCCGATGAGGTTCAGCAGGAGGTAGAGCAACGCCCCAAAAATGCCACAGACAAGGTAATACGCGGCGTATCGCTTTCGCGTGCGCAGGTAGCCTTCGACAAGCGGGCCGAAGAAAAAGAGTCCGATCATGTTGAAAACCAGATGACTCGTGTCCGCGTGCAGAAACTGGAACGTGATGAACCGCCACACTTCGAGGCCGAAGAATGCACGGGCGGTGGAGAAGTGTCCCCACTTCTGCGGCCAAAGCATGGGCATGTAGCGTCGCTCAAGGATGAGTTGGGGCGTGACTTCCACACCACCGGACGTGCCCTTGTAGTCCAATGCCCACCACTGGTCTGCGAAGCCGCCGGCCAGCGTCTGGCTTGGCAGGAAACTGCCGGGAACGGGTTCGTGATCGATGTATTCGAGCACCGGGAGCCCGGTTGATTCATCGACCCAGTGAGATACGCCTGTCAGGCCCGGTTGAACAAGGCTCTGCTGATTGACGCGATCCGGTGCCCTCGTCGGGAGGGAGACGCTGACATTGGCCAGCCCGCCCTTGCCCATATCCTGAAGCACCATCAGCCTCTGACTCGCCATGCCGAAGAGGAAGACGACCACGTTGATGATGATCAGCCACGTGTTGAAGGACCAGTACCGCATGTCCATCGGCGTGCCGCGAAGTGGTCCTCCGGGCGGCGGCTTGCGGGCGTACTCTCTGTCTGCGAGTCCCATCGGGTGAAAGAGGTTCCTTGGTGGGGAGTAGAGGCGGGGACGAGGCGGTCAGGAGCCGCGACGCTTCTTTGTTTCGCCTTCAAGGATACGTTTTTCGCGTCTGGTGAGGCTGGCCATACCCTCGGCGGCGATCTTTGCGAGGATACGGTCAACTTCCTCCTGCTGCACGCGTTCGGCCTCCTGTGCCTTCTCCTGCTTGCGGACCTGGCGGGCGGAGACGGTCGTTGCGGAGCTGGAATCGGCGTCCATACCTTTCCACAGGCCGTACTCATCGGCCTCGGGAATCGCACCGATGCGGATGCGCTGGCGTTCCTGCCAGCAGGCCACCGCGCCGAACACAGCGATGATGACGAGATTGACGGAGTCATTCGCGAAACCGATGGCGCCCAGCACGATCGCTCCGCCGAAGCCGATCAGTACCGCAATCTCCATCGAGCGCTTGTAGCCGATCTTTGACCAGAGCAGTTCCTGCACGATCCGGCCACCGTCAAACGGGTACATGACCAGGGCAAGGTTGAAGAGCAGCAGATACAGATTCATCGCGTGCAACCAGAAGGCGGCCTGGCGCAGGAAGATCAGGGAGCCGTCCACTTTCCCCGCGGCGACGGCGGGGCTCAGCAGGTTGAACGCGATGACATCATGTTCGCCGAGCAGGACGAGGATGACGGTCGTCACCGGGAAGATGAGCACGTTGACGGCCGGCCCACCGACGGTCGTGATGAGGTGCGCCTTCCAGCCGTCGGCAGGGCGTGTCAGCGCCAGCCCGCCCCACGGGAGCATGACCACGCGGTCCGCGGATCCACCGGACCATCGACAGGCAAAGCAGTGACCAAACTCGTGCAGCAGGATCAGCAGGAACAGGGCGCCCACCGCCGTGGCCATGTAGGCGACTCCTGCGGTGCCCTGGCTGATCGAGCGTACGAGCAGCACACCCATGAAAAGCACCGTGATCAGGTGGACCCGGACCGCAATGCCCTTGAAGCGGAAGACGAAGATCGACCAGCCCAGCGGGTTTTCCGGGTTCTCAAAGAGCCAGCGAAAGAAGCGCCCGAAGCGGCCACCCCAGCCGGTCTGCCCGTTGTTGTCGTGCCAGTTGCCCCCTTCTCTGTATCGATCTTCCCAACTCACCGGCGGTTCTCCCCATCGAGGAGTCCGAGTCGATCGGCCAGGAGCAGCGCGACCAGGGATTTGCCGTCCACGATGGACCCATCCGTCATCATCTCCCGCACGGTGTTCAGCGGCGTGACCTGCACTTCGATGTGCTCTCCGTCATCAAGGTCCTGGCCCACGTGATCGAGCCCGTATGCGACAAAGGTATGCATCACTTCATCGGTCAGCCCGGGCGTGGTCAGGAAGTTCGACAGGTGAACGAGGCGTTCAGCCCGGTACCCCGTCTCCTCGATCAGTTCCCGCCCAGCGCAGTTCTCGATCGCCTCCCCCGGTTCCAGTGTCCCCGCGGGGATCTCCCAGATCGAGCGTCCCACGGCCGGTCGGTAATTCCGGATCAGAACGATGCTTCGGCCCGCCGGGCCGTTCAGGACAGGAAGTATGGCGACCGCGCCCGGGTGACGCACGATCTCCCGTCGCGCCGTCCGACCGTCGGGCAGGCGAGCGGTCAACTCGACGAATCGGAAACGCCGTCCGTCGTGAAGTACATGCTCGGAATCCCGCATCGCATCCATGGGTAAGATGATAGGACGATGGTGGCAGCCGCGCACGAGCATGATCCGGGTCCGATCCTGACGCTGTCCGGGGTTCGCAAGAGCTTCGGTTCGCAGGTCGTGCTCCGGGATGTGTCCATGGATTTCCGCCGGAGCGACACCACCGTGATCCTGGGCCCGTCGGGAACGGGCAAGTCCGTCCTCCTGAAACTGATCGTGGGCCTGCTCCGGCCGGATCGGGGCGAGATCCGGTTCGGCCCTGACCGCGTCGATCAACTCTCCGAAAGTGCCCTGGGGCGGATCCGAAAGAAGATCGGGTTTCTCTTCCAGCTCTCAGCCCTCTTTGACTCCATGACGATCGGTGAGAATCTCGATTTCCCCCTTCGCGAGCACACGTCTCTTCGCCGGGATGCGCGCCGGCGGAAGGTGCGTGCAGCGCTTGAGCGGGTGGATCTGCATGAGGTTGAACGGAAGTTCCCGGCCCAGCTCTCCGGCGGCCAGCAGAAGCGGGCTGCCCTCGCGCGGGCGATCATCCTGGAGCCGGAACTCATGCTCTACGACGAGCCGACCACGGGTCTCGACCCGGTTCGAGCGGACGGTATCAACCGACTCATTCGTCGTCTCCAGATCGAACTCGGCGTGACCGGCATCGTCGTGACCCACGATCTGGTCAGCGCCAAGGCGGTCGCCGATCGCGTCATCATGCTCGATGCCGGGCGGATCGCCGCCGATGGCCAGTTGTCCGACCTTCATACGCATCCGGATCCGCATGTGCAGCGTTTCATGAGGGGGGAGTCGGTCGTCGAGCATACCGCAGGAGGTCTTGATGCGTGACTTCATGATCGGATTGACCGCCATTGTCGGACTCGTCGGACTCGCGGCGATGCTGCTGCTCTTCGGTGAGTTCACCTCATTCCGCGAGCCGACCTACGCGATCACCTTCCGTCTCGATACGGCTTCGAATCTCTCGACTTCCTCCGCAGTCACGCTGAACGGCGTGCAGGTTGGCAAGATCGAGCGCATCACGACCGCGGCGGATCCGAGGGATGGCGTCGTCATGGATGTCGCGATCAGGGCGACACACCGCATTCCTCGCGGTGTCCAGGTTGCGATTTCGCGCGACCTGATCGGTGATTCGACTCTCGCGCTCAAGGCATCACATGACCCGCTCTCATCCGACGCAGGCTACCTCGCTGAAGGTGACTCGATTGAGGCCACGGCGGCGAGTTTCCTCGATGAAGTGACTGACCTCATTGACCGCCGGTTGGCGTCGCTGGAGCGGGCGGCGGTCTCATTCCAGGAGTTGAGCGAGACGTATGTGCGTGTCGGCAACCAGTTGGGTGCCTTCATCGAGCCTCGGACCGTCGAGCAGGTTGATGCCGGGGAAGCGCCCCCGAACCTCTCCAGCACCCTTTCGCGTATCGATCGGTCAGTCGCGGCCGCTCAGGTATGGGTCGAAGATGAGGAGTTTCGCGGCGATGTGACGCAGACCGTCGAGGCCGCGGCCAATACGATGGTGCGTCTTGCCGAGGCGGTCGACGCCTGGACGGAGGCGGCTTCGTCGATCGCCCAGCGGACGGCGCAGGCCCAGGAAGGCATCGATGAAGCTGTGACACACTTCGTGCGTACCACCGATACGCTCGCGATGACGCTGGGCGAGATCCAGTACATGACGGCGCAGATCAACAGTGGCGAGGGCACCATCGGAAATCTGGTGAACAACCCGGACCTCTACAATTCGCTGCAGGATGCCGCTGTCCGACTGGAGAAGGCACTCCTTGAGGCGCAGCTTCTCGTCGAGAAGTACCGGCGCGAGGGAGTTCCGATCCAATGGTGAGAGATCGCTGATGGAACGCCTCCCCTTCGACCCGTCCCGCATGTCCGGGCCGCCGAAGCCTCGGAAGGAGGATGCCCTCTCGGTTTCTGAATTGGCCGAGCGAATCGAGTGTGCGCTTCGTGCCGGGCTCCCCGGGCGCATCAGACTGTTGGGCGAGATCAGCGGCTTCACTGATCGCAACCACTGGTACTTCGACGTCAAGGATGAAGCGGCCGTACTGAGCTGCGTGATGTTCGCAAGCGATGCGCGGCGACAGCAGTATCGGCCGGAGAGCGGACAGGAGGTGATCCTGACCGGTCGGGTGGCTTTCTACACGCGCGGGGGACGCACCCAGTTCTATGCCTCCCGGATCGAACCGGTCGGCGCCGGTGAACTTGAACTGCGCTATCGTGCGCTCTGCGCCGAACTCCGAGAGCTGGGCTGGTTCGACCCCGAGAGCAAGCAGCGCCTGCCCTTCTTTCCGCGCCGCGTCGCAGTCGTGACGTCGCGGACCGGCGCTGCCTTGCAGGACGTGCTGGATACATTTCGTCGACGGTGCCCGGCGATCGAAATCGTGAGCGTGGATGTCCGTGTACAGGGCGAAGGTGCTGCGCCCGAGGTTGCGCACGCGATCCGTGCCATCGATCACGCGCGGGACGACTTGGGGATTGACGCCGTTATCGTCACACGCGGCGGCGGATCCATGGAGGACCTCTGGGCATTCAATGAACGCGAAGTCGCAGCGGCGATCCGAGCGTGCCGTGTTCCGGTGGTTGCTGCGATCGGTCACGAGACTGACACCACGATCGCGGAATTGGTTGCCGATGAACGCTGTGCGACACCGACACAGGCCGCGATGCGCCTGAGTCCCGACCGCGCATCACTCGACGAGCAGCTTTCCCACCTTTCGCGTCGACTCACGACATGCCTCAAGCACGGCCTCGTGGTTGCGCAGCACAGGCTCGATGCGGCGATGCGGTACGAGTTGTTCGCGGCCCCGCGTGGCTGGCTCGAGGCGCGAGCGGACCGGCTCACCCGGATTCACGAGCAGTTGTCGAGGGCATTGCGCGATCGGCAGTCCGGAGAGCACCTGCGCGTGGAGCGTCTCACATCGCGGCTTGCTCGGCGCCGGCCGGAGGCTGTTCTCGAGGGGCGACGCGTGGCCATTCCGCACATGGAAGAGCGGCTCACCCGCGCGCTGCGATCGCGATTGAGCGACGCTCGCCGCGGCACGACAGCCCTCGAACGTGAACTGCGCGCGGTCAGTCCGGTCAGCGTGCTCGGGCGCGGCTACTCGATGACAACGCGTCAGGATGGCTCGATGGTTCGTCGGGAGAGTGACGTCAAGCCCGGAGATCTCCTGACCACGCGAGTCGCCGATGGCGAGATCCGCTCCCGTGTCGAGGGCGAATCGCCCGTGAGCCCGCCGAAGCCGCGCCGGCGACGCAACAATGACAGCACTGATCAGGCTTCACTGTTCTGAGTGATCAAGCGCGAGCAGGGGTCACATTCCCGGCCAGCCGGACTGCAGGAATTGCCCGTCGCGATGGAAGACTTCACCGTCCGCCTCGATCGTGCCGCCTGGCGTGTCATTGGACGGTCGCATGTCGCAGACCATATCCCAGTGGAGGCCTGATTCATTGCTGCTGCCGCTCTCCGGATAGCCGGCGCCAACTGCTGCGTGGAAGGTGCCGCCGATCTTCTCGTCGAAGAGCGTGTGCTTGGTGAACTGCTTGATGGCGTAGTTGGTCCCGATCGCAATCTCTCCGAGCGTACGGGCGCCTTCGTCCATGTCGAGCATCGAAATGAGGAAAGCCTCGTTCTTGGATGCGCTGGCGTCAACGCAGCGTCCACCCTTGAACTCCAGTCGGATGCCTTCGACCTCGCGCCCCTGGTAGACACCGGGGAAGGTGTAGTGCACCACGCCGTCGACACCCTGCGGACCTGCAAAGACCTCGCCATCGGGGAAGTTCTCGTGGCCGCAGCAGTTGATCCACGTTCCTCCATCGACATCCACGGTCAGGTCCGTCTCATCGTTCCTGCCGGTGCCGGGATGACGGAATCGAAGGACCTTGCGTTGCTGAAGCCATTCGCAGAGCCGCGCCTGCTGCTCCGCAAGTTTCCGCCATGCCGCGATCGGATCATCGAGGTGCAGCAGTCCGGCGCGGAAGACGAAATCTTCGTAGGCGCGCATGGACATCTCGGCGTCCTGGGCGCTGGCGGGTGTCGGAAACAGCGTGCCGCACCAGCGCAGTTCCCCCTCGGCCGCCCGGTTCATGAAGCGCGTGAGGAAGGGCTTCCGAGCCGCCGACTGCTTCGCGAGGCGTTCCGGCTCGATGTCGGAGAAGCGGCGGGTGTTGGTCTCGGCCCAGAACTTGATGAACACGTCCGCCGACTCGACCAGATTCATCTGGAGTGGCGACACGTATTCGATCTGTGCATCAGTCGCCTGCTCCAACATGATCTCGGTCAGGTCCTCGCTCGCCGGGACCCAGCAGGGATGGGCCCCCGCCTTGATCGCAGCCTCGTACACGGCCTCAACCGCGGGAAAGGCCACCTGATCGCAGACGATCGCGACGAGATCGCCCTTCCGAATGGAAGTCGAATACTGCGTGATGACCTGTGCCAGTTTGTCCAGACGCTGATCGCGCATGCTTTCCTCCTGTTCAGTGGGCACATCCTAGCAGCCCGGTGAGGACACGGGCTGGAGGGCGGGAGCTTGGCCGCGAACCGGCGCTCCCGTGGCCGGCTGTCCCGTGCTCGATCATTCGGGAAGTCGCTTCGTCCGGGTCTGTTTGAGCGCCAGCCGTGGACCGACCGACATAGAGTCTGAACGACACCCATTCAGGAGAACGCCAATGCGCGGATACCAGTACATCCTTCTCGCCGCCGCGATGCTTGCCGCCGCGACCCTGGCCGGACGCTTCATCATGCCCGCGGATGGCGCCAGTTCTCTCCGATCGGCGAGTTCGGACCCCACGATTGCAGTCTGCGCCCTGCCGGCGCTGCTCAACGAGATGATGGAGTCCGAACGCTACCGACCGGAGCGTGAGCAGTTCGAGGAGGAGGTGAACGACAAACTCCAGGAGCTGCGTGACCGGCGGGATGAACTGATGCAGGACCTCGAAGGACTCGAGCCGGGTGATCCGGAGGCAATTGAGCCCTCGCGGCAGCTCGAGATGCTCGGGCGTGAATACCAGCAGATGCAGTATGACCGTCAGAACGAGGGGGATGCTCTCTTCGCACGACAGATGACCGAAGCCTGGGAACTCATTTGCTCCTCGGCCGATGCTGTCGCAGAGGATCTCGGCTTCGACTACGTCCTGATCACGGCCGGCGAAGATGAGATACTCAACCAGACCTCATCCGCCGTTGCACTCCGCCAGATGCTCGCCCGCCCGGTGATCGTCGCTCCGGATGACGTGGATATCACGGATGACGTTCGCGACGACCTCAACATGTAGTCAACCGGGGGCCGGCCACGCTCTCATGCGCTCTGCGACTGCCTCTGTCATGCACGCTGTCAGCCGTTCGCGAACGCGTGCCATGCCGGGTGCCGCGTCACCAAGCTCTGCTGCCAGGCTCGTGACCGGTCTTCCGACGAGACCGCATGGCACGATCAGGTTGAAGTGATCGAGATTGGTAGCGACGTTGAGTGCCAGTCCGTGCATTGACACCCATCGGCGCACCCGGACGCCCATGGCGCAGATTTTCCGCCCACCGGCGAGTGGATCCAGCGAGCAGTCCGCATCCGATTGCCCCCCCACCCACACGCCGGTTGCACACCCGTCCGTGTCGGCGTCGACGCCGAACTC
Organism: Phycisphaerae bacterium; assembly: GCA_030432255.1. GTDB lineage: Bacteria > Planctomycetota > Phycisphaerae > Phycisphaerales > UBA1924 > JAUIHS01. The sequence goes on from JAUIHS010000007.1 coordinate 110,000, forward strand.
TCGACAGACGCGGATGACAACCTGTTCCAGGAACCGCATGTAGCCGTGGAGGTTCAGGTGCAGGCGGTTAAGGTCCAGGATCGGATAGGCAACCAGTTGCCCGGGGCCGTGATAAGTGATGTCACCGCCCCGATCCGTCTCGCATACCTCCACACCGTGGCTCTCCAGCAGGGATTCGGAGGCAAGCAGATGATCCCGGGCGCCGGGACGACGACTGACCGTGATGACCGGTGGATCATGTTCGACGAGCAGGAGGCGACCACCGGGCGCATCCGGATCACTTCGACGCGCGATGACCTCTTCAAGATGCCTGATCTGTTCGTCATACGCCGGTCGGTACGCCATGCGTCCGAGTTCAATAACTTCGATCACCTCCGGCGCCGTCATGCCTGCGAGACGCTCACGAGTTCGTGGAGCGACTCCTGGACACGCTCATACACCTGCACGCACTTCGCCGCCGCACCGTCCCATGTCAGCTTCCGCAGTTCAAGGGCGCCGTGCTCGCGAAGCGTCTGGCTCAGGGGTGGATGGCGCAGGACTGCAACGATCTTGTTGGCCATCTCGTCGACATCCCAGAAATCAACCTTCAGGGCGTGCGTGAGGACCTCGGAGACACCCGACTGCTTGGAGATGATCACGGGCACATCGTGGCTCATCGCTTCGAGCGGCGCAATTCCGAAAGGCTCGCTGACGCTCGGCATCACGTAGCAATCCGCCATCGAGAAGATGCGCTTCACGTCGTGCCCGCGCAGGAACCCGGTGAAGAGGACCTTGTGGCCGATTCCCATCTCCGCGGCCAGTTCGATCATCCGTCTTGCCATGTCGCCACTTCCGGCAACCAGGAACTTGACGTTGTCGATCTTCTCAAGCACCCGTTTCGCGGCTGCGACGAAGTACTCCGGGCCCTTCTGCATCGTGATGCGACCGAGGAAGAGTACGATCCTGTCCTTCGGGTTGACCTCGGCAACTGCACCGGAACCGAAGGGTTCGAGATCGACACCGTTGTACACCACCCGGATCTTCTCCGCCGGCAGACCGTATCGGTGGACGCAGATCGAACGGGTGAGTTGGCTCACGGCAATGACGGCGATGGCCGCGTGCATGCCTCGGCGTTCAATGTCGTAGACCTGCTGGTTGACGTGCACGCCGGAGCGATCGAATTCCGTGGAGTGGATGTGCGCAACAAGGGGTTTGCCGGTCAATCGGGCCAATGCCATGCCGGCGGGATAGGTCATCCAGTCGTGCGCATGGATGACGTCGAACTCCTCGGTCGCGCACAGGTTGAGGACCAGGTGGGCGTAGCGCCTTGCGTCGCCCATGACATCTCCCGAGTAGTCCGAGCCCGCCTTGCCGAGCGACGCACCCGCAGGGGCGCCCGGATCGACATCCGGAGCCGGCAGCCCTGCCGCTTCGAGGGCCTGGAGCAACGGCTGGGGGATCGGCTGGCCCTGGGCTCGCAGTCGCTCGATGGTATGCCGCAGGATGCTGACCTCGATCGTCGGGTCATCGACGTCAGCATCGGGGTACGGTGTATCGCGCGCCGCCGGAATGCCCATGAACTCAACGTGCTTGAACTGTTCGACCTGGTAGCGCACCGCATCCGGTGAGACCGGGGTGGCGTCCGAAGCAACTGGAAGGATGGCGCCGGAACCGGGGGTGCCGGCCGGCGGTCGGACAGATTCCGGACGCTGCGGGTCCGGCGGGGCGTCAGGGCTGATCAGTCGGACGTGGGAAGCGAAGCCCCGATCCACGGCCTTGGGCAGTACGAAGAGGATCTCATGGCCCATGCGATCGAGCGCGCGGGTGAGCCCGTAGCAGGCGGTGCCGAGACCGCCGCTGATGAAGGGCGGGAACTCCCAGCCGAGCATGAGGATACGCATGTCTTATCCACTCCGTTGGTCGCCGGGCGTACCAGGCCTGCGTCAGTCGTCGTCGTCCGCGCCCATGTCACCGAGTTCGCAGAATGTCGCCTCGTAAGCCAGCAGTGACTTCAGAAGTCCGTCCACGACTCGGGAGGTCTCGCCATTGAGATCCAACTGGATCTTCGACCGGAACGTGTAAAGCATGTCCTCGCTCCGATAGTGACTCAGCGGGCTCAGCTTGGGTCCCTCGTAGTCCAGGTCGACCAGTTCTTCGTCAATCAGGTCGTCGAGATCGTCGCCGGTGTGGACCAACTCGGCTTCGATTGACTGACTCAGCCACCTGTCAGCTGTGACCCACTCAACCCACAAGGCATCATCCTCCACCACCAGGCGGTAGAACGCGGGTTCAGGAGCTTCCATCGCTGCGCAGGACAGCATCCCGTCCGTCAGGACGACGTCACCGAAACGGTCAGATTGACGCGCGGCATCCGCCACGCCGGTCAGTAAGGTCTTCATCATGGCACTGATACCCTGCGACAGGGTGTTCATGGACTGGCACTCCGGTTGGATGGCCGAGATTGGGTACACCAGTCCGGTGCACCGCGATCTGTGTCATACTATCCGGAACCGGTCTGCATTTCTGCCGGGGTCAGCGGTTGTCCCCGGTCTTTTGTCGCGGCCACCTCGGATCCAGCCATGTCATCCGTCTCACCAGCCCCGCCAGATCCAGCTCATGCGCCCTGGACCTCGCGACGCCTGCTCGACTGGATGGCAGCGGCATTCACCGAGAAAGGCATCGATTCGCCGCGGCTCATCGCAGAGATGCTCCTCGCTCATGTCATCGGATGCGACCGGATGCGCCTCTACATGGAAGTGGATCGACCGGCGACTCCCGAGGAGCGGGAGACGCTCCGAGGCCTTGTGACCCGGGCCCTTCGACATGAACCCGTGCAGTACCTTGTCGGAGAGGCGTGGTTCTTCTCCCTCCCCTTCCACGTCGATCGCCGCGTGCTGATTCCGCGCCCGTCGACCGCCACGATCGTTGAGGAAGTCATCCAGCGAGCACGGAGCGGCAGGTCCCCCGGCGTCATCGCTGATGTCTGTACCGGATCCGGCTGCCTCGGCATCGCTCTGCTCCGACATCTTCCAGATGCACGCTGCGTCGCAACCGACCTCTCAACCGACGCGCTTGAGGTTGCACGCCTCAACGCCGAGCGGCTGGGAGTCAGCGAGCGGATCGAGTTCCGCGACGGCGACCTTCTGGCTCCGCTGGCCGGTGGGCGGTTCGACCTCCTGGTCTCCAACCCACCCTACATCCCTGACCACGAGTGGGACGATGTCGCCCCCAACGTCCGGGACCATGAGCCGCACGGGGCGCTTCGTGCGTCCCCCGACGGCCTGACTTTCGTAACTCCCATTCTGAAAGGCGCCTTGAGCCTCGTACGTGAGGGGGGCGAGATTCATGTCGAAGTGGCCGCATGCACCGCGCCGGCTGTGCTTGACCATGCTCGACGCCTTGGCTGGAAGGACTCCCGAATCCTGGAGGACTTTGAGGGCCTGCCGCGGATCATCACGGCGCATCGGGGTCCCGCCCGATGACCGACCGTCGGACGTTCGTCACCGAGGTGACCCGACTCTGGGAGCAGCGGCTGTACGAGGATGCCATCGATCTCTCGCGGCAGCGGCTTGCGGCCCAACCTGAGGATGCCGCAGCGTACCAGGCACTGTGCCACAGTCTCGCTTCGGTGGGTCGCGTCGATGAAGCGATTGATACTGGCCGTCGGGGGCTCGACCTCGAACCGGACTCGACGGGGGCGCATCACGTGTACGCTGAAGCTCTGGTCCTGGGCTCACGACTTGATGACGCCCTTGAGGTCTACGATGCCTGTCTTCAGCGACACCCCGATGACGCGGCGACGATCGGGCACAAGGCGTTCCTGCTCGTTCTGATGCGCCGCTACGAGGCATGTGAGTCTCTGCTTGCTCCGCATCTCGATTCGGCAGTGCCCGATCCTCGGATCGTGGTCGCGTTCGCCGAGCTCGCGCCGCGGATTGACGCGGTGGAGAAAGCAATATCACTGCTTGCCCGGCTCGTTGAAGACGAGGGCGCACCATCCATTTACCGCCGCCAGGCCGGATTCAGGTTGGGCGCGATGCTGGACAAGGCCGGGCGCTACGATGAGGCGTTCGAGGTGTACACCGCGGCGAATCATCGTGTTGCGCCGGCGTACAGCGCCGATGAGCGATGCGCGATGATCGATGAAGTCATCGGAGGCTGGACCCGGCGGACCATGCGCAAGGCAGTTCGATTCGGAGACGACTCTGAAGCGCCGATCCTGCTGATCAAAATGCCGCGATCCGGTTCGACATTGATCGAGCAGATCCTGGGTTGTCATCCGGCAATCGGAACCGCAGGCGAGTCCGGTGCCTTCGGGCACGCGGCGCACCGCCTCGGGCTTGAGGGCTCCCGCGCTCGCATCCAGTCCCGGCTCAGGAGTCTTTCACGTCAGGACGTCCAGCGGACCGCTCGAGAGGCTTTGTCTCAGATGCGCGCTCGCGCAGGCAGCGCTTCACGTATCACAGATGCCTCGCTCAACAACGACCGACATGCCGGCCTCTTCGCGACACTCTTTCCGCGCGGACGCATCATCGTCTGCCTCCGCCATGCGTGGGACACCTGTCTGTCGTGCTACTTTCAAGACTTCGCCAGCAACCTGCCGTGGTCCTATCGGCTTCGTGACATCGCACGGTATCGGCACGACCATGAGAGTCTGCTGCGGCATTGGAACACGACGTTGGATGTGCCGATACACTTCGTCCAGTACGAGGAACTCGTGACCTCGCCCGACTCCGTCGTCAGAGGGATGCTCGATTTCCTCGGCCTGCCATGGCATGCCGGATGTCTTGAGTTTCATGCCAGCGGGAGGGCCGCGGTCACCGCCAGTCATCAGCAGGTCTCACAACCCTTGTACACCGAGTCACGGCACCGCTACCTTCGCTACGAAACTCACATCGATGAGTTGAAACGACTTCTCCCGGAACCCTGCTTCAAGGTGTGATTTCGCTATCCTGATCTCATATGGCCCGGCCCACACAGAAACCGGATCGATCAAGAACCCTCATGGTGCAGGCGTTGAATGCGGGGGACTTCGCGGCGGCTGCCCAGGCGGGCCGGAACGTCCTGCGCCTGACGCCCGATGACCCGGCGATCCACCACAACCTCGGATTTGCTCTCGCGCAGATCTCGGAGACTGAAGGGGCACTGAAGCATGCTCGCCGCGCCGTGCAACTTGCACCGCGGAACGCTCAGTTCCGACAGGGGGAGGCGTCAATCCTGGTGCAACTCAATCGATTTGAGGACGCCGTGGAAGCGTGCGAGGCGGGCTTGCAGGTCATTCCTGAGGCGGTCGACCTGATCGGGCATCTTGCCGAACTGCTCGTCATGGGTCATCGACATGAGGACGCTGCCGCGCTGCTCGCCCCGCACCTCGACAGGGAACCACCGGCGGCGGCCATACTCCTCTCCTACGCGCGCCTTGCTCCTCGCATCAATGAAGAAGTTCGGGCGATCGAGTTGCTTCGAGACTTCGTTGATCACGCCGCCACCTCGGATGAGATGGCAACGCGTGCACTCTTCCGACTGGGGTCGCTGCTGGACCGCGCGGCGCGATATGGCGAGGCGTTTGACGCCGTGGATCGCGCGAACCGGCGAGCACCCGGGCGTTACGATCCGGCTCAGACCTCCCGCGCGTTCGAACAGCTTGTCCGCCTGTGGAATGAGGGTGCGTGCAGGGCTGCCCCGACAAGCGGACTGGAGACCGACAAGCCGGTCTTCATCGTGTCCGTGCCGCGCTCCGGTTCAACGCTCGTCGAACAGATCATCGGCGCCCACTCGCATGTGGCCAGCGTGGGAGAGTGGCGCGGGATCCCCGTCGCCGCTGAACAACTTCGTCGACGTCAGGGGGGCGCGATGCTGGACCCGCGGCGGCTCAAGCCGCAGCACCTGAAGGAAGCGGCGCGGAACTACCTCAACGGCCTTTCCGTCAGCGGCGATCAGATCCGGCATGTGACGGACAAGATGCTCACCAATTTCCAGCACCTCGGGCTCATCAGCCGGCTCTTTCCGAATGCGCGCATCATCTCGTGTGTGCGACACCCCTTTGATGTTGCCATTTCGTGCTACTTCCAGGACTTCACCGCTGGCAACCCGTGGGCGCGGTCTCTTCGTGGCATGGCGGTGTTCCGACGCGACTATGACCGCGTCATGGCGCATTGGCGCGAGGTGATCAGCAATCAGATTCTTGAGGTCAGCTATGAACGTCTCGTGGCTGATCAGGAGGCCGAGACCCGTCGGATCATCGAGTTTGTCGGACTCCCGTGGGAAGACGCCTGCCTCGAGTTTCAGCGGAATCGTCGCATTGCGGTGACCGCGAGCAACCAGCAGGTCAGGGAGAAGATGTATGACACTTCCGTCCACCGCTACCGGAACTACCGCGCGCACCTTGATCCGGTGCGGGAAGTGCTCGGTGATCCTGAGGCCTTCGAGTGAATGCCGAACGTCTGAATGCTGAGATCGCGCGCCTGCAGCAGATGTGCAATGCAGCGAGATTTGAAGCTGTCGAGCGACAGACCCGTCCGCTCATCCAGCGCTACCCGGATGATCCCAGGCTCCAATTCGTACGCGCTACTGCGCTTGGCTATTGCGGGCAGCGCGAGCAGGCCCGAGCCCTGCTTGCGAGTGCGATCCAGCTCCAGCCCAATGTGCCCGCGTACTACCAGATGCTCGCGCAGTTCAACGTGATGGACGAGCGATTCGGTGAGGCCCACAACGCCTACGACGCGGCTCTCCGTCGGTGGCCCGGTCAACCAGCCACAGTCGCGTTGAAAGCCGATCTCTTCGTGACGCAGCACCGTCACGATGAGGCGGCTGATCTGCTGCAGCCGCTGCTTGAGTCACCTCCCGTCGACCCGGGAGTGGCGCGTACCTGCGGACGCCTCGCGCTGGCCACCGGTGACGGTGGGCATGCCATTGATGTCCTGAAGCAGTCCCTGGAGGGCAGGGACATCCCGCCTCAGATGCGTTCGCACTGTCTCTTCCTGCTTGGCGCGTTGCTTGATCGCGGCGAACGCTACGACGAAGCGATCGATGCGATCCACCAGGCCAATGCCCTCCGCGCGGGGCGCTACGACGTCGAGGGTCATCGCGCCGAGGTTGATCGCATCATCAGCGCATGGGGCGAGGCGAACGTTTCCGAGCTCCCGGTGCTCAAGCCGCAGACAGGCGGTCCGCGCCCCGTTTTCATCATCGGCGTTCTTCGGTCCGGCTCATCTCTGCTGGAGCAGATCCTCGATGCTCACTCGAGCGTCACAGGTATGGGCGAGTGGCCGGTTGCACAGGAAGCCATCCGCCGCGTCATCTGCGATGGGAACCTCCAGTCCCCCGCTTCGCTTCCGGCGATGCTCACTGCGCAGCGACTGTCCATGTTTCGAACTCAGGTCCTCGATGCAGCGGAGCAGCGCGCCGGGGGCTCGCCGTTCTTCACCGACAAGCATCTCGGGAACGTCCACTGGGTCGGCCTGCTGAGTCGCGCTTTCCCGGACAGTCGATTCCTGATCTGCCGACGCGACCACGCCGACACCTGCATTTCCGCCTACTTCCAGGATCTGACCAACTACAACGCCCTGCGCCTCGAGAGCATGGCCCATTACTGCCTGACCATCGAACGCCTGACGAATCACTGGAAGGCCATGCTCGGCGATTCCGCCCTGGAAGTGCACTACGAGGACATGGCCCGTGACCAGGAGAGCACCACGCGCCGGATTCTCGAGTTCCTTGAACTGCCCTGGGATCCGGAGTGCCTGCGATTCCATGAGAGCAGGCGGGTCACCGTGACCGTCAGCAATCAGCAGGTCAATCGACCCATGTATGTCTCATCCATCGGTCGAAGTCGGCACTACGAGAAGCACCTTGCGGAGGTCCGACGCATCCTTGCGTCAGCCGCCACCTGAACACACTTCGCCCCAGTTCGCGAGAATGATCTGCACGTCCAGACCATCCGTGATGCCGTCGCGGCTGACATCGGTCCGACCGGTGCCGCCCATCGCCCACGCATCCACGACCATGCTGAGGTCACCTCCGCCCACCGTACCATCACCGTCGATGTCCCCGGGACACGAACCGATGCCCTTGATGATCGTGAACGTGTCGCGCACTGCGCCATGATCGTCAAGAAAGGACACCTCAAGCAACGGACCGTGTACATCCATGATCAATGAGCCCAGTTCGTTCATCGAAATGAACATCATCGGGTGGTCCAGCGATCCCCCGCTCTTCTTTCCGGAACTTCCGGCAACGACCGACACGGATCCCTCCCGACCGGTCCGCATGGGGTTTGGCTTGACATAGGGCCCATGCGCCAGCGGCCGCCCGGAGCCGAGGTCGACGCCCATGTGCTCAGGTGCGAAGGTGGTCGAGTTGCCGTAGTGCCCATCGACAAGGTACGACCGCTCATACGAATGACTGTGTCCGGACAGCATGAGATCAACGCCCCCCGCCTCAAGGATCGGCACCGCATACTCCCGCATTTCGATCAGTCGGTATTCCTGGTCGGAGTCGTGTGAACCCTTGGTGTACGCCGGATGGTGCCAGAACGCGATGATCCAGTCGCCCGTGGCTTCCGCGAGGTCGCGCTTCAGCCAGGTCAGCATGGGACTGTCCGGTGCCCGGTCCGTCTCGTAGGAGTCCAGGCAGATGAAGTGGATGTTGGCGTAGTCGAAGGAGTAGTACGCCTCCGTTCCCGACGCCACACCCCCCGCCTCGCCCTGCGTCGGCAGCGTGAAGATCTCGTAGTACGGCCCCGTCTGGGTCGCGGAGTCCGCGGTGTACCCGTCGTGGTTGCCCATCGTCGAGAAGAGTGGAGTGCTCCGAAGGATCTCCGGGTACATCTCGAAGACCGCGCGCTGGTATTGCTCATCCGTGCCGTCGTTGTAAGCGTTGTCACCAAGCATGAGCCAGAGGTCGGCCGGGTTGCCGGTCGTATGAGTCAGGTAGGCATCGCGTACCGCGGCCGCGTTCCCATCGGCGGTACCACTGTCCCCTATAATCCACAGGCGCCTCGGTACGCTTGACCCATGGGGCGGCGACGTCGTGAACCGATAGCTCTGCTGCCACTGTGTCAACCGCTGTCGACCGGTGCCAATGAAATACTCGTAGGTCATCGATGGGTCCAGATCCATCAAGCGGACGGAGTGCTCGGTGGTGAGTTCCCTGGACTCGACCCATCTCCGCCGGTCCTCTGATGTGGACCGATAGGCGACGTAGGATGGTGACGCGATGTCCGTACGCCAGCGAACGACGATCGAATCCGGCGTCACCATCTGGAGGTATGGCCCCCGCACCAGGCGGACCGACTCCATGCGATGCCCTGCCGGCAGGACAGCCGGATCAACACGAGGCTGCGTGGTCACCTGACCCTGACTGACGTTCTGAACCACAGGATGACTCAGCCGCGATGTCAACGTGACAAGCGGCCCGAGCGCCTCCACCCCGCGCTGCAGAATGGCATCCGATTGGGCGACCGTCGGCATCGCATCTGCCCATTCGATGAAGAAGTCCGGCGTCAGTCCCTGGGCGTGGCTCGCGACGAACGCGTACTCCGCGGCAGCATCTTCCCGACCGGCCCCCGCACGTGCCCTGGCGCGGGCCAGTCGACCCGGCACAAACTCGGGCCTGGCGGCGCACACTTCATCCAGCACGTCACACGCTTCCGACCAGCGTCGGGCATCCAGCAGGATGCGCCCCCGTGCATATGGCTCATCCTCCCACTCGGGCTGCAGCGCTGTTGCGCGGTCGAGGTCCGCGAGCGCGCGATCAAAATCGCCGTGCTGCCGATGCAGATCAGCGCGGCGCTGATACAGCCGGGCGTCATCGGGTGTGGACTCGATCCGGGTGGTCAGATCCTCAATCCGATCAGCGAGGTCTCCGTGCCCGAGGACCGACCCGGTCACGAGGAGCACGCTCAGGATGGTCAGTAGTCTTCTCATCCCCCGAGTATATGGGACCCTGGCGACTCCGCCGGACGACGCACCGCCAGGCGCCTACTCTGTACGGATGCTTGACATTCGCCGGGAAAAACCAGGCTGGGTGCTTGAGGCCGGAATGCTCCTGCCGAGGCGACCTGCGGACATCTTTCCCTTTTTCGCTGACGCGCGAAACCTGGAGGAGATCACGCCGCCCTCCCTCGGCTTCGAAATCGTCACGCCTCCGCCTATCGAAATGGCGGCAGGGTGCCTGATTGACTACCGCCTCCGGATCCGCGGCATCCGTATCAAGTGGAAGACCGAGATCTCAGCATGGGAGCCGTCGCAGCGCTTCGTCGATGAAGCCCTCGTCAGTCCCTATCGCTGGTGGCGACACGAGCACCGGTTTGAAGAGCGCGAAGGTGGTACGTGGTGCACGGATCGGGTCGAGTATGGTGTTCCCGGGGGTGCCCTGATCCACGCACTCTTTGTGAAACGCGAGCTCCTGAAGATCTTCGAGTACCGTCAGCGGAAGCTGACATCGATCTTCGGTCATGGTGGCGAGTCCGGTGCGTTCGGGGCTGAGGCCGCGGCGGCCGTGCTGTCGTCCTGACGTTCTGCTCCGAAACTCAGTCTGGCATCTGCGAAGTTCCGTCCACACTCGGGGCAGACCGGCCGCGGCAGTCCCCGGAGGTCGTAGCCGCATTGATCGCACCGCCCGGTTGCACGAATTCGCGCGCGACCACGCCAACTGGCCGCCAGACGAAACAGGTAGCGCTGCCGATGGAGACTCAGCACCATGATGCTCGCGGCGAGCAGGCAGCCGCCTATGAGAAGTGAGAGCATCAGTAATCCGCGCCAGATGATGCGAAAGCTCCACGCATCACCATCAGCCAGTCGATCTGCAAGCGCTGCATACCCGCCATACGAGATGGTCTCCAGTTTGGTGAGGTAGAGCGCCCTCAATGTCTCGCGATCGCGCCGGGGGAGTTCGGGGTCAACGGTAATGGCGACGCGCGTCGTGTGAAGCAGTTCGGTGCCGGGACCCCACGAAGAACGCGACGTCCGCAGCTCCACGCACGACTCGCTGGTTGCCCGGGGCGAGAGCTGTTCAAGGCGATCCAGAACGTTCTCGTCCCACGCGGTAAGGAGCTCCCAGCGACCATCAACCATCAGTGCGGTAGCCGGTTCGACCGGGAACCCCGAAGAAGTCCACGAACTCCCGGCGGGACGGTGTGTATGCCGCGTCCAATTTCCAAGGATCAGGGCCATCACGAGCGCCACGACGCCGACGTGCGCGGCCAGCCGACGTCGGGCATGGCGCGGCAGCCACTGTCCTGGTGAGTCGGCGTTCGGCTGAGATCGTGCGAACTGGGACACCAACGTGTTGAGCCAGGTGGCAGAGGCCAGCACCAGCAGGGCCACGATCGACAGGGCGCTCCATGTGTCAGCGGACGATGCGCAGGTCCGGCACTGCAGGCTCAGTGCCGCGTGATGATCCAATCTCATCCACAGTGCCGGCGGCACCACGATCGTGCAGAGGATGATGCCGAGATGCAGGTAGCTCTCCACCCGGGGGTTCATGGTGAGACTCCATCGAAGCGCCCGGCTGTGCGCCGATGCGCGTCAGCAGTCCTTACGGACGTGGAGTCAATCAGTTCCGGTCAACTCATCTGCCAACCATGCCTCGCCGCACTCGGGGCAGAGTGTGGCATCAACGCCGCTGATGTCGTAACGGCAGACCGGACACTCACCGCGCGCCAGGCGCCGATCGCGCCGTCGAGCCCATCGGGCGTTGAGGACCCGCACCAGTGACACAGGCCACAGCAGCAGCGCTGTGAGCCAAGCGATCTCAAAGAGCAGCAGTGGAACGCTGATGTTCCAGCGGGTCACCCGGTTGCGAATGCGGAGTTCCTTGATGACTCCGGGGGGATCGCCACGGTGCGAGTACTGATCCAGTGCCAAGGCTCGCGCCTCGTTGGTGCGATCGTGTGGCCAGTCGCTGCTCGGGAAGACACCGAGACTCCACCACCGCTTCCTCAAGAAATTGCACACAAGTCCTTTGGAATCGCTATAAGAGCCAGCAGCTATAGAGATGTGCGGGCGATCAGGGACACTCGTTCCATCGTCCAGTTTCAGATGATCGCCGGTCTTGCTGATCCAGTACACGGCACCTGGGTGGGACACTCGCTGGCTCTTGCCCTCCAAGCTCCCGTACCATTTGTACCATTTCTGGACGACGCTGCCCTCGCCAGGCAGAGCCGGCGCGCGAGAACACGTCCAGATGACCCCGCCCACCAGAAACACCGACACCCCCAGCAAGACGATGCGCATCGCCAGCAGGCGCTTGAGCCGTCCCGGGCGCTTCCGGTTCATGCCAACAGACTACATCACAACACGGAGCGGCAGCGCCTCAATCATGCTGCCGAAGGCAGGCCGCTCCACTTCCCAGTCTCCCGAGAGACCTACCGCGTGCTCACATCAAGCGGTTCGCCCGCCCGCACGACGTCCAGCAGCAATTGACGGTCATCCTCGTCGATGTCGTCGTCGCCATCCATGTCAGCCTCGCACAGGAACTCCGTGAGCTCGGTGAAGGCGTGCACATCCTCGGCATCCAGTATCCCGTCCAGGTTCACGTCGCCGAGGTTCGCGGCACCCACGGCAAATTCAATCCGTGTCTCGGAGCGGTTGACCTCCGTCGCGCCCGGCTCTTCCAGGGCCACGACCGTGATCGAGTGCGTGCCCGTCGACAGGCCGGAGACCGGCCACAGGAACTCGCGCCGGCCGAACTCGAACGCCTTGTTCGCGGACGTCAGCGGCGGGAGCGGCGAGCCCATGGGGAGGTCAACGAAGACGTGAACCGTCGTCGCCGTGCCATCTTCGTTCCGGAGCCGAAGCGTGGCCGAGCCTTCGCCGCACTCGAACGTCGGCGGGATCAGTTCCATGTCAGGGCCGTTCCGGTCGACGTAGATCACCTTGCGGAAGTCGCGGTACAGCGTGTCGCCGGCGTCCCGATGACGGAAGGCAAGCACGCTGATGTAGTTGAATCCCTCGGGAAGCATCGTCGCGTCAATGTTCTGCCGGTACATGCCCGTTGAGTTCGCAGTGCCGTACAGGGGTTGGTTGACGTCGCTGAAGCCCTCGAAGCCGATGAACTCGCCGGTGGTCACGTCCCACGATCCCGAGTTGTTGAAGTCCATGTAGCCCTGGTTGATGCGGAAGATCGCGGTGTCATCCCAGTTCGGATCGGACGGATCCGTCTTGGTGGTCACCAGTTCCAGGTCAAAATCATCCGTCGTCACCACCTCCACCGGCGTCAGACGACGACGGAATGTGGGCACGGACGTCGTGTCCGGTGCGATCGTCTCCGAGACACCCGACACCGTCAGCGTGCCGGAAGGCACCGCCGGCCCGTAGACCACGTAGCCGTGGTAGTGCGTGCCAGCCGAACTCTGGTTTCGTGGCACGCGAATCTGCACCTCACCGAACGCCCCCACTGTCACCATGTCATAGATGTCGTCAAAGGGGTCGATGGTGCCATCGGTCGCATTGCCGGTCAGCTCATGCAGACGTGTGCCCTGCGGAAAGCTTGTGAAGACGGTCCGTGTGTCGAACCCGCTGTCGCCACGATCATTCACAGCCACCAGCAGATTCGCACGATAGTTCCCGCCCCCGAGGTTCGCGCGGCGTTGGAAGATGAGGGTATCGCCGGATGATTCGAGGACATCGAATTCGCCGCGGGCGTACTCGTTGCGCAGTGTCACCAGCGTGGTGAGATCATCATCGGGCGTGACCTGATCAAGTCCGAGACCCAGCGCGGAGGGGTTGCCTTCATCGGGCCAGAAGCCGCGGAAGGCGAATCGAGTGTGCATTTCGCGGGCGTTGTGATAGACGATGGCGGGTCCGGAGCGGAGCAGGATGTACGCCCATGCATAGAGCGCTTCCTTGTCTGCGGTCGGCAGTGCCGGCTGGCCGGAGTGTCCATCCACTGTGCCATTGTCATGGGAGTAGATGTGATTCATGCCCATGCTGCCGTCGTTGAAGCCGTTGTCGGCATTGTCGATTGAGGCATTGAGCGGGTTGTTCCAGTGCCCGAAGCCCCCGGCATTGATGAGGTCACGCAGGCTGCCTGACCCGTTGAGGTCCAGTGCATCGCGATTCCCGAATCCATCCTTCCGCGTGTACGTCAGCGTGAAGCCATTGTCTGCCACCGACTCCACGAAGGAGAAGGGCGTCACCGTGCTGCCATCGGGCAACACGCGCCGGTCGAAGACAGCGGCATCCCAGAACTCGTTCCAGAACCATTGCGGGATGTGCTTCGCCGCATCAAGTCGGAAGCCGTCGACCTTGTAGACGTCCACCATCATCTGGGTCCACCGCATGAGCAGGCCCGTGGTGTTTTCCGCCACCGGATCGCCCTCGAGCGGCTCGGCGGTGTTGAAGGGATACATGGTGAAGTTGCGCGAGCCGCTGGGGTTGAAGAACATCTTCGGAGTCAGGTCCTGGTCCTGATAGAACTTCGCGTTGCTTGCCGCGGGATTGTTGCGCAATGACCCTGCGGGCAGGTTCTGCGGGTCCCCGGGATCCACGGGATGTCGGATGAACTGGTTGTTCGACTCCTGCGCGATGTCGATGAGGGACACGAGGTCGCCGTTGAACAGGTCGTAGTTGCCACCACCCGGGTTTTCCGACTGTGTGGAGCCGTCATGGAAGTCGCCCCAGTCATCACCTGAGCCGTGCGGTCCGGGCGGGTTCATCCAGAATCCGGGGTATCCACCCTCGGCGATGAAGCCGGAATCGCCGTTGCGCGACGAGTTGTGGTTCATGATGATGTCGAGGTAGTACAGCACGTTGGCGCGGTGGTATGCATCGATGGAGGCACGGAATTCTGATTCGTCGCCGTAGATGGTCTGCGACGAATGCGACCCGAAATCGAATCGGTCGAAGACGTCATACCCCGGAGAAGACGGGTCCGAAGCGCGCGAGGTCGGCGGATGCCAGATGCTTCCGTAACCGGCCATGAAGATGTCCGGCATGCGCCGTTCCTGGTTGCGGTAGTTCAACTCGAAGAGCTGAATCATCGCCGGGTTTGCCTGGGCCGCCGCGACTTGAACGGGTCCAGCGACGGCGAGACCGGCCAGCAGGGCCAGTGAAACGTTCAACCTGCGAGGGCAGCAACAGCGGGCGATCATCGGCGGATTACCTTTCTGACGGCGGTAAAGGCGAGCGACTCTCTCTCACTCGGTGCGGTCTCGGACACACTGCATCATTGCACAGTCGGAATCCGCAGTAAACCGTTTTACCCCCGGAACAGGCACACTTCGCGCCGCCTCCCAGACCGCGGCCGAGCATGTTCGTGTTATGAGTGGGTCAGCAGGCGTCGGTCCACGCATCGAGGACCTCGTTCAGGTCGCCGATGTCCACCGTCCCGTTCCCATCAATGTCACCCGTGCCATGGGGCTGGCCCCAGAATTTCAGCAGCACGTTCAGGTCGCCGAAGTCAACTTCCCCGCTCAGATCAACATCGCCCACGCAGCACGGCTCAACCGTCAGCGGCACCAGGTCGTACTGCCCATTCGGATTCAGTTCCGGCGTCTCGCGAACACTGTTCATCAGCAACTTCAAATCGTTCAGGACCGTGCAGTATGCCGACTCACCCGACAGATCCGTTGACTCCGTCGGGTCCCTACCAAGGTGGTACAACTCCACCACGTCCACCGGCGTGTTCCCCCGACGACGCAACGCCTTGAAGTCGCCCTTGCGCACGGCCTGGCTGTATCGCCGCGGCCCGTTGAACGTCTCCCAGTACATGAACTCACGATCCGGTGCAGTGTCGGATTCCAGCAACGACCGAAGTGACAGTCCGTTGCCATCCACCGGCGCCGCGGCGCTCGCGTAGTCCGAGATCGTCGCGGCGAGATCCCACGTTGCCGCGGGTGTATGAATCGTCCGGTTCCCGGCAAAGTACCCGGGACCCCAGAAGATCCCTGGAACGCGTACGCCACCCTCCGTGAGTTGCCACTTCATGTCCCGCAATCCCCCGCTGCTGTTGAAGAAGACCGGACTCACGATTCCGCCCGCATCGTGGGGGCCATTGTCACTCGTGAAGATGATGATGGTCTGATCCATCAGGCCCGCATCAATCACCGCGTCCACGATGCGACCGACGTCACGCGACAGCCGGGAGACCATGGCCGCGTACGTAGCTCGCGGCATGAGGTTATGCCTCGCGTAGCGCCCGCCATCAGGCAGCCACGGGATCTCGGGGAAGATGCTCTGGCCCGTTTCGTCAAGATATTGCCCAAGCAGGTTCTCGCCAGGCTGGTCTTCGGGAACCACGAGTTCCGCGTGCGGAATCGTGAATGGCAGGTACATGAAGAAAGGCGTCGTCGGGCTGGCGCTCGCGATGTAGTCCAGGCTCCGATCGACGTATTCGTCGTGCGTATACCGATCCGGGGAGAGTGCGAGTGGCACCGTGGTTCCGTTGCTGATCGTCCAGAGGGTCTGGTGCAGGTCGTCGTAGAAGGGTTGCTCCGGCGTGCCGGGTGGTTCTGACGGACTGTCCAGGAAGTAGGCGTGCGCATCCCGATGCGTCATCGAACCGACGAACTGATCGAATCCCGCATCCACCGGGTCACCTGCGGTGACCGTCATGCCATCGTGAGCACCCATCCCCCACTTGCCGAACATCGCGGTCGCGTAGCCCGCATCCTTCAACCGCTCCGGAAGCAGGTCGAGGTCGGGTGGAAACTCACCTGCCCGGCGTACGTAACTGTGCCCGGTGTCGCGGCCCTGCAGCAGCCCGCTCCGCGCGGGTGGGCAATGCGGTGCGGCGGTGTAGAACTGCGTCATCCGGATACCCGACGACGCCAACGCATCCAGTTCAGGTGTCGCAATCAGTTCCTGTCCATACGCGCCGAGATCACCATAGCCGAGATCATCAGCGAAGATCAGAATGACGTTTGGACGTATGGGTGTCTGGCCGGCGCAGCCGGTCAACAGTGCGCCGAGCATGATCAGTGTCGTCAGGATACGCATGGACATTGACCTCCGTGGGACCGTCGATTCTAGGGTGCGCAGGTCGCAGTGGCACATGAAATCGGCGCAATGAAAAGGGGCACGACCGTGCCCCATAAAGAGATCAGAATCAAGGTATTCAGCAGATCAACGATCTTCGGGACGGATGCCCATTCCCGAACGATCCGGACCGGCAGGACGTGCGGGCGCCGTGTACGGGTTGCGCGCCACTTCTTCAAGCGTCCAGTCGATCGCCGCGTCCAGTTGCGGATCGCCGCCATCCACCATGCGGGACGGATCGTCGACCACGCGGATGTCGGGATCAACACCGTGACCCTCGATGCCCCACGTACCGTCCACTTCGTAATACCCGAATGTCGGTACCGCGGTGTAGCCACCATCGATCAGGCTCGGATTCCCGGAGATGCCTACGAGGCCACCCCAGGTCCGCATGCCGATGAGCGGGCCGAGTCCCTTCTGACGGAAGAGCGCCGGGAACATGTCGCCACCCGAACCGGCGAGGCCGTTGATGAGCATGCACTTGGGACCCTGGTGCGAGTCGGCCGGCCACGGCCAGTCCTTGCCGTCACGAACCGCCCAGTAGTTCAGGCGCGGTCGATTCAGCAATTCGATGAATCGATCAGGAATCTGACCGCCGCCATTCCAGCGCTCATCGATGATCAGGGCTTCCTTGCCGATCTGGCCGTAGAACTGACGGTAGAGGTCGTTCTGGCCATCAACGCCGGTGTTCGGCACGTAGATGTACCCGACCTTGCCATCCGTCTTGTAGTCGACATAGGCGCGCTTCTCTTCGATCCATGAACGGTAGCGGAGGTTGCTCTCACCATAAAGCGGTTCAACCAGCACCTCGCGCGTTTCGCTGTCAAGGCTGGGTTCGTCACCGATGGTCAGAGCAACAACCTGTCCGGCCAGGCCCTGGAACGCCGCCCACGGATCCATATCGGTATCCACCGGCACACCATTCACGGCAAGGAGGTAGTCCCCCTCCTCGATGTCCGCGCCGTGACGGCGCAGGGGGTTGCGGGCATCGGCATCCCACACGCCGCCTTCGTAGATCTTCGCGATGCGATAAGCGCCGTCGTGCAACTCGTAGTCACAGCCGAGCATGCCCACGTTCCTCGAAGGCTGACCCTCAACATCGCCGCCCCAGTAGTAGGCGTGGCCGACGTTCAGTTCCGCGATCATCTCGCGGATCAGATAGCTGACGTCGTCACGCGTCGTGCAGTCCGGAAGCATTGACGAGTAGCGCTTGTACACGCCCTCCCAGTCCACACCGTGCAGGCCGGGGTCGTAGAAGAAATCGCGTTGAATGCGCCAGGCGTCACGCAGAATCTGCGACCACTCTTCCCGAGGCTTGATCGAGCCCTGCATGGCGCCGGTGGGCACGCGCTTGGACATGTTCTGTCCCGGGGCCGCTGAGATCACCGCCGCCTGGCCGCCGCCGCGGAACGCGAGCAGCTTCTTGCCGTTGGCGGACATGGCGACTCCGCCGACGCCGGAAATCACGTTCTGCTCGCCCTTGTCACGATCGCTGATGTCAAAGAGCTTGATATCGGCATCGCGACGATAAATGAGCTTGTTGCCGTCATTGACCATGAGGCCACCAAGTACCCCCGGTTCGATCGGCAGCAGGATCGCACGCTTGTGCAGGCCTTCGAAGACGATCTCGACAGGCTCGTCGGATGAACTCGAGCCCGCGGCATCCTCGTCATTGTCCGAACTGGTCCTGGTCGCTGAGAATTCGCCGCTGATGCCCATGTCCGGAGACTCCCAGGTCCCCTCCATCGAATCACCGTCCACAGTGCCGGTGATCTGAATGGACATGCCGTTGTCCTCTTCCGTGACCGCGGAGAACTCTCCGCTGCTCGCGTCAAAGGACAGTTCCTTCAACTCGGTCGACTCGCCCTCCGCCGATGCGCTGCCGAAGAGATCGCCATCCTCGTTGACCGCGATCGTGAAGACGAAGCTGATACCGCCCGGAGGGAAGATGCCTTCGGGACCCGTGTAGCTGCCCTCCCACGTGCCCTGCATCGGGTGCACGTCCTCGGCTGCCGCATCGTCATCGGCTCCGCCCTCGGCGTCCTTGTCTGCATCATCATCCTCGGAGTCTTCGTCTGCCCACTCTTCTTCGTCACTCTCAGGAAGCCAGGGGTAGTCGACCTCGTCGTTCAGCGGCGCCGCCAGGATCACGGTGCTGTCGTCGTAGATGTACGTCGAATCAATGGAGCTGTAGCTGGGACTGAAGTTCATGTCGCATGTGAAGTACAGGTACTCACCCGCGCGGTCGAATGCTGGCGAACCGCAGGAGAACATCGGCTCTGTCACCTGAGTCAGCTCTTCCGTCTCGACGTTGTAGATGTGAATCGCACCCATGCCGGACTCGGAAGACAAGTTCATCGCGATCCAGCGCGAGTCCTGCGTCCAGCTCAGTTGTGGTTGTTGTGCCCACCGATCCGTCGCAATGGTTCGGACAGAGTCATCCTCCATCGAGTAGAGGTGCACAGCACCGGACTTGTCGGCGAATGCGATGTACTCCGAGTCCGGTGACCAGTTGGAGGTGTAGCGATAGATGCCACCGTTATCCGTCAACTGGCGCGTCTCACCCTTGCCGTCCGACTGTGTCAGCCAGAGTTCATATTCTCCGGTTTCATCCGACAGGTAGGTGATCCACTTGCCGTCCGGAGACCACATCGGCTCGCGTTCCGCCACGCCGTCGGTGCGGGTCAGGTTGCGCGTCACGCCCTTCTCAGCGGGGAGCGACCAGATGTCGCCGCGAGCCTCAGCCACCACGCGCTTGCCGGTCGGAGAAATGTCGCCCGACGCCACAAACTCCGAGTAATCAACCAGCTTCGGCCGCAGCGAAGGACGGTCGCCCGGGATCACGATATCCACGGCGCTGGACTTGCCGCTGCGGAGGTCGAGCAGATGGATATCCGGTCCGTTCTGGAAGACGATTTCACCCGTACCGTTCGGGCTCGGACCCATCGACGGCCACTTGCAGTCGAAGTCCGCGAAACGCGTGATCTGCTCGCGCTTCTTTGAGCGCGGATCATACGACCAGATGTTCAGACGATGGTTCGGACCTGCATCCGACAGGTAGTACAGCTTGCTGCCGTGCCACATCGGGAACGTGTCGGTTCCCTCCCAGTCCGTGACCTGCTCCGCGGTTTCGTTGCGCAGGTTGAAGAGCCAGATGTCCGTCGCCATGCCGCCGCGATAGCGCTTCCACGTGCGGAAGTCGCGCTGGTGCGGCGTATACGCCAGCCAGCGACCATCGCTCGAGATTGCGCCGTTGGCACCGTAGGGCACCGGCATCGCTTCCGGCAGTCCGCCCTCGGGGGCGACCGTGAAGATCTGCTGCATGCGTCCGAGGCCGGCGTGCCCACCGCTGTAGAAGATCAGGCCGGCGTCCTTGTGCCAGTCCGTGAGCGTCTCGGAGGCCGGATGGTGCGTGACCCGCTCCGCGATGCCACCGCCCAGCGGGATTGTGTAGATGTCGCGGTTGCCCTCGTAGTTGCCGCCGAACGCGATCTGCTGGCCATCCGGGCTGAAGCGCGGAAAGACTTCGCCGCCGGGCGGGCTTGCAATTCGCTGAGCCTCGCCACCTTCACGCGGCACGACCCAGAGGTCATTCGCGTACACGAACACGATGTGGCGAGCGCTGACATCGGGAAACTGGAGGAGCGTTGCATCGGGGCGAATCACGTCAAGGTCTGACGCTGCTCCCGCAACACCCACCTGCAGTGCCGCCACCGACGCGACAACGATGCCGCGCACGACATTCCTGCTCTTGTTGGTCATCTCGTTCTCCTGTGTATCACTATGGTGCACCCTGCCCGGACCTTCGCTCATTGTAGCGATCGATATCGACAGTACAGCCTCTAAATCCGTGAGGGGCAACTTTCCCTCGACACGCGTATCACCTGACAACGCAAAGGCTGTCAATGCGCCCGCCTCTCACCCGCGCTCCGGAAATCGCGCGCTGTGTGGACCCATGCGCTTGCACGTGACACCTCAATGCCTGGTGTGGTGCCCTACTCCGAAAGCCGGCTCATCAGGTCCTCCGTCGCCGCCTTCAACTGACGGTCGAAGTCGGCAGTCTCGTCTTCCGGCGTCTGCGGCACGACGATGTCAGGCATCGCGCCGTTGTTCTCCATGTCCGTGCCATCCAGCAAGTACCAGCCACGGAACGGCAGGCGCACGTACGTGTCGTCAACGAGCGATGTACCGCCAGTTGAGATCACGCCGCCATAAGTCTGCTGTCCGACCAGGTTGCCACGCTCCAGTGTCTTGAACGCATGAGATACGATCTCGGCGTTCGAGAAACTCTTCTCGTTGCACAGCATGTTCACCGGCTGGGTGTACCGCTGGATGTACAGACGATCGCGCGGATACCCGGCGTCCTCCTCGAGCGTGCCACCACGCGGAATGCAGTACGCGTGAGGCCGAACCATGAGGGATGCCAGCACCCGATCCGCCGTCGAGCCGCCCCCGTTGTTCCGCACATCGACAAGCAGACCCTCCTTGCCATGCGCCGCGGCGAAGAGGTCTCGCTCGAATTCCACCAGGGCCGAGGATCCCATCGACCGAATGTGCAGGTAGCCGATCCGGCCATCCGACCATTCGCTCACCAGCCGCGCGCGTTCGCGCTGCCACTCGTCATAACGAAGCGTTGATTCCCGTCCGAAACTGATGGGGGTCAGCAACAGGTCCCTGGCTTCCCAGACGCCATCCTCATTCCGGCGCAGCACGCTCACGACCGTCTCCTCGTTCACGCGATCATCCAGCGCGGACTCCAGCGATTCTGTCGCTGCGAACGACTCGAACTCGATCGCGGTGATCAGATCACCTGCTTCCAGTGCCATGGCACCACCCCATGCCGGCCCATGTTCCACCACACCATCCACGCGGAATGCGAGGTCAAAGGCATGGTCGGCGGACGGCGAACGTCGCACCGGTGTGACATCGATTCCAAGGCGGCCATTCGGGCGCGCATTCGGATTCGGGTCGCCGGGCGGATAGATGCCGAGGTGTGACGCATTCAGTTCTCCGAGCAGGCGGGCCCCGACGTGCCCGAACTCCTCTGAGGTCCGGGACTGTTCCGCAAGCCTCAGGTAGCGCTCCGACAGATTCTTCCAGTCCAGGCCCTTCATGTCACCGTCATAGAACGCCTGCCCGACCGTGCGCGCCGCTTCCACGAACTTCGCCCGATTCTGCGCCTGGAGGTCCACCCGGATCGACGACTCGATCGATACCCGCTCCGCATCGCCACCCGGGACCTTGGCCAGCCAGGCCTCTCCGCTCCGCAGGTACAGCACCTTGTCCCCCTTCAGCGACAGGCCCTGCACGTTCCCTCGCGACCCGAGTCTCTTGCGGTCGGAGCCGTCCCATTTGGCGGCATACAGCCCGGAGTCTTCCACCGCGGTGAAGACGATGTACTCCCCCGACGGCGTGAGCCGCACGTCGCCTTCGCCCCCGCGCAACGACGTGATCCGCCGGAGTCGAAGATATGCATCTGCGAGGTCCAGTTCCGGACGCTCGCGCTCCGCCTCGTCCTGATCTTCATCATCTTCATCGGGTCGCTTCAACGGCTTCAACTTCTTCGCCGCCTTGGCTTGTTCCTCGTAGTACGCCTCGAGATCACGCGGTGCCAGTGCATCCAGTGACGCATCCAGGTACACCGTCCACACGTCACTCTCGTCGTTGATTCGATCGGAAAGGAACGCAAGCACCTTGCCGTCATGGGACCACGCTGGTGAATAATCGGAGTCCGGATGCATCGAGATGTTCACAGGCTCAGCAGAGCCGTCCGCGGGTACCACGAAGATATCGGAGTTGTAGTTGGCATCCTGGTAGTCGTAGGCAAACCAGTGACCATCGGGACTCCATGCGAAGTCCGCCCAACGGTCCCACCCCTCCACCAGCGTTCGCTCTTCACCCGTTGCCAGATCGAGGATCACCAGGTTGCCCGGCGAACGGACGAATGCCAGCGAGCGGCCATCCGGAGACGGCATGGGACGGCGATCATCCGCAGATGTCGTGACCAGGGGAGTCACCGTGAACGTCAATGCATCGTGCCAGCGCTCGGCAGCCGGTGCCTCTTTCTCTTCATCCTCTTCGTCATCACCCTCATCCTGATCTTCATCATCCCCATCGCCATCTTCTTCATCACCGTCGGCTGCCTCCCCTTCGGTGTCTTCTTCTTCGTCGTCTGATGCCTCTGCCGCAGCAGGCTCTTCCTCAGGTGCTTCCGCCGCTTCCTTCAGGTCAGAGCGCGTCCGCTCCACCCGTGCCTCGAAGATTGACAGCGTCCCCGCCCCATCGAACCCCGAGATGTAAAGCACTTCGCCATCCGGTGACCACGCCACGTCCATCTCGCGCTCGGCGGTCGAGGTCACACGACGCGTCGGGCTGTCCTCGTCCACGTGCCGCACGTACACATCACCATACGAGACGATGGCGACCACCTCGCCATCAGGGCTCAGGGCCGCTGCGGACACTTCGCGCGCCACGTTCTTCATCTCGAAGTTGTCACGTTCGTCCTCGGCACCATGCAGCACCAGTGGTAAAGGCCGGGGGGTCGAAGATACCAGGTCCACCGTATACAGACGGTCCCACACTGAAACCACGGCAACCTCGGTGTTGCGTGCAACGTCGAACGAGAGCACATCCGAATCAAAACGCGTGATCCGACGCGCCTGGCCGTTCGCCGCGGCGGACATCACGTACAGGTTGACGACATCATCCTCCCGATCCGACGCAAACAGGATCGAGTCATCATTGATCCAACGCGCCATGCCGTCGTTGCCCGCCCAGGTCGTCAACTCACGGAATCCGTTGTTCCCCTTCACCCAGACATTGCGCGCATCCGGGCCTCGATAGTGCCGGCGCGACCACGAGGACCCACCACGCTCGAAGAGCAGGCGCCCGCCATCCGGTGATACCTGCGGAAACTCGCCGAATGCATCGTGGGCCCTCTCGATCGGGCCGCCGTCGACGGGCACCCGGTACGGACGTGAGGCGCGGTAGACATCGCCCTCGCGGCTGGAGTCGAAGTAGAGGTACCGCCCATCGGGTGAGAATCCAGCGAGATCGCACGATCGGTCGGTGTCAGTCACGGCGCGAATGTCACGTCCGTCCGGTCGCATCACGAACAGGTTCCACGCGCCCGTCCGATCGGACTCGAATGCGATCAGGCTTCCATCCGCACTCCATGCCGAGCGGCGTTCCGTGGCCGGATGAGATGTCAGCCGGATGGCCTGGCCGCCATTGGCCGAAGCACGCCAGAGATCGCCACGCCACGTGAAGATGATGGTGCGCCCGTCCGGACTGATTGAGGGGAATCGCGGCAGGTCGACATTGCCCTGGTCAGCCGCCTGAACCGGAATAGTGGCCATAAGAACGAGTGCGATCATCCGCAGTATGCGAGTCATGGGTCTCTCCGTCTGAGGCAAGGAATGAGCATCCTACACGCGACATCACCGCGGATACACCTCGATGTCCGTTGCCTTGAACGAAGCCCAGACCTCCAGGCCCTGCTCCAGGCCCAGTGAGGCGATCGCGTTTGTCGTGACTTCGACAGTCAGTCCCGGCGTCGTCGCCAGCAGGATTCGGGCCCGATCCTGGTCGATCGCGATCGAAGCGATTCGCCCGGCCAGGACATTCCGCGCCGAGGTGCGCAAGGGTTCGGAGGAAAGGATGATCGAACGCGGGTGTATCCGCGCCAGCACCGCCGTTCCCGGCGGCAGATCGACGTCGGCGACCCAGAGCGGCTCGCCGGGAGTATCCACCTTCCAGCGATCGCCCTGTCGCCCGAGGTGCCCCTTGATCAGATTGACGCCCACCAGCGATGCCGCGTACTCGCTCCGCGGCCGCGCCCGTATGGACGCAGGATCGCCCGACTGAACGACCCGGCCTGCCTCCATGATGTACAGTTCGTCGGCGAAGGACAACGCTTCGACCGGGTCGTGTGTCACGATGAGTCGCGGCGCAGCAACTTCGCGAATCACCTCAGCAATGACCCGACGCGCATCCACACGGGCATCAATGTCCAGCGATGTTGTTGGCTCGTCGAGAATCAGCAGGTCGCCCCCAGCCGCAAGTGCACGCGCCAAGGACACCCGGCGCGCCTGTCCACCTGACAGCGTCTTCGGAGAGCGCCCCGCGAGGTCGGCGACGTCCAGGCGCTCCAGCCATCTCCGTGCCGACTCCCGCGCGTCGGACGCAGGCTCGCCACGGCTCCGCCGCCCGTACGCGACGTTTTCAAGGACGCTCAGCCACGGCAGGAGAAGATTCGACTGGAACTGAACGGCAACGTGACGCTCCTGCGGCGGCGCATGTGTCACCTCCCGACCGTCAAGCACGATGCGTCCCTCGTCGATGTCAACCAGGCCGGCAAGCGCGCGAACCAGTGTGCTCTTCCCTGCGCCATTGGGGCCGAGCAGCACGGCCGTCTGTCCCCCCGCCACCGACAGTTCGACGTCCAGTCGTCCTTCGCCCATCGGTGCGCGCAGCCTGGCATGCAACCCGGCGCTCATGAAACATCTCCGAACAGTCGCCCGCGCAGGCACACCAGGATGAGAACGCACGCGCCCATCAGCAGCACGCTCAGCACGTTCGCCGCATCGAGGTCAGTCTGCATGGTCTGCAGAATGGCAAGCGGCATGGTCTGGGTCCGCCCCTGCAGATTGCCGTTGAATGTCATCGTCGCGCCAAACTCACCAATCGCTCGGGCCCATGCCAGCGCGAGTCCTGCCATGATCGCGCCTCGCGAACCCGGAAGGGTGACCGTGCGCAGAGTCCGCATGGGGGAGGCGCCGAGTGTTGCCGCGGCGTCTTCCAGCCGACGATCGAGCGACGTCAGGCCGGCCTCCACCGCGAGAACGTAGAAGGGGAGCGACACGAATGTCACCGCAATGATCGCCCCGGCGATATTTGACGTGACCTCGATCCCAAGTGTCTCAAGCACGCGTCCGAGCGGCGCTCTCCGACCCAGCATGCTCAGCAGCGCAATTCCCGAGACGACCGGTGGCATGACCATTGGGATGATCACGACCAGTCGAAGCAGGCCGCGCGTCCGCCGCGCTCGCCTCGAAATCAGCCACGCCAGCGGAGTTCCGAACAGGACTGACAAAGCCACGGCACCGATGGAGACGAGCAGGGAGAGAATCAACGCATCATGCAGCACCGAAGACCCGAGTACCCGTCCCAACTCCGCCCAGTTCAACTGCCCGATCAGCCCCAGCAGGGGCAGGGTCAGGAACAGCACGGTACAGAGGGCCGCCGCGAGGACGACGTATCTGCCTGGCGACCGACTGCGTGAACTCGTGGCGGTCCTCGTCATTCGAAACGGAACTGGTGACGCTCCATCACGGAACGGCCCGCCTCCGACTCCAGGAAGGTATGGAATGCACGCCCCTCTTCAAGACACGGCCCGGAGCGCGGAATCGCAATGTAGTACTGAGGCGCGACGTCGAAGGCATCCGGAATCGGAATCGTTCTCACGCGATGGTCCGCGCCCGCCGCGTTCACCTCGTACACGATCCCGCCATCCGCCTGACCTGAGATCACCTTGCCCAGCACACCCAGCGCATCGATCTCCTCCGAGATCAGATTCCCTTGTGCTGCTTCCAGCAGGCCGGCGCGGCGGAGCACCTCCCGCGCATACCGACCCAGTGGCACCTCTTCCGCGCCGAGCACGACACGCACCCCCGGTCGCGCCAGATCGTCAAGTGACGTCACGGCATAGCTCTCGCGCGGCACGATCAGCACAAGTGGACTTGAGAATGCGGTGAAATGCTCGGCCAGGAGTTGCGCTTTCGACAGTCGCTCCACCTGCACTTCGTCTGCAAGGATGAACAGCGAAGGCTGTGCCCCGGCGATCGCCCGCGTGACGATCGTCTGAGATCCGGCGAATTCGAGCACCACATCCCCGTGCCCGGCCGCCTCGTACGCCGCTGCAACTTCCTGCAGCGCATCGGTGAGCGATGCGGCTGCAGCAACATGCAGCGCGCCGTCGTCGCGGCGTTGACATCCACACACAAGGATGCTCAGCAACAGGAGAATCCGGCAGGGCCACATGGCGGCAATCTACCAGATCACTTCGGACTCATTCAGTTGGCACTCAGAATGTCGGGCACCGTGAGCTTGATGGTCTGTGACGAACCCTGGTCCGCAAAGCGGAACCCGACTTCAATCTCTCCGAGCACGGAGGTCCCCTGCGGCACCGTGAAGCGTCCGAGGCGGATGTAGTACGCGCCGTCAGCCACGGGCGCATTGAGTTGCGCCGTCGCTGACTCGCCCGTCACGAACCAGAGTGTCTCAAGCGTCGTGCCCCAGTCCGCGGTGTCCGGCTCAAAGAGGAACGAGGGCTGGAACGCGCCGATCGACAGCCATGAATCAAACGCGAGGCACGGGAATGCACTCACCTGTGCCTGCGTCGCTGCGACATTGAAGCCGAGCGGATGCTGCCAGAAGGAGCCGCCAAAGATCGAAATCCCGTCGTTGTTCCCCAGTGTCGGACCGGAAACGGCGCTCAGGATGCTGTGCGGGCCATCGGTGCGAACATACAGGTCAGCAGTCGTCAGGCCAGCGAGATCAGATGTTCCGTCACCATCATCATCACACGTGTTGTTGATGGCGACCCAGACCGCGGTGACGCGATCATCATCATCACCCTCTTCTTCCTCTTCCTCGCCATCCCCCTCTTCATCGTTGGCGGGATCTTCATCCTGGTCATCATCCCCGTCATCGGCACTTCCATCATCGTCGCCGTCGTCCCCGTCCATGTCGCCGCCGTCACCCTCATCAGAACCGTCGTCCCCGTCATCCATGCCGTCCCCGTCGTCATCCCCGTCGCCGCCTTCCACGGCGTCATCGTCATCATCGCCGCCCCCACCGGTGCCTTCCATTTCAGTGCTCGGGCCGACACCGAACAGGTCCTCGCTCCAGCAGTCCTCGCAGAATGCGATCGGGATCACCAGGGGGATCTGTTCGCCGTCGACCTCAACCGTCACGGAGATCTCACCGCTGGCATCGGTGAGCGTGCTCGGTGCGGTGAACCGACCGACGTGCACGTAATGTGCCGCGTCACCGAAGAGGCCCTCGCTCTGCTGCGAGAGCTCCGTCTCGATCGTGAACCAGCCTGCCTGCACAAGCGTGCCCCAGTCCGCAGGGTCTGGCGCGACGGGTGTCGGGACGAACGCGATTCCCGCCTCACCAATTGCGAGGTACGAATCGAATGCGAGGCACGGCTCCGTCCGGATCGCGGTCGCCGCCGGTGCCATGTTTGTTCCCGCAGCGTGCTGGAAGAATGCCCCGCCGGCGACCGTGAGGCCGTCGTTGGCCGTTCCACCCAGTTGAGCTGAGACCAGCCGGAAAGGCGACTGTGCGCGGATGTACAGGTCATTGGTGCGCCAACTCGCAAGTTCTTCGGCGCAGTTGCTGTTGTCCACCGGAATCCAGCGTGCCGAGGCACCGATCGTGCCCACCTGCTCACCCGTCGACCCTGTCAGGTTCCCGCCACCGCCGGTGGTCGTAGTCAGACCATCATCAGTCCCGTCCCCGCCCGTCGATCCCGTCGAGCCGGTCCCGCCGAAGTTGAAGTTGTTCGTGCCGAAGAACTCGTTCAGCCGGTCCGTGACCTCCTGGGGCAGGCCATTGCCGCTTGACGAACTGGCGTTCGAATTCGTGCCCAGCGTGTCCCGGATCTGCTGGTTGATCAGGTTGTTCGTCGCCTGCGATCGTGCCCCCGTCTGCGCGACTCCCGTCAGGTTCGTCATCGTCGGTGCCGTGACCGTGGAAACCGCCGGGACGCGATTCAGAGAACCGCCTCGGGTGATCGTCGTTGATGTCGATGGAATCGGTCGAGCCGGAAGCGAACGACGACGATCGTTCTGCGTGCGACGCGCCAGGGCCTCCGCACGACGCTCCGCCGCTTCCTCCTGCTGACGGCGGATGGCGTCGCGGCGTTTTTGTTGCGCCTCCAGTCGCGCCTCGAGATCCTTTTCGGTCGGTCGGGCATTCGTGGTTGTTGTCTTGGGATTTCGCGGGCGTGGCTGTCGTGGCCCGTCAACCGTCAGTTCCGGGGGTGCCGCCCGCACGTCCGCATTCGGCGCCAGTTGCCTGACGGGTGCCCTACGATCGCCGCGATCGACCGCGTCCGCACGGTAGTCCATGATCGCGTTTCGCCGGGCGGTCGTAGCTCGCGTGCCGGGACGCGACGATGAGACGATGCGTGAGCGGTTGCGGTCGACCTCAGGTTGGTCCTTCTCGCCTCCGTCCCCGCCGAGGAACGGCGCAGCGGCTGCGGTCACAACCAGCGCGAGTGCGAACAGAATCCAGCCACGATTCATGGGTATTGATGACCTCACGTGTGAGCGGGCCCCGAATGGGTGTCCCGACGCTCAGTTCTACCTGCATCGACCCGCGCGGGTCCGCGGCATTGGCGACTTCAGCCAAATTCCTTTGAGGGCGCGAGCCGATCTGATTGCATTGTAGGAGGATGCCGGCTCCGGGGGGGGCGGCCGCACCGCCAACCCGAACACTGCTCAGCCTTCGTTGCGACGGCCCGATCAGCCTCCTACACTAGTGGCGGGCGGTCCGTGCGCGTGTGATTCAGGCCGCGGTAAAACGTTTTTCCGGATCTCCCTCGACTCCTCCCTCCACCCCGCCCGCATGTCCGAAAAACCCACCTCCAACACTCTGGAGCCCGCATGTCGATGACAACCACCGATCCAGGCGTCAACCGCCCGTCGGCCGCACTCGCAGATGACATCCTCCTCGGATGGCTCCGCAAGATGCTGCTCATCCGGGAGTTCGAAATCCGGACCATGGCCGCTTACCAGCAGGCCAAGATCGGCGGGTTCTGCCACATCTACAACGGACAGGAAGCCGTCGTGACCGGCACCTTCGCTGCCATCAACGACGACGACCCCATCATCACCGCCTACCGCGACCACGGTCACGCCCTGGCACGCGGTATGGATCCGCGCCATTGCATGGCCGAGATGTATGGCCGCGTTTCCGGCTGTGCCAAGGGCAAGGGCGGGTCGATGCACATGTTCGACAAGCCCAACTGGCTCTTCGGCGGGCACGGCATCGTCGGTGCACAGACCCCAGTCGGCGCCGGACTCGCTTTCGGGGCCAAGTACACGCACGAGGTGCTCAAACGCGGCCCCAAGAAGGTCTGCCTCTGCTTCCTCGGTGATGGTGCCATCAACCAGGGCGCCTTCCACGAGGCCATGAATCTCGCCGGTCTCTTCTCGATCCCGGTCATCTACATCATCGAGAACAACGGCTACTCCATGGGCACCGCGATCCATCGCGGCACGACCATGCACGACAAGCTCTACAAGAAGGCTGAAGCCAACGCCATCGAGCCCATCGAGATCGACGGCATGGATGTCCTGAACGTCTACGACAAGTTCAAGCCCTACGCCGACATGCTCCGCGAGGAGCAGCGGCCCGGCTTCGTCGATCTCAAGACCTACCGCTACCAGGGTCACTCCATGTCCGACCCGCAGAAGTACCGCACCAAGGAAGAGGTCGGCGAGTACCAGGATCGTGATCCCATCAACAGCCTCGCACACCATGTCCTCTCCCAGCGCGAGTGCCTGACCGAGGACGAGTTCAAGGCCCTCCAGAAGGAGGTCAAGGCGCAGGTCAAGGAGGCTGTTGCTTTCGCAGAGGCCGACCCCGCTCCAGATCCCGAGGCCGAACTCTACTCCGACGTCTACGCCAATCCTCAGCCGAACCTCAGCCCCATCCGGGACTACGTGGAAGGCGCGAAGAACCCGCTCCTCTGATCACACCGTCACCGCGACGCAGGAAATGCCATGCCCGCCACGATCGAAACACCAAAGCCCGACTTCACGCACACGCCGTCACGCGACGGCGATCGCGTCATCCAGTTCCGTGAGGCACTCCGTGAAGCGCTCAGCGAAGAGATGCGAAAGGACCCTCGTATCTTCCTCATGGGTGAAGAGGTCGCGCAGTACAACGGCGCTTACAAGGTCAGCCAGGGTATGCTCGATGAATTCGGCCCGGAGCGAATCATCGATACGCCCATTTCTGAGAATGGCTTCGCCGGACTCGGTATCGGCGCCGCCATGTACGGACTCCGACCCGTCATCGAGTTCATGAGCTGGTCCTTCTCGCTCGTCGCCGCGGACCAGATCCTCAACAACGCCCCCAAGATGCTCTACATGTCCGGCGGACAATGGGGCTGCCCCATCGTCTTCCGAGGCAACGACGGCGCCGGCGGACAGCTCGGGTCAACGCACTCCTGGTGCATCGAGGCCCTGTACTCGAATGTTCCCGGGCTGAAGATGGCCATTCCGTCCTGTCCCTACGACGCCAAGGGTCTCCTCAAGACCTCGCTGCTTGACGACGACCCCGTATTCTTCCTTGAGTCCGAGCGCATGCTCGGCGACAAGGCGCATGTCCCCGAGGAGGAGTACTACATCCCCTTCGGTAAAGCCGCGCTTCGCCGCGAGGGCAGCGACTGCACCGTTGTGAGCTTTGGTCGGCCGGTTCATTTCTGCCTCGACGCGGCTGAGGAGTTGGCGAAGGAAGGCATGAACTGCGACGTGCTCGACATGCGTACGGTCCGTCCGCTGGACCTCGATGCGATCATTGAGAGCATTCGGAAGACCAACCGCATCGTTGTCGTCGACCAGTCCTGGCCCTTCGCTTCCGTTGCTTCGGAAGTCATCACCCAGGTCTGCGAGCACGGCTTCGACTGGCTTGATGCGCCTCCCGTGCGCGTCAACTCGGACGACGTTCCGACGCCCTACGCCAAGGAACTCGAGGCCGCTTACCTGCCCAACGCCCACAAGATCGCGCAGGCCGTGCGAACCGCCTGCGGTCGTGCCTGATCCGTCCCTGATCGCTTCCACCCGGAGAACCGAGCGTCATGGCCATTGAAATCACCATGCCCCGCCTGTCCGACACCATGGAACAGGGCACGATCGTCACCTGGAACGTCAATGAAGGTGACACCGTCGCAGCCGGCGATGTCCTCGCCGACATCGAGACCGACAAGGCGACCATGGAATTGCAGAACTTCGACGATGGCATCATCGCGGCCATCCTCCTACCCGCGGGGAAGGAAACCGATGTTGGTGCCGTCATGGCCGTCCTCGCCGAGGAAGGTGAAGATCCGGCGGAGATCAAGGCACAGTACGCCTCCGGCAGTGCCGCCGCAGCACCGGCCGCCTCTTCGGCAGGCAGCGTTGCGGCCACGGGTGGCAACGGCTCGGCAAATGGCACCACCACTTCCGTGGAAGCGTCTCCTTCGGCGGGCTCGCAGTCAGACACGCCCGGCGGGCGCATCTTCGCCTCCCCCCTGGCGCGAAAGATCGCGGACGAACACAATCTCGACCTTGGGGCCATCACCGGCACAGGTCCTTCCGGTCGCATCGTTCGCAAGGACGTGGAAGCCGCCGTCGCGGGCGGCACCGGAACGGCGCCCCAGCGTTCGACGCAGCCGGTGGCGAAGTCCGGCGGTGAGGCTCCTGCCGCGGTCCCCATGATGGCGGTCCCCTCCGGACTCAGCGACGAAACGGTCTCGCTGACCAACATGCGCAAGACCATTGCCCGTCGGCTGGTCGAATCCAAGCAGCAGGTTCCCCACTACCAGGTCACTGTCGTTGCCGACATGGACCGCCTCATTGCGCTCCGCGCCCAGCTCAACGAGCAACTCGAGTCGCAGGGTGTCAAGCTTTCGGTCAACGACTTCCTCGTCCGTGCATGCGCTCTCGCGATGCACCAGCACCCTCACATCAACGCCTCGTGGGGTGCGGACAACGCCTCCATCGATCTGCACGCTGCTGTGAACGTTGGCGTTGCGGTCGCACTCTCCCCCGAGCAGGGCGGCGGTCTCGTGGTTGCGACTCTGCGCCACGCGGACCAGATGGGACTTCGGCACATCTCCGGCGAGACTCGTCGACTTGCGAAGAAGGCGCGCGACAAGGGTCTGTCCATCGAGGAAATGGCCGACTCCACCTTCACCATCTCCAACCTCGGCATGTTCGGCGTCGAACACTTCACCGCCATCATCAACCCGCCGAACAGCGCGATTCTCGCAGTGGGCCAGGCGACCGAGAAGCCGGTCGTTCGCGACGGCCAGATCGTCATCGGTCACGAGATGCAGATGACGATGTCCAGCGACCACCGGGTGATCGACGGCGCCATGGCAGCTCAATATCTCGCCACGGTCCGCGAGTACCTGGAGAACCCGGCGACATTGCTGGTGTGAGATGAGGTGTGACGAGGGGCCAGTGAAGAGGGATCAGTAAAAGGGTCGGGCAGGGTCGCCCTGAGCGGAAGCTCCCTCAGTGTGAACGCCGAAGGCGCACGACCACTCGTCCCTGATCTCTATCCCCTATCCCCTATTCCCTGTTCTCGTCATCCGCGATCGACGAACGCATATCGGTATCCGCGATCACGTTCTTCATCCGGTAGTAGTCCATGATTCCCATGTTGCCGGAACGGAACGCATCCGCCATCGCCTTCGGGACCTCGGCTTCCGCGAGCACCACGATCGCGCGGTTCTTCTGCTCTTCCGCCTTGTATTCCTGCTCGACCGCGAGGGCCTCGGCACGCCGCTTCTCGGCGATGGCCTGGAAGCGCTGCTTGTCCGCCTCCGCCTGGTCCGCCTGCAGCTTCGCACCGATGTTCTCGCCGACGTCGATGTCCGCGATGTCAATCGACAGAATCTCGAACGCCGTCCCGGAGTCGAGGCCCTTGCCCAGCACCACCTTCGAGATTCGATCCGGGTTCTCAAGCACATCCTTGTGGGTCTGCGAGGAACCGATCGTGGTCACGATGCCTTCACCCACACGGGCGATGATCGTCTCCTCCGTCGCACCACCCACCAGGCGCTCGATGTTCGCCCGCACCGTCACGCGGGCACGTGCACGCAACTGAATACCATCCTGGGCGACCGCATCGATCGTCGGTCGACCCAACTTCGGGTTCGGAACGTCAATCACCTTCGGATTCACCGAGGTCTGGACCGCGTCCAGAATGTCACGCCCCGCGAGGTCAATCGCGCACGCAGTGGCAAAGGGCAGCGTGATACGGGCACGGTTCGCCGCGATCAGCGCGTTGATGACTGACGGCACCCGGCCACCAGCCAGGTAGTGCGTCTCAAGGTCCGCTGTCGTGATGTCAATCCCCGCCTTCACCGCGCGAATGCGGCTGTAGACGATTGTCTTCGGGTCCACTTTCCGGAGCTTCATGCCGATCAGGTCGAAGATCCGAACCCGCGCACCCGAGAACAAGGCCTGAATGTACAGATTCAGGAAGCTCAGGATGACGGCAAAGACAATCAGCGCGATGACGCCGACAACAACCAGAATCGCAACGATCCACCATTCCATGAGGAAGTCCTTCGAAGGAGGGAGTCAACCCGAAACGAGCCGAATTATACCCGCTCAGCATCAGGTCTGCGGCCGCCGTCGTACGCCTGAGCCGATTCTCCCGGGATTCACGCGCTCATCTGCGACTCACATGCATCCGCAAACGAGAGCCGTCGGCCCCCGTCCGATGCAAAGCACATCTGATCGAGCGCGCGCACCACGTCGAACCCCGACGCCTGCATCCGGATCAACTCGCGCATGTCCCACCCCAGCCGCCGCCTCTCAACCTGCGGAATTCGATCCGCAAGTTCCGATGCCTGCCCCCCTGCTTCCTCGAATGCACCCAGATCCCGCAGCGATACCGTGATACCCTCCGTCTTCAACGCACCCGCTGCCTCGATCAGGTGGGATACATTCAGCCCACGCCTCGTCAACTCCAGACTCTCGGGAAATGACGTCTGGACCCCACGCGAGGATGCCGACGGCAGCCGACCCAGAAAGCCCGCGAATCGAAAGAGTACAATCACGATCGCGGGAACCACGAGCAGGCCCACCGCGATGTACACCGGGGCAATGCCCAGTATCACGCCCGCCACGATCAGTGCCGGCACGGCGAACACGACCAGCAGCGCCAGCAGGCTGTTCAGCGGATTCCGCTTCGCAGCTTCATCGTGCTCGTCAAGCGGCATGAAGACCTTGAACCGCAGCATCAGGCGACGCCGCGGACCTTGATCTGATTCCCCTCCACCGAAACCACCCGGATGGTCGTCCCCGCTTCGATGTACCCGGTGGCGGCCAGCACCTCGACCTTCGTGCCCTCGATGCGAGCCAGCCCCACAGGTCGAAGGTCCTGCAATGCAACGCCCTCGGCCCCCACCAGCGCCTGCTCGCGCTCACGCTGGGCGGCGGCTTCCATCGCCCGCATCTGCAGTTCGTCTTCATCCTCGGCCAGCATCATCTGCCGCCCCAGTGTCGTCTCCGGCATCACCTTCACCGCAAACCATCCACACACTGGAACCATCACGATCAGCATCAGCAGGCTCACGATGCCCCAGGTCGTCGACGCCATCCAGAATGCGCCCACCCCACACGCTGCGCAAAGGAACGAGACGCCACCGATGATCCCGCCCGACGGCACGATCAGTTCGATCACGAAGAGCAGTATGGCGATGGCCCACAGCCCGATTCCCCAGTACAGCAGTGCTTCCATCAGGCAAGGTCCTCGCCGCCCGGGGCCTCTTGGTCGTCAAGCAGTTCGACCATCACGCGATAGCCGACCGAGGTCACTCGTACGCGCGATCCCGCTTCGACAAAGCCGCCTTCCGAGACCACGTCTACCAGACGCTCTCCGAATTCAGCCGTCCCCGATGGACGCAGCGTGGACATCACCTTGCCGATGTCGCCGACAGCCACCGGGCTGTCCACGGGCGCCGGCGCCATGGCCTCGAGCATCGTTTCCGCGGGCGCGCTCTTTGTGTGCAGGATCATCTGCCCCGCTACCGGGAAGGAATGCGTGTATCGACTGAAGAAATACATCCCGATCCCCGCGATGAACATCCCCGCCAGCACCATGCTCACCGCCCAGGTCAGGTTCGCGGTGTCCGCCCCGGTCCCCGGGATCGTCGACGAAAGTGACGCGAACGACCCAACCAGCCCCGTCATCAGACTCACGAGGCCCGCGATCCCCGATACACCGAACCCGGGAAACACGAAGATCT
This sequence comes from Phycisphaerae bacterium, assembly GCA_030432255.1. Classification (GTDB taxonomy): domain Bacteria; phylum Planctomycetota; class Phycisphaerae; order Phycisphaerales; family UBA1924; genus JAUIHS01. The sequence goes on from JAUIHS010000007.1 coordinate 146,000, forward strand.
CCGCAAGGATCAGAAGTACACCGAGGACCACAGCAGCGAATGTCCACCACAGCGCCGCATTCACCAGCACCGGTGGAACCAGAACGACCGAGAGTGCCAGCAGGGCAATGACCCCGGGGATGCCCATGCCAGGCGCTGACATCTCGACGAACAGCGCGATCAGGAAGATGATCATGCACAGGAAACGAAGCGGACCCCACCACATTGAAGCCAGCATCGGACCGAAGACGCGCTCAGACCAGTTCTCGTTCAGGCGATACATGTTCGACGATCCAAGGTACCCCTCAAGATCGCTGTCGGTGTCAACCGTTCCCTTCGCGAAACCGTAGTCGACAAGGTCGTCGTAGTTCATGGTCAACAGGGTCTGCCCGTCCGTTGCCCGCTCGACATACTCGTACTCAGGTGCACTCTCCTGGCAGAAATCGGGGCGCTTGCTCCGACCTGCAATGCTCATGTTCAGCGACTCGTAGTCCTCCGGCGAAAACGTCAATTCACCACTCGCCGGCTGAAAGTCATCCGGGTCATCAGATCCCAGCGTTGATGGCAGCGGTCCCACCGGCACGCTCGATCCACCTGATGCGGCAAGGCCCGAACGCGCCCGGCCTTCGGGCGGCTCACTTCCAAAGAGACACTGGTACTCGGCGGCCGTCAGGAAGAATTTCTCCCCTGTCGGTCTGTGCCGGACCATCCACGTTTCCACGCCAAGCACAACCATCGCCTGCACGAGGTTCTCGTCGTAGCCCGCTGCACGCGCTGATTCCGTCAGATCAGCAAGCAGCGGCATCAACACCTTGATCCGCTCAGTCGGAGACATGCTCTGACCCATGAGCATGCCCGCCATGTTGATCGGCGCCGCGTCGCCCAGTGTCGCTCGCGGCGACACCACGATTTCATCGCACGCCAACGCAATGAATGCACCACCCGAGAACGCATCCTCATTGATCCACGCCACGATCAGCGGGATCGAAGACGCGCGGATCATCGACGTGATCTCAAGCACCGCACCCACCTCGCCGCCGGGGGTGTCGAGTTCGACGACCAGGCCGTCGACCCCCGCCTTCTCTGCCAGTGCGAGCCGTCGCTCAAATGTGCGGCTCGTCACGGAACTGATCGGCGTCAGGATCGTGATGATGGCGACATCAGACGCCTGGCTGCCCGCCGGTACGACCGGAGCCGTGGGGGCCTTCGCCGCGTCCGCCGACTCGTCGACGGCGAAGCTCGGGGTGTGACCGGTGACCACAAGCCACAGGAGCGCAACCAGACCGACAGCGCGGAGCACTCTGCCGGCGGGGCGCTTTCGGATGGAGCGAAGGCGTCTCAACATAGATCTATCGTATCCCAAACATGATCATCGGTCCGGAAACCGGGGCAATTGAATCACCCCGCGTTATTCTAGGTCGCATGTCCGCTGCCCATCTGCTCGCCGTCGCTCTTGGAGGTGCAATCGGAGCCGGTTTGCGCTACCTCCTGTACCACCTCTTCCACTCCGGCAGCGGCGTCGCGCCCCATTGGACCATCGCTGCCGTCAATCTCATCGGGTGCATCGCGATCGGGGTGCTCCTGGGATGGCTGGACGGTCGTGGCATCACCGACGAACGCATCCGTATCTTCGTCGGCTGGGGCATCCTCGGCGCCTTCACCACCTTCTCGACCTTCGCCATGGATGGCCTGCAACTCATCCGCGACGCCCGCTACACCGAGGCCATCGCCTACCTCGCCGGCTCGGTGATCCTCGGAGTCCTCCTTGTCTGGCTTGGCTACCGGGTGACCCACGGCCTTGTCGCAACCCAGGGCCCCTGATGCCGCGTCGAGAGCCGTTCCCCCGCTATGCCTGCCCCTGCTCGACCTGCCACTGAAGCGTTCCACCGGCGCAGTCAATGTGGAGCATGAAGAACCCGTCCTCGTGCGCGATGACCGTCGGCCAGATCGCCTCACGGTCAGTCTGCGGGAGCGGCAACCCGGGAATCGCTTCCAGTGCATGCCACTCCAGGCGCCCCTCACGCATCTCGTGAGGCTCCACGTCCACCACCCCCTCCACCCGATACCAGAACATCAGCCAGTGCATCGCATCGTCAAAGCCCGACTCACTGATGATCCCCGCCAGTTTCAGGCGAGGCATCGGCACCAGGATCCCCGCTTCCTCTTCGATTTCGCGCTGGGCACAGCGCGTCGGGCTTTCTCCTGTCTCCGTGTCGAGTTTTCCCCCGATCGGCGAATACAGACCCCGATTCGGGTCCTTCGCGCGATGAATGAGAAGGACTTCACCCTGCGCATTCCGCAGTTCACACAGGCACGCGATCTTGTACGGCAACCGTCTGTCTCCACTCATGCCCGACATACTAATGGCGGGACGCGGCCGTCGGCGGCTGTGCCCACCGAAGACCCGCCATCCACAGAAACCCGTTCCCCCTCGCTCACCCCTTCCCAAGCGATTTTTGCGCTCACGAAACGCCTTCGGCCGATAGTCTGAACACCATGATCAACCCGGGTTGTCAATACGTCCGTGACCTCGACGCTACCGGCTGCTGGGACATCGCCGGCAAACGCCTCTTCCTCATCGGGATCGGCGGTTGCGGCCTCTCCGGCCTCGCCCAGGTACTCCTCCAACGTGGTGCCATCATCAACGGATCCGACCAGTCCGTCACCGCGCTCACGAGAGCCCTCCAGGCTCGGGGCATCAGCGTCGTCAGTGATCTCAACGATCCGCTCCCCGACGAGTGTGATCTGGTCATCACATCTGCCGCCATCAGGCCCGATCACCCGCAGGTGATCGCCGCGGCGGAGCGAGGCGTTCCGACCCTCACCTACGCCGAGGCCCTCGGACGTTCCATGCTGGGGCGGACGGGTGTTGCGGTGGCAGGTACGCACGGCAAGTCCACGACCGTGGGCATGCTGGCGGTCACGCTCATCAGCGCCGGCCTCGACCCGACGGTCATCGTCGGAGCCACCTGTCCGCAACTTGATGACTCCGGCGAACACGTCGGCTTCCGCCTCGGCGCCGACGCCATCCCTCGCGGTGAGAAACAGGGCGATCCTGGACTCCTCCTCTGTGAGGCCTGCGAATTCAATCGGTCGTTCCACAATCTCGCACCGCGCATCGGCGCCATCACATCTGTTGAAGCTGATCACCTCGACATCTATGGCTCCCTCGACGCGGTCGTCCAGGCCTTCAATGACTTCGCCCGTCTCATTCCCCCTGCCGATGAAGGCGGTCGCCTGCTCATTGCTCACGAAGGTGCCATGCGCAGCCAGGTCACCGCCGGCGTCAAGGCGCAGGTTGAGACGATCGGCCTCTCGCCCGAGGCCGACTGGCAGGTTGTCTTTGATCCCGGCAAACGCAATGTGCTACTGCGCCATCAGCGCGAAGATGTCGCTCGCTGGACGCTCGCGATACCCGGTGAGCACAACGCGATGAATTCCGCCTTCGCCGCCGTGCTCAGTCTTCGACTCGGTGCCGACCCGGTATCAGTCGCTCGCGGCCTCTCTGCGTTCCGAGGTGTCGACAGGCGAATGCAGTTGCTGGGAGAGAAGGAAATCGCGCGCTGGCAGGCCGGTGGCGTCACCGAGGTCGGGACTGTTCGCGTCTATGACGACTACGGGCACCATCCCACCGAAGTCGATGCCACGCTTCGCGCATTGCGCGAGTTCGAGCGTCCCGAACTTCGAGGCGGCCGCCTCATCTGTGTCTTCCAGCCGCATCAGCACAGTCGCACACGCTTCCTGCTCGACGAATTCGCCCAGGCATTCCGGCACGCAGATGTTGTTATCGTCCCGCACATCTACTTCGTCCGCGACTCCGAGGTCGAGAAGTCGCGCGTCAGTGCGACCGATCTCGTCGATCGCCTCCGGGAACGCAACGTCCTCGCAATGCACCTGTATCCTTTCGAGGCCATCGTTGAGCAGTTGCAGAACCTCTGTCGCCCCGACGACCTTCTTGTGGTCATGGGAGCGGGTCCCGTCTGGAAGGTCGCACATGAGTTCATGAATGCCGGCAACGGAGGTGCTGAGGCATGACCATCGACACCATCGAGCATATCGAGGCCAACGCACAGATCGAGACATGGTTCGGAGTCGGCGGCCGCGCCGACCGCTTCCTGCGCCCGCGCACTGTTGAGGATGTAGTTGAGGCGGTCCGCTCCGGAGAGCGTGTCCGCGTCCTCGGTGATGGCGCGAACCTCCTGGTTGCAGATGACGGCGTTGACGGACTCGTGATTTCACTCGACGCTCTCAGCAACGTCACCTGGCCTGACGCCGCTCAGCCCGGGCAAACTGTTGAAGTCATCGCAGAGGCGGGCATGAATCTGCCGCGGCTGCTCCTCGAGGCGGTGCGCCGGGGCCTCCAGGGTCTTGAGGGCCTCGGAGGGATTCCTGCTTCCGTGGGCGGCGCGACGATTATGAATGCGGGGGGCGCATTCGGAACCTTCGGTGATCAGGTCGCGTGGATCGAAGGCATTGGCCCGGCCGGCAACACCATCCGGATTGATCGCAACGACATTCCGTTCAGCTATCGCACGTCCGGACTCAACAGCCTCGTCATCACCCGTGTTGCGATCGCGCTGACCGTCGTTGAACCGAAGCGGCGACTGGCCCTCCGTGAACGACTCAAGGAAGTGATGGCCTACAAGAAGTCCACCCAGCCGCTCGCGGCCCGTTCTGCGGGCTGCATTTTCCGCAACCCCGAAGTCAACGGCGAACGCGTCAGCGCCGGTGCGATCATTGACGAGGTCGGTTGCAAGGGGCTTCGCCGCGGCAGCGCGCGCGTCAGCGATCACCATGCCAATTTCATCGTCACCGAGCCCGGCTGCACTGCGACCGACATCATGCGCCTCATCGATGAAGTCAGGGCCACCGTCCAGCGGGAGCGCGGTATCGAACTGCACGAGGAAGTCGTCATCTGGCGCCGGAGGGATCACGCATGACGACCCACGTCCTCATCCTCGCCGGCGGGCCCGATCCGGAACACGACGTCAGCATGATGTCGGCGGGCGCCATTGCGGAGGCGCTGCGCGGCGATGACCGCTTCGAGGTCAGTTCCGTTGAGATCGGGCGCATCGCGCCCGATGATCTCGCCGGCATGCCCGGTGATGTCATCTGGCCCGCGCTCCACGGGCGCTACGGAGAGGGCGGCCCGCTCCAACGGGTCCTCGAAGCTGATGGACGCCCCTTCGTCGGCAGTGGTGCTCGCGCTTCCCGGCGCGCCATCGACAAACTCCTGACCCGTGACATCGCGCGTACACTCGGCCTTGCCGTTCAGCCCGCGGGGCTCTTCGATGCCGAGGACGATCACTGCCCGATCGATCTCCCGGTCGTCGTGAAGCCCGTCTTCGAAGGCTCAACCATCGGTCTCTACGTCTGCCATAACGATGCCGAGTGGTCGAACGCCTGTCAGGCTTCCCGTATCGCGGGGCGCCCGACCATGGTCGAGGGCTTCGTCGCGGGGCGCGAACTCACCGTCGGCCTCCTTGAGCAGGAAGGTGAACTGCGGGCGCTCCCGATCATCGAGATCGCCCCCACCAGCGGTCTTTACGATTACGACGCCAAGTACCTGCGCGACGACACCGCCTACGTCACCAACCCCGAACTCCCTGAGGGCGTTGCCCGGCGCATCGCCGATGAGTCCGCAGGCATCGCGCGGGCACTGGGCATCCGGCACCTGGCTCGCGCCGACTTCATTCTCGACGGCGAGGGCAGGGCGTGGTTCCTTGAGATCAACACCATGCCGGGTTTCACCTCACACTCACTTGTGCCCATGGCAGCGCAAGCCGTCGGCATTGACATGCAGCAACTCTGTGCACAACTCGTCTGCATCGCAGCGAGTTGTGCCGGAACACACTGAAGACCTCGCGAGACAGACAAGTGGCCACACGGAAGACATCACGGACAAGGAAGTCCGGCAAGAAGAAGACGAAGAAGCACTCTTCGACGCCGGCATCGCGCCTCATCACTTCCCTCCGGGAGAGGATTGGTGAACGCTTCAGTGACCCCGAGGTCATGCGCGACGCTCTCTCGCGGGTCATCACGGCCGCTGTCGCCATCGCACTTCTGACCGCGTGGATGATCGGGCGCGCCCCGCTTCGCGAGCATGTCGGGCAGATCCGGGCGGAGGCGCTCACAGCGTCATCCCTGCAATGGCCGGGTGACTCCGCCGGACGCGTCCCCCACTGGATACCGGCACTCGTTCTCGAAGACCTCGAACGCATCACCCTCGCGCGCCTCTCACCCGATCCCCTCGACCACGACTCACTCGTCAGCGTCCGCGAAGGACTCCTCGGCACGGGTTGGCTTGCCGATGTCAACGAAGTTCGCCGCCGCGCCGATGGCACCATTCTCATCGATGGTCAGTGGAGGCAGCCCTTCGCTGTCATTCGGCACGATGGTCTCAAGTACGTCGTCGGCCGCGGCGGGGAACTCATGCAACTCCCGGGCGGCGCCAGTATTGAACCGGGAAGCAACATGTTCGTGGTTGACAACCCGCACCTTGATCCGCCGCGCAACGCGGATCGAACCGAGATTCGCTACGGCGTACCGTGGCGCGGCGACGACATTGCGGCGGCCCTCAACCTCATCGATCGCATCGATGACATCGACGGCGCAGAACAGATCACGGGTGTGGACCTCTCGATCTACGGCGATCCGGGTTCCCGCTCCGAGCACATTGTCCTCGTCACCAACTCCGGCTCGCGTATCGACTGGGGCCGGGGCCTTGGCGAGGCACCACCTCCCGGTGAGGTCGACGTGGCGACCAAGATCATGCGTCTCGAGCAGAACTACCGTGATTACGGACGTATCGATCTCGACATGACCAGGCGTCACTTCGACCTCTATACGTTCGGTGGCATGGAAATCGATCGGACCGCCAGCCGTGAGTGACGGAGACGCGGACAAGTCCGCTCCACCCGGTCAACGCGAGTATCGCTTCGGCCCCTTTGTCTTCGTCTCAGGCCTCCGCCACACCGCAAACGACCCGTGGGCACATCGGAAGGGCGAGCCGCGCCTCTTTGCGCTCTTCTGGTCCATCTACCTCATGCTCTCGGCGCTGGTGACCATCTTCGCCACCCGGACCATCGGGATTCCACAGGCGTCACGCTTCCAGTACGGCGCGCTCGCGTTGCTGGTCATGGTCACGGCCGGATTCAGTTTTCTCTGGCCGCTCACGCGCCTCAGCCAGCGCGCGCCTCGGAGACCCGTGCGCTCCATCGGTGCCGACCTGCTTGTCATGCTCGTGCCGCTTCAGGCGGTCATATGGCCCATGCCCATTCTCACCGGATGGCCCGTGGAGGTCGTCGGCGGATTGGCCACGCTCCTCAGTTGCTGGGTCATCGGCATCTCGGGGTTCGTCCTCTTCGGCTGCACCACGCGCTCGCACGCCGAGCGTGCCATGTGGATGTTGGCCTGCGTCCTCTGCGTGCTCGCCGGGCCCATCTGGTACGTCTGGGTCACGCGGCTGGCACCGCAGTCACCCCAGGCCGACTGGCTCCTCAGGTGGTCGCCCTTCACAGGCATCCACCAGTTGACCGAGGCGCCAGCGAACCAGCACGCAGCCATGTCCCGTGAAGAGTGGATCGCGGCCGCAGCACCTGCCGGCGTCGGCATTGTTGTCTGGGCGATCTGGTTCCTTGGAACCGGATTAAGCGGTGTGCGGGCACGCCGGACTCAGGGTGGTCAGAACACCGACCGATGAGTAGACTGGCAGATTGACTCGCGGCCGCCTCGGCCGCCTTTTTGACGCCTGTGGAGTTCAGAATGGATTTCATCACCCCCGATGAGAAGAAGCAACTTGAGGAGCGGCTGCAACAGCTCAAGGCCAATCGGCCCGTGATCTCGCAGCGAATCGCCGAAGCCCGCGCGCTGGGCGATCTCAAGGAGAACGCGGAGTACCACGCGGCCCGGGAGGACCAGGGCCTCGAAGAAGCCGAGATCCGCCGCATCGAGGAACGCGTCGCTTCTGCCAAGGTGATCGAGAAGGGCTCAACTCCGGACGACATCGTCTTCCTCGGCGCCACGGTGCGCCTCCGGGAAGTCGACACCGGTGACGAGGACGAATACCGACTCGTCGGCGAAGCCTCCGGCAACGCCGCCATGCTTGAGTATGTCGAGGTCACGGCCAACAGCCCCATGGGTGAATCGCTCATGAAGGCGCGCGTCGGGGATGTCGTCAAGGTCGATGCGCCGAGAGGGGTCATCCGCTTTGAGGTGTTGGAGATTCTCTAGCAAGAGTGAACCGGGACCTGAAGATGCCTTCGGCCGCCACCACTCTTCCCTGATCCCTTCTCACTCGTCCCTCATCATCGCACGCTCCCGCCCCACCTCGCCTACCATCTCCCATGCGTTCCGAGTACTTCGAATTCGACGGTGATCGTGGCCGCTTCCTCGGTCCGGATGACCTGTTCCCTTCGAAGGGCTTCATGGAGTTTGTCCTCCAGTATGGTCAGGACGGACTCGAGGCGCTGGATAATGCCGACGAACAGGTCCAGCAACTCATCAACGAGATGATCCTGGCCGGGCTGCTCGAGCGTGATGAGCAGGGCAACCTCCAGATGACGGAGCGCATGCATCGCGGCATGCAGCATCAGGCCCTCCTTGAGATCTTCCGTCAACTCAAGGGCGGCTGGCGCGACGGTCACCCGTCCAGCGATCCCGGTCGACACGGCGAACGCTCCGACGGCACACGGCCCTACGAATTCGGTGACCCACTCAGCGAACTGGCGCTCGGTGAGTCGATGCGGAACGCCATCCGTCGACTCGCCGCGTCCGGCGGTACGACGACGACTGCCGGGATCGTGCCCATTCGCTTTGACGAGTCGGACTTTGAGCTCCACCAGGTCGAGAACGCAACGACTTCGGCCATCTGCGTCCTCATCGATCTCTCCGGGTCCATGATGCGCTACGGTCGGCACATCGCGGCGAAGCGCGTCGCCATGGGGCTTCGTTCACTTGTGCGTGAGAAGTTCCCTCACGACCACATCGAGTTCATCGGCTTCGCGTCCACCGCCGAGTGCCTCGCCGACCGCGACCTTCCCATGGTCATGCCCAAGCCGATCACCACCCGTGAGTGGGACATTCGCATTCGCGTCCCGCTCGACCAGGCGGATCAGACGCACCCCCACTTCACCAATCTTCATCACGCCCTCCGCCTTGCCCGCCTGCGCCTGACGCGCCAGGGCGCGGACAACCGCCAGATCTTCATCATCACTGACGGCCAGCCCACCGCCCATCTCTCGGGCGACGACACCGAAATCCTTAATCTCATCTATCCGCCGAGCGAGACCTCCGCGGAGATCACGCTCCGCGAGGCCCTCACTTGTGCGCGACAAGGCATCCGCATCAGCAGCTTTGCGCTGATTGAAGAGTATTACGGCATGGACTGGGTGGGCTTCATCGACCAACTCACCCGCCTCGTCCGAGGCGTCGCCTTCTACTGCACCGCCGGCGACCTCGAAGCCACCATCCTCGAATCCTACCTCACCGGAAAGCGAGAGAAGCGCCCTCTGTGGTAGTTGCAGTCTTGGGTGCCACTGCCGTCCCGGCAGTGGAGAACAGCACGAGATCATTCAAACGCGGCCGAGCACCCAATCCATTCGGATAGCCTCCGGCAACTGTTCTCCAGCCACCTACGACTTCAACAACCGCTCCAGGAAGTGGATGTCGACACCGCCCTTGCGGAAACTCTCGTTCTCCATGAGTTCACGGTGCAGTGGGATGGTGGTCTTGATCGGGCCGATGTGGAACTCGTCGAGTGCCCGCGCCATTCTGCGCATGCACGCCTCGCGATCTTCGGCATGGACGATCAGTTTGCCGATCATCGAGTCGTAGTTCGGTGGCACCCGATAGCCCGGGACGCAGTGCGTATCGAGGCGCACACCCAGGCCGCCGGGCGTTTCGAATCGCTCGATCGTTCCCGCACTGGGCGCAAAGTTGCGCGTGGGATCCTCGGCATTGATCCGGCACTCCATTGCATGGCCGTTGACCTTGATCTCACGCTGCTTGAAGGGGAGCGGATCTCCTCCCGCGACCTTCAGACCCGTGCCCACGATGTCCACACCCGTCACCATCTCAGTGATCGGATGCTCCACCTGCACACGGGTGTTCACTTCGAGGAGGTAGAAGTTCTGCTTGTGATCCATCAGGAACTCGACCGTTGCGGCACCAGCATACTTGGCGGACTTGATCAGCCTCGCCGCCGCCTTGCACACATCATCGCGCTTCTTTGAGTCGATTCCGGGGCCTGTCGCTTCTTCGATCAGCTTCTGATGACGACGCTGCACCGAGCAGTCGCGCTCATAGAGGTGCACCGCGTTGCCGTGCTTGTCGCCGATGACCTGCACTTCCACGTGCCGGGCATGCTCAAGGAACTTCTCAATGTAGACGGCGCCATTGCCGAACGCAGCCTGAGCTTCCTGCGATGCCGCCTTCAGTCCAGCTTTCAGCGCCGCTTCGTTCTGGGCAATGCGCATCCCCCGGCCGCCACCGCCGGCACTCGCCTTGACGATGACCGGATAGCCGATCTTCTGAGCGACTTCCAGTGCTTCCTCCTCTTCGGTGATCGCACCATCCGAGCCCGGAAAGACCGGCACCTTGCTGGATCGCGCCAACGCCTTGCAGGACACCTTGTCACCCAGTCTCGCCATCGCTTCCGGAGAGGGACCGACGAACTCGATGCGGCAGCCGCGGCAGACCTCCGCGAAGTGCGCATTCTCCGCCAGGAACCCGTAGCCGGGATGGATGGCATCGGCGTTGGTGACCTCAGCCGCGGAGATGATCCGGGGAATATTGAGGTAACTCTCCGCGGCGGCACCGGGACCGATGCAGATGGCATGGTCGGCGTACTGGATGTACGGCGCACCGGCGTCAGCTTCGGAGTAGGCGATGACGGATTCGATACCGAGTTCGCGGCATGCGCGAATGATACGGAGCGCGATCTCGCCGCGATTGGCAATCAGGACTCTGGACAGCATGGATCAGCTCGGTCGCACGAGGAAGAGCTTCTGGCCGTATTCGACGGGCTCACCATTCTTGACGAGGATTTTCTCGATCGTGCCCGCGCACTCGGCCTTGATTTCGCTGAAGACTTTCATGGCCTCCACGATACAAACGACGGAATCGGGTCCCACCGAAGCGCCGACGCTGACGAAGGCGGGACTCTCGGGATCGGGGCCGGAATAGAAGGTGCCGACCATGGGCGACGTGATGGCATTGAGATCAGAGTCCTCATCGGCGGGTGCGGCCGGGGCCGTCCCACTCGTCCCCGCCGCGGGCGCTGCAGCGGGTACCGCGGGTGCGGGAGCCGCCATGACGACGGGCTGCGCATCCGAGCCGCGCTTGATCAGGACCTTCTCCTTCTCATCGCTGAGGTCGACCTCGGTGAGATCGTTCTCCACCATGAGTTTCACGATTTCCTTGAGTTTCCGACTGTCGATCATAGGGTCGCCCACTCCAGGTCCCGTGGGAGCGTGGACAGCCTGCGGTGTCCCTTCTCCGTCACGAGGACGTCATCTTCAATGCGAACGCCACCGATGCCCGGAAGATAGATCCCGGGTTCGATGGTCACGATCATCCCGGGGCGCAGTTCGGTCTTGCTGCCCGGAGCCACACGAGGTCCTTCATGAACATCCAGCCCGATGCCGTGGCCAAGGCTGTGTCCGAATTCCTTTCCATACCCCGCATCACGAATGATGTCACGCGCGGCGGCATCAACCTCGGCACAGGTACGCCCCGGTTTGACCGCAGCACACCCGGTATCCAGTGCCTCGTGCACGATGGTGTAGATCTCGCGCACCCTCTTCGGCCATCGGCCCAGACTGAATGTGCGCGTGAGGTCCGATGCATATCCATCAACCCGCGCACCCCAGTCAATGAGGATCGGCTTGCCTGCGCCCGCTTTCGTCTTCCCGGGGCGATAGTGCGGGAGCGATCCATTGGCACGGCACGCGACGATTGGCTCAAAGCTCGGGGCTTCGGAGCCGCGGGTCTTCATCTCGTACTCAAGGCGGGCGCAGATCTCGAACTCGGTCTGGCCCGGCTCAATGGTCGGTAGCGTCGCGAGGAGCGCTTCCTGCTGGATCCGGATGGCCTTGCGGATGATTCGGATCTCGCTGTCATCCTTGATGAGTCGCAACTCGGCGAAGATGTCCGACTCCGGGACGATGCGCCGGCGTCCGATCGCCTTGATCAGATCTGCATGCGTTGCGAGTGACAGGTGTTCCTTCTGGACACCAATTCGATTGAGATCCGCGCGATCCGCGGCATCCCGTACGGCGTCAGCAAGCCGGACGCCAGTCTTGCGAATCAGGGTACGAATCCGACCCTTGAGGGCATCAAGCGATTCCTGGAAACGAAAGTCGCTGATGATGAGCGGCATGCCGCGATGCGTCACGAGCGCGTAGCTGTCCTCGCCCGGGAACCCGGTGATGTAGCGGATGTCGGCTTCATTGGTGATGAGCAGACTGTCGAGATCACGCCGGCGCATTTCGGCGCGGAGCCGCTTGAGGCGGCCGGCATATGGACCGGCGTCAACTGTTCGGCGCGTCTTTGCGCTCTTTGAACGGGGCATGGCGGGGAGTATAGCGGGCCGAGCGAACGTTCGCCCCCGAATCAGTCCTTGCGGAGCGATACCGGCGGCTGAAGGATCTCGTTCATGAGAACGGCCCGACGCAGATCCGCGCGACTGAGTCTCCCGATTCGCCGGCTCCGATGTACCGGCGCCGCCTGAGCCCGAAGGCCCAGACGCTTCTGGCGCTCCGCAGCGAGTTGGAGGCGTCGGTGCTCCAGAGCGTGCATCTTCTGCCCGCTCTGCGCGAGGTGTGCCGGATCGAGCAGGCGACGTGGGGTGTCGCCGGGTGACGGGGCCACGGGCTGCGGCGCCGGCGCGGGGCGCTGAGGCTGAGGACGCTGAGACTGGGGGCGCGGCCGAGTCGGTGTGCCGGCCCCGGGTCGCGCAGGACGTGGACCTTTCTGCCCCGTGCTGTAGGGAACCCCGGGCTGAGGCCGCGAGGCCGTCGAACCGCCGGCGGGTCGTGGGCGCGGGCGCTGCGCCGTGGGCTTTGGCGGGCGGGCTGCTGCGGCGCCGGTTTGCCGCGCCTGCTGCTCCTTGAGGCGCCTGATCTGTTCCTGCCGACGCGCAGCAAGTTCTTCGAGGTCGGGATTGCGCTCGGCCGTTGCGCCGGCGGGTTGCTCTTCACTCGCGCGACCTGTGCGCAGTTCCTCTTCGCGGCGTCGAAGCCATTCATCCCGGGCGCGCTTCTGTTCGAGTTGATCGCGGAGCTTACCGATGATCCAGGAAACGGCCGGGGCTCCGAGCATGAACGCGAGGATGAGGAACTGAACTGTATTCATGCCTTCACTATAGCTTGCGGGCGCCCCCACGGCTCCCCATGTCAGGGTTCAGGGACCCGGTGATTCCTTGATGGCAGGAATCAGGTAGTCGAGGTCGGGTCCAGAAAGTCGCATGAAGTCCGTTCGAAAGACCGGAGCAAGGATCTCGGGGCGGAGGACCTCCTCCGGAGTACCGTTGCATGCGACCTGGCCATCGCCATTCAGCAGGGTGATGGATGACGCAAGCCGACGGGCGAGGACGAAGTCGTGGAGGATGAGGATCGCCGCGATGCCGGAGTCCCCCTCCATGACCTGTTGCAGACGATTCGCGCACCGGGCCACGTGGGCAGGATCAAGGGCGGAGAAGGGCTCGTCGGCGAGGAGGTGCCGCGGTTCGCTGCAGCCGCGGCGTGTGAGCTGCGCAAGCGCCCGCGCAAAGGTGACGTCCTGCTGCTGTCCGATGCTGAGTTCAGAGAACACCGAGTCGGCAAGGAGTTCGAGGTCGAAGGCTCGGATGATGTCATCCAGCGTACCGGTGTCGGCGCGCTGCCCAAATCGGGACATGGCCAGGATGTCACGGACGGTGAACGCGACCGAGGGTGCGGAGCGCTGGGGGACGTAGGCGAGTTGATCGGCACGACGGGCAGGTCGCACGGTGCCGATCGGGGTACCGTTCAGTTCGATGCTGCCTGTATCGGCAGGCATCACGCCGAGCATCAGTCTCATGAGGGTGGACTTGCCGGAGCCATTGGGTCCGAGGATGACGTGGATTCCGTGATCAAAGGTGACTGTCACCTCCCGAAGGACCGGGCGTCGGCGCTCGTATGCATAGGTGATGTCCTTCAGGTGAAGCGTCATGGGCCACCTCCCTGAAAGGCGGCGGGCCGTCGGCGCAGGAGCAGGATGAAGAAGGGGCCGCCGAGCAGTGCCATCAGCACGCCGACAGGAATCTGCCCGGCGGGGCTCCATGCGGCCGCGCGGGTCGAGACGAGATCGGCCGCGACCATGAGCGCGGCGCCGAGAAGCGCGGCGAAGACCAGCAATGTGCGATGGCCGGGCCCGACGAGTCGCCGTGCGATGTGGGGGCAGATGAGTCCCACGAAACCGATGGGGCCCGCAAGCAGTACGGTCACTCCGGCGAGCGTGCCGGCGAGTATGAAAGTCGTCATCCGCAATCGCGGAACAGCAACACCGATGCTGTGGGCTTCCTCGGCGCCGAGGGTGATGACGTCCAGCGCAGGCGCTATGCGCATCGCAATGACCATGCCGATGACGATGATCAGACCGACCGCGAGGTGATGAATCCAGGGCACGTCCTGCACCATGGAACCCATCATCCAGCGAATGGCCGCGGCGACGCCCTGATCCGACATGAACTGGTAGGCGGTGGCGATGAGTGCGCCGCAGATGACGCTGACGATGACACCGGCGAGCAGAAGCGTGACGGGTTCGATGACGCCACGACGTTGCCCGATCAGGTAGACGAGCACGAGTGCAGCGATGGCGCCGATGATCGCGGCGGCGATGCGCGTTCCGGGAGGCGCAATGGCGCCGGTGGAGGCAGACGTGAGGAGGATTACAAGGACGACGCCGAGTCCTGCACCGGAAGTGATTCCAAGGATCGAGGGTGCCGCGAGGGGATTACGGAGCAGTCCCTGAAGCAGGACGCCGCTGATGGCGAGTCCACTGCCGACGAGGCACGCTGAAAGGACCATGCGCAGTCGGAATCGGATGGAGAAGCCCTCGACGGCGAAGTCGGAGGCACCGAAGAGTTGCACGATGCCGGCTCGGATGAAGTCGAGAGAGTCAACGCCACCATCCCAGATGATGAGTCGGAGCGCGATAGCGGCGAGGAGCAGAACGATCAGGATGGTCAGGAGGAGGGCTGTCCGCGCTCTCACGGCTTCGACCTTCAGCTTTCGACTATGCTGTGACGTGCCGGCGCGTGCCGGGATTCCCGGGAGTATAACGGTTGAGAGTGCTGGCACGAGGGAAGTGGGACAAGGGACAGGACACGAAGGACCTTGAATGTCTGCTCAGGCTGATCCATATGGGGCGATGATCCGGCAGGCGATGTCGCATCAGCAGGCCGGACGCTTCGGCGACGCCGCCAAGCTCTACACCTTCGTTCTGTCGAAGCAGCCGGAGCATCCGGATGCGCTGCATCTGCGTGGTGTGTTGCGGACGCAGCAGGGTATGGCGGAAGGCGCCGTCGAGGACATCGAGGCGGCGCTGCGGGTGAAGCCGGAGACACCTCCCTTCCTCTACAACCTCGGGCATGCGTATCGACTGGCAGGCCGGACAGATGATGCAGTGCGCGCCTACGAACATGTTCTCCGCCTGATACCGAAGCATCCGCCCACGCTCATCGCTCTGGCACGCGTACAGGAGATTCGGGGCGATGATGACGCGGCGCGCGGGACGCTCGACTTGCTGCCGGCAGGGGCAGAGGGACCGACGGCGGTTGCGATCCGTGGACGGCTGGATGCGCGGGCGGGTGATCCGGTGGCGGTCGCGGCGACACTTCGAAGTGCGGCCGCGAGGGTGAGCAATGACAGCGAGGCCGTGGACCTGCTCTTCACGGCAGCGCAGGTCTGCGACCGAGCCGGTGTGCATGAGGAAGCGGCGACATTGCTGGGGCGCGCGAACCGTGCGAAGGGCGCGCGGTTTGATTGCGAACGCTTCCGCCGCGGCATGGACCGGCTGATTGAAGCCTTTGACAGCGACCATGTGCGCGAATTGGCGGGAGCACGTGAGGGCGGGGGTGAGGGTCTGGTGTACGTCCTCGGGATGCCTCGCTCGGGGACGAGCCTGGTGGAGCAGATCCTGACGAGTCATCCGTCAGTGACGGGTGGCGGTGAGTTGACCATCGTGCCACAGTTGGAATCGCTGCTTGAGTCGCGATGCCCATCGCAAGCAGGTTGGCCGGGTTGCCTGGGATCAGTGGAATCGGCTCTGCCGGCAGAGATCGGCCGCGAGGGTGCGCACCTGTATGAGCGGGCCATGGGCAGGAAGTTCGGAGAGGATGCTCTCCTGACGGACAAGTTGCCGTCGAACTTTCGCCGCGTGGGTCTGATCCGCCTGCTGTTTCCACGGGCGCGGATTGTGCATTGCATCCGCGATGCCGAGGACACGTGCCTGTCGTGCTACATGCAGGAGTTTGCAGGTGGAACACATCCCTATGCATATGATCTGAAAGCGCTGGCGTGTTACTACCACCAGTACGAGCGCATCATGGCGTTCTGGTCCAACTGGGGCTTCGTGGAACTGCACGAGGTGCGGTACGAGGAACTGGTATCGGAGCAGGAGCGTGTGACACGGGCGCTGGTGGAGGGAATCGGGTTGGAATGGGATGACGCGTGTCTGCGGCCGCAGGAATCAAAGCGTCGCGTGGCGACAGCGAGTTACGCACAGGTGCGCGAGGCGGTGCATCGACGCTCGGTACGGCGCGCGGATCGGTACGCGGGGATGATGGAAGACTTTCGAGCCGCGTTGGAGCGGGAGAGGGGGATGTCGGCAGATGGGTGAGTGTGGTATCTGCGCCGACAAGCCTACCGGTACCTCATCACTGGTCCCTCGTCACTCTCCTCAGCAACGCCAGATACTCGATGTTCCCCGTCTTCTTCCCCCGCTTCTTTCCGCCGCGAATGGGGGATTGCACTTCGCCCAGGACTTCGACGCCCAGCGCCGCCATAGCGTTCATGCTCTCGCGCATCACGGTTGCGGCTTCGTCGTCAGTCAGCACGGGGGCGGTGCGTTCGCGGCTGCCGTGGGATCTCTCGTAATGCGGCTTGATCAGCGAGATGATGCGTCCCTCGGAGTGCAGCCATTTCAGCGCCGCCGGGATGCAGAACTTCTGCGGCGTCCACCCCATGTCGATCACTGCGAGGTCGACCGTGGTCGGGGGTTCCGCATGGAGTGCGTTGGTGCGTTCCATGACCGTCACTCGGTCGTCGGTGCGCAGGCGGTAATCGAGGATTCCGTATGCCGTATCGACCGCGTGCACATGCGAGGCGCCGTGTTTCAGCAGGCAGTCGGTAAAACCGCCGAGGTTGCAGCCGAGGTCGACAGCGGTGAGGCCCGTGACAGCGAGGCCGAAGGTCTCAAGCGCGTGATGTAGTTTCAATCCGCCCCGACCGACATACGCAGGTTGTTCCGCAGCCTCCGACACGTTCAGGCCGAAGGCATGCCGACGATGGCGATGTCCAGTTTGTCAGCCATGGCGAGGGTGTCGGGCTTGTCGATGATGATGACGTCACCAGCGGCGAGCGCAAGGCAGCGCCCCCCTGCTTCGTGCAGGTTGCGAATGGTATCGGGCCCGACGGTCGGCACATCGGAGCGTCGATCGTGCCCCGAACGTGCGCCCTTCAGGAGCGACCAGCCGGAAGCGGAGCACAGTTCACCTGTACGCAGGATCATGCGATCCGTACCTTCGACGGCTTCAACCGCAATCGTGTCCCGCTCGCGGACGGAGATGGCCTGACCGATGTCCAGCCGGAGCAGTTCCTGCAGCAGAGGCCACGCGAAATCGATGTCGGCCTTCTGCCCCGCGGAAGGCTGCCGGCGCGTCATGACGCCCGCTTGTGCGAGGTGCTCCTGGATGTGTGAAGTCGAGTCGATGAGCAGCACTCCGTCCTTGGCCAGTTCGTCGGCGACGGCTGCGAGAATCTGACCGGATCTCCGATCCTTGCGCAGCTTGAACCACATCATACCGGAGCGCAGGTCGGGCGTATTGCGGACCAGTGTCGACCAATCGTGCATGAGTTTCGCCTTGTCCACCCGCCCCACCATCACCGCGTGGCCGACACCGAATTTCCTCAGCGCCTTGCCCCACGATCCAAGTCTCAGCGCTCCCGTTTCCGTGAAGTCGTCGCACAACTGCGGAAGTTCCTCCTCGTACTGCCCGGCCAGCCCGATGCAGTGGACGGTGTGCCCCGCATGCTTCATGCCCTGCGCGACGAGAATCGGCAGCCGACCGCCGGCGGCGATCAGGCCAAGCGGCGCAGGTGGCGCCGGGCAGTCCGGCAGAATGACCAGCGGGGCAGACATCAGTCAGCCTGATCTCCATGCTCACGGAGGGAGGCGGGCGGCGTCGGAACAAGATCGAGCCGCCCGGAGGTCGCAGCGACCTCGCCATCCAGCCCGCGCAGGACCTCGATGACGGCATCGGCTGTCTGTACAACGCTGAAGAGGTCGCGAACGCCGGGCCGCGCGAATCGGCTCTCGATCATGTGGTCGAACATGTCGAGAAGCGGGTCGTAGTAGTGCGCTCCGGGGCGATCGGGGTCGGGCGTGTTGAGGATGACGATGGGCTTGTGATGTTCACCAAGGAGGTGGCCGACGAGGATCTCGAAGAATTCCTCGAGCGTGCCGAGGCCACCGGGGAGAATGACAAAGGCATCGCCGCGATGTTCGAGAATGCGCTTGCGTTCGCGCATGGTCTCGACGACGACGTTCTCGTCATTGAGGTCGTCCATCTGTTCGGCGTCGCGGAGGCGCTGCGTGATGATACCGGTGACATGACCGTCGCCATCGCGTACGGCCCCCGCGATCTCTCCCATGAGACCGACGGAGCCACCCCCGTAGACGAGTCCCCACCCGGCTTCGGCCATGAGGGTGCCGAGTCGGCTGGCGGCCGCGAAGAAGTCGGCGTGGAGGTCATTGCTCGACGAGCAGTAGACGGTGATGCGCTCGATGTTGATGCGGGCCTCGCTCATGGTGGCCATTGTAGTGAGGGGTCTGCGGAGCGCGGCGGGTCGGCCGGGTTGTTCGGGAATATGTTGGTGGCGTTCAGGGGGCTTGATCGCCTGGTTCCGGCGGTATACCGATGTCTTCGTTCCAGAGGTCCGGATGCTCTCGAATGAAGGTCTCCATGAGCTCGATGCAGACCGCGTCCTGCACGACCTGGAGTTCGACACCTTCCGCACTCATCAGTGACTCGGCGCCCTTGAACGTCCGATTCTCCCCGATGATCACGCGGGGGATTCGGTGCAGGATCGCAGTTCCCGAGCACATGATGCACGGGCTGAGCGTCGAGGCGAGCGTGAGCGTGTGCCAGTCGCGGCGGCGTCCGGCGGCCCGGATGCACGAGACCTCGGCATGGGCGGTGGTGTCGCCGGTCTGAACCCGTTGGTTGTGACCGGACGCGACGACCTTGCCGTCAGGGGTCGCGAGTGCAGACCCGATGGGAATACCCCCTTCGCTGAGGGACTTGCGGGCCTGTTCGATCGCGGCATCGAGAAGCGTCCGGTCGTTCGGTGCGAGTGGTGTCATTGAGGCGATTCTCGCGGTGCTGCGGGTCGGGTGCAACAGCGGGGGTTGGCGGTCTGCCCGCGATCCGGGGTATACACTGTCACACATGCGCAAGGTGGACCTGACGTCTGGCGGCCGGATTCCCGCGGTGGTTCAACTGCTGCAGGAAGTCAGTCGCGCCCTGGATCCGTTTGAGATTCAGCGTCATTTCACGGAGCGCCTGGGGGAGTACCGGCCATTCGACGGGTACATTTCCCTCTCGACGCGGGGTCTGGAGACGGGTCAGTTCCGGGTGACGCGTCGGCTCATCCCGTCGGCGTCGATCCATGAGTTCGACAACCCGTGGGAGCGTACCGAACCCTACCCTGTCCAGTCGGGAGGCTTCCTCAGCGAGATCATCAGCCGGGAGGAGCCGCAACTCTTCGAGGATCTGCACCTGACGGGCGACCCCGTGCTCGGCGATGCGTTGAAGGATGTGCATTCGCTGTATGCGGTTCCGCTCTTCGACAGCGGGCATGCGCTGAACTGGTCACTGGCGTTGATGCATCGGCCCGAGTTGTCGATGTCGGACCACATCGCCGAGGACTTCCTGATGCGGGCCAACCTGATCGGCGGGCTGACGCGGAGTCTGCTGCATGCGGCGGAGGTCAAACGCCTGAATGGCCAACTCGAGGATCAACTCGAGGAGATCGCGCAGGTGCAGCGTTCACTGCTGCCGAATCGCACGCCGCATATTCCGGGGCTGGAGATTGCGACGAGTTACCTGACGAGCAACGCGGCGGGCGGCGACTTCTACGACTTCATCCCGCTCGAATCGGATCGCTGGGGGTTCGTGATCGCTGATGTGTCGGGTCACGGCGCCGGGGCGGCGACCGTTGTGGCAATGCTTCAGACGGCGCTCCGCGGGCAGATGTCCGGAGACATGCAGCCGCATGAGACCTTGATGCGGATCAACCGGCAGTTGCATCCGAACCTGATCGACGGACATTTCATCACGGCGTTCATGGGTGTGCTGGATCCCGCATCGAAGCAACTCGTGTACGCCAATGCCGGGCATCATCCGCCGAAACGGCGGCGGCAGAACGGCGACCTGATCGGGCTGGATGAGGTGGCGTCCCTGCCCCTCGGTGTGCTGGATGACGTGTCGTACGAGTCGGCATCGGTTCGTCTGGACAACGGCGACACGCTTGTACTCTTCACGGACGGGATCACGGAAGCGTTCAGCCCGCCCCCGGAGCGCGCGATGTTCGGTGATGAGGGACTGGCCGGAGCGCTGGAGCACTGCACCGGTGCGCCACCGTGCGTGATCGAGTCGATCCATGAGCGTCTTTACGCCCACACGCGTTCGCGAGAGCGGGATGACGACCAGACACTTGTTGTCGTGCAGACCGAACTGTGAGTCGCGGCGGCACTCCGAGGGATGAGTGGTATGCGGATGGTCTGCAGTTCGAATGCACCTGCTGCGGCGCGTGCTGCACGGGCGTACCGGGATTCGTGCTGTTCACACCGGGGGAAGCCGAGGCGATGGCGGCGAAGCTGGGGATTCCGGTTGAGACCTTCATGGAGCGGTACACCCATGAGACGCCTGAGGGACAGTCTCTGCGTGAGCACCTGACGCACGAGGGCTACGATTGCGTCTTCCTGGATCGCGAAACGTTGCCGGGCAAGGCTGTGTGTTCGCTGTACGAGGCGCGGCCCCTGCAGTGCCGTACGTTTCCGTGGTGGCCGGAGCACCTGAAGCATCCGCGAGACTGGCAGAGGTTGAGTCGGACGTGCGAAGGGATCGGGCGGGGCGATATCGTCCCGATCGAGGCAATCCGCATCCAGCGGGATGCTCATCAGGGGGATCGGGGAGCGCGAGGCGGGTAGCGGGCTCAGTCACAGGACGTGAAAGTGGCCGTGGTCATCCTGCGGTAATGCACGGATCTCGGGGCAGTGTAGTGTTCTCTCGTGGCGTTCGGATGTCCGGGCGCCAGGAAACCTGCACGGTAGAGAGGAGTCTACAAATGACCAATTCCGATGCGATGTCGCTGCGCGCTGTGCGCTGGCAGATCCCTGCTCTGGCCGCGATGCTCGCGGCGTGCCCCGTGATGGCGGATCCGATCCTGCCGGACTGGACGATGGCGACCTTTGACGGCACGAGCGCTGCGGGGGGCAACAACTACTTTCAGATGACGCCGTTGAACCTGTCGGTGTATGAGGGTGTTGAGGATGGAGCCGATATCCGAACCGAGACGCTGGTGACAGACACGACGAAGAACATCCTCGGCGTTGAAACGCGTGTGATCCGGGACGTGGAGTATGAGGATGGCCTGCTGGTCGAAGTGGCGCACGACTGGTATGCGCGTGACAGCGCTGGCAACGTCTGGTACTTCGGTGAGCACGTGAACAATTTCGAGTACGACGATGACGACAACCTGATCGGTGTCGATCACGAGGGTTCGTGGATCGCCGATGGCGTCGACTACTTTCCCGGCATCATCATGTACGCGAACCCGATGATCGGCGACGAGTACTATCAGGAGTTCGCCCCCGATGTCGCATTCGACTTCGCGCAGGTCAACAGCCTGACGGACATGGTTGACATCCCCTACGGCTCTTTCAACGACGTGCTGAACACCGGCGAGGGCAACCTGTTTGACGGCCCGGAGGTCGTTGAGAACAAGCTGTATGCGCCCGGTGTCGGACTGGTCCTGGTGCAGGGTCTGGATGACGATGGTGATGTCGAGTTCGAGATTCCGCTCAAGACGCAGCGGATGGTCCCCGCGCCCGGTGCCGCGGGTGTCTTCTGCACCATGCTTGCGTTCGGCGCCCGTCGTCGTCGCGGCGGCTGATCCATCACTCCGGATCGACTTCTGCACTCAGCCCTCCGTTCGCTCAGCGCGTTCGGGGGGCTTGTCTTTGGGAGGGTCCTGGCTGATTCACCCGCAGGGTTGCGCCCAATGGTCGAGCAGTTCGTTCAGATCCGCGAAGTTGACGGTGCCATCCCCGTCGATGTCTCCGTCAGCCTGGCTTGCAGGAGACAGCCCCCAGTTGTCGAGCAGGATGTTGAGGTCGTTGAAGTCGACTGTGCCGCTGTTGTCAATGTCCGACGGGCAGGCGGGCAACTCTGTGAGTATGAGTGCGATGTTGTCGAAGAACGCATCAGTCGAGGCGCCGCCGATGCGTGAGCAGTCGAGGGTAATGACCGCAGTGCGGGTCCCCGGGGGTACGAGTTGCTGGTGCTCCGCAAGCGTCCAGTCCTCGCCGTTCTCAGTGATGCTCTTGTCGACGAACGTCTGCGTATCGAGCAGGTCATCGCCGAAGAACTCCAGCGTGGCCCTGCCCTGGTCAAGTGTGCCGCCGGCGGCTCGAGACTGGATGAGCGCGGTGAAGAAGGCCGTGATGTCGCCGGCATCGATCGGGCTGGCGAGGGCGCTGAGGTCGATGGACTGGACGAGTGTCTGTGAGATCGCGTCGCCGAAACGACCGGTGAATGAGTAATCGCCGATCGAGACGCCGGGAGGCAGGTTGTCCATGCCGGCGGCGTCCGACTCGATGATCTCGATGCCGCCGTCGACCCAGCCGGCGATCGTGCCTGTCTCGGCGTCGCCGTTCACCACAAGGTTGGAGCCGAGAGGGCCGGTGACGTCCGCGGCGGCAACTGACGTGGCTGCCAGAATGGCCAGGTGCGCGATGGGGCTTGGTCGTGAAATCATGGGTTTCCTGCTTTCTTTGAAGGCTATTCTCACCGGTCAGCGACGCCCGGGGATCATTTTCCCATGAAATACTGTGAAATTCACGAGAGTTCGCAGGTCTGATATCCTCTGCAGCGTCCTGAGGGGAATCGGGGAGTTCGGTGCAACAGAGCCGCGACTGGTCAGATCACCCGGCAGGTGAGTTCTTGACTCCGTGCGCCTCCAGTCTGAGTGAGGTGATGGCTCTCATATCGAGGGGGAAGAATCGTGAATCTCGAACAGATCGGTTCCATTCGGGTTCGAAAGGTCACGCGCGGCGTGTTCCACGGGTGTGACTATCCGATCCTCCGGGGTCGGATGGCCGGGTTGCCCGCAGATCTGGCGGGCCTGGTGGTGAGTTCCGACCTTCAGGGGCGCGCACTCCGCTCCCCGCTTGCCGCCGATGTCCCGCTCGCCGGGACAGTGGTGGCGCCGGCCGCGGCTGCCGCGATCCGTGCCGAACTTGGCCTGAGTCCTTCGGACTTCGGGGCGCTGCTTCCCGGTGACTATTGGTCGCACCCGATCAATGTTCCGAAGCGCGGCGGGTATGGCGATGTGCGACCAGTGCTGGACGCGTTCGCGGACACGTTCCGTTGGGTGGTGTGCGTGCCGGGCAACCATGACCTGTACGAAGACAAGCAGGGTGGCGTGCCGCGCTGCGAATCGTGGCGCGGCGATCTGACGCTGGTGGATCAAGGCGTCGTGGAGCGCGAGGGCGTACGAATCGGGTGCGTGGGCGGTTGTGTCGGCAACGCCAATCGGCCGTTCCGTCGTTCACTCGACGATCAACGTGAACGCATCATGGGCGTCATCGCGGAGCATCCCGACTGGTTGCTCATGCACGAAGGACCGCCCGGCGGGACGCACTTCCGCCCGGGTGCTCCGATGGTTGAAACCTGTCTGAACGCGGTGGAGCAGGACACCGTGTTGTTCTGCGGCCACGATCCATGGGATGCGCGCACTCAGCAGGTCGACCGGGTGACGGCGTTGAATTCGATGGAGTGTGTGCTGGTGTTGACGGCGGAGTGAGTGGGTTGGGCCATTGCCTCTCTCACTTCTTCCTTGCCTTCAGGAGAATCACGATCGTCAAGGCGATTCCCAGGAGCAACATCACGCCACCGGTGTAGGCTTCGCCATGTGCGCGGCTCGACATGGCACCGAGGTTGGACAGGAGGGCAACGGTACCCATGCATATGAGCAAGATCGGTACAGCGAGTTTGGCGATCAGCAACATCGTGGTTCGGTTCTTGGGGCTGACGTCCGAAGCTCTGAGGATGGTCGTCGCTGGGTTCTTGCGTGCGGCTGCTGTCCGCACGGGATGATGGTCGGCGTTGCAGGTGTTGTTGCTGTTCTCACCACTGCCAGGATGGTAGTGCATTTGTGGTACTTTTGATGCTCTCAATGGCTATCGCGCTAGCTTGAGTATCTCGCTGAGCACGGATACTCTCTCAATGAGGCTGGTAACTGTCTCACTGCACCATGATTGGAGAAGCTGAAGTATGGCGCAGACTCTGGATGAGTTTCGCAACGAGCTCGCTCCACTTTTGAGGCATCTTGGCTTCACTGCTAAGCGATCCGAGTACGGAAGCATGGACTCAGGATGCGCATTGTATGCATCGGGGGACCTTGAGCTCAGCCTTCAGGTTGATCGAGGTGATTGCGGTGTCCTCGTGCGCCGCAAGCACGAGAAGTGGTATCAGCTCTCGCTTCTCAAGGGGCTATTCGGAACTCCATGGGATGTAGATCGGGGCATGACTTTCGAGGACCAGCGTGTCGTACTATCGGAGATTATTGGAGGGCTACGAGCGCAACTTGGCGCAGACGAGAGGATCTATGAGGAAACCGCAGTGCGCCTTGAGGAACTCTCCCGAATTCGCGTGCGCGAGATGTTCCGGGACACACTCTTCGGGAAGATCGTGCAGGGTAATCGTGCATGGGCAGTTCGGTGGCTCAACGAACGCAAGGGCGAAGTGGAGTGAATGATTGAGCGTATGGGGAAAGCAGATTGCATGCCGTTATTTCAATAGTTGGTACAACGATCACTGCAAGACCCCGCAGAGCCCTTTGCTTGGCTGCCTCAAAGGAGAATTCGATGATTCATGTTTCCACAGAGATCTTCGATACAGCGGCCAAATTCTTAGGTTGCGAGGCGCGACTCCAGGCATGTCGAAAGGCCTGCAGAGAGAAGGAGCGGCTTGCGCGGGAGAGTGGAGGAGAAGCGATTGGTGAATGAGTCTCTTATGATTGCTGAAGTCAATGGCCGAATTGAAGCGATTGAATTCTTGCTTGCACACTACTCGAGGTGTGAAGATCCGACGTGCTTCCAAGCCGCGCTGCTGGGCACTGGGTACGTACACCAGGTCGATGATTGGCTCGATCAGCTTGAAGGGACGATGTTTGGCGGGGGGGAGTTTCGTGGCGAATGGCCACAGATTTACGACTACTTTCTTTTTGATGCGTCGGATTACATGATTGAGTCGTTATGGCGAGTCCATGACGGAGTCACTGTCCTCACTCCCTTGCATTGCACGCTGTCGGCGGTGTTGCTTGGGGTTCTGGCCAGCCGTAACGTCCTTGAGGTGCTGAGCTTTGAGGTTCTGTCCTGGCCGCTGATCGAGTTCACAAGAAGAACAAACCAGATGGCTAATGAACTCGATCAGTTTCTGGCGTGGATCGATCTGAGCATTCAACTGCATACCTCTGGTTACAGCATCGCCTTGTCCAGGGGGTTGTCGCAGTGGATGCTTGGTTCACGTTCACTGAATATGGAGGATCATCCGGTGATCTCGGAGATATGGAATGGGACTCTCTTGAAACTCGGCATTAGCTCTTGAGCAATGCGGAGTTGGCATGCCCTCCAAGGTTTGGATAGAGGATTCGGCAAGATCGTGAGCAAGCTGCGTGAGGCGGAGGTGAGTGATCGCCGCTCTAGAGTGGTCTCAGTCGAGAAATCATTGCCAGAAGGCGCGGCCGAGACTGCGAAGGCCATGGCGATACTTTGATGCTGTGGAGGGATTGCGGAAGCCAGGCATTGACCAAGGGTGTGGCGCCTGCTCAAGCGGCCAGCTACCGTAGCCACGGGGCCGCATCAATCAGCTGATGAACTGTGATCGGCTGATCAAGATCCACTCGAACTGGCTTGTCACCGGAATACACGTAGTAGTGTGTGACTTGGGCTTCAATGAAGGGTCCTATCGGAGCGTTGATGCCTGTTGACCCAAGAAACAGAGACGCCGCTGCAGTAGGACTGAAGAGGTCCTCCCCGCGCGGATACACAGTCTGAACATGATGAGCCGTGCTAACGGCGCCGATCACTACTGGATCGAATCCCAGGACTGCGAGTCGTGAGGAGTAAGTCTCTCCGAGTGCGAACTCTGCGACTTGCAAGAACTCCGCACTGGGATCGCCGGTATTGAAGATCCAGTCGAATGATCCCGATGATCCGATGGAGTACCTTGCCTCAGCTATCCCTGTTCTCCACCTTGAAGCCACAACGGACCGATTGGAGAGAAGGTGAAAGTAGACCGGCTGCTCTGTGTTTGCGCCAGCCAGCTTGACCGGCGACCTGTCCACCGAAGTCACATACATCGTGCAGCCCATATTGATGAGCAATGGAAGCAGAAGGACCAAGGTCTTATGGTTCATAACTGAGCCTCGTTGATGGAGTGTTTGCTGCGGCAGTTCTACTCGCAAGAGTCCCCAGCCAGCTGTCACCCGCCACCACCCCCTACCACGTCTCCGGTTCCTTCTCCAACACCTCCCAACAGGCCTGCAGGAGTTCGTTGATGCCGGCGCCGGTGGCGCCGCTTACAGCGTAGACCTCGTCGTTGATGCCGAGTTTGAGCGCCGTGCGGACCATGTCCTTCGCGGTCTGCGAGTCCTCCGCATCGCCGAGCAGGTCCGTCTTGCTCACGCAGATCAGTTCGTCCTTCTCCGCCAGCATCGGGGCGTACGCCTCAAGCTCGCGGCGAATTGCGCGGTAATTCTCAATCGGGTCGCTGCCGTCCGTCGGTTCGAGTTCGATGAGGTGGACCAGCACGCGCGTGCGTTCGATGTGGCGGAGGAACTGGTGGCCGAGGCCGACGCCCTCCGAAGCGCCCTCGATGAGGCCGGGGATGTCGGCGAAGACCAGCCGGCGGTCGGCGTCGAGTTCCGCGATGCCGAGTTGAGGGGTCAGCGTCGTGAAGGGGTACGCGGCGATCTTCGGGCGGGCGTGGGTGAGTGCCGCGAGGAGGGTGGACTTCCCGGCGTTGGGCTTGCCGATGAGTCCGACATCGGCGATGAGTTTGAGTTCGAGTCGGAGCGCGAACTCCTCGCCCCGGGTGCCGGGTGTGGATTCGCGGGGGGCCTGGTTGGTGGACGACTTGAAGTGGTCGTTGCCGAGGCCGCCTTCGCCGCCATGTGCGAGAACGACTTCATCGCCCTCACCGAGGTCGCAGACGAGTTCGGAGGTCTCATTGTTGAAGATGAGCGTGCCGGGAGGCAGCCGGAGGGTGATGGACTCGCCGGAGGCGCCGAACTGCTGCTTGCTGCGGCCATCCTCGCCCCGTTGTGCCTTCCAGAGGGACTGGTTGCGGAAATCGAGGAGTGTCTGGACGTTCGGGTCTCCAATGGCGATGACGTGTCCGCCGTCCCCGCCATCGCCGCCATCGGGTCCGCCCTTGGGGATGTACTTCTCGCGCCGGAACGAGGCACAGCCGTTGCCTCCATCCCCTGCTTTCACGTGGATGACAGTCTGATCGACGAACATGCCGACAGTGTATCAATCGGGCCCCCCGTGGATGCAGAGGGTTCCATCGGGGGATGTTGATGCGTAGGGTTAAGGTGAAGGAGACACTGAAATGCACAGGATGCGGTCCGAGAGTCGGTGTCGTGGGTTCACGCTGATTGAACTGCTGGTCGTGATCGGGGTGATCGCGGTCCTGCTGGGATTGCTCTTCCCGGCGCTGGGGCGGGCGCGGGAGGCGGCGCGCACGACCATCTGCCTGAGCAACATGCGGCAGATCACGAACGCGGCCATCATGTACACATCGGACCACGAGAACCGGTGGCCGGTGATTCCGTACCGCGAGTCGGAGTTCTCGGTCATCTGGACGTCGTGGACGTGGGGCGGCGCGACGACCAGTGACTACTGGCCGACGAACTGGGGGTTCCTCGAAGCGAAGCGGCGGCCGCTGAACCACTACCTGTACCCCGAACTGGTGCTGAATGACCCACCCGAAGGACGCCTGGAATTGCCGGTGTTCGAGTGCCCATCGGACCAGGGGACGTTTCAGCGGAGTTTCTGGAACTCACAGACGTACCCGGACCCATCGGTGACGTGCTACGAGGACATCGGCACGAGTTACCACCTGAACGTGAAGTGGTGGTACGCGTCGGCACGTTCCGGTGAGAGCACGGCAGCGCGCTGGGCGCGGACGAGGCACATGTTCCGGTCGGCGGAGTGGCGTACTCCCGCGACGTTCGTGTGGCTGCACGACCAGACGATGGACTTCGTATCGCACATGGGAGTGAGCCGGAAGGGTGATCACGGCGAGAAGAACCGGTCGGTGTCGGCCTTCATGGATGGGCACTGCGAGTACCTGGAGGTGATTCCCGGCGAGGCGGTGACCGACGGGTACAATCTCCTCCTCGAATAGTGCTGCCCTGAAGGAGGTCACTCATGGCTCGTGTTGCGGTTGTTCTGTCCGGTTGCGGCGTCTTCGACGGTTCCGAGATCCACGAGGCGGTAGGTGTGCTGTACCACCTCAGCCGGAATGGTGTGGCGTACCAGTGCTTTGCGCCAGACGTCGACCAGATGCACGTGGTGAATCACGCGACGGGCCAGGTGGACGAGGGAGCAACGCGAAGTGTGCTCGTGGAGTCGGCCCGGATCGCACGGGGCGAGATCACACCCCTGAGCGAGTTGAAGGCGGGTGACTTTGATGCGGTCTTCTTTCCGGGCGGGTTCGGAGCGGCCAAGAACCTCTGCACCTTCGCGACGCAGGGTGCGGGGTGCGATGTGGAATCGGATGTTGCACGTGTGTTGAACGACTTTCGGGATGCCGGCAAGCCGATCGGGCTCTGCTGCATTGCACCGGTGCTGGCGGCGAAGGCATTGCCGGGGTGCGCGGTGACGATCGGGAACGATCCCGGGACTGCGGAGGCGATCCGGTCCATGGGGTCGGAGCACGTCGAGAAGCCGGTGACGGCCGCGCATACGGACGAGGCGCACCGGGTGGTGACGGCACCGGCGTACATGTACGGGGAGGCGCCGATTCACGAGGTGATCGAGGGGATCGGCGAGATGGTGGCGTCGACACTCGCACTGGTGGGATCCGGGGCACGGGCCTGAGCGAATTGGAGTGAACCGGCGGGGCGTGGCCGCGTCAGACCGGCTGGCGTCACTGTGGCGTCAGAGCTATCATAATCCGAACGTCCGAATCCTGGTTCGTGGAGTTTGATCGTTGATCTCGACTCGATCTTGTCAGAGTGTTGGGGTGGTCGTCCTGTGCCTGGCGGTGCTGTTCGCCGCGGCGTGCAGTTCCGGCCCTCGGCGTCGCGCTGTGCGTCCGACCGTGACGCAGGTGCGCGAGGTCCCGAGCGTGCTCCGGAACATCGTGCGCACGGAAACGACGATGCGCGGGACGAAGCCGACGCTGGTTTCAGGGTACGGGTTCGTCGTCGGGTTGAACGGAACGGGTTCGAGCGATGTCTCGGCCCCGGTTCGCGCGCTCGTCGAGGAGCGGTTGATCCGCGCGGGCGTCGGGACGGAACTGGGTGGCGCGTTCAAGAACGTGACGCCGGCCCAGTTGATCGAGGATCCGAACACCGCGGTGGTGCTGGTGCAGGCGGTGGTGGCACCGGGTGCGCCGGCGGGCAGCCGATTTGATGTGGATGTGCAGGCGGTTCCCGGGACGTCGACGTCGAGCCTCCAGGGCGGCCGGTTGTATACGACCGATCTGCGACCGGGTGTCGCACAACCGATGGCTCCGGATGTGCCGGCGATTGCCGAGGCGCGGGGTGATATCTTCATGAATCCGTTCGTGGATCCGGCCGCGGACACGAAGTCAGGTCAGATGAGACGGCGCGGCAGGATCCTGCACGGCGGCGTCGTGACAAAGCCTGCACCGGTGGCGCTGTTCCTCGACAATCCCTCGCACAGCCGGTCCCGCGCCATCGCCGCGGCGATCAACTCTCGCTTCCCGCGCTTTGCCGGGCGTGAGCAGACGGCGATCGGGATTGACGAAGAGGTCATCGAGATCAACATTCCGCCGGAGTTCCGCGGCAACCCGCGCGAGTTCGTCGAACTGCTGGGGCATACGCGCATTGATCAGGGTGCGAACCACCGCTGGGCAGCCCGGTACGTGGAGGCCCTGAAGGAGACGCCTGAACTGGCGACCACGTTGACGTGGTGCCTGCAGGCGCTGGGTGAAATCTCGATCCCGTACGTCCGCAAGCTGTACGACTATCCGGAACTTGTTCCTCGGCTGGCGGCATTGCAGGCGGGGGCACGCCTGGGTGATCCGACCTGTCGGCCGTATCTCGAGGAGATTGCGAAGACGGCCCCGACGGCGACGCGTCACCAGGCGATCGGGTTGCTCGGTGAATTGCCACCGAATCCTTCGATCAACATCTTCCTGCGCGGACTGCTGGAGTCCGAGGATATCTACGACTGCGTGGCGGCGTATGAAGCGCTGGCGGCACGGCGCGATCCGTGGGTGGACGCCCGTCCGGTGGGCGACAAGTTCATGCTTTCGCATGTGCCGTCGAGGCGCCCGTTTGTGTATGTGACGCAGCAGGGTGAGCCGCGGGTGGTGCTGTTCGGCAACGACATTTCGGTCCGTCGTCCGATCTTTGTGACGGCGTGGGATGGTCGCCTGATGATCAATGCGGAGGGAATGGACGATTCGACGGTCAACGTGCTGTACCAGGACTACAAGGGTGGCGAGATCAGCACGGGCCAGGCTCGTGCGGACCTGGCGAGCCTGGTGGAGTTCCTGGCCCACCGGACGACGCCGGAGGATCCGCGTCCCGGGCTGGACCTGAGCTACTCGGAGGTTGTGGGTGCGCTGTACGAGGTGGTCGAACAGCAGGGTGTCGCTTCGGAGGGGCAACTGGCGTTGTTCCAGACGGAGCAGGATCGCCTGCGTGGTGAACTGCAGTCCGGCGCATACGAGGAGTACAGCATGGACCGTCCCGAGACATCCGGTTCGGAGTGGACGGAGGAGATGCTCGTGGAGTCGGCTCCGGATGATGTGGTCGAGGAAGAGGATCGAAGTGACCGGCCGACCTACGTGGTTCCTCTTCGTCCTGCCCAGCCCGAAGAACCCGAAGAGGGCCCTGGGGGGAGCGGGCCCTGAACGATCTGTTCGGGTGGAGGGTGGACAGATTCCGGGCCCTCAGCTATACCAATGGGTTGTGGATACCCGGTAAGTACCCACTAGGTACAGCCGGGATCCGCCGTTTCGTGGCTGGAACCGCGAAATGCCGATGAGTGAATGAGTCACGTGCCTCCCCTGACGCAGGTGGCACACGGGCCGACGGAGCGAAGCCCATACCGCCCGGCCACTCTGGCCGGATCCAGACACGGAGGTCTCTCCACCGATGCGCCTTGCAAAGCTCACGGTCAACGGTTTCAAGTCCTTTGCCGATCGCACTGAGTTCGCGTTCAATGCTCCGATCACCGGAGTGGTCGGACCGAATGGGTGCGGCAAGTCCAACATTGTCGATTCCATCAAGTGGGTGCTGGGTGAGCGATCTGCGAAGTCGCTTCGCGGCAAGGAAATGGCGGATGTCATCTTCTCGGGGAGCGCGGGTCGAAAGCCCTCCGGCATGGCGAGCGTCATTCTCACGTTCGACAATCCGAAACTCACTGATGCTGAGAGGGCACTGCGGGCAACGGGGGCCCAACTTGAACTCGAGGATGAAGTCGCTGATGAGGTCGACGAGAAGTCGCAGTTGCTGCCGCGGCATGCCTCGGGCCGCTGGCTTCCGATCGACACGGAGACGGTTGACGTTGAGCGTCGGTTGTATCGTGACGGCACATCGCAGTACCTGATCAATGGGTCGAAGGCACGGCTCAAGGACATCCGTGATCTCTTTCTGGACACCGGTGTCGGTGCGGATGCGTACTCGATCATCGAGCAGGGGAAAGTGGATGCGCTGCTGATTGCGAATCCCAAGGAACGCCGCATCTTCTTCGAGGAGGCAGCCGGTATCGCCAGGTTCAAGGCGCGCCGGATCGAATCGCAACGCAAGTTGGAGCGGGCCGAGAACAACCTGGTCCTGACTCGTGAACAACTGGAGACGACCGAGCGTCGTCTTCGAATCGTGCGCGGCCAGGCGGTGAAGGCGCGGAAGTTCCAGGAACTGGACCTGGAGTACCGGTCGCTGCGCATGGCGGCGGCGTTTGACCAGCATCATGATCTGACTGAGCGTCTGTATGGCCTGACGTCGCAGTTACAGGATCTGGACGGACGCCGGTCGGAGACTCAGCAGGCGGTTGAACACTCGGAACTGGCGCGGCAGGATGCCGAACTGCGTCGTCACGATCTGTTGGAAGAACAGCGTTCGATCGAGCGGATTCGAGCCGGTGCGGCAGGCCGCAAGACTGCGGCACAGCAGCGGCGGAGTATGGCGGAGCGTTCGATCCGCGAGGCGAAGGAACACCGCGAGGCGGATGAGGAGCGTCGTGACCGCACGGCGTGTCGCATCGATGATCTGCGGACCGAGTTGGATGACGGGCGCGCCCGGATTGAGACTCTGGATGCCGATGTGTCAGCCCGCGAGGAGCGGCTTTCCGAGACGGCGGAGCGTCGGCAGGTGTTGCAGTCCGATCTTGCCGGGCATCGCCTGACGATTGCGGAGAAGCGTGCGGCGCTGGCCGACATTGACCGTCAGAAAACAGCGCTGCAGGCGCGACTGGAATCGGACAAGCGGCGACTTGCGGGGCTTGGTGAACAGGGCGACCGGCTGCGTTCGCGTGCGGATGCATTTGAGAGCGAAGCGACCGATCGACGCCGGCAGGTTGCCGAGGCCGAGGAGGCGGTGAGCCGTCGACGGGAGACCATTGATCGCCTCGAGCGCGATATTCAGCATCGCGTGGACTCCGCAACTTCGTTATCTGCTGACCAGCGGAAGGCCACCGAAGAACTGAATGAACTGGAACAGCGCTACGCACGCCTCGACAGTCGTCGTGCAACGCTGCAGGAGATGGCCGATGCGCGCGAGGGCCTTGATGAAGCGGTCAAGGCGCTGCTGGATCTCAGGGATCGTGAACGCGAGGACATCGACCCGGGACTCCACGCTCTGTTGGGAGATGTCCGGGCGCCCCTCGCAGACCTGATCGATGTGGATTCGGAGCATGCCGCGGCAGTCGAAGCGGCTCTGGGGCCACACCTGCAGGCCGTGGTCGTGGATGCACTCGCGTCGCTGGCTGACTGCACGGCTCTGGATACGCTTCCCGGGCGCGTGACGTTCGCCGCGATTGACGTGGGAACGACCGGTCGTCCGACACCGACTTTCGATGCGCGAGGGCAGCAGCCATTGGCGTCGCTGGTTCGTTGTTCTGCGGACATGCGTCCGTTGATCGATCGCCTGCTTGGGAACACGTACGTCGTGCCGCATCTTGATGCGGCGATGATGCTGCGTGCCGGCGGCATGGGCGGTCCGGAAGCGCGATTCGTGACGTCGGACGGGGCGATCCTTGAGCCGCGGGGCATCATCACGGCGGGGCGGGCTGGTGAGGCCACGTCAGGCGGTCTGCTCCAGCGAGCGAGCGAGTTGACGGCGCTGGAGAGTGAGTTGGGGAGCCTTGGCCAGCAGCGCGACGAGCAACGTGACGCCCTGGCGCACCTGGACCGTCGGGTCGTGGAGTTGAATGCGACGCTCTCTACGTTGCGCCAGGAGCTTGCCGTGGCGCAGCGCGAATTGGTGAGTGAGGAGTCCCGCAGGCAGCGGGCTCAGACGGATCTCAACCGCATCGAGCAGGAACTTCCGACGATCCAGGACGAGATTCGGCAGATTGACGAACATGCCTCGTCACTTCGACAGGAGCAGTCGGATCTCGGACGCCGCGCGGAGAGTCTCACGCGTCTTCACGATGAGCAGGCGGAGTTCATTGCGCGGGTCGAGTCGGATATCGAGGATCTGACGCAGCAGTTGGAGCAGGCAACAGAAGAGCAGACGGCGGCAAAGGTCGCAGTCGGTCAGCACATCGAGCAACTGAACAACGCACGGCGCGAAGTCCGGCGACTTGAGCTTGCGATCGAGGAGGCCGAGTCAGAAGTCGAGCGGCTCTCAGGGTCGATCGAGAATCGCGCAGAGTCGATCGGTGAATACGAGGGGATCATCGGTTCGGCGGATACGGAAGTCGAGTCGGCGAATACGGAACTGACTGAGGCCGAAAGCCGGCTCGATGAGCTGGCCTCGGAACTGGCAGACGCCGCTGAGCGTTCCGGTGTGCTCGGCCAGCAGGTTGAAGCGGCGCGGGAGCGACTCCGCCTGGTCGAGCGTGACTGGAACAGTCTGGAAGTATCCAAGCGCGAACTCGAGGTTCGCCGCGAGACGCTGGAGGAGCGGACGCTTGAAGAGATCGGTATCGATCTGACCGCGGACCTGCTTGAGTACGCATGTGTGGTGGTGGATGACGCAGTGCTGCCTGTGCGTGCTGACGAGGCGGCTCCCGACATTGATCGCCTGCGTCGTGATATCCAGGCACTGGGCAACGTCAACCTCGACGCGATCGAGGAGGAGACGCAACTGGCGACACGAAACGAAGAACTCATTGCCCGTGTCGCGGACATTGACGAAGCGCGCGTGCGGCTTGAGGGTCTTATCGATCGCCTGAACACGGTGAGTCGTGACGCCTTCAAGGAGTCGTTCACGCAGATCCAGGATCACTTCGCCGGGCGCGATGGCATGTTCCGGCGGCTCTTCGGCGGTGGTCGTGCCGAAGTGCGGCTGATCCCGGATCCGGAGACCGGAGAAGTGGACTGGCTGGAATCGGGGATCGAGGTGATCGCGAAGCCGCCGGGGAAGGAGCCCCGAACGATCAGCCAGTTGTCAGGCGGCGAGAAGACGATGACGGCCGTCGCGCTGCTGATGTCGATCTTCCAGAGCAAGCCCTCCCCCTTCTGCATTCTCGACGAAGTGGATGCGGCGCTGGATGATGCGAACGTCGAGCGTTTCTGTCACATCATTCGTCAGTTCCTCTCGCACTGCCATTTCATCGTCATCACGCACAACAAGCGGACGATGCAGATGGCGGATCAACTCTTCGGTGTGACGATGCAGGAACGCGGTGTGAGCCGTCGTGTAGTCGTCCGCTTTGATGAAGTGAACAGCGACGGCTCAATCCGGGAGCAGAAACCACCGCGTCGTAAGGCTGCCGAGGAGGAAGGCGCAGAGTCCAACGGAACCACGCGACCATCTGATCAACTGAGAGTGTCGGGATAGGGACGGGCGCTGCGGCTGCTGCCTCCAGAACACTGCCGAAAGCAGAGAACCACGTAGTCCCGGCAGCTACTCCAGTTCACGGATGAAGTCGCGGATGTCCTGGGCGGCGAGGCGTACGGGCGGGGCATCGATGTTGTCGTGATCGGTGCCGAAGCCGAGCGCGTTGAGGTTGTGGTCGCCGTCAGGGATGACCCTCACATCGACCTGGATACCTTCATTCTCAAGGAAACGCCGGATCATGGCAGGCTGCTCGAGTGGGACATGCGCGTCTGCTTCACCGTGCACGAGCAGGACGGGGCACGGGAT
This sequence comes from Phycisphaerae bacterium, assembly GCA_030432255.1. Lineage (GTDB taxonomy): Bacteria > Planctomycetota > Phycisphaerae > Phycisphaerales > UBA1924 > JAUIHS01. The sequence goes on from JAUIHS010000007.1 coordinate 182,023, forward strand.
GCGGGCGATATCCGCTTCAAACAGCGCCCGGGGAGCGGTCTCCGCGGCGTGCTCGAACCAACTCGGCCCCATGCGGATGACACCGGCGGCAGTGCGCCCGAACGGGCGCTCGACGTAGCCATCGCGCTCAAGGGTTTCGCGCGTCTCTTCAGTACAGTGCCAGTAGTTTGCGATCCCGGCGACCGAGACGACGCCATCAATCGGCGCGCGGCCCGCTGGATTCTCGCGTCCGGCGAACCCGAGTACCGTCGCGCCTCCCCTGCTGTGTCCGATGAGGATGGTCGGTCCGGCTGCTCGGCGGCCCGGCAGGATATCGTCCGAGATGGCGCGGAACACCGCACGGATGTTGTCCATGCAGATGGCAGTGCTGTCGCGGGAGAATTCGTCTGTCCGCGTTACCTCGTCGGCGTCCTTCTCAAGTCCGGCATGGGTCATCGTGAAGCGGTGACACAGGACGTTGGCGTTTGCGAGGTGAGCGCCGAGGGCGGGAATGATGTTGCGATCCTTGGAGCCGGTGTAGCCGTGCACAATGACGGCGGTGGCTTCGATGTGGGCCGGTACATCCGACTCTCCATGAATGGGGAGTTCATCGGGGCCGGGCAGTGTCCACGTCTCGCGTCGGATCACAGGTCATCCCTTCAGGCGATCAATCACCGCCTGTGCAAAGGCCTTGGTACCGAGTTCGCCACCGATGTCGCGTGTCTTCTCGCCCTCAGTGAGCGCGGCGCGATAAGCCTGCTTGATCTGCCGCGCGACCTTGCCGGCGGCGGTGTCCTGCCGCTCCAACTCGAGGTGTTCGAGCATCAGAATGCCGGACATGAGCAATGCGAGCGGGTTGGCCTTGTCCTGGCCGGCGATGTCCGGAGCGCTGCCGTGCACGGCTTCAAAGACCGCGATGTCGTCTCCGTGGTTCGCACCGGGTGTGACACCGAGTCCGCCAACCAGTCCGGCGCAGAGGTCAGACATGATGTCGCCGTAGAGATTCTCGCAGAGGATGATGTCGAACTGCGTGGGATCCTGTACGAGCCGCATGGAGCCCGCATCCACGATGACTTCCTCGTAGACAATATTCGGATAGTCACGCTCGTGAACAGCGCGGCACTGATCCAGGAAGAGGCCGTCCGTCATCTTCATGATGTTGGCCTTGTGGAAGACGGAGACCTTCCGGCCCCCAAGGCGATTGGCGAAGCGGAACGTGCCCAGCGCAACGCGGCGGCAGGCCTGACGGGTCGCGACCTTCATCGAAATGATGACGTCTTCAGTGACCTGATTTTCGACGCCGCTGTAGAGACCCTCGGTGTTCTCACGCACGATGATCAGGTCGACGTCTTTGTAACGGGATTCCACGCCGGGGAGGCTCACGACGGGCCGTACCGCGGCCCAGAGGTTCAGCTTCTTGCGCAGACCGACGTTGACAGAGGAGAAGCCGCGGCCGATGGGCGTGGTGCAAGGTCCCTTGATGGCGAGCTTGTGCTCCTTGATGGTCTCGATCGTGTCTTCAGGGAGGACGGAGTCGGAGCCGGCTTCGATCGCCGCGACACCGGCCTGGCGCTCGATGAAGCGGACGGGCGCTTCGGCGGCTGCGAAGACAGCCTTGACTGCGGCGGCGACTTCGGGACCAATCCCGTCGCCCGGAATGAGAACTGCTGTATGGGTCATGTTCATGTGCTCTGTGTCTGGGGTCGTCGTGGCTGCCCGGTCTCATACTGTATCGGCTTCGGCCGATGGCGGGTGCACGGCGAGGCGGGACGAGCAGCAGACTTCACAAACTTCATTCCACTGTCTGGTCACGCGTGAGTTCGTCGGCGATGGCCGCATTCGCCCGGAGATGATCGGCGTTGAGCGTTCCGACCACGATGCTGGTGACGCGGGCGGCATCGTAGACATAGTTGAGCGCGTCCCGCACGGGATCGGTGGACGGCACCTCAGCAGCATGCCCGCTCTCCAGCGCCTTCTTGATGAGGACGCCCACACCGTGGTGCAGGGACTCGCGGATTGCAGGGAGTTGTGAGTCATCTGCCCTGTTGAGAGCAAGCATCAGCACGTCAACTCGGGGTATGGCGAGTCGGGCCCCGCCGACGGTCTTGGTGGACATGCCGGTGGCTCGGATCTTGCCGGCTGCCTTGAGTTCGTCCATGACATCGAGGACGCCATCGCGCTCGATGATCTCCACGTCGGAGCCGTCGGAGTGGATCAGAAGGACATCGATGACGTCGGTGCGAAGACGGGCGAGGCTGCGGTCGACGCTGGCATGGATGGCCTCGGGTCGGAAGTCAAAGGTCGAGGATGCGCCGTCAAAGGACTCGCCCGCCTTGGTCACGATGATCCAGTCGTCGCGTCGGTGGAGCAGGGCGCCGAGACGCTCCTCACTGGTGCCGTAGGCCGGGGCCGTGTCGATCAGGTTGATGCCGACGTCCATCGCGGCGTGAAGCAGATTGCGCACAGCGTCGTCATCCGGGAGATCGAAGTGACTCGGATAGCGCACACCACGATTTCGGCCGAGTTTCACGGTACCGAGGCCGAGCACGGAAACGTCGATTCCGGTTCGACCGAGGGGGCGTTGCCTCACGAGTTGCTCCGAACGTGGGGGTTGGCAGCGGACGATGGTGAGCCTCTGCGCATACACTATCGGCTCCGCTGCGTGTGCGGCAAACGATATATGGCTGAAGCGACGGTTCAAACACGAGTCCTGATTCTCGGCGGTGGCGTCACCGGCCTCTGGCTGCTTGACGAGTTGCGGCGATCGGGCGTCGGTGCGTTGCTGGTCGAGGCGCGAGCCCTGGGATCGGGCCAGACGATCGCCGCCCAGGGGATCATTCACGGCGGCCTGAAGTACACGCTGAGCGGACGTATGACGGATGCCGCGAAGTCGATCCGCGAGATGCCGGATCTGTGGCGTCGATGCCTGGCGGGTGAAGCGTCGCCGGACCTGTCAAAAACCCGCCTGCGCGCGGAGCGCTGCCTGCTGTGGCGCACCAGCGAACTCTCGTCGCGGCTCGGGATGATCGGAGCGCGCTTCGGATTGCGGGTGGCACCGAAATCACTGGCGGCTGCCGAGCGTCCCCCGCTGCTTCGCGCCTGTCCGGGTACGGTAGCGGTGCTCGATGAGCAGGTGATCCAGCCGGCGACGATGTTGCACGCCCTTGCGGGCGCGCACCCAGGGCGTGTGCTGCTCGGGTCCGATGTCGAAGTGGAGTCGACGGATCCCTGCCGGGTTCGCGTTCGACACGGTGAACAGGCCGTTGTTGTGAAGTGTGACCGGGTGGTGCTTGCGGCGGGCGCCGGGAACGCGGAGTTGCGGGAGGCGTTCGGTCTGGATGCGGCGCTGATGCAGCGTCGGCCGCTGCACATGACAGTCGTTCGCAATCGCGAGGCGAAATCGGGTCCCCTGGAGGTCATCAACGGTCACTGCGTGGACGGCGCTCGGACTCGGGTGACGATCACGTCGGAGATGGACGATGCCGGGCGCGTGTTGTGGCAGGTCGGAGGCGAGGTGTCGGAGGTGGGTGTTTCGATGTCACGAGACGAGTTGATCCGGCACGTGCGGAGTGAACTGGCGGTCTGTCTGCCGGACCTTCGCTTTGATGCCGGGGATGGAGTGGAGTGGTCGACATACCGGGTGGATCGCGCCGAGCGGACAACACCAGGCAATCGTCGCCCGGACATGGCGGCGGTGATCACAGAGGAACGCGTGACGACCGTCTGGCCGACGAAGATGGTCCTGGCACCGATCGTCGCCTCGGCAGTCTGTGCGGAGTTGCGCACGGGGACGGTCGCTGATGACGACCTGGCGGGCGTCGCGGGTTGGCCTGCGCCGACTGTGGCAATTCCGCCGTGGTCCGAGGCACCGTGGACGGCCGACGACTCAGTCGTCTGATGGAGTGGGCGCCGGTGGAATGACAAGAACCATGCCGGGTCGGATGTCGGTGCCATCGCGCCGTCGCAGTTGCTCCGTGTTGGCGTCCCGAATCAGGCGCCACAGTGACGCCTTGCCGTACACCGTCTTGGCAATGTCGGAGAGTGTGTCGCCCGTCCGGACGGTGTAGGTCACTACCGGGTCCTCGGACGCATCGCCGGGCGAGGTATCCTCGATCGGGAGACCCTGCACGTTGTGCGGGTCCTTGGGAACGCGGATGCTGCGGCCAGCGCGGAGTCGATCGAAAGACACACCGGGATTGGCGCGCATGATGCTCCTGTAGTGCGAAGTGGTGCCGTAGAAATGCTTCGAGATGCGGTGGGCGTTGTCGTTGGGGCGGACAACGTAGTCGATGAACTCGGGCGGTACGACGGGGACAAGATCCGGGACAGGCTCCGCGGGTCCTTCGTCTGCATCCGGTGCCGGCTCTTCGTCGGCGGGGTCTGTCACTGTTTCTTCATCGGGTCCAGTGACGGGTGGCGTGGGCGGTGGATCACTGCTCGTCGGGATGGCCACGATCTCGGTGTCGCGCTGCACCGGTGGCGAGGTGCGCGACAACGGAGGTGTCCACCAGTAGACCCCGACCCAGATCAGGGCGAGCAAAGCGGCGAGCACGCCATAGCGTGTTGTGGTCGATGACATACCTGTTCGACTCCGATGACTCCAGGCATTCTAAGGTCACTTCGGCGTCGGGTGGCAGTCGCCAATGACCGGCAGGAGGTGATCACTCGTCGTACCCGAGTTCATCGGCGAGTTGATAGGGATACTTGCTATCGCCTCCGCCGCCTGCCGGCAGTCGCTGTGAGTCCGATGGCCAGGAGTGCGGCGGTTCCGGGTGTCGGCGTGGGGGCGCCCCCGGAGTTTCCGTACTTCGGCTTCTCGTCCCAGGTGGGCTTGTCGTCGACCGGCGGGGCATTGAACGTATCACCGAGGGGATTCCCGATCACGGGGCGATCACCCGGTTTCTGGGGGCCGAAATTGATGATGTCGAAGCAGAGGCGCACCTTCTCGGGGACGTCGCCATGCCCGACATAAAGGTCGAGGCCCGCCTTGGTATCAATGGCTGTTGGGCCGGTGACTGGCTTCAGTGCTGAAATGGGACCTGAATCGTACCGGGCGGTACCGGGTCCACCGGCGATCGCCTGGCCGCAGACCAGAAGTGCTCCGCACCCTGGGACAGCGAGTCGAATCAGGTTCTTCGCACACCCTTGCGTCAATGGGATCATGCTCCCTGCTCCTCATTGATTCTGGACGATGTGGGACGAATCAAGGATCTTCCATCCCACAGACCTGAAGGTTGGGAAGCGGCTGATCATGGCCGCAATGAGTGCCTGGTCAACGTGGTCAATCGGCTCCTCACGAGTCGGAGTTGAGAACTGGCCGACCTGTTCCAGTTCCGCGTACTGAATCGAGAACGCGCGCTCGCGGATGGACCAGTTGTCCCTGATGTCCGCGAAACGGAGTGCGCGGCACGTGAATGTACGGATCGCGTCGCGGCGGTCCGGTCCCTCAACGTGTCGCCGGATGATGTTGCAGGCGAAGATCGCCCACCATCCGAAACTCTCGATCCAGTCTCCGGTGTAGTCAGCGTTATCGCCGACCTGATTCAGCCGATCCTCAAAGTCTCTGATCGCTGCGGTCGCGTCACGGCGACCAAGTTCGACTTCGACTTCGAGCAGCCCCCCCTCGCACGTATGTGCGATCCCTGCGAGACGTTCTTCCCCGAGTTCCTCAGCGAGTGCCTTGTTGAGTTGCGCGGCGATCGTGAGGTCCTCGAATGCACGTGCGGCGTGTGATTCCTTCTGTTCGGGGTGATGCGTAATCATCCGGCGATGGGTGTTGCCGCGAACATAGAGAATGAATGCCTGTCGTTTCCTATCCGGGATGGATTCGGGCGTGTTGACTTCGAACCATCGAGCGAGGGAGTCCGCCATGGCGACCGCCGGGAAGAGGTCCCAGAGTGAATACATGGCGCTCGCGAGGTTGCCCTGCAGGTTCCTGCGCAGGCTTGGCGTGATGGGCGTGATCTGGAGTCCCTTGCGGAAGACATCAGCCGCCTCGACGTATCGTCCGAGCGCATCCCAGCCGATGCCTTCGAGGGCACAGGTAAGCGCCCTTCGCGAGGGCGAGTCTGCGATGAGTCTCATATCGCGTGCGATGCGGACGAGATCCTGGTTCTTTCTCCCGTCGCTGTGGACATCGATCCATTGATCGTAGAGTGCGCTCCATCTCGTTTCGATGGAGTCACCGACGCGTCCGTTCGCGATGGCCTGGGGATCTCCCCAGATGACTTCGATGACGTCCCCCACCCGCCATTCGAGGACACCGGCGAGTCGCATGAAGAAGTCCATGCCCGGATTGTCTGACTCCGGGTAGACTTCAACTTCCGATCGATCGAGGGCCTTCGCGAGCTGATCCATCGACCAGCCGTGAGTCATCCTCGCCAGGTCGACCAGGCGGTGCATTCGCTGCTTGCGGATCTCAACATCCACAGCATCACTCCTTCCACGACGGCCCCCGAACCGTCGTTACCTGTTCCGCAGCGGTGATCCCGCGGGAACTGGAAACCTCGGCACGTATGCGGCTCACCACGACAAGCATGCTCATTGGCTCGCCGTTTCGCCACTTTTGACTATTTGCTCTTGCGGTTGACGTCTGACATCCTGTCCCACACGACGTCCTCACCTGTATCGGTGGAGGAGTTCTTCTGACTTGAAAATGGGATGGAGACCTCAGTCTCGCCGAGGGGAAGCACAATGACATCGTGCGTCCGCGGCGTCCCGGAAGGGTGTCGAAGCTCGCCGGGTCGTGTTGAGCCGACCCGGGTTTCGAATCCCTCCAGCCCTCATGAGAAGGCCGGAGGAGTTGATCCTCCAAGATTCATCGAGCGATCGTCAGAGGCCCGTTGCGTCCATCAGATGGAGGATCCAAGCGAGAGAAGAGAGAGAATGCAGACCGCCGCGCGGTGCACTGCGGTCCTGACCTGAGAGTAAGCTCTCCCGATCGGGTCCCTGAAATTCTTGAGAGATTTCCGCACTGGCGCGGAAACGGAAGCCTGCTACATTTTTGCAAGTTTCTTCCCATATTGACGCCGGAAGTCCCTCTGGCCTCGTCAGGACGGGCGTGGTATTGTCGCCGCACCCAGGAGCATGCATGAGACTCGAACCGTTCCTCAAGCCGAATCACGCCTTGATCATCACCGATTGCGGTGATCTGCGTTCGCTGATGACCCAACTGGCGGCGGCGGCGCAGCCCCAGTTGCCCGACAGTTCCCAGGAGGAACTGGTGGAATCCCTGCTTGAACGCGAGCGGCGGCATCCCACTTCGACCCCGGAGGGAGTTGCCTTTCCGCATGCCATGCTGCCGACCATCTCCGAGACCCTCATCATTCCCGCGCTCCTCGCACCCGCTGTCGACTTCGGCGTGCGCGGCCATCCGCCCGCGGATCTGATCTTCTGCATGTTCGGCGATGCGAATGAACCGTTCTCGCACGTTCGCCTGCTCGCGCGGCTCGCTCGCATTGCGCACAGCCCCGGAGCGCTCGATCGCATTCGCGCGGCCGGGTCCCCGGAGGAGTTCTTAGCCATTCTGGTCACCGAGGATCGTGCCCATGGCTGAAGAGCATCCGGACCCCCGCGCGGACGATGCCGCGCCGGAGAATCCCTATCTGCGGGATGACCTGGTGCTGGTTGTGATGATCGTCTCGAGTCCCGCGATCCTCGACGACCTGGTGACCGGCCTGCTTGATATTGGTCTCGCTGCGACGATCATGGAATCAAAGGGCCTGATGGCGCTCCTTCGCGAGGAGATGCCGATCTTCGGCGGGCTGGCTTCGATGATGCCTTCATCGACGGGGAGCCGGGTGGCTCTGTCGCTGACCACGCGGGAGATGGCGCGCCGGGTGTTCGTCTTCCTTGAGAAGGAGTTGCGTATCGCGGATCGGCCGATTGCCTTTGCGGTTCCGGTTGAGTCGGCATTTGGTCACCGCCAGTGATCCTTCCATTCCCACGCCATGGAGACCTTTCTTGCCATCCTGGTGCTGATGACGCTGGCTCTGGTGGCCACCAGCCCACGCTTCTATCGCATGCGCCGCATACCCGCCGTCTCGGTGCTCATGACCGGTGGATGGCTGGCGATCGCGGCGGGGATTGCAATCGGTCCGGAGGGCGTGGCGCTCATCCCACGTGAAGCGCTGCTGAATGCAACACCCCTGCTCATGATGGCATTGGGGTGGATCGGATTCGTCATAGGACTCCAGGCACGGCGCGAGGTGCTCGCGAACGTCATTCGCGATGTCGGACGGCTGGTTGCCGCGGATGTGCTGACTTCCCTGCTCATCTTCGGCGGTGTCTCCTGGCTGCTGGTGTGGTTGTGGACGGACCGGACGAGCCTGGCGTGGCTGGCGGGGCCGGTGGGCCTGTTGTCGGCAGCATCGCTGGGTTGGTCCATGGAGACGCGTTCATTGCTGCGGGACCGTTCGTCTCGGTCGCAGCACGTGGCATTGCTGTTGCGTGCGGGAGGGACGTTGGTTTCGATCTTCGCGATCATGTGGTTCGGCGTGCTGTACGACCTTCCATCACGCGGTGCTGACGGTGCGCTGGTGCTCGACTGGTCTCAGAGTGCATCGCGCTTCGGCATCACGGTCGTGATGTCGATCCTGATGGGTCTGCTCGGTCAACTGGCCTTCCGCCACGCCGGGCGGGAACGTGAACAGCAACTGGTCGTTTCGCTTGGCCTCGTGGTCTTTGTGGCAGGGCTGGCGACTGAACTGGGTGCGTCCCCGATGCTGGCATCCATGCTCACGGGGGTGGTGATTGCAAATCTCTCAGGGAAGGAGTTTCAGCGCTTCGAGCGTTTCATCATCGAGGCGGAGCACGTGGTGGCGGTGCTGCTGGCATTGCTCGCGGGACTGCTCATGGAGTTGAACATCGGAACATGGGCGCTGGTGCTGGCGTTGGCGCTGGTGGTCCTCCGGGTCCTGGCCAAGCCTCTGATCTTCAGGATCGGGACGCCGAAGCTGGAGGAGGCGTCAGGCCTGGAGGCGCGGCAACTGGACGTTGCGGGTCCGGTCCGGCAGAATCCGCTCGCCCTCGCCTTTGCTGTGGGTTTCGTCCTTGCCGAAGGGTCGCAGTTCAACCGGCAGTTACTCACGGTGGTCATCATCAGCGGCGTGGTCGTTGACTTCGTGCCGGTGGTGCTCAGCCTGATTCCTCGCTTCCGTCAGCTTCCAGCTTCGACACCCACCGAGGAGGTGGCGTGATGAAGGGGATGCTCCGCGATGCGACTGTGATTCTTGCCAGCCTGTTGTTGCTGGCGATCGCAGGTCATCAACTGACCGTGTCTTCCGGGGAACAGGCGGTTGACCAACTGGGGCAGGCCTTCGCACCGCATTCCAGCGGGCTGATGGCAACCGGCACCGGGTTCGGGATTCTGCTGCTGGGTTCGTGGCTGGTGGGTCGGATCGCGGCGGCGGTCAAGCTGCCGAAGATCACGGGTTACCTTCTCTTCGGCATCATCATCGGCCCAAGCACGGCGCCGGTGATCATCCGCGAGGACCAGTTGCAATATCTGAAGCTGGTCAACGATCTCGCGATTGCACTGATCGCGTTGACCGCGGGGAGTGAGATCCAGATCGACTTCGTGCGCAAGACGCTGTCGACGATTGCGTCGGTCATGTTGTTCCAGGTGTTGGGCATCCTGCTGGTGATTGCGGTTGCCGCCTACTTCCTGCTGCCTTTCATTCCGAGTATTGAGGGTCTGGACAGTTCATCACATCGCTTCTGGGTGGGGTTGGTCCTGGCGACCATCGCGACCGCAAGTTCGCCGGCGGTGGTCATTGCCATCCTGACGGATCTGAAGTCGCGGAGCACGATGGCGCAGGTGTCGCTGGCTGTGACCGTCAGCAAGGACCTGATCCTCGTGATCCTGTTCGCGGTGATCATCACGCTCGCCGGCGCGGCGGTCCTTTCGGGAGGGGCGGGACCGGCGGCAGAGGATGGTGGTGCGACGACGGAACTGGTGGCTGACGGGGGGCATGGTGACTCTGGCGACGAAGTACCTGATGCAAGTCATGACGGTGGCGAGCATGGCGACGGCGACGTCACGATGAAGCTCGTGATCGAACTGGGTGGAAGCCTGATTGCGGGCCTGATCGTCGGACTGATCATGGCGCTGTACCTGCACCGACTGAATGCACACCTTCCGATCTTCGTCGTCTTCTCGTGCTTCGCGATTGCGCTGATCTGTGAATCGCTCCACCTGGAGCCGCTGATTGTTGCTCTGATCGCGGGCATGCTGATGAAGAACCTGTGGCGTCAGCAGAGCGAGGTGCTCTTCGACACCGTGGAGGAACTGAGCCTTCCGGTGTACTGCGTCTTCTTTTCTGTCGCGGGGTGCAAGGCGGACGTGATGTCGCTGGTGACTCTGGGGCACTGGGCGGTGCTTCTCGGCGCGATTCGCTGCGCGACCATCTGGGGGACCGCCAAGGTAGGCGGCAAAGTCGCCGGGCTGGATCCACGGACCTCGAAGTGGCTGTGGACGGCGTTCGTTTCGCAGGCCGGCGTGTCGCTGGTCCTGGCGACCCGTGTCAAGGACACCTTCGCCGACGAGGTGTTTGCCGACGGTATCTACAACCTCCTGCTGGCCTCGATTGTCCTGAATGAAATCTGTGGTCCTATGCTCTTCAAGATTGGTCTGATCCGCGCTGGTGACGGGGAAGGGTCGTCGCAGGAGCCGCCCACTTCGGGGGAGACTGCTGCCGATGGAGAAGCATGAGATTCATGAATTGCATGGAGCTGGCGGGTCCGGTCAAAGGATGGGGCGAGAGGGGCACGATGTTACCTGCATTCGTCCCGGCTTCTATCGGAGCGGTCGTGTTCCGCCCCGCTGCGCCGTGGACCAGTCCGAATCCTGGCGCTGAGACATGAATATACCGCTCATTCACGTGCTTCTTATGGCGATCTTCGCCCCGGCCGCATTCGGGGCGCTCACGCTGTGCCTGCCGCGGCGGGCGATCACTGCGCGGGTCTTGATTGCGCTGTTTGGTCTCCTGACGTCGGTAGGTGCCCTGCTGATGGTGGGTGTGCAGCCCGATGCAGTTCCGACCCTGAGCTTTGTGCCTTCGATGCACATGGATCTGGTCTTCAATCCGGATCAGTTGGGTGTTTTCTTTGCGTTGCTGGTGGCGGGTGTCGGAGCTCTGATTGTCATTTATGCGCGGGGGTACTTTGGCCCCGACGAAGACAGCCTGTATCGTTTCCTGCCGACTCTCGGACTGTTCGCGAGTGCGATGCTGGGCATCGTACTGTCGGACAACATGCTGGGGATGTTCCTCTTCTGGGAGCTCACGAGCGTCAGTTCGTTCCTGCTGATCGGGTGGAATCGCGAGGACCGGCACGCGCTGCTGCTGGCGATCCAGGCGTTCGTTGTGACCGGCCTCGGTGGGCTCAGCCTGCTGGGCGGTATTCTCCTGATGGGGCACGCGACTGATGCGTGGACCTTCCGCGAACTGCTGCACGTGTTCAGTCAGGGGACGCCTCCGAATCCGGGGCTCGTGACCTGGGCGTGCCTGATGATCTTCATAGGCTGCGCCACGAAGAGTGCGCAGTGGCCGTTCCACTTCTGGCTCCCGGGCGCGATGGCGGCACCCACACCGGTGTCCGCATACCTGCATTCAGCGACGATGGTAAAAGCAGGCGTCTACCTCGTGGCAAGGCTCTTCCCGATCATCGCCGCCTGGCTGGTGTACTGGGGACCGACGCTGGTCATCTTCGGAGCGCTGACGATGCTGCTGGGCGGTTACCTGGCGGTGCGCTCAGCGGGACTGAAGAAGATCTTCGCCTACACGACAGTGAGCCAGCTCGGCCTGCTGATGTGCATGTACGGACTCGGTGCGTTTCATGGTGGCGGACATGGAGAGCATGGCGCGGGTGACCCCCTGATCTTCCCGGTGACCCAGATCCTGAATCATGCGCTCTACAAGGCGCCGCTCTTCATCATTGCCGGCGCGATCATCCATATCTGCGGCAAGACGGAACTGCCGCAGTTGAAAGGGCTCTGGAAGACCCATCGCATCCTCGCGATCATTGCGCTGGCGGCCGGATATGCCCTCGCGGGCGGACCCATGACGCTCTCGTTCACGATGAAGGAGGCCTTCTTCTACCAGATCGAGCACGCGGCGCATGCCGAGGTATGGATCTGGATGGTCGGTGGCATGGCGGTGGCGACCGCGATCTGCAACGTCATGATCCTCGTGCGGATGGCGACGACATTCTTCGCAGCGCCGGAGCCGACCACGCACGATGCGCACGATGAACATCATGCCCACGAACATGGACTCTGGGCAGCGGGCATCTGGTGGCCGGCGGCGGCAATCGTGCTGTGGCAATTCGTGGGTGGCTTTGCACCGGGTCTTTTCGAGACGATTTTCGGGGGCGTGGAGACCAACGTCGGCAGTTGGGAGCACCTGTCCTATGGAAGCGTGTGGCATGCGATCTCGCATCCGGGCGTTCCGCTGTTCATGTCGCTGACCGCGATCGGCCTTGGCGTCGTGCTGGGGCTCTCGCCCCTCTTCCGCAGACCACAGGCGGACTTCCATAACGAACTCTTTCCGGGCTACTTCCGCGGAATGCAGTACTTCGGTCACGTCATCTTCAGCCGGTTCCAGTCAGGCAGTCTGCGCCAGTACTTCCTGTGCGTGCTGGGTGCCCTGCTGCTCGGTCTTGCCGGGGCGTGCATCATGGAGCCTGACCTGCTCCGGATGCCTGAAGTGGCTCCCCTCGGCTCGGCTCTGCTGGGTCTGAAACTGGCGAGCTTCCTGCTGACGGGCCTCATCTGTGCCACGGCTTTGATGATGCCCTTCACAGAGCGACGGATCGTGCGTGTGCTGATGCTCGGGGCGTGCGGCTTCTCCGTGACGGGCATGTACCTGCTCTACCAGGCGCCGGACCTGGCGCTGACACAGCTCATGTGCGAGATCATCGGAGTGGTGCTGTTCCTCCTGGTGCTGCGACTGCTACCGGAGGAGTCGGAGAAGGCGGAGAAGCATTACGTGCCCAAGCTGCCTCGTGCCGCATTCGCGCTCCTGGTCGGTGTGTCCATCGGCTGGATCGTACTGCAGGCGGGGAGCGTCGCTGACCAGCGGAACATCGAGATTGCAAAGGGCATCGTCAGTGAGTCAGAACATCACGCGGCCGCGGAAGCGGCGATGATTCCGGTGGCGTCCGGCCACGGACATGGTGAAGAGCTTCGCCATGGTGAGCGTGTGACACCGTCCGACTATGCGAGTCTCGGCCAGTGGTTCGAAGCGCACAGTTACGACGGAACGGTGATGACCGAGGGCCGCGGCGGCGGTGGCACGAACATCGTGAACGTGATCCTGGTGGACTTCCGGGGCTATGACACTCTGGGCGAGATCACGGTGCTGGCGATCACGGTCATGGGCATTCTGTCCTTGCTTTCATCGGTACCGCCGACGCGCATTCGCGGCGTGGATCCAACGGTCTGTTATGTCGGGGCGCAGCCGCAGTTGCGGTCCATCCTGCTGCACACGGCGATGCGCCTCGTGCTGCCACTGGCGCTGGTGTTCGCGGCATACATCTTCTTCAAGGGGCACAATCAACCGGGTGGCGGGTTCATTGCGGGGCTGATCGCCTCGGTGGGTCTCGCGGTTTACCGGATGACGGAGGGGTTCGATGCGTTGAAGCGGATTGTGCCGATTCGCCCCGGTCATCTGGCAGCAACCGGGTTGTCCCTTGCGCTCGGTACCGGTTTGCTGGTGCCGATGTTGCTGATGCTGACAGGTGCTGTGGACGATGCGGCGTTCCTGCGCAGCTGGCATGGCTATATCCCGCTCTTCGGCGGGGCTGAGTATCACCTGACCACCGTGATGTTCTTCGACCTCGGCGTCTTCCTGTGCGTCGTGGGCGCGAGCATGGGCATCATCAACCGTCTCGAGGAGGAACTCGAATGACGATTCTCCTGGTCATCTGCATTACCGTGATCTTCATCGTGGGTGTCTATCTCATGCTCGGGCGTGAGTTGAAGGGCATCGCGATGGGTGTCTTCCTCTTCTCGCACGCAGCGAACCTCGGCATCCTGGCGATGAGCGGCCAGCCGGTGCTGGTTCGTTCTCAGGGGGAGTCGTTACCGAAGGGCGCCCCGATTCTCGGGAACGCCGAGATGCTGGTGGATCCACTGCCTCAGGCACTGATCCTGACGTCCATCGTGATCAGTTTTGCCGTGTCTGCATTTCTGCTGACATTGCTGGTGGTCACTCATCGTCGCACGGACACCCTTGAGGTTCGGGCACTTTCCAAGGCGGATCGTCCCGCCCCGGTCATCTTCGGCTGAGCGCTGGCGGAGTCACACCATGGTCAACAATCTCATCATTCTGCCCATCATCCTCCCCATGGCCGCGGGCATCCTGACCACGCTCCTGCGTGGTCAACTGACGCTGCAACGGCTGGTGGGTGTGAGTTCGATCTGCGCCACGGCGTTCTTCATGATGCTGCTGCTGGCCGGCCTGCCTCTCGACGGTTCACCGTTCTTCTCGATGATGGGCGACTGGCCGGCTCCGTTCGGCATTGCCATTGTCGTCGACTCCATGAGCGGCGTGCTCTTGACAGTCGCGTCGATCGTGGCGCTGGCGTGCTACATCCACAGCTTCAACACTCTGGATCGGCGGCTTGAGCAGGGTTGGTTCCATCCGCTCTTTCACTTCCTGCTGATGGGCGTGAACCTGAGTTTCCTGACGGGCGACCTGTTCAACCTGTTCGTGGCCTTTGAGGTCATGTTGATGGCGAGCTATGCGCTGCTGTGCACGGGTGCTACGAAACTGCAACTGAGTCATGCGTACAAGTACGTGATGCTCAACCTGATCGGATCGACCATCTTCGTGCTGGGTGCAGGCCTGCTGTATGGCATGGTCGGTACGCTCAACTTCGCAGACCTGGCACGCATCGTCGCTGAGTCCGGTGCGGGCGGTGAACCGCTTCCGACGGGTTTCAAGGCGCTCGCGATCCTCTTCCTGCTCGTCTTCAGCCTGAAGGCGGCCGTCTTCCCGTTGTGGTTCTGGCTGCCGGATACCTATCCGACCGTCCCGACGTGCATCACGGGACTCTTCGCGG
>JAUIHS010000035.1 GCA_030432255.1 Phycisphaerae bacterium
AAGTCCGTGGCCTCCATAGAATGGACACCATCGCCGAAGAGTCGGGGGGGCGCAACCCGTTCATGCGCCGAAAATTGAGAGCCGTCAGACACGACCTAGAGCAGCGACGGTCACAGTTAGAATGGAAGGTCGATGAGTCATCAGCATCCTGTCCTCTTTCTTCCGGGGTTGGCGCATGAGGGTCGAATGATAATCCTATGAAGAATACTGGCAGGAGGGACTGTCGGCAGTCCCACAGTATTGCAGCGAGCCGCTCAGGAAACAGCTGGGGCGGGATTTGTGATGGTGACACTGAACACGTGGTTGCACTTCTCTATCCACGTCACGCAACCGGACCCGGGCGGGCAGACCCTAGAATATGCCTGGCACCAGCACACCCGGCACACGCAGGGGTTCGTTGCGGCGACTGGGCCAGACACTCTCCAGATGGGGAAAGGCGCCGGTGCCACCGCCATCCTGGCGGTGGTGAGAACAGCAACAGCACCTGCAACACATCACGTCATCCAGCGCGGACACACACCCACAACTCAAGGCCGCCAACGGCGGCCATCCGCACAGCCTGGGGCGTCAGCCCCAGGATCACCGACCCGCGCAAGACCACGAAACGCCGCATCGCGGCGTCCCGGACAAGCGATCACATAACAACCCAGCGACCAGTCACCCAGCACCGGACCCGACGCGCAAAGCGCACCCTGTCTGAAAGACAGGTCCAGCGCAGCCTGGGGTGAAACCCCAGGACCACTCCGCGCAGTCCACAACCTGCCCAGCGGCGAGGCACCGGTGATCGCCAATCCCAACACCCAACCCCCAACACCAAACCCCTTAACAGCTTCCCCCCCACTCCTCCAGCACCACGTTCAGATCACCGAAGTCCACCACGCCGTCCCCCGTCACATCACCATTCGTACCCGGCGCGACGCTCTGGGACCAGAACTCCAGCACGATGTTCAGGTCGTCGAAGTTCACCATGTTGTCGCCGTTCGCATCACCCGGGCAGGCGCGCCCGATTGTGCCATCATCGTTGATGTTGTGCGCCAGGATGTTGTTGGCGTCCGAACGATCATCCTGCCATGCCAGGATCGAGTATCCCGATGCGCTGCGCATCATCGTCGGACGCGACTTGCCCGAACTCACCGTCGAGACCGTCGTCGTCCACGCTGCACCGCCCACATCGTCCACGCGCACGCTCTTCAGCAGATCCATGCCGAAGCCCGTCGACTCCATCCAGGAGATGACCGCTTCGCCGCCACCCAGCGCCAGGATGCGCACGAACTGATCCTGCACACCATCGACGGCCGTCAACGCCGTTCCCTCGCTCCCCCAGATCTGCCCACCCGAAGATGACAACCGCTGTGCGTACAACCCGGAGTCGCCCTGGTTGTTGTCCAGTTCCGACCACGCGACGAACGTCTCGTCAAAGCCACCGTCAAACGCAACCCACGGCGACACGCGCTCGCGCGCGACATTCGTCGAGACCAGGGCGCCGTTCGCACCGAAGAGCTTGCTCCCCGTCGAGTCCACACGCTGCGCACGCACCTGGAGGATCACATCCGCCGTGTCATACCACGCGAAGACCGCTCCGCCGCTGTCGTCGACCACGAACTCCGGGAAGTTGCCCAACTGGATCGAGCCCGTGTCAAAGACCGCAACGAAACTCCCGCTGTTCCACTGCGCAACGCCCGCCGCGCTGAACTTCTGCGTCCGCAGCTCCCGCGGCGAGAACAGGCCCGCATCCTCAACAAACGCGCCGATGACGGCGCCGCTGTCCGAAGCTGCAAGATCACTCACGCTCACATTGCCGGCGCCCGAGAGCACAACCGTGCTCGCCCACACCGTCGCACCCGTACTGTCCAGCCGCTCCATGTGCGACTCGGTATCGTTCGTCCAGGCGATCACGTACTCGCCGTCCGTTGTCGCGGCGATCTTCGGCGCCGCAACAAACGCGACGCCATCACCGAACTGCACACCATTGCCACTCCCCCACTGCTGCGTGCCATCCGGCTGCACGCGCTGGGCGGTGATGCGCGTTCCACCGAAGCGATCGTCGCGGAAGACGAGCAATGCATGGTCCGTGCCGTCGGTGGTCAGGTCGTAGTCCTGCGTGGAACTGAAGCCGCGATCGGCGATGAGGATGCCGTTGTGCGCCCAC
This sequence comes from Phycisphaerae bacterium, assembly GCA_030432255.1. Lineage (GTDB taxonomy): Bacteria > Planctomycetota > Phycisphaerae > Phycisphaerales > UBA1924 > JAUIHS01. Next base: position 2,150 of record JAUIHS010000035.1, read on the forward strand.
ATCTCGTTGCCGGAGGCATCGAGGCGTTGGAGGTAGACGTCGTATCCGCCGGCGCTGTTGTCGAACCAGGAGATGTAGCAGCCACCGTCGGTGGTGGGCGCGACCTTGGCCTGGGCCTGCTCACCGGTGCGATCGCCGACAGCGAGGGGCATGGTGGGGTCGTCGGAGAAGTCGCCCAGTGTCGGCGCGGCGAGAGCCGCGATGGATGCGCAAAGGACCCAGCCGCTGAGGCTGGCGTGGGAGGTCGGGTGAATCTGCATGCTGGGGGACTCCGGACGAGGTGGCTGTAAGCCGCAGCGACATCGCGGCGACTCCATCACTATGAAGCGCTGGGGGCCGCGTTGACCCGCAGAATCCGAAAGAATGGTGCAAATTGTCAATAATGACAGTACAGCACGAACATTACCCGATCTCCTGCGGCCCATCGATCGGCAGGGTGACCACGAAGCAGGTGCCCTCACCCGGCCTACTTTGTACGGTCAATGTTCCGCCCGCTTGGGAGATGAGTTGGCGGCAGATCGGGAGTCCGAGGCCTGTGCCCTGGGATTTGTCGCTCCGCTGCGTGACGAAGGGCTCAAAGATCCGCTCAAGCATCGTGGCGGGGATCCCGCACCCATCGTCGGAGATCGAGAGACGGACGACCGGATCGCCGGCCTTCGGCCGCGCGACCTGCGGCGAGTGGTCAGGCAGAGGGTCATCTGATGCATCGAGCAACCCGGCCTTCGGCAGCATCACTTCATCCCCCCGCTGCTTCATGCACGTATTGTCCGTGGTGTTCCACGTGGAACAGGTCGCGTGGATCCGGATCGTGCCGGATCCCGGCCGAATGGCCTGCCGCGCGTTCAGGACCAGGTTGAGCACGACCTGCTGAAGCGAGATGCCGGGCATGGCGACCTGCAGCGTCTCAGGGATATCGAGTTCGACGGCAATACCATCCTTACCCGGGTCCCGGACCACGCAGGCCAGCGCCTCACGGACGGCCTCGAGGACACAGGCGTGGGAATGGGCGTCCTCGCCGCGAACGAACCCGAGCACCGAACTGGCGATCTGGGCCGCCTTCTCCGTCCCGTCGATGGCCTTCCCGAGGGCCCGTTCGACCAACTCATGGTCAGTGGGGGCGTTCAGGGCCAGTTGGGCGTAGCTCAGGATCGGGGTCAGAATGTTGTTGAACTCGTGGACAATGATCGCGGTCATGGTGCCCAGAGTGACCATGCGGTGGGCGCTTTCGAGTTCGCCCTCCAGTTCCTGGACGCGGCTCGAGAGGCGGTCAATCCGCGTCAGGAGTCGCTCCCCATCGTACTGACTGAGGTTCTCTGTCCCCATCCGATCCCGTCCCTCTGATTCCAGGCACCAAGGCGTCTCCCGCTGAGTTGAGACGACAGTGCTGCCGATCACGGCTTCCATGGGATCCATCGGCGGTCAGGGCAACCTGAAACAGCCCTCATCTTTGCCAAGACACCCCATGACTGTCCCAAGGGGTGCAAACCATTCATCCGCACGCGGAGGTCAGTCCGATCACACCGGGCGGGCGTCGGTGGCGTCGGTTCGAGACGAGCAGGGGGGGTCTTACCGGTCCGGGCTGCGAAGCCCAATATCCACGAACTGTCACGGCGTGACATCAATGACCGGTGTTCCACGTGGAACAGTTGCGGGCCAGAGGGTCCGATTCGCCATGTGTTCCACGTGGAACACCCTGATCCCCCTACCATTCGCCTCGCCGCGGCGGTACACTTCAAGTCCCAAAACCCAGGCTCTACGCAAGGAGGCGTTGTGATGGCAAAGAAGACCAAGCCCAGACTCGGCCGAGGCCTCAGCGGACTCATCGGCGACCCCGTCAAGGTCGAGACCACCGCACCAACCACGACAGCCATGGCCGAACCCGACCATAATCCAATAACCAATGGTCATTCAGAAGCAGCGGCGTCCGAATCAGATGGCCGCTTCAAGATGATCGAGGTCAAGGCTATTCACCCGAACAAATTCCAGCCTCGCCGCAAGATCGAGGAGGAGTCGCTTGATGCGCTCGCGGCTTCGATCCGGCAGTCCGGTGTCATGCAGCCCATCGCGGTTCGACCGGGCACCGGCACCGACTGGGAACTCATCGCCGGCGAGCGCCGCTGGCGGGCCGCGACGAAGGCGGGGCTCTCGGAGGTCCCGGCATTGATCGTCGACATCGATGATCAGGAGGCGGCGGAGTGGGCGATTGTCGAGAACGTGCAGCGCGAGGACCTCAACCCCGTCGATCGCGCCCTCGCCTATCGGCGCCTCGTCGATGAGTTCGACATGACCCACGGTCAGATCGCGGAGCGTGCCGGCATCGATCGCTCGACCGTCGCGAACCTCATCCGCATCGTCGACCTCGAACCACCACTCCTTGAACTGGTCGCCTCTGGCGCACTGCAGGTCGGACACGCCAAGGTGCTCCTCAGTCTTCCGCCGGGACAGAATCGCGTCACACTCGGAACCACCGCCGCCGCGACGAACATGACCGTGCGCCAGATGGTCGATGAGATCGAGGAGATGGTGCGTCCGAAGAAGGCGGTTTCGGCGGCTGCGAACAGCATGACCGAGGTGAAGCCGCGGCAGTACGCGGCTCTCGAGCGTCAACTCGGCGACCACCTCGGTACGAAGGTGCGCATTCAGCACAAGGGCAAGACGGGTCGCGGCAAGGTCACGATCGAGTATTTCGATCTGGAGCATTTTGATGCGTTGATGAGCGCCTTCGGGTTTCAGTACGAATCCTGATGCGTCACGAAGGGCGGAGGAGGCACGCATGGAACCGGTGGATGCTTTCCTTCGCGCGGCGGTCTGGCATGGCGGGCTTGATGAAGCCGCGGCGATCCTGCTGAAGCATCCGACGCTTCCGGATGAGAGTCTGCATGTTGCGGCGGTGCTTGGTGATGTCACCCGCGTGACGCACTTCGTTGCATCGGATCCATCGGTGGTGCATGCGAAGGCGGGCCCGTGGCATGCGATGCCGCTCGTCATGCTGTGCCTGTCTCGTTACCTGCGGCTGGATGCGGCGCGTTCGGATGCATTTCTTGAGACGGCGCGCGTGTTGCTTGATGCAGGTGCGGATCCGAATGGCGGCTTCATGACGGAAGGGCAGTTCCCGGAGTATGAAACGCCGTTGTATGGGGCGGCGGGCGTGGCGCACCACGAGGGGATGACGCGGTTGCTGCTGGAGCGCGGCGCGAATCCCAATGACGAGGAAGTCGCGTACCACGCACCGGAGGGGTATGAGCTCGGTGCACTCAAGGCTGTCGTCGAGACGGGCGTGATCACGGAGGCGCATCTTGGAACGATGCTGCTGCGCAAGTGCGACTGGCATGATGGCCCGGGTGTGCGCTACCTGCTCGGCAAGGGCGCCGATCCGAACTTTCTGAGTCGATGGAAGCGCACGCCGATGCTGCATTCAATCCTTCGTGACAACGGACGTCATATCGTGCAGCAGTTGCTGGACGCGGGTGGCGATCCGACGGTCGCGGTTGATGGAAACAGTGGGGGGGTGCTCGCCGCGTGGCGCGGGCGCGGCGACCTGCTGAAGATGTTCGACGACGCGGGTATCACGTTCGAGTTGCACGGTGCCGATGCGCTGGTCGCGGCGTGCGCACGAGGTGACGAAACACAGGCCAAATCGCTTGCGGGCGCGGATCCGGATGCGGTCGGGACCGTCATTGCGGCGGGCGGAAACGTGCTCGCGCCCTTTGCCGGTGTCGGCAACGCGGCGGGGGTCGGTCTGCTGCTGGACCTGGGTGTGCCGGTGGATGCGATGTACGAGGGTGACGGCTACTTTGACATTGCGCCGGATAGCACGGCGCTGCATGTCGCTTGCTGGCGTGCAGCGCACGCCGTGGTGCGCCTCCTGATCGATCGTGGCGCGGATGTGCATCGGCGTGACGGTCAAGGCCGCACGGCAATCGGCCTGGCGGTGAAAGCGTGCACGGATTCGTTCTGGATGGAGATGGCGGCGCCGGATTCGGTGCAGGCGCTGCTGGATGCGGGGGCGTTGGGGGGCGGCAAGGGGTAAGGGATCAGGATTGCCGTGTGGGCGCGCATGTCCGGTGGAATCGCGCGTTTCACTCATCCCTGCCCCCTCGTCACTGGTCCCTCACTGCAAACAATTCTGATTCCAGTTCGACAGCACGGCATTCAGGTCGTCGAAGTCGACGAATCCATTGCCGGTGACATCACCATCGGGGCCGACGGTGTTCCAGTTGGCGAGGACGGCGTTGAGGTCTTCGAAGTCGACGATGTAGTCGAAGTTGGCGTCACCTTCGCAGTTGATGCCGGCGATCATGAGGCGGCCGGGGCCGGTGATGGTATTGGTGTAGACCTGTTCGTCGGTGTACGAAGCCCAACTCGAAACGACGAAGTGGTAGGTGTCACCCTCGAAGAGCATGACTTCGATGAGCGAGGTGCCGTTCGGTGTGCCGTTCGGCGCGTTGCCGTTGCCGAGACCGTAGTCGAGGAGGTCGGCCAGCGGGCTGTCGTCGTCAAAGTTGCCGTCGTAGATGAAGTTGAACGCTGAGTTGGTGTTGACGACGCTGAGGAAGGTGTACACGCCGGACTCGGTGACCTGGAACTCGATGGCGTCGTAGATCGTCGGCCCGAGACCGGAGACACCCTCGATGAAGTAGGGGCGGTCCCACATGGGCCCGGCGGTCACGTCCGCGGTGTACTCGAGTGTCTGGTCGGGGGCGTCGGTGGTGAGGTGCAACTGGACGTTGTTGAGCCCCATGATCCACGGGTCGCCGGGTGAGATCTGGGTGTTGATGAACTCCCAGTTGAACGTACCGTTCCCGTTGACGCCCGCGAAACCATCGGTGCCATCCTGGAGCGGGTAGTCCGCGATCGTCACATCGCCGCCGATGGGGTTCCAGTACAACTGGCTGGTGCCGTCCGGCGCCGTGACGTCGATGGCAAGATCAAGTGACCACGGATACACGCCGCCGCCCGTGTCCGCGACCACCGCGGTCCAGTCCGCCGTGAAGCCGATGCCGTGCACGGGTTCGGTGGTCGTGAAGGGGACGTTGAAGCTGATCGACGTGTCAGCGACCTCGAAGTCAGCAATGGAGACGGTCTCGACGAGGCGCTGGGCCGCGAGGCCGGGGGTGGCGGCGGTGGCGAGCGCGGCGAGGCTGAGCAGGGCACGTGACATGGCGGGGTCCTTCCGGGGGGTGGTTTGAACGGAACCGAACTTGAAGGCCCGCGCGGACCGGCAGGTCGGCGCGGGTGGGGTGGTTGGGGAACTGGATCAGTGGCGGCGGCGGCGGGTCAGGACGCCCGCGGCGAGCGCGAGTGCGACTCCGGTACCGGGCGCGGGGACCCAGAGGGCGTTGAGGTCGGCGGTGCCGGGGCTGGCCGCGTCGTAGGAGAAGTAGAGTGACGAGGCGTCGTTCGCTGGATTGTAGGAGAAGACATCACCATCGGCGTAGAGGACGCCCCCGACCACTTCGTCGGCGCCGGCGGAGATGAGATAGGTCCCGTCGGCGAGGGCGTGCACGGCATCGATGTCCCCGTCGCCGTCATCGAAGATGTCGGCTTCGGCGACGAGCAATGACGCGACGTCGAGGTTGGGATCATATCGGACGAGATCGCCATCGGTGAACCCGAAGCCGTTGATGGCCTGATCGAAAGAGGTGGAGAGCGCGTAAGCGCCATCGGGAAGAACCGAGATGGCGTAGATGTCGGGGTTGCTGCCTCCGGCATCGAAAGTGGATTCCTGGATGCCGGCGAAGGTGGCGGTATCGGTATTGGGGTTGTACTCAACAAGGTCTCCGTCATTGAACGTGAGGCCACCAAGTGTGCGGCCGTTGAAGAGGACGGAGAGGAGGATGTTGCCGTTGGCAAGGCGGTGGTAGGCGGTGATGTCGACGCTGGTGTTGAAGAGATCTTCATTGAAGACAATGGACGCGGTATCGGAGCCGGTGTTGTAGCTGACGATGTCGCCGTCGCGGAAGGTGACGCCGCCGATCATGTTGTCGAGGTTGGCGTCGACGGAGAATTCGATCTGGGCGGAGGCGGCGGTGGCGATTGCGAGCGCAGCGACAGCGGTGGACGTGAACTTCATGAGATGCTCCTTCGTGATTGCACAATGTGCGGCGTGTTATGCGGCGTCGGAGCGTAGCGACCCTGCCGGGCTGAACGGCGCCTCTGACTTCCCTACTGACTACGCACCCATCCCTGTGCGAAGCCTGACGTTCCTCCATCATGCTGAATGTGTGGGGGGAGTCAAGGTTTATGTCGGTATTCGACATTCGGCACCTGGGCAATCGCTTGAAACGGCAGAGGACGCGTATCAGTTTCCTGGACCATTTTTTGCATCCATCTGAGAGAATGCTGTTACCGGTGCAGAGCAAGGGTGAGGGGTCGCCTGGATCGTCCGGGTGGTTTCCTCTGCGGCAGCCAAGTCGGCCGGGAGTGGTGCGACGGCCGGTGCATTGCGATGAAGGAGATGGCGATGACAGTTCGATGCTCTGGTGGCGGCGCCCTCGGCGCCCTGATGTCGTGCGCGGTGCTGGTGGGAACAGCGGTGGGGGGGACGGGGACGATGCGACAGGTGGGTCCGAATGAGTGGGTGCTCGACTTCTGTGTGTCAATGCAGTTCAATGCAACCGGCGCGCAGTTGCAGAAGGTTCGTGAAGCATTCGAACTCGGCAGTCCGATCCTGTACGACGCGACGGATGGACAGGTCCGGTTCGGCCGCATTTCCATCTTCAACAACTCGCAGGGCGGGCCGGATGCCGATGTCTGGATCCACCCGGGCATGGGCGGTGCGTTTGCAACGTATGGGCAGTACGGCGACTACGAACAGCACATCACCCTGTGGTACGGATCGAATATCGACAGTCCGGACATCACGTCATATCCGGATCGTGCCGCGTACACGATGGCGCACGAGTTTGCGCATCACCTGTGGGCCGTGCGGGATGAGTACAACGGCGTGGCGTGCGTTGAAAGCAACCCCTCATGCATGCCCGACATGCAGAACTGCTGCGACTGCGAAGCGTTTCCACACTCGCCGACGGCGACGTACTGCCTGATGGACAACTACTTCACTCGCGGCGGCAACCTGAATTCCAACCCCAGCGGGACAGGGACATACACGCTGAATGAATTCTGCATCGACGCGAATCATGATCCGGACGGCGACAACTTCCAGACGACTTCCCTTGGCGCATCCTGCTGGACGTACATTGCGAATCATCCTGATCGCGGCCTGTCTGATCCCGGCGTCCCCATGGAAGCGTCGGGGAGTCCGCCCGGTCCACAGTTCTTTGATGATGTCGAAGAGGCGCGTTTCGTCCTGTGCATGGACACCTCGGGGAGCATGGAGACGCAGGATCTTGATGACACGGCTTCGCGTCTGCATCGGTTGAAGCAGGCGGGGCACGTCTTCATCAACCTGGTGAATGACGGCGACCGCCTGGGGGTGGTGGATTACAACACCTTCGCGGATCCCGTGTTCCCGATCCAGATGATCAACAACGCCAACGATCGCCAGACGGCAAAGGACATCATCACGGACTTTGATCCGGACGGGTCGACGGCGATCGGGCGCGGACTGATCGAGAGTCGGGACATGCTGACGCCGCTCCCGGATTCCTGCACGCAGCGCATCGTGCTGTGTTCGGACGGGTACGGGAATGTGGGGCCCGATGAACTGACGGTGATCAACAGCCTGGTGAACAACCGGATTCCGACGTCCTGCCTGGCGATTGGCGGATCGGTATCGGAGGATAACCTGAAGAAGGTCGCGTATGACACGGGCGGCACGTACACGCACGTGATCTCCGGTGCCGACATTCCCCAGTCGTACGCATTCTCATATGCGGAGATGTCGAACATCTCGGTCTTCAAGACGAACGAGGGCGATGCACCGCCGGACAGTTTTCAGACGCTGAACCACGGTGGTGAGCCGTCTGCGCCGGGCACGGTGTTCCTGCTGCTGTGGATGAATCCGAACACGGAGATGCGCATGTCGATCGTGGATCCCTCAGGACTCCCGATCGATGAGACGCTCGCGACGAACCACCCGATGATGGACTACCTGACGGGCCTCGACTCCGTGATGTACAAGGTGCACCAGGGGTATCCGGGTGGTGGCGGCTGGACCATGGTGCTGGAGAACATGGGTGACGAGGCCACGGATTACCAGTTGCTGACGTTCATGGAGTCGGATGGATTCCAACTTGCGGCAGGCACCGATCGACGCGTGTATCCGTGCGATGAGGAGATCATCGTCATGGCGACGCCGCAGTTTCGCGGCATCCCGGTGCGCGGCGTGGACGTGACAGCCGTCGCAACGTTGCCGAATGGTCAGACATTGAACATGGTGCTGGTGGATGACGGCATCGAACCGGACGCGGTGCCATCCGATGGCATCTACACGGCGGCGCTGAGCAATGTGAACGAAGCAGGGGGCGTGCTCTTCGAGATCAGCGCGGAGCATGCCGGAACCGGTACGACATTCCCGGGCGAACTGGGCCTGTTCACCGATGCGCCGGACACATCGGACATCGTGCTGCCCTTCTCACGTGTGGCACGGACGACTGCGGTTGTGACGTGCTGCCGCGCGGATGTGAATGGTGACGGGCGCGTGGACTTCGAGGACCTGAATGTCGTGCTCGGCGGCTGGGGCATGACGGTTCCGCCGTACACGGGAGGCGACACGGACGGCCGCGGCACGGTTGACTTCCGCGACCTGAACGCGGTGCTGCAGGCGTGGGGCAAGGGGATTGGGGTTGGTGATTAGGGGTTGGGGGTTAGCGATTAGGGGTTGGGGTTGGGGGTTGGGTGGACTTATCCCTGATCCCTGGTCACTGATCCCTTCTTCTCCCAATGAACAAGGCGGCCCGTTTGGGGGCCGCCTTGTGAATTGCATTCAGATGTTCTGATGCGGTCTTATGGGCAGGTGTTGCCCCAGTTGGTGAGGACCTCATTGAGGTCATCGAAGTCCACAGCGCCGTCGCCGCCCGGGAAGGGGAAGACATCGCCGTCGGGACCGCCGGTGCCCCAGTTGGAGAGGACCATGTTGAGGTCATCGAAGTCGACCATGTTGTCGCCGTTGGCGTCACCCTCGCAGCCGGTGGGCACGGGGGTGGTGGGCACCTTGACGGCGACCATGGCGTCGCTCGGGGAGCCGGGCTTGAAGAGGCCGAGGGTCATGGTGCCATCGGTCGGGGGCTGATCCGCATCGAAGCGGAAGTTGTAGGTGGTGCCCCAGCGGATCGCGTTGGCGTTCACATTGGTGCTGTGCGGCGTGGTGGACCAGGCAACAGCGTTGCTGCTGTGGCTGCCGGGCCAGTCGGTGCCGTCATAGGGCTCACCAGAGTGATAGAAGACATCATGGAAGCCGACGTTGGTGACATCGACACCGTCATCAGCGCCGACGGAAACGGAGCCGACGGAGCGATCGGAGTTGAGGTTGTGCACGGCGTACTCGTAGTGCCAGGTGCCGTCGCCGTTATCGGTGACGCGGTAGGCAACTTCAATGCGGCCGTCGCCGGCGATGTCAGCGTTGACGATCACGACGTCGGGGTTGAAGGCTTGCCACGCGTACATGGCGGACTGACCTTCAACGGTGGTGTGGCCGGAGAGATCGGAGATGTTGTAGGTGCTGGGGTTGATGTTGACGCGACGGTAGGACGCGTTGTTGTTCTTGTTGCCGACAGCGGCGTCGTCAGCGGCGACGTACTGGCCTTCGAGGATGTAGTTGGCCCCAGCGAAGATGTCAGCAGTCTGCACCTGAAGGCGGCCGCGAATCGACGACGGTCCGGAAGGATTGGAGCCAAAGGGGAAGGGGAAGGTGCCGGTGGCGGCATTGACCTCGGAGCGCGGGCCGAGACCGGAGGCGTTCAGCGATGCCCAGTAGGTATCTGCGCAGCCGACGCCGAGGGTATCGCAGTTGGTGTTCTGGCACGATGCGCAGCCGGGTTCATTGACAGCGCAGAAGCCGTGCTTGAGCCAGGCGAGGCCGATCTGCTCCATACGGCCGTTGCTGTGCCGATACATATGCTGAGAGATGACCGGGTGATCGGCCGCCTGAGCACCGGTGTCATACCAGTCGGCCGGCGAGGTGCCGCGGTTGCACGAGGTGGTGGCGAAGGCAAAGGCCACAATGCCACCGGAGGGGCCGTAGTCTTCGTACTCGCTGAAGCTGCCCTCACCGATGTAGAGGAGGGTGATGTCAGGGACGGCGAAGGCGGTCGATGCGGCGAAGGTGCCGGCGGCGAGCGCGAGGGCTCCGATCATGTTCTTGGACATTGGACAATCTCTCCGTGGTATATAGACGAGGGGACCGACACCGGACCAGGTGCGGCGTTCCTTAATATGAGGAAGGGTATCAGTCGCCGCGACGCTGGCCAAGCCTTGTCTCTGATGTCGGCTGACTGATTTCTGGACTCAAGGGTGATCTATGGGGAAGGGGCGATAAATTGGGGTGTTTTCAGGAGTTGCGACACGCTTGTTCGTGTTGTGCATGGGTCCTGTCGGGGTGGGGAGTCATCGCTCCGGCAACGAGGGCCTGTGACCTGGGACCGAGAGTCTTCCGCGCCGAATCGGTCGGTGCTCAAGTCTGCTCGTTCGTCTCGCACCAGGACTTGATGGCATCCATGTCCTTCTCCACGGCCTTGCGGACCATGCCCATGATGAGCGGGTTGATGACCCTGGCCGCGAGTTTGTGCGGCCGCGCGTCCATGTTCATGGTCATGCGTGTTCCGTCGCCCTCGGGTTCGACGGTGAAGATGGTGTCCCAGATGGTGCCGCCTGCGTCTGAGACGTAGCGCACCGAGTGGTTGGGACTGAACTCGGTGATCTCGAGTTCGGTGGTGGCTTCGCGTCTGCCCATCTGCCGGGTTTCTCGGAAGCGTGCGCCGATGCCGGAGCGGATGTCGCTGACGTACTCGATGCGCTTGATGTCGGGCACGGCGTTGGAGAACCCTTCGGGGCTGGAGATGGCAGTGAAGACCGTCTCGACGGGTGCGTTGATGTGGCGGGTGGTGTTCATTGGGTGCGGGTCAGTGTAGCCGTCTGATGTGGGCTGTGTTGGGACACGTGGGTGTGGGGGGTTGGCCGTAGACTCGGATCATGCAGATGGTCATTGATCCGGCAATCGCGCAGTCAACCACGCAGCGGGTGGCGTGGACGGTGGGAATCGTCGTCTTCGCGGCGTTGGTCCTCGCGGTGGTTGGACGTTGAGGTCGCACCGGTGTCACGATGGAGTCTGATGCTGGCGCCGATTGTGGCTGCGGTGGTCGGCGTCGGGCTCTTGATGCGTGTGTGGAGCGGGAAGGGGTGGGGGAGGTTGAAGGTTGGAGGTTGGAGGTTGTGGCTCAGAGACTGCCGGCATGGGTGTGAGCTCTGCTCCCTCGTCCCTTCTTCTTACAACTCCGCCAGTCGCCGCGCCGTCTCCTGCTGGATCAGCGCGTTGACGAGGGGTTCCATGTTGCCGGCGAGGGTTTGCTGCAGGTTGTAGGACTCGTTGAGTCGGTGGTCGACGGCGATGTTGTCTTTCCACCGGTAAGTGCGAATCCGTTCGGCGCGGCCGCCGGAGCCGATCTGTGTGTTGCGGGCTTCGGCTTCGGCTTGTCGTTGTTCCTGGAGTCGGCGTTCGTAGAGTCGGGCGCGGAGGAGTCGCCAGGCCTTCTCGCGGTTCTGGGTCTGCGACTTGGTTTCCTGCATGCGCACTTCGATGCCGGTCGGGCGGTGAATGAGATGAACGGCTGTCGCCACCTTGTTGACATTCTGGCCACCGGGACCCTGCGCCGTGGTGATGTGCTCGTCGACGTCGTCAGGATCGAGGTTGATGTCAATTTCCTGCGGCTCGGGGAGCACCGCGACAGTGGCGGTTGAGGTGTGGACGCGGCCCTGGGTTTCGGTGGCTGGCACGCGCTTCACGCAGTGGGTGCCCGCTTCGTGCGCGAGTTCGGACCACACCGCTTCGCCGGAGATGCTGATGATGGCGGAGCGGAGGCCGCCGCGACCGTCATCGGCTGAGACCTCGATGGGTTCGAAGGACCAGCTGCGGGTTGAGGCGTACTTCTGGTACATGTCGAGGAGGTCCTGCGCCCAGAGTCCGGCTTCATCTCCGCCGACCCCCGCGCGGAGTTCGAGCATGATGGAGCCGATGGCGCGATCATCGGCGTTGACGAGTTCTTCGAGTGCCTGGTTGATGACGGCTTCGGCGCGTTCCTCGACTTCGGGGAGTTCGTCACGGGCCATCTGCGTGAGTTCAGGCTCTTCGGCTTCGCTGATGACAGCCCGGAGGTCATCGGCTTCGGCGGTGAGTTTGTTGAACAGGTCGAAGGCATCGGCAACGGGGTCGAGTGCGGCCTTCCGGATGGAGAGATCGCGAACCTGGCGATGGTCGGCGAGCACATCGGGGGTGATGAGCTGCGCGGCCAGTTCATCGCGGCTGCGCGCGAGTTGGCGGAGTCGATCGAGGATGGCGGCGGTGGGGGGCATTGGGTGTGGGCTGGGAGCGGGGAGTGGGGAGCAGGGAGCGGGTGGGGAGAAGAATCCCAGAAGCGAGAAGCGAGAAGCGAGAACCGAGAATCTGATCGAATGCGCATGAAAAACCGGACCCTGTGTGTGGGTCCGGTCGCGAGGTATGCGTTGCGGGGGTGCTACTTCTTCTTGAAGTAGTTGCCGGCGAACTTGCGCTGGAACTTCTCGACGCGTCCGGCGGCATCGACGAAGGAGGACTTCCCGGTGAAGAAGGGGTGCGAGCCGGACCAGACGTCGACGTGCATCTCGGGCACGGTGGCGCCGGTGGTCATGACGACCTCGCCGTTGAAGTAGACCTTGCAGTTCGGGTAGTACTTGGGGTGTCCTTCATTCTTCATGGCGTACATCCTGAGGTGGGCCGCGGCGGGCCGATCTGTGGGGATAATCGGGTCGAGCCGGGTATGGTAGCGAAAAAGCGAAGGGGGGCAAGTGGGGGTCTTGACCGCGGTGGAGGAACGGGTACAGTTGGCGGTCCGTTGATCCCCGATAGCTCAATGGTAGAGCGAGCGGCTGTTAACCGCTAGGTTCTAGGTTCGAGTCCTAGTCGGGGAGTTTTCAAGGCCCGCGTCCGTTGGACGTGGGTCTTTTTGTTGGCGCTGGGTGGGGGTGAGCGGGGGGGTGTTGGGGCGTGTGGCGTGGGTTGGGCGCTCTCGGGTTTGGGGGGAGGGAGTGGGGTGGCGTGCTGGGGAGGTGGGGGAGGGGCAGGACTCTCGCGGTGGGGGTGAGAGTTAAGGGGGTGGTTAACGGGAGGGTTGGGGTCGGGCGGGGCATGCATATGCCGAATTCACCTCACGCGACCCTTCGCTTTGCAGCGAACGTTTCCGCCCGAACGAGATCTCCTTGGTGGTGACATGCTTGGCCATGAGACGTTCAACACGAGCTGCGACTTGAGCTTTGCCGGAGCGCGCAGCGCGAAGGCTCCCGCTTCACCCAAGCAGCACGGGTGATCAAGGGGGCAAATGACACCGGAAAGTCGTCGATAGTCAAGTCTCTCTACTCAACGCTAGCAGGCCACTAAGCATTTCGAATCAGGGACCGAATGCACACTCGTGCTACCGTGTCAACCCTTGCTCGCTGCTCTCAAACGAAGCTCGCCAGAGAGATTCGGCGGAGCGCCGTAGCTCCCGAAACCAATCTTTAGCGGCCTGCTAGGCGTCTGGTGGAGTGGTGGAGCACGGCAGTCCCCCGTACCATCGGCCCCGTGACCGATCAATAGACGAGGCAACCTATGGCTATGCGACCTTCAAAGGCCACCAAGACGGCCCGGTCAAACATGTTCTGTCGATCGACCGACCTCACCAACGAGGCGAGCGTCGAGTCGTTCTTTGTACTCCGATTGCTCGCGGAGCTCGGCTACGAAGACGACGAGATCAAGACGAAGCGAGCGATCCAGGAGCTGCAAGTCCCGACCGGGCGGAAGAAGGAGGCCTACAAGCCGGACTTCCTATTGGTCTGCAAGAAGAAGCCCCGCTGGCTGATCGAGGCGAAGGCCCCGACCGAGCGGATCGAGGACTTCACCCACCAGAGCGCAAGCTACTCACTCCTCATCAATCGAAAGTTCAAGGAGAGACCTCTTCGCTTCTACATGCTGACGAATGGCTTGCTCACCAGGGTTTTCGTCTGGGACCAGGAAGAGGCCATCCTCTCGCTCCGGTTTGCCGACTTCGCCACCCGCAACACCAAGTACAAGACGCTCGTACGTCTGCTCTCCGCGGACGCCGCTCGGGACGGTTGGAGCGATGCGGAGGAGCCCCAGGCAGGCGAGACGTTCACGCTCGAACGCCCTGCGATGGACGAGGTGAAGCGGGCGTTCCTGCGCTGTCACCGGATCATCTGGAAAGCCGAGAAGATGAGCCCCCAGGCGGCATTCCTCGAGTTCGCCAAGCTCATGTTCGTGAAGCTTTGGGAGGACCGCCGGCTTCGCGACGATCCGAAGTATATGGAGGCGATCAGCCGTGGTGATCCGCTTCCCGCATCGGCGGTGCGTTTCTCGGCCAAGTGGATCGAGAATCAGGAAGCCCAGCACATACCGGATCCCGTTGACAGCATTCTCTTTCGCCAACTTGTTGAGTCGCTCGAAGAGGAGATCGCTCAACGACGTCGGAAGCGGATCTTCGCCCACGACGAGAGACTCAAGCTCTCGCCGGGTACCGCGAAGCGTGTTGTTGAGCAGATGGAGCACTACTACCTCTTCGGCATTGACGAGGATCTCAATGGCCGGATGTTTGAGGCGTTCTTGGCCGCGACGATGCGAGGCCAAGCGCTCGGTCAGTACTTCACGCCGCGCAGCGTCGTCAAAGTAATGACCTATCTCGGGAAGCCTCTTGCCACACGCGGCCAGGTGGATCGCGTGCTGGATGGGTGCTGCGGGACGGGTGGGTTTCTGATCGAAGCGTTGACGGAGATGCGTCGTCAGCTCTACGACAACAGGTCGTTGACCAAGGCGGAGCGCACACGGCTTCTCGATGAGGTGGCAAACGAAGCGATCTTCGGCATTGACGCGGGACGTGAGCCCCCCATTTCGCGTGTGGCACGGATCAACATGTACCTTCATGGTGACGGCGGGAGCCGTGTGTACATGGCGGATGGCCTCCAAAAGGAGCCGCAGGCATCGGCGGCGGACCCGATCGAGGTGCGCGAAGAGGTCGCGGAGCTTCGCGGCTTGCTTGCCGACGGTTTGGAGTTCGACCTTATCCTCACGAACCCACCCTTCTCGATGGACTACTCGGCGACTGTCCCCGAAGAGAAGGAGGTTCTCGATGACTACGAGCTCCGCACGTATGGCGGCTCAGCGAGGACTTCGCTGCGATCGGCGGTGATGTTCTTCGAGCGCTAC
This sequence comes from Phycisphaerae bacterium, assembly GCA_030432255.1. Taxonomy (GTDB): domain Bacteria; phylum Planctomycetota; class Phycisphaerae; order Phycisphaerales; family UBA1924; genus JAUIHS01. Next base: position 17,496 of record JAUIHS010000035.1, read on the forward strand.
TACGAGCTTCTCGCTCCCGGTGGTCGGTTGCTTTCCGTCATTGATGACAGCGTGCTCGGTGGCAAGAAGTACGGCCCGGTCCGGGATTACCTGCGCGAAAGGTTCATTATCCGGGGAATCATCAGTCTTCACGGCGACGCCTTTCAGCGCTCGGGGGCCCGCGCCAAAACATCGGTCGTGTATTTCACCAAGCCCACGAGTGACAATGAAACGCAGCCCGACGCCTTTGTGTACGAGAGTCGCTACATCGGCCTTGATGACGTTGTGCCGAAGACACGCGCAAGCGTGGCGGCCGCCGCATCCAAGAACGCCGCCGAGGAGATGAAGGAGATCATCGAGCAGTTTGAGCTGTACCAAGACGGCAAGCCTGGGCCGTGGTTGGTTTCGGCCGACCGGCTCACGGGTCGGCTCGATGCGAAGTATCTGCGTCCCTGGTCCGCAACCGTCTTGGAGCCTTCATGGAAAAAGGCGGGGGCGTCCTCGGCCACACTCAGCGAGCTCGTGGACCCAATCGAAGAAGAGGTCGAGCTGGAAGATGACGAGCGCTACGAGTTCTTGCGCATCACCTACGCCGGGTTTGCCGAGCCAGGTGAAAAAGCCCTCGGGAAAGAGGTCACGTACTCTCGCATCTACACCGCACAAGCTGGCGACATCGTTATCAGCAACATCAATGCCGTACACGGCGCTTTGGCCGTGTTGTCGGACGATCTAGAGGATCTCCTCGTGTCTAGCGAGTACACGGTCCTTCGCCTCAAGAAGGGCGCCAAGATCGACGCCCACTATTTATGGGCGGTGCTCCGAACCTCGGGCGTCGTCGCGGAGTGGTTGTCTCACGCGTCCGGTGTCGGGCGGCACCGTGTCAGTTGGGATTTGCTCAAAGATCAGCGTGTCCCCCTTTTGCCTTATCCGAAACAGAAGAAGATCGGTGAGATGCACCGCCAAGCGCAAGGGATGCAGGAGCAGATGCGGCAGCTCCGCGAAGACGCAGCCGCTGCAATCGAACCGCTTGAGCTCGACGGCGAGGCCGCGCGAGACAGGCTTGCCCGCGCCAAGCCTCCGAAGTAGATCACCCGTCGTCGAGGCTGTCTTGGCGTCCGGTGGCTGGAGTTCGGAGCATCTGTCACTCGACGTCGTAGAGCTTGTTCAGAAGGGCTTGTCAGGACTTGCGCGACGGTCTGAAGCGGTGTCGCTGGAGGTTCTGATTGCGGCGATTCAAGCATGTGCCGGCCTCGACGTGTTGTCGGCGCACTATCTCAGCCAACTGGTACGGCGTTGCTCCGAGGGTAATCGGTAGTGCAATCGCGCTGGCGAGATGTCTTCGAGAGTATGCCGGTCGAAAGTCGGAGTTGATCAGTTGCCGCGCGACAGATCGCCACCTCGCGCAGATATGTATGGGTAGAAGGAGACCTACCCATGCCCCGGACACGGACGTCCCCCGTCGCGCCCTCGCCTGAGCCCGCCAACCCCGTCATCGACGCCCTGGCTGCGGGCCTGGCCCGGTTGCTGGCCGCGAGTCCCGTCAATCCTCCAGAATCACGCCCCCATGGCCTTGATCCCGGCGACGAGATCCGGCTCAGTGTCCCGTTGGTGAACCCGACTCTGACCACGGGAGAGCGTGATGACGGATGAGACCGCGCGGCGGATCGACGAAATGGAGGCCATGAGCGTGGCCGAACTGCGGGAGCGGTACCGCGAGGTGTACGGCGAGCCGAGCAGGTCAGGGAACCGGCGCTGGCTGGTGCGTCGCATCGCGTGGCGGCTGCAGGCGTTGGACGAGGGCGACCTCACGGAGCGGGCGCGGCGACGGGCGTCGGAACTGGCGCGTGATCAGGACTTGCGGGTGCGTCCGCCGACCGGCCTTGAGGTGCAGCGGCCTGCGCGGAGGACGGGGCTGCGGACCGTGTCGGGGACGATCGTGAAACGGGACGGCCGCGTGCCGATGCCGGGGTCGGTGATCACACGCGAGTACAAGGGCGACGAGTACCGCGTGCTAGTCCTGGACGATGGCTTCGAGCACGACGGGACGGTGTATCGCTCGCTGTCGGCCGTGGCCCATGCGATCACGGGGTCGCACTGGAACGGGTTTCACTTCTTCGGCTTGAGGAAGAACACCGGGGGGAAGGGGGGTGATGGATGAGTCGTGAGAGGAAGCGGATTCGGTGCGCCATCTACACGCGCAAGAGCACTGAGGACGGGCTGGAGCAGGACTTCAACACGCTGCATGCCCAGCGTGAGAGCGGTGAGGCGTACATCGCCAGTCAGAAGGCGGAGGGGTGGGTGTGTCTGCCGAAGCTGTACGACGATGGCGGGTTCACCGGCGGGAACATGGAGCGGCCCGCTCTGAAGCGGCTGCTGGCCGACATCGAGGCGGGCGAGATCGACTGTGTCGTGGTGTACAAGGTGGACCGCCTGAGCCGCTCGCTACTCGACTTCTCGCGGCTGATGGAGGTGTTTGATCGCCGCGAGGTCTCGTTCGTGAGCGTGACCCAGCAGTTCAACACCACGCACTCAATGGGGCGGCTCACACTGAACATCCTGCTGTCGTTCGCCCAGTTCGAGCGGGAGATCATCAGCGAGCGGACGCGCGACAAGATCGCCGCGGCGAGGCGCAAGGGGAAGTGGGCCGGTGGCCGCCCCGTGCTGGGCTACGACCTCGTGCCGCACCCGGGCGGCTCGAAGCTGGAGGTCAACGCTGAAGAGGCCGAGCAGGTCCGTGCGATCTTCGAACGCTACCTTGAGCGGAAGTCGGTCCTGCAGGTGGTGCGGCTGTGCGCGCGGCGGGGGTGGACGACCAAGCGGTGGACCTCCAAGGCGGGCAAGCCACAGGGCGGCAGCGTTCTGGACAAGGGACGGGTGTGGGCACTCCTTCGCAACCCGGTGTACATCGGCAAGGTGCGGCATCACGAGAACATCTTTGACGGTGAGCACGAGGCGATCATTGACCAGGACACCTTCGACCGCGTGCAGGCGCAGTTGGCGCTGAACGGCAGCGCGGGCGGGTCTGCGACCCGCAACAAGCATGGCGCCCTGCTGAAGGGGCTGGTCCGCTGTACGGCATGCGGGTGCGCCATGGTGCACCACTTCGCCACGAAGGGGACGGGCAAGTCGAAGCGACGGTACCGTTACTACGTGTGCCTGAGGGCACAGAAGGAGGGGTGGGCGACGTGTCCCGGCCCTTCGCTGCCCGCCACCGATCTGGAGAAGTTCGTGCTTGAGCAGATCCGCAGCGTGGTCACGCACGACGCGGCGGTGAACACCGTCACCCAGCGGGCCATCGATGTGCTCGCGGAGTCCTCTCCGGACCTGGTCATCGATCCCGACGAAGTGGTGGGGGCCTTTGAGGCGTTTGATCCACTGCTCAAGGCCATGACGCACGGTGAGCGCGAGGCGCTCATCCGCGGGCTGGTCACGCAGGTGGACTGGGACGCTGAGGCGGGGACGGTGAGCGTCACGTTCCGTGAGGCTCTTGAGGAGGCCGCGGCGTGACGGTGACAGTCACGAGTGCGGTGCACTTCGGCACGCAGGCGCGGGGACGGCGGCGTCTGCGCCCGGGCGTCGAGCCGTCCCCCCGGAACGCCACCACGGGGCGTGTGCCGCGAGTGGCCCGCCTGATGGCTCTGGCGATCCGCTTCGAAGGATTGCTTCAGGAGGGCGCGGTGGCCGATCAGGCCGAGATCGCGCGGCTGGGACACGTCACGCGGGCGCGCGTCTCGCAGATCATGAACTTCAACTACCTCGCCCCGGACATTCAGGAGGCGTTGCTGTTCTTGCCGGAGGTGTTCGAGGGGCGAGATCCGATCAGCGAGCGGGACTTACGGCCCATCATGGCTGAGGTGGGCTGGGAGCGGCAGCGGGGGATGTGGGAGGCTATCCGGTACCGGGGCGTCAGCGTGCATCAGCCATCCCAGTCCACTTCCTCGTAGAGATTGCCGGACATATCGTCGAGCCGCTGAGCCAGCCAAGCTTGTGCATCAGCAACCCCTTGGTTGTACGCGCTCGCGCCGATCAGCCCAACCATGAACTCGAAGACCTTCAATGCTCGGAGGTCACCGATGTCCTGATCGAACTCATCAAGCATGTACGACTGCAGCCGCGTCAGAATGGCTGCCTTCACCTCGTCAGGGAATTGGAACGACGTGCCACCACCGCTCGGCGTCACCGCCGTGCCGCCTTCTTCTTCGACCGCGCACTCTTCACCGTGTACTTCCCGCGGCTGACCCGCTTGAATCGGTCGTCCTTGAGCAGTGCCTGATTCACGATGGTGCGGAAGTTCGGCGACGTCGTCTTGTAGCCGTCCTTCTGGACCGCCTCAGCAAGTTCCGTGACGGACAGGATCTTGCCCTTCAGGGTGTCGGCCATCGCGTCCACGAGGTTCTTGTCGTTGCGGGGACGACGCCCGCCAGCATGCTGGCGAATCTTGCCGCCCCCGGCCTCGGCCAGTTCCTTCTCGACCTCCTCAAGCTGGGCCACTAGGCGGTCGCGCTTCCGCTGGAGCTGGCGAACCGTCTTCTCGCGACGCTTCAGTTCGGTTTGAAGTTCCTCGTACGACAATTGTGTGACTACTGGTCCGGCCATGTTCCGTGCTCCGTGCCCCGTGCTCTTGGGACCATTCTGCCCTATCAATCACCAGATAGATCAACAAGAATTGACCATGAGTATATGCGCTCTCTCTCGCCCCCGCTCCAAGTCAGCTCTAACCTTCAGGTAATGGACAACACACGCAATCCGTGGGAACGCGAATTGACTCCGGCGCTTTGGTGCAGTTCAGACGAGACGCGACGCGTTGCATACGCACTCTCAGACTGCGGCAAGAAGATCATCGCTTCGATTTCAGTATCGACGCACCGAAGCGATCCTCCGCCCGTGTTCCAGACCCGGTCCAGACGCTCCTCATGGCCGTGGGGTAGCCGCCTGGACAGGCTTGATTACTCGACTCCCTCTCGGCATGACCCCGGGGACTCCGAGTACGGGGAGTGGCTCGACGCGGCTGCAAGGGCTGGCGCTCACGTTGATGTCGCGGTGGCCCATGGATGGCTCGGATCGCTTGGTCTTGAGCCGATGTCGGTCTGGATGCCGAGGGCAACCCCGGCTCAGTATTCCGACTACTGGCTGCTCGTTATCCACGCGATGTCATGGAACGAGTGCATTCCGACAACAACCACGATCCAATGGACGGTCGAGTCCGCGAATCCCCTTCATGTCTCATGTACAAGTTCGATTGCGGGCCCGATCTCGACAGCATCGCTCGAATCCTGGTCTCACATTCTCGAAGTACTGCGACGACACGACGATGCCCAAGAGCGCCCTATCCCCCGTCGACTGACGCCCCTGACTGAACCGGAAGCGATCGCCAGTGCCTGCCGCAACGGGCGCCTGGTTGAGCGGGAGCTAAGGTGGAACGCAGTCAGGGAGGATGACTTGGTATTGGACTGCGCACTCGTGGAAGATCCCAGGTACCGTCCCCCGGAAGAGGCTGTTGGGGAACGTGAGTCGAGTGCGAACCAAGTAGCGGAGCCGCATACCGAGGACGTTGACCCAGCTCAGGATGTTGATAGTCAGCTAAATGTCAGAGATGTGTCAGTACATGATCCGGAGGTCGGAGACGCGTCAGTCCCGGCGCAGGTGTCGAACGCCGAGCGGGTGGAGACCGACCTTGAGTTCCGAATCGATAACGACAACTTCACTGTGAGCTATCGCGGTCGAACATGTTCACTCGGCCGGACCAAGCCATTCGAGGTCCTCAAGCATCTCCGCTCCATGCACAACACGCTTGTATCGACCGATGCCCTTCGAAGCGCCGTGTGGTCAGGAGAGAAACGCTCGGACGAAGTCGTGTACCAAGCCGTTTCTCGGCTCAGAGCGCAGCTGAAGTCAGCGGGCCTTGACAAATGGGTCGAGATCTCGAATGCAAAGTCTGGGTATCTCCTCCGCCTGAATCGTGAGTTGTAAGCGAGAATTCAGCAGCGTGTCAGCCATCAGTCAGCTTTGAAGATCAAAGTCTCCCCTGTTCCGCTCGCCAATGGTGGTGAGCCGACATGGAGACTTCTCATGGTATTCCTCAGCGAGCTACCAGAGGCCAAAGCATGCCTCGTCCGAACCCTGCAAGAGCTGCACTACGGTCGCATTGAGGGCCTTATTGTCCGGGGCGGCGAGCCGGTTCTGGATCCGATGCCCCGGATCGTGACGGAGCACAAGTTCGGCGGCGACCATGGCCCTCCGGCCGAAGTCGAAAGGGAAGATTTCGCGCTGCGCAAGCAGGTCACCGACCTGTGCCAGCGTCTCGACCAACTGGGGGACGGCGTCATCGAGGTCCTGACCGTCAAGGACGGGCTTCCGTTCTCGATGCAGGTCTGCGCAGCTTCGACGCGCCGCTGAGCCACGCGACCCAAGATCCACACACATTCACCTCACGATTGGTGACCGCAGAGCGGAGCCGTCGTGGGTGCCGATACCGGCATTCACGATCGCTCCGCTCGTTTCGTTCTCGCTGACGCCTGTCTCGGCACCCGCCCTCCGCTCCCGGCCACCGGGAGCGAACCTTGCACAACTCGAACCCTGCCGTTGGTCCCGCTGAGATCGAACAGCTTCTTTCCCAGATCTCCCGGGCACTGGACTTTCGCGCCGGCCGACTCGCCGCCTTGGGGGCGCCCGGTGCAGACGCAGACGATCTTCGCCAGGACCTCGTCACGGAGGTTCTGGCAGCCCTGCCTCGATTCGACCCAGATCGCGGCCCCCTCATAGCCTTCGCACGGGGCGTTCTGAGCCTCGCTTACTGTGAGACAGCACGTCGGGCCCACAGGCAGCTTGAAGGACGACTTGAACCGGTCCCCCTGAACGAAAGCGACCTTGGGACCTGGCTCGCGCGCACCGACCAGGCACTCGTTCGGCTGGAGGCCCGACTGGACACCGAGTCCATCCGCGACAGGCTCAGGCCGGGAGAGCACAGCTTCGTTGATCTGCTCTTCACATACACCGTCGCCGAAGCTTCAGCCTCAATGGGTGTTCACAGAGGCACCGGATACCGATGGATTGGCGCGATCCGATCACGTCTCTCGGAAGAAACCCCGGATTAGCGCGCGACAGATTCTGAATGCGGCCAGATATGTATTGGTAGAGCGGCTCGTGTGATGCCGCCATCACGGATCCTCATGAAGAAGGACTCAGCACTGTGAACACCCCCCAGCAGGACACTCGGACGTTTCTTGAGTACCTCTTCCGACCGGGCGATGTCTTTGAGGTGAGAGCGCCGGCGGTGCGAGCGAGCCTCACCTCGAACTTCACAGCGACCGTGAGCGGCTACTTTCAGTTCGAGGCACTCGACGCTGCCGTTGCAGCAATTGCCGAGCTCGATGAGTCTCGTCGCGCGCCGGCGATCTATTCGAGCTTGAATCCGGTCGATCCTCGCCTCCTCGCCAGATCGAAGAACCGACTGACGTTCAAGGCCCGCTCCACAACATCGGACGCAGACATCATCGAGCGCAGGTGGATTCTCGTGGATGTCGATCCCGTGCGGCCGTCAGGCGTGAGTGCATCTGACGCCGAAGTTGAACTGGCACGAGACCGGTTCCAGCTCGTCCGAGCATGGCTCAGCCGATTGGGTTGGCCTGATCCTCTTGTGTCTCACTCGGGAAATGGATTCCATGGGATCTACCCTGCCAACCTGACTCCAGACGATGACAGCCTTGTGCGCAGCCTCCTGGGCACGCTGTCCGCCATGTACAGCGATGATCGGGTTTGCGTCGATCGCACGACCTACAACCCGGCTCGGGTCGTCAAAGTCGCCGGGACCCTCGCGCGCAAGGGCGATCACTTCGAGGGGACCGACACGATCGAAGCTCGTCCACATCGACGGGCTCGGCTGCTTGAGGTCCCGAAGTGAACACTGTGGGCCACGACCTCCTGGAGCGAACCATCGCGGAGGGCCCAGGTGATCGTCCGGCGAGCGCTGGCCCGAGCACGAGCTCAAAGGCTGCGCTCGACGGCACGGTCTCGGGCACGCGCGCCTGGCTTGAAGAGCGTGGGGTCGCGATCAAGGGCATGAAGGAGACCAGCGCCGGGACCATGCTCTTCCTCTCAGAATGCCCGGTTACCAAGACTCAGAGCACAGGCAACTCCGACATCGCAGTCGGCGTCGCGGCGGACGGAACCCTCTCGTTTCATAACCTCCACAGCCGCGGCGAAGGGGTGAAATGGGCCGACGTGCGGGACGCACTCGACCCAAAGCCGGAGATCAGGATGGCGCCGGGCGTCGACCTGTCCGGCTTGACTGGTGAAGACGAACCCGCTGACGAACCTGAAGAGGACGGTGAACCGCTGCCACCTGGCTGGCGCCCGTTCCCAACCGACGCGCTCCCAGAGCCCATCGCCACCTACGCTCGAGCGGTCGCCGAAGCGCAGATGCTTGACGAGGCCACCGTTGTTGTCCCGCTCCTTGCGGCGCTGGGCGGTTCGGTCAATGCAGCCATGGCGATTCGAATAAAGCGGGGCTGGCTCGAACCCTGCATCGTCTGGTCCTGCGTCGTCATGCGATCTGGCGATGGCAAGAGCCACGCCCTGGACGCCGCTCTCTGCTTCCTTCGCGAGTACCAGATCGAAGAGCTCGCACGGTACGAACGTGAATCGCAGGCCTTTGACAATGCGTGCATGGAGAATCCAGAGGAGCTCCCCGCTGAGCCCCGACCTGCCGCGAGGTGTGTAGCCAATGACGCGACCGTCGAGGGACTTGCTCAGTTGCTGGCAAGTCACCATCGTGGCATCCTCCTTGAGCGTGATGAGCTTGCAGGATGGCTGGGGTCTTTTGATCGATACGCCCGCTCGGCTGGCGGCGATCGCCCCTTCTGGCTCTCGGCACACGGCGGTCGTCAACACCTCATCGATCGCAAGACCAGTCGCTCCATCGTCATCCCAGCGTGCGCAGTGTCGATCGTCGGGACCATCCAGCCCGGCGTGTTGGAGCGCATGGTCTCCGATCAGGACCGCGAATCAGGGCTCGTCGCACGCTTGCTGATCGCTCACCCACCAACGCCAGTCCAGGCCTGGACGGAGGCCGAGGTCGACCTGCGCCTCATTGATGAGGTGCGAGGCGTCTTCCATTGGCTGCTGGCGCTTCAGCGTGATCCTGGTCGGGGCGAGTCGTCCAGGCCGTATGAGATCCCCTTTGAACCTGATGCGAAGGCCGCCTGGATACGGTGGTTCAACACGGCCAAGAAGCGCCAGCGCGAGAGCCCCACCGACGACCACGCGGCCAACTGGTCCAAGCAGATCGGCTACACCGCCCGCCTGGCCCTCCTCTTTGAACTCATCATGCGGGCGACAGAGATCGCGGAGGGCGCCACAGCCTTTCAGGCGGCCATCGCAACGGTCGGAGGGCACATTCGACTCGAAGCAGTCAATCGCGCCATTCGAGTTGTGGAGTGGTTCGTGGGAGAGGGTGATCGCATCCTGGCTCGGGGTGAGTCGAGCGAAGCCATGAAGGAGCTCATCAGGCTCCAGGAGTGGATCGAGCGCCGGGGAGGGCGAGTGACCGTACGAGAACTCTGTAAGAGCCTCCGACGCTACCGGAAGCAACCGGATCAGGCGCGCGATGACCTCGAAGCGCTCGTCGTGGCCGGCGTTGGTCAATGGGAGACTCCGTGGCACGAGGGGAAGAGAGGGCCAAGCGCTCAGGTCTTTGTGCTGGCGGGCGCGCCGGCAGGTTAATCAGGCGCGCCGGCGGGTTTCCGCTGTGGCGCTATCAAGAACCGCGAAACCTGCCGGCGCCGGCGCGCCGGCGCTTAGTAAGTGGAGAAACCAGGTGACACCCCTTAAGAGGTCTCTCGATTCCCTCTCTCTTCCTTTCTCCTCGTCTCTGATTTGTTTCGTGACGGCGCGCCGGCGCCGGCAGGTTTCGGGGCTGGCGCTATCGAAATGGCCGAAACCCGCCGGCGCGCGGTGGAAACCTGCCGGCGCGCCGGGGGGACGGCCATGGTTCCTTCGGTCGGGGGGTACCGAACACAACCCGTGCGGGAACAGCCGCCGTATTCAATTGACTTACTTCAGCCTGTCCGACTCTCTCCGGATCCCTCAGTCACATGCATGGAGGCACAGCGTGAACATCGTCCAACGAGCAACAACAGACATCACCCCATACAACCAGAACCCGCGCCTGAACGATGCCGCGGTCGAAACCGTCGCGGCGTCGATTCGGGAATTTGGTTTCCGCGTCCCCATCGTCGTGGACACCCACGGCGTCATCATCTGCGGACACACCCGCTGGAAGGCGGCGCGGCACCTCGGCCTTGACACGGTGCCTGTTCATGTCGCCACCGACCTGACCCCGGAGCAGGTTCGCGCGTATCGCATCGCCGACAACAAGGCAGGCGAACTCGCCGAGTGGGACCTTGGGTTGCTGCATCTGGAACTCAGCGATCTTCGCGACGCCGAGTTCGACCTGAGTCTGCTCGGGTTTGATGCCGATGACCTGAGGGCCATGCTCGCGTCGCCGGGCAGCGAGGGGCTCACGCCCGCGGACGACGCGCCTGCCCCACCGGATGAAGCTGACGCGATCAGCCAACCCGGAGATCTCTGGATCCTGAACGGCCATCGCCTGCTCTGCGGCGACTCCACCAGCGCCGCGGATGTCGAGCGGCTCATGGATGGGGAGCGTGCCGCGCTGGTCGCGACCGATCCTCCGTATCTGGTCGACTATACGGGTGAGCGGCCCAACGACTCGGGGAAGGACTGGTCCCGGGACTACCGGGAGATCGACATCCCCGACGCCGAGCAGTTCTTCAGGGATGTCTTCACCCAGGTCGCGGCCGTCGTCGCACCCCACGCCGCGATCTACTGCTGGCACGCCCACAAGCGGTGTGGGGTGATCCAGCAGGTCTGGCGTGACATGGGCATCCTCGATCATCAGTCGATCGTCTGGGTGAAGCCGACGCCGGTCTTCGGCCGCGTCTTCTGGCACTTCCGGCACGAGCCCTGCATGATGGGTTGGGTGCAGGGCAGCAAGCCGGAGCACGACGCCGATCATACCCATGACTCCGTCTGGGAGATTGACTGGGAAGGCAAGGCCCGGATCGTGGGCAACGAGCACCCGACCCAGAAGCCCGTCGAGATCTTCGCGCGGCCGATGCGGAAGCATACCCGGGCGGGCGATGTGTGCTACGAGCCATTCTCCGGCAGCGGCAGCCAGATCATCGCGGGCGAGCGTGAGGGGCGGCGTGTCTTCGCCATGGAGATCTCGCCCGTATTCGTTGATGTCGCGGTGCGGCGTTGGGAAGCGTTCACCGGTGAGCGAGCCCGCCGGTTCGATGACTCTGGTGACCAGCAGCCGGGGCTCGAGCAGGATGCGCCTTCGGAAGCGAGGGTGTAGATGTCAACTCGATCAGATGCACGCCGTGACCCCCAGGCAATCGCGCCGGCCGACCTCGCCACGATCCTCTCCCGGCTGGGCTGTGGCCGCGTGACCCCTGAAATGATCGAAGCCGACATCGAGGATGGTGCGCCCACCAATTCCGATGGAACGCTCAATCTGGCGCACTACTGCGGATGGCTCGTCCGCGAGATGCGCCGGAACCCGACGGGAGACGCGCATGGCCCTTGACCCGCGAAGACTGCGTCCCGGCGAGCTCTGCCGGCTTTTGAACTCATCGCCGCAGGGCGAGCTGATCAGCGAACGCCAGCTTCATCGCCATCGCACGCGCGCGGGCTACCGAGTTGTGGCGGAGGGCGATGACAAACGCATCGACCTCCTGAGGTATCTCGCGTGGCTCGTCGCGACCCGGCACGCCCCTCCTCGGAACGCGGAAGACGATGGCTATGGAGCTTACCGCGAGCGCAAGGCTGCGGAAGCCCGCGCCATGTCGCTCTCCGGCCGAGACATTGGCCCGCTGCCGGAAGTCGAAGACCCGGACAGACGAGCGTCGTGCAAGGCGAACTTCCGGCGGTTCTGCGAGATGTATTTCCCGCGGACATACTACTTGCGATGGTCGAGTGACCACCTGAAGGTCATCGAGAAGATCGAGACCGCAGTCCTGCACGGTGGACTCTTCGCCATGGCGATGCCTCGCGCTTCCGGCAAGAGCAGCCTCTGCGAGGGCGCATGCTTGTGGTCTCTACTCTATGGTCACCGAGAGTTCGTGGCGCTCATCGGGTCTGACGAAGCGCATGCCGCCGATATGCTCGACTCCATCAAGGCGGAACTGGAGAACAGCGATCTTCTCGCCGCTGACTTCCCGGAGGTGTGTCACCCGATCAGATCTCTCGAGGGCATCACACAGCGATCAAGCGGCCAGCTCTGCAACGGGAAGCAGACGCAGATCAGCTGGACGCAGAAGGAGATCGTGCTGCCCACCATCGAGGGCTCGCCATCATCTGGCGGCATCATCCGAGTGGCCGGGATCACTGGCCGGATCCGGGGCATGAAGTTCAAACGTCCTGACGGGCAGACTGTCAGGCCATCGCTTGTGCTCATTGATGACCCGCAGACAGATGAAAGCGCACGGAGCCCATCCCAATGTGCCACGCGCGAGCGCACACTCGCCGGTGCCATCCTCGGTCTCGCGGGCCCGGACAAGAAGATCGCCGGACTCATGACCGTGACGGTCGTGCGCCCCGACGACATGGCCGATCGTCTCCTAGACCCGGAGAAACACCCGCAATGGCAAGGGGAGCGCACTCGCATGGTCGAGGCGTTCCCCACCGATGAGGCGCTGTGGGCGCGGTACGCCGAACTGCGGGCCGAGGGGTTGCGCTCCGGCCGCGGCCTGGCGCTTGCGACAGCGTTCTATAAGGAGCACCGCGAGGCGATGGATGCCGGTGCTCTCGTGACCTGGCCCGACCGGTTCAACCACGACGAACTCAGCGCCATCCAGCACGCCATGAACCTGCGCCTCCAGGATGAGCACGCCTTCTGGGCCGAGTATCAGAACGAGCCCCTCCCGGAGGTGGATGCCGCGGACGATCAGCTCACCGTGGACCAGGTGATCGCGCGGGTGAACGGTCACCGCCGCGGGCTCGTTCCGTTGGGCTGCACACACCTGACGATGTTCGTCGATGTGCAGGGCAAGGCCCTGTACTGGCTGCTGGCCGGCTGGGAGGACGACTTCACCGGGTGCATCATCGACTACGGCACGGAACCGGACCAGAAGCTCGGATCCGGTGCGCACTTCACACTCCGCGACATCAGGAGGACTCTCGGCGACTTGGCGCCCAGCGCCGGCGTTGAAGGCGCCATCTACGCGGGGCTGGAGCGTCTTGCATCGAACCTGCTCAGTCGGGAATGGCGTCGTGATGACGGGGCCGTGGTCAAGGTCGATCGTTGCCTTATCGACGCCAACTGGGGGGCTTCCACTGATGTGGTTTATCAGTTCTGTCGCCAATCCGAGCACGCCGCAATCTTGCTGCCCAGCCACGGACGCTACGTAGGTGCATCGTCCCTGCCCTTTGATGAGTACACCCGCAAGCGCGGCGATCGGGTCGGATTGAACTGGCGGATCCCGACGATGACCGGTAAGCGGGCGGTGCGGCACGTCGTGTTCGACACCAACTTCTGGAAGAGCTTCGTGCGCAGTCGGCTCTTGGTCCCGATGGGAGATCCGGGATCGCTGCTGCTCTATGGCCGGAAGTCCGAGCACCATCGGTTACTGGCCGAGCACCTGACCGCCGAGTACTTCGTCCTGACGGAAGGGCGTGGGCGAACCGTGGAGGAGTGGAAGCTCCGGAACCCCGGAAGTGACAATCACTGGCTGGATTGCCTGGTGGGCTGCGCCGTGGCGGCTTCGATGCAGGGCGCTGTGCTGTGGGGGATGCGGAAGGAGCGGCCGGTTCGCAAGCGGAAGAAGATCAAGCTGTCGGAAATTCAGAGGCAGCGCTACTGACTGAGAAACACCCCGGACCATCCGGGGTGGGGATGCAGGGGTGAAGGGTTGGTCTACTTGCGGCTTGCGAAACGTCCACGCCCGACCTTGGCGAAGCGGGCGTCGTCGCCCTTGGTGGCGATCTCACGGGTCATCGCGGCGTAGAGTGTCGCGTGGGGTGTCTTGCCGTTCGTCGTCCAGCCGAGTTCCAGCGCGCCCTCGACGATCTCCTTGGACGCCATGGGTTCCTTGGCGTCGGCGAGCACCGTCGCCGCGGCGTCGAGCAAGCTGATGCGTGCGGGCTTCGCGGGTTTGGCAGGCTCCGACTTCCGGGGGTTGGCATCGTCCTTGGAGGGTACGTCGCCGTGGGCGGGCTCGTTTGCGCGTGTCGCGCCCTTCGTCGCCTTGGCGGTCTTTGTCGCCTTCGCCGCAATTGGCCGCGTGGCGGCGTCCTTGGCGGGTGTCGCCCTCGCATTGTCGCTAGTGGCACGCAGGCGCTGGGCGGTCTTGATGCGGATCGTCTTGCCGGTGGCCAGGTTCGTGGCGTTCCAGCCACCGCTGGCGTGCTCAGCGTCGATGCGCACGGGCACCACCTTCTCGCTGACCTTCGCGGTGTACGTCGTTCCGATGGTGATGTCTGCCTTCTTCAATGTATGTCCTTTCGGTTTGGGTGTTCAGTCGTTCGTTGCGGAGGTGGTGTTGGACGCGCGGCCGAGGTCGTACGCGCGCTCTAACGCTTCGCGTACGCACCAGACGGCCACGTCGTGGAAGTCGAGGCTGTCGCTGTAGCGCGTCTCCAGCGTGGGGATGCTCAGGACGCGCCGTGCGATCTCGACGAGTTCCGGCCGCGGGGGCGGCTCGGCGGGATGCATACGGGGATGGACGGGTCCGTTACGCGGGGGAACATTTCCGGGCGGGCCGGGGGTTGGCATGGCAATGCCTCCTTTCTTGGACACACTGAGCCATGGGTTCCCGCCGTCATCAAGGCATTCCTGCGAGGACTCGACAGACACCTCGCACATTCCGGAAAGGGCGAAACATGAGCGCTGATGAGTACGAGGTCGGGTACGGCAAACCGCCGCGGCATGCGCAGTTCCGGCAGGGGAATCCGGGTGGGCCAGGGCGGCCGAAGGGGTCGTCGCTGCCGCGCTACCTCCTGTCCATTCTGGAAGAGGCGCGCGAGGGTGGGACGGTTGGTGAACTCACTGCTACGGTTCGCGCGCGAGGGGATCGAACTGGACGACCTCGTCGCGCGGGTCGAGGTGCTCGGGGTGACGTGATGAGGAGGCCGGGCCATGGGCGTGAAGCAGCGGGTTGTGGTGTTGGAGAAGCGCAAGCGGAAGGGTGAACTCGCGGCGTGCTCGGGGCATGGTGTGCTGTGGCGCGACACACCCGATGGATGAAAGATGACCACTCCAACGGTAACATCCTAGGATGTACGTCTGCACTGATTGCATCGGCGACGAGCACCTAGCCGTCTTCATTCGTAGGAACTCGGTCAACGGGGCCTGCGATTACTGTGATCGCTCTCATAACGAGATATCGCCACTCCTAGTCGTCTTGGATTTCATGATGTCTCGGGTGTCGTCAGAGTGGTCCGACCCTATAGATGAGTTGCCATTCGACAGCGGCGAAGGAGGGTATCAGGGCGAAGTTTATTCGGCTTCGGACTTGCTTGAGCACCTCGGCTACGCTCCTGAAAGCAACCGACTCTACGAAGATGTTGTCGAGGCGTTTTCAGACCATGAATGGTGCCATCGCGACTACTTCGCGCTGCGAGAGGATGAACGGCTTGCAACTGGGTGGACGTCATTCGCTAGCGCGATCAAGCACCTTCGGCGATACACGTTCTGGACCATGGGAGATGTCCACAGCAATAGTGAATACCACCCCGACTTTACACCCATCGGCACTCTTTTGAGGGAGATTGGGGACTGTGCAATCGCAGCCGGTCTAATCCGGGTGATACCCGACGGGGAACAACTCTGGAGAGTAAGAGTCCATGATGCAGAGGAGCAACCTGTGACCGGTGAAGAGTTGGGATCACCGCCACGTCAGTTGGCGAACCAACCAAATCGAATGAGTCCGGAGGGTGTTTCCATGTTCTACGGTGCCTCTGACTTCGAGACCGCGTGTCAAGAGACTATCGATCCAGTCCGCACGAGCCAGCGCGTTGTCACCGGTGGCGCGTTTGTTACCACGAAGCAGATATATATGCTTGATCTCTTTGACCTGCCCCCCCTTCCCAGCTTCTGGGCTGCAGATGGTATGGGACAGGCTGCATCTCGGTTTCTCAGACGATTCAGAAAGGAAATCAGCCGTCCCATTGAGCGTGGGCGAAGTCATCACCTGGAGTACATTCCGACGCAGGCATTCACCGAGTTCGTTCGCTTTGGTCTAAAGACTCGTGAGACTGAGTCTATCAGTGCGGTTCGATACCCGAGTTCGCGGAACGGTCGTCCCTGCTACGTAGTCTTTGCGGACAATGCCCAGTGTTCGGAGGCAGGTTCGCATCATGATTGCGAACAGGTGCTCAGGCTGGATACGACGTCAATTCGGAGGATGACTGTCTCTGGATGGGATGACGACGCTGGTGGCGGACCGGCAGCCGTTTAGCGGGGCGGACGGACTGCGTCAAAACGCGCCAGCCTCTTCGAGTAGAGTGAGGTTCACTCATGCCCCCGAAGCCACCGGCTTGGCCTCACGGTCGGTCCGGGCGTTCTCATAGAATGCACGTTCCCGAAAGACCGGATCGGTCAACCTGAGTGGTGCCGCACGAGAACGCACATCGGTGGTGTTTCGAGCGGGGTTCCCCCACTGGCGTGCGCAACTCTGAGAGCTGGTTCGTTGAGGTGCCATGGTCGTTTCTCCTTCTGTTGTGTTGACCGATGCCACTCCGAAACGCCTGCTCGAGTCGAGGATGTCACGGGGTTGGTGCGGGCCAGAGCACAGCGATCACACGGCCCCTTGACTCTCGACGGCAGGCGTCAGGTTGGCTTCGTCAGGTCAATGCAGCAGACGGAGACTCCGACATGCAAGTCAGGCCCCTACTCAAGCGATGACGGCGGATGGCTCTGCGATCGTGGCCTACCCCCCAAAAACTGATCCACTCACTATAAGAGTTCCGACGGGCCACGGGTTGGTCCAGGAGACTCTCGACGATGAAGCGGACACGACAC
>JAUIHS010000036.1 GCA_030432255.1 Phycisphaerae bacterium
CCTCGCTCTTGGTCACCATGCCGAAGCGGTGCTTCTTGGGTGTACCCGTGTCCGGGTCGCGATAGCTGACATGCCATCCGATGCCACGGTTCTCCGTGTACCGGAGCTGCGGGATGCGTCGCTTGCGGTTGGTTTCGGGCACGGCGACGGGCCTCTACATTGGCCGAGGATTAGGCTTCCACGGTGGATGCCCGCGAGATAAATGTAGTGCAGTTTCGGCGGCTTGTGTAGTGCAAACCGGCCTCGGAGACGCTGCTAGTGCGGTTTTCGGGTCTTGCCAACGTGAATGTCGGGCGTTCGAATCGCCTCACCCGCTTTGAGAAGGAGCCCCTGAACGCCTTGTCCAAAGACGTTCAGGGGCTCCTTTCGTTTTGGCACTCCTTTACCGTTGGGCGAGTGTCCAGCGTTTGTCGTGCAGGCTCGTGCTGAGGGGTCGCGTATCTCGACGGAACGGGCGCGCCGCGTAGTTAACGGCGTGCTGTCATGGCCTGCAGTCATGACGGCGTCCAACGTGCGCGCCCGCACGCGACGTCAATCGTCGTCACGCCCACCGATCGGGCCGCAAGGGAGCCTTCGTATGTCTCGCGCGCAGAACGAGCCTCAACCATCCATCGAGGATGCCTTGGATCCGCAAATGACACCGACGCAACTGAATACCAGTCGGTGCGTGGCTGTCTGACCCTGACCGCACTCATCATCGTCTGCTCAATCGTCGCAGTTGCGTTCATCGTGCTCTTCGGGTCACCTGTGGATTAAGATACGTCCACCGACCATCGGTGGACCTGAGGGCGTATTGGAGGCGTAGAGCGTATGAAGTCGAGCCCGTCATCACGGAGATTGGATGGCCGCATCGCCATGGACTACGCAGTCATCGTCGGTGGTGGGCTCCTCTACGCCGCTGCCCTCAAGTACTTCGTCCTGCCCTCCTCGGTCATCCTGACGGGCAGCGAGGGGATTGCGGTGGCGCTCTCGTACTACTTTGATGCCTATTGGCTCTTCATCGTCCTGTACAGCGTGTTCCAGGCGGCGCTACTGCTCTTCGCCAAGCTCCGCATGCCCGCGACATTCGCTCGGCGATCGCTCGTGACGGTAGTCACCGTCGTCATCGCGCTGATGCTCCTTCCCGATCTGCGATTCGCCGCGCCCGAGCCCGAGAACGAGCGCATCCTCCTCGTGCTGTTCGGCGGTCTGCTGGCCGGTACGGCCAAGGCGATCGCGTTCCGACGCCGCGGTTCGACGGGGGACGAGGACATCCTGGGCGCCTACTTCGCAATCAAGTACTTGAAGCCCGTAGGTTCCATTGCAGTGATCGCAGCCGTCGTCTCGACGGAATTCGGCATGCTGCTGGCGCTGCTCAAGCACGGCGAGTTCGAGCCGGTCGTGAATACGCTGATGTACACGTGCATCTACATCTTCGCCAGCGCGGAGACGCTGAACAACCTCTATCACCGCTTCAGCCTGACGGCTGTCGATGTCGTTTCCCGCCGAAGCAAGCAGGTCGGACAGGCGATCGTGTCGTCGCTGCCTCATCGCACGTTCATCGTCCAGGACGGACGAGGCGGCCACAGTAGCGACGAGTTCGATCTGGTGCGTACAGTCGTGACGAAGGAGGAGTTGCCCACTCTGCTTCGGGCGATCAACCGCGCCGATCCCGATTCCTTCCACTACCACTTCGAACTCCAGGGAATCTCCCGCCGGTACTACATACCTCCGATCGGCCAGCCCCTCGGCCCGTCTTCTGGCCAGAGCACCTGACAGTCGATGGCACATTGATCCGTTCGCTGGCGGGGCACAAGTCGATGAAGCCCATCGATGATGACAGCGATGACCATGACTGCAACGGCTGGTCGGACTTCAAAGGTGGGAAGCGTTCGAACAAGACGCATCGCTCGGTGGTCGACCCCGATGCGCGGCTGATGCGCAAAGGCGGCAGCGGTGCGTTCCTCTCTCACTCGATGCATCTGCTGACCGCCAGCCACAGCGGCCTGTGCGTGGACGTTGCCGTGGACGCGGCGGATGGAACCGCAGAACGCCGCAACGCGCTGCGCATGCTCGATCGCGTGCGTCGGCATCACCGGGTCGTCCCGAAGGTGCTGGCGGCGGACGCGGGTTACGGCACGGGCGAGTTCCTGTGCGAGGTGGAGGCACGGGGCATCACACCGCACGCCGCGATGCCGCGCATGAAGATCCGGGGCGAGAGCGAAGAGCACCATGCGCGACGGCGCATGAAGCGACGACAGCGTGGCCGGGCGTACCGAGCGAGCCAGCGTGTCAGACGCATGATCGATCCTGTGATCGGCTGGTTCAAACACGTGGGTGGCCAGTTGAGAACACGGTTCATCCGGTCGTCCCTGCGATCCCAAAACTCATAGCTTGTCGATCCAAACGGCGGCGACTGTGAGGTCGTCAGCGAGCGGGCCTGCCGCGTGTGTGCGGACGCTGTCAATCAGCCGCTGCACGATGGATTGCCGGCGGTGGTCTCCGGCCAGGCAAGTCAGCACACCATCAACCCCATGCTGGTCTCCTTCGGGATTCGTCTGCTCGACCGCGCCATCGGAGAACAGCACGAGCGATGATCCTGCCTGGAGGCTGAGTTCGTGGACTGCGTAGTCTGCGGTTTCGACCACGCCGAGCGGGAAACCCGGTTCGGTTTCGACTCGCTTCGGTGCATCCGCAGTTGGTACGTAGACAGACAGGCCGTGTCCTGCGTCGGCCAGTTGAATGACGCGCATACCGCTATCGACAACTCCTGCGATGAGCGTGACAAACTTCGAGGCCTCCGATCGCTGATGCAGATCGGTGTTCACTGCTGCCATTGCATCAGCAAGCGCAGCGCCTGAGAGCAGGTGTGTTCGAAGCTGGGACTGGCAGGCGGCCATGAGCATTGCAGCGCCGACGCCCTTGCCTGACACATCGCCCAGAAAGAAAGCGGTTCGAGACTTGTCCAGCGGGAAGACATCGAACAGGTCACCTGCAACAACTCGACCGGGGATGGATTCGAACTGATAGGAGACTGCGCCGTGGCGACCCCGGGTCGGTGGCGAGAGCAATTCCTGTGCGCGGCGGGCGGCGTTGAGGTCGGCCTGGAGCTGGCGGTGTCGATCTGCCATTACCGTTGCGCTGATACGCTGGAACGCCAGAGCAAGGAGCCGAGCGACGGACTGGCAGAAAGAAGCGGCGTCCGGGGGAACAACACCCTCGGCGTCTCGGGTATCGATCATCAGGAACGCTGTCGGAGTGCCATCGACCAGGACGGGAGCGCAGATGGCGGACCGGATTCCGAGCTCCACGATGGACTGGGCCTGGTCGCCCTGGCCCGGATTCACCGTCAACTGCACGAGTCCCTGTCGCGTCGCCTGTTCGATCAGTGTGCGTGAGACCTTCGGTGGTTGTGCCGACGTGGAGGCGACAACCGTGAGTTCGGCGTCGGTTTCTGGTTCAACGACAACGACCCGCCTGCACGATGTTGCTTCCCGAACGGCTTCCGCAGCCGCTTGCGCGACCGATTCGCGTGACTTGAGTTCGTCGAGCTTCGCGGTCAACGCCATGAGTACGTCGAGGCCACGCTGCGCGACTCCGCCAAGCTGTTGCGCGGGAATCGCGCTCACGCTCGCCGGTTCGCCAAGTGGCGGAGCAAAGGGGGTGGTGACTCCGGGCCTGGCGCTGTTCGCTGTACACCGGCATCGCCATGAACCGAACGTGAGAACATCGCCATCCTGGATCGGCGTGGGGGTCGCGGGGTCGATCCTCTGATCATTGATCGAGGTGCCGTGCCTTGAGTTCAGATCCGTGAGCAGCCAGGTGTCACCCTTCCGGACAATCGAGGCGTGTCGGCGCGACACGGACGGGTCGGGCATCGGCCAGTCAGCCTCCGCGGATCGGCCGACGAGGAACGGCGCATCAACGGGCAGGCTCACGGAGCGGACGGCTTCGCCGGAGTCGAGCGATGAGATGGGTCGCAAGCTGAGAATCGCAGCACCAGAATCCATGGATGAATGGTACTTGGAAACCTGTTGCCGGGCGGTCGCGGCTCTTCATCGGTCGCTATTCTGTCTCCATGATCGAACGCATCGGTCCATTTGAGGTTCTTCGCGAGGTCGGCCGCGGCGGCATGGGTGTGGTGTACCTTGCGCGGGACACGCGACTGGATCGCGAGGTTGCCATCAAGGCGCTGCCGGAGCACCTCGCCTCGGAGCCTGCCCGCCTGGAGCGATTCGAACGTGAGGCGAAGACGCTTGCGGGGCTGAGCCATCCCAACGTCGCCGGGATCTACGGCGTTGAGGAGCGGGACGGGTCGAAGTACCTGGTACTCGAGTATGTCGACGGTGAGACGCTGGCGGACAGGCTCGATCGAGGGCCGCTGCCGGTGGATGAGGCGATCGAGTACGCGGTGCAGATCGCCGCGGGTGTGGAAGCGGCGCACGAGGCCGGTGTGATTCACCGTGATCTCAAGCCCGCGAACATCAAGGTGACGCCTGATGGCCAGGCGAAGGTGCTGGACTTCGGGCTGGCGCGTACGGATGAAGGCGGGCAGTCTTCGACTGGGGTTCTGGACAGTCCGACGATGACGCAGCAGCCGCAGCATTCGCCGACGATCGCGGGCGCGATCCTGGGGACGGCGGCGTACATGAGCCCCGAGCAGGCGCGGGGTCGTCGTGTCGACAGGCGGACGGACATCTGGTCCTTCGGCGTGGTGCTCTACGAGATGCTTGTCGGCGCGAGTCCGTTTCATGGCGAGACGGCGACGGATTCGATCGGGGCGGTGCTGCACAAGGATCTGGACCTTGCACTATTGCCGCGCGAGACACCGGCGAATGTGCGCCGGGTACTCGAGCGCTGTCTTGTCCGCGACAAGCAACTTCGCTATCGCGACATCGGCGATGTGCGGGTGGAGTTGATGACTCCGGAGCAAGAGAACGGCTTTCAACAACCCGCCACTGACACAGCAGGGCGTTCACGTCTGCTTCTCGGGATCGCCGCGACTCTGATCATCTTGCTCGCCGGTTTGAGCATATGGGCGTTCAGTCGAGAAGCGCCCTCCCCGGCTCAACCGGCCGTGCGGCTCACGATCGCATCGCCTCACGGCGCGAGCCTCCGCCTCTCGGGCGATCTCGGTGGCCCTGCGGTGCTTTCGCGTGACGGCACGCGCGTCGCATTCGTGGCAACACGCGAGGGAGTGTCACGCCGAATCTGGCTGCGGGATCTCAATGAGATCGAGGCGGTCGAGCTTGACGGCACCGACCTGGCGATATTCCCGTTTTGGAGCCCGGACGGTCGGCACATCGGCTTCTTTACGCCAACCGGGCTCAAGAGACATGACACGGTCAGCGGCACGACGTCACGGATCACCGGCGGTGGTCACGGGCGGGGTGCGGCATGGACGGAGGATGGGCGGATAGTCTTCGCCCCGCGCTTTCGCGGCGGTTTGTTCGTGGTCAATGCGGAGGGTGGAGACTCCCAGCCGTTCACGGTTCTCGATGAAGAACTGCACACGAGCCACCGCTGGCCGTTCGTGATCCCAGGGACCGACCGGTTTCTCTACCTCGCCGTCTCAGCTCGCCCCAACGAGAAGGACAACAACGGGGTCTACCTCGCGAGCCTGAGCGACCCCAAGAACCCGGTACGCGTCATGACAAGCGACTACGGCGCTGTCTATGCCAACGGGCATCTGGTGTATGTGCGAGACGGTGCCCTGCTCGCACGGCCATTCGATCCTGTGTCGGGCAGCTTTGCCGGAGAATCATCGCTTCTTGCTCGCGATGTGCATCCCGATATCTCAACGTGGCACGGTCAGTTTTCGGTCAGCCCCGCGGGCGTCATCGTGTACGGTGCGGCGCTGCCCGCATCCCGCACCGAGTCGTCGGTAGATCAAAGCTATTCTTTCGAGATGAACGGCGACCGTGTCACCGCATTCGACTACGACGGCCGAGAAACCACCGCGTACGCCACCGACACACCGATCCGATACATGGCGCAGGACCGGGCGGGCGAGATGCTCGCGATCGAACAGATCGGCGACGACGGCTTTATCGACCTGTGGCTGCACCCAACCCGGTTCGTGGTTGATCTCGACAACGTCGATCCCGGCAAGGCGGCTTCTTTTGACCCGCGGCCGCGACGGTTCACTTCGCTGCCCGGCGTCGAAGCGGCGCCCACCTGGTCGCCCGATGGCACCGAGATCGCGTTCCGTTGGGACGGCGACGAGACCCGACCACGCGGGATCTACCGCAAACGCATCGGTGAGGGCAGCGTCACGCTCGTCTATGACAACAATGGCGGCGACGACCATCCCGTGGACTGGACGATGGACGGGAAGTACCTGATCGTGGTCTCCGGAACGCTCCTGATCAGCCAGTACAACGACATCTGGGCCGTGCCGCTCGATGGCGGAGAACGGATCCCGCTGGTGACCGACCCCGGAGTCGATGCCGGGGCGAGGGTTTCCATGGACGGTCGCTGGCTCGCGTATACGCGGATCGAGGACGGCCAATGGGAAATGCGTGTCATTCCCTTCGCACCGGCGTGGCCCGAGCACCTCCGCGACCGACAGTGGGTCATCTCGGAGGGCAGCGGCATCCATCCCCGCTGGGACCCGGCAGGCGATGAGTTGTTCTTCGTCGACCAGAATGCGGACCTGCTGGCCGTTGATGTCGACACGACCGGCGAGTCATTCGTGTCCTCATCGCCTCGAGTGCTCTTCAGATCGCCATGGGATGTTGGCCGATCTTTCGCTGCGACCCCGAACCGCGTGGGTGGCGGCAACCATTTTCACTTTGTCGATAGCAGCAGTGAAGGTGAAACCCCGATCTCGGTGATTCTCAGCTGGCCCAGTCTGCTCGACCGGCCCTGAAGTCTTCCCGTCGGTCCAATTCCGGTGAGTCTCTTTGGCAGCGGATCGGCATGGTTGGCAGCGGGGTTCCGGGTGGGCTGGACCGGGTCGTTCCGGAGTTGTGGCAGGTGCCTCTTCACCGCAGTGAAAGGCCAAATTGCTCCAGCACGCATTCCAGGTCCCGGAAGTCCACGAAGCCGCTTGCATTGGCATCACCTTGAGAACTCGACTGACTCCAGTACGCAAGGACTTCGTTCAGATCGCTGAAGTCGACCGCCTCGTCACCGTTGACGTCGCCGAGGAGCATGGGGGCGGTGGCACCGACGGCCTGCAGCGCGGCACCGGCATTGAGGCGTCCGGCGCCCAGCAGTCCTTCCAGTCCGGGGTTCACCGAGTCGATCGGCTCCGCTGTCTGACTGAGGATCGTCGTGATCTGAGCGGGCGTGAGTGTTGGATCCGCTGCGAGCATGCGTGCAACGACCCCGGTCACCAGTGGGGCGCTGTAGCTGGTGCCATCCGCGTACCCGAAGCCACCGCCGGGGATCGTGCTGCCGACTCGTACCGCAGGTGCCGAGAGCGAGACGTGCGTGCCGAAGTTGGTGAAGGCTGCGGCGCGATCCTCGTTGTCGGTTCCCGCCACGGCAATCATTCCGGTGTAGCCGGCGGGGTAACGGATCGGTTCAGCGAGGCCGTCATTTCCCACGGAGCAGATCACCGGGATGCCGAGGTCAACGGCATCCAGTACCGCGTCTTCGACCACGCCGAGGTCGATGTTCGAGCCCAGGCTCAGGTTGATCACGTCGGCACCGCCGTCGATCGCCGCGGCGATTCCCTGAGCCAGGCGGAAGAGGTTGGATGCGCCGTCTGATTCCACGATTCGGATCGGGAGCAGGTCCGCTTCCGGAGCGACGAGGCGAACGAGTCCCGCGACGAACGTGCCGTGACCGACGAGTTCATCGGCCACGCCATCGCCATCATTATCGACGCCATCGCCGGTGTCTGCGGTTGACGCATCTCCGGGGATGAAACTCACACCGTCGCCTCGGACGGCGTCCTGAAGAAACGGGTGGGTTGCATCGAGGCCGGTATCGATGATGGCGACCGTGATTCGCACACCCGCATCTGCACCATCGGGGGTGGTTGTGTTCAGTCCCAGGATGTCGCGGCTCGGCTGATTCCAGTAGTCACCCAACACGGATGCAAAGAAGAAGCTCTGCGTTCCGGGATCGGGGTCTCCCACTTCGAAGTTCTGCTCCGCCTTCTTGATGCGGGAGTCCTGTTCGACGATGCCGATGTACTGGAGCGCAGTCTGGCCGTCCGGAACCTGGACGAGGTATCTGGGGTCGCTGCCGACATCCGCCTCGCCGAGCAGTGTCGATCCGTAGTCTGCATTGATCTGTTCGATGGTGAAGCCGCGCTCGAGTCTGAGCACCGCCTGCCCGGCTATGGGTTCGTCACAAAGGGAGCCTGCGCAGTCCGCGCCGGCGATGGCGCTTGAAACCGGGTTCAAGCCTGCCAGGGCAGATAGTGCAAGAACGATGCTGAAGCGAACTCTCATGATGCTCCTCCGATGCAGAAAAAGGGAGCCCAGAAGGCGGGGTGGCGCCTGTGCTCCAGCAATCTGCGCTGTGCCGTTGCGAGCATGCTCGCTCTGCCGGCGGCGTTCTGCGTCCGATACATGGTCTCCATCAACTCCCGCGTACTCTCGTCATGCACGGCCCAGAGACTGGTAATCATAGACGAGGCGCCCGCTGCAAGGAACGCGCGAATCAGGCCAAAGAGCTCATCGCCTGCCAGCACTGCACTTCGACCTGCCTCGCAGGCGCTCAGTGTCACCGCGCAGCCGTTCAGTTCGAGTGCGTAGACATCCCGGACGCTCATCCACTGGTCGCCGAGCCGCAGGCGCGCGGCGAAGGGATCGTGCGAAGGGAAGGCTCCGTGGGTTGCGAAGTGCACGAGGCCCGCATCCGCGACGGCCTCGCGAACCGCATCGAGGGTTGCATCGGCACCGAGCAGGAGTGTGGCGTCTCTCAGTGTTTCTGCAAGTGCGAGCGACTCCTCAAGTATCTCAGGCGCCAGTTCGTCAGCGACGCCGATCACCACGGTCCGGCCGGCCCTCGACTGAGGAGCGTCCTGCAGCGTGGGGAGGAGACTTGAACTCGGGGTGTACGACAGGGGATACCGTTCCACGAGGAATGAGGTCCCGTCAAACGCGGCGTGGAATGGGACGCCGAAGAGCGCGCCGTGAGGCGCCACGATCAGGTGTGATGCCGTATCGAAGTGGTCCTCAAGTGGCTGAATCAACGCCTGGTGAAGTTCCTGCAGTTCACGCTGCGCGTGGTGGACCAGGCGTTGGGCCCGCACGCCTGACCGGCTGGCACCGGCCAGTCCGCGGTCAACCTGGAATGCGATCCGCTCCGTCATCTCATGCATGGCTGCTTCGCTGAGGAGGCTTCCGTGCACGATGAACTGGCCATCACGCACAACGACGGCGCCGACCTGACCATTCGATACAAAGTATTCGAGCAGCGCCACATCGGAGTCCAGGGCATGACAGAGGCCTGTTGCATCGATGGGACGTCCGAAGATCTCTCCGAAACGACGTGTGGCGGCGATGCGGCCCTCAAGCGTGGCGATATCGCGTTCGAGGAGCCGCGAGCGCCGAGCGAGCGCTTCACGGCCCTCGGAGTCGGGCTGCGTGCCGTGCAAGCGATCGAATGTCAGGTTCAGTTCAGTCCGGAGTGTTGTCAGTTCACGCACCAGATGCGCTTCGCCGGCATCGCCTCGGCTGACTCTGACAACCTGGTCTGCAAGTTCGATGCCGCCCCTGATGACGTCGAGCAGCGTTCGCGACTTGATCGACTCGATCACTTCGAACACGCGACGGGCATCGTTCTCTTCCAGCGCCAACGCGAGGAGGTGCTGATAGGGTGCCAACTGGTCGCCGAGCCATGCCGTCCTCAGCCGGTCGCCGAGCAGTGTTCCGCGGATGCGCTCGATCTCATTGATGCTCGCTTCGATCTCCGCAATGGCGGCATCACGCATGCCATCGCCAAGGAGGGCGCGGCCGCGGTGGTAGAGCAGGTCGGCCTGGGTCAGGGGTCGAAGACCGGCATCATCTGTGTTGAGTACGGCATCGACCGTTTCGAGCGCCCGCGAGTATTCTTGCTGCTCCAGCAGGATGCGGGCTCGGAGCATTGCGATCTCCACTCGCTTGACGTGACCCCGATCGCCGTTCATCACGTCGTCCGTCAGGGCCCACGCGGCGTCAAGTCGTCCCTGTTCAAGGAGCACGCGCGCCAGTGCCAGGTGGGCGTCTGCGAGTCCGGATCGGGCGTCGATGCCAGCGAAGTCAGATGCCGCCTGCTGCAGCGTTGCCTCAGCGGCCTCCAGTTGACCGAGACGCGCCTGGCAGAGTCCCAGGCCCGTTCTGGCGCGCGCGGCCTCATTGGCGAAGCCGTGGGCATCGAGCACCTTGAGCGATTGACCGAATGTCTCAACAGCCTCATCGATCAGACCGACGGAGAGCAGGACTTCGGCTCGTTCGGCACCGAGGCGCGCCGCATCGCCGGGCGCCTCATCGTCTTCCATCATTCTCTGTGCACGTTCGAAGTGTCGGATGGAGGCCTGCAGTCGTCCCTGCCGCCCAAGGAGATCGGCGAGATTGCCTTCCACGATGGCAAGACCACGCCGGTGTGGGGTCTCCGAGAACGCATCGATTGCGCGCCTGAAGGAGGTCTCCGCCTCGCGGAACCGGGCCAGATCAAGAAGGGCCTCGGCGCGGTTGCTCTCCAGCTGCGCCTCGACGGCGAGATCGCCCCGAAGCGCTGAGAGTGCCAGATCGAAGTGCCGGATGGCGGACTCGGCATCGCCCCGCATCCTGTGGATGACGCCGAGGTTCGAGTTGCCCTTGGCTGCCATGATGAGGTCGTCGACAGACTGGTACAGGCGCACGGCCGCTTCCGCGCAGCGGACGGCATCCGAGAAGCGACCAAGTCTTGCCAGTGGCTGTACGAATGCAAGTTCGACGCGCGCCTGGTCCTTGAGGTCTGTGGCGGCCGCGGCGATCTCGCGGGCCTCTTCCAGGAGCAGGAGCGCTCGATCGAATCGGTTGGCATACGACATCGCGTTGGAAGCGGTCGCCCGGGCATCGACCCGTGCAGAGGTGATCGCCGCCGAGTCGGCAAGACCGATCAAGGCCGGCGCGAGACTGGTCGCCAGGGTCAGGTCGGTCAGGGTCAGGTTCGAGAGCTGACTGGTCAGCCCGGCAAGAAGCGCCGAGGGATCGGTTGCGCTGCGAAGCAGTTCAGCGCGTTCCAGATCGGACATCGCGTGCAGATCAACGAGCGAAACCGAGGTGCCCTGGGCGCCGTCCATCATCCGATTTCAACCGAGGGCACGAGCAGGGTGCGGAGCCCAACTGACACGATCACGTCATAGGTCGCCGGCTCGACCTCCAGTTTGAACTGACCCGTGTCGTCGGCTTCCGTCTCGATCAGGGCTTCGCGTCCCGACCGACGGAGGGCAACCCGGATGTCATCGTTGGACGGCTCGAAGACATCGACCTGTCCTCTGACCCGGCAGTTTCCACCAGCTTCCGATGTCACATGCAGATGGACTTCCGCGTAGTCGGCTTCAAATGAGAGCTGATAGGCCGTGGCTTCGCCTCGCAGGCCGTACATGCTGCTCGGGTCGCGTGTGTCCTCGACCAGTTCTGCGATGACCAGTCCGGCTGGTTCGAAGCCGAAGGGAAGCACACCCACCTGGAGGTCAATCAATTGACGGGCTCGAGCCAGCGCGGCTTCCGTTGGATTGTCCTGTGGTTCTCTGAGTGCCGTGATGACCGATCGGATCGCCGCGATCATGCGGGCGAGGCTGGCATTGGCCTCCGCCTGCTGAGCGAGCGTGGCCGACTGATCGGCGGGCAGTTCGCCGGTGACGTGGCCAACGATGGTTTCAAAGGTGATGTTGTGGTCCGCATTCATGTCATGGTTCCTCGCTTCGTCCTCCGGGGACGTTCCACGGCTGAGGAGGCTGCCTGCAACCTCCGTGATACGACGTGCCGGTTCATTTTGAAACTGGAATCCGAGGCCGCCCCGCAGATTCCACTTCCGCACGCGGCTCAGTCGCCTGAAGCCAGTTCCGGGAACAACTCCGGGGCAGCCGGCAGGGCATGCAACTGAGCGAGAAGCTTGCTCAGGCACCGAGCCCGCGTCGGTCCGATACTTCCGACAGGAATCCCCAGAGCGGCTGACACGCCCTCATAATCCGGCCGCCCGGGGCTCAGGAAGAGCAGGGTCAGGAGGTCGCGGCATCGCGGTCCCAGCCCCGCCAGTGCGCTGCGCACGGCGACGTGCCGATCCAGTGCCTTGTCCCCGTCATCCTGTACCTCAGCGTGGCGATTGGCCTCCGATTCCAGTTCGTCCCGCCGTGCCATGCGCCGGAGGTGACGCCAGCACTCCCGTCGAGCCGTCGTGATCAGCCACTTGGGCAGTGCCTGGGGATCGTCGATCGAGTGCAGCCTGTTCGTCAGAATCGAGAAGACGGCCTGAAAGATGTCCTCGGCATCCGAGTCGTTGAGCCCCAGACGTTTCGGAACGGAGTAGACGAGCGCACCGTACCTGTTGATCAGGTCGTTCCAGCAGTCCGCATCCCCGGCAATGCAGCCGTGGATCAGATCGGCGTCACTTTCGCTCTGTTGGTGGCTCATTGGGGGGTAGGCGGTGAACATGTGGGTCCAGGTGACGCGGGTCTATTCTATCGTCAGGTTCCTAAACCATGTTCGCGGCGGGAACCGGGAACATGGGATGAGATGAGAGGGGTGATCAGAGGAGCAAGCCTCGATCATCTGACAGGAGTGCTTGCCGCCGGGTCGAGATACACGGGGGGTCGATGTTGAGACAAAAAGCACACCGACCCCGTGACCGGGGTCGATATGCCTCGCAGATTGGGTGCCAGTCCCCTTGATATCAGTTCTCGACGCAGCCCCACTCTTCGAGCAGCATGTTCAGATCCTCGAAGTCCACATCGCCATCACCATCGATGTCGGCGTTGCAGGTGGTCGGTTCGGTTCCGTCACAACTGCCGTTGGTCGCCAGGGTGACGTTGTTGGAGTCACGGTTGCCCGCCAGCAGGTCGGGAGAGCCGTCGCCATCGAGGTCAGCAGTGGTCAAGGAGTCGGGCGTGGTTCCGGCAGCGATCGTGATCGCGGGTCCGAAGGCGCCGCCGGTGTTCTGGAGGACGCCGATGGTGCCGGAGTCCTCGTGGCCGGTCGCAATGTCCATGTCGCCGTCGCAGTCGAAGTCCGCGGCCACGACGGGACTGGCGCTGACACCGCCGCTGGCAAAGGTGAAGGGGCCGCTCAGAGTGCCACCGTTGTTGAAGAAGAGGGAAATGACGTTGTCGGTCGCCGCGGCGAAGTCCGTGTCGCCATCATTGTCAAAGTCGGCTGACGTGATGCCCTCGGGGCGGTTTCCGGCTCCAGCACTGATGGTCGCGCTCACCACGAAGGTCCCGCCGACATTGTCGACAAGGGAGAGCGTCCGGTCGTCGTGGTTGGTCGTGACGAGGTCCATGTCACCGTCGCTGTCGATGTCACCGAAGGCCACCGCACGGGGCTCCGTGCCCACGGTCACGGTCTGGGCCGTGAATGAGCCGCCGACGTTGGTGAGAATGGATGCGGAGTTGCCGTCGCGGTTGGCGACTGCAAGGTCGATGTCACCATCGCCGTCCATGTCACCGCTGGTGAGGCCGCGGGGGTTCGCACCCACACCGACGGTGCCACCGAGCCCGAAGGACCCGGCGATGTTGATGTAGGTTGCCACGGCGTTGTTGTTCTGGAGCGCAACGGCAAGATCCGGTTGCATGTCTCCATTGAGGTCAGCGGCGACGAGCGCACCCGCACCCGAGCCGGCGCCGGTGAAGATGGTGCCGCCGGCACTGAAATTGCCCGCGCCATCGTTGACGAAGATGAGAATGCGGTCCGGGTTGTCAACCGTCACCGCGTAATCCGCATCGCCATCGCCGTCGAAGTCAGCCGCGGCGACGCCCGAGGGCCGGGTCCCGGCGGCGATGTTGGTGGACGGATTGAAGGTGATCTGGGCCATGCCGGTAGACGCGACGAGCACGAGAGCGGACACGGCGGAGGTTGTGGAGATGTTCATGATGATCCTCGTTTCCTGTTTGTTGCCTGGACTGCGGTCCCGCCAGCCGGGCATTGCAGTCACCTCACAGGAGGGAGGAGCAAGGGGTGCAGATACATCAACAGGTCACGTGATCTCAGATTCGTGCGAGTTGTGTTCGAGAACGTTCGGCGAGATAAGCCGGGCGGGCCGGAAGGGGGGCGTTCCCGGTGCGTGGATGGTCTGGCTGATTCGAGCCATGCGGTTGATTGATGCCGCGCCGCGAATTCCCGGCCCGGCCTCGCCGGTCCGCCCGAGGGCGCTGATAGGACCGTGTCGCCTGCAAACACTGCACAACTGTGATGGTAGGGGATGCGTGGCATCCTCTTTGCATCGTGTTCGGCAAGTGAGTCGCGATGGCGTCGGCTCTCGGTTCTGATCAGACATGAGGTGAGAAGATGCTTGATGTATCGTTGATGGTCATCGTGAGTTCCGCCGCGATGGCTGGCACTCCGATGTGGGAGCCCGGGCCGGCGATGCCTGTGAGTGTCACGGAGCGGGTGCATGCGTTTGGATTGAATGTGAACGGTTCGCTGTATGCGATTGGTGGTCCGCCGTGGCGCAATCCCGGAGACGATGATGGCTCTGTGCACCGTTTGTCTGTGGGTGCCTCGACGTGGACAGAGTTGCCGGCGTTGGATGGGCTGGGCCCCTTTGTGTTTCAGGGTGGTGGTGTCGATGCACTCGGGCGCATCATGGTCTTCGGTGGCGAACTGATCTCGGATCCGGAGGAGGGGCCGCAATCACCGTTCGTCTACGATCCCATCGAAGGGCCGAGCGGTGGGCTGGCGGATCGCTCGGAGTCCGCCGCCTACGCTCGCTTCGGATGGTGCACTGACGACCAGGGGCGGATCTATTCTCTCGGTGGTGGCCCGGGGGCAGGTGGGAGCAACGGGACGCATTGCGAGCGATACGACGGGAATACGGACTCGTGGGAGGTGATCGCGCCGATGGTGTCGGGCGTTGCGGATGCGGCGACGGCGTGTGACGGTTCGCGCATCCTGGTCTTCGGCGGTTTCGATGCTACTGGATCGAGTCGGTCGACCAACGTGGCGCTGTACGACATTGCGACTGATACATGGTCGGACACGGCAGTTCCCGATCTGCCCGTGGGTGTGTCCGGAGCGAGGGCGGTCGTCGGTTCGGACGGACGATTCTATGTTCTCGGAGGCGCGGTCGGACCGGTCGGTTCAGGCAGCGTGCAGAGTGATGTCTGGGTGCTTGAGGCGGACCTCAGTGCCTGGGTTGCCGGTCCTTCGATGGCAGAACCGCGTCAGTGGTTCGCAGCCGTGCTTGGCGACGACCATTACATCTACGTGGTGGGTGGCGACAACGACTCCGGGGGCACCATTGGCGTTGAGAAGATGGAGACGATTCCCTGCCCGACATTCGTGCAGCTCCCGGCTGATCAGCAGGCGTGGGCCGGAAGTGTTGCCGGCTTCAGCGCAGAGGCGGAGGGGGGCGGGACGATCGTGTACCAGTGGAGCAAGGATGGAATCGCGTTGACTGACGGGCCGACGGGGACCGGGAGCGAGATCGTGGGCGCCATGACGGAGTCGGTCGGCATCCTCAATCCATCAGATGCGGATGAAGGCAGCTACTCGGTGATGGCGTCGAATTCCTGTGGCGAGACAGTTGCGATGGTCGCCGGCGAGTTGACGGTGTCTGAGCCGATGCCGCTCGAAGCGGGCTGGGAGGTGGTGAACCTGCATCCGTCGTGGGCCAATTCCTCGAAGGCGCAGGCCATTGATGACGGCATCACCGGCGGTTCGGTCGTGGCACCGGAACCGACTTATGGAGCCCTTTCCCAGGCTGTCGTGTGGATGGGTGACAGCGGTGCTGCGATCAACCTGACTCCCGGCAACTCGGTGGGCTCTGAGGCTCTGGACTTTGCGAATGGTGTGGCGGTGGGTTGGTACTGGCGTCCGTATGGATGCCAGGGTGGGCAGACGTGTTACTTCAAGGTTGCGGCGAAGTGGACGTGGAACGGCGGCACATCGTGGGGGTTCACGGACATCCACAGTTTTCCCGAATATGACTACGCCCGTGGGACGGACGGCACGACACACGTCGGGGTGAACTGGTCTGACGAGCCGCCTTACACATCGCGTCGGATTGCGTGGCTTCCGAACGGGAGCAAGGTGACGATGGATGGAACGGGGTATGCGGTCGACGACGGAGTGGCGTTTGGTGCTGCGTCCGTCGGGTCCACGGCGATTGCTTCTCGATGGACCTTCCTGCCGACGCGGCGTTTTCTGATGGGGCCAGTGAGTTCGACGAACAGCTACATCTACGGCGCGGGCACGGACCAGCAGGTCGGCACGGCGACGGTTGACGGCATGACCCGAGGCTGGCTGTGGGCGGGCTCATCGGGCGGGTCGGTCGATCTGACTCCGAGTGGTGCTGACAGTGCGACGCTGTATGACTGCGAGCAGGGCCTCCAGGTCGGCATCAGTCGGACCGGCACGGTGACTGAGGCGACGATCTGGTCAGGAGGATCGGAGACCGCGACGAGTCTCCACGCCTATCTTCCGGCCGGGTACTCATACTCGTATGCGCAGGGCATCGATGTTGACCCGACTGATGGGACGGTCCGCG
This sequence comes from Phycisphaerae bacterium, assembly GCA_030432255.1. Taxonomy (GTDB): domain Bacteria; phylum Planctomycetota; class Phycisphaerae; order Phycisphaerales; family UBA1924; genus JAUIHS01. Next base: position 16,609 of record JAUIHS010000036.1, read on the forward strand.
TCGTCGGATACGGCTATGACCCCTCGGTTGGTCACACGGAAGCATTGATGTGGATCAACGTGCCGCTGTCCTGTCCGGGTGATGCGAATGGTGACGGCACCGTTGACTTCGAGGATCTGAACATCATGCTGGCCAACTGGAACTCGACAGGGCCGGATGGCGATGTGGATGGAAGTGGCTTCGTGGACTTTGATGATCTGAACGTGATTCTCGCCAACTGGGCGGCATCGTGCCTTTGAATGAATGTCGGTTACCGGGATGATGAGGAGAAGTGCAATGAAGGTATGGACGGGACTGGGACTGACGTGCGTGGCGTGTGTCGGAGTATCCGGTGAGGTACTCATGGACAACGGGTCATTGGGAGGCGCCGGGCGGGCGATGAGCGCGCAGTGGCGGATCTACCAGCCCTTTGTCGTGACCGGTGCGGGCTGGAACGTGACATCCATCGGCGTGGACGGGTTTCGCGATATTGATCCGGAGGGGCTTGGCATGCATGGCGCCATTCTGAAGGACGACGGTACGGGAGAGCCCAATGAGTCGGATGAACCGGCTCTGACGTTTGACGTTCTTCTGTTTCCCCACGCGGAGTCGGAGTGGGTTGATGTGCCGGTGTCGGTCAGCCTGGTGCCCGGGCAGTACTGGATCCGATGGTCGTCCAACGATGAGTTCTACTACGGAGCGGTATGGCGAGGGACGACCGGGCAGGACTCATGGTCCGTGAACAACTTCTCGGGACAGGTCTTTCCCTCGGATCCGACGGCGCTGCGCATGATGGGTGAGCCGCTCCCGCCGGTTGAGTGCGGCGATGCCAATGGCGACGGGAGTGTCGACTTCGCCGACCTGAACATCGTGCTTTCGAACTGGGGTGAGCCGGGCCCGGACGGTGATCTCAATCAGAGCGGCATGGTGGACTTCGCCGATCTGAACCTGGTGCTCGGCGGGTGGGATCAGCCGTGCCCCTGATACGGCGGCAAGGAACAGGAGACCGCGGAGGCCGACGAGGGTCCATCGAGGGTCATTCCGTTTTCGCCTGATCTCCTGATCGACTGCTCTACAGCCTGTTCCAACAGGCTGCTCTGGGAGCCGGCGCTGCACGTCAGTCGCACATTGCGCTCCATTGCCCGAGTACTGCATTCAGATCACCGAAGTCCACGAGGCCGCTGCTGTCGATGTCGAGCGTCGGATCGGAAGTTGCCCATGCGTTGAGGATGGCGTTGAGGTCGTCGAAGTTCACGGCGCCGTCTCCGGTAATGTCAGGGCAGTCGATGGGGTTGAGATTGGCGATGGTGACGATGTCGAGGCCGATGGTTTCGGGCCATTCGGGGAGGTCGGGGCCGCGGACGAGAAGGGTGTTGATGGAAGCGTTCGCGGCCACGCCGAGGGTGTCGAGATCGACTGTGGCATAGTGCAGTTCGTAGTAGGCATTTCGGATCTCGTCCTCGATGTACCAGAACGGGAGGATGCCGAGGGATGAGTCCGCCGCGAATGCTGTCGCGGGGACTGTCGTCCAGGTCGTCGTGGCATCCAGTGCGAGGTCGACGTCGTTGATGCCGTAGGAGTCGAACTGGGTCAGTTCGCCGGCGACGAAGTGGGCCTGGGCGATGTAGATGTCTGGGCCGGGACGGTTGACGACGGGCACGTCGAATGTCATTCGCAGTTCGCCCGACTGGCGCACTTCGCAGAGGATGCTCTCCAGCAGTCGCGTGCCGAGGATGCCTGTGTATGAGCCGATGAACTGATAGTTGGGCGGGCCGGTCAGAGGGGAGATGCCGCCGCCGCAGCCATCATCGAGGTTGAGGCACTCGACGGTGTCGGGAAAGGCGTCCATGCCGTGTGGCAGCGTTGTATCCCCGATCGTGACTGCAGCAGGGGCGCCAAGTGCGCACGTCGCGGCGAGCGAGAGTTCCAGGATGATCATGGTCAGCTCCTCCATCATGGTGGTCGGGGATGGCGTCCAGTCGTATCCGTCGTTGGTGCTGGCGACGCCTTATTCGTTGCAGCTGGTGTCCCAGTTGGCGAGGACGTCATTGAGGTCGTCAAAGTTGACGGTGCCATCACCGGTCGTGTCGCCGTCGGTACCGGGGTCGACGGAAGAGTTCCAGTTCTCGAGGACCAGGTTGAGGTCTTCGAAGTCGACGGTGTTGTTGCCATCGGCGTCACCGGGGCAGGCGACGGGCGTGAGGGCGATGCCCCAGAAGACGTTATCGAGGCCGGCATTGCCGTCGGACGTGATGACGACATGGGTGATGCCAAGTGTCGGCTCGTGCCAGCCGGCGAACGCGAAGCCGCTGACCTGGAATTCGAGTGAGCCAAGTTCGGTTTCACCGCTGTAGAACGTTGCGGTGTTCTGATAGTTGTAGACGAGTTCAAAGCCCACGGCGACCTGCGGCTCATCGAACGTGAGCGTCTTGTGGGTTCCGCCCCGAAGGATGTTGCTGTCGTCGCCGTGGAGGAATCCGCCGTAGATCGTGAGCGCTGTGGCTGACTCATATGTGACGCCCGGCAGGAGGTCCCAGAAGGCGGGCGCGGTCTGATCGTTCAGGGGATTGGGTGCGGGGTAGCTGGTTCCGCCGTGGACGCTGAAGCCCTCGAAGTCCTCGAGGAGGACGGCGTCATCGAGGATGGTCTCGAGTTCGGCCTGGGTTGCCACGGGTCCGGCGAAGGCAGGGGCGGTGGCAAGTGCAAGCAGAATGGGTGTGGTACGCATGTGGCTCTCTCCGGTGTTCAATTGCAGTCCTGGCCCCAGTGGGCGAGTACTTCGTTCAGGTCTTCGAAGTCTGTGGACCCATCACCGTTGACATCCCCGTCCGAAGCGCCGGTTCCCCAGCCTGCGAGCACGAGGTTGAGATCCTCGAAGTCCACGAGGCGGTCACTGTTGGCGTCACCCCGGCAGAGTTGCGTCACGATGACGAAGTCGTCGGCCCCGAAGTAGATTCCACCCTCAAGGAAGCCCTTTTCGTTGACTTCCAGCGTTCCTGTCAGGATGACGCTGTTGAAGCCATCCGGATCGACGAACCCGACGAATTCATGACCGACTGCGGGGTTGTCGCCGGGGTACATGGCGCCGATACCCGGCAGTACGTATCCGGGGCTGTTCGAGTAGTCACGATCATCAAACAGGAATCCGACTGACTGGAGATCGGGGTTCGTGTTGAACCAACCTCCCAGCGCGAACATGGTGGGACCGGAGACGCGGATGGTGGTCGGATAAGGCGATCCACTGTGGTTCTCGAAGAGTCCCCACTGTCCGCTTCGCGCCCAGTTGTTGTTGGTTGAGAGACCGTGCGGGTTGGTCCACCAGCCACCGGTCCACACGTCCCGGGCGGCGGTGGACCAGGTGACGCCCTGCGATGTCACTTCGGCGGGGAGCGCCGGATATCGACTCGCGTCCCAATCCGCCGTCTCAAATCCTTCGGCGACGTCTGGGGGCAGTCCCAGTTCGTCCAGCCGGTCGAGGAACTCGGCCTCGGTCTTGTAGACCTCAACGATCCCGAATGCCGGGGGGGTCAGTGAGATGCCTGCGAGTCCGAGGCCGACTGCGATGAGCGTGCGCACGTTGAGTTCTCCTCTGGGTAATGGGTCCGATGTGACTCCATGGCCGTGTCTGCAAGACGCATGCCATCACCCTGCGCCAGCGTCGATGTCCGGGGCCACATCCCTCCGGCTGGTATGAGCCACATGGGATGGTCCAACAGAACCGGTCGCGCGGCAGCATTCCAGCCATGCAACCATTGCAGGCGATTGCATGGCCCGCGGCCATTCCACCGGTGAGGTGTGATTTCTAGTCTGGTCAGTATGAGAAAACGGTTCCGTCAACTTGGTCGGTGCGTGGCGCTTCTCGCGCTCGCGCTGGTGCCGGGGTTGATGGGGCAGGGCGGACAAATTCCGCTGGAATCCCATGAAGTCTTCGTCGCGCGAACAGCGGAGGAGATGATCGCGCGGCGGGACTTCGTGGTTCCGCACTTCAACGACGAACCTCGCATCAACAAGCCGCCGTTGAGTTACTGGCTCGTCGCGGCTGTCGACTGGTGCACCGGGGCGGACGGGCGGGTCACGCCATTCGAGTCCCGGGCGCCTTCTATCCTCGGTGGTGTCCTGTGCGTTGTATGTGTCTTCCTGACGGGGCGTCTGCTCTTTGGTGAACTTGAAGGCTGGGTGGGTGCGATGATGCTTTCCGGATCGGTCGGGTTCATGATGTATACGCATTCTGCGCGCCCGGACATGCTCTACGCGGGTTGGATTGCGCTGGCAGGGGTTGGCTTTGCCGCGCTCTTCCTTCGGGGAGCGACGGTTGTTTCGGGGCGACAGACGTCGTGGATTGCGCTCGGCTCGATCGTCGTTGGGCTTGGAATGGCGACGCTCACCAAGAGTCCATGGGCCCCGATGGCTCTGCTCCTGGGCGCCATCGTGGCCGCATGGACGATCTACGGCAGACATGCTGTGGGTCGCATGGTGCGGCCGGGGTGCTCAGCCGCGGCGATCCTGCTGCCGTTCATCGCCTGGTATGGCCTGATGCTTGTGGCCGTACAGAATGAAGCCGGTGCCTCGTGGGGTGCGGAAGTGGGGCGACGGCTGGACAGTGGCAGCATTCTGAAATGGCTGGAGCCGTACTACGCGATTCGCATGTTTCACCTGGCGGCCCCGTGGTGGCCGGTGTACCCGATTGCGCTCGTGCTTCCGGTGTTTCGATTCTGGCGGAAGCGACCGGAGGCGATGTTTGCGTGGTGGGTGTTCATGATTTCGATGCTTGCCTGGCAGGTCCTGCCGGGCAGGCGTCCGCACTACACGCTTCCGGTCCTCGTCCTGCTCTGTCCGCTGATGGCGACGATTGTCTGCCAGGCGCTGCTTCGCGGCGTGGTGTGGTCGAAGCGGCCGCGGGTGCTGACCGGGTTCCGGGTGCAGATTGCGACACTGGTTGTCGCGTGCATTGCGGGCGCCGTTGCAACGGCGGGTGCGTCGGCAAGCCTGCTTTTCGGCGTGCTGGCGTGCGTGTTCATGGGGGTCGGTGTGCTCATCGAGTCGGGTCAACTGGCGCGGCCCGGGGCTGTTGCTTCGGTTGGGGTTCTTGCGGCGTTGCTGACGGGCACGGTGGCATCATCGGGGCTGGGCTGGAGTGATGAGCGTTCAGAGGCGCGGGCATTTGCGCTGGCGGTTGGCGAGCAGGTGTCGCGTGATGCGCCTTTGATTGCATGGCGTGGTGACTGGGAGGTGGCGCAGTATTACCTGTCGCGCACGATCCCGCGTTCACGTGACGTCGACGAGATTCGAGAGATGCTGCGCGATCGAGGTTGCGTCTACCTTCTGACGGACCGGCGACTTGATGCGCCCCCGGAGTTCCGGGTTGCCGAAGTGGACGTGCAGACGGTCCTGCGCACGGAGATCAGGAAGTCCCGACTCTACCGGGTGAGCCTGTCCGATGATGGAACGATGATCGCGCTTCGAACACCGGTCCTTGACGGGTCCGGACCCATCATGCCGGGTCGCCATCGCGACCCATGATGCGATCTTCCGCCTCGTACTGCGACAATCGGTAGTAGAGCGTCCGCAGGCTGATTCCGAGTTCGCGAGCCGCCTCGGCGCGGTGACTGCCATGCCTTTCGAGCGCCGACATGATCATCTCGCGTTCGACGTCGCGGATGCGACGCGCTTCGATCACGGTCAGTCCGGTCGCGGTCAGGTAACGTTCCCAGGCTCGTTCGAGTGCGGCCTCCAGGTCATCCAGCGGGCACGGCTTGGTCAGGAAGTCGACAACTTCCAGGCGGATGGCTCGCTGGGCGGCCTCGAGATCGCCGTAGCCGGTCAGGACCAGTGCCTGCGCGTGCGGATGCGATGGAACCAGCGCCTCCAGGAATTCGATGCCGGTCATGCCGGGGAGGTTGAGATCGACGAGGACGATCTGGACATGCTCAAGGCCAGCGGCGAGGTCGAGGGCCTCCTCCGCGGATGCGGCGCTCAGTGCAATGTAGCCGAACTCGGCGGCCGCCCTGGAGAGCATCGTGCGCTGTCGTTCTTCGTCCTCGACGATCAGGAGATGACGTTCGCGGATCTCAGCCATGGCGCACCTCAAGTCGCGGCAGTTCGACGCGGAAGCACGAACCGGTCCCTGGTCCGTCGCTGGTTACGGTGATGTTCCCGCCATGATCACGGATGATTGCATGAACGATTGACAGTCCGAGGCCGGTTCCGGGTGCACCGCTCCGTTGTGAATAGAAGGGCTCGAAGATGCGGGCCATTTCGTCGGCGGTCATGCCGCATCCATTGTCACGGATCTCGAACGTCGCCGTGCCATTGGAACCAGTCGTCGAGATCTCGATGCGGCCCGCGTCCGGAGTCGTGGACTCCAGCGCGTTGACCAGCAGGTTGAGCAGTACCTGCTTCAATTCCACATCTGACACTGCAACCAGAAGCCTGCTGTTGTCGGGCAGGCAGGTGATTTCGCGCTGTCCTGCCATTCGCATGCCGCGAGCGACGTCGATGACCTCCCGGACGCAGGTGTGCAGATCCGAGTCTGCATCGGACTTGTCGGGGCGCTGTGCGAGGGAGAGCAGTTTCTCGACGATGGTCTTGCAGCGGAGGGATTCCTGCCTGATGACTTCGAGGGCCTCGACGCTCTCAGTGGAGTCTGCCTGGGACTCCAGTTGGCGGAGCGTGAGTTCGGCATAGCCGAGGATGGCGCTGAGTGGGTTGTTGATTTCGTGCGCGACGCCCGCCGCGAGGTAGCCGACGCTCGCCAGACGTTCGGCCTGCACGAGTTCGCGGCTGGTGGCATGAACACGTTGTTCGAGGGTGTCGTACATGGACTCGAGTTCCCGGACCATTCCGGTGAAGTCTTCGGTGAAGTCTTCGTAGGCACCACCCTTCCCGGTCTGCGGTTCGACGTGGGCTCTTTGCAGAGCGCTGCGGGCCCGATCCCGAAGCGTATTGATGGCGTGCTTGATGATCCGGTACTGCAGGAGTCCGCTGATGAGAGCCGCGATGGCCCCGAGCGTGCAGCCGGTGATGATGATGAATGTGCCGCGGGAGAGGACTTCGGAGGAGCCGTGCACTGCGGCAGCGACGGTGACATTGGCCTCTTCCGAGAGGCTGACGAGTTGGGCGTCGGACTCATCCAGTTGCCGAATGGTCGCCTGCAATTGATTCGGGGATTGAGACGCGGGCACATCGGCGCTGATGGCGTGCACTGCTTCCATGACGCGGCGAGCCACGTCCAGTTCATGGGCGTGATGGGCATCATCGGCGCCTTCCTGCTCGTCCTGGGCGCTGACGAACGCAGCGAGATCCTGTTCCGCTTCGGCCAGTCGGGCGCTGACAGCGCTGACGTCAGGTGACTCGCGCAGCAGTTCGTGGCGGGCACGTGCGAGGCTGAGCCGCGCGTCCTCGATGACACGAACTTCGGCATACTCCTCGGCCACTGTCCGAGCATCATGCTGGATGGCCCGGAGGACGACTCCGCAGGTGGCGGTGACGGCGCACATGATGAGCACGAGGGCGCCACTGAACAACATGAGTCGTGTGCGGAGCGTCATGGGGGTCCAAAGTGGGGCCATGATGGACGACGCTCAGTCACACGTCTCGCCCCAGTGCGCGAGCAGCAGGTTGAGGTCGGCGAAGTCCACGGCGTTGTCACTGTTCAGGTCTCCGTCTGATCGACTGGCGGGAGTCTGACTCCAATGGGCCAGCAGGGCGTTGAGGTCTGTGAAGTCCACGGCGCAGTCGCCGTCGACGTCGCCATCAGGGATCTCGATCACCGGTCGATCGGCGCTATCGACCTTTCCGTTCGCGTCGACATCATAGAGAGAGAAGTCGGGTCCAGGATCGTTGAGCGTGTACACGCCGTCTGCTGTCTGGTCTGCATCGGAGGCGGAGCCGTCGAGGGCTGCGAGTGCTGCGTCGAAAGCGTCCCGGTCATACAGCTCGATGTGGCCGTTCCCATCAAAGTCCCCGGGCAGGTCGTTGAATCCGACATCTGTCCAGGCGTAGAGCGTCGTTTCGGGTGCTGTGTACGGGACGCCGAAGATGGCGATCATGCGCCAGTCTTCAGGGTCGAGATGATCGTAGGGGTTGTCGCCGTCCCATTCCTCGACGAGGTCTCCGCCGCAGCCGGGTGGCGGGAAGGAGGCGCCGATGATGATGTCATCCAGGGCCTCGACGATGCTCACGTGGTTGCTCACGTCAAGATCGATGGGCTGCGCGGGTGTCCCGGCGAGCTGCGCCGCGCCCTCCATGTTCAGCGGGAAGACGAGAGAGACGGTCGTCTGATCCAGTCCGGTGTCGTGATGAAACCGCAGATCCACCCAGGGGTCGTAGTGGCCGAAGAAACTGCCACCGAATGCGGCACTTGCGCTTTCGAAGCCACCGGCCCTCTGGAAGAAACGACTCCGTACGATCCACGTCTCCCCGGGCGCGAAGATGCCATCTGTCACGTCGCTCTCTGACATGACGGTGATCGCGTGGCAGCCGCAAAGGGCGAGCGTGAACTCGGCGCCGGTAACCTCAATGCGCGGTTCTGTGTTGTAGCTGGTGTCCACGTCGTCGCCGAGTCGGGCGCAACGATCGTCGTAGGGAGAGGAGGGGAGCGAACCGAAGCGCGCAGCGTTGGCCGTGTATCGCAGGCCCGCACCGGAGCATTCGCCGCCAGTACGTGCGTCGTGGTCCAGGTCCAGTTCGAGGTAGCCGTACACGGGGTGAGCACCAAAGCGCAGGGGATCAAAGGGCTGTCCGCCGAGTCCGATCGGGCCGGGTGGGTTCAGTCGGCCTGCGAAGGTGATATCGATGCGGAAGAGATCGGCGTCCTCGTCGTCGACGATGTCGCCGGTCCACGGATCCACTGCGGGAGCGTCCGGCGCCCAGGGATAGACGGCGGCGGCGAGCAGGTCGGGGAGCATGGATGGAACCGGACCATCAAGGCCGCTGTCCGTGCGACGGAGCGCGGCGTCACCCTCGGCATCGGTCATCATGAGCCCGTCTGATGCCGCGGCGGTTGAGACCACCACACCCACCAGCGCACACATCCATGATCGCGCCCCAATCATGAGACCACTCTCCTCTCGAAGGCGATTCCCAGGCGCTCGATTCTGTATCTGAGTGCACCGCGGTTCAGCCCGATGAGCCGCGCTGCGCTTGAGACGTTCCCATCGGTGTGTTCAAGAGCACGGATGATGAGTTGGCGCTCAAGGTCTTCCAGGGTGACGGGCCCCTGTTCGAAGTCGATACGGATGTCACCATCGGGATCGACGCATGGTGACAGTGACTCTCCGGACAATGCGAGATCGGCGGGCCTGATGGTGTTTCCTTCACACAGGAGCACGACGCGCTTCATGTGATTCAGCAGTTCGCGTACATTGCCGGGCCATGCGTGATCGTCGATCTGCTTGACCGAGGCGGAGCTGAGATGCACACCGGGACGTCCGAAGCGGCGTCCGTAGCGGGACACGGCATGTTCGGCGAGAAGCCCGGCGTCGCCGTTTCGCTCGCGGAGCGCGGGGATCCGGATCGTCAGGACGTTGAGCCGGTAGAACAGGTCCGATCTGAAGAGGCCCGAGCGGACGCGCTCGTCAAGGTCGGCGTTGGTCGCCGCGATGATGCGGGCCCGTACGCGTCGATCGGTCGTTCCGCCGACGCGCCTGAATGTTCCCCGTTCCACGACGACCAGCAGCTTGGCCTGCATTTCGGGTGACAACTCGCCGACCTCGTCGAGGAATATCGTGCCGCCCTCTGCGAGTTCAAACAGGCCGGCCTTGGAAGTCCTCGCGTCGGTGAAGGCGCCCTTTTCGTGACCGAAGAGTTCGTCCTCGATCAGGGTCGGGGCCAGCGCTGCGCAGTTCAGGTGGACGAGGGGAGCGCTCCGGCCATCCCTGCTCTCCGGGCAGTGGCTGTGAATGAACTCCGCGACGAGCCCCTTTCCGACGCCCGTCTCACCCATGAGCAGGATGGTTGGCAGTTCGTGGTCGGCTTCGTCGACCGGGATGGGGAGGGCGGCGTATCGGCGCGCGAATGCCAGGGTCTCCAGCCAGGTGGAACTCTCTCCGATGGGGTCGGTCGTATTGGCCTGTTCGAGGCGCTGGTAGATCTCGAGGCGACGGCGTATGCCGCGAGACTCCATGGCGCGTTCGAGGATGAGGTCGAGGTCGGCGAGTCTGACGGGCTTCTGCAGGAAGTCATCTGCTCCGTTTCGCATGGCCTCGACGGCGAGGTCGATGGTTCCGTAGGCGGTCATCACGAGGATGACACCGCCGAAGCCGTCGGTCCTGAGTTCGCGCACGAGATCGAGGCCGGACTCTCCGACGAGGTGGACGTCGCAGATGATGGCATCGACCGGTCGATGCTGGGCGAGTTCTCGGGCTTCGCGCACGGAGTCCGTTCCCACGGCTTCCTGATCATCCAGTTCAAGGCCGCCGACGAGGGAGTTGCGCAGGGTGGAGTCATCTTCGAGTACGACAATCAGCACGATTCGACTTTCGTTACGGATATGGGGAGGTGCAGCGTCATTGTGGTTCCCCGGCCCGAGTGCGACTCGACGTCAATTCGGCCGCCGTGCCGGCGAACCACGTCCAAGGCTACTGCAAGGCCGATGCCATTCCCATCCCTCTTTGTCGTGAAGTAGGGCTGGAAGATGCGGGCCTGAATGTCGGGCGGTATCCCCGGCCCCTGGTCGGAGACCGTGATGCTCCAGGCGTCCTCCCCCTGCGATCGCAGGGTGACGTGGATATCAGACCCGCGCGGTCCCACTTCTATGGCGTTGGTGAGGATTCCAACCAATGCCTGCTCCAACTGGCGCTCATCGATGACGACCTCTTCCGGGGCATCTCCCGCATCAGTCCTGATCTGCTGGTCTCGGGAGTCGACCAGGGGCTGCAAACTTTGCAGCACCTGTCCCAGCCAGTCCCGCGGCCGAACAGGTGCGGCTCGGACCTCACCGGGCGTGGTGACGCTGAGCAATTCGGTGAGCCAGATCTCGAAGCGGTCGACCGCCTCAATGATCTCCGTCTGCTGCTCCTCGATGGGCGCTTCGCGCGCTTGGCGGCGCAATGTGAGTTCCGCCATGCCGCGGATCCCTGCGAGTGGTGAGCGGATGTGGTGCACGAGTCGGCGTACGAGTTCCCCCATGGCGGCGAGGCGCTCGCGTTCCACTGCTTCCGCCTGCATGCGATCGATGGTGCCCGCCATGTCATTCAGCTTGTTGCCAAGGATGGTCAGTTCTCCGGAGCCGGGGACATCGACACGGTGCGCCAGGTCACCGGTCGCAAATCTCTCGGTGGCTTCATGCAGGACGAGTACGGGCTTCACCAGCCAGCGTCGGACCAGCATGGCTGCGAGCAGCCATGTGAGCACGGAGACGCACAGCCCGATGATGAGGAGTGCGCGATAGGAGCGTGAGAGGGTCTTGCCGAAGCGCTGCTCGTGCACTGCGGACTGGTGGAGCGTCGCTTCTGTCCGACTGACGAGTGCGATGAGTGCATCCATGTCCGATTCCGAGGCGGATTGGTCGATGACACGCTCGATGCGCTGCTGCATGTTGCGCATGGTGCCGGGACCGATCTGCTCTGCGACGAGTTCCGGCTCCAGCCTCGGCTTGATCCGGCGCAGACGATCGACGTCATTCAACGCCACTGCTTCACGCAGGTCTGCGAGTATGGCGAGGCTGCTGACGGTGGCCTCGTAGGGCCGAGTCAGTTCGAGCTCGAGTCGCCGACCGAAGTGCAGCGCAGAAACCATGCAGAGGGTCATGGTCAGCGTAATCACCGTAAAAAGCAGGACGAAACGGGTTTGCAGGGACATGGCGTCCGCCTATCGGGGCTGGTGATCCCAACGCCAGTCTGATTCCTCATCCGGCGTCGCCGAACTCTCGACGTGGCCGTCGACGAACCCTGCGTTGGCCTGTCCTCCATGACGCAGTCCGGGGAACCAGGCACGGTCATTCGCATAAGGACCGGCGCTGTCGAGAGAGGGCGCCACAAATGAGGCGACGCTTCCGTGCTCCGCGGCGGCTTCACCGTCGACATCGATGACCAGCGGCACCATCAGCCGGGTGAGGATGCGCGATGTCATCTGAATCTCACGTGTGACGGGGCGTCCGAGAGCATCGCGCATCTCGGTCCGGAAGAGTCGGGCGTTGAATCCGTAGGAGACGTGCGCCGTCGGCGTGAGCGCACCGGCCCGGCAGGGTGTATCGCGTCGTACTTCGATCGGGCCGGCAACATCCGGGCAGCGCATGGTGCCCTGGTCGGGTGTGAGGTGCGCGGTGGCGACGTTGCCGTACGTCCAGAACTCGTCGATGGCGTACTGGCTCTCGATGAACGTCTCCAGGCTGAATCGGTTGTCGCCGTACTGATGAGTGTCGCTGCCTCGATCGCCGTGCAGTTGGTCGTCGGCGAAAATGGCGAAGTCGAAAGTGAGCTGACGCAGGTTGGTCTGGCAACGGAAGGCGCGGGCCCGGCCACGGCTGAACTGCATGGCGGGGAGCAGCAGCCCGACGAGAAGCGCGACGATCGCCACGGTCACGAGCAGTTCCACCAGTGTGAAGGCTCGCGACCGGCATGGCTTGCGGTAGGTCGTGGGGCGATGCGGCACGCCCCCAATGTACGCGCCTCATTCTGGAGATCAAGGCCCAGAATTGTGCAGATTCAGCAGTTCGGCTGTGACCAGCCGGTCGGCTGACTTCAGCCAGTCAGACGCAGTTGGTCGACCATGACTGGAGTACTTCGTTGAGGTCTTCGAAGTCGACCTTCCCATTGCCGGTCACATCACCGGAGGTGCCGGACGGGACCAGGTCCTCCCAGTGACCAGGCACCAGGTTGAGGTCTTCGAAGTCGACGACCAATTGCAGGCGGATGCGAGGGTGGCGGCCGCGGCGATGATCATCTGTCCCTGTTTCACGGTATGGCTCCCAATCTTCTTCTTCAGGTGTTGCAGTCCGATCCCCACGCAGCGAGGACGATGTTGAGGTCGTTGAAGTCGACCGTTCCGCTTCCGTCGAGGTCTGCTGGTCCACCGACACTGCCCCATGCGGCGAGCACGGCGTTGAGGTCCTCGAAGGTCACGAGTCCATCCCCCGTCGCATCCCCCTCGCAGATCGGGATCGGATATCCGATGAAGCCGTGGTAGCGGTCCGCACTGTCCTTGTAGTAGCCGACGACCCGGCCGTCGTTGTTGATGTCACGAACGGTGGTTGCCACCGCGCCTGGTACGGCGATGATGCGGTAGTCCTCCGGGTTGTACGGCGGTTCCAGGATGAAGCTCCCGCTTCCGTATGTGTTTGAATACACCGTGCCGACGATGGTTCCTGCATCGTTGATGCCATAGCCGGTGCAGATGCCGTCGGAGACGATGAAGTAGTCCCAGTCGGTCGTGGCGGGGTCATAGATGAACGTGTGTCGGCCGACGCCGGCGCCACCCTGCTGCAGATAGTCCCCGACCACCACGCCCGCTTCGTTGATGCCGTAGGCGCGGCAGTAGGTTGAGCCACCGGGGCTCACCACGGGGGGATCGATGACCCCGGAAGCGGAGCTGTAGGCTCTGAAGCCGCCGTTGGGACTCTGCATGTACCAGCCGGCGATGTCACTCGCCTCGTTGATGCCGTACGGGTGGTTCTCGTGGGCAGATGCGTGTTCAGGTGTCGGCGTCATGAGGCCGTCCTTGGCACGGTAGCCTCCCCATCCGCCGTTCCAGGGATACAGGATGCCGCAGACTTCGCGGTTGTTGCTGATGCCGTGCGCCGGGGACCAGAAGGCGAAGCTCAGCAGTTCATAATCCGATCCGTCGTAGATGAATCCCTTCAGACCCCCGAGCGCCGACGTCGCACCGCACACGTCACCAACGTCGTTGAGGCCGTACAGGTAGGTGTTGCCGGTTGCGGCATAGTCGAGCGACTCGTATGTGTAGGCGGCGGGTTCCGCTGCGACACAGACGGCCGCGGTGCTGATGAGAGTCAGGAAGGCTGTTCTGATTGCCAGCATGAAGCATCTCCTTGATCCGGTTGACATGGTCTCACCAGCGCCCGATGTGCAACAGCCGTGCCATGTCGAAGATCCCGCGCGGGTTCACGAATTCAGCGCAGCAACTCCGAGTCGTCGTGGCCCTCCTGAGCCACCGGTGGTTGATTAGGACCGATGCGCAGCAACGAGCGATGTTGCGCACTCCTTCGGCGGAGCGGCATGGGGATTGCAATGGTCAGAGTGATGCGTACTTCGTATTCCTGACTCGAGAGAGGTTCCGCTCATGACACCCGGTCAAAGACGTACCGCAGCGCTGACACTTGCCGTGTTCTTTGTCTGTGGTCTGATTGCCCTGGCCGGTTCCGGCACCCCCGGCATCGACGATGACGGCATGCGCGGCCAGCCGGAACTCATCGTCATCACATACAACGACCTCGGCATGCACTGCATGAACGAGGACTACCAGGACTTGCTCATCCTGCCTCCCTACAACACGCTCAGGGCACAGATCCTGGAACGCAAGGATGACCCGGAACTGCTGGAGAACGGGCATACGGTCACGTTCACACTTCCGACGCAGCACGACGCGGCGGACCGCACGTCCTTCTGGACGCACGCCGAGGAGTTGTTCGGTGTCGACCTCCCGCCTGATGTGGGTCTGACCGGGAACACTTTGTCGGGTACGTTCGAGGCGATGCCGGATGAACGATTCTGGGAAGTGACCGGTGTCCCGATCACGCCCTTCGACGACTTCGGTCGCCTGAATCCGTATCCGTTGGCACAGGTTGAAGTGGTGGGCGAGCGCGGTGTTGGAAGCACGACCACGGTGATACCCGTCTCAGGTGAACTCAACTGCAATCTCTGCCATGAGGCGGATGGCATTTCCGTCGGCCGCGACATTCTGCAGGATCATGATCGCATTCACGGCACCGATCTCGACGCGAATCGCCCGGTGCTGTGTGCGTCGTGCCATGCCGATCCTGCTCTCGGGGCACCGGGACAGCCGGGGATTTCGGCGCTGTCTCACGCCATTCACACAGCGCACGCTGATCGGCTTGGCGTCCTGAGTCTCGAGAATGAGTGCTACTCCTGTCACCCGGGGTTGCGGACGCAGTGTCAGCGGGACGTGCACTTCGTCAATGGGGTTGACTGCAATTCGTGCCATGGCTCCATGCTCGATGTTGGAAGTACGAAGCGGACGCCGTGGGTGGACCAGCCACGATGCGGCGATTGTCATGAGCGTCCCGGCTTCGAGTTTGAGCAGCCTGGCCGCCTGTTCAAGGATTCGGTTGGCCACAAGGGCGTGATGTGCATCACGTGTCACGGCAGTCCGCACGCCATCGGGCCGGCTGCATCTGAGACGGACAACCTGCAGCCGACTCTGCTGCAGGGGCACTCCGGCGTACTGAGCGAATGCACTGCCTGTCATGCTGAGCAACCTGAGCACCCATTCTTCCACCGTGTATCGGAGGACGGCGACGATGATTGAGATCACTGCAGCGACCATGTTGTCCATCGTGATTGCCGGTGGAGTTGAGTACAGCGTTTTTGACGTGGGTTCCCTGTCGGGTGCTGACAACGCGCTGCCTCCGGGCACGATTGCCGCCGGAGTCAGCGATCAGGGCACGGTGGTGGGGGCGTCCGTCCTGGCCGGCACGGATGCGGACTTCCGTGCATTCGCGTGGAAGAACGGCACCATGTCCGAGTTGATGAAGCCCGCGATGTATGGCCAGAGTCAGGCCTTCGCGATCAATGGCAATGACATGGTCGTCGGAGTGACGTTCCAACTTGGTGAGTTGCTTCCCATCGGCATGTCGTGGACGTCCTCCGGCTTCCCCGCCATCCTCGGCGACATCGTGCCGCAGGATGTTTCGGACACAGGCGTCATCGTGGGAGTCGCTCCGACCGACTACACAGGCCTGCACTTCGAAGCGGCGATGTGGGACACTGGTGTGCTGACCACCCTGCCCGGGCTTGGCGGAAGCGACAGCGTCGCGCGGGCCATCGCCGCAGACGGGCGCATTGTCGGCGGCGCCACACCTGCGGGGGCCGTCGGCCATCAGGCCGTGGTCTGGATCAACGGCAAAGTGGCATCACTCGGCACGCCCGGGGGACCGACGAGTGAGGCCTTCGACATCAGTGACTCCGGCCGGGTCGTCGGCCATGGTCGCACGGCGGCGGGCGAGGTCCGCGCCTTCATGGCGGACATTGACAGTGGGGGCGTTGTCCAGTCGTTCACCACGTTGGGTGCCGTGGACGACACCTTCAGCTACGCGCGGGCGATCAATGACGCCAACATCATTGTCGGTACATCCAACACGCAGGCGATTCGCTGGGATGGCGCCGGGACCATGGCGGTGTTGAATGACCTGATCCCTTCGGGGAGCGGTTGGAACCTCACGCATGCCACGGACATCAATTCGATCGGCCAGATCGTCGGCCGCGGCACGCATCTGGGCAAGCCCCGGGCCTTCATCCTGACTCCGATTGACGCCTGTCCCGGGGACGCCAACGGCGACCTGAGCGTCGACTTCCTTGATCTGAACATCGTGCTCGATCACTGGGGGGCGCTTGGCGGGCCGGGCGATGTGGATGGCGACGGGATGGTGGGCTTTGCCGACCTCAATCTTGTGCTGGCTGAGTGGGGCGGTGTGTGCCGGTGAAGCGGGGTCGATCTGATCTCGACTGAGGCGCACCGCTGAGGAGACCGTGCTCCAGCGACAGATTGAGGCCGGGCTCGATGCTGACGGGCTCTCGTCGACGGGGCGGGCGGTACTCGCCCGGATCCTGCGGTGAGACCGTCAGCGGCAGAATTTCCTGCCTGCTTGCCGGGAAACGGGACTTTTGACTTGGATTCCGCCCGCCGCGGCCCTAGTCTGAACACCGTCCGATTCGCCTGAGGAGTTCCCAGATGACGCTGATCCGTACCTGTTCGTTGTTCGCGCTTTCTGCTGCATGCGGTGTTGCGACTGCTGGTGGCAACTTTGCCATCACCAGTTACACCATTGATTGCGGCGGCGGCACATCGAGTGGAGGGACGCTGTCGCTCATCGGGGTGATCGGCCAGCCTGATGCCGGGCCCGAACTTTCGGGGTCGACATTCACGCTTCGCGGCGGTTTTCTTCCGGGCGTGATTCCGACGTCGACGCTGTGCCCGGGTGATGCGAATGGCGATCAGGCGGTGAACTTCGCGGACCTCGAGATCCTCCTCGACAACTGGGCCACGACGGTCCCCGTTGACATGGACGGCGACTTCAACGGCGATGCGACGGTCAACTTCGCTGACCTCGAGATTCTGCTCGACGCCTGGGGAAGCAACTGCAATCGATGAGTCGATGAATCGCCTGATGTCTGCGTGAAGCGCTGTCGTCAGTGACGATGGATCTGCATGGTGAACACGAGCCGAGGAATGTAGGGCGCCATCCTAGTCGGTCGTGTCTGACGGCTCTCAATTTTCGGCGCATGAACGGGTTGCGCCCCCCCGACTCTTCGGCGATGGTGTCCATTCTATGGAGGCCACGGACTTGGCCTCCGGAATGGAGGCCGGATGCCG
>JAUIHS010000008.1 GCA_030432255.1 Phycisphaerae bacterium
GCCTCGTCAAACGCGCCGACCTGTGACTCCATGAAGTCGAGTTGCTGCGATGCGAGGACCGCGCCGGTCGCGGCATCGATCCGCGTCACGGCATCGAGTTCCAGGACGATGATGCTGCGCTGATCCGGTGTGAACATGCAGCGGTTCGCGTTGGTCGCCGTCTCAATGAGCCGCTCGGACTCCCACGTCTCCGTGTTCCACCGGATGGCCCACGGCTTTCGGCCGCACGCGATGACGGTGGCGCCGTCCGCGCTCCAGTCGACGGAGGCCAGCGGCCCGCCGTAGTCGTTCAGCGCGACGACCTGTTCTCCGGTCGCGGCATCACAGACGACCAGCCAACCGTCCTGCGAGGCGGCAGCGATCAGCGTCTCATCCGGGTTCAGCGCGATGTCATGGGTCCAGTGCTTGTGCGTCTGCGTGCGCCACAGTTCCGTCCCGTTCACGACGTCCCAGGCGACCACCACGCCCTCATCCGCACAGGAGAAGAGGCGCGTTCCGTCAGTGGTGTACTGGAGGTGCTTGACAGTGAGCTTGTGTGCACGCGACTTGTCGGATGGGATGTGGCGGAGGCTGTCATCGAGGCGACCGGAGAGGTGGTACCACTCCCAATGTCGTTCGTGCACGGGAACGGCGTTGAGCTGTCGGCGGGCGTCGGCGATGTTGCCGGTGCGGATCGCGGCTTCGGCGGCCGCGAGTCCGGAGGTATACGCCTGCCAACTCGCCTCCTGCTCCTGGAGTCGCGCGTCGACCTCCTTCGCAGCGGCAGAACGTCGCGCGGTCTCCGCTTCGATGTACAGAGCGGTACTGGTGAGTCCGCCGCCGAGTATGACGAGCAGGAGGGTGAGTGCACTGATGACGAGCGGTTTGTGTCGGCGCGCGAACTTGCGCATCTGGTAGAAGCTGCTTGCCGGACGCGCGACGATCGGTTCGTGACGCAGGAAGCGGCGGATGTCCGCACCGAACTCGCCGGCCGACTGGTACCGGTGGTCGCGCTCTTTCTCCAGCGCCTTGCCGACGATCGTGTCGAGGTCGCCGCGATAGGCGCGGCTGATGGCTTCGAGTCGTCGCGGCTCCCGCTCGCGCAGCATCTGGATGGCTTCGACGATGCCTCTGCCCCGGAGGTCGAGTGGCAGTTCACCAGTCAGGAGTTCGAAGCACAGCACGCCCAGCGCGTAGACATCGGCACGGGTATCGATGCGGTGCGGGTTGCCTTCGACCTGCTCGGGACTCATATAGGGGATCGTGCCGATGATCTGTCCGACGCCGGTCTGGAGCGTGCCGGATGAGTCCGTATCCGAGGCATCGACGATGCGGGCCACACCGAAGTCGAGCACTTTGGGTGTGCCATCTTCGAGAACGAGGATGTTGTGCGGCTTGAGGTCGCGATGCACGACGCCCCGCTGGTGGGCGTGGTTCACGGCGTCACAGATGGTGGCGATCATCCCGAGGCGACGGGCGTCGTCCAGTTGGTGATGCTGCGCATAGTCGGTGATGCACGTGCCCTTCACGAGTTCCATCGCGATGAAGGCCCGTTCGCCGTCTTCGGTCAGCGCAGCGCCCGCCTCGTAGACCTGCGCGATGTTCGAGTGGTGCAGCGCACCGAGCACCTGGGCCTCACGCTCGAAGCGACGATGGAGGTCGCGGGCTGCCAGTCGGGGAATGACCTTCAATGCGACCATGCGTCGCGGCCGCGCCTGCTCGGCGAGGTAGACGATGCCCATGCCGCCGTGTCCGAGCACCTCGAGGATGCGGTATTCACCGATCTGTTCCGGGTGGGGGAGTGAACCGGAGACCGTGGGCATGGCGCGATCGGAGCCGAGTTCATCGATGATGGCGGTGGCAACCGGGAAGGGCTGATCGAGCAGCGGGTCGGAGGCGGCATCGCTGCGAAGCATGCGGGCCACGCGTTCGATGACGGCGGTCTCGGCATCAGCATCGCGCAGCCGTGCCTCGCGTTCGCTGTCCGGCCACCCCGCGGCCTGGTGGAAGAGTTGCTCCACCATTCGGAACTGCTCGGGTGTCACGTCACTCCCCCCGCAGTTCCGTGGCGAGCCACGCGCGTGCGAAGCGCCAGTCCGCCTCGGCAGTGCTCACGGAGACGCCGAGGACATGTGCGATGCCCTGCATTGTGGCGCCCGCGAAGAGACGCATCTCGGCGACCCGGGCCTTCCGCTCATCGAATTCTTCGAGCGACTCCAGCAGTTCATGGACCTCGAGGATGCCGGAATCATCCTGGCCCGCGGGAATCTCGTCAGCTTCCAGCGAGACGCGACGACGACCGCCGCCACGCTTCTGGGCGCCGCGGCTGGCGGCGTGATTCACGAGCACCTGGCGCATGGCCCGGGAGGCCACGGCCTGGAAATGGGCTTCGTCTTCCCAGCGGCCCTTGGCGCCGATCAGCTTGATGAAGGCCTCATTGACGAGGGCGGTGGCCTGGAGGGTGTGGTTGGAGGGCTGGCCGCGCATGAAGTGCATGGCAAGCCGATGCAGCTCGTCGTACACAAGCGGCATGAGCGTATCTGCCCCGCGACAATCTCCCCCCGTGAGCGTCGAGAGCGCATGGGTTGCGTCCTGATGCGTCATCATGCGGTTTCCAGACCCCTTCCAGATTATAGAGAGCCATGGGATTCTCACCGGCGCACAAATCAGCAATTCGGGCGTCGGCGGCGCTCCTCCGGTGCCGACCGACCGGTGGATGAGCCAGCGGGGACAATATCGGGCCGATCAGACCCTTCCCAGCGTCTGAATACCACTCGCGCATCTTCTACAATCCCAACACCCAACACCCAACACCCAACACCCAACACCCAACACCCAACACCCAACACCCAACACCCAACACCCAACACCCAACACCCAACACCCAACACGACACAGATGCCCGACGCACTCAACATATCTTCGCTCGCCTTCGCTTACCCCGGTTCGCCGTGGTCGCTCAACGTCAGTGACCTCACGCTCAAGACCGGGCAGCAGATGCTGCTGACCGGCGGTTCCGGCCGAGGCAAGAGCACCCTCCTGCACCTCATCGCCGGTCTCGAACAGCCGGACGCCGGAACCATCACCGTCGCCGGACAGGACATCCACGCGCTGCGCGGAGCCAGACGCGATCTGTTCCGTGGGCGCCACATCGGGATGATCTTCCAGACGTTCAATCTTCTCCATGGATTCTCGGCACTTGAGAACGTCATGGCGGCGCTCATGTTCAGCGATGTGCCGCGCCGGGAGCATCGCGAACGCTCGCGCGTACTCCTTGAACAACTCGGCATCGAACGCTGGAATGCACCGCCCGCAGAACTGAGCATCGGCCAGCAGCAGCGCGTCGCCGTGGCACGTGCTCTCGTCGTCGAACCGGCACTCGTTCTCGCCGATGAGCCCACCGCGAGTCTCGATCCCGAGAACACCGAGGGCGCCATCACCATGATCCAGAAGGCGTGCCGCGAACGGAAGGCCGCCCTCCTCTGCGTCAGCCACGAACCTGCCATGACGGAACGCTTCAAACACCAGCGGTCACTCGATGACCTCGCCGCGACGGAGGTGACCCGTGGCGATGACTGACATGACTGTGATCGGCCGGAGCATGACGGCCCGACTCTTCTCGACAGTCACGACGATCATCACCGTCGCCATCGCGGTTGCGTTGATGCTGGTGCTCATCTCGATGGAGGGTTCCGGCCGTCGCGCGTTCGAACGCGGCAGCGGCAACATGGATCTCCTGGTCAGCCGCGACTCCGACCCCATGGTCGCGGTCCTCAACGGTGTCTTTTACGCCAACGCGCCCCAGGCCCCGATTGCGTGGCCGGAATACGAGATGATCGCGGGTCACCCGCTCGTCGGTTTCGCGGTCCCCATCCAACTGGGCGACAGCTATCGCGGCCGTCCGATCCTCGCGACCACGCCGGAGTTCTTCACCGAGTTCCAGCCCGTCGCGGGTGAGCCGTGGAAGTTCACAAGCGGGGGCCCCTTCAAGGAATGGACGGGTGGGGAACACCAGGTCGTCGTCGGAGCCGCCGCCGCCCGCGAAATGGGCCTCGGTGTGGACGACATGCTCGGTGCGATCACGCACGGCCTCTCGCAGGAGAGCGCACACGTGCATGACGAATTCGCCTTCCGTGTCGTCGGTGTCCTCGGGACCAGCGGCAGCGCTCATGACCGCGCCCTCTTCATTCATGTCAACAGCAGTTTCCTGATGCACGCCCATGATCGGCGAATGGCACAGGACAGCCGCATCGTGACGACGTACGACGACATCACCGAGGCGGATCGACTGATCACCGGCGTGTATGTCAAGACAGCGACACGCCCCGGGTCCTCCGCGGCTGCCGCTCTGCCGATGCTCCAGTCGCAACTCCGCGCGCGCCTCAACGCGACCGTTGATAACCCTTCCTTCCAGATTGACAAGCTCTTCCGCATCGTCGGAAACATCGACCAGATCTTCCTCGGAATGGCGGCGGTCGTGCTGGTGTCAAGCGCCATTGGCATCATGCTGGCGCTGTACAACTCGATGGAGCAACGACGGAGACAGATCGCCGTGCTCCGCGTGCTGGGGTGCAGTCGCGGCCGCATCTTCGGGCTTGTCGTCACGGAGTCCGCCATCATCGGACTGGTCGGTGCCGTGGTGGGGGTGGCACTGTCGCTCGCCGCGATGACGGTCGTCTCCAACATCATGCGTGCTCGCCTGGGACTGGTGGTTGAGCCGACGCTGTCGCCCGAGACCACGATGGTGACGATTCTCGCGGCGATTGCTCTCGCGGCGATCGCCGGTGGCATTCCTGCGCTGATGGCGTACCGCACATCGGTGGTCCGGAATCTGCGCCCGCTGGGTTGAGCGGGTCAGGCGGCTTCGCGTCGGACGTCCGGTTCGGCGTCAGGACGACAGACTTCGACGAGTCGTTCGCGGGTGACAGGCTTTGTCGCGTAGCGATCGCAACCCGCGGCGTAACAGCGATCGGCATCCTCTGCCATGGCGTGTGCCGTGAGCGCCACGATGGGCGCCTTCCAGCCCCGGGCTCTCAACACACGTGCCAGGGTGTATCCATCCATCTCCGGCATCTGCATATCCGTGAGGACGAGGTCACACGGAGGATCGGGTTTGAGTTCCGTGTCGACGGTTCCATCGACGGTCATGGCTTCGAGGAGGAGCTGGCCATTCTCGAAGATTGTGACCACTGCCCCGGCTTTCTTCAGGTGGAAGCCGATGAGGCGCTGGTTGTCGGGGCCATCCTCGGCGAAGTAGATGCGCAGGCCGTGCAGCGGTTGATCGGGCGGCGGTATCTGTGTTTCGTCCCGCTGCTGTTGTTCAGGTTCGGTCGGCGTCTCGTCCCGGACATGCGCATCGAGCTCGTCCTGTCTGACCTGCACCGCCTGCATGGACATGTTGGGGCAGGCGCGATCGATGCCATCGAGGGGGCCGGTCGGCACGGTGAACGTGAACGTACTTCCGTGTCCTTCCGTACTCTCAACCTCGATGTTGCCTCCCATCATCATGGCGAGCGTCTTGCTGATGCGCAGGCCGAGGCCGCTGCCGCCGAACCGGCGCGTCATGGTCGTGTCAGCCTGCTCGAAGGGTCGGTAGAGGCGCGATACCTGGTCCTCGCTCATGCCGATGCCGGTGTCGGCGATGGTGATTCTCAACATGGGTTCACCAGCAGGATCGTCGAGGTACACCGTGACCGTCACGCCCCCCTCTTCCGTGAACTTCAGCGCGTTGCCCACCAGATTCATGACGACCTGCCGGAAACGCACCGGATCGCCCTGCATGCGGAGCGGGATCGGGGTCCCGCATGCGAAGTCGAGTGTCAGTGCCTTTTCCTTCGCCCGCACCTGCATGATCGAACTTACATCCCACAGCATCTGGGCCGGGTCCATCTCGATGTGCTCGACCTCCAGTTTTCCAGCTTCGATCTTCGAAATGTCGAGGATGTCGTTGATGATCGAAAGGAGATGCTGCCCGTTGCGCTTGATCGTGGAGATGTACTCCAGCCGGTCCCGAGGCGCCCGTTCCAGGTCGCCCTCGCTCGCCAGCAACTCCGCGAAGCCGAGAATGGCGGTCATGGGTGTGCGAATCTCGTGACTCATGTTGGCGAGGAAGTCACTCTTCACGCGGCTGGCTTCCTCGGCCTGCGCCCGCGCCTGCTCCGCGAGGCGCGAAGCACGATCCTGGAGGATCGCCGTCGTCATCAGGTCACCGATCTCCTTCAGCGCGGCGCGTCGACCGGCCGTCGCGACCGGGTCCGGACGCGTGTAGAGAAGCAGGACGCCGAGGGTCCGGTTGCCGCCCGCTTCCGAGCGATCGACGAGGGGCACAACGTAGTGCCCGTGCTCCACATGGTCGGCCCCTTCCCGAGCGTGGCGATGGTCCGTGCTGCATATCGCGCACACCATCACTTCGCCCGACGCGGCCGCCCGACCGCACAGGCCCTCACCGACCGGGATCGATGACTCAGCCCTGAGCGTCTCATCTGGAAGGTTGCCTCGATGGACCAGCAGTCGGAGTTGTGTCTCACCCGGTTCGAGGAGGTAGATCAGACCCCTGTTGGGATCGCACAGGTCCGAGACGCTCTGCATGGAATCGAGCGCATCGCCGAGGCGTTCTTCCAGCGGCTTAGATCGCGAGAGCGCCTGTGCAACGTGCAGCCTCGCTTCTGTCGACTCCTGGCGCTGACGTGCGGATTCTTCCTCCTGCACCAGTTGCGTCACGTCTCGTTGTACGGCAACGAATCCTTCGATCTCACCGGAGTTGTCAATCAGTGGCGTGATCGACATGTCAACCCAGTAGTACACACCATCGTGCAAGGGGCGCGTTGCACGACCGGCGGCGACGAGTGGATCCCGGCACATATCTTCCGAGTCCGAGCGGCCGGACTTGAACTGATTGCAGATTCGGCCCGACCACGGCCGCCCCGATGTCACGGTCTGCCACAGATTCGCATAGACCGAGGGGTCCGTGCGACCGCTCTTGAGCATGCTCGGCCGGTTGCCGACGACTTCCTCGAAGCGGTAGCCGGACAGTGTCTCGAAAGCGCGGTTGACACGCGTGATGCGCCCATCCGAATCCGTCAGGAATACTGCGTCCATATGAGCGTCGATCGCGCTTGCCAGTTGTCGCGCATCAGCGCTCGCTGACTCGATGCGCCGCTCCACTTCACGCTCATGTGTGAGGTCCTGCACAGCGCCGTACAGGCGAACGACACGGCCGCGATTCGTGATCGAGCGTCCGATCATGCGGGTCCAGATCTGCCGGCCGGATTCTGTGACGGCAGGCACTTCGACATCCCATCCCGCACCCGTCCGCAGACACGAATCGATCACAGCCTCCAACTGCCGCCGAGCATCATCCCTGTAGAAGGAGAGCATGGTCTCAAGGTTGGTGTCCGCGTCGGCCGGCGCCTCGAAGATGGTCCGCGTGCAGGTGGTCCACTCCATGTCAGTCGACATCACGTCGAGTTCCCACCCGCCGATGCCGGCGAGGAAGCCGGTCTGCTGCAACAGGTTGTCCCGGGCCGCGAGTGAGAGTGCCGCGGCCTGGTCGCGGCGCAGCATTGTCGAGGCGACGTAGCCGAGCCCGCCGATCAATGCGAGCATGAGCCCCGACGACATGGCCACGCCCATCAACTGCGCATCTGCCGCATGGCCTCGTGCCGTCGACTCGTACAGCCCGACCACATCATCCATCAGTGGAAGGAAAATCTCGGTACTGGTGCCGATCTGCGCAGCGAGCGTTTCGGCCTGTGCAACTTCCTCGACGGACCAGCGCGAGGGCACTGCCAGTTCCACCAGCCTCCAGCCGGCGCTTGTCGCCGCCTCGTGATGTCGAGACAGTTCGTCCAGCCGCCGAGCGATCGAGTCCGGGTTATGCCCTCCCAGGCCCTGAGACTCATCGCGCGCCACGAGACCGGCGTGAGCACCGGACCAGCGCGTCAGCGAAGCGCTCAGGCCAGTCCGGCGAGATTCGGCGAGTTCGAGATTGCCGGACTGCATCGCATCCAGCAGTTGGTTGGACTGAAGAGCGATCCGCTGGCTCAGCATGCGCTGAGCGCCGGCAACATTGATCACAGTCGCATCCCGCTCCGACTCCTGCGCGGTCGGAGTCATCATGCGGGGCACGAGCACGCCGAGGCAGCCCAGTACACCCACCAAGGTCATGACGAGCCACCACCATGCCCCGGTTGGAGTTCTGCCAATCTGCAATCCACGCCCGTCTGGTTGAGTCACCGGTCTTCCCTGGACAGATGGCCAACTCGAACAAGGGAGCGCCGTGCTCCTTTGCCGGGAAGGTCATCGGCCCGATCGCACCGGTCCTGAGCCGGCGAAACCCGAATCACCCCGGTCCCGACCGGAATGTGAGCGCCGAGTGCCGCCAGACGACAATCCAACGTCCGGATATCACTCAGTCGCAGTAGGTGCCGAAGAAGGTCAGCACCTCGTTGAGGTCGCCGAAGTCAATCGCACCGTTCGGTGATACGTCAACTGACTCGTCCCATTCAGGATCCGCGGCCGTTACCGCCCACAACTCCAGCACACGGTTCAGGTCCTCAAAGTCCGTCGCGAGGTCACCCGTTGTATCACCCGGACACCGCACCGGCAGGGCAAAGCCGGCTTCCAGCACATCAAGGTCCGCACCGAAAACACTGCCAGGGTCGCCCGACGATTCCCACACCGCCAGCCACGCGCCGTGACCGTTGGATGCCAGCCGCGGCGACCGCTCGAATGATGAATCGTCAGCGGCATCCGAGTTCAGCACGGCGGGCGTGGTCCAGGTGGTCCCCATGTCATGCGTTCTTGCTTCGAAGACGTCCGGGTCCGGTCCGAGCGTCCCATCGACATCTTCCGTTGAAGTCCATGCCACCACCCAGTTCCCTGAATTGTCGGACGCGACACACGGCTCTGAATCGAATCCCAGGTCATCAACCGCGCCGGCATCGACTGGCGCGGCTTCCGACCACGTTGCACCGCCATCGGCCGACACACTGAAGACAATGTCCGCATCGGCGCCGATCGTTCCGCCGAGATCATCCATCGACTGCCAGGCGACGATCCAGGTGCCACCGGGCCCCGACGCGATCATGGGCAGGGCATCCTCGCCCATGTCCGACATCGCACCGGAGGTCAGCGGCGCTGCATTCGACCATGATCCGCCCGCGTCGTCGGAGACCGCATAGAAGATGTCCCGATCGGTACCCGTGCCGCCCGCCGGCTCGAATGAATCCCACACCGCGATCCAGCGATCGGATGCCGCATCAACGGCAAGCCGGCAGAACGTATCAGGCAGGAGGTCAGACGTTGCAGTCGAGTTGAGGAGCGTCGGCGCTCCCCACGAGATGCCGTTGTCCGTGCTCACGGCAACCTGGATGTCCGCATCCGATCCGGAGCCGCCCTGGGTCGCCGTGGAGTCCCACGCGCACATCCAGACGCCGTTCCCGTTCGTCGCCAGCGAGACTTCAAAAACGCCATCGTCACCAGAACCATCCGTCGCACCCGTCGTCTTGAGACGCGCCGTCGGTGACCACGTCAGCCCGTGATCCTCCGAGCGCGTGAAGAAGATGTCGAAGTCCGTGATGCCCATGGTCCCCGGAATACTCTCAGAAGCCCATGCCACCACCAGTACGCAGTCACCGTCGTACGCAATCGCCGGGTTCCAGTCCCGACCCGCATCGTTCAACGCCATGTCGCTGACCGCAATCGCATCCGTCCATGTCAGGCCGTTGTCGCCGCTCCGCGCGAAGAAGATGTCCTCGTCATCGTTCACCGCGGCGGACAACTCCACCGTCGACGTCCACACCGCGTACCACGACAGCGCACCATCCGATGCCACCGCCGGTCGACAGTCCACGCCCACGTCCGACGTCGCACTGTCAAGCAGCGCACCCGGCGACGTCAGCGGTCCCGGATCGAACATCGAGACGTCGATGAAAAAGGACGTCGTCAGCACATCACGATCCGATCCCAGGCTTCCGCCCATGCCGAGGAAGGCATGCCACGCGGCCATCCACCCGCCCCGACGATCCGCGACGATCACCGGCAGTTCATCGCCGCCCGAATCACTGAGGGCATCATCATTCAATGGAACCGGCATGGTCCATGTCTGACCGAAGTCCGATGAGTGTGCGATCAGCAGATCGCTGTCGACGCCGAGGCCACCGCTCGTGTCGAGCGTGGTCCACGCAGCGACCCAATTGCCGCGTCGATCCGTCGTCAGTGACACACCGAAGTCCGGTCCCGAATCCGTTGATGCCGAACCATTGAGCACATCCACCGATGACCATGTCATGCCGTTGTCATTGCTCGTGACACGGAAGACGTCGAAGTCCGTATTGATGCCGCCGAGATTCTCCGTGGAGTGCCACGCCACGACCCAGTTGCATTGACCATCCGTGACAACACAGGGCGACACATCGCGCATGGTGTCCGTCGTGGCATTGCCAGCCAGCGCAGCCGGCGCGCTCCAGGTCGCGCCGAAGTCGTCGCTCCGCACATACAGGATGTCATCGTCCGGCCCGATGCCGTCGAAGTCTCGGTCCGATTGCCAGGCCGCCAGCCAGTTCCCCTGGCCGTCCGACTCCAGTGACGCCATCACATCCGACGCAGCATCACTCGTCGCCGCACTGTACAGCGGAAGCGGAGAACTCCACGTCAGCCCGTCGTCCGTCGAGCGCGCGTACACGATGTCTTCGTCCGTTCCCAACCCCGCGCCCGTCTCGTCACACGTCTGCCAGAGAAGTACCCACGTGCCCACGGTGTCCGTCACCAGTCGCGGCAGGAAGTCGTCGCCACTGTCCGACGCCATCGATGCATCAACGAGTGCAGGCACGGTCCATGATTGACCGTTGTCCTCGGTGACGGAGAAGTACACGTCGGTGTCAGAGGCACTCTCAGCGTGCCACACCACGATCCAGAGGCCGCGACGATCCGTCGCCACCTGCGGCGAGAGGTCTTCCAGCACGTCCACGCCCGCCCCCGGTAGCGTGATCGGCGTATTCCAGGTCGCGCCGTCATCGTCACTGATGGCAACGAAGACATCGGCGTCCGACCCCAGTGCACCGCCCCGATCATCCGTCGAGGACCATACCGCCATCCAGCGGCCGCGCCGATCCGTCGCCAGGTGCGCGCCCGTGTCCTCGCCCGCATCACTGGCGGCCTGCCCATCAATCATGCTCGTGGGATCGATGGAGACCGGGAACTGCGCCAGCGTACCCACAGCCAGAGCCAGGACGACAATCACAGCAACACATCGACTCATCAACCGAATCTCCATCTCTCTCACACCCGGGAGCCATTCTACGCACACGCGCTGCCCGGGCAATGATCAACCATTGCCTTCCCCTCGCGGCACACCGATACTGCCAGCATGGCTGGATACTCAGGAACGCCGCTCGCCCGGAAACTCGGGATCAAGGCCGGGCACAACGTCGGGTTGATCAGTGCCCCGGACGAGATGCGCCATCTGCTCGGCGACCTGCCCGATGGCGTTCAGATCCGCGATTCCCTGCGTACGCGAGCGCCCTTCGATGTGCTCCTCTTCTTCACGACATCCGCCGCGACGCTTGAGAAGCGCTTCGCTCCGCTCGCGCAACGCCTCGTCAGCAACGGCGGCCTCTGGGTCGCATGGCCGAAGAAAGCGTCAGGACTTAAATCCGATTTAACCGGTGACACCGTCCGCGCGATCGGCCTCAAGTCTGGCCTCGTCGACAACAAGGTGTGCGCCATCGATGAGACATGGTCCGGCCTGCGATTCGTGATCCGGTTGAAGGACAGGGCTTAGCTGGCGGGTCCCCGACACCTACTGCCGAACCACCACTTCCAGCACGACGCCGAACCGTCCATTCCACGTCGCCGGATCCCGTGTCCACCACAGGATGTCGGACGGACTGAGCGAGACGG
This sequence comes from Phycisphaerae bacterium, assembly GCA_030432255.1. GTDB lineage: Bacteria > Planctomycetota > Phycisphaerae > Phycisphaerales > UBA1924 > JAUIHS01. The sequence goes on from JAUIHS010000008.1 coordinate 11,881, forward strand.
ACGTCGCTTCGCTCCGAAGCGGGGAGTCGAGTTGCTCGATGCGCACGTCGCGAGTGCCATCGATGTTCAGCGGCGCCACATCATCCAGCAGGGCGCGCAGTGACTCGCGCAGGTCAGCGTCGTCATGCTCAGTGCCTGAGAGATGTGCCCGGTAGACATGTGGCGAACGTCGTGCCGAGTTGCCGTTGCTGAAACGCTCATGCGGTCGGCGCTCGTGGGTGGCGGGGGAGGCGAGGTCCTCTGACGGTTCCATCGCGTCGCCCGCGCTCAGTACACCCTCGAGGATCTGCCATCCGCCAGTGTCGGAGGCCAGCGCCGAGGTGGGCCGTGAGACGACCAGACGCAGACGACCGTCACGCAGCAACAGCAGCGCCTCATCGAGCAGTTCATCGTCAGGGTCGGTGACATCAGCATTCGCAAGCGCGGTGTCCGAAGGCGCCGCTGGCTCGACTACCAATTCGTAGTCATCGGGTGGGACTGGCCCCATCACGCGGAAGGGCTGTTCCATCGTCGCCAGTTTGCGAGACTGTTCGTCGTCGATGAACTCCGTCAATCTCGGTGACTGGATCCTCGGAACTTCCTCAACCGGCTCCGTCGATTCGTACTTCGCCTGCTGACGCTCCAGGAACTCGTCCCACTCAGCATCTGTCATGTCCGCAGGGCGATGACGACCCAGCGATGTACCCTCGGCAATCTCAGCAGGGGGGCGGTCGGGGAGCATCGCGATCGCGATCACGCCAACCAGCGTCGCCAGTAGCAGCGTCGCGGCGAGGCCGGTCACGATCTTCCACCGATGCGACCACAGCCCGCGCTCTTCGCGTCGGATGTCGTCGCCCCACTCGCCCGTCTCGGGGACGGAAGAAACTGTGCCGCGAGCGCGATCTTCATTGGCCTGTCGAATGGCGGCGCGGATGAGGCCGTCGGGCGCCTGTGCCCTGGACGGCATGGATGCCATGACCTGGCGATCCCGCACCATGCCCTGCACCCGTGCGAGGAGCGCGGGATCGGACTCCAGCGCTGCGCGCACCTGCGGCACGCGCTCGCGCGGCAGTCGGCCCTCGACGAGGGCCAGGATGTCTTGTTCTGAAACCACGGGACGATTCATCGGGCGAGCCCCACTCCAGTAAACCCAGCCTACCGCTTTCCAGTCGACGACGCGGCCCCGCCGGAACCCTCCAGCCGCTCCATCGACTCACGCAGCGCCACCCGGGCGCGAAACAGTCGACTCTTGACCGTCCCTTCCGGTATCGCCAGAATCGAAGCAATCTCACGGTAGTCAAAGCCGTGAAGATCCCGAAGCAGGAGGATCGCTCGCTGCTGCGGTTCGATCTGGCTCAACGCGTCCTGAAGACGGCTCCGAGCCTCCATCTGTTCGACGCGCCCCTCGACCTCCGGTTCCCGTTCGTCTGCCAGTGATGATCCCAATGAACCGGTAGAATCCGGACCCGAACATGCCGCGTCCAGACTGGCGTGCCGGCGCAGCCGCTGCTTGCGCCTCCACGTCAGGCACACATTCATCGTGACGCGGATCATCCACGTCGAGAGCTTGCTGCGTCCGGAGAACTGCGGCAGCCCATGAATGATCTTGACCATTGCCTCCTGGGTCATGTCCTGTGCGAGGTCCGAGTCATTGACCATCCGCATACACACACCAAACAGACGGTCCTGATACCGTTCGAGCAGCTCCGTCAGGGCCGCCTGGTCCCCGGCGCGGAACGCATGCACCAGCACGAGATCCCGGGCATCAGCATCCGTCATGGTGTCCATCCGCGGCCCACTCCGCCGTCCCGGCGGCACCGATGTCCCCTTCCGATTGCCGGAGGGAGAGCCAGCCGAAGCAGGGGGTTTCGTTTGGGTAACACGCTCTTCCATGGGCTCACTGCAACAATCCCCGTGCAACGACATACGAACAGAACGGACCAACGGATCGACCGAACTTGGGCATTTGGGCTAGGCCAGAGCAACGGGGATCACCCGCTTCCGGACGCGGCAGGCGACGCACTTTGTACAGTGAGGGGACCTCCATTAGACACTTTTGCCAAAAGTGTATATTGTCAAATGACACATTTGGCGAATGATGTATTCTGTTCGTATATGCCTCCGACATGGAATCCATCCAGTTCTGATTATGTGGATCTGCTCCAGGGGCAGAATCCCTGGCATGAAATCGGGAAGGTCCCCGAGTCGCTCTGCTGGCCAAAGAGAAGGGCCCTCGCCGAGGGGCTCTGGCGTTCCCTGGCTCGCGGTGCGAACCGATTTCAGTTGATCCTCGGGCCGCGCCGCGTCGGCAAGACGGTGACCCTGTACCAGACGACTCAATCGCTTCTGAGCAATGGCGTCCGGCCCCTGCGGGTCTGGCACATGAATATGCAGAGTCCGCTGCTCATGCACTTCGATCTCGGGACGTGGATCCAGACCATCCTCAGGTCGTACCGGAGCGACCCCGGCGAGACGCTGTACTTCCTCATCGATGAGATCGACTACACCGCACATTGGGACAGGTGGCTCAAGACAATGTTCGATGAGCGATGGCCAATTCAGGTCGTCGCGACGTCAAGTTCAATCGCGGCCCTCCGATCAAGAACGGTCGAGAGTGGCATTGGGCGCTGGTCCGAGCTGTTCCTGACGCCATATTCTTTCGCCGAGTTTCTCGATCTCGTCCATGACTTCAAGTGCCCGCTCGAAGCCGCGCCCACGCTTGAGGAGACCATCAGGCTCTACGGGGCGGTCGGCCGGCAGACCAGCGACATGAGCGAGACGAGGCGGAGATTCCTCGTAGTCGGCGGCTTTCCCGAGTTGATCCAGAGCGCCGACCTGCGCGCGGAAGATGTTCAGTCCGCCCTCATCCGTTCACAGAGAACGCTCCAGAGCGAGGCTGTCCAGCGGGTCGCGGGAATGGACCTGCCACAGGTGTTTGATATTCGACACCCGATCATCCTGGAACGATTGCTCTACATTCTGTCCCAGCAGATGACAGGTCTCATAAATGTGAGCAACCTCGCAAAGAGCCTGGAGATCACGCGCGCGACAACCCACCAGTACATCGCATATCTTGAGAAAGCATTCCTCATCTTCACTCTGCCGAACTACTCAGCTCGGGAAGAGTCCATCCAGCGGAAGGGGAGAAAGGTGTATTTCGTCGATGGCGCCGTGCGAAACGCGGCGCTGCAGCGAGGGCTCGCACCCCTGTCAGATCCCGCCGAGATGGGCTTCCTGATCGAGAATGCTGCCGCGTCGCATCTGTACGCGCTCTCGTTACAGGAAGGCAGCCGGGTCTTTCACTGGAGGAAGGGAAAGCGAGAAGTGGACCTGATCTACGGCCACCTTGCTGATCCCATCGCATTCGAAATCACGACAAAACAAGGCCATGCCTTGGCGGGACTCCGAAGCCTTATCGACGAGTACCCGCGCTTCAGTGGGCGGGCTTACCTCGTGTCGTCCGCGCCCGCCACGACGTTCATTCCCCCTGAGGAATCAACCGACGGAGTCGGCCGCATCCCCTTCGACACCTTCCTGCTCGCCGTGAGCGTACAGACACGGAAGGCACTGCACGACAGGCTCGCACAGGACGTGTAGCAGGAAAGGGACCCTCTATTGAACGTCTACACGGACGCACGAAACTCCTGGGCATGGAGCGGAAGGCGCTCAACTCCCAATGCCGAATGCCTCAATGCCCAGTGCCGAACCTCTACACCTTCAAATCCCCGCCCTCCTGACTCAAACCGCCCGCGTACCGCCCCCGCACCGGACCCGCAATCTCTTCAACAAACCGGTCCACCTGTTCCGGCGCCAGCCCCACGTACTGCTCCGGCGCCATCGCGCCGTCCAGGTCCACGCCTTCCAGCAACGGCTCGCCGCGAAGACGCTCGATCAGGTCGTTGGGCTTGCCCTCCTGCTTCACCGCCCGCCCCGCCTCCTGGCTGTGCATGCGGATCGCTTCGTGCACTTCCTGGCGATCGCGGCCCAGTCGCACGGCTTCCATCATCAGGTTCTCGCTCGCCATGAACGGCAGTTCCGCCAGCAGGTTCGCACGCACCGTCGCATCATTCACGATCAGGCCCGAAGCCACGTTGTGCATGATCAGCAGAACCGAGTCCATTGCGAGGAACGCTTCGGGCAGGACCAACCTGCGAGACGCCGAGTCATCCAGCGTGCGCTCCAGCCACTGCGTCGCCGCCGTGTCGTACGCGCAATGCGCCTGAGACATCACGAACCGACACAGGCTCGTCGCACGCTCGCAACGCATCGGATTGCGCTTGTAGGGCATCGCTGAAGAACCGATCTGCGATGACGCGAAGGGCTCATCAATCTCCTTGCGATTGGCCAGCAGTCGGATGTCGTTGCACATCTTATGAATCACGCTCGCCAATGATGCCAGGTCGGACAGCACGAACGCATCCACCACCCGCGGGTATGTCTGTCCCGTCACCAGCAGCAGCATGTCCGTCGACCACCCCAGTTTCTCCGCCACCCGGCGCTCCAGTTCGCGGACTTTGTCCGCATCGTTGTCAAACAACTGCAGGAATGAGGCCTGGGTTCCCGTCGCCCCCTTCATGCCGCGCAGGCGCAGTTCGTCACACGTGTACTCCAGCCGCGACAGGCACAGCCAGATGTCATACGCCCAGCACGCAGCCCGCTTGCCCACCGTCGTCGGTTGCGCCGGCTGATAGTGCGTCAGACCCAGGCAGGGCTGATCACGCCGTCGCTCTGCAAAGGTCGCCAGCGCGTCGATCAGCGCCGCTGTGCGTTGACGCGTCAGTATCAGCGCATCGCGAATCTGCGGGATCTCCGTGTTGCAGTTGATGTCCTGGCTGGTCGCACCGAGGTGAATGATCGGTCCCGCCTCCGGCGCCACATCCGCCAGCGCATGCACGTGCGCCATGACATCGTGACGCAAACGGCTCTCGTGTTCCGCAGCCCGCGCAAAGTCATCATCCGTCACATCGAGGTGCGCCCGCAACGCGCCGGCCTGGGACGCCGATACGTTCAGACCAAGCTCATGCTGCGCCTCCGCCAGCGCCAGCCAGATGCGACGCCAGGTTCCGTGCTTCCGCCGCGGCGACCACACCGCCTGCATCTCATCCGACGCATAGCGACTCCCCAACGGCGACACGTACACATCCCAGCGATCAGACATGAGCAGATCTCCGAACCACGAATTCCCGGCTCCAGTGCGCCGGCGCCAAAGTCATTGCCTGTCCACCCCCGGAAAGGAGACGACTGACCGGTGCCCTTCGCGGTCATACGCCCGCACCCCGAAGTACCAGTTGTCCTTCGACAGATCGATCGTATGAGAAGTCACCAGGCCCACGTCCTCGACATGCGTCCAGCGCCAGTCTGTTGTCGCCCGCCATACCACTTCATACCCCGCAACATCCGGTTCCGTACTCGCATTCCACTCCAGCGTGGTCGTTGTCTCCAGGCCGGTAATCACGATGTTGCAGCGCGGCGGCCGCGGCGCGTTCGCCATCTCACCCAGCGCCGCGGCATTGAGTCGGACGACGCCCGCGAGATACTCCGGATCGACGAACTCAGCCGTGTCGCCGTATGGACGTCCCCCGACATCGCGGATGTCCTGATGCTGCCGATCATAGGCTTCATACACCTCGGTCAGGCGCACCGCGGCGAAGCCCTGTTCGTTGAAGGCGGAGTGATCACCGCCGCGGAGGAACCGGTCCGGCCGGAAGATCAGTCGGGGTCGGACATCCGTCGCATAGCGTCGGGCGCAATCATCGAGGAAGCGTGCCAGTTGTCGCGACGGCGAATCGGACTCCATCGCGAGTTGCCGGATCATGTTCATTTCCCCGCTCTCCGGGTACATCGGGATTCCCTCGCTGAAGACGCGCACCTCGGTGGGCGCGGAGCGCCCGTCGGGTCCGGACGGATCCCCGACGATGTCATTCGAAAGAACGCCCTGGATGTCCATGCCCTCCTCCAGCGCAACCTGCGCGAACCGTCGCGCGCCGAGCAGGCCCTGTTCCTCGCCCGCGGACATCATGTAGATGACGGTGGCATCGAGCCGCCGGGGCGCAAACACCCGAGCCATCTCAAGCACCGCGATGGTGCCGGATCCGTCGTCGTTCGCACCCGGCGCATCCCCCTCGAAGTCCATGGCATCGCCGTTGCGCGAGTCGTAGTGGCCGATGACGACATACACCCGATCGCGCGCCTCGGGCAGCATGCCCGGTACGGTCATGACGACGTTGACCAGTTCGACCTCCTCCGGGATGCGATAGTTCGGCGGCTGGATGAAGCGCTGGAGCTCGACGGTGATGTCATTGCGCCCCGTGGCATCCGCAATGCCCTGGAACTGATCACGCAACCAGCGTCGGGCCGCACCGATGCCGCGAGTCTCCGATGCGGTCTCGGACAGGGTGTGTCGGGTCCCGAAGTCTGCGAGGCGCGCCACGTCAGATTGAAGGCGCGCCGGTGACACGTCCTGCAACGCCCCGCGCACCAGGGGTGTCTGAGCCGTCACATGAGACGATGTGCCAAGTACGGCAATCGCGGCCGCACATCCCGACAAGAAGTTGATTCCACGCATGACGACGATTGTACGCTCCCGGGTCCCGGTCGCGTGTCAATCGGCCGCGCAGTTCATGTGCATGCGGCAGATCAGCCCGGCGGGGTCGAATCGCCACTCCAGCGATCCGTGGAGTTCGTGCTCAATGGCATCTCGAATGATCACGGTGCCGACACCCTCGCGCGTCGGCTCATGTACCTCCGGACCGCCGGACTCCTGCCACACGAGTTCGAGTATGGGATCCGGGTCATCCGACAGCGTCCAAGCGATGCTCACCACGCCCGACTTGCAGGACAATGACCCGTATTTCGCGGCATTCATGGCCAGTTCCGCCAGCGTCATGCTCAACGCCCGGCACACGCGCCCCGGGATCCGGCACGGTTCGCCATTCAGGTCGACACGTCCTGGCGCCATGTAGGGCCCCAGCGCCGTATGCACCAATTCCAGCAGCGGAACAGTCCGCGCCCATGCGTTGCGCATGAGCAGACTGTTCATCTCAGCAAACGCACTGACGCGATGGGCGAACGAACTGAGGAATGAATCCATGTCCGGGCTCAGCCGGCCCGACATCTCCGCCAGCTGGCCGATGGATGCGAGTGCATTGCGAATGCGATGGTCCTGTTCTCGCATGACGCGGTGGAGTTCCTCTTCACGCGCATCCTCGGCGCGCCGCAGACGAATGCCCTCGATCACGGATGCCGCGAGATCGGCGAAGGAATCAAGGTAACGGAACGTATCATCGAGTTCGCGTCGTCCCTCGGCCGGATCATCCATCGAGATATAGCCGAGGATTCTTCCGTCATGGCCGGTCAGCGGCACGTACAGCAGGTTGCGCGGATCCCACTCCTGTTTGACCTCGACATGTCGTGAACTGGTGAGCAGGAATCGCCATCTTGAACGTTCGCGCTCGAGGTCGTCGCCCGGGATGAAGTAGGATCGACCGACACGGTAGGGTTCGCACTCCCTGCTGAACATCCGGCGTCGGGCCGCCGGGTCGGGTCGGTTCTGCTGGACGAATTCAATCTCGCGCTTGCTGAGCCCGCGGAACGCCTGCTGCTTGACTTCCCACGAGCGGTCGAGCAGCGACACGGCCACGCGTCCCCAGCCGGTGTCATAGACAGCCTCGGCAACATGTTCGAGCACATCCTGCTCTTCCGACGCCTCGTGGACAGTGATCGTTGCGCGCAGCAGGCGGGCGATCCTGTTTCGCGCGACCATCAGTTGCCGGCTGCGCTCTTCCAGGTCCAGCCGCATCGTTTCACGCTCGGTGACGTCGCCAGCGATTCCCACGGTGTAGTGCAGGCTGCCGTCGTCGCGCCGTACCGGGAAAGTCCGGAAGCGGGCCCAGCGCACGGTACCGTCCGGATGGACGACACGGAAGACTTCGTCCTGTCGCTCGCCCCGATGCGACGCATCGCACAGCGAGGACAGCCGCATGCGCTCCTCCGGGTGAACCGTGTCAAGGAAGGTCGTGCCCTCATCACGCATCTCGTCACGAGAGCGTCCCCAGATGACTTCAAACATGCGATCACCGTAGACTTCTCGCCGACCATCCGGCCAGAATCGCCATACGACAACATCAATGTGCGGGACAACGTCAGCCAGCAGCAGAACGTCCGGGTCTTCCGGAGCAGACGCGGCAGACGTCCTGAGTCCGGACTCCCACACATCCAGATCAGGTCGCTCCCCGCTGGAGTGTGGAATGTCACACGAAGACATGGTGACCTCCTTCAGCCCAACCCATTCTAGAGAACAACCACGCATGAATGTAGAGTACTGCCGGATACAGCGGTGCAAATTGAATCGATCAACCCATGCGCCGAATCGTCGCGGGACACTCCGGTTGACCGGTGCGCGCTGAGAGCAGCGCTGCCTGAGACATCGACAGGATGACATCCCACGCAAGGGGGGGGACAGCCGGTGCGAGCGGGTCGAGGCCGCCGGAAATGGCGGCGGCGATCGCCGTTGTCGCAAGTCCTGCATCCCCATCGGAGAAGATCGGACCGGAATCAGAGTCATCGAGAGCTTCGCCGTCAGCGCCCATCAACTGGAATCCCTCCTCGTGCACTCGCAGGCATCCCGATTCGCCGAGCAGTGTGAGGCCGCGAAACCAGTCGCCCGCCCGGTCCGACAGGCTGAGCGAAGCCGCGCGTCCACCGGCGTATCGCAGGTGCGCGTGGAGGTCCCCTGTCAACGCGAGCAGTGATTCCGGCGGTGCGAGGTGCAGCCCCGACTGCGAGCGAATCGAGACCACGGAAGCATCCACGTGTTCAGGCTCGCCGAGACATGACAACACCACCGACATCGCATCAAACAGCCGCGCACCGAGCGACCCCTGCACCGGCCGGCAGCGTGACGCATAGTGCAGACTCCGCGCCGCCCCAAACCCCGCGCGAGCTTCCGCCGATGTCACCACGCCAGGCGACAGATCAAATCGCGGCACAAACCGCAACCCCTCCCGTCCACCGGCGGCGCTCATCAGACGGCGCACGCCGCGCATGTCCGTGACGAGCGGCTCCATGGTCAGTAGCCGCACGCCCCGGCGCACCACCTGCTCCAGCAGATCCACATCCTCGATGACCGCGTTTTCGGCGCCGTCCTGCGCCGTCAGCAGGATGATCCCATCCTCGTCCGACGAGGTGAGCAACTGCCGCAGGTCTGAGACGACATCGACATCCGCCCCGAAGTGCTTCCCCGCATCGCGCCCACCCGACGGCATCCCGATCCGGCGCACGTCCACCCCGGCCTCGCGGAGCACCGAAGCCCCGAACGCCAACTGCTCATCGGAGAGCCAGACAGCAACAGTCCGGACGTCCGTCATGTGAGGAGTTTATAGGCATTGGGCATCCGGGCTTGTTCGCCTTCGGCGTTTATCTTGATGAGCTTCCGCTCAGACTCGATCACCGACCTCCACGGACGGAGCGGAAGCTCCTCAATCTCACGCCGAAGGCGCTCAATCCCTGATCCCTGATCCCTGATGCCCAATGCCCAATGCCAAAGTGCCAGATGCCGATATATACTCCCCCCGTGACAAGTGGCCGCCGACGCACGTCTTTGTGCGGCGCGTCGGAGGAAAGTCCGAACACGACAGGAGAACGATGGTGGGTAACGCCCACCCGCCCGTCTGGCCGCGGGCGAGGGCCAGTGCCACAGAAAGCAAACCGCCCGGCGGCATGCCGTCAGGTAAGGGTGAAAGGGTGCGGTAAGAGCGCACCGCCCGACCGGCGACGGTCGGGGCACGGTCAACCCCATCGCGTGCAAGATCATGCAGTCCCCCTCGGGGCCTCGGCCCCGGACGGTTGCTCCGACCGGGTGGGACGGGTGGATCGCTGAAGGATCCGGTCGGTAACGGCCGGGCAAGAGAAATGGCCGCGGCGTCCCCGGACGCTCACAGAATTCGGCTTATGTCATATCGGCCAGTTGATCACCCCCCGGACGGAAGCGTCGGGGGGGTGGCTTGTTTTTGCTTCCTGCTTCTGGCTTCCAGCTTCTGGGGGGTGACGCTGCCGTCCCGGCAGTGGAGAACATGAACAACACCTGCAACACGACCCGACATCAGGCGCGGATGGTGTCACGCAATGCGTACGGACAGGCTGGGCAACTTGAGAGCTTCAATCCTGGCGGTGGAGACAACCGCACCAGCACAACTGAACACGTCAAGCAAGACATCTACGAACTGTCCCCACCGCCAACGTGCGAAGCACGCCCTGTCCGAGGGACAGGTACAGCGCAGCCTGGGGTGAAACCCCAGGAACTCTTCGCACGCACGACGTGACACCGTCCGCGCCTGATGTCGGGTTGCGTTGCAGGTGTGCCTGCTGTTCTGCTCACATAGAAGTGGCAACGCGGGAAGCCTCTTCTACTCTCCCCCCGGCGCGACGTCGATGACGTCGGCGACCCACAGTTGGCTGGACGGGCGGTCTTCGCCTTCGATCTTCGGGCCGCGCTGGCTGGTCCACATCATGCGGCTGCCGTCCGGGGAGAAGACCGGGAGGCCGTCGAAGCCGGGGGCGCTGGTCAGGCGGCGGTGCTTCAACTCGTTCGGACCCTTCGAGATGCTGGAGCCTCGCGGCACCTCGATCGAGAAGACCTCGTAATTGTGGTGTCCGACTTCGCTCGTGGCGTAGATCAGGAACTCGCCGCTGGGATGCCAGAAGGGCGCCCAGTTCACGTGTCGGTTGCTTGTCACCTGCCGCTCTTCCTTCATGCCGATGACAGCGCCGGTGGCATCGTACTCAAGTTCGGCGACGAAGAGTTGCAGCAGGTCGTTGCCGGCGCGGTCGGAGCGGTAACAGATCATCGAGCCATCGGGCGAGAAGAAGGGGCCGCCGTCGTAGCCCTCGGCTTCGATGATGGCATGGGTTCGACTCGTCGCCGTGTCGTAGACGAACAGGTCCGCATCGTGTGTCTCCGGATCGACGGAGGCAAAAACGATGTGACGGCCGTCCGGGGAGAAACCGCATTCGGCGTCGTAGCCGCCTTCACGCTCGAAGAGCGGACGCGGCGTCACGCTGGCGTCCTTCTCCGAGAAGCCATGTCCCTCTTCATTGACAATCATCGGCACGATGCACGACACGATCTCCATTTCGCGCGGGAAGGCCCATGCGTAGCGACTCTTCTCGCGCTGGTAGCCGGGAGTCTCCTCCTGCGTCGGTTCGATCATCGTCGATCCGAAGATGATCCGGCCCTTCACCGTGGGGTGGAAGAAGCCGCAGGTGGTCGCCGCGGCGGGCCTGCTGACCTGTTTCCAGTGCTTGATTCCGGTCACGTGTCCTTCGGCATCGAAGTCGAGTCGAGCGACGAACATGGAGTAGTGCTGCCTCGGCTCATTCCCGAAGGCGGGTGTGGGGATGGCCTGGAAGATGATCCACTTGCCGTCCGGGCTGAAGTAGGCCTCGCCTGCCCTGATGAAGTCATCGCGGGAGGTGAGTTGCACGTGGTTGGCGAGGATTCCGGCCTCATCCTGCTGCCAGGAGGGCGAGGCATCCTGAGTGTGTCCATTCGCGTGCGAGTGCTGGTGATTCTGCGCCAGGGCGCAGGCCGGGAGGGCGATCATGGCGCCCAGCGTCATCAGTGCAGCGAGCTTCTTCGGCATGTCGCGGACCAACTTTCGTCAGAGGAGGTGCAAAGTGAATCCAACAGTGTACGATCACCGCGAGCGCACTTCCATACGCATGAATGGGGGTATCTGTGTCACTGGATGTGATCCGTCAGTCAGATCGCTGGGTCGTCGTCGACAAGCCCGCCGGGCTGTTGTCCGTGCCCGGGCGGGGGCCGGAGAAGCAGGATTGCGTGGCGAAACGTTGCGCCACTTTGTTCCCTGCAGCCACCGGCCCCCTGACCGTGCATCGCCTCGACATGGAAACGAGCGGCCTGATGGTGCTGGCGCTGGATCCGGACGCCCATCGGGCGCTGTCGAAGCAGTTTGAGGCCCGGATGGTGTCGAAGCGCTACGAGGCGCTGGTGTGGGGTCGACCTGTGGGGAACTGCGGCGAGGTTCGGCTGCCGATTCGACTCGATATCGAGAATCGGCCCCGGCAGATCCATGATCCGGAGCGGGGCAAGGCGAGCGAGACGCATTGGCGGGTGCTGTCGTCCTGGGAGACGGATCGGGGCGCGGTGACGCACCTCGAGTTCCATCCGGTGACGGGGCGGTCTCACCAGTTGCGTGTACACGCGGCTCACCCGAAGGGCCTGGGGTGCCCGATTCTTGGCGATTCGCTGTATGGCCGGGGGGATGATTCGCCTCGGATGATGCTGCACGCCACGTTACTGGCCTTTGACGACCCTGCGACGGGTGAGCGGGTGACGTGCCGCAGTTGCTGGACCCGGACACCGGGGGCGGGGTCTACAATGGCGACATGAAAGTGTTCTGGGCAATTATTGTGGTGCTGGTGGCGGTGACCGCCGGGATGTTCCTCATGCGCGGCGGAGGCTCGGGGTCCAGCGCGACGCCGGCGGCTGGTACGGGCGCGGGTCCGGAGGCGGAGGCGTCGGCCGCGGCTCCGACTGATGAAGCGGGCGATGAGCCGGCAGGCGACGACCGCATGGTGATGGCGCGTCCGGAGGGCTCGCTCGTTGCTGCACCTGTGGATGTGGACGATGCGTCGGCGCCGCCACTGGTTGTGGCGGACCCGCCGGTCACGGAGCTCGTGACGGCGGATGATTCGAGCAGCGAGCCTGTCGATCTTCCGGATGACGAGGGCGTGGTTGCTGAAGGCGATGCCGCTGCGCCGTCACCTGCTGTTGATGAGGGCCTGGTCGTTGATGACGAACCTGATGCGCCGTTGACACTGACCGATGCTGGCGATGCGTTGAATGATGCGCTGGATATCGAAGCGAGCGAAGGCGATGACACGGAGTCATCGACGGGCTTGGTGGATGCGTCCGCCGACATTCCGTCGGAGCCATTGCAGTTGACGCCTGGCGAGCACCTTCCGGATCACCAGCCTGCGGCGATGGGACCGTTGCCGGAGGAAATTGATCTTTCGGTGCCGTCGGAGCAGAGCCTGGAGCGTGACAAGGAAGGTCGGCTCATCATTGCGGGCAAGTACGTGGTGAGTGGTTCGGGTACGGAAGCGGATCCATACGAAGTGCCCTGGGATCTGATCCTGACGGCGCGTGACACCTACCGTCCCCGTCTCGGGCGCAAGGACATTCCATCGGGTCTCCAGATGCTTGACGGTCAGTACCTGCGTGTGCGTGGGTACATGCTGCTGCCGTTGATGGGCTCGGACATTCGCGAATTGCTGCTGATGCGGAACCAGTGGGATGGCTGCTGCATCGGCGTCCCACCGACACCGTACGATGCGATCGAGGTGAAGTTGACGGAAGTTCCGACGACGCTGAGTCGCTGGCGCGTGAACTTCGGCACGGTGACGGGCAAGTTCAACATCGACCCGTACGAGCGGAAGGACTGGCTGCTGAGCCTGTACACGATGGAAGATGCCGTAGTTCGAGTCACCGGGTTCTAGACTGGAACTCGCGACAGGCCTCCCAGCCACCAGCTACAAGCTACCAACCACCAGCAAATCACTTCCCGCCGGACTGTCCTTCCTGTTGCTGATTGTGTTCGCGGTGCGCCTTCATGAGTGCGTTGATCATGTTCTGGAGTTCAGCGGCCTCGGCTTCTCGTTCGGCGATGGCGCGCTCGGTGGCTCTGCGGACGCTTTCGGCAAGTTCGATCCACCTGTCGCGGGCCTGGTCGGGAGAGAGCTCCTGGCGGTGGACGGCGCTGCGGAGGTCTTCCATCGCGGCACTGAGATCGGCCTTGATGGCTTCCGTGTTGGCGCGGGTGGAGTTCATCCGGTCGTAGAGGCCCCGGCGCTCGAGTTCACGCTGGACCTTGAGGGCGCGCTGCTGATTGAGGGCTTCATCGTAGATCGTCTGGGCTCTGACGTGTTCGCTGGCGTCAGGGATGAGCTTCGCGAGGTGCTGGTGGAGTTCGACGGCGCGGGCGTGTCCCTCTTCCGGTGAGAGTTCGCCGGCGATCGTGAGCTCATGGAGGTGCGCGAGCTGGCTTTCGATCATGGTGCGATGAGTTGCGAGTCGGTCTGCCTCATCACGGGCGCGGGCAGCCTGGGAGTGCGGATCGACTCCGGCGATGTGCTCCCTGATCGTGTGGGTTCTCTGGCGCTGGGCGGCCGCGTGGCTGTGCAGCTTCTCGATGAACGTATCGATCTTCTGCTCGGCGACACCGGGGGTGATGAGTCCTTCGCGGACGAGCTCGTGCAGGACCTCGCTCATGGCCTTGATGTGCGCTTCGTCGGAGGCCTCGGCGAAGTTGGTGCGCACGCGCCGGTTCAGCGGGCTGGCCGCGCGGGCTTCCATGGCGGCGAGTTTCTCTGCGGCTTCGCCGCGGGTCATCACGCCCGCCTTGAGGAGGGCTTCGATCTCGGCGGTGTGTCGATCGAGTTGAGCCTGGCGTTCGGCGTTCTGCTTGTCGATGCGCGCGAGACGTTCTTCGTGCATCATGCGTTCTGCCTCGCGATCGGCGGCATCGCGGGCGACGGCTTCGCGCAGGGCTTCGATGACGAGATCCTCTTCGTGGAGTTCGGGGTCGTGGGGTGCCGCGGCGTACGAGATCCCGGCGGCGGCGATGGCGGTGGTTGCGGCGAGTGCCATGACGCCGCGCCATCCGGAGCGGTGGTTGTCGGCGTTGCGATCGAGGCTGAGGATGCGAGTGATGCGTTGCATGAGCGGACCTCCGTTGGTAGCGGCGAGTGTGAGTGAGCGTCGGGCGATGCGGTCTGTTTCGAGTTGCGCCAGTGCGCGGGCGAGTTCGTGTGGCTGATGCGTGACCTGGAGTGCGAGGTCATCGCAGCAGAGTTCGCGTTCCTGCCGGAGTCGTCTTGAGAGCCACCAGGTCACGGGGTGGAAGAAGAGGAGGATCTCGACGAGTCCCTGGAGCATGTTGATGAGGTGATCATGTCGCCTGATGTGCCCGAGTTCGTGAGCGAGGACGGCGCGCATCTGTTCGGGCGTCAGCGAAGTGAAGGCTGATGCGGGAACAAGGACGACGGGTCGGAGCCAGCCGGCGACCATGGGGACATCGGCGAGTCCGCTGCGGAGGAGTCGGACGGTTGGGCTGATGCGCAGGTCTTCGCGGAGGGCGTGGAAGATACGGAGCCAGCGATCGTCCGGGGCATCGGTGTTCCGTGTGCGCAGGCGGTGGATGCTGATCCACTGGCGAGCGAAGCGCAACGTGATGATGAAGACGCCGAGGAGCCAGATGCCGGCGATGACGGGTGGGAAGGATGCGGTGGGGGCCGCGACGGCCTCGGTCACGGGCAGCGGTGCGACGAGTGGGAGTTCAGCGCGGGTGCCGGGGAGGAGTGCGAAGAAGGTGGTGATGAAGGTGAGGAGTGCGGCGGCGAGTGCGGTGATGCAGATGATGCATCGCGTGTTGGGATTCTGGTGTCGAAGGGTCCGGAGTGCGGCGGCGGCGATGAGTCCGATGACGGCGCCCTGCCAGATGAAGTGGATGACGGTCCACCCGGTTGCGTTGAGGAGTGTGTCGGTCGTCATGACTTCTTCTCCTCGAGCCTGTTGAGGAGTTCACGGATCTCCTGGAGTTCCGCCGGGGTGGATTCGCGCATGGCGAGTGCCTGCAGGACGAGGTTTCCGGGTGATCCGCTGAAGGCTCGATCGAGGAGATCACGGACGAGCGCCTTCTGGGTCTGTTTCTGCGGCCGCGCGGCGCGGAAGACCTGCGGTCTGACGGAGCTATCTCGTTCGAGGAGTCCCTTCTCGGTCATGATCTGCATGAGTTTGAGGATGGTGGTGTGTCCGACGTCCTGCGTGGGTGCGAGGTCGTCGTGGATTTCGCGGACGGTGGCGCGTCCTCTGGCCCAGATGGCGTTGAGGATGGCGAGTTCGGCGTCGGTGGGTTTCTTTGCCATCGTGTGCGATCTCCGTGTGTCCTTATCGGGGATCGTATACGAAGGATTTCGTAAATGGAAGGAGAAATACGAAGGTTTTCGTAGTTGGGGTGTGGTGGTGGCTGGGGCTGGGCGTCAGGGCTCAGGGCCAGGAGCATTCGGGGCAGGAGGCGCCCCAGTTGGCGAGGACTTCGTTGAGGTCGTCGAAGTCCACGACCCCGTCGCCGTTGACGTCGCCGTTGAGGCCGGGCGTGACCGATGTGCCCCAGTTGGCGAGGACCTCGTTGAGGTCATCGAAGTCCACGCTCCCGTTGCCGTCGGCGTCTCCGGGCTGGAGCAGGCCGAGTTGCTTGCCAACGCTGTCCGGGATGCCGTTCTGGTTTACATCGGCGCCGGTAAGTGGTGTGGTGTCGAGGGCGATGTCGGCGGCGTTGCCGAATCCCGACGGGGTGATGTCCTGAAGACCGGTGCCGTCGAGGTTGGCCCGCCAGAGACGGGTGCCGCTGATGTTGCCGTTGCGGCCTTCGATGAAGTACATGAGGCCGCGAAGCGGATCGACCTCGATGTCATTGAGTCCGGCGAGTCCGGTGAGGATGGTCTGCACATTGTTGCCGTTGAGATCACTCCGCTGGATCTCGCCGCTCGTGAGTCCGTCCCAGGTTGTCCAGTAGACGTGTCCGTTCAACGCATCGAGGGCCATGCCGAAGGGGGCTCCGTTGACGACAGGATCCTGCACGAGGGGCTGGAACCAGAGCGGCGCGTACATGGCCGATTCGTAGATGTCTTCGAAGAAGAAGGCGCTGAAGTACATGGTGTTGGCGCCGGGGTTGAGGGCCAGGCGAGTGGGTCCGCCGGCGGGGGGTGGACCGAAGTCGACGCGTGTCTCGATGGCGCCCGTGCCATCCATGTTGATCATGCTGATGTCATTGACCGTGTCGGAGGGGTCGCTCCAGAAGAGCTTCCCCGCGGCGTCATCGACGGCGAGGCCGATGGGCCGGGGGGTCATCGCACCGCAGGCGATCAGGTCTTCGATGGCGCCTGAGCCATTCATGTTGCCGCGATGCAGTCCGCCATTCTCACCGGGGGGTGTGAAGTTCGCGGTTCCCCAGTAGACCATCCCTCCCATCGGATCGAGCGCGATGCAACTGGGGACGGCGTTGTTGCATGCATTGACATCAAAGATGTTCTCGGTGCTGGTGCCATCGAGATTGCATCGGCGGATACGGGTCTGGCCGTGGTTGTGGGTGATCTCATCGTAGTTCCCCTGGTCGGCCCAGTAGATCTTGGCGCGACCGGAGTTGTCGATGATTTTGAGGTTGTCGAAGGCAACGTCGTGGGCTGCCTGGAAGTTGTTGTCGGTGCCGGTGTACAGGTGAACAATGAGGTCGTCTGTGGTTGCGTCTGGATCGGTTCGGATCAACTGGCCATTGGCATAGAGTGTGATGACTGACCCGACCCGGTTGATCTGGAGTGTCCCGGTGGTTCCGGCGGTTGATGCGTAGACGGATCCGAAGCAGTTGGACGAGTCATCGAGCCACGCCTTGAAGTTGCGGGCGTACGGGACGCACGGGTCATTCTGCGCGTGGTCATATCGCTCGATCGTGGCGACAAGATCTGAGGGCTGGGGCGTCGGATTCGGCTTGATGACCTGGAGGCTTGCCCAGCGTCCATCCTGTGTGGGAAGGGGAAAGCTCACGAGCGTGAAGTCGACGCAGACCTGGAAGTCGCCGCAGACGACGAACTGTTCCTTGTCGAGCTTGTAAGACGTTCCGCCGTTCGAGTTGGCGGGCTTGTGATGGATGAGTTGGCCGCCGGTTTCTGTGACGCTGCCACCCGTGGTGTACCGGGTGTCAAGGACGCCATCGGAGAAGCGGTCGACGTAGGGTGGGATGCAGGTCGCGGCGAGTGCGGGGGCGATGAGGCATGCCGCGAGCGCACCGGTTGCCATGCGTTGGATGTTGGCATTGATTGACAGGGGATTCATGGCTGACTCCTTGGAGTGAAGAAGAAGACTCGCGTGCACTGTGACCCGCGAGAAATCCGGTGGGAGTCGGACACTGATCTTGAGATTGTTCCTGTTTTGGGGTTTGGGGTTGGGTGCGCGCGTACGTGATCCCTGGGGTTCCGTCGCACCTATGGTGCTCGGTCACCCCAGGCTGTGGGGATCGTCGACGTTGTTGACGTTCAGGTTGCCCGGGGCTTCCGCCCCGGGCTGCGCCAACGCGCGCCTTTGGCACGCGCGGAGTGTGGGGTTTGTCGACGGTGGATTGAGCGCTGCGTCGCCTTCAAACCTCAAGTTGCCCGCTGCCCGCTGTCCGCTGCCGGTTTCCCGTTTCCCGTTCCAAGACTACGCCGCGCTGGGACGGGCTTCCCGTCTGCGACGGATG
Source organism: Phycisphaerae bacterium (assembly GCA_030432255.1). Lineage (GTDB taxonomy): Bacteria > Planctomycetota > Phycisphaerae > Phycisphaerales > UBA1924 > JAUIHS01. The sequence goes on from JAUIHS010000008.1 coordinate 30,171, forward strand.
CAGAGTGTGGATGCGAGGATCATGGTGGTTGCGGCTCCGGGAGTCGGAACGCAGGCCACGAGGTTGCAGTTGAACGTCGCGTTCCAGTGAGCAAAGTGGCCGGGCGGGTTGGTGAGGGCATCGTTGATGTCCATCGCGTCACCAGCAACGGCCGTGCGCTCGGGGGCCGTGATGAACGAGGCGCCGAGAAGGTTGTCGTACTCCCAACTGAAGCTGCCGATGACACACAGAGTGTTGGCGGCCCATGCGGGGTCGGTGATGTTATCGACGACGAGGTAGGAGGAGAAGTGGATCTTGCTGTTGACGCCCTGCGGGTCATTGGGTGCGTCGTACCACGAAGATCTGACGCCTTCGACATGCTGGTTGGGCCATTCGCCCGCGTTGTAGTAGTACGGAATGTTGTCCTCGCCGGGTCCCGGTTGCGGGTCGATTGCAGGCAGGTTGCCAAGGAGAGGGTCGTTGGGCTGGGGCACGCCGTTCAGTGTGTACATGGTCTGGATGTTGACCCAGCGGAAGTCATACCACTCATCGAGGTACGCAAAGCCGTTGCCGAAGGTGAAGGTGGCGTTGACGCTGTTGGCATGCGGTACACCGGTGACGACATTGAGGTCTCCGATGTCGGTCTGAACACCATTGACCTGGGCGGTGATGACGGCCGCGTTGGTTGTGGCCGCGACGGCGAGTGCTGCGAAGGCGATGGCGGCGCGTCGGGAGGTGACGTGTTTCATGGCGATGTCTCCTGGGGGGTGTGTCTTCCCAGTTATCGCCGCGGCATTTTGACGGGTTGTCGGACAGAGATTTGTGGGATTGGGGAAAAATGGCTCTGGGGGTAGGGGGCGGGACTGGGTGTGGAGGGTGTTCGCGCCCCGGGCTGCGCCAACGCGTGCCGTTGGCACGCGCGGAGTATGGGGTTTGTCGACGGTGGATTGAGCGCTGCCTCGCCTTCAATCCTCAATCTCCCCGCGCCCTGCTCCCAGCTCCCAGCTACCAGCTACCAGCTTCCCCCTCCAAACTCATCCCTACGCATACCGCAGCCACTTGATGAGGCCGGCGAAGGTCGGTGGGGTACCGTACATCAGGACGCCGATGCGGAAGATCTTGGTGGCGGCCCAGACGGTGAAGACCACGCCTGCGGCGCCGACCATGGGCGCCGTGATGATCTGCCACAGGGGGACCGGGTCGGTGGTCTGGCTCAGGCGCAGAACCATCACGAATGGGGTCGCCGGCGGGACGAAACTCATGATCTGGGAAAAGAGACTGTTGGGGCTGTCGGCGATCCAGAACCAGAGGATCAGCGGGAACATCAGCAGCGTCATGATGGGGCCCATCAGGGACTGCGCTTCGCTGATCTCCGTGACCGCGGAGCCGACCGCGGCCATCAGTGCCGCGAAGAAGAAGTACGCCATCAGGAAGTACAGGATCAACCACGGAATGATGTTGAGCGGGATGAGCGACATGACGTTCATCTGGTTGGCGGCGAAGATTCCGACGCCGGCGTAGATCAGCAGGATGAGGAGTCCGACGACGCCCTGTCCGAGGATCTTGCCGGTGAGTAGTTGCATGGGGGAGATGGCGGAGAGGAGCACTTCCATGACCCGGCTGGATTTCTCCTCGATGGTGCTCATGAGGAGGTATTGTCCGCCGGACATCACGCTGATCCAGATGAGCATCATGAAGACGACGGGGATGATCATGTTGAGTCCGTCGACGGACTCGGTCTCACCGGTCTCGGTAATGGAGATCTTCTGTGCGGACGGCCACGTGTTGAGTCGCTGGATCTCTTCGGGATCGTAGCCCCGATCGATGAAGCGCTGGTGAGTGACGGCGCGTCGGACGACTCGTTCGATGTTGTCGGTGACGCTTTCGTCGAGTCCGGGGTCATGTGAGAGGTGGTAGGTGTTTTCGGGGAGGTCGCGTGCGTTGTTGTGTTGGTCGGGCTGGGGCTGCGATTCGGGTGTGGCGTCGGGATCGGGGACGCGCATGGTGCTCTGGCTGGCGACGACGAAGGCGAGGAGTTCACCGCTTCGGATGCGTTCCTTCTGAGCGTCAGGGTCGAAGTCCGCCGGGAGCTCGACGATGGTGATTTCCATGGGGCGTCCGAAGGCGATGCCCATGGCGATCTGCATTTCGGGTCGGCTGGCGAACTGGGGCGCGACGCGTTCCATCTCCGCCTGCATGGCGGCGGCCTTCGCCTCCTGCTGCGCCTGGATGACCTCGGGGTCGAAGGCGGCTTCCAGGGCGCGGGCCACGATGCCGCTGTCGGTGGAGTCAGCGACGGCGATCTCTCCGACAATGGCTGACTTCTCGCTGGAGAGCAGGCCGAGGGAGGTGATGGCGGTGATGCCGCCGAGGATGATCAAGGGGAAGAGGATGACGCCGAAGAAGAAGGCCTTGGTGAGGACGGTGCTCTTGAACTCGCGGCTGGCCGCGGTGAGGATCTTGATCATGATGTGCTCCGTTCCATGACGGGTTCGGCCTTGAGGGAGGCGCGGATGACGTCTTCGGAGTCATCGGTGCTGACGAGGTTCACGAAGATGTCTTCAAGGGTGGGTCGTCGGAGCTCAACGCGTCGCATGGGGGCGTGATCAAAGAGGCGTTTCATCATGTGCTGCGGGTCGGTGTTGTCATGGAGATGCACATCGAAGGCGCGATTCTCGAGCATGCTCACGGACCGGACCTGGTCCATGCCTTCGAGTGCCTCGCGCGTGAGGTCGGCGGGGTTGACGGGCTGGACGATGATGGAGCGGGGATCGAACTCGGCGCGGATGTCATCGATGTGACCATCGAGGATCTTGCGTCCCTGGTTGATCATGAAGATGCGGTTGCAGAGGGCGTCGGCTTCGTGGAGCACGTGCGTCGAGAAGATAATGGTCTTGCCCGAGCGGTGGAGTTCGTCGAGGAGTTCGCGAAGGAGGCGGACGTTGACGGGGTCGAGTCCGGAGAAGGGCTCATCGAGGATGATGAGGTCCGGGTTGTGGATGATGGTGGCGACGAACTGGATTTTCTGCTGCATGCCCTTGGAGAGTTCCTGGCACTTCTTCTTGCGCACATCGGCGAGCCCGATGCGTTCGAGCCAGTCGTCGATCCTGGCCGTGATGTTGCCGCCGGCGACGCCCTTGAGCTTGGCGATGTAGAGGAGGAAGTCACCGACCTTCATCTTGCGGTAGACGCCGCGTTCTTCCGGCAGGTAACCGATCCGGTCCTTGGACTCGATCGCGGTCTTCCTGCCGAGGACGGAGATGTTCCCGGAGTCGGGGAAGAAGATGGACATGACCATGCGGATGGTGGTTGTCTTCCCGGCGCCGTTGGGTCCGAGGAAGCCGCAGAGGCTTCCCATGGGGACTTCGAGGTCGAGTTCGTTGACGGCCACCTTGTCGCGAAAGCGCTTGGTGACGCCATGTATGCTGATGGCGGCTTCACTCACGTTCCTGGGCTCCTTCGACAGACACGCGGGAGTGGGAGAGGGCGGGCCTCATGGAGAGCGTGGCGTCGTTGGTGGTCGATGTCTGCCATTTGGGGATAGGGTAGCTTGTGGCTTCTCGCTTGTGGCTTCTGAGATCCTGGGTGATCGGACGACGGCAGCCGGGAGAAGTCAGGCGATCTCGGCGGTGGATCCTGCCTTTCACAACTCCGGCAGCTCTCGAAGGTCCGGATACAGCCTCGCCCCAGTGGTGGGAGTCGTATCCGTCTCCGGGCTGTTGCAGCGCGGCCGCCGCGAGCAGTGAGTGATTGATGGATAATCCACGAGTCTTCTCATGCGCGACAGGATACGGTCCGGCCCGTCTGGGCACGTGTCCGATCGAGTGCTGTGTGCGACAGGCGCCGCGAGGGCACGCGCTGTGGCAGGTCCCCGGCCGCGTTTTCTCAGCAGTTGCCGCCCCAGTTGTCGAGGAGGATGTTGAGGTCTTCGAAGTCGACATCGCCGTCCGTGTCAACGTCCCCTTCGGGGCCGGCGGTCCCCCAGTTGTCGAGGAGCGTGTTGAGGTCAGCGAAGTCGACGTCGTTGTCGCCGTCGGTGTCGCCGGGGCAGTTCGGGGTGGCATCGGTGAGCCCGAAGACGACGAAGGCGCGGCCGGCGGTGTAGTCGCCAGGGGCGCCGATGATGATGTCGTCGGCTCCATCGCCGTTGATGTCACCTGCCACGGCTGCGGATCGTCCCGCGAAGTCCTCGGCGCCCGCGTTGAGTTCGATCCCGCCTGTGCCGTCGAGGGTGCTCAGGTCGAGAGTGCCGGCGGCACCGATGTCGGTGTGTCCGAAGACTACGTAGCATCGACCTGCGCTGGAGGCGGTGGGGGCGCCGACAATGACATCGTCGGTGCCGTCGTTGTTGAGGTCGCCCGCCGCGGCGACGCTCCGACCGCTGTAGTCATTCGCATCACCGTTGATGGTGAAGCCGTTGATTCCGTTCAATGCCGCCAGGTCGAGGCTCCCGGACGCACCGATCCCTGCGGCGCCGAAGACGACGTAGCTTGCACCATCTGTGGTTCCGCCCTGATTGGCGTACGGCGCACCGATGATGATGTCTTCGGCGCCATCGCCATTGAGATCACCGGCGGAGGCAACGGATCGACCGCAGGAGCTGTCCATATCGACGCCATTGAGTCGAAAGCCATTGGTGCCGTCGAGTGCTGTGAGATCGATCTCGCCGGTTGCGCCGACACCGGCGTGACCAAGGACAACATACGCACTGCCTGCGGGCAGGATGCCGGGTGCGCCGATGACGATGTCGTCTGTGTCATCGTTGTTGACATCGGCGGCGGCGACGGAAGCACCTGTGCCGGCGAACATTCCAATGTTGTTGATGACAAAGCCATCGGTGCCATTGAGCGCGCCCAGGTCGATGTTGCCTGACGCACCGACATCGGAGTCACCGAAGACGACGAATGTCTTGCCGGGCATGAAGGTGGTGGGTGCGCCGATGATGAGATCATCTGTGCCGTCACCGTTGATGTCTCCAGTGGACACGGCTCTGCCGCTGAGGTCGTAGGCAATGGCGCTGAGTCTGAAGCCGTTGCTTCCGTCGAGTGATGCGAGGTTCAGGGACCCGGTGCTGCCGACATTGGTGCCGCCGAAGATGACATAGCACTCACCGGCAGTCGTCTGCCCGCCGGGACTGGCCATGGGCGCGCCGATGATGAGGTCTTCATCGCCGTCACCGTTGATATCACCGGCGGAGGAGACGGCGTAGCCGCAGAAGTCATAGGCGTTGAGGCCGTTGGCGACAAAGCCGTCAGCGCCGCTGAGGGTGGCGAGGTTCAGTGCGCCGGAGTTCCCGAGGTCGGTCGCACCGAAGACGACATAGGTCTCTCCGACGCCGTAGCCACCGGGGGCACCGATGGCGATGTCGTCCATGCCGTCACCGTTGATGTCGCCGGTGCCGGAAAGGGCGCGCCCGGAGCTGTCGTAGAACTGGGCGCCGTTGATGATGAAGCCGTCGGTGCCGTCGAGGGCGGTGAGATCGACGACTGCAGGGAACGACGTGCCGGCGAGGGTTGCCCGGCAGGTTCCGGCGAGGAGGATGAGTGAGGACGCGGCGATGCGAGTGGCGCCTGGATGCATACGGACTCCGGCGTTCGGGGCTGTGAGACCCCCGATTGTCGGAGACCGGGCGTCAGAGTCAAGGGTGGAGGTGAGTTTGAGGCTCGCTTCGCGGGGAGGTTCTGGTCGGTTCTCGTGTCGGACCCACGATTGAACCGCATGGCGTGAGGGATGTGGATCCGGCCGCGTCTGCTAATCTTGACCGCATGTCCCAGACACCTCACGCATCCGGCCAGTCACCTGCACTTGAGATCACGGCGTCCCGCGGCATGACATCATGGATGGCGCGGGAGCGTGTGAGTCTGGCGTTTACCACTTACCAGGCGGGCAAGATGTTCATGGTGGGCCTGCAACCGGATGGGCGTCTGTCCGTCTACGAGCGCACGTTCAATCGGTGCATGGGATTGCATGCGAGCGATGACGCGCAGACGCTATGGATGACATCGCTGTTCCAGTTGTGGCGTTTTGAGAACTACGTGCCGGTGGGGCAGGCGACCGGGGATGGGTATGACCGGTTGTATGTGCCGACGCTGGGGCACACGACGGGCGACGTCGACATTCATGACCTGCATGTGCGCGCTGATGGGATGCCGGTGTTTGTCGTCACAGCATTCAACTGTCTGGCAACGGCGAGTCCGGAGCGGAGTTTTGTGCCCTTGTGGAGGCCGCCCTTCATCTCGGCGCTGGTGGGTGAAGATCGGTGTCATCTGAATGGGCTCGCCATGGACCCGCAGACGCGGGACCCGGCGTATGTGACGATGGTGAGTCGGTCGGATGTGGCAGATGGGTGGCGTGACCGGCGCGTGGCGGGTGGAGTGCTCATGGATGTGCGCTCGAATGAAGTGGTCACGGAGGGGTTGAGCATGCCGCACTCGCCGCGAGTGCATCCGAAGTGGCCGGGGCGTGTCTGGCTGTTGAATGCGGGGACTGGTTTCCTCGGGTACGTGGATGTGGAGTCGTGCGATGGGGTGTTTCACGAGGTGGCGTTCTGTCCCGGGTTTCTGCGTGGTTTGAGTTTCGTAGGTGATCACGCGCTTGTGGGTCTGAGTGCGGGGCGTGAGAACCGGACGTTTCAGGGGTTGCCCCTGGATACGAACCTGCGTGATCGCGATGCGGATGCGCGGTGCGCGATTCACGTGGTGAACCTGGAGAGCGGTTCGACGGCGCACTGGCTGCGGGTGAGTGGCGTAGTGCATGAGTTGTATGACGTGGTGGCGTTGCGCGGTGTGGTGAGGCCGATGTTGCTCGGGTTCAAGACGGACGAGATCTGTCGGGTGTTGAACGTCTCCTAGCGATCGGCATCGGGTATCCGGCAATCGGAGTGGTGCCCCTTTCAAGGGAGTTGCAGGTTGATAGTGAAGAGGTCTCACTCGCGGGCGCAGGACGGGAGTGGTTTCAGGTCGGGTCCGACGAAGGACTGGCGGGCTTCAGGGGTGCGGAGGCAGGGGCGGCTGTAGTACTTGAGGATCAGCCACTTGTCGTGGAGGTCGGGGTTCGCGGCGATGAACGAGCGGCTGTCCGGCGCCGGGGGCGAGGCCTGCATGGCGGCGTGAACGAGGTGGACCCACGCGATGGTGAGTGTGTCGTGGTAGCCGCCGTCGGGTGTGGACCTGATGCCGTGGTGCGCGTTGTGGGCCTGGATGCCGGTGCGGATGCGCTGGACGGCGTCGTCGAAGGTGGACGTCCGCAGGCAGATCCACGCAAGGCGCAGGTGGTCGTGGTGCGTCCACTCGTTGAGCGGGATGCGCAGCGACTGAAAGCGGTTGAAGAAACGGGTGTCGTCGGGAGCGAGAGACACGGTGTGCGCCTCAGAGTTCCACCACCTCAACCTCAGCTTCCTGCTTGGCGCCGACGGACGGGTAGTGCACGTCGCGGTCGAAGCAGGAGAGGGTGTCGTACTCGCTCGACATCTCGCGTCGGACGTTGGCGGCGTTCATGACCTCGGGGCGGTCGATGCCCTCGGCGCGGGCCATGAGGTCGAGGGCGATCTGGCCGTCCTGGCGGCAGCCGTCGGTCATGGGGATCGCCTGTTCGAAGGCCTGGAGACGGTGATCGACGTTCTCGAAGGTGCCGGCCTTCTCCGTCCATGTCGTGCCGGGAAGGACCACGTCCGCACGGTCCGCGATGCGCGTGGTGAGCGTATCGATGAGGACCGTGAAGCGATCGCCGCAGGCGCTCATGAGCTCGTCGGTGGTCCACTCGCTCGGGTAGTTGCCGGTGAGCAGGAGGGCTTCGAAATCATGGGCGCGGCCGAGGAAGTCTTCGTAGCTCAACACGGGCGCACCGCTGGACATGGCTTCGAGGACGCGTCGGACGCCGCGGGCGTTCGGGGCCTTTTCCGCGCGGATCGTGTACTCACCGGGGAAGGTCTTGTCTTCGCCGTGATACGGGATGGGTCCGACGACGAAGGTGGCTTCGCTTCCGAGTTGGCGCGCGGTGCGGGCGAGGACGTACGCCTCTTCGCAGGTGAGCATGGGACTGACCATGAGGGCGATGCGCTTGTCGCGCAGGCCGGCGATGGCGTCGTTCTCGGCGGCCGGGAAATCGCACTCGACATGACGGTCGAAGCGCCGGGTTCGCGGCATCGTCAGGCGGTCGTCACCGTGTACGAACTTCCATGAGTAGCGGATCTCATCGGAGATCCACCACTTGTTGACATCCATGTTGTCGCGCGGGCGGAAGCGGTAGATGCGCCCTTCGTTGTGATCGATCCAGATGTTGTCGCCGGAAGACGTGGTGCCGTCGATGGATGGTGCGGACTTCAGGAACCAGACGCGCTGGGCAAAGAGGAAGTCCTTGTCGAGGAGGGCGCCGACGGGGCAGAGGTCGATGACGTTGGCGGACATCTCGTTGTCGAGGGCCACGCCGGGGAAGACATCGATCTGTTCCTGGTTGCCGCGACCCTCGACCATGAGTTCCGCGGTGCCACTGACTTCGCGAGTGAACCGGACGCATCGCGTGCACATGATGCATCGATCGGAGTAGAGGTAGACGTGTGGTCCGAGGTCTTTCTTGGGCTGCTTGACCTTGGCTTCCTGGAAGCGTGAGACGCCTCGGCCGTATTCGTAGGAGTAGTCCTGGAGGTGGCATTCACCGGCCTGATCGCAGACGGGGCAATCGAGGGGGTGGTTGATGAGGAGATACTCCATGACGGCCTTCTGGTTGGCGATGGCCTTGGGGGAGTCGGTGTAGACGACCTGTCCGTCGCCGGCGGTGGTCTGGCAGGTGGGCAGGAGCTTGGGGATGGGCTCGAGCTTGTTGTCGTTGCGGGGGTTGGGCGCCCAGACTTCGGCGAGGCAGATGCGGCAGCTTGCGACGATGGAGAGTCCGTCGTGGTAGCAGTACTGCGGGATCTCGATGCCATTGGCGTTGGCGATCTGAAGGATCGTCTGGCCCTGCTCGAAGGTGCAGTCGCGTCCGTTGATGGTGATGTTGGGCATGGCGGGTCGGCTTTCCGTCTGGGGTCGCTGTCAGGGGGGCAATGATAGCGGGTTGGGGTGGTGTGGTGGTTGGTCGGCGGGTGGGTGGAAATCAGGCGGCGGGCCGGATTCTCGTTGACACCGACCCCCCGGGAGGCCATACTCAATTGAATCCATATTCAGTATGAATCAGGGCTAAGTATGATCCGGACCGAGAGTATTCGAAGCCTGAGTGACTTCCGGAAGAACGCCACCAGCCATCTGGATCGGCTTGCCCGGACGGGGGGTGTTGATGTGTTGACTGTGAACGGTCAGGCGAAGGGCGTGGTGATGTCGCCCGCGTTGTTTGACCGCCTTGCTGAGTACGCCAGGCAGGCTGAGGTCGCTGAGGCGATCCAGCGGGGCCTTGAGGAGATTGAGTCGGGCAAGGGGGTGGATGCGCGCACCGGACTCTTGCGGCTCGCCAAGGAGATGGGGATTCGACCGGGGACATGAGTTATCGAGTGATCTATGGTTCGACCTTATGAGGCGGCTGTTCGTGCGCAGGTTGCCCACATCAGAGGTCAGGTGGCGTCGGAGTCGACGATTGCAGACTGGTTTGGTGGGTTGCTTGCTGCGATCGATGATCTGTATGTCTACCCCCGCCGTGGCGCGGGCGCGAACCATATCGATGCCGATCCGTTGTTTGTCGATGCGGACTCCGGCGACTACCGCCTCCTCCCCAACTCACCCGCAATTGATGCAGGCGATAACGCAGCGGTGCTGCCGGGCGACACCGACATCGACGGCTGCCCGCGCCGGGTTGGAGCGCCGTGCCGCGTTGAATCTGTCGAGTTCCCGCTCGTTTTCGGTTGGGTGGCGTCATTCCTCTTCCGATCGAACTGAGATACGATAGGAAGCGGATTCCGCGTCATGGTGCATACCCAGTCCATCTCGCTGGCGCCCGCGATGGCGATCTGCCAGAAGGCGCCGCATGCCTCGCTCCAGCCTGTGGGAGAGCATGGGGTCGCTGCGCTCTACTCAAGCCCCAACCCCTTTCGCCTCGGACCCAACCAGGACTGTGCCGCGATCGTGACGCTGGATGACGGGCGGGCGGTGCTCATCGTCGCGGATGGGCTCGGTGGACATGCCGGTGGCGCTGAGGCCAGCCGGATGGTCGTGGATGAGATCATCGCGCATGTCGCCGCGGCTGCCGACGAAGCGCAGCTTCGCGCCGTGATTCTGAACGGGATCGAGGCGGCCAATGAGTCTCTGCTCGGGATCGGGATTGGTTCCGCATCGACGCTTGGGCTGGTGGAGCTTGATGGCGAGATGGCCCGGCCGTATCACGTGGGTGACACGGCGGTGCTGGTGGTGGGTCAGCGGGGTCGGGTTCGCCTGCGGACCGTGGATCACGCGCCGGTGGCGTACGCTCACGCGGCGGGCGAGATCAGTGAGGACGAGGCGTTGCATCACGCCCACCGTCACATCGTGGACAACGTGATTGGTTCGCGCGACATGCGCATCGAGATCGGTGCGCCCATTCGTCTGAACGCGCGGGACACGCTGCTGATCGCGTCGGACGGGCTGCACGACAACCTCTATCCGACGGAGATCGTCGAGATGATCCGACGCGGCCCGGTGGGGCCGGTCATGGATGCGCTCGTCAGCACTGCTGAGATGCGCATGAACGAGCGGCAGCCCGGGGCTCCCTCGAAGCCGGATGACATCACGGTGCTGATGTACCGCCCGACGGCGCTGGCGGGGGAAAGATAGGCATTACGGCATTACGGCATTACGGCATTAGAGCATTCGGCATCGGGCATTCGGGGTGGATTGCCTTCGGCATCACACTTGACGAGCTTCCGCTCCGTCGTGTTTGTTCAGACCCTTCATTGCGGCAATCGGCACGACGGCATGGGTTTGGCGCCGAGGAATCTCGAATGCCGTAGTGCCGATATACTCCCCCCGATGCCGTCACACTCCTCACGTATCACGGCCTTTGATCTGCCGCCCGGTCGGCGCATCGGAAGTCGGTACGAAGTGGTCGAACGCCTCGGCAAGGGGTGGGAGGGGGAGGTGTACAAGGTCGTGGAACGTGGCACCGGGATCTGCCGCGCTGCGAAGGCCTTCTATCCGCATCGCAACCTCAATGACAAGGCCGTGAGCTTCTATGCGCGGAAGCTTGACCGGTTGCGCAACTGCCCGATCATGATCCAGTACCTGCACTCGGAGACGCTGCGGTATCGCGGCATGCCGGTGACCTGCCTGATCAGTGACTTCGTCGAGGGCGAAATCGTGGCGGACTTCGTCAAGCGACAGCCGGGCAAGCGGCTTCAGCCATTCGAGGCGATGCACCTGCTGCATGCGCTGGCGCTGGGCGTCGAACAGATTCACTCGAAGGGTGAGTACCACGGCGATCTGCACGACGGGAACATGATCGTCGCTCGTCGCGGCATCTTCTTCGACGTCCGGCTGGTGGACCTGTACCACTGGGGACGACCGAGTGCGGCGAACATCAAGCACGACGTGGCCTGCCTGGTGCGCGTGCTGTATGACATCACCGGCGGACGCAAGCGATATGCGTCACAGCCGCAGGAGATCAAGGACATCTGCCGCGGCATGCGCGAATCGCTGATCACGAAGCGTTTCCCAACGGCTCGCCATCTGCGTGAGTGGTTGGAAGGTGAGTAGGAGAGGGGGGCCGATGCCGATTCTCACACAGCCCTGATCACGTACACCGCTGCGTAGAGGCCGGCGATGGCTTCTCGGGGGACGGTCTTCGGTGGGTAGGCGGCGTTGAGGGGTTGGAGTCGGATGATCTCCTCGTTGTTGTCGTTGCGTTCGAAGAAGATGCGCTTGAAGGTGGTTTCGGCATCGCGTTCGAAGCGCACGAAGCAGTCTGAGCCGGGTCTCGTCGGTGCATCAGGGCTGAAGACGACAATGTCACCCTCGCTGTAGCGCGGCTCCATGGAATCGCCCCAGACGCGAGCCGCGAAAGCGTTCTCATCGTAGAGGCTGGGGACGGAGACATAGCTGTCGGCGACGCGCGCGGGGTAATCGAGGTCGGTGAATTCGGTGGGGTAGCCGGCGGCGACCTTGTTGATGACCGGCACACGCATCGGAAGGGGGGAGAGCATCTCGATGCGGTCGCCTGACTCGGCGCCATCGCGGCCTTCCACCGTGCGCACGAGGCGCTCCAGGTCGCCGGACTCGTGGAGGGCATCGACCCCGCGGGCGCGCAGTGCCGCGACGAGTTCGCGTGCGGCCAGTCGTTCCCGTTCGAGGTCGGCGACATGCTCGCGCACATCGGGGGGCGTGGAGGCCCAGTCGCCGAAGCGGATGAGTTCACCATCGGTGAAGCCGAGGACGGTTTCGAGTTTCTCAAGGATGGCGCGGGAGGGGGGGCGGTCACGCTTGCCGTTCTCGATCTGGGAGAGGTAACTGCGGCCGCACGCGCACGCCTGCGCCACGGTTTCGAGCGTCCAACCGAGGACGCGTCGGCGCTCGCGGATCAGGGTTCCGAGGCGGTCCAGTTGGGGGCGTTCAGCCATAGGTGCGCTCCGGCGCGCAATCTGCCGCACATACAAACAAACACCTTGCACGACCTCTGGGCGACAGTACAATCCGGGTCGTGTTCACTGAAGTGTAAACAAATGTTCGGGGGATTGCACCCCGAAAGTCCCAGACTGGAGCCTGAATTTCCATCCGGAGCGCTCACCCATGATCATGATCAATCCCGACCAACCCGCCAATCTGCCTCCGACCGTCGATCTCCGCCGTCGCCCCAACCTCAATGTCGCTCACTGGCTCGTCCTTGTCGCCGCTCATCTCGATGACGAGGATCGTGCCCTCATCGAAGCCGTCTTCCGGGACGGCATCACCCTCAGAACCATCGCACGCCTGCGCGGCGTCTCACGCTATGCCATCGGCCGACGCATCCGCCAACTCACCGCGCGACTCACCGATCCACGCTTCATCCAGGCCGTCAACTGCCTGCCGGAGTGGCCGCGTCGTCGTGCCGACCTCGCCCGCCTGTGCATCCTCCGTGGCCACACGGTCCGCGAAGCGGCCGAACTCCTCGGAATCACTGAGCATGTCGCCCGCTCGGAGTTCGCGATCGTCAACACGCTGATCCGTGAAGGGATTGAAGCCGAGATGCCGAGCATGTCACTGGAAGGGGGTGCCGCGTGATCGCCGCCGCCCCTGCACCCGTTGAACTCATCACCATTCCCCGCACGCGACCCACGCAGAACGAGGTCATGCGGTCGGCGCAGGCGTGCCGTGCCGCGGCTGCTCTCGGCGTGTCACTGGACACCCTCCGGATGTCCCCGTCGCCCCCTCCCGCGTTGGGTCTGAATGTTGCGCCGGGCGCAGTGACATTGATCACGGGTCACAGCGGAAGCGGGAAGTCCAGCATGCTGCGTGACATCCGGCGCGTGCTGAGTGCCCGGCACTGGCGCGTTGTGCGTCCATTGCGTCGTCCGCTGCCGGAGCGTCCGTGTATTGAACTGCTGTCACGAGGCGATTCGCACATTGATGCGATGCGTCGGCTGGCGCGTGCCGGTCTCGGTGATGCGCGGTGCTTTGTGCGGACGCCCGGCATGCTGTCGGATGGTGAGCGGGCGCGATTGCGGCTCGCTCGTGCGATGTGGCGCGCGAGTCGCTGTGCGGTGCGTGGCGAGCGTGTCGTTCTCATCCTGGACGAATTCGGCACAGGGCTCGATACGATCACGGCACGTTCGGTGGCGACGCTGGTTCGTCGCTTCGTGCGCGATCATCCTGATGTGGTGGTGGTGGTCGCAACGACACGCGATGACGTGACGGTCGACCTTCGCCCCGATGCACACATCCATCTCGGTCCGGCGCCGGGGCCGCGCCCGACCGTTCCGCTTGCGGAGGACGTCGTGATCGAAGCGGGCGATCGATCGGATTACCTGTCGCTCGCAGCTCATCACTATCGTCCGGAGTTGCCCGCGACGATTGTGCACACGCTGGTGGCATGGCATCGGACGTCCGGTGCCATGGCTGGTGTCCTGACGGTCTCGATGCCGACCCGTAACGGCGGGTGGCGGCGGGCTTGGTGGCCGGATGTGCATGGGTCGGCGCGCCTCGGTCGGTTGAATGACACGGTGCGCTGCATCTCGCGCGTGATCGTGGAGCCTCGCTTTCGCGCGCTGGGCCTCGCCGCCCGACTTGTGCGCAAGTATCTGCGCGAACCGCTCACGCCGCGAACCGAGGCGATCGCGGCGATGGGGCGAGCGTGTCCCTTCTTCGCGCACGCCGGGATGACGGCGGTGCATCGGCCCCCGTCAGCACGCCACGCGCGGCTGCGCGATGCGTTTGTGCATGCCGGTATCCGGTCGTGGGAACTCGCCGACGCAACGCATGCCTTGAAGCGCGTGCAGGACTCAAGATGGGGCGCCCTGCTGGAGTCGGAACTCCGGCGCTGGGCGAATGACTCGGGGGTGACGCGGCACCTGGTCCGGGCAACGCTCGACGATCTGCTCCACGTGGCGGCGCCAAGCGTGACCTGCACGCCGGTCGCCTACGTCCATGAGATTGCGGAGACGAAGGGAGAGTGCGCATGAAACAGCAGGGGCATGAGTCGGATGTGCATGCGCTGACGTTCTTCGTATCGGCGGCGCAGCGGCGCCGGATACTGCGGCGGCTTCGGGCGCTGGATCCGGATCGCGTCACGGCCTTGTGCAGGGCGCTGCGTGTATCTGCGGATGGAACTGGAGCGGAAGGAGCGCGGGGTGATGCTCCAGCAGAACAGTGACCGGGTGCCCATGCCGAAGTCACGGATGGAACTGGTGCGGTGGATCGGGGAGCAACTCGAACTCACGGTGCCGGATCGTCCGCTGATCCATGGGAACGCGACGCCCCTTGACTATCTCGAGCATGCGTTCTTTGAAGCACCGACCGGAGTGCGCGACTGTATCTGCTGGGCGAACCGTGGCGGGGGCAAGACCTTCTACGGCGCCCTCGCGACGCTGCTGGACCTGTGCTTCAAGCCGGGCATCAGCATCAAGATCGTTGCCGGTTCGCTCGACCAGGCGGGGCGCATGCATCATCACCTTGTGCATTTCCTTCAGACGCCGGCCATCAGCCGCGTGTGGGGCCCGGAGGTTGGTGCGCGGCATATCCGGCTGGTCAATGACTCCGACGTCGAGATCCTCGCGCAGTCACAGACATCCATTCGAGGTACGCGCCCTCAGAAACTGCGCTGCGATGAAGTGGAACTCTTCGACCCGGAAGTCTGGAACGCGGCACAACTCACGACGCGGGCCCGACGGTGCGGTGGTGTGCTGGTACGCGGCGCGATCGAGGCGTTCAGTACATGGCATCGTCCGGGCGGGCTGATGAGTCGGCTGCTGGAGGATGCGGTCGGCCCGGGTCCCTCGCGTCGGACCTTCCGCTGGGGTGTGATCGATGCGCTGGAGGCGTGTCCGCTCGCGCGGGACTGCGGCGCCTGCGATCTTGAGGAGGAGTGTGAGGGGCGGGCGCAGGCCGTGAATCGGGTGCCCGGGCATGTGCGCATTGATGATGCGATTCATCAGAAACGGCGTACTGATCTTGCGACGTGGCGGAGCGAGATGCTGTGTCTTCAGCCTTCCCGTCGTGACGCCGTCTTTCCCGAGTTCGATGTCGATGCGCATGTGCGCGTCTTTGATCCGCCTGCGAGCGGCGTGACATGGGTGGGGGGCATGGACTTCGGACTTCGCGCACCGACGGTGTTCCTGTGGGCGTACATCGCGTCGGATGGGATGGTGTGTGTCGTCGATGAGCATGTGGCGACAGAGGCGGCCGTGGATCAGCATGTGGATGCAGTGAACCGCGCGCCGTGGCCTCGTCCGGAGTGGGTGGGTGCCGACCCGGCCGGGAACCAGGACTGCTTCGTCGCGGGGATCTCCCCGGTGCGCCAGTGGCGGGCGCGGGGATTCCGTGTGCGGACGAGCGCCTCGCGCATCGACCACGGTCTGCGCCGCATCCGTGCACTGCTGGCGCCGGCGGTGGGTCCAACAAAGTTGATGATTCACGAACGCTGCCGCCGGCTGATCGCATCGCTGGCGATGTATCACTACCCGGACGACAACCCGTGGACCCGCGCACCAGCGAAGGATGGGTACGACCACGCCATCGATGCATTGCGCTACATGGTGATACACATTCCGCAGGTCGAGGTCAGGACGTCGGTGCGGCAATATGCGTAGGCCGACTCCTGTGGCGGGCTTCAGGCGGGCGTGGACAGGGCGGCGCGGATCTCTTTCAGGGCTTCGATATGAGCGGGTGACCATGTACCGGCCAGCGGCCGGTGGTCGTCGCGCTCGTCACCGAGTCCGGCGGACTTCGAGGAGCGAACCCGCGCCATGATGAGGTCGCGGATGGACTCGGGATCTTCGATGCCCTCGATGATGCCGACGTTGGTTGACGTCTCGCCGGGTTGTGATGAGCCGCCACCGGCCGTCTCGACGACGAGTTTCGCAATGCCGCAATACTGCTGGAGCGGGCCCCGATGGATCGAGATGTTCTGGATGTTCTCGAACGTGATGGTGGTCTCGTGGATCACCATGACGCCGCGGCGGATGCGCAGCGACCGGTTGTTCATCGCGTACCAGGTCGTATCGAATCTCAGGTGGAGCGCGACGTAGGCGATGATGTCGGGTACGACGATGAGGATGAGAAAGACGGGTGCGAGGATCATGCCGACGCTTGGTTTCTCGATGAAGATCAGCAACCAGACGAGGGCGAGTGCGACATCGATGATCAGGCAGACGATCCAGAAGATGGTCTTGAGGTAGCGGAGGAATCCGGGGTCAGGCCGGAAACTGCGATTGAGCGTGTCATCGGGGGCGGGCGGGAGTTCCACGGAGCCGCGAGGTACGCGGAACCACTTCTGGAGGATGGCCCAGAGTCCGGAGTAGACAGCCTGTCCGACCTGGTCGACGTGTCTGCCCATCAGTCGGACTCCGTCTGTCCGGGCGTGCTGCGCAGGGCGCGGATGCCGTCGCGGATCTCGTGGAGGAGTTGGAGGACTTCGTCATCGCGCGTGCTGTCTTCGCGCGCCGATTCCTCGGCGTCCCCCCGGGCGCCGCGCATTTTCGAGTAGAGAAAATTGCGAAGGTCCTGCGGATTGAGGATGCCCTCGATGCGCATCTCGGGACCGGAGCTTCCGGAGGCGGTCTGGATATTGACCGTCGCGAGGTGCATGTGCCTCTGGAAGATGTTCTCGGTGATGTGAATGTCCTGGATGCGTCGGTAGGTGAGGTTGATTTCCTTCTTGAAGAGGACACCCCAGGACATGGAGACCCCCTCATCATCGAACTCGTATCGGAGCGTGATGTACTTGAAGAGCAGGGGCAGGAAGACGAAGGGAAAGGCGACGAGCGTGAGGATCGATACGAAAATGTAGTAGCGCAGGAGCGCCTCATCGGGACGAGTGATGGTGAAGGGATCGAATGGCTGCTCGGCGTGTTCGTTCATGCTTTCGGGTCAGTCAGCGGCATGACGTAGGTGCGGAAGCACTCATCAAGTTGCCATCCCTCGCTCTCGTACAGGGCCTGCGCCACCGTGTTGGTGTGGGCCGTGGAGAGGACGAGGCGGCGGGCGTTGTCATGGCGGGCGTGTTCCGCGGCGGCCCGCATCAGGTACCGCGCAATGCCCTTTCGTCGATGGTCGGGGAGCACGAAGAGATCGTTGAGGATCCAGACGGGCTCCATGGAGACGGAAGAGAAGGTCGGGTAAAGCTGCGTGAATCCGACGGCGACGCTGTTCTCGCGTGCAAGGAAGATGACGGACTCGAAGTTGACGAGTCGCTTGGTGATGAAGTCCACGGCCGCCTGGAGGGCAGGCTGCTGACCATAGAAGGCGCGATACATGTCGAAGAGGGGGGCGATATCTGCCACCTCATCGAGCGTCGCGGGGGCGATTTTGATGCTGTCCTGTGGAGTCATGACGCTGGCGGCTTCGTCACGCGTTCACGGGCGTGTGCGCGAGGCGTTCCTTGAGGTTGTCGAGTACGTTCATGAAGTTGATGTAGGAGTCGTAGGGTGAATCGTAGGGGTTGAAGTACTTGTGGACATCGCCGTCGGCGAAGTACTTGGTGCACATGTAGTAATAGTGGTCGGAGGTGGTCAGTTTGCGCCAGTCGTTGAGGACGTGACCGAGATGCCCGATGGCAGACTCGTCGCCGCGCCGCCGCGCGTCATGCAGGGCGTTCTTGATGGGATCCTCGACGCGGTAGGCCTCCGAGAGGGCGCCGGACTGCATGGCGTTGCCGAGCCAGGCGGAGAGGTCCCGCTCTGTGTCGGCCCACGAGATCATGTGCGGCACATCGTATTCGCCGACACCATCGAACCGCTCAAAGGCTTCGCTCGGCGTGATGAAGTGATTCTCGCCGGGAGCGTAGTCGAAGATGGCGGCCGGGAGCGCACGGAAGAACTCGAAGATGCCGGTGTCTTCCCACTGGTGCTCGCCGATCGTCTCGTAATCCATGAACAGGTTGCAGAGGTAGCCATCGCCGTTGATGTCGTGCACCCAGCGCGCGAACTTCTCGGTGGAGAGGGGCCACTCTTCCCAGCCCTGGTTGGAGAACCGAAACGCGATGTCGTCGGAGAGGCGGTAATTCTTGAGGAGCAGGCCGAACGGCTTGCCGGGAATGGAACTCTCGCCGGTGCCGGGCGGATGGTAGACATAGTTGGGTGAGCGGTAGCCGAGGATCCGATCGACACCCTCGCACAGCATGCCCTTGAAGCGCGGCTTGCCGTCGGCGGTCTTCATCTCGTTGATGAAGTGGGCGACATCATTGTTGTACGTGAGTTCGGTGTTGCGGAAGACGGTGGGGGTCTGGCCGAAGAGATCCTGGATGCGCTGGGTGTGCATGTCGATCTGTTCGCGAAACTCCTCCCGGCTGTAGAGAAAGCTGAGGGAGTGGAAATACGTCTCCGCGATGAACTCGACGCACCCGGTGTCGGCGAGCCGCTTGAAGATGTCTATGACATCGGGCGCCCACTGCTCAAGCTGGTCCAGAACCGTGCCGGTGATGGCGTAGCTGCACCGGAAGTTGCCGCCGTTGCCTTCGACCATGTCGAGGATCATCTGGGTCGCGGGGCGGTAGCACTTGTTCGCGACCTTGAGGAGGATCTCACGGTTGGCTTCGTCGTCGAAGTAGAAGGGGTCGGTGTCGAAGACGGAGTAGCGGCGGAGTCGCCACGGCTGGTGAACCTGGAAGTAGAAGCAGACGGAAGCCATGTGGAGTCGTCCTCTCCGGTGGTTGGGGGTACGGCCGGTCGTTGACTGACCACATTGTCCCCCGTTGAGGCGATGCGACAAGGGCAGGACGGGGAAAAGTCCGGCATTCCGCACCCCGGCATCCATGTCATTCGACTCGCGAGTGCCCCCACGGCGCAGCTATTGCCGATGCCACTCGGCCGGGATGGTGCCGTGGGCGGCGCGGATGATCGAACGGATCCCGCCGCGCCCGCGCCACCGGGTGATGACCTGAAGCCACGTGGGTTCCATGGCCTTGGCGAGGTCGTCTCGGATGGTGTTGGTGACGGCCTCGTAATAGATGCCTTCCTGCCGGAAGGACTGGAAGTAGAGCTTCAGGGATTTCAACTCGACGCAGACGCCGCCGGCCGCGGCGGATCGCGGCGAGAAGCGAACGACGATCTCGCCGAAGTCGGGATGCCCGGTGACCGGGCAGACGGAGGTGAATTCCTCGTTCACGTGCTCGATGACGAACTCGTTGTCGGTGGGCGTCGGGAATGTTTCGAGGAGATCTGGGTTGGGCATTTGGAGTACCGGTGGCGAGGGTCAGGTGAGGTTGGCGCCCTTGGAGGTGTAGTGGGGCGCGAGTTGGGTTCGGGCGGGGTGATCGAAGAGGCGGACCATGGCCTCCGTCCAGCCGCGGGGGTTCGCTCCGCGCTGTTGGAGGTATTCGCGATAGACCGCATCATAGTCGTCGAGTCCGCTCATGAGTGCATCGTCATCGGGCCAGTCGTCGGTGTGCAGGACCTGATCGACGGGGAGGCGAGGCCGGGGTCCGGGGGCTTCGGCGGGGCGTCCGACGCACATGCCATAGAGGGGGTAGACGCCTTCGGGCGTGCGGATGAGTTCGTCGACGGCGTCGATGTGGTTTCGGAGTCCGCCGATGTAGCAGATGCCGTAGCCCATGGCCTCGAAGGCGAGGGCCATGTTCTGTGCGAAGAGGCTGGCGTCGACGACGGCGAGGAGGAACGCTTCGAGGCGTGCGTCGTAATCCGTTCCGGCGCTGGTGCAGGCGAGGCGATGGCGGCGCGTGTCGCCGCAGATGACGAGGAATGCCCCTGCCCGCGCGACCTTTTTCTGTGGCCCGGTGAGTTCGGCGAGTTGCTGCCGGATCTCGGGGCGCGTGATGTGGAGCACGCTGTAGGCCTGGATGGCGGAGCTGGTGGAGGCGGCCTGTCCGGCGGCGACGGCGGTCCGGATGTCGGCATCGGGCACGGGCTCGTCGGTGTATCTTCGGATGGAGCGATGGGCGTGCAGGAACTCGAGGATGGGTTCGGGATTCATGGTGGGATGATAGGGCAGGGGTTGGTGGCTGGTGGCTGGTGGTTGGGGTCTGTGGGTCGGTTGGTTCTGGCGTCGTTCGAATCAGGACAGCCGCGAACCACTAACCCCTAACCGTCAACCCCTGACCCCTTGAATTCACACTCCACGAGGTGATCGTTGACCATTCCGGTGGCCTGCATGAATGCGTAGCAGATGGTTGAGCCGACGAAGTTGAAGCCGCGTTTCTTGAGTGCCTTGCTCATGGTGTCGGAGATGTCGGTCTTTGCAGGGACATCTTTGAGTGTGCGGGGGTGGTTGATGATGGGTTCCCCGTTGACGAATTCCCAGATGTAAGCGTCAAAAGATCCGCGTTCCTCCTGCACATCGAGGAATGCGCGGGCGTTTCGGATGGCGGAGTCGATTTTCAGGCGGTTGCGGACGATGCCGGCATCGGCGAGCAGGGCGGCCTTCTTCTTCTCGTCATAGCGGGCGACGAGGGCGGGGTCGAAGCCGTCGAAGACCTCCCGGTACCGCTCGCGTTTCGCGAGGATCGTGTCCCAGCTCAAGCCGGCCTGTGCACCTTCGAGGATGAGGAACTCGAAGAGCAGGCGGTCATCGTGGACCGGCACACCCCATTCCGTGTCGTGGTAGGCCACAGCCAGCGCGTTTCGCGCCCAGTCACAACGCCGCACATCGCTCATACACTTACGATAGCACGGACAGGCCTCCTGACTTCAACCCCGGCGCCACGTGGATCTCAACGTCATCATCCCGGCTGCCATTCTTGCCCTGGACTGGTTCCTGCGCATCGGGCTGTCGCTGCGGATCATCATGATCCGGCGTGGCATCGGTCCGTCCCTGGCGTGGATCGCGGTCATCCTGCTGGTCCCGATCCTCGGTTCGTTCGCGTACCTGCTGGTGGGCGAGACGCGGCTGGGCAAGGCGCGCGGGGCGCGGGCGCTGGAGATCAACGAGCGCAACCGGGCTCGGCAGGAGGAGGTGCACACCATCAGTCCGGCGGACTTCAGCGCGCTGACGCCGGTGTGCGAACTGTTGCATCGGCAGGCATGGAACACTTCGGGGTTCGGTGCCGTATCCGGCAACGACCTCACGCTCATCGACGACTGTGAGGAGACCCTTCGCGCCATCATCAGAGACATCGATGAGGCGGAGCACACCTGTCACATGGAGTTCTACATCTGGAGCAGCGGCGGTACCGCGGATGAGGTCGCTGCGGCGCTGGTACGAGCAGCGCGTCGCGGCGTGGACTGCCGCATTCTCCTGGACGCCGTGGGCTCGGATGATTTTCTCGGGAGCGAGCTTGCCGATCGGATGCGCGAGGCGGGGGTGCAGGTCATCCCGGCGCTCCCGGTCGGGATCGTGCGCGCGCTGTTCAGGCGCATCGATCTGCGCCTGCATCGCAAGATCGTCGTCATCGATGGTGAGATCGGGTACATGGGGAGCCTCAATCTCGCCGATGCGCGGCACTTCAAGCGTGATGCGGGGGTGGGGGAGTGGGTGGATGCCATGGTTCGCATCAGGGGACCGGTCGTCGAACTGCTGGCGCTCATCTTCCTGCAGGACTGGGAACTTGAGACAGATGAACCGCTCGAGCAACTGGAAGAGCGGGCAGATGTGCACCACGTGGGCGATCGCGGCAACGTCGCAGCGCAGGTTGTGCCGTCCGGTCCGGGGGCAACGCCGCGAACGATTCACGACATGCTGATTGCCACGATCTATGCAGCGCGTGAGCGACTGGTGATCACCTCGCCGTACTTCGCCCCGGACGAACCGATGATGACGGCATTGACGACGGCGGCGCGTCGCGGCGTGGAGACGACGATCGTTTTGCCCGAGCGGATTGACTCTCCGCTGGTTCGCTTCGCAAGCCGATCACACTACCAACCACTGATGGAGTCGGGCGTGCGGGTGATGCTGTATCGGGAAGGTCTGCTGCACGCGAAGACGATCACGGTCGATGATGAGATCAGTTGCATCGGCTCTGTGAACATGGACATGCGGAGTTTCTGGCTCAACTTCGAGGTGACCCTGTTCGTCTATCACGATGGTTTCAATGATGAACTGAGGTACGTGCAGGCGAAGTACATCTCGGAGTCGAGCGAGCTTGACCTGGAGACGTGGAAGAGGCGGAAGCGGTGGCGGCGGGTGGTCGAGAACACGCTGCGGCTGGCGAGTCCGATGTTGTGAGGGGTCGGCACCCGGCACCGGCACCCGGCGTTGAGCGCCCTGGTGGGGGCGGGGGGTGTGACGAGGCTGTGACATTCGAGTGTGGAATATTCCGGCGTTCGGGTGGGTTTCCCTACGGTCGTGTCTCCGGTGGTGCGAGGCTGACGCGGGCTGAATGAGTGTCTACCATGCATCGCCAACTTTCGTCCTCCTGCACTTCGACAAGGAACCCGCACATGCGTCATCACCTGATTGCTCTGACCACCACCGGACTCGTGGCCCTGACGGGCTGGTACGCCCTCACGGGATCCGCCAGTACAGCGGACGCTCGTCCGGTTGTGAACGCCGCGACGACCCTCGCCGCCGACACGTACGAGGTGGACGAGGTTCATTCGGCGGTCGTCTTCCGGATCATGCACATGGGTGCGGCACCCTTCTGGGGTCGCTTCAACAGCCCGTCCGGGACCATCACCTTTGATCCGGATCATCTCAGCGATGCGAGCTTCGATGTGTCGGTGAAGGTTGAGAATGTCGATACCGCGAATGAAGGGCGCGACAAGCACCTGAAGAACAATGACTTCTTCTCGGCGAGGCAGTTCCCGAACATCACCTTCAAGAGCAGTTCGGTGAAGAAGGGGAGCAAGAAGAACATGTACGTGCTCACGGGCGATCTCGAGATGCACGGCGTGACGAAGGAGATCACCGCCGAGGCGGAGTTCTTCGGTCGCAACGAGACGAGCCGCGGCGTGAAGGCGGGCTTCGAAGTCACCTTCACCGTGAAGCGCTCCGACTTCAACATGCACACGTACACCAAGGAAGGCGGTCTTGGTGACGAGGTGAAGCTGATCGCCGGCCTGGAACTGAATGGGTGATGGGTTTGGCATTCGGCATTTGGCACTTCGCCTCGATCTGTCCAGACGCCTGCATACGGAGAGCGGAAGCTCTTCAGAATGATCGCCCTGGGCGCTCAAACCCGAATGCCAAATGCCGAATGCCGAGTGCCTACTGAATCCCAATGACCATCGATCCTCAGATCATCATTGAGTCGTCCATTCGCGGGGCGATCGCTTGTGGGGCGGCTGCCGCGCTGTGGGTGGTGTGGCGCTTCATTGCGCGCCGTATCAGGCGGGCTACTGATGGGCGCCCTGTGCATGGGCCGTGGTTCAGCGCGCTCGTTCTGCCGCTCGGGTGTGGTCTTGCACACTGGATGCTGATCAGTCCGCCGCGGCTGACGGGGCTGTCCTGGTCGTCAGTCGACGGCAACTCGCGCATCTTCCTCATTGCACCGCTGGCGATGCTGGTCGGTCTGTTGTGCGCGCTTCGCATGCCGAGGTTCGTACGTGCGCTGCTCGTGCTGGGCGCGGGGCTTGGAGTGGGTTGGGCGATCGCGGGGACGGTGCATCCGGACTACCTCGCGCAGAGTCGGCGGTGGATGTGGGTCTTCGGCACCGGGGTCGGCGCGCTGCTGTCGTGGTGGGGTATTGAACGTGCGGCGGAGCAGACGCCTCGGATCGGGATCCTCGGGGCATGCGCGCTGGCCGGTGTCACGGCGCCCGTGGTCGGGATCCTCGGCGCGAATGCGGTGTACGCGCAGGGTGCGACTGTGCTCAGCGGCATGCTGGGTGGACTCTTCGCGCTGTCCCTGTGGCCGGGTGGGGCGTCGATCGCTCGCGGCGGCACGCCACTGGTCGCGCTGCTGCTCGTCGGTTATTGGGTCATTGCGACCGTTGATCTGCTCGGTGACCTGCCCGTCTGGGCGCCGGTCCTGCTGGTCGCGGGGATGTGGTTGCCGGCCGGAATCGCGGCGGGCATGCGATTCATGCTTCGGCGCTCCGGGAAGAAGACGTAGGCGGATATACTTCGCATATGGCGAGTGAAGTGACGTACCTCGATCACGCCGCGACCTCGTGGCCGAAGCCGCCGGCGGTGCTTGACGCGATGCACGCCTTCCTGGCGACGGAAGCGGCGAATCCGGGTCGGGGTGGTCATCGCATGGCACTGGCGACGGAGCGTCGTATCGAGCGTCTTCGTGAGCGGCTGGCAAAGCTCATTCACGCCGAGTCTCCCGAGCGCATCGCGCTGGGGCTCAACTGCACGGATGCGCTGAACAATGCGATACACGCTGTGCTTCGTCCCTTCGCGCATGGTGTGCGTCACCTGGACCAGGCGGCCCTCGGGGGGCACACCATGTCATGTCCACCCGGCGTCGTCACGACAAACATCGAGCACAATTCCGTGCTGCGCCCACTGCAGCAGTATGCGGACGAGGATGTCATTCGGCTGACAGTCGTGGCGTGTGACGAGCAGGGGGTTGTGGATCCGGATGCGGTTGTCCGTGCCTGCGACTCGACGACTGTCCTGGTTGCGATGACCCATGCGAGCAACGTGCTCGGGACGATCCAGGATGTGGGGCGGGTGGGAACCGAATTGCGCCGGCATCATCCGGAGGCGCTCTTTCTTGTCGATGCGGCGCAGTCCATCGGTCACATCCCGATTGATGTGCAGGCGCTTGCGATTGACATGCTGGCGTTTCCCGGGCACAAGGCGCTGCTGGGTCCGACGGGCACGGGTGGGTTGTATGTCGGGCCGCGAGCGTATGGTGCTGATGGCGCATCGGGGTTGATTGGATATCGGCAGGGGGGAACGGGTGGTGATTCGACATCGCCGGTGATGCCTCGAACGCTGCCGCATCAGTTCGAGGGTGGCACGCCGAACACGGTGGGTTATGCGGGTCTGCTGGCGGCGATGGATCACGTTGAGGAGGCGATGTCGCCGGCTTCGGTGGCGCAGCAGCACGAGTTGGTGCGCATGCTGCTGGATCATGCATCATCGGACGATCGCATCCGCGCGCTGGGCGCGCCCATCGAGGGGCGCACGCCGGTGGTGTCACTGGTGATCGAGGGGCATGAGCCGCAGGACCTTGGTGGGATCCTGGATACGTCCTTCGGCATCGCGGCGAGGCCGGGCCTGCACTGCGCTCCGGGTTGTCATCGCGCGATGGGCACGTTTCCGTCGGGCACGCTGCGCTTCAGTGTGGGGGCATCGACGACGGAGGGGGATGTCGCGGCGGCGTTGAAGGCGTTGGGGGAGATTCTGGGGTGAGTGGTGTTCATCAGGCAGCCGGCCCCCGGGGTGGAGCGCCTGCGACGAACAACTCGCAGGTGCCCGATGCCGGCGTACCGAAAGGTACGCCCTCAATCCCTTGAGAGTGCTTCGCTCTGTTCGACGAACTCATCGCCGGACCATTCGGTGTCCTTCTTGACCATCCTGGCCCTCTTCGCGGCGGCCTTGGCGTCCTTCTGGCGCTGGACGAGATCGGCGTGGGTGGTGAAGTACTGGAGGCTGTGTCCTCTGAAGTCGTCGATGGATTCGAAGCCGTGCTTGTCCATGAAGGCGCTGAGGCCGTCGCACAGTGTTGATGCGAGTCCGTAGCCGAACTTCATGACGCCGGTGCACACCTGCACGGTGTGAGCACCGAGGAGGATGAACTGTGCGGCGTCTTCGCCTGTTTCCACGCCGCCGATTCCGCTGATGGTGCGGTCCGGGTACTTCTCGCGGATGAGTTGGCCGAGTTGCATGACCATGCGCAGGGCGATGGGGCGGACGGCCTTGCAGGAGTAGCCGCCGGGGACGGTGTAGCCTTCGACGCTCGGTTCGGGGCGCAGGGTTTCGAGGTCGACGCCCATGACGGAGAGGATGGTGTTGATGGCAGCGACTCCCTCGCACCCGGCGCGGAGTGAGGCTTCGGCGGGGACGGTGATGTCGGTGACGTTGGGCGTCATCTTGGCCCACACCGGTTTGGTGGCGGCGGAGTTCACCCAGGTGCAGACTTCCTCGAGGATCTCGGGGTTCTGTCCCATGGCGGCGCCCATCTTGCGTTCCGGGAGTCCGTGCGGGCAGGAGAAGTTGAGTTCGAAGGCGTCGACACCGGCTTCTTCGCAGCGCTGCACGATCTCGATCCAGGCGTCCTTGTTGTACTCCTCCATGATGGAGGCGATGAGGCAGCCGTCGGGATACTTGTCCTTGAGTTGCTTGAACTCATCGATCCATGCATCGAAGGGACGGTCGCTGATGAGTTCGATGTTCTCCCATCCGAAGATCTCGCGCGAATCGTTGGCGCGAAGGCGCGCGTAGCGGGGTGCGACGTTGACGACCTTGGAGGCATCGAGCGACACGGTCTTGGCGATGACAGCGCCCCAGCCTTCATCGAAGGCCTTGGAGATGACATTTGCGTTGGTGCCGGGAGGACCCGAGCCGATCACGAAGGGGTTGGGAAGCGTCATGCCGTTGACGGTGACTTCGAGATTGGCCATGGAGTGGGCTCCTGGTTTCGTTCGGGGGAAACAAAGAGTGTAGGGGATGAGGTGGGGGAGGGGAAGGGGTGGCTCTGGTGTTGGGGGTTGGGGTTGGGTGTTCGCGGCTGTCTTTCAGCCGGCCTTTGATGCCATCTCGTGCGATGAGCATGATCAGCGAATCGCGCCCGATCCGACCACCAGACCAACCATGGCCAGAGTCACAGTCAGCAGCACGTGACCGGCAACCAGGATCGGATACTGGCCCGTCATGTTCGCAACGATGTATGTCACGAACGTCAATGGAACGACTACCGCAAGCAGACGAACGAACAGACGATCCCACAGCCGCGGCGGAAGAACGACCTCAAACCGATCAGGATCGTTCCGATCGTACTGCTCACCGCACTCCGGGCAGCGACCCGTGATATCGAGTCCGGACAGTTCGTAGCAGCAGTTGCGGCATGAGTAGATGGTGGTTGTCCCCGCGCTCATGGCAACCACTCGCGGTATCGAGGGCTTGCCATCTTGAGTGCTTGTGCGATGAAGGCGCCCGCCACCATCGAGATGAACATGACGAAAGACAAGGCCGACAGAGCATCGGAGAACCCGGTCAGCACGACAATGCCTGCCAGCCCAAGTGTCGTGATGACAATCTGGATGCCCGTGCAGGAGTACCCAATGAAGACACCGCCAACAGCCCAGGTCAGCACGAGCAGGGCGAGTGAGGGATCTGCAATCACAATGATCAGTATCGAGAGCACCACAGCAGGCAAGCACGCGATCAAGGGCGGACCCCAGCGGGAGAGGCCGCGAAGCGGTGGTGTCGTCCGTGCGTCGGGGTCCTTCGTCAGGTCATACTGCGCGCCGCATTCGGGGCAGCGGCCGGTGTGATCGAGGCCGGAGAGGTCGTAGTCGCAGTTCCGGCAACTGGCGTTGGCGCGGGGTTGGGTCTCGGCTTCGAGGGGTCCATCGTCGTTCAGCACGGAATCAATGATAGGTGATCCGTGTTGCCGCGAACGCCAACATCCGGCGGGTTCCTACTCCGGGAGCCACTCGCGATGGCTGAAGTGCGACCGCCGGAGTGCGCGTCGGAAGCTTGTTCCGGCACGGGCGCCGACGAGGAGGGCGAGGGACTCGATGAGTCCGGTGGTGATGAGGCTGTCGAGAGAGAGGGCGGGGTCGAGCATGCCGAGGAGGATGAGATGGGCGGCGAAGACCAGACCGAGGGGCGTGCGGATCTGCCGCCAGGTGAAGCGGTACCAGAGGATCATGCCGGCGGCGAAGGCGACGGTGAGCATGATGTGCAGGGTGGTTGAGATGGCGAGCGAAAGCAGCACGCTGTTGACGAGGAAGGTGAAGATGGCGGTCCAGATGAGGATGGGCGACCAGAGCGCCCGGCGGCTGAGCGGGCAGCGAAGCGTGTGGCCGTCAGGATGGTCGACGTCGTAATCGCGGCCGCACTCCGGGCAGGGGCCTGCGGGTGCGAGTCCTTCGAGGACGTAGAAGCAGTGGCGGCAGCGTCGCATGGAGGGTTGTTGGGATTCCGGGGTTCCGGGTTCTGATTCTCGGTTCCTCGGCACTTGCGACGCTCCTCCATTATCATCCTTTCATGATCCGTTGCATGCTGCCGTTTCTGGTGTTTCCCGTCATTTGCTTGCCAGGTTGTGCGAGTCAGCCGGGTGTTTCCGGACCTCGGGTGGAGGTGAGTGCCACGGTTGAGGCGGATGCATTCCTGCAGCGGCTGTTGGATGAGGATCTGGATGCAAACAGGCGCTTCAATCCGGTGCAGGCGACGAGTCGCGGCGATCGTCGGTTTGACGATCGGTGGTCCGACGTGTCGGAAGCGGGGCGGCGTGCGGTGATCGAGGATGCCGAGCGTCGGCTGGTTCAACTCAACGGCATCGAACTCGCGGAACTCTCCGAGCGCAATCGCATCAATGCGCAGTTGCTGCGTTATGAACTGGAGCAACGGTTGGCGTCGCCGCGGCTGCGCCTGTACCAGATGCCGGTGACACAGATGTATGGGCCGCAGACCGAGATGGCGCAGATGCCGGACAGCATCACCTTCACCAGGCCTGAGCAGGAGAACGATTACATCACGCGACTGGAGACGCTGCCGGAGTATCTGAAGCAGGTCGCGGCGAACATGCGACTGGGACTTGAGGATGGCTTCACGCCGCCGCGGATCATCATGGGTCCTGCGGCGGACCAGGCGTTGGAGCAGGGGAGTGACATGTACCTGCAGGATCCGACGCGTCACCCGATGTACAAGCCCTTCCTGGGGCGTGATGACGAGCGTGCGGCGCGTGCGGCGGCGGCGATTCGCGAGCACGTGGTTCCTTCGTTTCATCGCTTCGGTGTTTTCCTGCGTGACGTCTACATACCGGGATGTCGTGCGACGACTGCTGCTTCGGATCTACCGGACGGCGCAACGTGGTACGACGAGCGTCTTCAGCACTTCACGACCCTGCCGATGACTGCGGAGGAGATACATCAGAAGGGTGTGTCGGAGGTGGCGCGGATCAAGTCCGAGATGATGGACGTCATTGCGCGATCAGACTTTCCTGAGAAGGACGCGTTCGAGGGCGATGAGTTGTTCGCGCGCTTCATCGAGTACCTGCGCACCGATCCGCGTTTCTATTACACGGATCCGGATGACCTGCTGGAGGCGTACCGTGCGCTCACCAAGGATGTTGATCCGTGGATGTCGCGGCTGTTCGGGACGCTGCCGCGACTGAGCTACGGCGTCCGCGAGATGCCGTACTTCATAGCGAAGTCCTCGCCGACGGCGTACTACTACCCGGGTTCGATGGCGAATGGCATTCCGGGCTACTTCGTGGTGAACACGTGGCGTCTCGATCAGCGTCCGAAGTACGACATGGTTCCGCTGGCGCTGCACGAGGCGGTGCCGGGGCATCATCACCAGATCGCGTTGCAGCAGGAACTGGAGGAACTGGGCCTGCACGAGTGGCGCACGGGCGTGTGGTACACGGCGTTCTCAGAGGGGTGGGGCCTGTATGCCGAGTCGCTTGGCCTGGAGATGGGTGAGAGCGGGCGTGGGCTGTACGAGGATCCCTATGACGACTTCGGTCGGCTGAATTTCGAGATGTGGCGAGCGATGCGCCTGGTGGTGGACACGGGCATGCACGCCAAGGGGTGGTCGAAGCAGGACGCCGTGGACTTCATGCTGGCGAACTCGGCGCTGACGGCGCAGAACATCGAGGCGGAGGTCAATCGGTACATCTCGTGGCCGGGGCAGGCGGTGGCGTACAAGATCGGTGAACTGCACATTCAGCAGCTTCGACGCGAGGCCGAAGCGACGCTGGGCGAGCACTTTGACATTCGCGGCTTCCACGATGCGTTGCTGACGCAGGGGAGCGTCCCGTTGTCGGTGATGACGGAGCAGGTGGGTCGCTGGGTCGAGTCGGTTCAGGCTGGGGATTGAATGGAACTGACTCCGCTGCGCTACTTTCGGACGATCGTTCGCGTGGGGCACATGACGCGTGCGGCAGCGGAGCTGGGCGTGACGCAGCCGGCGTTGTCCTCGATGGTCAAGAAGCTCGAGGCGGAGGTGGGGACGGAGTTGCTGCACCGGACGGGTCGGGGTGTGACGCCGACGGATGCGGGTCTGTTGTTCCTGGAGTATGCGGACGAGGCGTTGCGGGCGGCGGACAACGCGGTGGATGCGGTGCGCGAACTGGCGGGGTTGCAGCGTGGTTCGATCCGCGTGGGCGGGGGCGCGACGGCGACGACGTACCTGCTCCCGGGCGTGGTGTCTGCATTCCGGGCGCGATATCCGGAGCTGCGTTTCTATGTGCGTGAAGCGGGCTCGCGGGCGGTTGCGGAGGCGGTGCTGTCAGGTGAACTGGACCTGGGCATCGTGACGCTGCCGATCGATCTGCCGGGCGCGGGCGACCTGATGACGATTCCACTGGTGGAGGACGAACTGCGCCTGATCGTGCCGCCGAAGCACCGGCTGGCGAGTCGCCGCAGTTTCCGGTGGCGCGATCTCGCGCAGGAATCGATGATCGGCTTCGAGGCGGGGTCGGCGGTGCGGCGGGTGATTGATCAGGCGATCGAGGGTCACGATGTATCGGTGAACATCGTGATGGAACTGCGATCGATCGAGTCGATCAAGCAGATGGTCGCGGCGGGCATCGGGATCGGCCTGGTGAGTCGGTTCGCTTTGGGCAGGAGCGAGGGGTTGCGCTGTCGGGACGAGAAACTCGTGCGTCAACTGGCGATCGTCCGCCGCTCCGATCGCGTCCCGGCCCCGGGCCCGGCGGAGTTTGAGGGGATGATCCTGGGCATCGGTTTCGGCAGTCGGCAACGGGCGTCGGGCACCATGGGTTGAGTGCGTCGAACTCGTTGTGGAGTGCCGATGTCTCCATGCTCAGTCGAGGCACCCCACGTTCCAGTCTTCGAGCAGGTTGTTCAGGTCGATGAAGTCGACGTCGTTGTCTCGGTCGGTGTCGCCCTCGGCGCCGGTGACTCCGGTGGCGCCCCACCATTCGAGAAGCTCGTTGAGGTCGTCGAAGGTGACGGTGCCGTCACCGTCGGCGTCGCCGGGGCAACGGAACTCGTAGGCGCCCATGTCATCGATGCTGTACAGGGTGGGAGCTTCGCCGGCGATGTCGTGGTAGGCGATTGGTGCTGAGTTCAGATCAAAGGTACCCGCGTTGATGCATGGCGATGTGGGCATCAGGTAGCAGTCGTCGTCCGCGGTGCCGATGATGTCGTCGGCGCCGTCGGGGTCGACGAAGAGCGGATCGGCGTTGATGTTCCCATCACCCGGGAAGCCGCCGAGGATGGCGCAGTACTCGAGGGAGGGGGTGCCGGTGATCACGTCGATGGAGGTTTCTCCCGGCGTTCCGATGATGGAGTTGATGAGTGTCAGTATGCCGTCCGCGGCCACGACCACGATGCCTCCATCGGCGCCGTTGGTGGTGTTGTTGGAAGCGGTGATGCGCTCGCCTTCAAGCTCGCCCCCGGAGATTCCCGCGGCGGCGGCGGTGGGTGCTTCGTTTCCGGAGAAGAAGAGCATGGCGACCTTGACATCGCCATCGAGACCGACGAGCAGGGCACCGCCCGCCATGGCGGCTTCGTTTCCGAAGAAGGCGGTTTCCGCGATGTCGAGGTCGAGTGTATCGACGTGGAGGGCGCCGCCGCTCAGGCCGATGTTCTGTTCAAAGGAGCATTCCCGGATCTCGGAGTCAGCGGATTCACCCGTCAGACGGATCGCACCGCCGAGACCGGTGGTGTTGTTGTTGCTGAGTGTGCTCTGTTCGATGAAGAGGAGACTGGTGAGTGCGTTGATCGCGCCACCGTCGCCGATGGCCTGGTTGTCCTTGAGGACGCAGTCGCTGATCTGCAAGGTGCAGCCTTCGGCATCAATGGCGCCTCCGGTGGTGCCGGCGGAGTTGCGCGAGAGGGAGGCGCCGTTGATGGAGACGCCAGCGTCCCGAGCGTAGATGGCGCCTCCGGCGTTGGTGGCGACGCAGTCATCGATCGAGGTGTTGATGAGGCCGATGTTGCCGCTGATCGCCGCCACGGCGCCGCCGTCTGGGGCGGTGGCCGGTTGGATGATGCAGTCTTCGAGCAGAAGTGTGGAACCGTTGGCGGCGCGGGCGACGGCACCGCGTCCGATGACCCGGTTGTTGCCGCGAAGCGTGAACCCCTTGATGGTGACAACGGGTTCGCCCTCGTCACAGTTGATGGCTCGTCCGAGTCCATCGGCGTTGATGATGGTTGTGGCGGGTCCATCGGTGGCGATGATGGCGACGGGGTCGCCCACGGTCTCGAGTTGCTCGGGGTATGAGCCGGGTCCGGCGAGGATCACGGATTCGCAGGGGCCGGCGGAGTTGATGAGTGACTGGAGTGTCGGTGCGACTCCGGCGGTGGCGACGAGATGCATGGTCTCGGTGGCGCCCATGTTGACGCGCGCGGTCGTGTCGCCGTCGATGTCTGTGATGCGCGGGCATCCGAAGACATCCTCGGTGAGGTCGACGGGGACGAGAGCGTTGTCACCGGCGTCGGTGCAGGGTGAGCCGGGCATGAGTCGGACATCGAAGAGCGTCTGTCCGAGTCCGCTTCCGAGATCGCTGACGAAAAGGGGGTCGGCGTCGATGTTGCCGACGCCTTCCCAGCCGCCTTCAACGCACGAGCGCTCGACGATGGGGTCATCGAAGTGATCGATCTGTGAGCGGTCGTCGAAGCCTTCATCGGTGCGATTGCCCCAGACGATGGAGTTGCGGATGTACGAGATGTCGGCGGGCTCGATGCCGGCGGCGACGCCGGTTGTGTAGTTCGCGATGATGGAGCAGTTGACGGCTTCGAGGTAGTCTTCGAAGACGCAGTTGATGCCGCCTCCCTGGTTGCCGACGATGATGCAGCCATGCACGTACGTGACGTCCGCGGCGTCGATCCCGATGCCGTCATTGCCTTGGATGATGCAGTTGCGCACGGTCAGCGCGTCGCCGGGATCGCTGCCGAACGTGTTAATGCCTTCGTCGCCGCAGAACTCGATGCGACACCTCTCGATGGTGGCACTGCTGGAGACTGAGATGCCATCATTCCCGCAGTTGCGGATCACGCAGTCGGTGATGGTCGAGTTGAGACCGACATCGATCCCGGTGAATGAGCAGCCGGAGACCTCGCAGTTGCTGATCGTGGCGGTTCCGCCGATGTCGATGGCGCCTCCGTTGTTGATGAAAGTCGAGTTCGTGATGGTGCCGGAGTTGGCCCTGACTCCGTCGCTGCCGTTGTCGATGAACGTGCAATCGGTCACCTCGACACTGTTCGTGAAGAGTCCGATGCCATCGAGGCGGTTGCCGTTGAACTCGCATCCGGTGAAGCTGAATCCGCCGTCGACACCGTAGCCGTCGTTGAAGGAGACGATGCAGTCCGTGAAGTCGGCGTCATCCGGGGCGTTGCGAACGCCTTCTCCGTCATTCAAGGTGATCAGGCAGCCGTCGAAGCCGGCCGTCGTGCCGGTGGATGTGAAGAAGATCCCATCGCTGCCGTTGCTCGCCACGGAGCCACCCGAGATGGTGAGGCTGCTGTCCTCACGGATGTACATGCCGAAGTTGGTGTTGTTGTCCACATCGGTGTCGTTGAGGACGACCTGCGACAGTCCTTCGTCCGAAATACCGTTGGTGCTGTTCAGAAACACGCGGCAGTCGGTGAGGCTCAGGTCCGCATCATCGATGTGGATGCCGTTGCTCTGCGAGAAGCTGACGACGCAGTCGGTCATGCTGAGCCGGGCGGTCGCGACTTCGATCGTCGCCAGCGTGGAACTGCCGCCCTCGAAGTCGATGCCTTCGACGATGAGCAGTTCGGCTCCGGTCCCGGTCACCGTCAGGGCGGATCCCGTGTTGGCGGCATCGATCACGACCTTGCCGACATCCGCCATCAGCGTGATATTGAGGTTCGTGACGACCACCTGCTCGGTATAGGTGTCCGCCTGGATGATGACGACATCCCCGTCCGACGACGCATCGACGGCCGCCTGGATGGTGGCGAACTGCGACGGCACGAGTCGGTCGACCGCGGATGCAGATGCGCAGAACAGAACCAGCCCGGCACACACCGGCACAGCACGAAAGAATTGCGGCATGGGAATGATCTCCTCCGAAAGACATGGTGGCAGAAGATCAAGTGAAAGGCAATGATCGTGGTGGGGTTCGGGGCTCAGACGCGCGCCACAGGGAGCGATAACACACGGAGCATTCGATGTGACTTGATCGTGGTCAGGCTGGTCGTCTGAGACGCTGCGGTTTTCCGGACACCTCGATCTCGCCCCGCGCCTCGAGATCCTGCTTGACAGCGATGACGTACCACGTCACGCCCTTGCCGGCGGGGAACAGAGGCTCGGGAAGTCGGGGCGTGATCGCTCGGGCCACGCCGCGGAGTGGCACGCCTTCGTGGTTCTCGGCGTCATCGATGTGCGCGAGGAGAGCGTTGCGGATGGCGTCGTACTTGTAACGGAGGATATTGACACCCTGCTTGCCTTGGGGGTGCAGGGTCATGATCCGTTCATCGGTGGTTGAGGGCGGGTGGGTCATCCATGCTTCCTTTCAAAGAGTGCGATGATGCGGACCAGCAGTCTCTGTGATGGCTTCATGCAAGCCGGGCCATCGTGCCTGGAACGACGGATGCCAGCCATCTCGTCGAGGAGCGCCGGGAGTCGCTTGCCGTACATCGTGCCGCAGCCGATCTTCAGCATCCGTCCGATGAGCCACGCCTTCGCCCCGCGGAAGCCGGTCTGCGACATGACGAGTCGTGTTCCGCCGCTTTCGTGGGTCGAGAGTTGCAGTGTGACGACGGTGTCGATGGGGCCGCCCTTCCATGTGAAGGCGAGCAGCGTTGGTTCTTCCATCCGGTTGACGGTGCAGTGCACGATGCCGTCAAACCCGGGGCCGGGATCGGTGCGGAAGGTGAACTCGTGACCGATGACGGGTTGGAAGTCGTTGGGCATGAGCCAGCGACCGAGCAGTTCCGGATCGGTGAGAGCCTTCCAGACGCGCTCCTGGGGATGGGGATAGATGCGCTCGATGGTGAAGCCGCTCATGCGTCGCCCTCTTCCGCCGCGATGGCATCGAGTGTGCTGCCGAGTGCATCGAGTTTGTGATTCCAGAACGCGTGGAGTTGGAGGAGGTAGCTGGCGGCGTTGTGGAGGATGTCGCCGCGAAGGCGGTATTGATGTGTGCGTCCGATGCGGTCGTAGTCGACGAGTCCGGCGTTGCGGAGGATGCGGAGGTGTTTTGAGAGTGCGGGTTGTGAGAAGGTGAAGGCTTCCTGGAGTTGCGAGACGGTGCGCGGGCCGTCCGTGAGGAGTTCGATGATGCGTCGCCGGGAGTAGTCACCGAGTGCATCGAGAGGCGTGGTCGGTGTCGCGGTCATGGAGGAAATATAACTGAATAGTTATGCATTTGCAACCTCGAATTCTGCCGTTCTTCGGGTCTTGAGTCTGGAGAGCAGTGCCCGCCCGGATGTCAGTCAGGAGCTGAGCCCAGAGGCCCCCTTACCCCCAGCGACACACATGCCACGACTTCTTGCCGCGGCGGATCAGCATCAGGTCGCCGTGCAGGAGGTCTTCGCTGGAGAGGGTGTCGTCGGGGCCCACCTTGCGTTCGTTGACGGTCACGGCGCCGTTGCCGAGGAACTCCCGGCTTTCGCGTTTGCTCTTCGCCAGTGACGTCTCCACCAGGAATTCCACCAGGGAGAGACCGGAGCCGAGTTCCGCCTTCGCGTGGTTGCTGGACGGCACCTCGGCGAAGACCTCTTCGAGCGTCGCGCGGTCGAGGCGGCTGACCTCGCCGCTGAAGAGCGCCTTGCCTGCTGCCTCCGCAGTCTCCGCGGCGTCCGCGCCGTGCACGAGCATCGTCGCCGCCCGCGCCAGTTCGCGATGCGCCTCGCGCCGATGTGGTTCGGACTCGTGGATCGATTCCAGTTCAGCGATGCGCTCCTGCGGGAGGAGCGTGAAGAACTTCAGGAAACGGATGACGTCCGCATCCGCGGCGTTCAGCCAGAACTGGAAGAATGCGTAGGGGCTGGTGCGATCGGCCGTGAGCCAGACGGCGCCCGTCTCGGTCTTGCCGAACTTGCCGCCATCGGCCTTGGTCACGAGTGGGTTGGTGACGACCCAGGACTCGTTCCGGCTTTCCGGTTCAAGGCGACGGATGAGATCCATGCCGCTGACCATGTTGCCCCACTGGTCCGAGCCGCCAAGTTGGATCGTCACATCATGGTGTCGGCGCAGCCACATGAAGTCGTAGGCCTGGAGAATGACGTAGCAGAACTCCGTGAAGCTGATGCCCTGCTCGCGATTCGTCAGCCGCTCGCGCACGGACTCCTTCTGGATCATCTGGTTGACCGAGAAGTGCTTGCCCACATCGCGAAGCACTTCGATGAACTTCAGATCGCCCAGCCACTCGTAGTTGTTGACGATCATCGCGGCGTTCGGGCCGTCGAAGTCGAGGATGCTCTCGAAGATGGGGCGCTGTGCATCGACGTTGCCCTGCACTTCCTCAACGGTGCGGAGATCGCGTTCCTTCTCCTTGCCGGAGGGGTCACCGATGAGGCCGGTTCCGCCGCCCATGACCACGACCGGGCGGTGTCCCGCCTCCTGGAAGCGTCGCAGCATCATGATGGGAACGAGGTTCCCGATCGTCAGGGAGTCGGCGGTGGGATCGAAGCCGGCGTAGGCACGTCGCGTGCCGGAGGCGAGGTGGTCGCGCACGCCGGGTTCGTCGGAAGCCTGGTAGAAGAGGCCGCGCCATTGCAGCTCGTCGATGAAGTTGATTCGGGTCGTTGGCATGGTCGGAGAAGGATATCGGAATCGCCGCGAGAGGGAAGCGGGGGCGTGATTCGCCCGATCGGGGTGGATTCTTCGTGCTTTTGAGCCATGCGGCCGGGAGAATGGTGCGTTGGGCGAGTTTCGGCCGCCCGGGAGCAGAGAGAGCGGTCCAGAGTTCGAGAGCCGTCGCGACGACGGCCGGAAAGGAGATCGCCGATGGCTACAGTCAGTTCCGTGATCCGAGGCCGGGATGGTGGCATCATGACCATTCACCCGGATGCCACCGCTCAGTCCGCCGCAATGCTGATGAACGCGGCCCACGTCGGCTCGCTCGTGGTCACGGACCACGACGGGAAACTGGTGGGCATCTTCACCGAGCGTGACCTGTTGAAGCGGGTGGTTGCCCGCGATCTGCTGCCTCACGAGGTGCAGGTGGGTGACGTGATGACGGGTGAAGTCTGGACATGCACGCTGGAGACTCCGCTCGACGAAGTCCGCGTTCTCATGCGCGAGCACCACATCCGTCATGTGCCCGTGATGGATGACGACCGCCTCGTCGGGATGGTCTCGATTGGCGACCTCAATGCTGCCCAGGTGGAACAGTTGTCGGCAACCATTACGTATCTCGAGCAGTTCATGACGAAGATGTAGGTGGCCGGCACACGGCATCAGCCGTTGTGCTTCGCTTTGCCTCTCGCTTCACTCGTCGCCCAACCTTCTTCGAGCATTTCGAAGACGTGATGTTCGAGGACGTCGTCGATGGCTGCTGACGCCGCGGCACAGGCGTCGTTGTTCTGTTGCTCGAAGCGTTCGATGAGCACCTTGTAGGAGCGCGCGATTGCCGGGTCGTCGATGTCGGTGCCGGCGTCACGCAGACGAATCAGCACGTTGCAGACATCGTTCATCGCACCGAGGGCATCGACGAGCGGTATCACCTGGCTCTTCACGGACCGCTGGCGATCACCCGGCATGCTGCCGTAGAAGATCTCGCACGCGTAACGCAGACGCTTCACCGCGATGCGGACTTCATGCAACTGCGCTTCGGTGCGGGGCGTGACTTCCGACTCGCGGCGGACTTCCGCTGCCGCGGGTGGAACGACGACTGCCGCGAGATCACGAAGTTCGCGAATCTTCTTCTTCTTCTTCTTCTTCTTCTTCGAGTCGACGCCGATCCTGTCCGGCTTGTGCAGGGACTTCGCCAGCGCCTTCCGGGCGCGGCGGACGCGCTTGGCCGGGTACTTCTTCGAGACGCGGTGGATGGCCTCCTGCGCTTCGATACGCTGAAGTTCGAGCGAATCGATCAGATGACGAATCGCCAGCCGTTCATCCTCCGGAGCGTCCACCAGTCGGCGCCGGAAGAGATCGAGGTGCACGTCGCAGTCACGGGCGCCGCCTGCGGCGCGGCGGATGCGCTTCAGCATCCTGCGCGTCCCGGCGACTTCGGCCGCGTCGTAGCAGCATGCGAAGACGGTCAGGGCGGCTGCCGCCCGGCGCGTCGAGACGCGCACCTGGTGGACGTATTCGGTGTGGGCTTCCCAGTGGTCCGCCGCGGCGGGCAGCAGAACTTCGAGCGCCCGCATGGGCACGCGCACCGCGGCCCGTGCGGCTGCCTTGGGAGACAGATCCGGGGCGAGATCCCTGGCGCGGGTTGCCGGAAGATCCGGCGGCGCGGGCGGCGAAGCGCCCTCGCCCGTCGGGGCTTGGGATGGCTGTGTACTCAATCAGGTCCTCGTTCCACCAGAGGTCTCACATATCCTACCATCCAGACATGAATCAATCGATGCAGGAAATCGAGCGGAAGTTTCTGGTCGAAGCGCTGCCGGATGATCTCCCCGCCGAGTGCACGCGCGAAATCGAGCAGGGGTACGTCGCCGTGGACGGCGCTACGGAGGTTCGCGTGCGGCGGATGGACGATCGCTACCTCATGGCGGTCAAGTCCGGTGGCGGCATGGTGAGGACTGAGGTCGAGTTCGAGATCGACCTGGCGCGATTCGATGTGCTCTGGGACCTCTGCGAAGGAAGACGGATCTCCAAGAAGCGCATCTCCATCCGGTACGAAGACCACACGATTGAGGTGGATGTGTATCGCGGCCCACTGGCCGGGCTTGTCGTCGCGGAAGTGGAGTTCGAATCTGCGGCGGCTGCCAGTGCATTTGAGGGTCCCGCATGGTTCGGGCGCGACATCACCGAGGATCTCACGTTCAAAAACTCAGCCCTGTCCCGTCTCAGCGGTCCGCCGCAAGCCTGACGCACGAGATTGATCATGTTCCGTCGCTGGTTCAAGAGACAACTCGAAGGTGATCGCACGCGTGAGTTGCTGATCGCGCCTTCCCTGCCCGAGATCGCAGTGGATGAGGTCCGGCAGTTCATCGTCGAGGATGATGGCGTACCGCATATCAACTGGGCCGTGGCGGCGGCATGGATTGACGTCCATGCGGAAGACCCCGCGATGTATCCGGTGTTTCAGCGAGCGATTGCGGCGAAGTGGCTGGATGAGATTCACGACATGGTGGCGTACGAGACGATGCGCTGGCGTTCGGCGTTGGTGGAGGGGCTGGCTCCGACGCGAGATTCGGCGGCATCGCGCCTGGAGGTGTGGAGTCTGCGTGCGCTGCATGACATCACCACATCGCTGGACCCGATTCATGACGGTGCGCTGCCGGGCCCGGTGATCATCTTCGCGACGCGCTCGTCGGATGCCTACTACAGTTTCATTGCGCACTTCTATGACGAGGGCGTGCACGGCGGGTCGGGGGGGATCTATCTCGGCGCCGAGCACAACGCGTTTCCGATGCTGGTGATTGATGGTTCCGTGACCTGGGGCATCGAGGCGGTGGTGGTGCATGAACTGACGCACCACGCGCTGGCCGGATGTCGGCTGCCACTGTGGGCCGAAGAGGGGCTGACGCAGATGATGGAGGAACGCATCGCCGGGGGGAGGCCCTTCCTCATGAACAGCGAGATAATGGACAGGCATCGGGCCCTGTGGAGCGACATCGGTTTCGGACCATTCACCTCCGGCATCGCATTCGGCTCCGCAGAGCGTGACCAGCAGGAACTTGCATACCACCTCGCGCTCGCGATGACCCGCTCACTGCTCGAGCGGCGGGCGAGCGACTTCTTCGCCTTCGCCCGCGCGTGCCGGGACAACACGCACGAGGATGCCGCCAGGGAGCATCTCGGACGCCCCGCGGCGGAGATCGCGGCTGCTCTCCTCGATCTTTGACGTTGGATCGGCCGTCCGATCCGAGCGCTGATTGGCCGCGGGGTCGATGAATGCCTCTGGAGGCGTTGCCTTCGGTGCCGCGCTCCGATAGTATTCATCCGTTTATCCGGATCAACGGATGAAATTCTGGCAACGACGAAGACGACGACTGCGAAGGGCCCCTCCTCCATGACCGCACGCATCACCCACGAACTCAGCCGGCGCATCATCGTCATCGATGGTGCCATGGGCACGACTGTCCACCAGTGCAACTGCGAACTGGAGCGGGACTACCTCGGCAAGGAAAACTGCACCGAGGTCCTGCTCAAGACCCGTCCGGAGGTCATCCAGGGCATTCACGAGTTGTTCTTTGACGCGGGCGCCGATGCCGTTGAGACGAATTCCTTCGGTTCGAACGATCTCGTCCTCGCCGAGTTCGATCTTCAGGACGAGACCCGGGAACTCAACCGGAAGGCGTGCGAGGTGGCGCATGCGGCGGCGGCGAAGTTTGCGACGGCGGATCGCCCGCGCTTCGTGCTCGGGTCGATGGGGCCGGGGACGCGCCTGGTGACGCTCGGCAACACGGACTGGGACACGATGCTGGCCTCGTACACCGAGCAGGCACGGGGTCTGATCGACGGCCGCGCCGATGCCTTCCTGATCGAGACGTGCCAGGACATTCAGCAGGTGAAGTGCGCGATGAACGCGTGTCTTGATGCACTTGCGGAACAGGGACTGACCGCGGCGGACATCCCCATCATGGTCTCGGTCACCATGGAGACCACCGGCACGATGCTGCTGGGCTCCGAGATCGCGGCGGTCGCCGAGATGGCGCGTCGCTTCCCGATCATGTCGCTTGGCCTGAACTGCGCTACGGGGCCCACGGAAATGACGGAACATGTCGCGTGGCTGTCGCGGCACTGGGACCGCGCCATTTCGGTCGTGCCCAACGCGGGCCTTCCGGTGCTGGTCGATGGCCAGCCGGACTACCCGCTCAAGCCAACGCCCTTCGCGGACGCCATGGTGCGCTTCGTCGAGGAGTACGGCGTGAACATTGTCGGCGGCTGCTGCGGCACGACCGTCGAGCACATTCGCGAACTGGCACAGGCCATGGAAGGGCGCACGCCATCGACGCCGGAGCAGCGTGAGGTGAAGCCGCCGCGAGCCGGCGCTGCCTCGCTTTACAGTGCGATGGAGTTTCAGCAGGACACGTCGTTCCTGATTGTCGGCGAACGGACGAACACCAATGGTTCGCGCAAATTCAAGCGACTGGTGAACGAAGAGGACTGGGACGCGACGGTCGCCATGGGTAAGGAACTGGTGCGTGACGGGAGTCACGTCCTCGATGTGAGCGTGGACTACGTCGGGCGCGATGGTGTGAAGGACATGCGCGAGGTCGTCAGCCGCTTCGCGCAGCAGATCACGGTACCACTGATGATCGACTCGACGCAGGTGGACGTCCTCGAAGAGGGACTCAAGCGTGCACCGGGCAAGGCGATCATCAACTCGATGAACCTCGAGGATGGCGAAGAGAAACTCGGCACGATCTGTCGACTGGCGCGGCGTTACGGAGCCGCGGTGGTTGCGGGCACGATCGACGAGGATCCCGAGGAGGCCATGGGCAAGACGGCGGCCCGCAAGATCGAGATTGCGGAGCGCATCTATGACCTGGCGACGAAGACGCACGGTATCGAGCCCGAGGACCTGCTCTTCGACCCGCTGGTGTTGCCTGTCACGACGGGCGTGGAAGCGGACCGGCGCCTCGCACTGGAGACCGTGGAGGGCATTCGCCTGATCTCAGAGCGGCTGCCGCGAGCGCAGACGATGATTGGCGTGTCCAACGTGAGTTTCGGTCTGAAGGCGAATGCGCGGGTGGTGCTCAATTCGGTCTTTCTGCATGAGTGCCTGGAAGCCGGGTTGACGGGTGCGATCGTGCATGCGAGCAAGATTCTGCCTCGGAACAAGATTGACGATGCGCGCTGGGACGCGGCCCTGGACCTGATCTACGATCGACGTCGCCCCGGCTTTGATCCGCTGACGGCCTTCATCGACCTGTTCCAGGATGACGAGGAGTCGCTGGGTGAAGCGCGGGTCGATCTCAAGGACCTCCCGCTGGATGAGCGCCTGCAGCGTCACATCATCGATGGGGAGACGGAGGGCCTGCCGGATGCGCTGACACAGGCGCTGGAGGAATGGCCGGCGCTGGAGATCGTGAACACGCATTTGCTCGGCGGCATGAAAGTGGTGGGTGAACTGTTCGCATCCGGCGAGATGCAGTTGCCCTTCGTGCTCCAGAGTGCGCAGGTGATGAAGCAGGCGGTGGCACACCTCGAGCCGCACATGCCGAAGACGGACAAGTCCGACAAGGGCCGTATCCTGCTCGCCACCGTGCAGGGCGATGTGCACGACATCGGCAAGAACCTCGTAGACATCATCCTGACGAACAACGGCTATACGGTCATCAACCTCGGCATCAAGCAGCCGCTGACGAGCATCCTGCGTGCGTTCCGTGAGCAGGGGGCTGATGCCATCGGGCTCTCCGGTCTGCTCGTGAAGTCCGTCGGCATCATGCACGAGAACCTCGCCGAGATGGCGCAGCTTGACATGGATGTGCCTGTCATTCTCGGTGGTGCCGCACTGACGCGCCACTACGCGGAGAATGACCTGCGCAGTGTCTATCCGAAGACCTACTACGGAAAGGACGCCTTCGAAGGTCTGCGCTTCATGGACTTCCTGACGACCGATCGCATCGGCGAGATCGACAGTGAGATCGGCGATCGGCTGGACAAGCGCGCGGAGACCGAGGCCCGCATCGAGGCCGGCCGCGCTGATTCGAAGAGTGGTGGTGCATCCGTCGCCGTGCTCGAACCGAAGACCCGCAGCGATGTCGCCACAGATATCGATGTCCCCGCCGCGCCCTTCTGGGGCGATCGCGTGGTGGAGTCCGTCGATCTCGATCAGATCTATCCGTACGTCAACAAGGTCGCGCTGTATCGCGGCCAGTGGCGTTTCCGCAAGGGCAAGATGTCCGATGCCGAGTACGCAGCCCAACTCGAGGATCACGTGGAGCCGCTGTTCGCGGACCTGTGTGCCCGTTGCCGCGATGAGGACATCCTGCGGCCGCGAGTTGTCTATGGCTACTACCCAGTGCAGTCGGAGGGCGACGACCTGATCGTCTTTGATGCCGAGGATCACGATCGCGAGGTCGAACGTTTCACGTTCCCGCGTCAGCCGGATCGCAAGCGCCTGTGCATCAGCGATTTCTTTCGTTCCGTCGACTCGGGGGTCAAGGACGTGCTCGGCATGCACTGTGTCACGATGGGTGACGAGGTCAGCCGCCGCGCGAAGTCGCTCTTCGAGGCGGACAAGTACACCGAGTACCTCTACATGCACGGCATGGGGGTCGAGTGCGCGGAGGCGCTGGCTGAACTGTGGCACAAGCGCATGCGGACTGAACTCGGGATTGCGGGTGAGGACAGTGCCGCGGTGCGCGACCTCTTCGTGCAGCGCTATCGCGGCTCGCGTTACAGCTTCGGCTACCCCGCCTGTCCGGAGATGTCCGACCAGGAGAAACTCTTCCGCCTGCTGAAGCCGCAGCGGATCGGATGCGAGCTGACCGAGAACTGGCAGATTGATCCGGAGCAAAGCACGAGCGCGATCATCGTGCATCATCCGGAAGCGAAGTATTTTGCTGTCAAGAAGTGAGGGAACAGGGACCAGTGATGAGGGACGAGGTAGGCTTCCTCAATCACATGTACTCGTCCCTGGTCCCTCTTCACTGGTCACTTCATGGCGATCCACCCCGCAACTCCGCTGCTCTTCGCGACCCTGTGCTCCGCCGCCGCTCTCGGGCAAGCGTGCCCGCACACGCAGGTGCAGAAGTTTCGGCCTGCGGACAGCGTTGCCGGTGACGCTTTTGCCGGGTCGGGGTCGTTTGAGATCTCCGGTGATCTGATCATTGCGGGGTCGCGCTATCACGATCAGACGGCTGATGACGCCGGGGCGGCGTACATCTTTCGCTTCGACGGCATGACCTGGGTCGAGGAGCAGGAGTTGCTGGCATCGGATGGCCAGGCGGAAGACTGGTTCGGTTGGGAAGTGGGGATCCATGGCGAGACCGTCTTCGTCGGCGCTTTCGCGGATGATGATCTCGGCGAGGACTCCGGTTCGGTGTATGTCTTCGGCTGGAACGGCAGCGCGTGGGTCGAGGAGCAGAAACTCAACGCCTCCGAT
The DNA here is from genome assembly GCA_030432255.1 of Phycisphaerae bacterium. Taxonomy (GTDB): domain Bacteria; phylum Planctomycetota; class Phycisphaerae; order Phycisphaerales; family UBA1924; genus JAUIHS01. The sequence goes on from JAUIHS010000008.1 coordinate 74,859, forward strand.
GCCGAAGCGGGTGATCTCTTCGGGCGGCAGATCGCACTCGGCGATGGTGTCGCGCTCATCGGTGCCTGGTTCGCCGATGGGACGGAGTCGTCATCCGGAGCCGCTTACATCTTCCGCTACAACGGCAGCACCTGGGTCGAGGAACAGAAACTGATGCCTGCCGATGGCGAAAGCGGGGACGGCTTCGGTGGGTGGGTGGCTCTCTCCGGCGATACGGCGCTCATCGGCGCGCCCTTCCGTGCCGATGCGGGCGGGAACTCGGGTGCAGCATATGTCTTCCGCTGGAACGGCACCGCATGGGTCGAGGAGGATCGTCTCAACGCGAGTGATGCGGATGCAGGTGACACCTTCGGGAACTCCGTCGCGCTCGCCGGGAACACGGCAGTCATCGGCGCCGTCGGCGATAACGCCGGGGGCAGCAGCGCCGGTGCGGCGTACGTCTTCAACTTCGACGGAGCAGACTGGTCGCAGGTGCAGAAACTGGCCGCGACCGACGCCCATGCCGGCGCCCGCTTCGGCTATGTCGCCATCAACGAGTCCGCGGCGACGATCCTGATCGGAGCGCGGGGCGACAATGAAGAGGGGGCGGGGGCCGGTGCGGCGTATGTCTTTCGGCACAACGGCACCGCGTGGACGCAGACCGATAAGCTGCTCGCCTCGGACGGCGAGCCGGACGACGCCTTCGGGTGGCACGTCGCCATCCAGGATGAGACGGGTATCGTGGGTGCTCGCGGCGACGACGGCCTTGGTGTCGACTCGGGTGCCGCGTACGTCTACGACCTCGACCGTTGCCCGGCCGACGTGACGCGCGATGGGCGGGTGGACTTCGCGGATCTCAACCTTCTGCTCGATGAATGGGGCAGTGCGGGCGGGGAGGGCGAGACGAACTGCGACGGGTCGGTGGACTTCGAGGACCTGAACAACGTCCTGGAGCAGTGGGGGTGCGTGACGCCTTGAGCGACTCGGGGCAGGTGCAGGTGCAGGTGGAGCGCCGTCGGTGCTCTAACGCTCCAGATCTCCCAGAATCGCCATCTTGAGCCTGCAGGCCATGGTGAGTTGTTTGTGATGTGGCCGAGCTTTCGGGCTGTTTGTTCCCGGCGCATGCGGTTCGCCCTGTAGACTCTTTTGCGGTGGAAGTGGCCGACCCGACGGAGGAGAGTTCCGCGGTGAGCGTGCCCGACAAGTGGTGGGTCAATCCGACCCCTCGGAGAATATGTTTATGCGCTTTCCGTCCGCATTGATCGTCGCACCTCTGTGCATCGTCGCGGCTGCCCAGGCCGACACCATCCTTGTTCCCGGCGATCATCCCACGATCCAGGCCGCGATCGACAACGCATTGTCTGACGACGTCATCGAGGTCTCGGCCGGTACCTACCGCGAGAACGTCGTGGTGCCGAGTGATCTGCGCATCGAGATTCGCGGCGTGGATGGCGCATCGTCGACCATCATCGATGGTCTGGGAGTCGCGAGCGCCGTGACGGTGTCGGATAGCGCCGACGTTGATCTCATCAGTTTCACGATCACCGGCGGGGCTGCTGAGTCCGGCGGCGGCATTCACAGCATGAATGCCACGCTCCGCGTCAGCGACGCCATCATCATCGCCAACCAGGCGGGATCCGGCGGCGGCGCTCACGTCGCTGGCGGCTCTGCCCTTTTCAACGGTGTGATCTTTGACGGCAACATCGCCGAGACAGACGGCGGTGGATTGTCTTCGGTGGACGCGACCGTGAGTGTCGTCGACTGCTCAACGACCAACAGTCGTGCCGCGAGTGGTGCGGGCATGGCCTTCGCCGGTGGCGTCGTGGAAGTCGTGGCCACCAGCATTTCGGACAACATCGCGACTGACAACGGCGGCGGCATCTGGTTCACCGGCGCCATCGATCCGGAGATTGACCGCTGCACGATCATCGGCAATTTCTGTTCCGCCAACGGCGCCGGTGTCGCGCACGATGGCATCGGGCAACTGGTGACGATCAGTTCGATCATCGCGAACAACGCCTCGACCGGTGGTGTGGGCGGCGGCATGTGGTCGACGGGCGCCGCCTCGATTCGCTGCCTCAACGGCACCCTCTGGGGCAACAGCGCCCCCAGCATCGGCGGTATCCAGTCCGAGCAGACGACGTTCATCGGTAACAGCGTGCTGTGGAACAACACGGACGCCACTGGGCCGACGGCCGCGGCACAGATCGGTGGCCCGGCCAACGTGGTCTACTCCGACATCCAGGGCGGCTTCGCGGGCACCAACAACATCAACCAGGACCCGGTGTTCAACGCGCCATCGGACAACGACTTCACGTTCCCGAACACCTCGCCCCTCTTCGATGCGGGTGACACGGCGCTCGTGGAGCAGGCCGGTGCGCTCGATGTGGCGGGCAACCCGCGTATCGCGGACGCGGAAGTGGACATCGGCGCGGTTGAGTTCCGCCGCACCGAGTACTTCGTGCCCGCGGACTTCGCGACCATCGGTGAAGCGATCGACTTCGCCAATGACGGTGAAACCATCTCCGTCGCCTTCGGTCAGTACGAGGAGTCACTGGACTTCATGGGCAAGGCCATCACGCTGCGAGGGATGAGCCTTCGCGGCAAGACGCTGCTGCCCACCATCGCATCCCCGACTTCGGCACGGACCATCACATGCATCAACCCCAACGGCCAGGCCCTGCTCGCCGACCTGATGATCACGGGTCCGAACGGGACCGGGGGCGGTGGCGTTCACGCCGAGGGGAACGTCCTGATCGTGGACTGTCTCATCTTCGGATGCGAGTCTTCGGGTGATGGCGGTGGCCTGCTGGCCTCCGGCAACGTCAGGCTGGAGCGGACGACACTCGCGCAGAACCTCTCCGATGCGCGCGGTGGTGGCGCCTTCATCGAGGCCAGTGCCGATCCGGATGAGACGGTGCTGTTCCGCGACTGCGCCATCATCTCCAACTCGGCCGAGAATGGCGGGGGCGTGGCCTGCGCCGGCAACGCTCGGTTCATCGCGACGAACATCGTGCAGAACTCAACCCTCGGAACCGGTTCCGGTGGTGGCGTGCTCAACACCGATGGTGATATCGAGATGATCAACTGTCGCCTGCTCGAGAATGATGCCGGCTTCGGTGGTGGTATCTTCGCCGCTGTCGGCAGTCACTCGACGCTCATCGGCAATTACATCGCGCAGAACACCGCCATCGACGGCGCGGGGGCGAATATTGATGTGAATACGTTCGTGCGGATGACGAACTGCTCCATCGTCGACAACAACGCATCGGGAATCGGCGGTGGTCTCTATGCGACCGTTCAGAACTCCGACGCCCTCGTGGTCAATTCGATCCTCTGGGACAACGTGGGTGACGAGGTCTTCGCAGACTATGAGGGGGGTGGCGGTCGCGGCGGCGGTGACCTCGTCATCAACAACTCCTGCATCCGTTTCGGCTGGAGTGGTACCGGTACCGGCAACATCACCGATGACCCGCTCTTCGAGGACCCGGAGGGGGATCTCTACTTCCTCACCGCCACGTCTCCGTGCATCGACATCGCGAACATGGCGGCGCTCATCACGACGCGCGATGTTGACGACCTGGATCAGGATGGTCTCTTCCGCGAGTATTACCCGATTGATGTGAACGGCCTGCCGCGAGTGCGCAACGGTCGTGCGGACCTCGGCGCGTTGGAAGCGTTCGTGGGACCGAGTGACAGCCTGTGGACGGGTCTGGGCACGGCGGTCTGGTCAGATCCGATGTCGTGGTTCCCCGATGCGCCCGGCCCCAACAACAACGTGCTCTTCCGAGGCGACGCCAACCTGACACTGGATGCTCCGGCCACGCACACGCAGGTGCATTTCGACAATGGCGTCTTCAATCTCGATCCGAACGGCAACACGCTCGGCTTCACTGCGGATCTACTCGGTCCGGCGATCAGTGTCGGAGTGTGGTCCGACACCACCGCGGAACTGATCCTCTCGGATGGCGATCTCATGACCCTCGGCGCGCTGCCCATGCAGATCGGCGCCATGGGCGTCCTCTCCGGGAATGCGTCCATCCAGGCGGATGTTGATGTCGCCGGTGAGATTCGCCCGGGTGGTGACGGCTTCGGCAGCCACTTCATCTTCGGCGATCTCAGCATGACCGCGACTGATCCCCTCGGTGTGACCGAAGCGGGACACGCCTTCTTCAACATGTTCACAGTATCCCGAGGCCTGATCCTGAACGACAGCGTGGATGTGAGCGGCAATCTCAACCTTGCCGGTGCGCTGACCGTCGAGGATGACGGTATGACGACGCCGGTCGTCGGGCAGTCCTTCCAACTGATCGGATGCGATGGCGCCGTCACCGGGCGCTTCGATGTCGCATTCATGCCCGGACTCCCCGCCGGTCGGTTCTACCGCGTCATCTACGACAATACCGGCCAGCGCGGCCAGCCCGGCGTCTACCTGCTCGTCGACACGCTTCGCGGCCGCCCCGAGTTCGAGTCCTCCAGTGACTTCGAACTCTCCGGCGCCGGTACCGACAGCGCCGTCGGTGACCTCAACGGTGACGGACTGCCGGACCTCGCGATCACGATCCCTGATGCTTCGCCCGCAAACCCCGGTACGCTCATTGTCCTGTTCAATGGCGGCGTCTCCGGTGACGACTGGAATGGATTTACGTCTTCCGCTCAGTACAACGTCGGGCGGGATCCCATCGCCGTGGATATCGGTGAACTCGACGGATCACCCGGACTCGATGTGGCCGTGCTGAATCGCGGCGATGACAGCATCAGCATCCTCACCAATGATGGCGGCGGTGTGCTCTCGGGCGGGACGACGATCCCGGCTGTCATCGACGACGGCCGCGCACTGATCATCGTTGATGTTGATGGTGATGACGATGATGACATCGCGGCGACCGGCCTGCGCATCGGCGTCGGGCGGCTCGTCGTGATCCAGAACACGAGCACACGCGGCGTGACGTCCTTTGGTTCACCCATGTACTTCGAAGCGAATGACGACCCGGGTGACCTCGACCCTGCGGACTTCGACAACGACAAGGACCCGGACATCGTCACGACCAATCGCGACGGCGGTGCCGTCAGCGTGCAGCAGAACCAGAGTGGCGGCGGCAACGTGTCATTCAAGCGTAGCGGCGATGACATTCCGGTCGGCGGTCAGCCGCAGGCCTCCGTCGCCGAGGACGTGGATGGTGACGGCATGCCCGACATCATCACGGGCAACATGGAAGGCGAATCCGTCACGGTGATCCTCAACCGCTCGGATGGCGACATCGAGTTCGCTGAACCCGCCGAGTTCGATGTCGGTGGCCCCGTCCGCTCCATCGCTGCCGTCGATCTTGACGGTGACGGTCCCGACGGCATGGGCGACGTGGATGTCGCGGCGGTCGTCGAGGATGAGATGGGCAACGGCGACGTCAAACTCCTGCGCAACGACACCTACGGTGACCAGCCGGTCCTGACGGATGACGGCAAGGTCGAGTCGGAGAGCAATGTCCTCTTTGTCGAGAAGGCGGACGTGAACGACGACGGCCTTGCCGACCTCGTGACGGTCAACGACCAGGTTCAGAGTACGCGAGGCGGCGGCCCTGCCGGCCGCGCGGTCCGCGTGCTGCTCAACCGCGGCGGCATTTGTGCTGGCGACCTGACGGGTGACGGGATGGTTGGCATGAACGACCTGAACGAGATCCTCGACAACTGGTCCCAGTCGGTCGTCCCCGGCTTCGACGGCGATGCCAACTTCGACGGCGTCGTGAACTTCATCGATCTGGAACTGGTGCTGGACGAGTGGGCGTCGGCGTGTGAGTAGTGTGTTGGGAAGGGACGAGTGATCAGTGGTGAGGGATGAGTTGGGTTGGTGCGCTCATTCCTCGGGTCTGATTTCGATGCTGCAGAGTCGATCAGATCGGTACTTCAGATCGCTTGCTGTGATTTGCTGCCAAGCCAAAGAACAGGACAAACCAAGTACGACCTTGTGTCATCACTGCTGCTGTTCGTCGGGCCGTGTGCCGCATTCCGGGCATACATGAAGCCCTTCAACTTCATATGCGCACACTGGACACACTCCGCGAGTCTTGCGAACCGCGGTGATAGTCCACCGCACAACGTCGCGAGAGAGCAGCCAGCCAACCCAAAGAACCAAAGAGTAGATCAGTGCATTCGCGACAAACCCAGCCCAGCGAAGCTTGACTGGCCACGCTCGAGTCTGAAGCGTCAAGTCTGGCCAATGAGCACAAGGAATCCACTCTGGTACAGGGATTCCTCTTTCCCACTTCGAATGGGGAGGTGGATCACCGTGCACGCAGTAGAGCGATCGAAACGGCCATCCGGCGAGCACCAGGCTCGATTCATCGAAGGAGACGAAGTCTACGACCGAGACAAGCGATGAACGAAAAACCAGGGCGTTTTCCAACGTCAAAGCATTCGTGGGGCCACCATTGGTGTCGGATAGCGACTCCACGTGGTAGAGGTAGTTGACGGCTGGAAGCCCGCGCATCACACCTATCCATGAAGTGCAATAGACCAATGCCGAACTGAGCAACAGAAGCAGGGTCAGGCACGCAAGGTTCCGCGTCCGAAAGGCACAACCTGCTGTCAAGGCGATACGAACTCGGCGGGGCAGCCGCAGTCTGGCCAGAGAGAACGACGCGATTGCAAGAATGAGTGAGTTGATTGCCAGGCGTCCCCATATTGGGCGAATGGGTATGAACTGTGGCTCATCCATGACAGTCCAAGGCGTGGTTCTCGGGAAGCCCAGCCAACTTAAGGGCGGGCGAACTCCTCTTATCCAATGCGAGCGCGTCTCAACTTGCGGTTCGGAGGAGGCCGGTGAAGTTGGTACAACCCTCCACATGAACTCGGAGCGAAGAACTCGAAGTGGCCAACCGCTTTCGACAAGTCGACAGTGAAGCCCGCCTGAAGACTCCCAGGTCCAGACGTCAAGCCCAAGTCCATGACGGAACTCGGTCGCAACTGCTCCGTGGCTGAGAGGCAAGCCAGGAGCTCCCAATTGCCCGCTTCCAGCATTCGTTGGAGCCGTAACCGATCTCGTCGCAGTTGCAAGTGCGATCAGGTAACTGAGACCAAGGCCAAGCAGACAGTGAGCACCCAGCCGAAACAGAAGTGAAGTCCTGCCCTTCCCAGTCATGCGCATCATGAGCTCCATCCCCGGGCCGAAGGCTCGATCTCGCCTGATGTCGTCACCCCGCCTCTATCTTGCAACCTTCCGCCAGTCTACGCGGCGGGACGAAGCGCGTGGCGACTGATCCCTCGTCCCTGCTCACTCATCCCTTCCCCGTTCCTCAATGCCGAAAGTGCCGCGTTCCCGTCACCATGCATGTCACGCCGCGCTCGTTGCACAGGTCGAAGGTGTCGCCGTCACGCTTTGAACCGCCCGGGTGCACCAGCATCGTGATGCCCGCATCAACCAGCAGTGTCGGGCCGTCGGCGAAGGGGAAGAAGGCATCCGATGCCGCGATCGCGCCGGTGCAGTGGTCGCCCGCTTTGCGGATCGCCAGTTCGCACGATGCCACGCGGTCCATCTGCCCCGCGCCCGCGCCGAAGAGACGCACCGCGTCGCCCTCCTCGCCGCCGATCGCGATCGCATTGCTCGTCAGATGCTTGCCGAAAAGCCACACCGTGCCCGCCGCGGCGAGTCGTTCCGCCGTCGGCTTCGGTCCCGCCTTGTGTTCCCACGCCGTGACATCCGGGATCGATGCATCGACATCCTGAACGAGCGCGCCGCCGGGAATGGTCCGGATGCTCTGTGTCTCGTGCGTCTGTGCCGGGTCCACGCGCAGGAGGCGCACGTTCTTCCAGCGCGCCGACAGGCGCTCCAGTGCGCCAGCCGTGTATGCCGGTGCGAGAATGACTTCGAAGAAGCGGTCCGGAGCGGCGATGCGTTCGGCCGCGGCATCGTCGATCACATGGTTCACGGCGAGGATGCCGCCGTAAGCCGCCAGGGGGTCGCCGGCGATCGCCGCGGCGACTGCTGTCTCACACGCCGCGGCCACGGCCGCGCCGCAGGGATTCGTGTGCTTGATGACCGCAGCGCCGCAGACATCGGGATGCAGGCGCAGGAGATCGCACGCGATGCGCCAGGCGCCCGCGGCGTCATTGAGGTTGTTGTAGCTCAGGGCCTTGCCGTGCAACTGCTCGGCGCCGACCAGCCCGGCGGCAGTCACTGTGCCCGCGTGCCGATACACCGCCGCGCCCTGATGCGGGTTCTCACCGTACCGAAGCGTGTCAACTCGCTCATATGTGGCCGTGAGCCGCATCGGGAACGCCTCGGAGGTGTCGTTCCCGCTCAGGTACGCCTCGATCGCGCGGTCGTAGGCGGATGTCAGGCGGAAGGCCGCGGCTGCCATTTCGCTCCGCAGTGCTTGCGATGTCGCGCCGTCGTGCGCATCCAGTTCGTCAATGACGCGTCCGTACTGCGCGGGGCTGGTGACGATGGTGACGAAGGCGTGATTCTTGGCGGCCGATCGCACCATGGCGGGACCACCGATATCGATCTGCTCGATCGCTTCGGGCCGGGTCACATCCGGCCGTGCGACGGTCGCTTCAAAGGGATACAGGTTGATGCACACGAGATCGATGGGGCCGATGTCGTGCTTCTCCATGGCGCTGACGTGCGTGTCGAGGTCACGACGCGCCAGGATGCCGCCGTGCACCTTGGGGTGCAGCGTCTTGATGCGGCCATCCATCATTTCCGGGAAGCCGGTGACATCTTCGACCGGTCGCACCGAAACGCCCGCATCGCTCAGGGCGCGGGCCGTGCCGCCCGTCGAGATGATCTCCACGCCATGACGCTCCAGCGCCCGCGCAAATGAAACAACATCAGTCTTGTCGCTGACGGAAATCAGGGCCCGCCGGATGGGAACAGCGGTACTCACCGCGGCGAGTACTTCTTCACCGTGCCGTCACGAGCGACCGTGATGAGGTTGCCGTCCACGAACTCGTCCGCCCTCAGGATCTGGACGTCGTCGAGCGTCTCGCGCTCGATCACGCGCCCGTGCCGAGGATCGACGAGCACGGCATCCGAGCCGTTCCAGACGAGCGGGCGACCATCACGGATCGCGATCACATCACCGTCGACCTCCGGGTTATCCCAGTTGGTCACGCCGGTGGCGGTATCCAGCGAAGTGAGTCCCTTGCCGGGAATGGTGACGTAGAGCGTGTCACCATGCAGCACGGGCTGCGCCGTGATGGGCTGCTCGTAACGGTTGCGCCACCGAATGCGATCGGCACCGAAGGGTTCGATGGCCCAGATGGACTGATCGAGGGATGCCACATACATGGCCGAGCCGTCGGAGACAGGGTTGTTCGCGAGACCGCCATAGATGCGGGTGATGCCGCGACCAGTCCCCTTGACGGCATCGAGGAACAGGACATCGCCACCCTGGCTGACGAGACCGACGACATTGCCGGAGACAACGACCGGCCTTGACGTGACGGCGCCGTTGACACCGTAGGCCCAGCCCCTGGCGCGGCGAACGACGTCCTGGCAGATGACGCGCGAGGTCGGGCAGCCGAAGACGGCGAGTCCGCCGGCGGTCATGGTCGGTGGCGTGTTGACCAGTTCGGTCAGCTTCTGCCGATCGCGGAGATCGCCGGTGCGTTCGTCGAGGAGGTAGATCTCACTTTCACTGCACGCGACGACGCGCCGCGAGTCGCCCATGACGAGGCGGTCGAGTCCGACGAACTGTTCGAGGTCGCCCGCGAGGTCCGCGGACCAGCGCACGGCGCCATCGGTGGATTCGAGGAGTGTGACGGTGTTGCTGCCGTCCTGTGTGAGCACGATGTCGCGATATGTCATGACCTGTTCGACGCGCGAGCGACTCGAAACAACGGTGCGCGAACTCCACTCGAGCCGGTAGCCCAGACGTCGATAGGTGTTGTACGCGGAGTTCTCTTCGGGCGCGTAGCTCGCGGCATCGGTGCCGCCGGTCCGCGACGTACCATCGCCTGCACAGCCCGGCATTCCGACGACAGCAGCGAGACATAACGTCGCGGCCAGTGCGCCGCCCCATCGGCTCGCAGCGAGGCGACCGCACTCTTCAGATGCACCAGTACGCATGAGGCTCATTCTCCACCTTCAAGTCAAGGGATCGGAGTATCATCCGGCGGGCCTATCGGGTCAAGCGAAGGACCGCCGGGTCGGACACTCCGACCCCGGATCCGTTCGGGTCCTGACCGCGCACGGTTCGATCTTCCTTGGGATTCGAGGGCCGATCGTCCTGAAAGGAGCCGCTTCCGGCATGTTTACCGGCATCATCCAGCACATCGGCACCGTCACCGCCCTCGAGGAGCGACCCTGGGGCCGACGCCTTCTCGTCGACGCGAAAGGCTGGGCCCACGCACCCCGCCCCGGCGATTCCATCGCCATCAACGGATGCTGCCTCACGATCGCCGTTGACTCCGGACAGGGCAGACTGCCGTTCGACGTTATCACCGAGACACTCAACCGGACCACGCTCGGTGATCTCGCGGCGGGCGATGGCGTCAATCTCGAACACGCGCTCCGCGCCGACGCCATGATGGACGGGCACCTCGTTCAGGGCCACATCGACGGGATTGGCAGGATCCGCGCGATTCAGTCGGACGAGGCGGATCATCGGCTTCGCATTGCGGCTCCGGCTGAGTTGATGGAGTACATCACGCCAAAGGGATCGATCTCGATCAACGGGGTCTCGCTGACGGTTGCGGGCGTTCATCCGGCGGAGGCGACCTTTGAGGTCGCGCTGATTCCGACGACGCTCGACCTCACCAACCTCGATGCGCTGTGTGTTGACGATCGCGTCAATCTTGAGAGCGATATCGTCGCGCGGACCGTCGTGCACTGGGTGAGGCACTACGCAGTTCGGTGAAAAAAATGACGAAAAACCACCAAGATGGTGAATTGTCGCTCTGGCTCACTTGATCAACAAGGGGACCAATCAGCACAATTGTGGAGACGCCCATCCATTTCAGTACTTCGATGGGCGGAGTCCGTCGGCGGACCGTTTCCAGAACGCAGACGCCCGCCGCTCATGACCATCCAACTGCCCATCCGGGTCCGATCGACTCGGATCCGAATCGCGCCGGAGCTTCTCGCGATGCGATTCCTCCTCTTCAGCGATCTGCACTGTGATCATGACGCCGCCGCTCGCCTCGTGGCCATGTCCGCTGATGCCGACGTGGTGATTGGTGCGGGTGACTTCGGGATTCAGCATCGAGGTGTCGTCGAGATGATCGAGGCATTGAGCCCGATCACGTGTCCGGCGGTCATCGTCCCCGGCAATGGAGAGACGCCCGAGGAACTGGAGAGCGCATGCAAGGCGTGGCCGTCGGCTCACGTTCTCCACGGGTCTGGTGTTCAGATCGATGGCGTCGACTTCTGGGGACTGGGTGGAGGCGTTCCGGTCACACCCTTCGGTGACTGGAGCTATGACCTCACGGAGACTGAGGCGCGCGACCTGTTGAGCGGGTGCCCGGACAACGCTGTCCTGGTGACCCACTCGCCGCCACGAGACGCCTGCGACCTCGACGGCACTGACACTCCGCTGGGCAGCCTTGCGATTCGCGAGACCATCGTCCGCCACCGGCCGCATCTGGTGGTCTGCGGCCACATCCACGCCAGTTGGGGCCGCCGCGCCAACATCGGCGACTCGCTGGTCATCAACGCCGGCCCGTCGGGCACGTTGATTGAGGTCCTGGAACTGGGTACCGGGAATCCGGCATCCGGTATCCGGAACTGAGCGGGTTCGCCAGGAACGGTCGGGCCACAGCGTCACAATGCCGAGTGCCGTCATGCCATCAAAAAAGGCAGACGCCTCGTGGGAGCGTCTGCCTTTGCCGGACTGGTCGATGCCAGGTGACCTGCCGGGTCGTGTGAGCAGAGTGAGTCAGTGGTTGGAGCGCGACTGCTGTTCGAGCAGGCGCTCAAGCAGGCTCTCGAGTCGGTCGAGCCGGTCGTCGAGCTTGTCCATGCGCTCTTCGAGTTCCTTCGTTGCATTGCTGCCGAGCCCACTGAGACCGCCGCCGACCGTTGCGCCGGGGCGCGGTGCACGGGGCACGATCACGGCGCCGTTTTCATTGTCGTCACGGAAGAAGCGGTACTCCCGCTGAAGCAGTTCTTCGGGCACAACGGGAACTTCCCACTGGGGCGGGACGACGTTCCAGCCACCGGTTGCACCATAGTCACCCAACTGCTCCTCAAGCTGCGCACGCAGGTCGTCGAGGTGCAGTTCGAGTTCCATCATGACCTCGTTGTTCTCGCCGAGGTGATCCTCGAGGGTGTCCATGAGGTCCTCGACGATGACCTGGTAGGTGGCTTCAGCACCGTCGGTGCGAAGCTTCAACTGCCCCTTGCCCGGGAAGGCGAGGTCTTCGTTGCCGAAGCGCCAGATGTTGGCGCCACCGTCCGGGGCCGCCGCGGGCGCCTTGGCGCCGAGCGCCTTCGCGTCGTAGGACTCGAGCATGAGGCGAAGTTCCTTGGGCTGCCCGGCGCGGAGCACCTTCAGCTTCAGTGCTTCACCCGGATGCTTCTTCTGCAGGATGGCACGGATGTCGTCCGGAGATGCCTTCTCATGGCCGTCGACCCTCACGACGATGTCGTGCGTCTTGAGCCCGCCCTTGGATGCGGGAAGACCTTCGATCACGCGGGTGATGCGCGTCGCCCGACCGTTGTCGATGCCGAGGTACTCGGCGAGGTTCTCGTCAACATCATCCATGATCACGCCGACCATCACCTTCGGCAGCGGCTTGGCATCCGGTGCAGCCGCGTCTTCCGCGAGACGGAGGCGCTGGATGACGTCCGGCTCATCGCCGACCCAGACCACGTCCGGATCGCCCGCGATGCCGAAGTTCACGTCCACGTCGCCTGAGAAGTTGACGCCGCCGTCTGTCTTCCTGTTGAAGAAGCGGTTCATCAGGTGTGCACCCTCGTCGGATGATGCCTGCTTGCCGTCGATGTAGACGATCGTCTCGCCGTCCTTCTGCACGATCTTGATCGTGTGAGACTCGGCGCCGTCATCGTGACCCACCGCGTACACAGCGACGTGATGTTCGCCGGAACCGGCGTGTTCCGGATGAATGAAGAAGGACCCATCCTTCGCATCCACCGACTTGATCTCAATCGTCTCGGTCGACTCGCACTCCGGCGGACACGCCGTCAGAAGCCCGCCCCAGGCGGCAAGGGTGCCAGCCGCGGCCGTCAGCGCCGTCATCATTCCATACTTGCTCATTGTTCGTGTTCTCCAGTGAAGTGAGTCATGCTTGTTCCAAACCCCAGGCCGCGGTGCCATCACATGGCGTCGCGGCGACCCCGTGCGGGCATCGGTTCCTTGACCAGGAACGGGTTGCCCAGTTCGTCCGCCTGCAGGTCGAGTTGATTGAGTCGATTGACCTGGCGCCGCTCGACGATCTGGCGGACGATGAGGACCTCAAACGTGCCGTCATCGTTGGCACGGTAGTTGATGAACTTGTCGGGCATCACACCGACCACGCGGTCGTGCTTCATGCCGGAACGCAGGTAACCCGAGTACACGGTGTCCGGGTCGTAGTTGTCGAAGACCGGGATCGTCTGGGCTTCACCTTCTTCGCCGCCGACAGTGCCAGCCGGAGGACCGTGCTGTGCCACGTTTGAACTGCCGTTCGGCTGCAACGACTGCGGGCCCTGCTGCATGCCGGTCCACCACATGACGCCCAGGGCAGCCGCGGCGGCCCAACCACCGAGCGTACCGATTCTCATCAGCACACCGGAGGACTCGCGATGAAGTGCCCGCGCCTCGATCAGTTCACAGATCGCGATGCGATCCTCGACGGTCTGTTCGAGTGCCGCATGCATGCGCTGCGCTTCGGCGAGTCGTTCGAGCACGCCGGCATCCTGCCGCGCGAGGCGCTGCAGTTCCGCCCAGTCATTGGGTGAAGCCTCACCGTCGGTGACGCGTCCGATGAGGATTTCCTCGCGGGTGAGTCCATCCTCGAATGCGTTGTCGTCGTTGTTGAAACTGATGCTGGTGTTCATGACTTATCCTCCGCCAACCCTGGCGAATGTTCCGTCGTCGCTTCACTCATGGCTTCGCGCACCATCCGTCGGGCGCGGGCCAGTCGCGTTTCGACTGTCGTGATCGGTAACTCAAGCGCATCGGCGATCTGCCGATAGCTCAATCCCCGGATCGCACGCAGCATCAGCGGCTCCCGGTACTCCGCCGGAAGAGCGCGGGCGATCTCGAGGAGACGACGACCCTCTTCCCGGCTGCCGTCTCCCTCTCCCGGGATGCTCGCTTCGTCCGGTCCATCCAGAATTCGCCCGTCGCCTGTTGAGACGACCTGCGAACGCACCTTCCGACGACGACCCGCCGTTCGGGCCGCGTTGATCGCCACCGCCCTCAACCACGGACGCAGCGCTCCCGGGTCCTTCAGGCGGTGGACGTCCCGGACCATCTTGACGGCCACTTCCTGCAACAGATCCTCAAGCTCCACGTCCCGCGGCTTGTAGGCCAGCAGGATCGCCGCGATCCACCGCCTGTGGACTCTCCAGAGCGCCGTGATGGCATCCTGGTCTCCCAGTACGGCCCCGGTCGCGAATCGTCTCTCATCGGGCGAATGCATACACCTTCATAGACGCAAGCCGGGGACCGGTCGGGCGTGAATTGGGGGAAGGGGGTGGGGTTTTTTGTTTGGGTGGAGATAGGCATTCGGCATCTGGCACTCGGCACTCGGGATGGTCCGCCTTCGGCGTTCGTCCTGAGGAGCCTCTGCTCCGTCGGCAGGATCGAACGCCGCGGCAACCACTGATGCGCGACGTTCGCTGCCGTGCCGGCCTCAGCCGTCACCGCTATCCTCCCCCCAATGGCTCCCTCCGACTTCGCCATCATGTCTTTCGGCGACCACCTTGAGGATCTGCGTAAGCGCGTGGTCTTTGCGGGGCTGGGGTTCATTCCCATCTTCGTACTCGGCCTGATCTTCGGCGGGCCGCTGCTGGAGTTCCTGACCATCCCGCTGACCGATGCCCTGCGCGATGCCGGGCAGCCGGCGACGTTGCTCGCGACGAGTCCGCTCGAGACCTTCGGCGCCTACATCCGCGTTTCCATCATCGTTGCCGTCATGGGTGCGTTCCCGTGGATGCTCTACCAGTTGTGGCTCTTCGTGGCGCCGGGTCTGTACACGCACGAGCGGCGCTTCGTGTATTTCCTCATCCCTCTCTCCACTGCGCTCACCGCCCTTTCGGCCATCTTTCTGTACAAGGTGCTCCTGCCCATCAGCCTGTATTTCCTGATCTTCTTCGGCTCCGCGATCGTGCAGCAGGATCATGGCAGCGCAGCGGCGGAGCCCGTTCCGGCGCTCACGCAGGTGCCGATTCTCGAGGGTGATCCGGCAGAGCCGGCGGTGGGGGATGCCTGGTACAACGCCGTCACGCGTACGCTCTGCATTCAGGTCGACGAAGAGACGATCATGCGCTTTGCAGGTCAGACGGGCGGCGCGATCATGCAGCAATACCGCATCGGTGAATACGTCTCTCTGATCTTCTGGCTCGGACTCGCATTCGCAATCGCATTTCAGCTTCCCGTGGTCATGATGTTGCTCGGCTGGGTCGACATTCTGCGCCCCGGCGACATCACGCGCTTCCGACGATACGTCGTCTTCGGCTGCGCCATCGCCGGTGCCATCCTGACGCCGCAGGACCCCTTCTCCATGCTCATCCTTGGCGCCGCTCTCTATATGCTCTTCGAGTTCGGCCTCATCCTGATGCGCTTCGTCCCCGCCAGCCGCGTCGCCGGCGAAATCGATGAGACGGAGGAGAGGTGGTGATGGGGGAGCGGTTGCCGGCGGAGGTGTTCCCGCTTCCATGCGCGTAGACTGACATCACCAGGAGCAAAGAGCTCCAGAACGAGTGCCAAATGCCAAGTGCCGAGTGCCTACCCCACGACTACCCCCTGATGCAGCGCGCCCTTGAACGTGCGCGCGAGGCGGCGGCCATGGGCGAGGTTCCGGTCGCGGCCATTGTCTACGAAACGGCCACCGGCAACGTGCTCGCGGAGGCGAGCAACCGGCGAGAGTGCGATGCCGATCCGATCGCGCATGCCGAGATCCTGGCCATCAGGCAAGCCGCCCGCGCCCTCGGTGACTGGCGCCTCAACGACTGCACGCTCATCGTCACACTCGAACCCTGCATCATGTGCGCCGGCGCCATCGTCAACGCCCGGCTCGGACGCGTCGTCTACGGGGCCGCGGACCCCAAGGCGGGCGCCACCGAGTCCCTCTACCGCATCCTGGAAGACGAGCGCCTCAACCACCGCGTGACTCCGATCACCGGTGTGCTTGCCGAGGAGTCCGCCGCCCTGCTGCGCGAATTCTTCAGGGGAAGGCGCGGGGCGCGGGGAGCAGGGCGCGGGGATTGAAACGGAGCCCCCGCACCTCGCTCCCCGCCCCCCAAAAAGAACAACTCCCGTGGCCACATGACCACGGGAGTCGAGCGCAGGTGTGGATCCCGACAGGGGCAGGAACAGTCAATCAGTGGTTGCCGCAGGCACAGCCGTATCCATACTGCTGATACTCGGCGAAGGGCGAGTCCTCATGAATGGAGTGCTGCTGGGCGATCGAGGCGGCGGCGCTCTGGACCGTCTCGAACATCAGCGCGATGTCGGACTTCTTGTCCTTCTTCTTGCGCTTGGAGTCGAAGTACGGCAGGATCGAACTCTTGTAGTAGGAACGCAGGGCCTTCTTGAGCTTCTTCTTCTTCAGCTTGCCCTTGCGGTTGACGTAGTTGTCGGGGTGGAAGCCTTCGTCAATGAGCGTGGAGCCGAGGCCGGTCGTGCTGCCGGTCTGCAGGCGATCGAGCACCAGCGTCGAGCCGGAGACCTGGGACTGTGTGTCCTCAACCTCGTCAACGATCTCCTCGAGTTCCTCCATGACCTCTTCGTTGCCCGACAGGAAGTCCGCATAGCCAGCGCGGGTTGTCGCTGCACGGACGACGCCGGATGAGTGCACCGCGCTCGAGTCATCGGCGGCAGCCTCGACGAACTCAGCGGCGATATCGATGTCGTACCCCGCAAAGCCGAGGAACTGACCCGCAAAGAAGTCGGCATCATCCTCGAGTGCGGTGGGCGTGTCGCCGCGAATGGAGACGGAGTAGTACTGGTTGGTCACATGACCGAGCGCCTGGTGGCCCCACTCGTGCCCGACAAGCCACGCAAGGGCTTCGTCCTCGAACATGAAGAGCCACGGGTCGACCTGGATCTGTCCACCGGGCAGCGCCATGCCGCCGACGCCGGTGTCGTAGATCTCGACGGGGAATGACATGTCGCTGAACGCTTCGAGTTGCACGGCCACCATCTCAAGGCGAACCATGTTCGAGGTCTGGGCACTCAGGCCCTCGCCGGCCTGGGAGTCCGCCTGCATCGGCGCGATGAAGACGAGACCTGCCGATGCGATAAGGGTGAGAATGTCTGAACGCTGCTGCGGGGTGTTCCTGCTCATCGGTGTGGGTATCCCGGGGATAGGAGCAGGCGAAAACTGAAACTGGTCAGTACGCCTGCCGCGTGAAACGGAAGGGCCTTCGCCGCCTTGGAGTGACGGCACCAGGTCAGTTCTCACCACCACTTTCGGGTACAACACCCCGGGCCATCAATCGCCGCGGCGTTGCCTGAGCGAATCATGGTCGGCGTGTACGGATAGTGCGGTCTGAGCGGATGCCGCTCGACCAGCATGGACTCAGATACCCATGGAACCTCGCGATGATCGGACGCATCGCCGCCGCGTCAGGTCCGCGAAACAGCCGGAAAACGACAAACACCGTGCACCACGGCCACCTGGCGTGATGCACGGCGTTGCATAGAGAGCAGGGGGAATGCGCAATTCCTGCCTCTGGCCACAAGCGCACCACCACATGATGTGGCGAGGTTCCCGGTCCATTGCAGCGATGTTCGAGATCACACCAAGGCAAAAAGATGCTGGCCTCCCCGCGCTCCATGCACTAGGCTTTCGCCATGCGCATCTCCGGACCCACCAACCCCTTCCACCTCGCACGCGCCTACGGCGTGAACCCGGCGCAGCAGGCCCGGCCCGTCACACCCGTGACGCCCGTCCAAAGCGCTGCACCCACCGAGGTGGCCGCACGCATCGGGGTGGATCCCGCAGCAAGGCTCATCGCGGCACGCGTACCGGGCGGCATCAACTTTGACACGCAGCAGCCCACCGCCGCTTCGAACATCGCCATCCCCTTCTATCGCCATCCGGCGGATCGGAACGGAGCCGCGGTGAACATCGAAGCGGGACGCGTCGTGGATCTCAACGGCTGAAGCGATGTCCGACGTCGCACCAGCGGATCTGTGGTCGCTCGATCCCGCCATCACCTTCCTCAATCACGGCTCCTTCGGCGCCTGCCCCCGCGCGATCCTCGAGTCGCAGTCACGCTGGAGAGCGCGTCTCGAAGCGCACCCCGTCCGGTTCATGGTCGATGAACTCGAACCACTGCTCGATGATGCGGCCGCGCGCGTGTGCGCCTTCATGCGCTGCGATCCCGCCGACTTCGCCTTCGTGCCCAACGCCACGGCGGGCGTGAACGCAATCCTCCGTTCGCTGGATTTCCAGCCGGGCGATGAGCTCCTCGCCAACAACCACGAATACAACGCGTGTCTCAACGCGCTTCGCTTCGTCGCCGAGCGCGACGGCGCCAGGGTCGTTGTTGCGGACATCCCCTGCCCGGTAACCGGACCCGATGACATCGTCGACGCGCTCATCGCGCACGTCACCGATCACACGAAACTCGCGCTCGTCAGCCATGTCACCAGCCCCACGGCGCTCATCTTCCCCATCGAACGCATCGTGCGTGAACTGGCACAGCGAGGCGTCGACACGCTCGTCGACGGCGCGCACGGTCCGGGGATGATTGATCTGGACATCGACGGCATCGGTGCCGCGTACTACACCGGCAACTTCCACAAGTGGACGTGTGCGCCGAAGGGCGCCGGGTTCGTGCACGTGCGGCGTGATCGTCAGGCGGCGATCCGGCCCGCCATCATTTCTCACGGCGCCAACTCGCCCCGACAGGACCGCTCACGCTTCCGCCTCGAGTTCGACTGGACCGGTACCGCCGATCCGACCGCGTACCTCTGTGTGCCCGAGGCCATTGAGTATGTCGGGAAGTTGCACCCGGACGGCTGGCCCGGCATCCGAGATGTGTGCGCGAAGCGCGTGCGCCGGGGCCGCGAAGTCATCTGCGAAGCGCTGCATCCGTTCGGCGCCGGTGTTCCGACGGGCCCGGACACGATGGCAGGACTGATCGCCTCGCTCACGCTCCCCGACTCCCCGGAGACCGAGCCGCCGAAGAGTTCGCTCTACACCGACCCGATGCAGACCCGCCTCTATCGCGAGCAGCACATCGAAGCCCCCTTCGTCCCCTGGCCTTGCATGCCCAGCCGACTGCTCAGGCTGTCAGCGCATCTGTACAACCGGCCGGAGGAGTATGAGAAGCTTGCGGGGGCGTTGGGTGAAGCGTTTGAGTGAGACCGCTTCTGGCTTCTGGCTCTTGCGGCAGTTCGCTTGCGCTCCGGCAGCCCAGAAGCAAGAAGCGAGAAGCCAGAAGCTGACCCAGGGCCGAAGGCCCCTCCTCAGACCGCCGCGCCTTCCACATTCAGCATCCGGCGAATGACGGTCTGCAGGATGCCGCCGTTGCGGTAGTACTCAACTTCCACCGGGGTATCGATGCGGCAGAGGGCTTTGAATCCCACCTTTGTGCCGTCGGACTTTGTCGCGGTGACGTCGATGTCGGCGCGGGGGCCGAGTTCCTGCGGTAGTGCGATGTCGAAGGTTTCTGTGCCGTCGAGGCCGAGTGAGGCCGCCGACTTGCCCTTCGGGAACTCCAGGGGCAGCACGCCCATGAAGACCAGGTTCGAACGGTGAATGCGCTCGTACGACTCGGCGATCACGGCACGCACGCCCAGGAGGTACGTGCCCTTCGCGGCCCAGTCACGGGATGAACCCATCCCGTAGTCCTTGCCCGCCAGCACCACCAGCGGCGTGCCCTCCGCCTTGTAGTTCAGGCTCGCATCGTAGATCCACGCCACCTTGTCGCCGCCCGCCTTCGAGAAGTCACGCGTCCAGCCACCCTCGGGGATGTTGCCGCTCGCATCCGCGGCGAGCTTGTTGCGCACACGGATGTTCGCGAATGTGCCGCGGGTCATGACACGGTCGTTGCCGCGGCGTGAGCCGTAGGAGTTGAAGCTGCGTCGCTCGACGCCGCGATCGATGAGGTACTGGCCTGCGGGCGTCTCGGGCGCGATGGCGCCGGCGGGTGAGATGTGGTCGGTGGTGACGGAGTCGCCGAGGTAGGCGAGGCAGCGGGCGCCGTGCACGGGCGTGATGCTGGGGACTTCGTCCGTCATGCCATCGAAGAAGGGAGGATTCTGGATGTACGTGCTGTCATCGTTCCACGGGTAGAGATCGGACTTGCTCACGGGGACCGCGTTCCACGTCGGGTTGCCGTCAAAGACGCTGCTGTACTGCTTGCGGAACTGGTCCGGTCCTATGCAGGCGTTGCGAATCTCCTGGATCTCGGCGTGGGTCGGCCAGATGTCCTTGAGGTAGACGTCCTTGCCGTCGGGGGTCGTCGCGATGACGTCATTGCCGAGGTCGATGTCGACGGTGCCCGCGATGGCGTACGCGACGACCAGTGGGGGAGAGGCGAGGTAGTTGGCCCGAACCGCCTGGTGCACGCGCCCCTCGAAGTTGCGGTTGCCCGAGAGAACGGAAGCAACCACGAGGTCCGATGCCTTGATCGCCTTCTCGATCTCTTCCGGAAGCGGGCCCGAGTTGCCGATGCACGTCGTGCAGCCGTAGCCGACCGTGTGGAAGCCGAGCGCCTGGAGATCCTCGGTGAGGTCCGCCTTGTCGTAGTAGTCCGTGACGACCTTGGAACCGGGTGCGAGCGAGGTCTTGACCCACGGCTTGCGCGTCAGACCGAGGGCACGCGCCTTGCGCGCCACGAGTCCCGCGGCGATCATCACATCCGGGTTCGAGGTGTTGGTGCAGGAGGTGATCGCCGCGATGACGACGGCGCCATGACGGAGGCCGAAGCTCTGGCCGTCCATATTGACCATCGACAGGTCAACGGTTTCGTCGGCATCGTTACTGCTCCCGGAGGGCTGCGTCTTGCCGAAGGTGTCGACGAGCGCCTTGCGCCACGTGGGCTGCATGGCCGCGAGATCGATGCGATCCTGCGGCCGCTTGGGGCCGGCGAGCGCGGGCTGCACGGTGCCCATGTCCAACTCGAGCACATCGGTGAACTCCGGCTCCGGCGCATCCTCGGACCAGAAGAGGCCATTGGCCTTGCAGTACTTCTCGACGAGTTCGATCTGCGCTTCATCGCGTCCGGTCAGGCGCATGTAGTCGAGCGTGACGGTGTCCACCGGGAAGAAGCCCATCGTCGCGCCGTACTCCGGCGCCATGTTGGCGATCGTCGCGCGGTCCGGCAGGGACATCGCGGCCATGCCGGGGCCGAAGAACTCGACGAACTTCTCGACCACGCCCCGGGCGCGGAGCATCTCGGTAACGCGGAGCACGAGGTCGGTGGCGGTGGCTCCTTCGGGAAGTCGGCCGGTGAGCTTGAAGCCGATGACTTCGGGCGTGAGCATGTAGACGGGCTGACCGAGCATGACGGCTTCCGCCTCGATGCCGCCCACACCCCAGCCGACGACGCCGAGGCCGTTGATCATGGTGGTGTGTGAGTCGGTGCCGACGAGGGAGTCGGGGAAGACCTCGGTGCGTCCATCGCGCTCGCGCTTGAGGACGCAGCCGGCGAGGTACTCGAGGTTCACCTGGTGCACGATGCCGGTGGCGGGGGGGACGACGGAGAAGTTGGAGAGCGACTGCTGCCCCCACTTAAGGAACTCGTAGCGCTCGTTGTTGCGCTCGAACTCGCGTTCAGCGTTGATCGTCAGCGCGGTGAGCGAGCCGAAGGCGTCCACCTGCACGGAGTGATCGATGACGAGGTCGCACTGCACCGCGGGGTTGATGAGGTTGGGATCGCCGCCGAGATTCTTCGTGGCGTCGCGCATCGCGGCGAGGTCCACCACACACGGCACACCGGTGAAGTCCTGCAGCACCACGCGTCCCGGCATGAAGGGCATCTCGACGCGATCGACGTTCTTCGCATTCCAACTGGCCAGCCCGGCGACATCATCCTGCGTGACGATGAAGCCATCGACGTTGCGCAGCATGGCCTCCAGCAGCACCTTGATGGAGTAGGGCAGCCTGTCCACGTGCCCGATCCCGGCATCCTTGAGAGCGCCGAGGTCATACCAGGTGAACTCCCCGGCCGAGGTGGTCATGGTCTTTCGCGCGTTGAACGGATTGGCAGTCATGCGTCGCTCCTTGTCCTGTTGGGTTCAAAGGAAGCATACGGACCGGAGTGTCATCAGTCGAATCAATTGAATTTAGTATATCGATTGATTGTGTTGATGAACGCTCGCGTGGGTCGTCAGTCTTGACCAGGTGATCATCGTCATGCAGACTCGTGGTGTGGAGAAGATCGACGCTGATAAGGTCAGAAGGCAACTCCCGCGGCTACTGGATCGGGTTGCCGACGGGGAGACGATTGTGATCACGATTGATGGTAAGCCAGTCGCACGCCTGGTTGGACTCACGGGTGACCAGCCGGCTCGGGCCGGCGGCCACTGGAGGGGGTTGGTCCGTATTGACCCGGAGTTCAATGGCCCGCTACCAGAGGCAGAGGACCGGGCGTTTCGAGGGCTGTCATGAACCGACTGGTGGGGCGAGCGAATTGGCTTTGGATTCTGATTGGTTTGACGGTTCCTGCCGCCGCGGACTGTCCACCCGGAATCGATCCGGTGATCGATGGTGAATTCGACTGGGTCATCATCGGCGCGGCCGGGAACCCACCCTATGACGGCCCGACCTTCAACCTGATGCCACCCAATCATACGGGGTCGGTATCCCGTGAGTATCGGATCATGCGAACAGAGATCTCCGCGGCCCAGTGGCTGGAGTTTGCGAATGCATTTGGTCCTCTCGGAGATCCCTTCCGCATCGGGCGTGATGCACGGGAGATTGAACCGGTCATCGGAACCCAGTACGTCTTCCAGTACGCTCCGGGTGAAGAGATGCATCTCGCGGCGGTCTCCAACATCCAATGGCGAAATGCAGCGCGGTACTGCAACTGGCTGCACAACGGGAAGGACGTCTCCTTGGAGGCGCTTGAGACCGGGGCTTATGACACAACGACCTTTGGCGACAGCGAGTGCGGTGATGCGGGACTACCGTGTTTCACGGACGACCCAACACATCTACCGGGGGCCAGATACTGGATTCCGACACTCGATGAGTGGATGAAGGCGGTTCACTACGATCCAGAGACCGGTTGGAGATTGTATCCCGATGGTGGCGATGAGCCCCTTGTCTCTGGTTCCGCACTTGATCCACAGGCCGAGACCAACACAGAGTATGACGGACCAGATGAAGCGTATTCGTACCGGATTGGCCGCTACCCCCATGTTCAGACGCCATGGGGGCTACTTGATGCATCCGGAGGCGTGTCTGAGTGGCTGGAGAACATTCAGCCCTATTCCGGCAGTCGCCCATTCAGAAGGATGAAGGCGGGGTCCAGCCGAGGGCAGCTCTTGGGCTTGGTCTTGGACCACGCCAATCGCTTCCAATCTGATCGCGCTGATCTCGTCACTGGCGTAACTGGGCTCCGACTGGCATCCCGGGCAACGCTCGATGTGTTTGCGGATCTCACTGGTGACGGGGTTGTGGACTTTCAGGATCTCAATTGTGTGTTGTCGGAGTGGGGAACAGGTGTCGCCGATCTATCCGGAGACGGACAGACGGACTTCGTTGAACTCACGCTCGTGATCGAGCAGTGGGGGTGCGAAAGCGAGTGATTACCGCCCACGACGGATCCCGCCGCACAACCCACGGTCTCGCGGCGGCTCCAGTTTCAGCACTTCGATCACGAAGTCCACGAAACGTCGGGCGCCCGGACCCCACTCCCGTCCCGACAGGTCATTGACCACCTCCGCGAAGGGCGAGCCCAGCGCGCGGCGGTAGACCATTCGGAAGGCCTCCTTCACCTCCCGGCGGTCGTCTTCGACCATGTCCGGGTGACGCTTCAGACCCACCATGTTCAGGCCCACCACCGTGTTCTCCGTCGCCAGCATCACGTACGGCGGGACATGCATGCTCACCGCGGCGTTCGCCTGGAACATCACGCCCTCACCGACGTGCGTGAACTGGTGCACGGCCGCGTGTGCCGACATGACGCTGCGTGAGCCGACGCATGAATGTCCGGCGAGCGAAGCGCCGTTCGCCATGATCACGCGGTCGCCGAGGCGGGCGTTGTGACCGACGTGGGCGCACGTCATCATGAAGCAGTTCGAGCCGATCTGAGTTGGACCGCCATTCTGCGTGGCGCGATTCACGGTCACGCCTTCGCGGAAGGTGTTGCCGTCGCCGATGATCAGTTCGCCGCGATCGTCCCCGGTGAAGGCGAGATCCTGGGGGTCTCCGCCGAGGACGACGTAGGGGTGGACATCGTTCTGCTTTCCCATGCGGGTGTGCTCGACGATGATGGCCCGATCGCGCAGGTGCGTGCCGGCGCCGATGACGCACGCCGGTCCGACGATGACATCGCGCCCGATCGAGACTTCCGCCTCGATGAGGGCCGAGGGGTCGATGGTCGCGGTGGGGTGGATCCGCGCCGAGGCATGAATACCGGGGGTGAAGGACATGATCCGGGGATTGTAGATCACGCCGATTGGACTGTGTGATGCCCGGCGTCCCGGCCCCGCATTCGCGTGCAATACCGGCGTTGACGACCGCTCAGGCCGTGCGGCGGGACTCGGAGGTGCCCCGCGATGCCCGGCGTCCCTCGGGGAGTGCCCGGCTGGGGGCGATGCCGCCGAACATCTCGTCCAGCGAGCGGTCGGCGGAGGGTGCGATCACCATCGCGGTCAGGTCATCGACCTGGTGGAGGGAGCCCGCCTGCTGATCGAGGAGTCCGGCAAGCTGCCGCATCGCCTTGGTCAGGCCCGCGGAGGTGCCACCCCGCGGGGCTTCATCGTCCCAGACGATGGAGTTGGCCCACGTTCCGGCGAGCGACTTGAAGTGGTGCAGGTAGTGGTCCGTCGGCAGGCGTCGCGCGTAGTCATCCGCATCGACGCGCGGGAACGCCGTCTCGAAGCCGTCGGAGTGCATGATCAGGATCTCGTCCTGTTCAAGCTGGAAGGTGGTCTGTTCGAACTCTTCACATTCGAGAACGCCGAGCAGCGGACCGCCCGCCGGGACGGTCGAGAATTCTCCGTTCCGCACCCGGATCGCCGGGGGATGGCCCCCGCTGGCCAGAGTCACCGTTCGATCGCGACAGTCCACCACGCCGTACACGGCAGTCGCGAAGCGCGATGAACCACCCTGGTGCGCCAGCATGGCATCGTTGAGATTGCGCAGCACATCCGACGGCGGGACAAGTTCGTAGTGATCGCCGGTCACACGCTTGGTGATGATGCTGCGCCCGATGATCATCGTCATCAGCGCCGCCGGTACACCGTGACCCACGGCATCCGCAATGAAGAAGCCCACGTGATGCTCATCCAGACGCTGCACGTCGTAGATGTCGCCGCTGACGTAGCCGCAGGGGCGGAAGAGGACCTGGAAGTCGATGTTCGGCACGATCGGCATCTTCGTCGGCAGCGATTCCATCTGGACCGCCGCTGCCAGTTGCAACTCATCATGCAGGCGGTCCATCTCGCCGGACATGCCACCCTGGAAGCGGCGCAGGCTGCGCACCTCGGTGCGCAGTTCGTCCACTTCCGGACCCCGTGATGCAAGACCGTTCAGGGTCGCGGCGACAACGACCGGCGCCGTGTCATCTTCCATGGGAATGATCCCCGGCATGGCGGCAACGGGGTTCTGAAGACCGGCGCGGCGCAGGAAGACGGCGGGGCGATGCTGTTCGGCCAGCAGCGACACCAGCCGGAGCAGGTGGACGGGTCGGGTGTTGCGGTCCAGCAGGACGAGGGCGGCATCTCCCCCGATCCCGTGGTGACGCTCCTCAAGGACGCTTGCGAACGTCCGGAAGTCGACGACGGGTGGGGCGGCGAAGGAGGGCCATGCGTTGGCGATGGGGCGCCAGGTCTGAGCCTGCACCAGTTCCGCTTCCGACTCGTGCAGAACCGTGATTGTGTGCTCAGACGCGGCTTGTGCATCACCCACAGGACGACCCTCCCATAACAACGCCATCGGCGCCGCCTCGCGGACACCGACCCGCCAACGCCGCTATGGGCATCGTCCTATTGGGCGAGGGCCTTGAGTCGATCGAGCTCACACTCGACCTTCCGTCCCTCACGCATCCCCTGTTCCCTCAGCTCCTTGATGCTGCCGGGGGCCAGTTCGATCGCGATTCGGACCGGGAAAACACTGGAGTACCGCTTCAGACGCATCTCGTACTGCCGCTCGGTCTCTCCCTCGCGACGCGGCTCCTCCATCTTCATTTCGTGCCACTTGACGATGCGACCGCTGTCATCGACGAAAAGGATGTCGATATCGGTCAGGCAGTCACGCATCACGAATTCCTTGACGTTCTTGTCCGACTTCGTGAAGGCGAAGATCATCCCCCCGTCCTCTTCGATCTCCTTGCGATCGCCCAGACCCTTGACACGCTTCTCTTCCGTCGCCGCGACTTCAAGGTCATACACCTCGTCGCAGATCTTCACACGGAAGCGACCATCTTCCGCCTCCTCGCATCCGGGAAGGGTGACGGCGGCCATCGCGGCAGCCACGAGCAGCATGATCGCGCCGAAGCGTCTCCACGTGATGGTTGTCATCAAGCTCGCAGCCATGCATCGGCCTCCTGATCAAAAACGATCCGTTCCCGACTCATCTTACCGGCATCGAACCCCGCAACGATCTCCCGAAGCGTGATTTCCCGAGGCTGATCGACGATGCCGCACCAGTACGCCAGCAGTCCCAGCACCCGTGTCGCACTGACGCCCGCCTCGCGATACGCCGAAATGCGCGTGTCCCCGTGCCGCTTGGCCAGTCGTCGGCCATCCGGTCCCACGACCAGCGGCAGGTGGTGGTAGCGCGGCTCCGGCCCGAGTCCGAGGGCGCGGTACAGCAGCAGTTGACGGGCGGTGGAGTCGACCAGGTCGTCACCCCGCACAACCTCCGTGATCCCCTGCCGGGCGTCATCCACGATCACGGCCAGTTGGTACGCGGGTTGTCCCAGCTTCGTCCAGATGACGAAGTCGCCGGTCGTCCGGCCCGGCTGCTCCGTGCAGGGACCGGCGAAGGCATCGTCGAAGGTCACCGACGCATCCTCGTCCACGACAAACCGCCAGTTCGTGGCGCGGTCCTCGAAGAGCCGCGGCCCGAGTTCCGGTCGCAGGCCCGGCTCGAAGCGCAGTTCGTGTGGATCGCCCGCATGAGGCGCAACCGAGGCGGCCTCGATCTGTGAGCGCGTGAGTTCGCAGGGGTATGCCAGGCCCGCGGCGGCGAGTTGACCCATCGCATCCACATAGGGCCCGAGGTCATCGGACTGGGTGTATGGTCCTTCGTCCCAGTCCAGTCCGAGCCAGCGGAGGATGTCGTACACCTCGGCGACGGCTTCGGGCTTGATTCGCGGCCCGACGAGATCCTCCATACGCATCACGATGCGCCAGCCCTCCCTGCGGGCCATCACCCAGTTCACAAGAAAAGTCCGCGCGTTACCGAGGTGGAGGGCGCCGGTCGGCGACGGTGCGAGGCGGGTTGCGGGCATCTGAGGCATGAAATCCACGGGATCGGGGGCATTCGAGACATTGGCTGGCGTCCTCCCCACGCCGATCGCGCCAGTGTGTTCTAATACCCGCTGACCGGAGTATCGTCCAACCGAGGAGATGCAGCGTTGGAGAAGATGACCGAGGAACAGATCGAAGCCGCCCTCGAGGACCTGCCCCAGTGGAGCGAGGTCAATGGTGTCATTCAGCGCACCTACCAGTTCAAGGACTTCGTGGCTTCCATGAAGTTCGTGGCGACCATCGCCGACATGGCCGAGGAGCGCCAGCACCACCCGGACATCCTCATCCGCTACAACAAGGTCACGCTGACGCTCTCGACCCACGATGCAGGTGGGATCACCCAGAAGGACTTTGATCTCGCCGCCGCCGCGGACGAGGTCAAGTGATCGCCTCCGAGTCACCCTCCACCCATCACGTGCGAGCCTTCTGTGTCGGGCAGGCGAAATCCGGTACCGGATCGCTGGCGGCGATGCTGGCGCGCGACCACCGCGTTGCCCACGAGCCTGAGCGAAGCGAGACGCTCGACCTCATTCGACGTGTGCACGATGAGGGGATGCAAGCGGACGCCATTCGCAATGCGTTCCTCGAACGCGACCGGCGCCTCCGCCTGGAGTACGACGTCGCCTGGGCGAACCAGTTCCTGCTGCCACACCTTGTGACCGTCTTTTCGCAGGCCCGCTTCGTTGTTCTCATCCGCGAGCCCGCATCCTGGCTCCGTTCCATCATCGGCCACCTCCTGTCCCGCACCATCCCTGATGAAGTTCGTGGCTTCCTCGACTGGTGGTTTCGCCCGGACGAGTACCCCGGTCGACGCGATGATGAACGACTCAGCGCCGCCGGTCTCTACAGCGTCGATGCCTTCCTCGCGGCGTGGGTCCGTCACATCGACACTTGCCTGATGCACCTCCCGGAGGACCGGCGCCTCATCATCCGGACCCACCAACTCAGCCAGAGTCTCGACATGCTTGCATCGTTCCTCGGGATTTCAGCGGCGTCACTCGACACCTCCCGCATTCACCACAACCGCAGTACGTTCGACGGTGATCTCGCGGCAGTCGTGGATCCCGCGCACGTTCAGGCGTGCATCGACCGATACTGTCAGAGGCACATCGACGATCACTTCACTGAGGCGCCGCCGCGCCCGGATACTCAGCAGCAAAGGACTCCGCATGACTGATGCACAGACCATCGAGTTGATCACGCGCTTCGAGGAATGCTTCAACACGGGTGATGTCGACAGCATGATGGCCATGATGACCGACGACACGATCTTCGAGCATCTGGCGCCTCCGGCGGTGAGCGTCGGGCGTCACGAGGGGCAGGCGGCCGTTCGGGCGGTCTGGGAGTCGCTTCCGCAGCACTTTCCGAACTGCCATTTCCGGGTTGACGATATCTTCGCCGCGGGCGATCGCTGCACCTGCCGCTACACGCTCACGTTCGACAACCCCGAGGGCGGGCGCGAGACGCGCTTCGGTGCGGACGTCTTTCGACTGAGAGACGGGAAGATCGCAGAGAAGTTGTCGTATCTGACGGTGTAGGGAGAAGGCGTCGGGCTCAATCCCCGATGCCGATTGCCGGTTGCCCAGCGCTCACCCCACACATCCCCAGTTGTCGAGCAACTCATTGAGGTCGGCGAAGTCAACGGCGCCGCTGTTGTCAAAGTCACCCTCCGGACCCGCGGTTCCCCACTGGTCGAGCAGCAGGTTGAGGTCGGAGAATGTCACATTGCCATCACCGTCCGCATCGCCCTCGCAATCCGTCGGCGTTGCGGCGGGCGCTTCGTAAGCACCGATGTCGATGACGCGACCCTGGGTATCCGGAAGGCCCTTGTCCTCCGATGACGGTACATCCACGAAGCGCGAATGCCCGACGATATCGAGCGGGAATCCGGATGGCATCGCGTTGCTGTCGCCCGCATCCACCAGCATCGAACCGGGACCCGGAGCGTAATCACCGCTCGACGGATCCATGAATTCAGGATCGCCGCCCTGCACGCCCGGTCCTTCCGATCCCGAAGCGCCCATGATGAGGCTGTACGCCAGACTCATGGCCGGCAGGCCGCCAATCTGCGCGGTGAAGCCCGTGCCGGAACCATCCGTATTGTCGTGAAGCACACTGTTGTGCACGGCCAGGCCACCGGCAAGGTTGTAGATCCCGCCACCGACCTGCGCCGAGCCGCCGACCATCGTCGTGTTGATCAGGCGCAGCGCTCCGGACGATCCATCGGCAGCCGCAGCGGCGTGTCCGCCGAGTACGCCCGCGGTGTTGTTTTCGAGGATGGTGCTGATGAGGGAGACATCGCCCGCCGCGTAGATCCCACCTCCGAAGCCCGGTGCATCATGATCCTGTATGCGCGACATCGCGATCGTGACATCGCCGGAGACGACGTACAGCCCACCACCGGAATCCAGCACGCTGTTCGAGGAGATCGTTGATCTGGACATCCGCAGAGACGCATCTTCGACATACAGGCCACCGCCGATCAGGGCATCGTTCGACGTGATGTCGCAGCCTTCGATGGACACATCAGCACCGGAGACAACAGCGACGCCGCCGCCGCGTTGCGCATCCCCGCCGATGACCTCGCAGTTCAGCAGGAGCAGGCGTGAGCCGGTGACCTGCACGGTGCCGCCCTCGGTCACGCTGCCGCCCACGAGCGTGCATCCCTCGACGACGCCGCAGCCCCAGGCGCCACCCGCGACGGTCAGTGCGCGGCTGCCGGTGCCGGATGTATCGATGGTCGTGATGCCGGCCCCTTCGCCCCGGATGTGTACGGGCTTTCCATTGAAGCTGACGGGTTCCATCCACACACCGGGGCCGAGCGCGATCTCGTCTCCTCCCAGCACCATGGTGTGATCGATGGCTTCCTGGACGGTTGATGCGAATCCCGGAACGTTGAAGGTCATGGGCGCCCGCACTTCGTATGCGCCGATGTCGACCGAGGCTCCGAGCAGGCGGCTGTCGCCGCCCATGTCGACGGGAAGTGGCTCGCCGATGTCCATGTCGTCGTCGAGATCGGCGATGTCGAGGGGCATGAGGCCGGTGCTGCCGGCATCCCGACATGGCGAGCAGGTCGAGATGCGGTAGTCGCCGCTCGATGGGTTCATCAACTGCGGATCAGATGAGACGTTGCCGTCCCCGGGCCAGCCACCTTCGACGCAACTGTACGTGACCGTTCCGGCGTCCAGCACCGGAACAATGTCGGAGCCGTTGTGATTGCTCCAGAAGATCGTGTTCGCGATTCCGGTCGCAGCCCCGCCATCAATCACCGTTGCACCCGGTGCGGTGATCGTATTGCCGATGATCGAGCAGTTGACCAGCGAGGCTGGCGCGCCCGCGAAGCGCACGAGGGCATTGGGCGAGGTGTTCCGTGTGAGCAGGCAGTCCACGACCGTGACATCAGTGCCCGTCACTTCCATGACACGCGCATCATGTTCCTGGAAGCCGCACATCGCGACCACGAGAGCGTCAGCATCACGGACCACGATCGCACCGGTGTCGTTGTCCTCGAAGGCGACGTTCGCAATGACGATGTGCGACGAGGAGCCGGAGCCCCGGATCGCGCCGGGGAGAGCCGTTGATACGCCGCGGCGAACAGTACCGCCTCGCACGAGCAGGCCACCGCCCCGCGCGCAGATGGCGCCGCCTTCCTCGGCCACCGTGTCCTGGAAGAGGCAGCTTTCCACCTGGACGACGCCCGTGCCGGGTCCGACATCCATGCCGCCGCCGATGGATGCCTTCTCACCGACGAAGCTGCATCCGAGGAAGAGCAGGTCGTGGGAGTCGTCGGTGACATCCGCGCCCGCGCCTTCCGGTGCGGAGTTACTGGAGAAGTCGCATGCGATGAACGTCGTGCCGGCCCCACTCAGTACACGCACGCCACCGCCTGCCTGGCTCGCGATGTTGTCCTCGAAGTCGCAGGACGTCAGCGTCGCTTCCGACTCGGTGATGTAGACGCCGGCGCCGACCATGGCGCTGCCGTTCCGGAAGGTGCACCGCTCCAGCACCGGCGTCCCGCCGACCAGCCAGGCGCCGCCGCCGTTGGATGCGGCGTTGCCGTCAAACGTGCAGTCGGTGAAGCGCGTGGAGCTGTCGACCACGCTGACGCCGCCGCCGAGAGCAGCGGTGTTTCCCGTGAATGTGCAGTCGATGAAGTGTCCGGCGCTGCCCGTCGCATTCGCCGCACCGCCGACCGATGCCGATGAGTTCGCAGTGAAGTCACACGACTCGACATCCGGGTCCGCGCCCGACAGCAATTGCAGCGCCGGGGGTCCCCCCTTGTGGCCGGTGAAGGTAATGCTCACGAATCGGGGCGAGCCGCCGACACACAGCGCCTGGCCCGCATCGATGATGCAGGATCGAATCGTTGGTGAGGAACCCGTGCATTGGATGGAGTTGCCCATACTGCGCAGCGTTAATCCCTGGATGACCGTGTTACGTCCTTCGCCGTTGGCGATCAGAACCGCTGGTTCCGAGGACATGGTGTCGATCACGGTCTCCTGCACTGTGCCCGTCGAACGGATGCGGATCGCCTTGCCACTGGTATCAACCGATTCGACGTAGACTCCCGGCGCCACCAGCAGGATGTCGCCGGCAATCGCGGCATCCACACCATCCTGGATCGTGAAGATGCCCTCTCCGGGATCAGGTACATCAATGTCCGCGCCGCGAAGATCCGCGCCCAGCAACAGCGCCAGAAGGCCTGCCTGGGACAGGATTCTCACGGACACACCTGTTGACATTCGCAACCTCACTGCACGACACCCATCCGTCGTGGTCGGGTCTTGACAGCCTCCACCCTCATCCAGACGACGCGACATCCTATCCTAAGACAGGAGACGCAAAAGGCGAAGTCTGACGCCCAATTTGGGCGGCAGAGATTTGCAATGTTGCCTGAGCGGGGCGACGCGGACCGGTCAGGCGCCGGGCCCCCGGGGGGTGGCCGCGCCGGGCCCGATAAGCGTGTCCACGAAGGACCGGGCCTCGCGATCCGCGTCCATCACATCGCTCTGATCCCGGATTTCGCTATGGGAGACCTCGTCAAGCGCGGCCCGGCTCAACTCGGGGATCCTCCCGAACGGAATCGAACCGGCGAGAAAGGCCTCGACCGCTCGTTCGTTGGCGGCATTAAAGACGGCACCGGAGGTCCCGCCTCGCCTGATGACATCGAACCCACTCGCGAGTGCAGGGAATCGATCCCCATCAACGGCTTCGAAGTCGAGGTTGGCGAGTGTTGCAACATCCACCGAGGGGGCCAGCCCGCCGATACGCTCGGGCCACGTCAGCGCCACCTGGATGGGCGTGCGCATATCAGGTGCACCGAGTTGCGCGATCATCGAGCCATCCACGAATTCGACGAAGGCATGGACGATCGACTGGGGATGGATCAGCACACCGAGGTGGTCTGCATCGATGCCGAACAGCCAGTGCGCCTCGACCAGTTCAAGCGCCTTGTTCGTCAGTGAAGCCGAGTCCACCGTCACCTTCGCACCCATGTCCCATGTCGGATGAGCAAGCGCCTCCTCCGGAGTCGCATCGAACATGCGCTGCAGGTCCCAGGTTCGAAGCGCACCGCCGGAAGCCGTCAGCGTGATGCGGCGGATGTGCTCTCCCGAGGGCGTCGGCGGCGCCTGGAGATCACGGGCCGCCGAGGCGAGACACTGCCACACGCCCGAATGCTCACTGTCCACCGGGAGAAGATGCGCGCCGGATGACATCGCGGCTTCCACGATGAGCGCCCCGGCGGCGACGAGGGTCTCCTTGTTGGCGAGCGCCACCGTCATGCCGCGACGCACCGCAGTCAGCAGCGCAGGGACACCCGCAAACCCGACCATGGCACCGAGCACGATGTCGGCATCCGTTTCAGAGACGAGTTGTTCCGCGGCGTCCGGCCCGCGAAGTACGGGTCTCGTCGATGTCCACTCCACGTCAACAGCGGCGAGCGCAAGTGCGTTGACGCCCCATCGCTCCGCCTGTTCGGCGAGGCGATCTGCGTTGCGGCCTGCTGCCAGACCGACGATGCGATAGCGGTGGGGGTGTCGGCCCGCCTCGTGCAGTCGATTCAGGTGTGCAATCACCTCTTCGGTCTGGACGCCGATGGAGCCCGTCGACCCGAGCATCAGTACGCGTACGTCCCGGCCGTCGCTCACGACTTCAGTCCCGATCACGACGCTGCTTGGAGAGTTCGGTCGGGTTCACGCGGCGTCGGCTGGAGTACAGGGTTCGAGGCTTTTTGGTCGTGGCCTTCTTCGTCGTCACCTTCGCGGCCTCTTCCTTGATCGTGGCTTCAAGGTCCGACTTGGTCATGCGCTCGGACTTCGGTGTCGGCTCAGCGGACTTCGTGCCGTCGCTGCTGCCCGTCTTCTTCTTCGAGCGGCGTTTACGGGTCGACTTCTTCTTCGCCGCGGGCTTCTGTTCGGCATTGGCATCAGCGGGAGACTCGTCATCCTGCGCTTTGGCGGGTTCCGACCTGGTGGTCGTCTTCTTGCGCCGCCGCGTGACCTTCCGGGCGGACTGGTCGGCATCGTCGGCCTGGTCCTCTTCAGCCTTCGCCTCGGCATCGGGCTTTGTGGCGGTTTTCTTCTTCGTCTTCCTGCGGCTGGACGGGCGCTTCGTCTCCGTGTCTTCGGGAGAGTTCTCGTCGCTCGCATCGGCATCCGATGCGGGGGCGTTGTCCTGCCCGTCCGACTCGTTGTCCGACTTGCGCCGGCGGGAACGACGGCGCTTCTTCTTGCCGCCCCCTTCCGTGGCGCCTTCTTCACTGGCAGCTTCGTGCAGTGCAGCCAGAGCCTTGGCCCGCTTTTCCTCCGCGGCGGCGACTTCTTCGGGCGTCAGATCCCAGGAATCACCACGCTTCTCGGCGGGATCCGGGACATCGGCACCTTCGTCGTCGTCGGCGTCGTCGTGATCGCTGTCGGGTTCGCTCCTCGCCTGTCCATTGGACTCGGCCGGGGCCTGGTCGTCCTTTGAGCCACCCCGACCACGACGGCGGCGTCGGCGGCGCTTGCGACGACCACCCTCGCCCTCACCGGCGTCATCGGTGTCGCTTTGCTCTTCGGCATCGTCGCGAGATGCCTCGGCCTTCTGTTCCTCGCTCTCACCGTCGCCCGAACCCGACTTGCGCCGGCGCCGACGGCGGCGCCGCTTCTTCTTCGGTGCCTCTTCCTCGTCGTCGTCGGCATTGAGGAATGAGTCGTCGGGCCGGTCGGTCTCGACGTGGGCCATGGCGGCGTGCTCGGGTTCCGGCAGCGCCTCTTCGATGGCTTCCTCGTTGATGTCGACCGCCCAGTCATCCGAGGCGGCATCGGTGCTCTCCCACACCTTGAGCTTCTTCGGCGGCTTGAGGCGGGGAAGTTTCTCGAGGTCAATGTCAGCCCCGGAACTGTCATAGGCGTACATGGTGACGCGGTCGGCGGGGATACTCTCGATGATCCGCACATCGATGTGCTTGCCCGACGAGAGCTCGATACGCGACAGGACGGCGCGGCGAGTCGAGAGAATCTCTCCGGCGACGCGTGACGAAACAACGAGTTCCACCTTGGCGACACGGTCCTGTTCCATGAGCGCGGCGAGGTCGCGGAGCATCTCCGTGACGACGCTCTCGGGGCGCTGGAGAAGGCCCCGCCCGGTGCAGGTGGGGCAGCGCGCGAAATGCACATCGCGCATCGAGCCGCGCACGCGCTGGCGCGTCATCTCGACGATGCCGAAACGGCTGATGGGCAGGGTTCGGGTTGCGGCCCGGTCCTTCTTGAGTCGGTCGCGGAACTGTGACTCGATCTTGCGTCGATTGCCCCGGCCGTGCATATCGATGAGGTCGCAGACGACGAGGCCGCCGATGTCGCGCAGGCGGAGTTGTCGGCAGATCTCATCGACGGCTTCGCAGTTGGTCTTGTAAGCGGTGGTCTCGGCATCGCCGGCGTCACGCATCTTGCCGGAGTTGACGTCGATGGCGATCATCGCCTCGGTCTCATCGATGACGAGCGAGCCGCCGGAGGGGAGCGGCACTTCGCGCGAGTAGATGCGCTGGATCTGCTCCTCGATGCCGTAGGCGTGGAACATCGGCACCGGGCTGTCGTAGTGCTTGAGCTTCGTGCTGCTCCTGGGCGACACGATCTTCATGAACTTGGAGGCTCGCTCCACCGACGGTTCGTGATCAATCACGATCTCATCGACATCGCTGGTCCAGATGTCACGCAGGCAGCGCATCAGGAGGTCGGACTCCGCGTACAGCAGGCGCGTGCGCCCCGAGCCCTTCTTGCGCCGCTCGATGTCCTTGTGAAGGCGCGCCAGGTAGGCGAGGTCGCGCTTGATCTCGGTCTTGCCCTTACCGGCTCCCGCGGTACGCATGATGAACCCGAAGCCCTCGGGCAGGTCCAGGGAATCGAGCACCTTGCGCATGTCGCGCCGCTCGTCGTCGTCCTCGACCTTGCGCGAGACGCCCACCTTGTCCATCTGGGGCAGCATCACGAGGTAGCGACCGGGGATCGACAGGTAAGTCGTCAGCGTCGGTCCCTTGGTGTTGATCGACTCCTTCAGAACCTGCACGATGACCTTCTGGCCGCGACGCAGGCACCGCTGGATCGGAGGGCGCTCCTTGCGGGGCGTCTTCTTGCCGATCTGTTCCGTGGTCTCTTCATCCTCACCCGGGAAGTACATCGGGTGCAGGTCGGAGACGTGCAGGAAGCCGTTGGTGGACTGACCGAAGTCGATGAACGCGGCCTGGATGCCGGGCTCCACGTTCGTCACGGTTCCGAGATAGATGTTGCCAACGAAGTTGACCGAGTTGGCACGTTCGGTGTGGAACTCTTCGAGAGCCCCGTCAACAACCAGCGCGACCCGACACTCCTGGCCGGGCACGTAGTTGATCAGCATTTGCTTGGTGGACATGGATGGATCCGTTGCGTCGGCCCCGTTCCACGCGCCAATGTCCTTGCCATGGCAGACCACAGCACGCACGCGGCGACTCGGCGCCGGTGGGTGTCAGGGGAATCTGCATGGCGATCAGAACATCGCCGGTGGGCATCGGAAGCCCCGCCTGGGTGTCGGCCGTCTCGCTTGCCGCAATGGTCCCCCGGCGGTCATCGGTGGTGCCTCGGCACCCGATTCCGCCCGCCCGGATCCGCTTTCGTCCGCCGGGAGCGTCCATCGACGATGCGTCGAGTGGGCTCTGAACCGGTGCGAAAGGGGTCCGGAGGTTCCAGCGGCCGCGTCTCGGCCTGGTGGTCCGAACCCGAGGGCAATCAGTCGGCGGAACGCCCGCCGATGCCATCGGGAAAGTGTTTCTTGAACTGATCACGCAGATAAGACGTGACCTGTCTCTCAGAATCGAACGAACCGACCGTTCGGGCCAGCCGCTCACATGTCTCAATATCGGTACTTCTGACGACCCGCTTGAGGTAAGGGATACTCGCGGGTGTTACGGATAGCCTACGCAGCCCGAGACCAATGAGCAACATGGTCGCATCAGTATCGCTGGCGACCTCGCCGCAGCACGACACCTCCACCCCATGGCGTCGACTGGCCCGAACAACTTCCTTAATCAGCTTGATGACCGCAGGGTGGGCGGAGGAGTACAGGCTCGCCACTCGCTCATTCGTCCGGTCCACGGCGAGCGTGTACTGGATCAGGTCATTCGTTCCGATCGAGAAGAAGTCGACCTCCTTCGCGAATGTCGCCGCCATGACCGCCGCGGAGGGCACTTCGACCATCATTCCGATGGGGATATCCCGGCTGAACGGGATGCCCTCTTCCTCGAGATCCTCCATCACGTCGTGGAAGATCATCCGCGCCTGGCGGAGTTCCAGCGTATTCGTGACCAGCGGGAACATGACCTTCAGCGGTCCATGCGCCGAGGCCCGCAGAATGGCGCGCAACTGCCGCTTGAACATGCCGAGGTTCTGCAGGCAGTAGCGAATGCTGCGGCACCCCAGGAAGGGGTTCCGCTCCGGGTTCATCGCCCGTTCCTGGGTGTACTTGTCGGCACCGAGGTCGAAGGTGCGAATGGTCAGGGCCTTGCCTTCGACGAGTTCGATGCACTCCCGGTAGTAGTCGTACTGTTCTTCTTCCGTCGGTTCGTGGTCGGAAGTCAACCAGAGGAACTCGGTGCGGAAAAGGCCGACGCCGTCCCCGCCGTGGCGCTGGATCATCTCGATCTCGGAGGGGAACTCGATGTTGCCCATGATCTCGATGCGGACGCCATCCGTCGTGACCGGATCCAGGTCCGCCAGTTCCGTCAACGTCAGGGCGTACGCCTCGGCAGCCTTCGCGTGGCGACGGTATTCCTCCAGCGTATCCTCATCGGGATCGATGATGATCACGCCGCGTTCGCCATCGACGATCAGCTGGTCGCCGTCGTCCGCGACTTCGCAGATGCGCTCGAGGCCGACCACCGCCGGGATGCCCAGCGCCCGTGCGAAGATGGCGGTGTGACTCGTCTTGCCGCCCATGTCCGTGCCGAAGCCGAGTACGGACTTCGTGCGGAATGCGGCGGTCTGGGAGGGCGTCAGGTCCCCGGCGAGCACGATGACATCGCCCTGCATCTCGTCGAGTTGGCTGTCGTGCTCACCGATGAGGTGACGCAGCACGCGATGGTGGAGATCCCACACATCGTCGACCTTGGTGCGGAACGCCGTATCGGACATGCCTCCGAACATGTCCGCGATGATGCGGAACTGCTCCTGCACCGCGTACTCGGCGGTGACACGATCCTGCTCGATGCGCTCGCGGATGGGGTTGGTCAGGCTGGCATCAGCCAGCATGCCCTGGTGGAACGCGAAGATCTTGGCGGCCTCGGTTCCGAGTTCCTCCTCCGCCTGCTCGCGCATGCGTGTCAGGTCGGCGCGGGAGGCCGTGAGGGCGGATTCCAGGCGCGTGAGTTCGCCAGCCGGGTTGGCCACCGTCCGGCGCGGAATGTGCTGACGCACATCGTCCAGAACGAACGCTCGCCCAATGGCGATCCCCTGTGAGACCGGGATGCCGCGAAAGACCTGCATGAACTGCTCCGACGCCTGGAGTGGCGTCACGATGATTCCTTTTCGGACCCGATCACACATCGGGAACCACTGGCTCGCCGAACCAATCCGAGGTTCGCCGGGCTCGCCGTTCCGCCGATCTCAGGCGGCACCAACACAGCGCGTCTCTCCACCCGCAAGTCCCCGGCATTCGAGCCATGGCCCGGATTCGGGCCAGAAGGAGAGTGTAGCATAATGGGGCGAGGATCTGCGTTCGGTGGGTTATCTCCGTGCCCGGGGGCCACGATGCGGGGGCCCGGCCTCGTCATCCCCGCGCTTCGGACTTGACTTCCGTCTGCTCCGGTGCTCCAATGCATCAACGATTCGTCCGGGGTCAACCGCAGAAATGCAGTGGTCGTCATCCAGGGGAGCATGGGATGTTTTCGGTGCGCCCACTGTCGCCTGCCACAGGTACTCGAACTCATGACAACGCTGACAGGCATTCTCGTCTGGCCACAGCGCGCCGAGGGCCGTGTTCGTCAATTCAGCGACGCGTTCGTCGAAAGCGCAGATGATCCATTCGTTCCGGTCGCACTCGGGGATACATACCCGCTGCGCAACGGCCAGGAGATCACCGTCGAGGTCGTCCAGAAGAAACCGCGCCGACGTCGCCGGAAAGGTGGGGGGTCAGCACCGCGACAGGCGCGCCCCGTCGTCGACCAGGTGATCGCCATCGAAGGCATGGACCCCGAAGCCTACGCCGAAATGCGCCCCTTCGAGGATCTTTCCTCGGTCGATCCCCAGCCCCGGCTGAGACTCGAACACCCCGGCTGCCCGCCGTCGTGCCGTCTCATCGACCTTTTCTGCCCGATCGGGCAGGGGCAGCGCGGCCTGATCGTCGCGCCACCGAAGGCCGGCAAGACCATCCTGCTCAAGGACATCGCGCACGCGCTGCACCACAACCACCCGGAACTCGAGGTCTTTGTCCTGCTCATCGACGAGCGCCCAGAGGAAGTCACCGACTTCCGCCGCTCCGTTCAGGCCAAGGTCTTCGCCTCATCCAACGATCACGACATCGAGAAGCACATCGCCGTCGCCACCATGGTCAACGACCGCGCCCGGCGCATGGTCGAGGCGGGCAAGCACGTCGTCATCCTGCTCGACTCACTGACCCGACTCGGACGCGCCTTCAACAACTCGCGCAAGCACGCGAACTCCGGACGCACGCTCTCCGGTGGACTCGACTCCAAGGCGCTGACCGTGCCCAAGCAGATCTTCGGATCCGCACGCAACACCGAGGAAGCCGGTTCGCTCACCGTCATCGCCACCTGCCTGGTCGATACGGGAAGCCAGGGCGATCAGGTCATCTTCGAAGAGTTCAAGGGCACCGGCAACATGGAACTCGTCCTCGACCGCAAGGTCGCAGAACGACGACTCTTCCCCGCCATGGACCTCGCCGCGAGCGGCACCCGCAAGGAACACCTGCTCCTCAACGAACAGGAACTCAAGACCGTCACGGCCCTGCGCCGCCGACTCCTCAACATGCCGGCGGCACAGCAGGTTGAACAACTCCTCGCCGCGATGCAGCGCTTCGAGACGAACGACGAACTTGTCGGTCTGGGGAAGTGACGTAGGCGGCATTCGGTACTCGGTATTCGGCACTCGGCACTCGGGACTGAGTGCCAGTTCCGTTCCCTCGTCCAATATCAATGACGCCTCCCCCAGTCGGGGGTCGCTTTCTGCTGCGCAGCGACCATCCCACGCACAGAGGGTCAAGGTCCGGCATCAGGGCGCCGATTTTTTCGGTGATGCCACGCTCCTATGGCCAGAGCGATGCGGGGAGTCCCCGGTCCAGCAGCCTCCGCAAGCTGCCGACCATCATTGCGCTGGGCATGCTTGGGATCGGTGGGGCGCTCATGGTGCACGGCATCACCGGCGCACCGAGCCTTGATGAGCGCTTCGGTGAGACCGCAGTTGTCGGGGATCAGTCCGCAGCGGTCGGCGTGCTGTGGCCGAGTGACCGGACCACCGGCAAGCTGATGGAACTGGCGAAGCATGTGGAGGACGTCGAGGAACACCCCGAGCTGTACCCGATGGCGAACCTGCCCGGTTCCCGCTCTCCGGATGGCGCCGTCATTCCCAATGGTGTGCGCCGGGTCTCGGAGCGCGAGGCCGCCGATCTCGCGTATCGCCGCGGCTGGTGCCTGCTCGATCTGCGGAAGTGGGCGGACGTGCGCGACAAGGGCACCATTCCCGGCGCCGTCTTTCATGAGTATGGCTATCTCGCGAAAGAGATCGATCACGAACTCAGGCTGACCCGGCAGATCGTTGAGCAACTCCTCGCTGAGCACCCGGGCCTTGTACTCTTCTGCAACGGTCCCTCGTGCTCGCGCAGCTACAACGCCGCCGTCACACTCCCGCAGGAGTGGGGCGTCGACCCCGATCGCCTCGCGTGGTTCCGCGGCGGCGTTCCAAGCTGGACCGCCACGCCCCTTCTGTCCATCGACCTTGAGTCGCGACAGGCGTCGGCGGAGGAATCGGAATGAGCTGGTCGAAGGACTGGCTCCGCCCGTTGCTTGGTGGTCGCTCGGTAAGCCTGACCACAGGGATCGCGTGCCTCTGCGCGACGGTCGCCCTGCTCTCTTCGGGGCTTGTGCTGTTCGGTGGCTTCATCGAGCAGCGGCACGATGAGAAGGCGGAGACCGCGCGGTTCGAAGAGGTCGCATCCACATCCTGGGCATACGCGCTTGAGGCATGGGAGAGGCGTGCCCGCGAGTTGGTGCAGGCCGGCGTTTATCGCGACGGTGTGATCGAATCACTGCGCGAGCGCGACCGTGACGGCCTGTACAGCGCCCTCGGTACATTCTTCAACTACTCCCGCTCCGGCGCCATGGTCGACGATTGGCGCATCTGCGATGCCGATGGCATCTGCTACGCATCGCTGGCCAACTCGATCACCAGCGATGAACCGGAGCAGACGGTCCTTCGAGGTGAGCCTGTCACCAGCTACACACGGGCGGAACTGCTCATGGAGCACGGGCTGCCGGAACTGGTGATCCCAGTGCGGGATGAGGATGCTTCCATTCTCGCCTGGTTTCACCTGTACCCGCCGCGGGATGCGCTGCTGGCCGAACTGGAATTGATGACCAGCCATCCCATCGTCGAGATCACTGGGGGTGAGGTATTCAAGTCTCCGGGCGCGTCCGATGCATGGGCACAAACGCTGTATGACGCTCGCGGCACGGAATGTCGGATCAACGAAGTGAACGGCCGCCTGATCCGATGCGTCTCGATCCGCGCGGATGCGGACTCGCAGCTTGTCGTCGGCTTCGACGTCACCGATGCGGTCGCGGATCGCCATTTCATCGCCTCGCGCATGATCGGCGGCATCGCATTCATCGTGATCGGCATCATCACGCTCGGCGTACTGCTCGTGCACGTCCTGATCCGACCCATCCGCGAGATCACCGATGCGATCGAGCAATCTGAGGATGCCAGCGACGTC
Organism: Phycisphaerae bacterium; assembly: GCA_030432255.1. GTDB lineage: Bacteria > Planctomycetota > Phycisphaerae > Phycisphaerales > UBA1924 > JAUIHS01. The sequence continues at coordinate 117,056 of JAUIHS010000008.1, forward strand.
GACCTGCCTCCGGCCGTTTCCACTGGAGCGCGCGAGACGGTCGCCCTCTCGCAGGTCCTGCGCAAGTGGTCCCTCGTGGCCCGCGCTCACATGACCGAGGTGACCCGTGCACGGGACGCCGCGGAGATCGCCAGCCAGGCGAAGTCGGACTTCCTCGCCAACATGAGTCACGAGATCCGGACGCCGATGACCGCCATCCTCGGCTACACCGACCTGCTTGCCGAGGATGGAGACATCAAGCAGGCGCCGGAGACCCGACGCGAGACGATCGCCACGATCCGGCGTAACGGTCAGCATCTGCTCACGCTCATCAACGACATCCTCGACATGTCGAAGATCGAGGCGGGCCGCATGTCCGTCGAGCAGATTCCCACCAGCCCGTCCCAACTCGTTCAGGATGTCGCCTCGCTCATGCGTCCCAAGGCGATGGAGAAGGACCTCGAACTCAAGGTCGAGTACCGCTCCGAGATTCCTCGGCAGATCATCTCCGATCCCACGCGGCTGCGTCAGATCATCGTGAACCTGGTCGGCAACGCGCTCAAGTTCACCGAGCAGGGATCCGTGACGATTGCCGTCGAGCTCCTGCGCGATGCCGAAGCGGACATGCTTCAGTTCCGCGTGGTCGACACCGGCATCGGCATGTCACCTGAGCAGGTGCAGGTCCTCAGTCGCTTCGAGGCCTTCTCACAAGCCGACGGTTCGACGACCCGCCGCTTCGGCGGCACCGGCCTCGGCCTGCGCATCTCCAACAGTTTCACCGAGCTGCTCGGCGGCGCGCTGACGATCACTTCTGAAGAAGGGGTCGGCTCACAGTTCACCGCTACGGTTCGCACCGGTTCGCTCGCGGGCGTCCAGATGCTGGATCCGGAAACGGCTGCCGCCGCCGTGCAGGACCAGCAGGCCCTGGCCGAGGCGCCGGCCGATGCCACCGATGCGCCGCCGCTGGAAGGCCTGCGCATCCTCCTTGCCGAGGACGGGCCGGACAACCAGCGCCTCATCTCCTTCCACCTGAGCAAGTCCGGTGCCGAAGTCACGATCGCCGACAACGGGCAGGTCGCGATCGACGAGGTCCGGGCCGCGACCCAACCCTTCGACGTGATTCTCATGGACATGCAGATGCCCGTGCTCGACGGCTACAGCGCCGCAGGCAAGCTGCGCGACATGGGCAACCTCACGCCCGTCATCGCACTCACCGCGCACGCCATGACCGGCGATCGTCAGAAGTGCCTCGACGCCGGTTGCAACGACTACCTCACCAAGCCCATCGACCGTAAGAAACTCATCAGCGTCTGCCGCATGTGGGCTGCGACGCGCATCCAGTCCGACGCGGCATAGCGTGGCTCCGCGCCATACCCCCTCACAACACCACGGCCAACGTGATACCCGCCGCCAGGTGCATCAGCCCCACGCCGATGAACCAGGCCGACGCGAGCTTCCAGCGTGCCTTGACCGGGCGCTTCATGAAGTTCGAGCGATGCGAGAGCAGATACATCAGCACCGCGAGGTCGATGAGCGCCAGCAGCAGCATGGTTGAGAAGATCACGACCGGCTGCCACGGGATCGCCGCCGAGCCCTGCTGGATCCGTTCCAATGTCACCGCAACCAGCAGGATGGCCGCGACCACGCTCGTGAACCCCATCCCCAGCGCCGGCGCCAGCATCGCGAAGAGCCATGCACCCTGCCGCGCTTCCGATGAATCGACGGTCAGGCGAAGGTCTGTCCCGCACTCCGGACAGCGCGCCGACTCGATCCCCTGCAGACGATAGCGGCACACCGGACAACACTCGTCATGCCGCTCGAGCCACGTCAGCAGCATCGCTTCATCACGGGACGGCCCATCATCGACCGGAGCGCACGACATCAGAAGATCACCACCATGGAGGCGCACAGGCCGAGCAGCATCGCGGCGAACGTCACTGCCAACATCCCCAGCACGATCCCGCGCAACGGACGACCCGAGGTCACCCGCTCACGACGACGGAGGTGCATCATCAGCGTGCCCGCAGTGCCGACAATCGCCGCCGCGAGGTACACCGCCAGCAGCCACGCGCCGGCGCGACCACTGGAGACCGACAGCAGCAGCACCAGCAACAGCAGGATGACATCCGCGACACAGACGAATGCGAGACCGAAGACGCCCGCGGCCCACCAGTCGAACTCGTCACAGCGCTGCAGGACCAGGTCCTCACCACACTCCGGACAACGCTTCGAGCGCACGCCCCGAAGCTGATACCGGCAGCGCGGACACCGCGCATCGTGCTCATCGATCCACCGAAACAGGAACGTCGTGTCCGGCATGCCTACCCCCCGACCTCGTCCAGCAGTGCCGTCGGCACGCCGATGTCACCGACCTCCACGCGTCCCACGATCTCCGGGGCGAGCGTCAGCCCGGGCTTCATCGCGGCGAGCGTCACCGTGACATCAGCCTGCACCGCCACACCGAGGACTTCTCCGGAATCCGCATCCAGCCCCGACGGCACATCCACTGCAACCACAAAGGCACCCGCATTCCGCGCCCGCTTGACCCACGCGACGACTTCGGACACCCCAGCCCGCACCGGCCGATCGAGCCCGGTTCCCAGCAGCGCATCGACGATCAGCGTCTGTTTCGGATCAGCCGGAAGTACCCGCTCGACATCTTCAAGATCAAGGACGCTGCACGAGATGCCCATGCAGCGCACGATGTGCAGCATCACCGCCGCATCGCCCGCGTAGCGCTCGTCGTCGGCAGTGAGGAATACCTCGACCGGCACGGCACGGTTCTGCAATCGCCGCGCCAGGGCGAGACCATCGCCTCCGTTGTTCCCCGGCCCGCACAGCACCAGCACGGAGGAATCAGCCGGAAGATCGCCCAGGCACGTGAGGACCACTTCCTCGATCGCCGCCGCGGCGTTCTCCATCAGGACCACGCCGGGGATTCCGTACGCTTCGATCGCGCGTCGGTCCAGTTCACGGACCTGCTCACGGGTGAGCGTTCTGATCGTGCTCGGACGGTGGTGCATATCACCCATCCTACCTGTACTCTTTGTCAGCACCATGCCCCTGCCCCTGCTCATCATCCTGTTCTTCCTGATCTTCACTGCCTTCGCCGGGTTCGTGTACTACGGCGTGGTCTTTGTCCGCGTCCTGATGACCAATCGCCATCTCCCGACCGCTCGGGACGGCCGTTGCATCACGCCCGAAAACCCACCCGATCCCGATGCCGTCGTCGCGATCATCGTGCCAGCGCACAACGAACAGGACGTCATCGCCGATCTGATCGCATCCCTGCGTGCCCAGACCTGGCCCGGCATCCATGTCTCACTCGTCCTCGATCGCTGCACCGATGACACCGAACGCATCACACGCGAAAGCATCGGCGACGACCCTCGCTTTACCATCCTGCTCAATGACCATTGTCCCGAAGACTGGGCGGGCAAGACACACGCTGTGCATCGTGGCGTCCAGTCGATGCCCGCGGCGATGCAGGCCGACTACCTCCTCTTCGCCGATGCCGACACCACGTTCCATCCCGATGCCGTCACCGCCACGCTCAACCTTCTTCACGATCGCCACCTCGATATGCTCAGCCTCCTGACAACCCTGTCGCGCGATACGTGGTTCGAGCGCATCGTCCAGCCTGCCGCCGGTTTCGAACTCGTGCGCCAGTTCCCCCTCGATTATGTCAACCGCCAGGACGCCGGCCGCGCCTTCGCCAATGGTCAGTTCATGCTCTTTCGGCGCGAAGCCTATGACGCCATCGGAGGACACGAAGCCGTGCACGATGCGCTCCTCGAAGATCTTGCATTCGCTCGCCGCATGGCGCGCCCGAAGGCACGACGCCCCGTCGGCGTCCTCGTCGCTGATGGCATGGTCAAGTGTCACATGTACCGGTCGTGGAGTGCGTTCGTTCGCGGCTGGACGCGCATCTTTACCGAAGCGGCCCGGCAGAAGCCGCCGCGACTGCGCAAGTCCGCTCGTCGGGTTCTGATCAGCGGCGTCGTGCTGCCCGCCGCGGCGATCGTCACCGCGCTCATCGGGGCCGCGATGCTCGCCACTGATACAGAGATACCCTTCGCCTGGCTGGCGTTGGGGAGCGGCGTCGTCGCGATCCTGCAGACGGCCCTCACCCTGCTCCTGATCTACCGCAATCAGGGCGCCCGCGCCATCGACATCGTCGCCTGGCCTGTGGGTGCGTGGCGCGTCGCCGCGATTCTGCGCAACGCGGCACGTGATCTTGAAGGCGGCGTGGCAACAGCATGGGGCGGGCGCGAATATGCACGGGAGGTGCGCTCATGAGTCGGGAGTCCAACAAGCGTCATCGCGGCGAGACCTCGCTGATCATCTACGGGCGCCGCTCAGTGCTCGAAGCGATCGAGACGGAGACGGTCGAAGTCAACGAGATACGGGTGGCGAAAACCGTCGCCGCGGACTTCCGCCGCCGCCTGCGGGAAGCGGCCGATCGCCGACAGGTGCCGGTGGACGCCGTCGCCGAACATGCCGTGCACGACCTGTCGCGCGATCGACGTCATGACCAGGGCGTCGCGGCCCGCATCCGCATGACGAACGTCACCGACGTCGAGACGTTCGTGGAATCGCTGAAGGGGGCGGCTGCGAAACACCGCACGTCGGTGCTGGTGATGGACGCGATCACCAACCCGCAGAACATCGGCATGATCATTCGTTCCGCGGCGGCCTCGGGCATGAACGCGATCGTGTGGCCGTTGTCGGGTTGTCCGTGGGTGAGCGGCCTGGTCATCAAGACATCGGCGGCGACGATCTACCGCATGCCACTGATCCGTTGCGACACGATCGACGAAGCGATCCACGCGTTGCGTGCGGGCGGCTTCCACATTCTCGGCCTCGACGCCGCCGCGGACGCGCACGACCTCTTCACCTTCGATCCCCCGCACCGCGGCGCGTACATCCTCGGCGCCGAGACGACGGGCATTTCCCCGGGGGTGCACGACCTCCTCGACGCCCGCCTCCGCATCCCGATGGCGGGCGACGTCGAGTCACTCAACGTCGCCGTCAGCGCGGCTCTTGTCGGCTACCGCGTGGGGTTGCGGTGAACACGGCCGGTACCACTGCCGCCCCGGCAGTGGCCAGCGCACCAACCTGCAAGAGCGCCGGATCATCACTCAAAGTCCAACCTCGGAAGCACCGCGCCCCACGTCTATCACTCAAGCTCCCATTGATCCCAAATCCTGACACCGACCTCAGTGAGACCAAACCAGATCTCCCCCTGATCGTCGAGCCCAAAGTGTGCGGAGCCTTCCTCAACTCGCACAAGTCCTCCGGGTTCCTCAGCCGCGACGAAAACGCATCGTGCTCGTGTCAGCCGCCTGAGTGACTCCCAGACCTCACCCTCCGTAAACCACCGGCCCCACTCGCTCCTCCAACCAATGCAGCCATCATCATTGAGCAGATTGAGTATAGAACTCAGTTGCTCGACCTCGTCATGCCTCAGGACATCAAGCACATACATGTCGATGACATGACGCGGCTTCATGGACGCGTCCTGGTGAGATTCAAATCCCTGAACTGACTCATGAGAGCGATCATCCACACAGTGTATGCATGACATCATGCGAATGCCGCCAGGTTCACCCTGACGCATGCGCCAAGTTCCAGGCTCTCAACCTTTGAGCCAGAACGTCGCGCTTGATGTCGGGACGTGGTGCGCGTGTTTGTGCTGTTCTCCACCGCCGGGACGGCAGAGGCACCGATCTGTACGGCGCCCCCGCTCCCATCACCCGCCCCGCATCTCGATCACCTTCTCCAGGCGCTTCTGGTGGATGTCGCGGTTCGGCTCGATCCGGGTCAGGGCGCGGATGTGTCGCTCGGCGTCCTCGAGTTCGCCCTGGCGAATTGCAACGGTCGCCGCGAACTCGCGGTAGTCCGCGTCGAAGGGTGCGATCTGGGTGGCGCGCAGTGCCTTGGACGCTGCCTTGTCCCACTGCTTCAGCGTGGCGTAGCGCCGCGCCAGTTCAATGGCGTATGCGGGCGAGTGCTGCTCGCGGATGTCGAGGTACTCGAGATGCGGAATCGCCTTCTCCGGCGTGTCCGACGCCAGGTACAGCTTCGCCAGGTGCCGATGCGGCATGTCATCCACCGGGCGGGCCTGAGCATACGCCTCCAGTTGCGGAATGATCTCCGGGACCGGTTCGCCGTCCGTGAAGGCGAGCAGTTCGTGCACCACGAACTCCAGCAGGTCCGGATGGTCGGGGTGCGACTGCAACCACCAGTCCACGCGATCCGAACGCACCTCCGCCAATTCCGGCTCCCACGCCGATCCCGCTGTGCCACCCGTCAGGCGGTGCGCTGTGCTGGCCGCGTACCGCTCCAGTTCGGTCATCAGCCCCTCTGCCGACTCCGGATCATTCAGCGTCTCCTGCAGGCGCAGTTCGCGCAGTGAGGGACTGGGATGCATGCCGTGCGCTTCCAGGTCCTTTCGCGCCCAGTCGAGGAAGTCCGCGTGGAACTCGTCGCGCGAACGACGCAGCACCGTGCACATCGCCTCCTCTTCACGCACGCCCGCCGCGTACAGGTCCATCAGGTCCAGCGCTGCGCGGCCACCCCAGCGCTCCACGATGAACTGGTACATCCAGTGCCCCTGTGCATACGCCAGCGACCGGTCCTGCCGACGCTTGGGACGCACGAACGCAATGTTGATCTCCGACATGTCGAAGAGCGTGCCTGCATCGAGCTCCGCCGCCAGCATCTTCCAGCGCATGTAGTCCCGCGGCGTCCCTTCCAGATACACCGCCGCCGCCTCCGTGAACCAGTGCGGGATGCGATTGCGGGTGCGCGAGAGCGTGATCGTATGGACGTACTCGTGACGGATCACGCGGACCCAGTCGTACTCACCGAAGTGCTTCGCACCGTCGCGCGGCGCTTCCATCGCGATCACCGGGCCCGTGCACGCGGCGATGGTGTGAATGGCCGGCATACCCGTGATGCGCACGGCGAACCACTCGTGGTCGGGCATCAGTTCGATCACGGTCTTGCGATCCGGTTCGTGATCGAACGCCTCGGACGCCAGTTCATGGATGTGCTCCAGCGGACCCAGCATTTCCGAGGCCATCACCTCGGATTCGCCGGGCTGATATCGCACCACGAAGTGTTCGCTCTCGACCGTATCCCATTGCAGCAGTTCTTCGATCAGGCGCAGGCTGTTACGCGCCCGCACGTTGAATTCATCGAGACGCTGTGCCATGGTCAGCGCCAGGTGCGCCCGTTCGTCGTTGCCGGACTGCATCTCCAGCAGTCCCAGTTCGATGATGGGCTGCGGCCAGTTGGGCTGACGACTCGAGGCCTGTTCGAGGTATTGCGCCGCCGCGTCATACTGCCGCGCATCCGCCAGCGTGCGTCCGACCTCGTACAGGGCGACCGGCGATCCCGAGGAGAGTTCATCGAATGCCGCCAGTCGCTCGGATGTCAATGATTCATCGAAACGCAACGCCGCGATCGCGCACTCCAGCGCCCGCGCTTCGCGCATCTTCGGGAACCGGTCCAGCACCCGCATCAGGCACCGTTCCGCTTCATCGGGGTCGTTCTGTCGCATCCAGAGGCGCGCACGGATCAGGTTGGCATACGGATGCTCATACGCCTCATGCCCCGACAGGCGACGCGCGATCCTGTCGAGCATCGCGGCACACTCTTCCGCCATTGCGAACCCGAACGTCTGCACGTGCATCATGCCGATGACGTACCATGCGCGGGCGGCGCCGGGATTGAGCTTGAGCACCTCGCCGATCGCGGTTGACGACTCGGCATGGTTGCTCTTGTCCTGAAGGAGTTCCGCCTCCGTGAGGATCGCCGGCCAGTACAGGCGGTCCATTTCCTGATGCACCTGCGACAACAACTGCACCATCGCCTTGTAGTCACCCGTCGTGCGCCCCTGCAGTCGCGCCCGGATGATCAGGGCGCGAACGCCCTCGTGCAGTTCTTCGGGCGTGGTGAGCCGGTTGCGCTGAAGCGTTGAGACGACCGGATCGATCGCCGCATCCGCCTCGGCGAAGCGCCCGAGACCTTCGAGGGCTTCCGCACGGATGCGACGGGCGCGCATGGACTGGTGACCCGTCAGCATGTCGAGAGCAGAACGCAGGTCGCCGCGGATCACCGCCGCTTCCGCACGGTCTTCGGCGGCCGCGGCGTCGTCCATGAGCGACGCATCGTCGAAGACTCCGATCATGAGCGCGATCCGGGCCCGGTCGGCGACGATCTCATCATCCGGTTCCGCCCACAGGCCGTGAAAGATTCGCAGGTCGCGGCGCTCATCCTCATCCAGGTACGGGGCTTCCAGCTTGCGGAGGACCGCCTTGGAGATGGGCGGGGTCTCGATGCCGGCGGGTTGTTCACCGACGTCCACCTGTCCATGGACCACCGGTGCCACGAGAACGCAGATCAGCACGACGCAGAATCGATGCAGCCATGTCATGAACGATCCTCCGACTCGGTGCCCTCCCCGGTGTCCGGCTTCACGTCCGATGCAATTGAGTCTTCCTTGATGTTCTTGACCCACCCCTCGCCGTCCGGCGGCTCAGTGGTGTCCATCACCTGCGGCGGAATCTCGATGTTCCGAGCGACACTGTGCAGCACGAGAATGGAATCGGCATCACCACCGCGAGCCTGCCGCGTGCGCGCCATTCGAGGCAGCAGCGTCGTGCGGTCATACCACAGGCGCACCTCGCTGAACGAGTCGTTGAATGAGTCATCCCGCGCTACCAGCCGGAGTTGCATGGCATCCGTCCACCCGAGCGCAAAGACCGCCTCCGACGGATCGCCCACGAGGTCTTCAACACCATCCATGGGGTCGAGCAGTTCAGCTTCGTAACGCTTGAGGATCGACTCCCGGGTCTGGCCGATGGGGATCGGGAGCGGCCCCTCGCCCAGGATCAGCGGATCCACCCGTTGCCCCTCCGGCGCCACCCGACGACGCTCGTAGTACCGATCATCCAGCGCATCGCGAATCTGCGTGAACCATGTGCCGTCAAACACGACGCGCTCGTGGTAGGAGTCCGAATGCTTGATGCCGTCGATGATCAGGCTGTCGAAGACCGCCGCGAATGCCTTGCGCCTGTAGCCGTCCGCTGCCGGGGCATCCTGCGCGAAGTAGAACTCTCCCTGCCGCACCTGCTCGTCACCTTCCAGTTCCGAGCGGCGGGACCAGTAGATCTTCGCGTGCACGGATGTCAGGTCGCGCCCCGCAGTCTCGAGCGCAATCAGCAGGTCATCAACCGTCTCGGTGACCTGCGTGTCTTCGGAAGGCGCATCATCACGGGCGGGGGCCGCGGCGGCGACCGAGATGGCGGCAGCGAGTACGAGCGTCCACTTGATCATCCGTGACCTCCAGTTGAGTCCTCAAGACCCGGGGAGACGAGCCACCCCTGCATCACACATACCCCGTCACTCTTCATCGGCTGCATCCACCGGGGGCCCGTATTCACCCGCGTTACCTGTTTCGAGAGCCCGCAGAAAACCGGCAAGGATCTCCGCCGCGGCGATGGCATCGCGTCGCGCCTTTTTCTGGCGGTGTGTGAACCCTGTGCGTGCCATCCGCTCATCGGCGGCGGCGGAGGTGAGTCGCTCATCATGGAGATGCACCTGGAGCCCGGTTTGTGACGTCAGTTCGGCGGCGAATCCGCGAACGATTCTGGCCTGGGGGCCTTCGGTCCCGTCCATATTGAGGGGCAGGCCCACGACAAGCGCATCGGGCCCATGCTCTTCGATCACGCCCCGGATCTGGAGCACGAGCGCATCGGAAGAAGCCAGTGGCGACTCGATGGTCGTCACCGGCGACGCGATCCCGAGTTCGGTATCCGCCACCGCAACACCGGTCCGCTTCCCGCCGATGTCCAGGCCGAGGTAACGCATGGGGGGATTGTAGGCGGTTCGGCGCCGAAGGCTGGGAGGAGGTTGAAGGTTGGATCGCCGGCAGCGAGTAACCCGCCCATTTCACCCGCTTTCACCGCCCCGCGCTTGCGCCAACCCACAAGCTCCAACCTGCAGCCTCTCCGAGGCTGCGCTACACCGGAATATCCCCGATGTCCTCATCCGCCCAGTTGGCATCGCCGTCGCCGTCGCCGGAGCCGTCGCGGAAGTCTTCGACGGGGCCCGCCTTCTGGCCCGGTGAGAAGTGCTTGCGTTCCACCTGGCCCGATGCCGGTGGTCCGGCCTGGTACGTCGGTTCACGCCGGGAGGAGAAGTTGTGGAAGCGCGTGATGTGGCTGTTCCACGTCAGGTTGACGATGCCCGTCGGGCCGTTGCGCTGCTTCGCGATGATGACCTCGGCGAGGCCGATCTTGTCCGGGTTGAGTTCGATCCACTCCGGATCCTCAGTGTGGTAATACTCCTCGCGATGCAGCAGCATGATCACGTCCGCATCCTGCTCAATCGAACCGGACTCACGCAGGTCCGCCATGCGCGGCTTGTGGCTCGGACGCTGCTCCGTCGAACGATTCAACTGAGCCAGGCAGATGATCGGAATCTCGAGCTCACGGGCCAGCGCCTTGATGCCGCGGCTGATCGACGACACCTCCTGCTGGCGCCCATCGCGTGACGCCGCCGTCGGATCGGACATCAACTGGAGGTAGTCGATGACGAGGCAGCGCACACCGTGCTGCGCCACCATGCGGCGCGCCTTGGCGCGAAGCTGCATGACCGTGAGGCCCGGCGTATCGTCGATGTGAATCGGCGCTTCGCTCAGCGTGCTGCATGATGTGAACAGGCGATTGAACTCATCCCGCGACAACTGGTTCGTGCGCAGGTTCTGGGAATTGACACCCGAGTGCGCTGACAGCAGACGCGATGTCACCGACTGCTTGCTCATTTCCAGGGAGAAGAAGGCCACGGGTGTTCGCGGCCCCTGCGGATGATGAGGCGATCCGGAAAACGCGATCTGCTCCACCAGGTTCAGCGCCAGCGCCGTCTTGCCCATCGAAGGGCGCGCAGCAAGGATCGTCATCTCGCCGCGCTGGAAGCCGCTGGTGAGATCATCCATGTCGTAGTACCCGCTGGCGACCCCGGTGATCGAATGCCCTTCATTCGACTCAAGCGAGTCCATGATCTCCTGGAGCAGCGCATCGAGACTCTCCGCCTCGGTCACCTCCGTCTTCTCGGCAACCGCGAAGATCAGGGTCTCCGCCTTGTCCAGAAGCAGTTTGGTCGCATCCTCGCCATCACCGGCGTGATAGGCGTCGTGCAGAATCTGGCCGGCCGCGTCGATCAACTGGCGCAGCTGCGCCTTCCGGCGCACGATCCGTGCATAGTGAATCGCGTTCGCTGCTGACGGCACACACTCCGCGAGCTCCAGCAGGTAATCCGGCCCGCCGAGTTCTTCGAGGATGCCGCGGGACTCAAGCATGTCCGCGAGCTGGACGAGGTCCCCGGAGTTGTGCCGGTCATAGAGGGAGATGAGTGCGTTGTAGATGGCACCGTGGGTCTCGCGGTAGAAGGAGTCCCCCGTCTGGATCATGGGGATGACTTCGGCGATGACATCGGAGTCGAGCAGCATGGACCCGAGCAGCGACATCTCCGCCTCAGCGGCGAAGGGTGGCATGCGGTCAAACAGCTTCTGCAGGTCCCGCCCGGCAACGAACCGGGACCGCTCGCCGCGCCCCTTGCGGCCATTCCCTCCCCCGAAGTCGAAATTGCCCTGATCCTTGGCGTTCATGGTTTCATTGTTGGGGTGCGGGCTGAGGATATGGGTGGAGCGACAGGTTGTTCAAGGGTTGCTGGTGTTCGGTCTCTGGTGGCTGAGTGGCGGTTTCGGTCTGCGCGTCACCTGGGAGTGTACCCACCCGGATCCGCGGGACCGGCAGGATGGTAGAGTAGGTGGGAGCGGAACCGGAGTCGTTTACGCATCGGAGGTCGGCATGCCCGAGCATCAACACGGCGGTTTCAACATCAATGCTGGCCGCGACGTCAGAATCGATGCGGGCGGCGACGTGGTCTCCGGGGACAAGATCGTGGAGATGATCCGCGAACCCGGCGATCGTGATGCACTGATCGCGGCTCTTGAGGAACTGCGTTCGACCCTCGAGGCTGCGCCCCGCGTCGACGGCATTCACGAGGTCGCGACTGATCATGCGGCCCGGCTTGAGTTGCTTCTGCAACAGGTCAGGACCCGCGAAGAACCCGAGTCGGTGGGGCAGGCTCTCAGCCGGCAGATCACGGAAGTCGGACAGGTCGTGGATGCGGCCACGGGTGTTGCCAACACTGTCTCGGAAGCAGCGAGCGCCCTTCCAGCCTGGATCACGGGAGCACGCGCGGCATTGGGCGCGGTGATGGCACTGGTCGGAATCCTGCCGCCGTGAGCGGGGGCATCTCGATTGACGCCAGCGGCGACGTCACGATCCGGGCGCAGGGAGACGTTGTCGCCGGTGACAAGAAGACGATCATCAACTTTGCATCGCGGGGTCCCGGTGAGGATGCCTCACCCTATCGATTCCTCGCGCGCTTCGAGTTCGCGGATCGAGACGCCTTCTTCGGGCGCGACACCGAGATCGCAACGCTGGTCGACCGAGTACAGCGACAGCAGGTGACGATCGTGGTTGGGGCCTCCGGTTCCGGAAAGTCCTCACTGATTCGGGCCGGCCTCGTGCCGCGGATCTGTGATGACGGCGGGCAGTTCCGACTGGTTCAGGAGTACCGGGGCGAGAGTGATACCTGGGAGCACATTTCGGGCGTGCGCGCGTCCGGCGACGATCGGGAAGGGCTGGATTGCCTCATCCTCGATCAGTTTGAACGAGTCTTCCTGAATCTGACAGCAGATAAGCAGAACAGACTCCTGAGCAAGGCCCACGCATGGCTCGCGGAGATGGACACCAGGCGGCTCCTGATCATCGTTCGCGAGGACTTCCTCGGGCGAACGATGCTGAATGCAAAGCGCTTCATACCCGATGCAGCACAGAGAGCCGACATCTTCGCGGTGGTTCCCCTCACTCCCGACCAGGCAGTGAGCGCGATCGTGGAACCCATCAAGCGGTGCTCGGCCAGGATCGGGTTTGCACCCGACTTTGTCAGAGCCATCCTCGTTCCTCAACTCACCGACGAGAGTGGAGGTGTGACCCCAACACGCTTGCAGATCGTCTGCTCGGAACTCTTTGAACATGCCCGGCAACGGCAGACGGATGGCGAGGTTGTCGCCATCAGCGCGGCACTCTGCGACGAACTGGGCGGTGTCAGCGGGATCCTGAACGACTTCCTCAACAAGGGTGTCGCGCTCGCCGGGAAAGAACTGGCCTCGACGCTCGATTGCGAACCAGATGCCGTCGTCCCGAGAGTCCGGAGCTTCCTGAAGCAGTTCGTGCACAGCGATGGAACACGCCGCTTCGTCGGCAAGGACTCACTCGACAGCGACCCGAGGGGCGACCTGCTCCTCGAACATCTGGCCGGTCGGCACATCATTGAGATCCGGGATCGCGGCGAGACGCCTGAGGTCTCCATCATGCACGAGGTCCTCTGTCCGCATGTCCTGCGGTGGTTCGCTGACGAGGAACTTCAGATCTTTGCCGCGACCGAGACCCTCGAGCGTGCACTGACTGAGTACCGGGCCAACGGGACGCTGCTTGATGACAGGCAGTACAGCCTTGTCGAACAGTGGCTTCCCGATGAACAGGGAAAGCCCGAGATTCAGGAGCTGATGGGCCGCAGCCTGGTCGCGATGAGGCGGCGGCGGAGGTTCCGACGACTCGCTTTCGCAGCCATGCTGCTCGCGGCGGCACTCATGCCGCTTGCCCTTGCGATGTATCTCATGGCGACGGAGGCGCGCGAGCTGGCGGAGGACCGCCTTGATCTGGTTCGGCAGGAGCTGCGGGAGCGGCGTATGAATCGTGGCCGGGAACTGGCGGCGATCGCGGATTCTCTTCTCCTGAAGGAACCCGAGGTTGCCTTGCTGCTGGCGGTGGAGGCTGTGCGGGCGACGCTTGATCACGATGAGGGCTGGTCGCCGACGGCTGAAGAGACGCTGCGCGCTGCATTGCGAACCGGCCACGGCATGCTCATCAACCCGGCAGCGGGAGATGAGTGGGATTATCCAACATTCACCCGGGTGAGTGACAACGGCCAGTGGATCCTGACGAATGGCCACGGCACGGCTCCGCTTGATGACGGCTTCCTGCTCTGGCGGAGCCCCACCTCGGAGGACGGCTATCTTCCCGGCTGGCCTCGCCACGAGTTCGAGTCGTCGCTCAGTGATATGCCGAACTGGGTCGAACCCGGACGGGCCACGGCCTTCGGACTGGATTATCACGTCGATTTTGATGACTCCGACTCGATATCTGACGGAGCCACATTCTTCCACGACTGCCTGCTGGCATGCAGGATCGAGGACGACGAATCTGCATGGGGAGAGTACTCGCTCCTGCTTGTCCTCCTCGGCCCGGAGCCCAGTGCCCGTATCCTCTATCCGGGCGAGGTCGCAGGCGTCTGGAGCACCCACGAGGGCGTGGCAGTCCTTCGCTACTCGGAGAGTGATGATCGCTACACCCTGACGCGCATCGAAGTGGATCCCGACGCGCTCCGGCCCGGAAGCATCGTCAGGGGTTGGGGGCATGGCATCGACTCCACGGGACCCTCGGACATGGAGACAACGGAGCCTGATCATCCGGCACCCGATGCGTCAACTTCAAGCGGGACCTATATCCAGTGGTCTGCACTTGAAGCGACGGACTACGAGATCCGGGTTGACCCGCAACTCGATGGTCTTGAGTTCTACGGTTATTTCCTTCCTGAAGGAAGCCTGTCTGAAGGGCTCTATGCATCTCATGGAAGCTGGCTGGAGTCCGATGACTATGAGGCCATGCAACCGGCCGAAGACATGCAAGCCCCGGTTGAGCTTCTGTTCAGGCAGGCTCTCGAAGAGGGCACGACCTATCGAAGTCAGGCCGAGCGGTTTGCGCAGCCGATCGAGTCCGATCTTGCCTCCAACATCATGGCCGCTGTTGAAGACCGTCGAATCAACCGCGACACGGTCCATCTGCTCGATCAGTCCTCCTGTGTCGCTGAAGCGCGCGAGAGTCGTGACCTGGTTGTGATGACCTCGGAATCGACCGACCTGATGCAGCTCATGCCCGCAAGGTTCCCACACGATATCGTCCCGTCTTCTGGCCGGACCGGCCGCAGTGCGGATGACTTCCTGGAACTTGAGGGAGTGGACCTGGGCGTGAATTTCCAGTTCTGCTACGTCACGCACAGGGACGGAGAGGTACACCTGCTGACAGCCGTACGGCTTGGCAGGGACTGGGGATGGGGCCAGGATCAACTTCGCCTGCTGGGCCCGTCGGACACACTGACCAGCGTGGCCATCAGCGACAACCGCGCCTGGCTCCTGACCGCGGAATCCGATTGGACGATGCGCCTCTGGCCGCTCTGGATCACCGATCCCATCAGTTCGGGGCGACGCCCGGGAGATGACGTGATGACCGCGAGCAGCGGGCGATCGTTCAATACGCTGGTTCAGGAGCGTATCTTCCGAAAGCAGTGGCCGATCGACCATCCCCTCGCGAACCACGAGCCGCCCAACCACGTCGTTGAGGTCCATGAGAGCGAGGGGTTCCCACTCGTAAGCCTTGTCACCCACTTCGGTGAGCAGCCGGTGGTGGCCCTGTGGAACGAGGCAGGGAAGCAGATCAAGGAGATCGAACTGCCGTTCCCTCAGGCTTCCATGGATCGCCGTATCTTCAGGAGCGCCGGTTCCATCTGGGCTCTGCTGGTCCCGGACTACCCCAACCTCGGTCGCGCGGAAGGGATCGAGTCGTGGATGCTCTACAGGATATCGAATGACCTCAAGGCGGTTGAGAGCCTTGAACTCGGTCACGAGTGGAGGCGTCCTCCTTACCCCACCGATCTGCTGAAGCTTCAGCCTGGCGGAGACCACATCCTCGTCTTATCGAAGGAACGAGGTGTCAAGGCTGTGAAGTACGATCTCAGTGCATCCGACCCGGTGTCGACCGGTGTTCGAATGCACCTTGATGGCGCATCAATCGTCGACATCAGCTTTACGAGCAGCGGAACCGACATCCTGATCGAGAGTGCTGGAACCGGGTGGACCAATGACACGATCCTGCGCGAGCTTCAGGCGCTGGAGATGCAGGACCTGCTGAGACGAGCTGAGTCGCTCGCATCGCGCAACCTGCACCTCAACGAGTGGGAGCAGTACTTTCCGGGCGAACCGTTCCGCTCCACGTTCACCAGCCTGGACAGCCGTTCAGTTGATGATGGGCACGGAGGGTGGTGGCCCGACGAAGTAAGGAATCCAATCACACCGGTGATGATCGAGGCGGAACGCGCCCCATTGCCATCGGTCGACGACTGACTCCCATCACCCTTCGGTCTGCAGCGGTCGCCTCCATCACGGCAGCCAATTCCAATCGCGCGGCGCGCCTCACTCCCCGCGCCCCGCTCCCCGCAACGACCTGGCCAGTGTCACCGTGGCTCCGTACGTCTTTCGCCAGGCGCGGTAGTTCTCCACCGGGGTGCGTTGGTCGCCGCACTCCGGGCAGGGGCCGCGGATCTTACGGTCACGGGCATACCCGCATTCGCAGCATGGCAGAGTCGGCTGCAGGCGTGACAGGCGGCGGACGCCCGGCATGCCGGCGAGGATGAGGCCGTACAGCGCTACGACGGCATTCACCGAACCGAGAATGGCCGCCATCACGGCGCTGGATGACACGCCCACCCACTTCAGCAGGTACGCGAGCAGGACTGACACCGGTATCAGCACCAGCCAGTGCAGCAACACCCGACCGTACTCGCCTCGTGTCATGAAGAGCCGCAGCATGGAAGTAGCTTAGGTGATCAGCCACCCGCCACCACCCACCACCAGTCACCACCCACCACCCACCACCAGTCACCACCCGCCACCAGCCACCAGCCACCACCAGCCACCCGCCACCACCAGCCACCAGCCACCCGCCACCACCAGCCACCACCCACCTCAACCAGACCCGACATCCAACCGATAACCCCTCTATCCTTTGTCTGACCTCTTCCTCTCCCTCATTCGGAGGCGTTCATGCCCTCAGCCAACGCGGATATCGGACTCGTCGGACTCGCTGTCATGGGGCAGAACATCGTCCTCAACATGGCCGACCATGGCTTTCATGTCGCCGTCTACAACCGCACCACCGCCACCATGGAGAAGTTCGTCAGCGAACACCCCAAAGGCTCCTTCGGTGACCTCGGTGGGGCCGTCTCCGGATTCCCCGAACTCAAGGACTTCGTCGCCGCGATCGAGCGGCCGCGGCGGATCATGATTCTCGTCAAGGCCGGGCGCGCCACCGATGCCGTGATCGACAGCCTCACCCCTCACCTCGACCCGGGCGATGTCATCATCGACGGGGGCAACGCACACTGGGAAGACACCATCCGGCGCGAGCGCACCCTGAAGGAGCAGGGCTTCCTGTTCGTCGGCTCCGGCGTCTCGGGCGGCGAGGAAGGCGCACGGTTCGGGCCGTCGCTGATGCCGGGCGGCGATGCGGAAGCATGGAAGACCATTGAGCCGGTGTGGAGCGCGATCGCTGCGAAGGTGGACGCGGACACCGGCCGACCCATCGAGGGCGCCGCCGCGGGCAAGCCGGTGACGGGCGGTGTGCCGTGCGCGGCGTACATCGGCCCGGACGGTGCGGGTCACTACGTGAAGATGGTCCACAACGGCATCGAGTACGGCGACATGCAGATGATCTGCGAGGCGTACCACCTGATGCGCGCCGGTGCGGGGATGTCGCCGGATGCCATCGGTGATGTCTTCGCCCGCTGGAACACGGGTGACCTCGATTCGTATCTCGTCGAGATCACCGCCGACATCCTCAAGCAGAAGGACCCGCAGACCGGCGCACCGTTCGTGGATGTGGTGCTGGACGCCGCGGGCCAGAAGGGCACCGGCAAGTGGACCTCCATCGCGGCCCTCGACATGGGCGTGCCGGCGGCGACGGTCGCGGAAGCGGTCTTCGCACGCTGCATGAGTGCCGTGAAGGAAGAGCGGGTCGCGGCGTCGGACGTCCTGACCGGACCGAACGCCACCGGACCTGACGTCATCAATCAATTTTTCGAGACACCCGAGCAGTTCGTGGAGGCCGTCGGCCGCGCGTTGTACTGCTCGAAGATCTGCTCGTACGCGCAGGGCTTCCAGTTGATGGCGACAGCGTCGAAGGAAGCGGAGTGGAACCTGAACTACGGCGAGATCGCGATGATCTGGCGCGGCGGCTGCATCATTCGGGCGCGCTTCCTCCAGAAGATCAAGGAGGCGTACGACCGCAACCCAACGCTCGCCAACCTGCTGCTCGATCCCTACTTCAAGGGCGCCATCGAGCAGGCGCAGGCCGACTGGCGACGCGTTTCAGCGGCCGCCTCACTTGCCGGCATTCCGCATCCGGCGTT
Source organism: Phycisphaerae bacterium (assembly GCA_030432255.1). GTDB lineage: Bacteria > Planctomycetota > Phycisphaerae > Phycisphaerales > UBA1924 > JAUIHS01. Next base: position 135,419 of record JAUIHS010000008.1, read on the forward strand.
CAGTTCCGCGCTGGCGTACTACGACAGCTATCGCCATGCCGTCCTGCCGGCCAACCTGCTCCAGGCGCAGCGCGACTACTTCGGCGCGCACACCTATGAGCGGACCGACCAGCCCAGGGGTGAGTTCTTCCACCTGGACTGGCCGGAAGATGGGCGGCCGGAAGTTCTGGTGTAGGCACTAGACATTGAGGCATTAGGCATTGAGACAATGAGGCAATGAGGCATTGAAGGGGGTGTTCTTACGCCGATGAACTCGCCCTTGTTCTCAGGTGCAGCATGCCTCCGAGCAGGATGCCGATGACTCCGACGATGGGCAGTCCAGCCAGGTACCAGGTGGGCTGGACGCCGCCGCGTGCGCTGAAGAAGTACATGATCCCGAAGACGACAACGATGCCGGCAAAGACCTGGGTCGCTCGGCGCGCGTTCGATGCGATTCGGGCGCACAGGTAGCCTGCCGCGAGGTTGATGGGTAAGCCAAGGGCAAGGTTGATGGCCACCGGGAGTGTGGGTGGTGACTGCGTTGTTGCACCTCCCTCCATCTGCTGCATCATGTCGCGATACTCGGGGAAGATGAGCACGAGGGCCAGGATCATGGCGCCGGTCAGGATCATGATGACGACGTAGCCGACGATCACGCCGAGAATGTTGCGGATCATGAGCAGGCTCCTTCCAGCCAGGCGCCGAGAGCGGCGTGCGCGGCGACTTCGAGTTCGTAGATCCGGGCGACGCGTTCCGCAAGATCAGCTCGCAGGGCGGCGCATTGCTCTTCTGTCAACGGGAACGAGTCACTGACCGCCTCACCAATCTCGTACAGGCGCATCCACATCGCTCGGATGGCTTCGGGCGCTTCGGGATCGGCAGATGCGGCCCTCTCCGCCTTGTCCGCAAAGAGTTGGCGGGCTTCGGCGAGTTGGGGGGCGGCGTCCGGAAGAGCGGCCGCCGCGAGATCACTCCACTGCTCGCCGAGTTGCTCATACTGCGCAGCGAGGTCGTTGAGATCAGGGGCACCGAGCAATTCGGCCGCATCGCGCAACCCGCTCGCGAAGAGGGGTCGGCTGAGTCCGCCGCCCGTGTTGTAGTACTCCGCGAACTCGCAGAGCATCCACAGGCCCATCCAGAAGTGATGGCCGCGGCGGAAGACCGTGACCCAGGCGTCCTTGCCCTTCGCCGCGGCGAGGCGCCCGGCCCATTGCTCCAGTGCATCGAGAGTCATGCTCCTGTTCCGCGCGTTGACGAGTCCCTCGTGGCAGGCTGCGAGTCCGGTGCGGACGGCTTCCTCAAGTGAAGTCGGCTCATCCGGTTGCGCGGGCAGTGTGAGAAGTCGGTGCTTCTGCTTGCCGATTCGTGCGCGTGAGGTGGCGAGGTCACCCAGCGTGATCTCGACGGGCTCGTCTGTCATGTCACCGACCAGCGCCGTGCCTGTGGCATCATCGATGCTGTAGACGGTGAGCATGTGGTAGCCGCCGCCGCTCCACTGTTCGGGCATGCCGCGCCACGGCAGATGCGCGAGGTCGACCCATGCCATGACTGGCTGACCGTCCGCAAGCGCTTCACGCAGTTGTGACTCGGCCCGCTTTGCACCGCCCGTCTCCATGATCTGCGGCGTGAAGCCGAGTCGTTGGCAGGCGCCTGTGATGTGGGCGAGGTCATCCCACCACTGGTTGCGGCCGGCGAGGTAGATGGAGGAGAAGTCCTCCGCCTCGTAGCGAAAGGACATGACGCCGATGCCGATGCCACCCGCGATGGTGAACATGAGACCCTCGGAGATGGGGGCGTTGTCGGGGGTGGTGAGGCCGGAGGCCGCCGCGATGATGCGAAGTGCGGTCGCGGCGGGCGTGCAGCCGGGCACGTGCGCGGCGTGGGTGCCGGTGTTGATGCGTGGTGCGTGCGCGATGACGTGCCGGCGCGCGGTGGCGTAGCGTTCGCCGGTCTTGGCCATGCGCTCACGGACCCGTTGCTTGAGGTGCTTCTGCTTCGTCATGTTGGATCGTTCCGATGGCCGAGCGTTGGTGCAGCGATCTCGTTCCTGCGCAGCGGGACGGCCGCGATGCTCGACATGGGAATCGAATCATCACAACACAACGGAGGCGGGCCCGAGGACAGGGATCCCCTTTTCCCTCGCATAGCCGGGCGGCGCAGGCGCCGGGTCAGAGGGTACGGCGAAGGCGTGTCGCCGTTGTTTTCAGGGTAGTGGGGTTGTGGGATGGGGGCAAGGGTGGGGTGCGGGGCGCTGGGGCGGCACCGGCCTTCTGCGCGGTTCGGGCTATTCGAGTGGTTGCCCGAAGGTGATCTGATGTCCCCATGGGTCGACGACTGAGAAATCGCGCAGGCCGTAAGGGGTTGCCTCGGGTGATCGGGGCGCTTCGAGCGAAGCTTTCGGTGGGCAGTCGGCGCGGTTGGCGAGGGCGCCGGCTTCGGGGGCGAGTTCCCAGCAGGCGCCCTTGATCACCGTGTCGTGACACGCTTCGACGTCGTCGACGATGAAGTAGACATCCGCGCGCTCGTTGGGGGCGCACCGGCAGAGCATGATGGCGCAGTCGCCGCGGCGGAGTCCGGCGTGAGTCGGTCCGTCTTCGGGCCACGTCCAGTCGACTTCGAAGCCGAGGCGCTCGTAGAAGGCGATGCCGATGGGCAGGTCCGGGGTCGCCATGGTGGGGATCGTCTGCGTGATGCTCCAGGACATGGGTGGGCTCCGGTGGTTGGAGTTCGGGGCAATCAGTGGTCGTCATCTTAACCGTTGCCGATGCCGGTCCCTCCACCGACGGGATGGCGGTGGCACCGGGGTGCACGGGGATGGTGGTTGATTTACACTCGTGGTATGAACATGTATCGAATGACTGTGGCAGTGATCGCCCTCGGCGCGCTGGTCGGGTTGATGGGGTGCGCCGGATCGGGAAGTGGTGCGGCGCTGGACACACCGGGGACGGCAGAGAAGCCGTTGCCGCATCCGGCCACCCTGGCGCTCTTCGATGGGCGGACAGGAGAACGGGCGTCGTGGATCGGGTTGATCGATGATGCCGCCAACGCCGATGTCGTTGTCATCGGTGAGCAGCATGGACACCGCGTGGGTCTGCATGCCGCCGCGGAGTTGTTCGCGGCCATCCTCGAGCGCGCTCCGGATGCGGCGTTGAGCATGGAGTTCTTCGAGCGCGATGAGCAGACGCACATCGATGACTTCCTGACGGGAGTCACGGACGACGAAGCCTTCCGGAAGGCGGCGGGTCGGAACAAGGGCAATTACCCGCCCGGACACGCCGCGATGGTGGAGGCGGCGAAGGCAGCGGGCGCTCCGGTGTATGCCTCCAATGCGCCGCGTCGTTACGTGCGCCTGGCGCGGACGGATGGGTATGAGCGGATTGAAGGTCTGACGGATGAGCAGCGTCGCCTGGTGGTATTGCCAGCATCGCTGACGGAGGGTCGTTACCGCGACACGTTCTTCGAATTGATGAGCGGCATGGGCGGGCACGGTGGTGGTGACGATGAAGCTGAGATGACCGAGGAGGAGCGCGCCGAGCAGGAGCGCCAGATGCAGGCGATGGTGGAGTCCTTCTTCCGCTCACAAAACGTGTGGGACGCGACGATGGCGGACACGGTGGTACACGCCCTGAACGACGGCGATCGCCCGGTGGTACACGTGGTGGGTCAGTTCCACAGCGATTTCGAGGGCGGCCTGGTCGAGCGAATCCGCACCGCCGCCCCCGGCGCACGAATCGTGACCTTCTCCATGGAGAGCGTATGGTCGGATGCGTTCCGGGAAGAGGATGCGGATCGGGCGGATTACGTGATGTATGTGGGGGAAAGTAGTCGTTAGGGGTTGGCTGTTGGGGGTTGGCTTCTCGCTTCTGGGCGTGGCCCTTTCGCGCCGGAGGGAGGCGCGGGTCGCTTTGCGCCAGCTTCACATGCTTCAAGCTCGCAACCTCCTGGTTTCCCCGGGCCATCGCAAAACCGCTCTTCTTCCCTTCTGTTGGGATCAAAGCCGGTTATATTCCTGATTCCCCGGTCGATTTACAGGCGGTGTGGGAACCTGCCGGTGGGATTCTGGAGTGCTTTCGCGTGGGCTTTCGCAAGTTCCTGCTCATGATCTTCGCGCTGATTGGTGGGCCGATCATGTTGATTGGCGGCATCGGCGATGTCCTGCGCTCGCATGCGACCGAGTCCTGGGTTGCCGTGGAGGGGAACCTTCTGAGCGCGGAGGTGGAGTCGAAGCAGCAGCGTCGGCGCTTCCGGAAGGCGACACGGTGGTACCCGAAGGTGCGCTACAGCTATGTCGTTGACGGGACGCGCTACGAGTCCACACAGGTGACGCGCCAGAGTGGGAAGGGTCGGTCCAGCAAGCAGAGCGAGACCGAACGCTATGTCCGGAGTCTGCGAAGTGCCGAGCAACTGGAGGTCTGGTACGACCCGGATCATCCCGAAGAGGCCGTGCTCATCCCCGGCCTGGTGGCGCGCGACTGGGGACGAGCGGGCCTGGGCTCGTTCCTTGTGTTGATTGCTGTGGCATTGCTCGTGTCGATCATGAAGGCGGCCGGGCGCGGTGAGATGGTGGAGTTCTAGACCAAGGTCCGGAATCAGTCCGAGAGGGTGTGCCATGAAGGTGTGTATTCGTTGTCAGGAGGACTGCTCGAACCGGCCGCGGGTGCGCGACCCCCAGGGGCGGTACGTGTGCAAGCGCTGCCTTCAGAAGGCAGTCGATCAGAAACATGGCGGTCCCGCGGACGCGAAGCCGTCGCGGCAGCGATCGACACCGAAGCCGGCGCCGGTGGAACAGCCGATGTTCGAGGACGTGGACACCGATTTCCTCGCGAGCTACCAGGACCAGCCGGAAGGCATGGCGATGCCGGCGCAGCAGCAGTCTGGACCGATGCGCACCTGCCTGAACTGCAAGCAGCCGATGCCGGCCGATGGGGTGGTGTGCATGCAATGCGGCTACAACGCGCAGACCGGCCGCAAGATGAAAACGCGCACCATCAAGACGAAGCAGCCGAAGGCGCGCAAAGAGAAGGTCTCCGGTGGCGTGGCCGATGCGCAGACCGCCATCGGCACCTTCATGATCTTCGGGCTCATCGTGGTTGGCCTCGTCATCGGGTCGTGGAACAGCATGAGCGTCATGAACCTGTCCTTCAAACTCTTCTTCTTCTTCACGCTGATCAGTGGCATCGCACTCGTGGTCTGTGCATTCAAGGACAGCCTGCTTGATGGCGTGCTGTCGCTGTTCCTGTGGCCATGGCTCGTGTTCTGGGTCTTCTTCCGCAGCGGAAACCCGGGCGTTATGGCCCTCTTTGGCATCCAGGTCATGACAGCACTCGGGTGGATCGCGATCCTGATCAGGGCTGTGATGCTGGCCATGGCCGGCGAGGCCTGATCACACGCCGCACCGGCGAGTCGCTCTATGATCGAACGCCCCGGAACCGGGGGCCGACTGCACCCCTGCAAAAGTGCGCGAATCCATGAGACCGCGCCCGCCCGTGGTATGGTCGTCGCTTCGACGGGCCTCTGAGCGCGTCCTTCCGAAAGGGGTACCCATGAGCGTCATGAAGAGTCTGATCCTGGTCGTCCTGCTGGCCCTCGGCCCCGGCCTCCTTTCCGTGACCGTGATGCACCTGCTCAAAGCGCGGGCCGCGGCCTCATGGCCGAGCACCGAAGCTCGCGTCGAGTCGATGGACGTCATCGAGATCCCGGCAGGCACGCAAGAAGAAGCGGGCACAGCGACGTACGTGCCCGCAATCACGTACAGCTACGCGGTGGATGGCGAGCGATATGAGTCGAGCCGCATTTCGCTGCGCGATGACAAGTACCGGTTCGGCAATTCGGATGCCGCCTTCGACTGGGTCACGAAGGCGGTGAGTCGCACGCCTTTCGTGGCGCACTTCGACCCCGATCGTCCGTCGAGTTCGGTGCTGATCGCCGAGGCATCACTCGTCCAGTGGACGGCACCGAGTGTGGGCGTCTTCTTCACGCTGATCGCAATCGCATTCATCGGTGTGAACCTGTTTGTGCGCGTGCCGCGAGCGGAGCCCCCGCCCATCCCGGTACACTGAGCGGATGCTGACGCTTATCATCCCCGCCGCCGGACATTCGACTCGTTTCTCAGGGCCCGTCTCCAAACTGGAGCAGGACCTCGGCGGCCGACCAGTGCTCCAGCGCACGGTCGAACTCTTCTGCAAACGTCCGGACGTCGATCACATCGTGGTCGCGGGGCCCCGCGAGGGGTTCGAGGAGTTCAAGTCGCGCCACGGCGACAAACTTGGCCTGATGGGTGTGACCCTGTGCCCGGGTGGCGTGACGCATCGATGGGAAACGGTGCAGGCGGCACTGGAGCACGTGCCGGAGGCGACGACGCACATCGGTGTGCACGATGCGGCGAGGCCGTGCACGCCACAGGACTTGATCGACCGCGTCTTCGAAGCGGCAGCAAAGTACGAAGCGGTGATCCCGGCGATCCCGGTGTCGGACACGCTGAAGCGCGTGAGCGCGGAGGCGGTCAAGGATGACGACATCGATCCGCTGGACGCCATCCTCGGCGATGCGGGCAAGACGCTCACGGACGTACGCGAGGTGGAGGCAACCCTGGATCGTGCCAACGTGATGGCAGTGCAGACGCCGCAGGTCTTCGCGGCGGACCTCCTGCGCCGCGCGTATGCACTGGATGATCTGAGCAGCACCGACGACGCAGGCCTCGTGGAGCGCCTGGGCGTCGCGGTGACGGTGGTGGAGGGCGATCCGAGAAACCTGAAGATCACGCGGCCGATCGACCTGGAGTTGGCGCGGGCAATCCTCAAGGTGAAAGGCGGCGGGGAACGGCCGTTGCATAAGCGGTTTTAGGAGGAGGTTGTGGATTGGAGCTTGTAGCTTGGCGCAAGCGTGTCAGTTCTCTTTCAAGCCACTTCCAAGCTCCAAGCCACAACCTACAAGCTATGAGCCAAAAGCTCCTCTTCAGACTCCTCCCTCCCGATACCACGGATCATCACGCCGGTCCTCGTACCAGATGTCCAGCGACTCGCGCCGGCGGGCCATGCGGTCGGGGCCCTGGGTGAAGGCGCGTGCGAAGACGGCGAGGATTTCTCGGGCGCGGTAGGCGCGGAGTTTGCGGCCTGAGGTCATGACGCGGGAGCGGATCAGGCGGAAGCGGCCGATGCGCTTCAGGGACTTCGCGAACTTCACTTCCTCGCCACCGTAGTACGCCTCCGGGTAACCACCGACCGTTTCGAACGCCTCGCGCGTGCAGAACATGAAGCAGCCCGCGGAATACTGCGCAAGGCCATACCCGGCAATCATCATGCCGAGCATGATGCGCGACCACAGCGGGATGCGCCCGTCGAACGTCACGAGCGCGCCGCCGCCGATACAGCCGGACTCCAGCAGACTCAACGCCTCGCGCAGGTGGTGAGGCTCGATGACCGTGTCCGCGTCGACGAAGATGAGGATGTCGCCCGTCGCCGCGGCGGCCGCACTGTTCCGCGATGCGCTGATCTTGCGATGTTCGACGGTGACCACCCGTGCCCCGGCATCGCGCGCTATGGCCGCGGTGTCGTCGCTGGAGGCGTCATCGGCGACGACGATCTCGCAGGGGCGATCAAGTTCGGCGATGGCCGCGTTGAGGGCACGGATGGTGCGTCCGATGAGTTGGGCCTCGTTGTAGGCGGGAATGCAGATGGAGATGGCGGGCGCGACGGTCATTACAGACGTGATGCCGCGGCGGAGTGGCTGTGTGTACGCGTTCGGTATTCGGCGTCCTGAGGCACTTGGAGTGGCATCGGGCACCCGGCATCGGGCATCCGGGAATGGGCGCCTTCGCGTGAGCCTTGAGGAGCTTCCGCTCCATCGTCTGAATGGGTGGCTGGCGAGACTGACCCGACCCTCCTACCCTCGACTGACCAGCTACTGGCTACCCTGCCACCGACCACCCAGCCAATGCCACTCCGCATCCAGACAGATCGGCTCCAGCTTCGTCCGCTCGAGACTGACGATGCCGTCGCGTTCGCGGCGTACCGCTCGGATCCCGAGGTGGCTCGCTACCAGGGGTGGACGGCACCCTATTCGGTTGACGCGGCGATGGAACTGATCGTGGGTGTGCAGGAAGCAGTGGCGTCTGATCCGCCGCCGGTTGGGGCGTGGGTGCAGGTCGCGGTCCTGCGTGAGGGTGTGCTGGTGGGAGACTGCGCGTTTCATCGGCTGGCAGATGATGAGGCGGTCGCTGAGATTGGTGTCACACTGTCGCGGCCGGCGCAGGGTCAGGGGTATGCGGCGGAGGCCCTGGGCGCCCTGATTGCCCATCTGGTCGGCGCGGTGGGCGTCCAGCGCATCGTCGCGACGTGTGACGTCGAGAACCTGCCATGCTGCAGATTGCTGGAACGACTCAGCTTTGATCGCGGAGCAGAGGAGCGGGTGATGTTCAAGGGGGCGTGGGGCCGGGAAGTGGAATGGGTTCGGCACTGCCGCACTGGGCATTGAGGTGAAGAAGCTGGTAGGTTGTCTTTCAGGTTGGAGCTTGCAGGTTCCAGCTTGGCGCAGGCGTGGATTCGGTTGCGCTCAATGTTCCCAAGTCCCACCAGCCACCAGCCACCAGCTACAAGCTCCCTTTCCCATTCATGCTCCTCGGATCTCACCTCTCCATTGCCGGCTCCATGACGAACGCGTTGCGTGAGGCGGAGTCGTTGAAGCTGGACACGGTGCAGGTCTTCACGAAGAATCAGCGGCAGTGGAAGTTCCGGCCGCTGGATCCCGCGGTGATTGCGGACTGGCGGGGCGAACTGGAACGGCTGGGGTGGGAGGATCGGACCGTCAGTCATGACAGCTACCTGATCAACCTCGCGAGTCCGGATGATGCGCTGTGGGAGAAGTCGATCCGCCTGATGCGCGAGGAGATCGAGCGGTGCGAACTGCTGTCGATTCCGTATCTCGTCAGCCATCCCGGGGCGCACGTGGGCTCCGGAGTGGAGGCGGGGATCAGTCGGATTGCTGATGCCTACCGGCGGCTGTTCCGTGAGACGTCGGGATATCGGACCACCTTGTGCCTCGAGAACACCGCGGGCGGTGGCTCGACACTCGGTCGGACCTTCGAGGAGTTGCGCGATCTGAAGGCGCTCATCGACGATCGAGCCGGCGATGATGCCAGGGGGCCAGCGGGGGATCGGGTGGGATTCTGTATCGATACGTGCCACGCGCTCGCCGCGGGGTACGACCTGGCCTCGACCAAGCACGGCGACGGGACGGGCCGGAAGCGAACGATCGCCGAGGCGAGGGAGGCCGCGGATGGCGTTCTGGACGAACTGGACGCGATTTGTGGGCTTCAGCACATCCGCGTGCTGCACTTCAACGACTCCAAGGGCAGCCGCGGCAGCCGCCTGGATCGCCACCAGCATATCGGGAAGGGAAACGTTGGGGTCGGAGCTTTCTCAGCCTTCCTGAACCGACCCGCGCTTGTTGACGTACCCTGCATCATGGAAACGCCGAAAGAGGACAATGAGAAAGGCGTGCCCATGGACACGATCAACGGCAGAAGATTGCGCCGATTGCTCGATGAGCCGGCTGTCTGTTGATGAACCCCCCGACTTCTGCCGATAATCCCGCCACCACATGAGATGCCCAAACTCCCCAGATGTGCCATCACGACTCCCCGCTTCCGGGCGGAACGCTCTGGCGTGCGCCGTCATCGCCGCGGCTCTGCTCGCTGCCACGGGCTGCCGCTGGGTGGGTCAGACCACGACCGATCCTGACGACCCGGATGCACAGCTCTCCGGCCCGGTGGTGCAGGCGCCGGACTATGTGGTCGAAGCCGGGCGGTTCCGGGACGCCGGTGACGATGAGCAGGCACTGATCCTGCTCGCGCAGGCGATCGAAGAGAACCCGACGCTCACAACGGCACACATGCAGATGGCCGAGATCTACCAGGGACGCGGCGACTACAACGACGCGGAGCGTTCCTGGCGCACAGCAGCGCAGCTTGAGCCGCGAAACTTCGACGCCCAGTACGGCCACGGCTTCTCGCTGCACCTCCTGAATCGTCTGACCGAAGCCGTCCGCGCGTATCTTCGCGCGTTGATCATTCGTCCTGACGACTTTGATGCGAATCTGAATCTCGCGACTGCCTATTTCCAACTGAACGAAGCGATGCAGGCGTTGCCGTATGCGGAGAAGGCAGTCGACCTGAATCCCGCGGACGGTCCCGCACATGCCAACCTCGGCGCCATCTACAGCGAACTCGAACGGCATGTGGATGCCGTTCGCGAGTACGAGGCAGCGGCGGAGCTGATGGAACTGGACGGAAAGCTGCTGCTGAACCTGGCGAACAGCCTGGGCAAGACGCGACGCTTCACCGAAATGGTCAATACGCTCAATCGAGTGCTCGCGATGGATCCGTCAGCCGCGGCGTACGAGCGTCTCGGCTACGCGAACTTCCAGTTGCGCGACTACACCGCGGCGGTGACGGCCTATGAGCGGGCGCTGGAGCAGGATCCGAACCACTACCCGGCCCACAACGGCCTGGGCGTGTGTTACCTGAACGAGTACCTGCACAGTGAAAAGACCGATCGCGAAGCCAAGCGCATCGCGATGGACCACCTGCGTGCCAGCCTTCGCATCAAGAAGAACCAGCCGCGAATCGTGGACTGGGTCGCGAGGTATGATTGAAGGTCGGCACTCGGCATTGAGGCATTCGGCATTGAGGGAGCATCCGGCACGGGGCATCCGGGGGAAGTTCATCTTCAGTCTCAGTCCGCTCCCCTGATCCCTATTCCGTTATCACTGGTTCCTGCCAAGAACAACAACACCCCCGACGTGTTGGTCGGGGGTGTTGAAAACGTCGCTGCGGGATGTCGAGTCGGGTTGACTCAGCGTCGGCGGCGACTGCACAGGGATACACCGGCGAGCAGCATGACTGCGGATGCGCCTGGTGTTGGGATGGCGGCGACAGGGATCCGGAAGATGAGGAATTCGTTGTGTCCGTCGGGACCCTCGGGACCGGCGGAGAAGGGGTTCGGAATGGAACCGGGGTCTTCGTTGTACCACATCCATTGGGAACTGCTGTCAACACCGTTGATGACACCGAAGGGGTGTGTTCCGCTCGGGTTGCCATCGTTGGCGTCACCGAAGACCAGGGCGCCGACGCCGGCGCTTCCGTCGGGAAGCAGTCCGGACTCGTCGACCCAACCGACGCTGGTGCCGGCTCCACCGGCATTCGCATTGGCAAGTGCGATCTGAGAGTTGATCAGCGCAATGTCGGCGGGGCTGTTGGTCAGCGTGTCGCCGGGCACGTTGGAGTCGCGATCGCGGCCCGTGGCATACACCTGCCAGCCGGCGCCGGGAACAGTGCCGACGGTCGTGGACCCGACCGTGAACGATGCGATGGCGCCCTGGAGCGTCGTGTCGTCAGACCATCCCACGAGGTACATGAAGTCGCTCGCCGGGAGTCCGTTGAGGTCGTAAGCCTCGGGCCCGACACCCGGGTTGGTGTAACCATTGCTGAAGTTGGCGGTTCCGGCCGTGTAGAGCACCGGCAGGCCGTTGGTGATCTCGGCCGCATTCGTATTCCGGATTCCGCCGAAGTAACTCGTCGTGGTCATTCCGGTGACATCGCCGAAGCCGAAGCCGTACGCGTTGTCGACGGTAATGACACCATCAACATCCACAGCCATGGCGGGGCTGACCAGTGCGAGTCCGATGAGCAACGCCGCGCCGGTGGTCCGGGTGGAACGAAGAACGAAAGAGTGCGTAGATTGCGTAGACATGACCATTGTCCTTTCAGCACGCAAGGGCGTGCGAGGTCCTGTTGATTGTCCGGCAACTCACCGGACACCATGTATGGTCATTCGCGGCCGCAATCTTGCAGTAGGCATTCGGCATTGAGGCATTTGGCATTTGGGGAAGGCACCCGGCATCGGGCATCGGGGGTTGAGCGCCCTCGGCGTTGTTCCTGATGAGCTTCCGCTCAGCCGAGCATCCGGGTACCGGGTTCACTTCGACCTGCAATTTAGGAATGGAGCGGAAGCTCCCCATGACCGCATGCCGCACGCACTCCACCACGGATGCCCGATGCCGGGTGCCCGATGCCCAATGCCCAATGCCCAATGCCTCAATGCCTCAATGCCTCAATGCCTAGTCGAGCGCTTCAATACCTACTCACACTCCACACCCCAGTTGTCGAGGAGCAGGTTGAGGTCGAAGAAGTTGACGAACCCAGTGTGGTTCACATCACCGAGGGTGCCCGCGGGGACGGCATTGCCCCAGTTGTCGAGCAGCAGTTCGAGGTCGGCGAAGTTGACGTCGCCGTCACCATTCGCATCCGGGCACCCGGCCTCGCAGTCGACGAAGAGGATTCCGGTGCCGCCGGTGCGGACCTCCGTACTGCCGACGCGGATGTAGTACCCCTGCCCGATGGTGACATCGGCACTGACGGTTGAACTGCCGCCCGTGCACGCCGGGTCATCGTCGTTGCAGGCGATGTACGGGCCAAGGGTGCCGTCGGAGTTCCTCTCGTAGATCACAAGCGCAGTGTCGAATGTCGCGGAGTCGCACGTCGTGACTTTCAGCGTTCCGTGACACAGCGGGTAGTACTCGTACCAGAGGTCGTTATAGACCAGTTCCGGCTCGCAAACCCGAGGGTGACCCGGGCCGTCGGTGGTGGCGCAGGTGATGTCGAAGAAGACAAAGCCATCGTCAACGAACTCGGCGCGAACGAGATCGTCGTTCCCCGCTACCGGCTCAAAGTCCACCGAGAGCGTGCCGGTCCCCGTCGTCCCCCAGAGATGACCGCCGACGCGAATGAGCACCACGGTTCCCTTCGTCAGGTCCGCCGAAACGGTCGCGTTGATCCCGCAGCCCGGCGTGTCGTTGTCGCACGTGATCAGGTCGGAGGGCAAGGGAGGACAGTTGCCCTCACGCCGATACAGCATCAGGAAACTGTCAAACCCCGACTGGTTGCAGTCCGACACCGTCAACGCACCGTCGCACGGCGCCGTGTACTCGAACCAGATGTCCTGGTACGCCCAGCCGTCGCCGCACTCCGAGTCAAGCTCCGGACCATCCGTCGTGGCGCTGGTGGTGTCGTACGGGAACTGGCCCTGCCCGATCTCGGGGGCATCGCGGCAGCGGTCATTGGAGGGCGGCAACTGGTTCACAGTGATCGTGCTGTAAAGAAACGTGTTGTTGTTGGGCGCGTAATCGTCGCCGAGGAACGCAGCCCCGCCGCGGGAAATGATGGCGCCGACGTAGTACTCCCCGGGCGGAACGTCGAGGGGAATGTCCGCCGACAGGTCACCAGTCCACCACTCGCCAGCATCGAGGGACGTCCATCCCCAGTTCGTGCCGACCTCATAGTCGTTGGTCGAAATGATGTTGTTGTCTGATAGAAAGAGCCGGACGCGCACGCCCTGGGTGGCGCTGCTCGACATGTTCTCGATCGTGATATTGCTGAGCGTGAACGATGAGCCCGGAAAGTAGCCGCCGTAGTTCATGCGGGAGTTGCTGAGTGATCCGCCTTCAACAAAGTAAGACTCGACACCAAGGTCCTGACGCGCAGGCACGGAGATCTGGCTGTCGTACACGTTGCGATAAGAGGAGGAATCCCACGCGTGGACACCCTCGGCATCCTCGACGATCGAGCTGTAGTACGCGTGCATGACCGTGAGCCGGTCATAGGTGTAGTCCTCGACGCAGGAGCCCGTCTGCGATCCCCATGCATGCCCGAGTTCGTGAATGAAGACGGGGTCATAGTTGACCAGCGAGAAGCTCCCGAGTGCGGCTTCGAAATCCTGCGTCCACGAGTACGCAGGGTTGAAGACGATGTCCGCCTGGCTGATCTCGGAACATGTCCCGCCGACACGCCACGTGAAGGCATACGCCAGGAACCCGTCCCACGTGGCGTTGTAGACGTTCTGGAGCGTCTGGTTGTCGATCCAGCCGACGATCTCACTGACACCGTTGCTTCCGAAGTCCGGATCGATCGAACTGGTGCGGAAGACGTCCATGATCTGGTTGAACTGGAAGATGATCTCGTTGTTGTTGTCCCAGCTCCAGTGCGTCGGGCTGACCTGCTCGATGTCGAACAGCACGTCCACGAAACCGCAGGTGCACAACGCGGCACGCCCGTCGTCAGCCGGCACCGGTCCGGACGCGCCCGGCATCGATGGTGAAGTCATCTCCGCAAGAGCGAATTCGTGCTCCCACTGGTCCAGCGGCGAACGCGGCGTGCCTTCGTGGAACTTCGGCTTGTCAGCCGTGCCGGCGCTATCGGTCGGCCGGATGCCTCGAAGCATGGACCGTTCCGGTGCCGGGCCGCGTGCGATGTCCCGGATCGCATCGGCAAACTCGGAGAGCGAGAGGATGGTCGCCGTGGGTTCGATGGTGCGCGACCGGGCGCTGCCGCGACCAGGCGCTCCGAAGACCTCGGGTGCCGGCGCCATGCGGTCGTCGAGCGTCCGAACAGACGCGATCTTCGCGGCGACGGCCGTAACGCGCTCCGTCGTCGCCATGCGTCCATCGGTGACGGCGCGGATGCCATTCCCGGAGTACGTCACTGGAATCGCTTCACCGCTCTGCGTATCACGGATGATGGGGAAGACACCCTGCGGTCCACCAATGGCGGGAATGGCCGGCGTGCTGCCATCATGCCGCGCAAAGATGAGGTACCGATGACCCACTTCGAGCGTCGGCGAGCAGCACACACTCAGAAAGCGCCCGCCGTCGTCACCACCGAGGAAGGAGAGCGTGAGCGTGTCGTCGACACTTCGCGCGTGTTCCGACGCATGGATGACATCGAGGTCATTGAAGGTCAGATCCGTAAAGACGATACCGTCGCGACCGACGCGCCGGTACACGGAATCCGTGACCGTTCCCACGAAGACGACATCAGCGGCGTGCGTCAGTTCGTCCAGTTCGAGTTTCAGGGCATGCGCGCGGGCGGTGGGCGCGGCGGCCGCGATGAGCAGCACGGTGCATGCAATGAGGGTTGCCAGCGGATTCTGCGAGTGCGTCATGAGATGGGTACTCCTCGGATATGAACAGAATCCAGAATCCAGAAGCTACAGGCCAGAAGCCAGAAGCCAGAAGCTAGAAGCCAGAAGCGAGAACCCATCCATAAGACTGGAGGCGAGGGCATGGTGCAAGGGGGATATTGGAAATGGCGTGCAGGACAAGCGAGGACGGGCAAGGACCTGTGTGGAACCGCTTCCGGCGACATGTTGATGAACGCTCCTTCCTATACTGGTGCATGCAACTTCCGGAGCGCTGCATCAACTGCGAGTACCCGACGGATGGTCTTGATCCGGAGTCACCGGTGTGCCCGGAGTGCGGCGAGGATCCACGGGTGGTGGCATCCAGGTTCTCGCTTTCCTCCTTTCACATGCTGTTGATCGTACTGCCGTTGGTCATGGTGCTGGTCAGCCTGGGCCTCACTCGCCTCAAGCAACTTCGACCGACGACCACACAGGGGTGGCAACTGCATGTCGGCGCGAGCGCCGGCATCCTCGTGGTCATGCTGGTGTGCGGCTGGTTCTCGCGTCGAGTCCCGTGCAGGGCCGTGCTGGGCACGATGGTGTTCACCCTGATGGGTGTCGGCGGATTTCTTCCGGTGTTCTTCAGCGCAGCACCCGACTTCATTCCGCCCTTCCTGCTCGCCATCTTCCTTGTCTTGGCAATCATCGGCTACTGGTGGGCCGGTATCGCGCTGTTCATGAGGCACCTCGCGGCGAAGGACCGGCAGCACTGACTTCACGAACAGAGTCGTTTCACTGGCAGGGTGCGCCCCAGTTGCTCAGCAGCAGGTTCAGGTCATCGAAGTCCACGACACCATCACCGTTACCGTCGCCCGGGCAGGGAGTGCAGTCACACGCGAGAGAGAGTTGGTAGGCCTGGCTGTTCGGGCAGTCGATGGAACCGTCCGTACTGAAGGGCGCCACTACGAACGCGTAGCGACCCGGCTTCATGTAATTCAGGACCGCTGTGACGACCTCACATCCTGTCGCGACGTGGATTTCCAGCAACTCCGGCGGAATCGGGTCGCAGCCGTCATCGAGACTCGAGAGGAAGACCTGGCCGCCGTCCTGGTTCTCAGTGACAAATGACATCGTGACATCGCAGGTCGTCTCCAGGATGAACTCATACCAGTCCAGATCCCGCAGGCCCTGGCTGGAATCAGTGAAGAACTCACCGCAGACCGTGTCGCCGCACTCGATCGGAAAGAACTCGTCCTGCCCCGGCGCAAAGCACCCGTCGTCTCCATCACCCCCGAGCACACAGCCCCCGGGATTGACGATGTCAGGGGCACAGCACTCGATCACGCAGGGCGGAGTCTCGGTACAGATCTCCTCGAGGCAGTCATTCGAACTGACCCCAAGACAGAAGTTGCCGACATCCCCCGCGCTCCACGCATCCACCGCGATGAGATAGGTCGTGAACGGCTGCACTGCAAACGTCGTCTCGGCGACGTAGGGTGATCCCAGACCGGCGCTGCATGTGTCATCCTCGCAGGCATGCCAGCTCCCAGGTATGACAGCTTCCTCATAGGCGTAGATCATCGTGTCATAGTCAGTGAGCAGGTCACACGTCGTCACGCAGATCGTTGTCGTCGCTCCGCCGGTGAGGAACACGTACCACTGATCGAGCCCACCACCGCCGCCGGCGATCGTGTCCGGGCAGATCTCACCAATGAAATTGGTGTTCGCTGCGTTGTTTCCCGAGTCGGTGAAGGGCAATGCCGTGATCGGAGTCGCCGTGGCCGGAGTGTCCCCTCCCGCACGCGAACCGCCCTCGGGGCTCGTACGCTGCGGCGGCGCAGGTGATTTCGTGGGGAAAGGGCCAACCGGCCGCGGCGTCAGCGCCCGACTGATGATGGCGTCGGTTGATGCGGGTGTCGCATCTGCGAGTGCCGCGCCGGCGCAGACTGTTGTTCCGCAGAAAAAGGTGAGGATCGAACGCATGAACCACCTCCGTCGTTCGGGTTCGTTCGCTCGATACACGACTCCCGAGCGCGTGATGTCACAACGTTCAAGCCTACGAGACACGCGATCGGGTGCAAAGGAAAATCAGCAGAGCCCGCGCTCCCTCGCGCAGTCTAGATTCCCGGTGAGACCCGGAACCCACAACCCAGAAGCTACAAGCTACAAACCAACCCCCTTCCCACGACTGATTTCGGGTCTTTGCCCGGGTGCGTCTTGCAAACCGACCGGCATCAGGGAGGATGGGAGAGCGTGGGGTGAGGGTCCGTGATTCTGTGGTTTGCAGGAGATTGCTGATGCTGATGACGTGGCAGAGCCTGGTGCTGAGTGGTGTCGTGATGGCTTCCGGACCCGAGGGGGTCGTCGGACTGGAACCGCATGTCGCCGCGATGGACCACGCGCACGGGTGCGATGTGTGTGCCGAGATGCGTCAGCGGATGATCGCGGCATGGGAAGACGAAGCGGCCCTGTTCGAGGGTCGTGGCCGAGGCTTTGCGAACCAGACCGATGTCCAGCACTACCACCTCGAACTGGAGATCTTCCCGACGGGTGGATCGGTGACGGGCACGAACACGATGTCGGTCGATGTCATCGAGGACAACGTGACGCAGTTTGAATTCGAGCTGCGTTCCAACTTCGCGATTCTTGGGGTGACGGTCAACGGCGGCTCCGTTTCATACAGCCGCAACGGGATCAAGCAGGTCATCGTCACGCTCGACCAGACGTACGACACAGGCGAGTCGTTTGAACTGGCGGTGACCTACAGCGGCTCACCGGTCTCGGTCGGATTCGGATCGATCGAGTTCACAACCCACAATGGGCAACCGCTGGTGTCAACGCTCTCCGAGCCGTGGTACAGCTACACCTGGTGGCCGGTGAAGGAAGGTAACCGCGATCGAGCGACAGGGTCGATGTGGTACACCGTTCCGGACACGATGAAGGTCGCGGCCAACGGCGTTCTGGCAGGCGTGGACAGCCTGTCCGGCAACCGCAGCCGGTACCGCTGGGAAACGACGTACACCCAGCCGCCGTATCTCTTCGCATTCTCGACAACGAACTACGACGAGTTCTTCGATACGTGGAACTATGGCAGCGTGTCGATGGACATGCACTTCATGATCTATCCGGAGAACAACAGCGCCGGGAATCGCGCGGCGTGGCTCGAGACCAATGAAATGCTGACAGTCTTCAGCGATCTCTTCGGCGTGTATCCCT
This sequence comes from Phycisphaerae bacterium, assembly GCA_030432255.1. Taxonomy (GTDB): domain Bacteria; phylum Planctomycetota; class Phycisphaerae; order Phycisphaerales; family UBA1924; genus JAUIHS01. The sequence continues at coordinate 153,565 of JAUIHS010000008.1, forward strand.
TCGCCGATGAGAAGTACGGCATCTACCAGTTCCCCTTCGGCGGCGGCATGGAGCATCAGACCATGTCCGGGCAGGGAACATTCAACGAGTCCGTGACCGCACACGAAGCCGGGCACCAGTGGTGGGGCGACATGGTTACATGCGCCACCTGGAATGACATCTGGCTCAACGAGGGTTTCGCGACATACAGCGAAGCGCTGTGGGAAGAGTTCAAGCCGGGGTCGAGCGGGTTCGCGGCATTGCGCAATGCCATGCTGGCACGCAAACCGACGGCCTTCAACCAGAGTTGCTACGTCTACGACGCCAGCAGCGCTTCCAGCCTCTTCCAGACCAATTACCAGTACCGCAAGGGTGGTTGGGTGATGCACATGCTGCGGCATGTCATGGGAGATCAGGCCTTCTTCGACATGCTGGCTTCGTATCGCAGCCTGTATGAGTACGGAGCCGCAACGACCAACGATTTCCAGAATGTGGCAGAAGCCGAGTACGGCGCAGATCTTGACTGGTTCTTTGATACATGGGTGTATGACATCGGCGCGGCCGCATACCAGTACGCGCGGCGCAGCCTGAACATCGGAGGACAGCGATACGAAGAGGTGTACATCCGTCAGACGCAGTCAGGGAGCTACCCGACCTTCGTGATGCCCGTCGATGTGCGCTTCAATTCGTTGCAGGGCAGCTCGACGGTGATCGCGTGGAACGATGAGGATGCGGAGCACTTTTTGTTCCCGGTCGCCGCGACGCCGACCTCGGTGACGCTCGATCCCAACGACTGGATCCTGACGACATCCAAATCCCAGATCGCCTTCGTCGAGGGGCCGCCGAAGGTCATCGATTCGTTCCCGGCGCCGGGGTCGAGCCATAATGCGGGTACGGTCGCGTCATTGACAGCAACCTTTCACAAGAATGTGAACATCGTTGGTGCGGACGTGGAACTGACGGGTGACGCGGCGGGGACGATCCCCGTCACGGTGAGTTGGGATGCGCCGAGTCTGACGGCAACCATCACGCCGGCGTCTGCACTGTCAGCGGACACCTACACCCTGCGGATCCGCGACGGCGTGACAGATACGGCATCGGGGCAGTCACTGGATGGCGAGATGAGTGATCCGATGAATCCGGGTTCGTTCCCATCCGGCGAGGGTCTCGCGGGCGGCGACGCGCTGGTGCAGTTCGCGGTCGTCCCGGTGTGCGAGGGAGACGCAAACGGCGACGGCATGGTCGACTTCGACGACCTGAACCTGGTGCTGGCCAACTGGGGCAGCGCGGGTCCCGATGGCGATGTCGACGGCAGTGGCCTGGTTGACTTTGATGATCTGAATGTCGTGCTGGGTGCGTGGGGGTGTTGAACCCGGGGGCTCGGCATTGAGGCGTTGGGGGGGCAGCCGGGATCTGTGATCTCACGGTATGGTGGAAATGATGAAGCAGGGCGATATCGCAGTTGAGATTTGTCTCAGTCAGCGCGGTGAGTTCCTGGATGCCGCGTACTTCCAGTTCACCTCCAATCCGGTGGCGCGGACGAAAGAGGTCGTGAAGGGCATCCTCCTCGTCGATCTGGATTCGAACGGGGAGTTGGTGGGACTGGAACTCCTTGGACCCATCGATCTGGAGCAACTCAGGAAGGCGGTGCACGACCAGGACAGCATCGAGGTGCTGTGGAAGGTGCTGGCGCAGCGGGCTCCCGAGTTCACCAAGGCAGCCTGAACAGCGGCCTCTCACGCGCCCGGCAGCATGCGGGGGATCAACTTGCCGTGACCCCGCTTCCCTACGAAACGGTGCGACTTGACCAGGTACTCGCCGCGGCAGAGGGTCGTGTGTGCGAACCCGCCGAGTTCTTCGCCCTGCCAGGGACTCCAGTCGGAACGGCTCTGAAGTCTCTTCCAGTCGACCTTCACGGTGCGCTTCGGATCAATGATCGCGATGTCGGCGTCGTAGCCGGGCTCGATGCGCCCCTTGCGATGTCCCATGCCCATGATGATCGCGGGTGCGGTTGAGCAGTAGCGGACCAGGTCGTTGATCGTCAACCGCCCCGTGCGGACGCCGTGCGTGTAGACCAGCGGGACCATCGTGTCGAGACCGGGCAGGCCCATCGGAATCTTCGTGAAGTCGCCTTCCCACATCGCCTTCTGCTCACGCGTGAAGGAACACGTGTCCGTCGATATCACGCTGACCTCGTTGCCGTACTCCAGCGCCTCCCAGAGACGCTTCACGTCCGCGGCCTTCTTGATCTGGGGACAGCAGGCATACAGGTGGCCGTCCTTCTCCTTGAACCGCTCATCCGTCATCGTCAGGTACTGGATGCACGTCTCGGCAAGCACCGGGACGCCGCGGGACTGGGCATTGCGGATGATGTCGCATCCTTCACCGGTCGACATGTGCACGATGTACAGGCGCCCACCGGTGACGTCGCACCAATGCACCGCGCGCTCGATGGCCTCGGCCTCGATGAAGTTGGGACGCGTCATGGCGTGAAGACGGGCGCCGTGCTTCTTCATCTTCGCAGGCGTGTGGGCGCGCTCGATCAGGAGGTCCAGCACTCGCGGCGACTCGGCGTGCAGCAGCAGCATGCCGTTGTGACGCCGCACCTTCTCGAGTGTGGCATAGAGCATGGCATCATCTGAATTCCATCCCTCGGATTCATAGATCATGAACTCCTTGAAGGTGGGGAGACCGCGCTCGACGAACGCGGGGATCTCCTTGATATGGCGCTTGTTGGTGATGGCCATGTGCCATGAGAAGTCGATGGCGGAGATGCCCTTGGACTTCTTGAGCCAGGTCCTGTGAGCGTCTTCGAGTGTCTGGTCCTTCCCGGGGATGGCAAAGTCGCAGACCATGGTGATGCAGCCGCAGGCCGCGGCGCGCGATCCGGAGTCGAAGTCATCGCAGGAGACCGTGCCGCAGAAGGGCAGCGCGAGGTGCACGTGAACATCGATGCATCCGGGGATGACGTCCTTGCCCCTGGCGTTGATGATCTCGGTCTTTGCGGTGCCCTTGAGGTCGGCGCCGATGGCGACGATGGTCTCGCCCTTGATGCCGATGTCGGCCTTGAACGAAGAGGTATCGGAGTGGACGGTGCCGCCGGTGATGATCTTGTCGTAGGTCATGGGAATCTCCTTTGCAGAGAGCATCCTACTCGATCAGGTGTGGGGCTGACTCGTCCTTGCGCGATGCTCAAGGCAACGGCGGAGGCGCTCCGTGTTGGGCTTCGTGGACACCAGGCGGGCGCGGAGGAGTGTCCCGCCGCGGCGGGAGCGAATGTGCACAACACAACTCCCGGACTGGATTCGACTCACATCGACACTGCCGACCTCATCCCACTTGTGCCAGTACGCGCCACCACGAGCACGGTCCCCGAAGGACGTCGCGCCGAAGATGTAGTCCCGCCTGATATGGCTCGACAGGAGCATCAGCATGATCCAGGGCAGAATGAGGCCTCCGGAGAGCAGGATACCTGCGACCAGGAGCGATGCTGACGCCACGTTGGCGCGTGAGAGCAGTCCGACCGGACCTCCCCACGCCAGAAAGGTCTCACGATCAAGCCGGGCGCCGCATTCTGGGCAACGCTCGGTGTCGCGGAGTCCGGCCATGTCGTAGGTACAGGCGGCGCAGCCGCGTTGGGCCAGAAGCGTGATCGGCTGGTGCTCACCCGGTTCGAATATCGGTGCGTTCACATCGGGTCGTCCTGCGTCTCCTCGAACAGATACGGATGCCGCTCGCGCAGGGTTTCCAGAAGGGGCGCCAGGTCGTCATTGGTCGCATGACTGCCGAAGGCGACCGTCCTGTGCTTCGTGGGCGTACCGTGGCTGAAAACGATGCCGGCGGAACGCGTGCCCGATGCCTGGCGCACATGGAAAGTGTGGTCCATGTCCCACGTGGCAGTCTGACGCCACCGCGCGATGCGCCGCTCAATCGTCCACGCATCCGGCGTGATGGTGTGCGCCTCGACGCCGCAGGCGTTGAAGAGCGCGTGGTACAGCAGGATGATCCCCACAGCGACCCAGAAGACGATCCACGCCAGCAGCAGCAGGGTGGCGGCGCAGAGCAGGATGACGCCAATGGACACGGGGCCGACCAGCGCCATGAGCGTCATGTCCACGAGGCGCATCAGCAGGAAGCCGAAGAGCGCCAGACCGAAGAGCCACGCGGCGTTCCAGAAGGCGGCCGACAGCCACTTCCCGCCGGACGGTTGCGCGGCGATGCTGACGTGCAGGGTGCGACCCTCGGTGCGGATCTCAACGGGTGTGCGTGAGCCACTCGGCATGGAGACATTATGGCATCGCTGACAAGGCGCGACACCGACCCCCGGTTGTTCACGGTTCGATCGGATGCGGAAGTCATGGTATGGTGACGGTTGTCATCCGGGATATTTGAGCTGGCACGGTTGCCGCGAAGAAGACCCGGTCTATTCCAGGAGACGCATCATGCTGGAACTGCTCGCTCAGACAGGAGGGGGAGGTGGCGGTGGCGGAGTTGTCGCGGGGATCGTGGGCCTCTTCATCTTCGCCCTGTATATCGGGGTGATCATCCTGATCATCGCCGGATTCTGGAAGACCTTCGCCAAGGCGGGTCAGCCGGGTTGGGCGGCGCTCATTCCGATCTACAACATCATCGTGCTGCTGCAGGTTGCCGGTCGACCCATCTGGTGGATCATCCTCTTCCTGATCCCCGTCGTCAGCCTGATCGTCGCCATCATCGTTGCTCTTGATGTGGCGAAGAACTTCGGCAAGAGCGTCGGCTTCGCCATCGGGCTGATCCTGCTCCCCTTCATCTTCTACCCGATCCTCGGCTTCGGCTCCGCCCAGTACAACCCCAAGGTCTGACACCAGTCATGACGCAGTGAATTCACGCCACCGGATGCAAGGCTGTATCCGGTGGTTTTTTATTCAAAACACCCCGCTCCCCGCTCCCAACTCCTCGCTCCCCACATCCCCCTCCCCGATGCGTTGACTGATGAGTTGTGCCACCGACTTCGCGTTGGCGGGTGTCGCGCGGTAGCCGAGGTCCACCAGGCGCTCGTTCCGCGGGCCGAAGATGCGCAGGCGCTGCCAGTGGTCACTGACAGCCCGCTGGTGAAAGGTCGCCGCGTCCGACCACGCGAAGCTGATGCAGCGCTCCGGATCATCGTTGAAGAACGTGCCGAAGCGCTCCGTTGAGAAGAAGAAACGCGTGACGGATGACTTGTTGTTCTTCTGCGTCAGGAGCAGGCCGATGAGCAGGCCAAGCCAGATGACGAAGCCGCCCGCCGTGATCATCCACACAATGGCATTGCCGAAGACAAAGACGATCTGCCAGCAGTAGAGACCGATGATGCCCGTCGTCAGCACCAGAACCCAGAGTGCCGCACGACCCTTGGACATGGCGCTCAGGCCGCGTGGGATGCCGCTGACAATGAAGGTCTGCTCGTCCATCTCGTGACCACACTCCGGACAGCGCTTCTGGCCGACCAGACCCTGCAGCGAATAGCCGCACACGAGGCAGTCATCACCCTCCGGTCCAAGCAGCAGGAAGGCCGGCTGCTTTTCTCCGGGTTCGAAGAGCGGAATGGGTGGTGGCATGCTGCGCATCAAAGATGATCCCCGGAGGACACGCTAGAGCCGCACATACCCACGCAGGCCCTGGATGCCGCCCTCGCGGCCGAACCCGCTCTCCTTGAAACCGCCGAAGGGACTCGCAGCATCAAACTTGTTGTACGTGTTGCACCACACCACGCCCGCCTTCAGCTTCGTCGCAATCTCGAAGATCTTCGACCCCTTGTCCGACCACACACCCGCGGCGAGTCCGTACGGCGTGTTGTTCGCCCGCTTGAGTGCCTCCTCCGGTGTGCGGAAGGTCTGAACAGCGAGCACCGGTCCGAAGACTTCTTCCTGCGCGATGCGATGGCTCTGCTGCACACCGGTGAAGAAGCAGGGGCGGCAGAAGAAGCCCTTGGAAGGCAGGCCGTTGGAAGACGCCTGCGGCTCGTGCAGTTCGGCGCCTTCGTCCTGTGCGATCCGGATGTAATCGTTGATTCGTGTGAGCTGTTCGCCGCTGTTGATGGCACCGACATCCGTGTTCTTGTCGAGCGGATCACCCACGCGCAGAGACTGCATGCGGATGCGCAGCTTCTCGACGACCTCGTCAACGATGCCTTCCTGGACGAAGAGTCGCGAGCCGGCACAGCAGACGTGGCCCTGGTTGAAGTAGATGCCGCTGATGATGCCCTCGACGGCCTGGTCAATCGAAGCGTCGTCGAAGATGATGTTGGGGGACTTGCCGCCCAGTTCCAGCGTGAGCCGGATGCCGTCGCCGCGCTCCGCCGCCGTGCGGGCGAGGATCTTGCCGACTTCAGTGGACCCGGTGAAGGCCAGCTTGTTGATGTCCGGGTGCTTCGCCAGCGCCGCGCCGGTGTCGCCAGCGCCGGTGATGATGTTGACGACCCCCGGAGGCAGTTCGATCTCCTCAAGAATCTCGGCGAGACGGAGCGCCGTCAGGGGCGTGGTCTCCGCCGGCTTCAGAACCACCGTGTTGCCGCACGCCAGCGCAGGCGCGATCTTCCACGCCGCCATCAGCAACGGGAAGTTCCACGGAATGATCTGACCGCAGACGCCGACCGGCTGGATGTCGCCGCGGCCATGTCCCGGGAATGCGTAATGCAGTTTGTCTGCCCAGCCCGCGTGATAGAAGAAGTGCTGCGCGACAAGCGGGATGTCGACGTCGCGCGACTCCTTGATGGGCTTGCCGCCGTCCTTGGTTTCAAGGATGGCGAGTTCACGCGCGCGTTCCTGGATCCGCCGCGCAATGCGGAAGATGTACTTGGCCCGCTCGGTGGGCTTGAGGCGCGACCACTTGGGAAGAGCTTCCTTCGCCGCGGCGACGGCCCGCCCGACATCGCGGGTATTCCCGAGTGCGACTTCGGAGAGCGTCTCCTCGGTGGCCGGGTTGATGGTCGGGAACGTCTTGCCGGCCTTGGTGAACTTGCCGTTGATGAAGTGTCCGTAGCGCGGCTCGATGGTGACCTTGGCGCTTTCGGGTGCGGGCGCGTAGTCCCAGGCTTCGCCGAAGTTGAGTTCATGACGAGGCGAGGACCGCTTGACGGACGATGAGGTGGTGTCGCTCATGCCGCCATTATAAGGGGCCGGACGCCTGAGAGAACCGGCCGATTCAGGAGAGCAGGTGGGGCATGAACTGATCCGCGAGCGTGAGAACGAGCAGGAAGCCGCACATATCGGTCATGGTCGTCAGCACCGGCCCGGAGGCGAGGGCGGGGTCCATCCGCATGGACTTGAGGATCAGGGGCACACTTCCGCCGATGGCCACGGCGACCACGGTGTTCACGGCGAGGGCCGCGCCGACCACCAGGCCGAGCAAGGGATTGCCCTTCCAGAGCACCGCGACCACCGCGACCAGGGCACCGAGGTCGATTCCGTTGATGACGCCCACCGTGGCTTCTTTCCGGAGCACGCGCCCGAGATCGCGGGCGGGCCACGCCGAGCGTGATCTCGCGCATCGAGACCGCGACCGCCTGGTTGCCGGAGCAACCGCTCATGTCGGAGATGATGGGCAGGAACACCGCAAGCGCAATGACGGCCTCAAGCGTCTCCTGGTGCATCGCGATGATGCTCGCGGCGATGATGTTCAGCACGATGTTGACGCTGAGCCACGCGAGCCGTCGGCGTGATCGGAGGAGGATGGGCATGGAGCGGAGTTCTTCGCCGCCGACAATACCCTGCGACTGCCGATACGTGGCATCCGCTTCTTCGACCAGTGCATGCTCGATCGCGCTGCGTTCGATGACACCGACGAGCACATCGTTGTCGTCGACGACCGGCAGCCCCAGCGTGCTGTTCTGATGCGTGGTGCGCGAATCGCGAATCGAGCGCGCGGCGCCAACATCTCACCGGCTTTGTCTGCGGGTGGCAAGGGCGCAGCGGGGTTGCAGGTGTTGATGGCGGGGCGAGCGAAGGGGGAAGGGGGCGCCTCAGCGCAACTCGACGGACCAGTACGCGTTGTCCAGGAAGGTCTTCCAGGACTCGTACTTCTCGTTGCCGAGACGCAGCGAGACCAGGGGGTTCCGCCGCGGGCGCACCGGCTTCTTGCGCAGCTTCATGTGCGCCTGCTCGGGCGTGCGGCCGCCCTTCCTGGCATTGCAGCGGACACACGAGCAGACCAGGTTCTCCCACGAGTCCTCTCCGCCCTGCGAGCGAGGAACGACGTGGTCGATGGAAAGCTCGCTGGTGGGAAAATGGCGGCCGCAATACTGGCAGCGATTCCGATCTCGTGCGAAGAGGTTGCGTCGGTTGAGCTTCACACGCTGCTGCGGCAGGCGGTCGTAGCCGAGGAGTCGGATCACCTTGGGCACCGCGACTTCGAAGCGCACGGTGCGCACCCAGTCGTGCGCTTCGGGTTCGAACTCACGCTGGAGTTCGGAGATCTCGGCCCACGAGGAGAAGTCATAGGTGAGATACCGGCCGTTGTCGACGTGAACCACTTCCGCCTGGTCGCAGACCAGCATGCGGAATGCCCGGCGGGCGGAAACGATGCGGACGGCCATGTACAGCTTGTTGAGGACGAGGACCTTGGCGTCAAGCCCCGTCACCAGGGCTGCGTACGTCGTCAGGGCCCCGCCCGTCACTGGGAACGGTTCGACACCGGCATCCCCGGGGGCCGGCTGCCCCTTTCGATGAGCCGCTCGATGACGCTTTCCAGCGTGCGATCCCATAACAACTCCGTCCTGACCGACCCAAAGTGACGGTCGTCGAGAACATTATGCGCTTCGCGGCACGCCGAGCAATGCACGACCACCAAATGAACCCGTTTTGAACGATTCGGACTCTTCACAGAACGCACTATTGACACCGTCAAATAAACATGTCACTATTTGGTGACATGACATCGGCACCCATGGATGATCGAGTCTGGAAGGCCCTGGCGGACAGCACACGCCGGGCCGTGCTCGATGCCCTCGCCGATGGGCCTCTCACCACCGGCGACCTCGTCGAACGCTTCCCCGAACTGTGCCGCACGGCCGTCATGAAGCACCTCGATGTGCTGGTGGAGGCGAACCTCGTCGTCCCGAGACGCGAGGGCCGCCAACGTTGGAATGACCTGAACCCGGCGCCCATCCAGGCGGTGTGCGACCGGTGGGTCAGCCGGCATGTGTCGAGACTGGCCTCCGCGATGGGACGGTTGAAGGGACTGGTCGAAGAACAGCAGCGGCCCGAAGCGGCCGCGGCGTCGGCGAAGAGCCGGAAAGGATGAAGTCATGAACGCAGTGACAGGAGCGCGCGTTTCGGAGACGCGGAGTGCGACGTACGAGTTGGAGATTGAGATGGAGGCGCCGGCGGATGCGGTGTGGGATGCATTGATCAATCGCCCGGGCGACTGGTGGCTGCCCGACTACCACTGCCTCGGCCCGGACTCGACGATTGAGTTCACGCCGGAGGCGGGAGGCCGGTTCATCGAGACGCACCCGGAGCATGGCAGCCTGCTGTGGTTCACGGTGCACTGGTTCCGGCCGCAGGATCGCACGATCCACTTCTACGGTCACTCATCTCCGGAGTGGAACGGCCCGGCGACGATCACGTTGAAGCTGGCGGTGGAAGAGACGCCGACGGGATCGAAACTGGTGGTGCAGGACAGCCTCTTCGGCGTGGTGACGGACCAGCACGTGGCGTCAATGCAGGAAGGCTGGCGCGTGTTGTTCACGGATGGGTTGAAGAGGGTGGTGGAGGGTTGAGCACGAGGGGCTTGGGGAGAAACGCCTGCTTGACTGCGGCCTCCTGATCTCCTGATCTCCTGATCTCCTGCTCCAGGCGGTCGTGGACGTGTTGCGAACTCCCCGCTCCCCGCTCCCCGCTCCTCGCTCCCCGCTCCTCGCTCCTCGCTCCCCGCACCCCGCACCCCACCTCATGCCGAAGGTCAAGAGTCAATCTGCCCACGGATCAACCAGACGAACGCCTGTGCTCTCGAAATGCGTGGTGTTCCTGGTCAGGAGTGTCATGTCGTGTTGAAGGGCCGTCGCGGCGATCAGCCCATCGGCGGCCGGGATCGTCACGCCCTTGAGTCTTGATTGAGCACTGATCTGGCCCCACAGGTGTGCGGTGCGTGCATCAATCGGCAGGATGCGATCCGCATGATGGTCTTCGATATCCCTGATCCATCGGTCGAGTTCGTCTCTCCGACGCCCGGGGGCGAGTTGCTCGATCCCATTGACGATCTCTCCAATGGTGATCACGCTCAGAAAGATGTCATTGGGATCGACCGCTGCGACGTACTGACTCACGCGTTCATCGGCATTGGCGCGTTGGATCTCGGAAAGGACACACGTATCGAGGATCGACCTCACAGGTCAATCTCTCGTATCTGAGACGCATCACGTGCGAGGTCGAGCCCCTCCAGGCTCGGACCATTCAGGAGGCGGCTCTTGAGTGTTGGTTGCGCGCCGGTCCAGCGCAGGTACTCGCGCTCCGAGATCACGACCACCGAGTCGTTGCGCCGACGAATGAACTGGGGGCCCTCAGTCAGGGCGCGATTGACCAACTCACTCAACCTGTTCTTTGCTGCTGCGAGTTTCCATTCCATGGCCACACCTCCCAATCCATATAATTGGCTAGATCACCTAGATCACTTTAGCATCCATTGACTGAATCGTCGACCCGGATGCCGGAATCCCTGGTGAGACATCAGAGAAAGCCGATGTTATCGGCCGTCGCGGCGATGCCTCATCCGCCCTCCGCCCCGGCTCATGGACACGCCTCGCCCCAGTGATCGAGGAGCAGGTTCAGGTCGAAGAAGTTCACCACCCCAGACCCATTGGCGTCGCCCAGCGTGCCCGGCGGGACCACCTCGCCCCAGTGGTCCAGCAGCAGTTCGAGATCCGCGAAGTTCACGGCGCCGTCGCCGTTGGTGTCCGGGCATTGCGGCACACACTCGATGATCAGATCACCACTCCCCTCAGCGCGCGGGTTCGGGCTTCCGACCCGGATAATGTACGTACCGGTCAGCGCCACCGGGACCGTGACACTCGATGCACCCGGCTCGCATGGGCCGCTGTTGTCGTCGCACGCCAGCAGCAGCAGGTGATCCCCACCCGGTCCCGGTTCGTACACCGCCATCGCCGTGTTGAGACCACCGAGGTTGCACGTCGAGATCGTGGCCATCCCGGTGCAGAGGGGATCGTAGCTGAACCACACATCGCTCTCGATCATCTCCGGCTCGCACACGCGCGGATGCTCCGCACCATCCGACTGAGCACATCGGTTGGTGAAAGGCGTCACGCCCTCGCTCACCGGCAGCGCGCTTGTCAGGCGATCATTGGGCAACGTGTCGAAGAAGATGAGTCGCAGGTGGCCTTCACCCTGCCCCTCAGCCACCGACCCGCCCAGCCGGATGAGCAACTCCTGGCCCGCAACAACATCCGCCAGCACCTCCGCACCGAAATCATCACACGCCGCGCCGCTGTCATTGCAGGCGAGGATGTCCGAGGGATGGGGCGGGCATGTGCCGCGGCCGGCGTCGTACAGCACGATTGTCGTGTCGAAGTCGGCGAGGTCGCACGTCGAGACGGAGACCTGGCCGTCGCAGGGCGCAATGAAGCGGTACCAGACATCGTTGTAGATGGTGTCGACATCGCCGCAGTTGACAGCGGGATTCGACACGGTCGCACCCGTGGTATCGAAGGGGAGCAGGCCCGTCGTGATCTGTGCCGCGTCGTCGCACAGGTCGTTGGCGGGCGGCACCGGAATCACGGTCACCTTCTCGCGGAGATAGGTGTTGTTGTTCTGCGGGTAGGCATCACCGAGGTAGCTGCTCCCGCCATGCGTGATGATCGCCCCGAACCAGTACTCGCCCGGCGGAACGTCATCGGGGATGAACGCGCTCAGGTCACCCGTCCACCACTGCGCCGGATTGAGAGGCGACCAGTGCCAGTAGGCGTCGACCGCGTAGTCATTGGTGGAGATGATGTTGTTCTCAGACAGGAACAGGCGCACACGCACACCCTCGGTCGGTGAACTCGACATGTTCTCGATCGTGATGTTGCTCAGCGTGAAGGGACTCCCCGGGTAATACTCCGCCTGATCCAGCGTCGAATTGGTCAGGAACCCGGCATTCGAGTAGTACGACTCGACCCCCAGATCGATGCGGAAGGTCACCGGCGTCTGGTCGTCGTAGTTGGCCCGCAGGGCCGCGGCGTCCCATGCGTGCACGCCCTCGGCATCTTCGATGATGGTCGTGTAATACGCATGCATGATGGACAACTCGGGGTAGCTGTAGTCCTCCGTGCACGTCTCGCCGCGCTGCGCGCCCCAGGCGTGCCCGAACTCATGCAGTGCCACCGGCGCGTAGTTGATCACGTCGGCGTTGCCGAGCGCGAAGTCGAAATCATCGGTCCACGAGTACTCCGAATTGAAGATGATGTCGACCTGGAAGATCTCGCCACAGTCCACGTAGAACCACATGTACGCAACCGCGATGGTACCGACCCACGAGACACCGTAGTCCTCCTGAAGGGTCGCATCATCGAGCCAGCCGACGACCTCGTTCGCTCCATTGTCGCCATAGCCCGGTTCGTACCCGCTGGTGCGGAAGATGTCCATGATCTGGTTGAACTGCCAGATGACGTCACCGATCAGCGGCCAGTTCCACCAGCTCGCCGGTACCTGCTCGATCGTCGTGAAGACCGGCAACGCACCGCAGTAGCACAGCGGCGCTCGCGGCCCGACGGGATCCACCGTGCCGACTGACGGTTCGAAGAGCGATGCATACGCAAACTCACGCTCGGCCGCATCCGACTTGCCGATCGGCGCGCCGCGGCGAAAGACCGGCACTTCACGCACACCCTCCGCAGGACCAGTCGGATGAAGCCCCCGCAGTATCGGCTTCTCCGGCGCGGGCCGTGCTGCAATGGCCCGGATGGCATCGGTGAAGGCATCCAGTGTCATCGGTGTCACCGCTTCCGGAACGCGCCGGGTCGTCGCTTCACTCCGCTCCGGATCGCCCGGCAACGGTGCAGCGGCCATGCGCCAGGCGGGTTGTTCCACCAGCGCCTCGCCATCGCGCAGCGCGAGGATGCGCTCGGTCATCGTGGTTCGCCCGTTGGAGACACCCAGGATCGCATGTCCGGCAAGAGAGAGCGGGTACGCCGCATCGGTGCGATCGTCACGCTGGATCCGAAAGACACCCTGCGAGCCACCGAGCGTCGGGCACAGCGTCGTGCGCCCATCGTGAATGGTGAAGAGCAGGTACCGCTCACCCGGCTGAAGTGTGGGGACACAGCAGGCGCGCATGCCGATGTCCCCATCCGTTCCGCCGGCGAAAGTCAGTGTGATGGTGTCCGTGAACGCCGCGGCCCGCTCCCGCCTCAATACGACATCGAGGTCCGCGAGCGCGACGTCCGTGAGCAGCATGCCGTTGTGCCCCTTGCGAACACTGCTCTCGGTCACCGTACCGATGAAGATCAGATCGGCGGCATGCGTCATTTCATCCAGTTCGATCCGCGGCATGTGGCCGCGAGCCGAAAGGGTGGCCATGGCGGGGAGCAGCAGGGCGATGGCCCTGCAGACGGTCGTAAGTCGATGAGACATGAATCCTCCACGATGAGTGATGGCGCAGAACAGCGCCCCATCCCAATCTACGGGGCCGGGTCACATCCTCAAAGAGCCGTGGAGGAAAGATCGATGCGCATCACTTCTCCCGCAGTGGCGGATAGGTGAGCGGACGGGTGTATTCGGGCTGCTCGCCGAAGCGGTCCTCGGCGGTGCGGGGGTCGAGGGGATCCCAGCGCGTGCGGGTGGCGCCGAGAAGGGTGCCGGTGGCGAAGGCCAGGTCCACCTGCGTGATCTCGTAGTCGGCGAGGGCCCGGATGGCGGTGGACTCCGCTTCAGAGAGGCGGGCCGCCGCGTCGGAGACGTCGGTACTCGTGCGCAGGCCGAGGTTGAACTGGTTCACCTCAGCTTCGTAGGTGCGCTGCGCAAGCAGGACGTTGATGCGGGCCGCGAGAATGCGCTGCCATGCCGAGTTGATCCCGTCGACAGCGTTGAAGACTTCCTGCTCGATGGACTGCACCTGCGCGTGACGACTCGACAGCCGTTGCAGACGCGTCAGGATCGCACCGTGCACGCGGGCCTCTGCCGCTTCGTTCCCGATCGGCACCTCGAAGTTCAGCCCGAGAGACCAGTCCTCGAAGCGATGGCCGCGCGTCACGCCGATCGAGTCGTTGAAACTGGCGCCCAGTCCGTTCACGTTGTAGGTGTAGTCGAGCGAGAAGAGCGGCAGGGCCTGGTTCTTGAGAAAGTCAATGGTGGAGAGGTCCTGCGCGAGCTGGAGTTCAAGCTGGAGCATCTCCATGCGCCCGTCCAGCGCGTTGTCGGCAAGCTCGTTCGCATCCAGCGCATACTCGATGGGCTGCGGATCCGTGATCAGGTTCAGCAGGACGTCCGAACGGACGCCGAGGCCCTCCATGTTCATCACCCGCTTGAGTTCACGCTGCGCCTGGAGGAAGGCATTCTGCGCCTGGATGATGCCCTCAAGACGCTCCGCCGCGGCGGCCTGCGCTCGCGTAATCTCAATTCGCGCCGCTTCCTGGGCGCGGACCCGCCGCTCGGCACGCTCCAACTGGTCGGTGGCGAGCTGATACTGCCGGATGCGCACATCGAGGACGCGCTGGATCGCGTACAGCCCCCAGTAGGCGCGATCGGCAGCGGCAAGCTGGCGGATCACTTCGAGCTTGGTCGCGGCGTTCGTCAGATCATTGCTGATGGCTTCGATGCGCAGGGCATGGGTGTTGGCGCGGCGCCATCCGCCGCGAAGCAGCGGCTGCGAGATCGTGAGGTTGAAGTCACTGGTGTAGGAGGGGTTGAGCGTCGAGAAGATGTTGTCGGTTTCGGAGCGGGTGATGGGTGTGGAGAGGTTGATCTGGCCACCGGTGCGCAGTGGGACGCGGAGCCCGGCCGTGAACTGATCGAACTCGGTCTGGCTGCCCGAGAGCTGTGAGTCCGTCGGCTGGTCCGACTCGGAGTGGCGGGCGTTGACGAAGAAGACGGCTTCCCACGCGGCCTCCTCCGCCGAGAGTCGCTCATTGGCGATGACGGGATTGACCAGCGCGACCTGGATCGCGAGGTTGTTCGCGAGGACCCAGGCGCGGCACTGCTCAAGGGTGAGGTCATACGTCTCCCGTCCCTCGAAGGGGTTGGGTTCGGCACGATATCGCTCGATCTGATCGGCGAGGTCTTCTTCGGGCGGCGGCGCTTCGCCGATGGCCTTCGCGGAGAGATCGAGGTTGCGAATGGTGCGCAGTCGCTTGAGTGGCGTGGGGTCGTTGAAGTCACCGGCCGTGGTGCGGAAGGGGTTGCCGACGCAGGCGCTCAGCGCAGCCGTGGCGATGATGAGTGTGCAGGTGGTGACGAAGCGGCGCGCGGCGATCGCATGAGCGCGGCGGTGACGCGGGCGGGAACACGGGGAATCATTCATGTCGCAGGGCCTCGATGGGATCCAGGCTGGCGGCCTTGACGGCGGGCCACATACCGAAGAGCACGCCGACTGCGGCGCAGAATGCGAGCGAGAGGATGATGGCCCACGGTGGGATCTCCATCTCCTTGATGGGCATGCCCTCCAGGCTGGTGGCGATGACAATGATGGACTGCGAGAACGTCAGCCCGATGACACCGCCGACGACACAGAGTGTCATGGCTTCAACGAGGAACTGGAGGAGGATGACACCCGGCTTGGCGCCGACCGCCTTGCGCAGACCGATCTCGCGCGTGCGTTCTGAGACGGAGACGAGCATGATGTTCATGATGCCGACGCCGCCGACCACCATCGAGATGCCGACGAGCACGCCGGCGATGGTGGTGAGCGATGCCGCGAGCCCGCGCATCTGCTCAATGAACTGCTCGAAAACGAACATGTCAAAGGTGTCTTCCTCGCCCGGCTTGAGCTGGCGATGCTTGCGGAGCACGAACCGGATCTCCTGCTTGGCCTCCTCCGAGACATCGGGAGATGTCATCATGGCCGTCACCTGCGGCCAGAGCCAGTTGCGCAGCTTGTAGGCGGTCTGATACGGGACGTACACCTCGGAGCGCGCCGTATCGGCGCCGAACATCGCGCCGAGTTGTGACGTCTTCAGCACGCCCACGACCATGAATCGTCGCTCGTCGATGTAGATGTACTCGCCGATGCCGTTGTTATCCAGCAGCAGTTCATCAATGGCGAAGTCGTTGATGAGGCACACCTGGAGCTGCTCGTAGCCATCCACCTTCTTCAGCGGACGGCCGTGAATCACCTCGCGATCGTTGACGAAGATCCATTCCGGCTCGTGACCGATCACCGTCACACCGCTCAAGGAACGCCGCTCGGAGCGGACGCGGGCGTTGAGGTTGGTGTGCATCGCGAGCGTCTCGATGGTGTCGCAATGCTCGCGGAGAACGTCCGCTTCGTCGCGCTTGAGCTTGGCGTCGTCCCAGCTCATCGTGCCCCGGCGGGATTCCGGGACCGTTCCCCAGATCTCGATCTTGCGGGCCCCGAAGCTCTCGAACTCGGAGAGAACGAGGTTGTTGAGTCCGCCTACCGCAGCGATGACGAGCGTGATGGACCCGACACCGATCACGATGCCGAGCATGGTGAGGGCGGAGCGGATCTTGTTGGCATGGAGCTGGGCCAGCGCGAAGAAGACGGTCTGGAAGAGGAGTCGGATGAAGATCATGTGCCCGCCTCCGCCCTGTGAGCCATGACTTCCGCTGCCCGCTGCATGTAGGCGCGATGGATGGGGTCGTCGGACGTGGAGCAGTCGCTCATGACCTTGCCGTCGCGCAGTCGGATGATGCGATCGGCATGCCCTGCGACGTCCTCCTCGTGCGTGACCATGATGATCGTCTGCCCTTCATCGTGCAGTTCGTGGAAGAGCTTGAGGATGTCGTTGCTGGTGCTGGAGTCGAGATTGCCGGTGGGCTCATCCGCAAGGAGGATGCTGGGTCGGTTGACGAGCGCCCGCGCAATCGCGACACGCTGCCGCTGCCCGCCCGACATCTGGTTGGGTTTGTGCCCCATGCGATCGCCGAGGCCGACGCGTTCCAGGGCCATCTTCGCGCGGCTGCGGGAGCTGGTGAAGTAATGGCGCGAGTACTGGAGCGGAAGTTGAACATTCTTGAGTGCGCTGGCGCGCGGGAGCAGTTCGAAGGACTGGAAGACGAACCCGATTTCCTCGTTGCGGATCTGTGCGAGAAGCCCGCTCCGCATCTTGTGGGTCGGCCGGTCATTGAGTTCGTACGCCCCGGCAGTGGGGCGGTCGAGACAGCCGAGGATGTTCATGAGCGTGGACTTGCCGGATCCGGAGGCGCCCATGATGGCCACGAATTCGTTGCCCGCGATCTCCAGATCGACACCGGCGAGCGCATGCACGCGCTCGTTGCCCATCCGGTAGATCTTCCGCAATCCCTTGACGCGCAGGGTCACGTGGAAGCCTCCGCGCCATCGGCATCGGAGACCGTCTCAGTGCCATTCGGATCGCTGTCATCCGCATCGTCGACATCGGACTCTTCGGCGAGGATGGTGTCGTCCGCGTCCGTCTCCTCCTCGGCTTCATCCGCCTCGATGCGGACGGGGTCATTGTGGGCGAGGTCCTGCAGCGTGACGAAGGGGCCGGTGATGACGACTTCGCCGAGTTCGATGCCCTGGGTCACGGCGGTGTCGGTGACCGTCGTGCCGCTGACTTCGACCGGTCGGATCTTCGCCTTGCCCTCTTCAAGGATGAAGACGACCTGCACGAAGCTCTCATCGGGGTCGATCAGCGGGTTGTCCTTGCGCACGTCCTTGGGCAGGTCGTCCACGCGCTTGTCGAGGACCGCCTGGCTGGGAAGCTTGATCTCTTCGAGCGTCTCGACCACGATGTCCACGTTGGCCGTGAGCCCGGCGAACATGCGCGTGCCGTCAAGGTGCAGCACCACGTCCGCATCGAAGTAGGTCGTGCCGTCGCTGGAGGGCTTCGACTGGAGGCCGACGCGCTTGAGCGTGCCGGCGAACTCATTGTCATAGCCGTTGATGTGCACTTCGACGGTCTGCCCCGGCTTGACCCGGGTGACGTCCACTTCCGAAAGCCGCGCTTCGACGATCATCTCCGAGAGGTCGGCAATCGTCAGAATGACCGTGCCGGCATTGTTCATGGTGCCCGTCACGACCAGTTCGCCCTCTTCAGCATTCAACGCCGTGATGTAGCCGGAGATCGGCGTGGTGATCTCGGTGTAGCGCAGGTTCTCGCGCGCCTGTTCAACATCCGCTTCCGCAACCGCCACCCGGGCGCGGGCCGCTTCGACATTCGCACGCAGGCTCTCAAGGCTCTCCTGCCGGGCGTCGTACGCCGCCTGTGCCTGCTCCATCGCCGTGCGGGCGTCGTCCAACACCGCCTGGCTGACATCACCCGTCTCAAAAAGGCCCTGGTTGCGCTCCCAGTCCAGGATCGCATTCTTCAACGCAGAGCGCTGGCCCTCCAGCGAGCGGGTCTCCGAAACCAGCGTCGCTTCCGCCGCCTTCAAACCCGCTTCGTCCGCCAGCTTCCGCGCCAGAGCACCCTCCAGGGCCGCTCGCAGGTCGCTCGCATCCAGACGCACCACCAACGCGCCCGCCTCGACGTACTCGCCCTCTTCGTAAGGCAGTTCCTCGATCTTCGCCGCCACCCGCGCCGACAACTGCACCTCGCGGTTCGGACGCACCGAACCCGGCGCCGAAATCGTACGCACCAGTTCACCCACCTCAGCCACCTGCGTCTCCACCAGCGGACTCGCGTTCATCTTCTGCTGCTGCTTGTAGAACTCCATCAACTTCGGAATGACGAAGACGGAACTCCCGCCGCAGACAATCGCGACAATCAAACCGATGCCGCCGATCCACTTGATGACCTGGATGAACTTTCGCACGCGAATCTCCTGCCGACGACGAGTCACACCCGGTTGCGCAACCGGGTGCTACAGATGAGCCGCAACACCCGCAGGGCCGCGGCGGGGCGGCCGGGGAGCCGGGGGGGGGCGGGGGGTGATCGCGGGAACCCCATGATCGAGGAATATGCGCATGATGCCGACGATCGGGGCGGGCGTCCACCATCGGGGATGCCGCCACCCCGTCCCGGTGCGTCCTCCTCATTTGAGACATCCGCCTCACACGAGCATGTCACCGGATGCGTTCCGGCCACCGGACCGAGGGTCGGGCTGCGCATCCACTGGCGTCATGCGTCGAAACACGCGTCTGCATGACGCGGTATCCGTCACTCTTTCGGGGATCGCCGAGGGCGATTTCAGGTTCTGAGACAGGATTCCGACTTCCGGACCCTCTGGTATGCTCCGATCATGGCGAAGCGCGTTCTTCACGATGTCTGGTTCCGGCGGGCCAAGGAAGAGGGATACGTCGCCCGCTCGGCGTACAAACTCATCCAGATCCACGAAGCCCGAGACATCATCCGAAAAGGAGACCGGGTCCTCGATCTCGGCTGCGCACCGGGAGCATGGCTCCAGGTCGCATCGAAACTCGTGGGGCCTCGCGGCCGCGTCGTGGGCCTCGACCTCAAGAAGATCCGCCACAAGATGCCGGACAACGTGCTGCATTTCGTGGGAGATGTCTACGAGTACCCGGCGGATCAGTTGGTCGAGGATGCCGGCCGCATGTTCGGCACGGTCCTGTCGGACATGGCGCCGAACACGACGGGGTTCAACGAACACGAGTTGTCGGTGCGCCTGTGCGACCAGATCCTCGACCTGCTCCCGAACCTGCTGCGCAAAAACGGCCACCTGGTGATGAAGGTCTTCGAGGGATCCGAATACCCGGGCCTGATCCGCCGCACGGAAAAACTCTTCGGCAAGGTGAAGGGATACAAGCCGAAGGCCAGCCGCGATGTCTCACGCGAGATGTACGTGGTGGCCCGGTACTACCGCGGCCCCGACGAGCGCTCGGACGGTGGGTCATCAGAGGTGGACAAGCACGCCGTGGCGCCACCGCCACCGAAGAGTGGGTGGTAGGCCGCGAAGCGGCGGGGGTGGGTCTGGTGTTGGGTGTTCGCGGCTACTGGTGGTGCTGCTGCGCGATCGACTGGGTGGACTGCCCGATGCTGCCGTTTCGTGCCAGTGGGTGCTGAATGGCATACTTCGGAGACTCGATGACACCGTGTGACTGGAGGTTTCTGACGACCTCAAGGTACTTCGCGACTTTCGTCGGCTCCACTGAGGGGTTGCGGCGCGCCGCTTCCGTCAGTGTTGGCAGTCTGTTGCGATTGGAGTTCATCGGTACTCTCATTCTAGAAGTACGCTCTCGACTGGACAAGGTTGCGGGCTCGAGTACTGAGCATGAGGTCGCTGAGGCAATGGTGGTATTCTCGGGCCAAGCGCTGCAACTCCGGATCGGCACCCAAATCATCGACCTTGAGTCGGATATCGTCGCCTTGGAGCGTGTCTCTGGAGATTCCGCGTCCATGAGAGTGCCACTGTCGGTTATCGCTAAGCGCTTCAGCGATCTGCTGAGCTCGCTGCGTGCGCATTTCATCTGTGACCGGAGTCCTGCTCCCGTCGGTCGTTGTCCAGTCCTTGAACTTGTAAGTTGTGAGCCACTTCTTCAGCAGAGTGACTGACAGGTCTCTCGCTTGTTCGAACTGATGAAGTTCGGCAAGGTCGAGCTTTGAGAGAAGTGCGTACTCAGCCGAAGACAATCCTCCCTCGGAGTCCTTGGCGATGAGGCGCTCAAACTGATGAAGGTACGAGAGCGCCGGGACGAACCTGTCGCCCTTGAAGACTTGAGGATCGATGGGTCCGAGCACTGAGAAATAGTCCATCATGATGCTGTCGCCCGACATCGCAAAGATCGTTCCGGCGGACATGGCTCTGTCGACGATGACGAACTGAACGTCCTTGTAGAAATGTCTGATCACGTCGACCATGCGCTCGACGACCTCAACGATACCGCCATCGGTGTCGAGAATGACTGCTGCCGAGGTTCGACGGTCCGACTCGCCAAGTGCGGTAATGGCATCACGAACTCTGTGTTCCAGGCCAAACATGATCTGGCCAAAGACCGCCAGCACATCTCGGTTGAGTTTTTCTTCGATTCGAGCAACGTGCCCATCGAGCATCTGCTTGATGACAGCGTCCATCCCGGTCTTCGCCATGGTACTGTCCTCCCCGTGAGATTCAGTCATCGACCGTAATGCAGGGAGTGTGTGTGAGTCAAGCTGTCACGTAGATCTTGGCAGGTATCAGGAATCGGACCGCGCCTTCTGTTGCATGAGGAGGGCGGTATGAGATTGCCCCAAGTCTGACTGTTTCCGCCATGCCCGCCCGGGGCATGAACCGACCCAGATGGCTGTCCAACCCCTCCCATCTGCCCGCTACCAACCCCCAACCCCCAACCCCCAACACCAAACTCCAACCCCAAATCTCCACTTTCCGCGTGAGCCCGCCCCGTCTCTTCCGCCTTGTCCAGTGGGTGGGCCGGTTCGCCGGCCATGAGGCATAGAAGCACATTCACGAGGAGACACGTCATGTCGAAGGCACGCTCACGCGTTACTGGTATCGCTGCGCTGCTGGTTGTTGTAGGGACCGCTTCTGGCGGCACTCTGCTCACGACCATGAACCTGGGACCGCTGAACTGGCAGACCCGCAATGGGCAGATCCTGCCCGCCATCCATATCAATACCGAGTTCTGGGAAACCGACGCCGGTGAGACATTCAGCGATGGACTCGTCTCACTGGGACGCTTCCGCACCGGGTTCAACGGCCGCGCTCTCATGAACACGAACTACGACGACGGCATATTCAACGATTACCTCGAGGTGTACGAGGAAACCCGCGCCGAGATTCCAGGCGTCGCGCAGGTCAAGGCCGCCAACGGCAATGCCAACCCGTACACCCGCCCCGTCAATCCCACGTCACCCTGGTTCGTGGAGGAGAACGAGCACCTCAACGCGCTCACGCTGCCCGTCAACAACTCCACGGTCTTCGGACGCTCCATCGGCATCCTCCAGTTCATGGGACACATGAACCGGTACTACACCAACAACACCGGACACAATCTCACGATCCCGATGATCGACGTGGTCTACACCAATACCACCAGCGGCAACTTCCTCGCCGGTGACGGCAGCCATATCCAGATCGACAACGCCTACTCGGGAACCTCCGACATCATCATGCACGAGTACGGCCACCACGTCGCCGGATCACTCAGCATGGACAGTTCGCCCGGTGGCAACCACACGTTCTTCACCGACAACATCCGCTCCCAGCGTCCCAACGCAACCCCCGCCGCCGGCAATATCGCCGGCGCTGCCCTCGCCTGGAGCGAGGGAATCGCCTCCTACCTCGCCATCTCCGCAGTGCGCGACGGCAACATGTCCGGCACCATCGGCGGACTCCCCGGACAGGACTACGACACACGCTACACCGATCTCCCCCAGAACTTCGATGTCGACCTCGAAACCATCAACTGGCGATCCGGGAACAACAACCTCCAGAATCGCGGCGTCGGCGAGGGTGATGAAGCCTCCGTCGGGCGCATCCTCTGGGATCTCAATGACAACACGCCCGGTGAGGGCTTCGGGGCCGGTCGCGGCGACCGCATCAACTTCGGAGCACAGACCACCATGTCGCACATCCTTCGCGGCACGGACAACGCCGGAAACGAGTCACTCCGCGAGATGTGGGCCGACCTGACCGCGGTCATGGGAACCGTCACCGGCAAGACCGCTGCCGGACTCGGCGCCGGCGCCAAGCAGGACCAGGCCGTCGCGACGGTCGGTGAACTGCTGACGCAGTACGCCGTAGCCGCGACCCCGACCTCCAACGGTGCCCAACCCGCAACGCCGACCCTGCGCTGGAACGAGCAGAACAATGACAACTCGAACCTCTACCGCGTACTCGTCTTCGACGGCGCCTGGAACGTCGTCGCAGACTCCGGAGCCGCGGCTGCCAACCTGATCGCGGACCCGAACTTTGTCGCGGCTCCGGTCCCCGGGCCGGGCGCCCCTGCAAGTGCGGCCGTCACACTGGACGCGATGTCCTGGACCGTCCCCGGGGCACAGGCGCTGGACCCGGGCCAGTACCGCTACGTCGTCCTCTCGAATCCGGCGGGCGTCACCGCGGCGAACCTCGGCAGCAAGTACAACTTCTACTGGAGCCACGCCCAGCCCTTCCGCGTGGTGCCCTCTCCCGGCGCCATCTCCCTGCTGATGCTCAGCGGCATCGCAACGCTGCGTCGTCGGCGGTGAGTTGAAGGTCTCGGGTTGAAGGGGTAGGGGGTTTGTGGATCATGATCATCCAGGGCGGCCCGGCGTTGCGAAGCGCCGGGCCGCTGTTGAGGTGTTGGGTTGCAGGTGTTGGTGTTGGGTTTCAGGGGTTCGTTTTCATGGGCGACCCCACACGCAGTCGAACCAGCCGCAAACCCCCAACCCCTTCCTCTCCTAGAATCCCCCCATGACGTACATCAGAAGCGGACAGGATGACTACACGGGGATGGAAGGTCTCCCGGACGAACTGCCGGGTGATCCCATGCCGGGGGTCGCGGCGTGGCTTCAGGCTGCCTTCGACGCCAGGGACAAGCCCAATCCGAATGCCATGGCCCTCGCGACCGCCGATGCGCATGGACGGCCGAGCACGCGCATCGTCCTCTGTCGCCAGGTCGTCGTCGATCCCGGTTACCTCGTCTTCTTCACCAACTACGAGAGCCGCAAGGGGCGCGAGATCGCGGCCAATCCGTATGCCAGCGCCGTCTTCCACTGGGACACCATGGAACGTCAGGTCCGAGTCGAAGGACCGATCGTGAAGTCCCCCGCATCAGAAAGCGACGACTACTTCCGATCCCGCCCCCTCGACCGGCGCCTCGGCGCCTGGGCAAGTCGCCAGAGTGAACCGCTGGAGTCGCGCGATGCGCTCGTGGAACAGGCGATGGAAGTCGCCGGCCGCTTCGGTGTGCTGGACGATATCGCAGCGGTGCTCGACGGTGATGGCGGCAGTGAGGTCGAAGTGCCCCGACCCGATCATTGGGGCGGGTATCGCCTGCACGTGGCCGCCGCAGAACTGTGGATCGGCGGGCAGGGGCGCCTGCACGATCGCGCGCGGTGGGAGCGGACAGTGAATCTTGACGGTGAGACGATCAGCGCATCGCCGTGGTCGGTGACTCGTCTGCAGCCCTGAACGAATGGTGCGTGCGTGATGCGCCCGGGATCAGTTGCGCGGCCGCGCTTCGTTGATCCGGAGCGTCCGGCCGCCGAGCTGTGTGCCATCGAGGTTGTTGATGGCCTTGGCGCCCTCGGTGTCCGGCATCTCGACGAAGCCGAAGCCGCGCGGGCGTCCGGTCTCGCGGTCATTGATCAGTGCCACGCTCTGAACTTCGCCGTGACTTCCGAAGAGTTCGCGCAGCTCATCCTCGGTGCAACTGAAAGGCAGGTTCCCGACATAGATCTTCATTCGATTTGTCCAACATGCAATCCCGAGAGGAGAGATCCGCCGCCTGGAACTTCGGGACAGGACCATGACGGCCCGCCGCTCGCCACGAGGAACGAGCGACATCGAGCATGTGCATCCTACTGGAAGGGACGCACGAATCGAAGGAAAACCAGGGTTCGGGTTCCATCCCCGGATGCCCGCTGCCCACCCAAGTGCCTCAATGCCGAGTGCCGAGTGCCGACTCTCCTCACCTCAACCCGGAGAGCGACTGCCGGGGCGAAGCGGAGGCCACCAGCCGGATCGTCTGCGGCGTGGCGTCGGCGCCGATCGTGAGATCCACCGAGTCGTTCGGTTCGACGATCAGGTCGATGGTTGCCCGGGTCAGGCGGGGTCCGACGTCGTAGTGGAGCGTGAAGGTCACGGTGCGCACATTGTCGAGCAGCGGCTGCTCAATCAGGATCTCTTCCTCATCGCCGGACGGATCGATCAGGACGTACCACAGCGTGCCGACCTTCGCCTCGTCGACTTCCTCTTCGTCAGGCTCCTCGCCGCCTTCCTCTTCACCAGAATCCTCGCCCTCTTCCTCTTCCTCGTCGACGTCTTCGTCATCCTCGCCATCGACGCGGAACTCGATCCGCGTGATCTCGGTGATGCCGCCGTATTCGTCTCGTCCGGTCACCAGTTCGAAGGTGTCCGTCACGACAGGGTTCTGCCCCGCATCGAGCACGTTCTCGGGGAAGGGGCCGAACTCCTCGCCTGTGCGAATCAGCCCGAGCAGGCGGTTGACCACGATCCGGCTGACCACGTGCGTCGATGCGGACTCGGTCGTCTGCTTGTAGCCCTTGAACATCGAGTCCAGGGCCGCGAGCGCGGCGGTCAGCAGCGTCGCACTGATGGTCAGCGCAATGAGCATCTCGACCAGCGAGAAACCACGACGCCCATGTCGGCGCTGCACAGCATGTTGGTTGGGGTGACCGGCCATCAGCCTTCCTCCTCCTCGCCGTCTTCCTCGTACTCGTACTGGTAGAGGTACTTGCCCTCGGTGTAGGTGGAGCGATCCGGTTCGATCTGGATCGGGGACGCGAGGCCGTCGGGCAGAATCAGCGTCGGATCCCAGTTCAACTTCACTTCGCCGAAGCCGTTGAACGTGATGGCGCGGCGGACATACGTGCCCGGGCTGATGTCCGCATCCGCATCCGGGACACCGTCGTACCACGCTTCGTCATGCGTGCCGTCCCAGCCCGCCAGCGGGATCAGGGCGCCGGACGCATCACGGGCCGAATCCCAGCCCACGTCCATGTCGCCGTCGTCATCCAGGTCGGCGAGGTTCGAAAGGTCAATACCCTCGTCATCACCATCCTCCGGCCCGAAGTAGCCCAGCGTGATGTTGAAGCCCGACGGATTGCCGACCGGCTGACCGTACAACTCCAGCGGACCTTCGCCGTAGACCGGTTCGAAGGAGAGGAGCAGCACGCCGTTGATCGTCGTGTTGCCGCGAACATCCAGCACGCCCGCCACGATGGCGCCGTTGAGTTCGACGTCCTGGCTGGCCGGTGAGTTGTTGGTGCCGACATCCACCGAGTAGTTGGGGAGCATCAACGAACTCTTGGCGATCTCGTCGGTGTCATCATCCTCGGGATTGAGATCCTCGTTGTCCGGCTCCGTCGGATGCACATCGGTGAAGCGCGTCGCGCCGGTGAACTGGATCTTGTTCCGGACGTGGGTGTACTCGGTCGGTGTGTCGGAAACGATCGAGCCCACGAACAGGCAGTCATGGAAGCGCAGGTTGTTGCAGATCTCCTTGGTGTTCGTGCACTGGTCAGGCGTCAATCCGTCGTCGTCCAGATCGACATCCACCATCAGCGGGTCGGGCAGGGCATCGTAGCCGTCGGCGCCCTCTTCGCTGTAGCTCTTGTCCAGCGCCGTCTCACTCAACTCGGGCGGGGGCGGATACTTCCAGGACAGTTCGCCCGTCTCGACATCCCGCTCCTGAGTGCCGTAGTACGACCAACTGGCATGCGTGTTGTCTTCGTAACACTCGACATGGGTCACGCCGACGAAGGTGCAGTCAACGAACAGGGCGTTGGTGCCCATCGGGATGGTGACGTCCTTGAAGACCATGCCTTCGAAGACCGGGCGCTCGTACCAGTCCGCCGGGGTCGGGGAGCCGAAGGGAGTCGACTCCACGATCGTGGCCAGTTCGCCCTCAAGTTGCTCCTCAACCTGCTCCTCAAACGTGGCGCCGTCCGCGCCGGCGATCAGGGCGTCGGTCGCCGCGGCGAAGTGCTCAGTCGTGAACTCGGGCACTTCGGAGTCCGACGCATCGAAGACCACGGCCTCTTCACCACGCTCCGGTGTGATCGTCCCCTGTACGAACTGCTGGTAATCGTCGATCGTTTCCCCGAAATCGTCGTGCGATGACTCCCAGGCCTCACGGGAGGCGCGGAAGTAGGTCGTGCCGCGAATCTTGCTGTACCGATCGCGGTAGTCCAGCACGCCGTCGCGATATCCGAGCACGACATCGTCGGTATCCATGTCCAGCACATCGCGAATGCCGTCGCCGTTGTTGTCCGGGAAGCTGTCCCAGTCCCAGTCGCCGACCACGAGCCCACCGTTGTAGCGCGAGTTGCCGTTGCGATCCGGCAGGCCGCCGTCGATCAGGACGGCGAGGGCATTGTCCAGTTCGAACTCCGCGGACTCACCCTCGTGAGGGGTGCCCTCGGTGAGGGCGGCCGCGAGAACGACCTTGCCATCGCCATCGCCGTCGAAGTGACGCAGGAACACGTCGTACTCGTCGACGATGCCGTCGGTGGTGATGTCCTGGAATGCGGCATCGGCCACCTCGTCACCGTCATAGTCCGTCAGGTTCAGGCCGGCGAGTGACGCCGACTCCAGCGCATGCCCCGCCCGCAGGCGGTTGTCGCCATCGACGTCATCCGAGAGCACCGCCTCGAAGAAATCTTCGAGCTTCTCGTCCAGTTCAGCGCTCAGGCCCATGAAGTCGCTCTTGACCACCAGCGGCGGGCCGTCAATGGTGTCCAGCGCGGCCGAGTCGTAGCCGATGCCCAGCGGCCCGGAGACCTGCACGTTGCGCCCGATCATCATGCGGCTGGGGCCGAGGACGGCGTGCTTCACGTGCTTCGTAATGGAGAAGTACTGCTGCGCCGTGCGGGTCACCCACGTCGAGCGGTTGTAGTCCCAGTCATACCCGGTCGCGATCACGAGGATCCGCCCGTCGGCATCCGGCGGCACGTAGGTGATCTGGACCGCGGTTGTGATCTCGCTGGTGGCGGAACGGGCAATGCCGATGGGCGATGCGATGACCCAGCCGTCCGGCGGCGTCGGAAGCGCGATGTCACCGGCGATGTTGTCGCTGTCGTCAGAAGCATGGTGCAGCGCGAGCGCATCGGCGATGCCTTCCGGTGTCTCCTCCTCCAAACGCCCATCGGGCGGCGGAAGGATCGTCACCGCAGGTTCATCGTCGAAGCTGCCGTTCCACAGCGCCTCGGCGTAGTCGGCATCAATCTCGCCCTTGGCAACGACGAAGCGACTGGCCGCCTCACGCAGGCGGCTCTCCGCCAGTTCCATGCCCGTGTCCACAGCGCCGAGCGCCCGGGTCACGCGCAGATGCGTCTCCGCCGTGCGCACATTGCCCTGGCTGACCACCGCCATCGCGACGGCCAGCGAGCCGAACATCACGAGGAACATCATCGCAAGGACGCCGGTCACACCCCGGCGGGACAGGCGCGCGCGGGAATGACTCCGGCGGAAGCTCCGGGGGTGACTCCGGGATTGATTCCGGGGGCGGGGGCGGGGGCGAGTTCGGAGGAGGCGGACCATGGGAAGCTCCGGGAAGCGAGTTGTGCCGTGCAGACGGAACGATCACGTGGCCGGGATCATGGGGGCACGATCCACGAGACCGTCGTGACCGGCGGTGCTTCAGCGTCAAAGTCTCCCTGGTAGAGAATCGTCACCGTGATGCGCAGCGGGTAGCGACCGACGCCGCGAACGACGTCACCATCATCCGACACGAGGACAGTGGTTGATTCCACCGCCGTCGAGTAATCCTGGGGATCGACCTTCTCGACCTGGACGATCTGCGTCCAGCCGGCCATCGGGAGCGTCTGCTCCTCACCCTCCACCTCGATGGTCGCGACCGTACCGTCCCAACGGGTCTCCGGGATCACGTCGCCGAAGGCATTGATCGGCCCAGGGTAACGCGTCGTCATCACGAAGCCTTCCGGGAAATCGGTGGCGTTGCCGAAGACCGCACCATCGAGATCGTCGAGGTCGTCGAGGTCCGCAGCCGTCACCTCGCCATCTTCCGTACCCCAACCCGTCATCGTCTCCGCATCCTCGGGATCCGTGAAGTAGAGCCCCCCCGTGAAACGGTCGTGACGCGGATAGGTCCGGGTCATCTCCCGGATCTCGTTGGCGAGGTACGTCGCGGTCGAAGCGTGGGTGGACCACGCATTCGTCCGGATGAACGTCTGCTGCGCCTCGATGATCGCGAGCACGCCCACCCCGATGATCACCGTCGCCAGGGAAGTCTCCAGCAGTGTGAAGCCTCCGGCAGGTGAACTCCGGCGCGTGCCGGGCGTGTGACGAGTTGTGCGGCGGATCAACATCACTTTCCTCCGCAAGCGGGTAACGGGCCAGCCTTATTGAACGATCTGGCTCATCTTGAAGATGGGGAGAATGATCGCCATCGCGATGAATCCCACGATCGAACCCATCAGAATGATCATGATCGGTTCAATCATCGACGTGACGGACTTGATCGCGTCCCGTAACTGCTTTGCGTAGTAGGCCGATATCTCGTCCAGCACCTCGCCGAGCTTACCCGACTCCTCGCCGGCGCCGATCATCTGAACCACCGCGTGCGGCAGCAGGTCAGAGGTCGCCAGGGTCGCAGCGATCTTGCGACCCTGCTTCACGTTGGTATACACGCCGCGCCACATGCGCTTGTAGAACTGGTTGCCCGAGATATCACCCGTGATCGCCAGCGTGTCCAGCATCGGAACACCGGCGTTGATCAGTTCGCCCATCGTCTGGAGCGAGCGACTGATGTACAGGGCGCGGAACATGCGCCGGAAGATCGGCGTGGACAGCTTCATCGTGTCCAGCCACATCTGGCCCAGTGT
The DNA here is from genome assembly GCA_030432255.1 of Phycisphaerae bacterium. GTDB lineage: Bacteria > Planctomycetota > Phycisphaerae > Phycisphaerales > UBA1924 > JAUIHS01. The sequence goes on from JAUIHS010000008.1 coordinate 183,098, forward strand.
CGTCTTCAGGAAGATCACGATGCCGATGATCAGCACCAGGCCGGCGCCAACCACCATCGGCCAGTTATGCACCATGAAGTCCGAGAGGTTCATCAGGAAGATCGTCGACCACGGCAGCGCATCCTCCTTGCCTTCGAACACGGCGCCGAACTTCGGCAGCACGAACGTCAGCAGGAAGATCGTCACGCCCACCGCCATCGAGGCAATGACGCCCGGATAAATCATGGCGCCCACGACCATCTTCTTGGTCTCGATCTGCTGGGCAGTGTACGCCGCGATGCGGTCAAGCATCTGGCCGAACGAGCCGGACATCTCCGAGGCACGAACCATGTTGACGTACAGCGGATTGAAGAGCTTCGGATGACGGGACAACGCCTCGGAGAACTGCTTGCCGGACTCGACGTCCGACTTCAGGCCGATGATGATCTGACGGAAGCGGGCGTGCTCCGTCTGCTCGGCAATGCCCTCCAGGGCCACGCGCAGACCAATACCGGCTCGAATCATCACCGAAAGCTGCGTGGTGAAGTCCAGGACGTGCTTCAGCGTCGGCTTGCCGGAGTTCAACTCCTTCAGACGCTCGACCAGACTCCCCGCCTTGGCCACCGCCACCGGCTGAAGAGACAGCACGTGATTGCCCTGGCCACGCAGGGTCGCCGCGGCTGCCGCCGCGTCAGCTGCATTCAGCACGCCGACGACCGTCTGGCCGGCGGCGGAACGAACCTGGTAACGATACGCTGGCATGTCGCCTCACTTCCTCTCAGGGCTCAGGCAGCCAGCTGCTGCGCCAGCTTGTCCGGGTACGCGGCCTGTGCGAGGGCGTCCTCACGTGCGATCATGCCGTTGAAGTACAACTCGGCAATCGACGCATCCAGTGAGCGCATGCCCATGGCACGATTCGTCTCGATGACGTTGGGAATCTCGAAGGCCCGACCTTCACGGATGATGTTGCGAACGGCCGGCGTGCACAGGAGAACCTCCACCGCAGGCACCATCCCCGACTGGTCCTGACGCTTGAAGAGCGTCTGGCTCACCACCGCCTGCAACGTGTCCGCAAGCATGGCGCGAATCTGGTTCTGCTGGTTCGCCGGGTACATGTCGATGATTCGCTCCACCGTCTGGCTGGCATTCACCGTGTGAAGCGTGGAGAGCACGAGGTGACCCGTTTCCGCCGCCGTCATCGCGAGGGCAGTCGTCTCCAGGTCTCGCATTTCGCCCACCAGGATGATGTCGGGGTCCTGACGAAGTGCATGCTTCAGACCCGATGCGAAACTCGGCATGTCATGACGCAACTCACGCTGCTCGATCAGACAGCAGTGAGACTGAAGCGAATACTCAATCGGGTCCTCCAGCGTGATGATGTGCTTCTGGTAACGCTCGTTCATCGTCTGGATCATCGCGGCCAGCGATGTCGACTTGCCGGAACCCGTGTCACCCGTCACCAGCACCAGGCCGCGCGGCAGGTACGTGAGTCGCGCAATCACCTCGGGAAGATTGAGGTTCTCCAGCGGCGGCACCTTGGACTTGATGGTACGCATCGCAATACCGAGAACGCCGCGCTGGGAGTGCGCGTTCACACGGTAACGTGCCAGTCCTTCGATCTCGTAGGAGAAGTCAGCGTCCTTCACCTCTTCGAACTGCCCGAGCGCATCGCGCGGCGCCATCTCCCGCATCATCGCCTGGCAGGACTCGGGAGTGATCACCGGCATGTCCATCGAGGTCATGTTGGTGTGAACTCGCATGACCGGGGGATGGCCCGCAACGAGGTGGATATCGGAAGCATCCGCCTGGTGCGCCGTGCGAAGAATTTTCTCGAGACTCGTCGTCATGGGAAGGACTCCTCCATACATCGGGCGCGAACGGCGCTCCGACTGCATCGTCCATCGGCCGCCCGCACGCCGGGCATGACCGACCCCCGGGACCGAGACGCACACCCGCAAACTCACCGCGCGGGTTGTGACAGATGGAGGGTCTGGCGCGGCTGCGCCGCACACCCCGGCTCGCGACTCTCTCAAACCGGCCGCTCCGGACCGCGATGCATCGGGTGTCGCGGCGGGGGACTTGCACCCATTTCCGGTGGCGATACCCTTGCGATTCGGGCTGACCCTTCCGGAGGCCGCGATTCCGTCTCCCGGCACTCTTCCTTCGGGGAACAACGATGCAGCAACCGAGAGCCACGAACCGACTGAGCACCGACCCGCCGAAACCGGCGGAGGACGGTCATCGCGCCGCAGAGGTGCAGACGCGCCGCGTCGCTCCCCGTACAGGATCGGAACGCAGCCGCGAGCGTGCCGAGGGTGCCTCGCTGGAGCTGACTCCGCCGGAGCAGCAGTACCTTTCCCGCGCGTTGACGGACCTGACGGCACGCGAGCGGGAGGTTCTGTTTGCAATCTGTGGGGGTGGAACCAATGAGATCCTGGCGGATCGACTGTGCATTGCCTTGCCGACGCTCCGGACGCACCTGATGCGTCTGAATCAGAAGCTGGGTTCGACAAGCAAGGGCGACGTCGTCCGATTCGTCTCCTCCCGCCTTCTGGAAGGTTATCGGACGGGTCGGATCCAATAGGGGGGCGAGGAGCGGGGAGCGAGGCGCGAGGCGCCGGTCCCTTCTCCCCGACAACCCGCTCCCCGCCCCCCGCACCCCGCAAACCCCAATTTCTCCCTCTCCTGCGCCTCCTGGGGCTGGATCCCGCCTTTCTGGTGCAACCCCGGTCAGATGAGCCGGTAATCAACTGCCGCACGAGGCGCCAGACCGCCCATGGGTCGTGGCGGGTGAGGAGGATCCGACGGTGCGTAACCAGATTGAGTGAGATGTCGCCCTCGCGAGGCGCGAAACTCGCCGGGAATCATCGATATCGATGACGACAACGGCGTCCCCGGCGTCACAATGGCGTCGCAAGTTTGTAAGTACAAGCAAAAGTTTGGGATGATCGGCGGCGTTGTGCCGATATCACGCCTTGTCCGCCTCTTTCAGGGGCGGGTGTCGCGTCGGAGACGCGTCGATTCCCGTTCGTCAAGATCCACAGGGGCTTCGCCCCCGCGCAGTTTGTGAGCCGATCCAAAAGTGGTTAACGTCCAGTAATTCACGGGAGTCCCCCGTCCCGAGACCCTCTGGATACACGCGGTTCGGCACAGCAGAAATTCGACCTTCGGGGTCGGTTCAGCAGGAGGTTCAACCATTCCGCAAGTCAGAGTCAGCCACGAAGGTCTCTTTCAAGCGCGGCGTCTGAGGGGAACGTCGGGCCTCTGTGTTCTCTAAACCAGCAACGGCCGTTTCAGTCGGCCAGACAGGAACGAGCGATTTGTCTTCACTCCATGGAGCAAACGTGAAGAAGAAAGGAATTCCGAGCATGAGTCGTTATTCAACCAGAGCGATCGCCGGCCTCGCCGGCCTCGCACTGTCGGCGACGGCATTCGGGGCGGCGGGTGATCTCACCCCGGTCCATCCCGTCGACGGCAACTTCGAAGTCGTCTACATCGGCACGCAGGGAAACAACCTCATCGTTGTCTCTCCCACCGCGGTCGGTACGGCGGTGACCCTCGCCGGTTCCGGTGACGGCGGTGCCTTCGTCGTGACCCCCTACGACGCCGATGGCGTCGCCGGCGGTTCCGTCAACGTCCCCGAAGCAGACATCACCTTCATCACCGATGGTGGTGTCGCCGGTGATATCGAAGCGGGTGACGTCATCCAGATCGATCTCTCCAACATCCGCGGCAACATCAACGGCTTCAAGCTCCTTGATGTGACCTTCCTGGACGGCGATGCCTCCATGGACTCCTTCGTGCTCAACGCCGACGGTACCGACGGCGGCGGCAACGATGCCACGGACGAGCGCTTCGAGCTCATCACCGACAACCCCACGCTCTCCGCCGCCCTTCGTGAACTCGATGGCGACATGAGCCAGCTCTTCCTCACCGTCGAATTCCCGACCTACGGCTTCGACAACGAGGTGACCACCACCCTCAAGTTCGCCGACAACGGCGGCGTGGACAACCCCGCCGATACCGGCACGCCGGACTTCGGTGATTTCGAGAAGGACACCGACGGCGACGACACCTTCGAAGCCCTCGACAACCCGGATGATGCCGATACCTTCAACGCCCCCGGCGATGACGACATCTTCCTGTCGATCGACTTCGATGCCGCTACCTCCGACTTCGCGGACGATATCCCCGTCCAGGTCGAGCCCGGTGCCGGTGACGTCTACGACGGTGCCGGTGGCCGCGTCCTCGGCGACGCCACCATCGAAGACAAGGAAGCCCTCGCGATCGCGGCGGCCGAGTGGGTCCAGACCATCAGCAACGGTGCAACCGTCATCGATGCACTGAAGGTCACCTGGAACCTCCCCCTCGATCCCGCCGATCTCGGTGACG
>JAUIHS010000009.1 GCA_030432255.1 Phycisphaerae bacterium
GTTGTTGCCGGCGTGCCAGTGCTGTTCGTCACGACCGGTCCGTTTGGTCGAGTCTCAGACTCGATGGGTGAGGTTCACTTGATGCGTCAATCCTGCATCTCTGAATCTGGCGTGGCTCAGGAGGCCGCCATGATCTGACCAGAACGTGGACAGATCAGTCGTCGAGAGGACCTGCATGAACCCTCATGCATACACGGGTCTGTCTCTCCACCCGGCGGACCACGCGCGTCTCAGACGTCCGTGGTTTTGTGCTTTTTCCCATACTGAATGTGCTCTCCACGACGAGACACGACAACCTGACACCTCCGACCCCCACGACCGGAGCGCTAGAGACAATGAATCCGCAGGAAATGATGCGCATCCTAGACTCCATCGCACGTGACCGAAACGTCGATCGCGAAGTCCTCATCACCGATCTCGAGCAGGCGATGATTTCCGCCGCGCGCAAGCATTACAACACGCTCGATACCAACGAGTTCAACTGTGAAATCGATCGACTCACCGGCGAACTGCGCCTCTTCAGGCACGAGGAACTCCTCGAACTGTCGCCCGAAGGACTCGGACGCATCGCCGCGCAGACCTTCAAGCAGGTCATGATCCAGAAGTTCCGGGAAGACGAAAGACAGTCCCTCTACGACGAATACATCAAACGAGTCGGCGAAATCGTCACCGGTACCGCACAACGGTACGAAGGCGGTGCTCTCGTCTGCACCGTCGATCGCGGCGAAGCCTTCATGCCTCGCTCCGAACAGATCCCCGGTGAACAGTTCCACCCCGGCGATCGAATCCGATGCCTCATCCTCGACGTCCGAGATGTCGGCAGCCAGGTCAAGATCGTCCTCTCCCGAGCACACCCGGACTTCATCCGACGACTCTTCGAAGTCGAGGTCCCCGAAGTCTCCGAACGGGTCATCGAAATCAAGGCCATGGCACGCGAACCCGGCTTCCGTACCAAGATCGCCGTCTCATCCATCGACTCCAAGGTCGATGCCGTCGGCGCATGCGTCGGCGTTCGCGGCTCACGCATCAAGAACATCGTCGATGAACTCAACGGCGAAAAGATCGACATCGTGCGCTGGAACGAGTCAAGCCAGATCCTCATCCAGAACGCCCTCAAGCCCGCCGAGGTCGCTGAGATCTCACTCTGCTTCGAACTCGGTCGGGCCACCGTCGTCGTCGAGGACACGCAACTCTCACTCGCCATCGGCAAACGCGGCCAGAACGTGCGCCTCGCTGCCCGACTCACCGGTTGGGACATCGACATCCTCACGCCCGACGAGTTCAACAAGGGCCTCGATATCATGGCCGACACCCTCCGCCACGTCGAAGGTGTCTCGGAAGACAAACTCGACCGCCTCGCCGCGCTCGGCATGGTCAGTGTCTTTGATGTCGAAGAAGTTGGTGCGGATGTTGTCGGCCAGGAACTGGAACTGGACCAGGACACCGCGCTGAACATGGTCAAACTCGCCGGCGAAAAGGCCCGCGAAGTGGCCGAGCAGCAGGCGAAGGAAAAGGAAGAAGCCGAAGCCCGCCGGGCCGCGGAGGAATCCGCCGCTCGCGAACTGCTGGAAAAGGGTGCCGCCCCCGGCGAAGACGTCGACCCGGACGTCCTGGCCGCCGCCATCCTCTCCGCAGGTCCCGGCCAGGCCGCTTCACCCACCCCGGCATCGGACGCCGCGCCCCAGGCAGAAACCTCCGAGGAGGACGAAGCACGTGCCGATGCCATCCTCGGTGGCGCTCCCAAGGACGAGAACTCGTAACGCTTCATCATCACCGGCATTCAGCCGGCCGATCGCAGGAATTGACGGCATGCGGCTCTGCAGGAGCCGCCACACAAGACACGGACCACGGAGACGACGTTGGCCAGGCGCGTATTTGAGCTTGCAAAGGACCTGGGCGTGAAGTCCAAGGCGATTCTGGAGAAATGCCAGGCGGAAGGTATCCCCGGCATCAATAACCACATGTCGAGCGTCTCGGTTGGACTCGAGGCGACGATCAAGGAGTGGTTCTCCGAGAAGAAGGCCGAGAGTGGCTCCACAGCCGTGGAAACCGCAGAGAAGGTCGATCTGAACAAGGTGCGCGTCAAGCGCGCACGAAAAAAGGCAACTCCCACCGGAACTTCGGACTCCGAGGCCGAGGCCGCGACCGCAGTCGCTGAGCCGGAAAAGGCAACGCCCGCCGAGGCCACGCCGCAGGAGACGCCCGGCGACAATGACGGGAATGACGGGAATGACGGGGCCGAAACACCGGAATCGACAACCGTCGAGACGCCGCCCACACCCGTCGCGCGAAAGATCGAAGCACCGAAGGCAGAGGAAGAAGCCGAAGCCGACGCAACACCCGAAACATCCGAGCCGGAAACGGAATTGCAGCCCGCCGCGGCGGCCCCGGTCGATGCACCGGCCACCGACACCGACACCGACGCCGACGCCGACGCCGACGCCGATGGTGCATCGGGTGAGGGTGACGCGAGCCCCGACATCGTCGGCGTTCCGAACGTCCCCACTCGACCCGATGTCGTGAAGCCCGTCGGGCGACAACTCAAAACCAAGACCCCCGCCAAGCTCAGCGGCCCCAAGGTCATCCGCGTCGAACAACCCGACGAAGTGCAGCAACGACGCCCGCGCCGCGAACAGCAGGGCGAGTTCATGCCGATGAACCGTGGCCCCCGAGGCGGCGCCGGAGTCGGTGGCCCCATGATGCCGCCGACCGAAGACGACGGTCGCGGCTCCCGACGCAACAAGCGCCGCGGTGGCGGTGGCGGCGGTGATTCCCGTGGCGGCGGTGGTGGCGGCGGCGGCGGTGGCCGTGGCAGCCGACGCAACGATCGTGGCTGGAGCACCAAGGACCTCATCGAGCGCGAGGCACGCCTCTCCCGCTCCGATGGCTTCCTGCGCCAGCGACGTCGCAGCCAGAAGATGAAGGGGGACAAGTCCGAACGGCCGGCAACCCTCGCTGAGACCGGCGGCGAGGTGCGCATCACCACGCCGATCAGCATCAAGGACCTCTCCGCCGCGACCGGCGTGAAAGCCGCCGAGATCGTCAAGAAGCTCTTCCTCAAGGGCATCATGGCGAACGTGAACTCCGGCATTGAAGACGATCAGGCACAGGAGGTCATGCTCGATTACAACATCGAGTTGATCCTCGAAGAGCCCCAGAGCGCCGAGGCCGCGGTCGTCGAGGAACACGCTCAGCGCGAGACGGTTGACGAACGGTCCCGCAGTCCTGTCGTCACCATCCTCGGTCACGTGGACCACGGCAAGACGTCACTGCTCGACCGCATTCGCAAGGCCAACGTCGCATCGGGCGAAGCCGGCGGCATCACGCAGGCCACCAGCGCCTTCAGTGTGCCCGTCCACGTCGGTGACACCGACAAGACCGTCACCTTCCTCGATACGCCCGGCCACGAAGCATTCACCGAAATGCGCTCACGAGGCGCCAACATGACCGACCTCGTCGTGCTCGTCATCGCAGCCGACGACGGTGTCATGCCCCAGACCGTCGAGTCCATCGCGCACGCTCGCGCCGCCGGTGTTCCCATCGTCGTCGCGCTCAACAAGACCGACCTCGCTGCCGCCACCGACGCCAACATCCAGCGCATCTTCGGACAGCTCGCAGAACAGGAAGTTCAGCCCTCGGAGTGGGGCGGCGACATCGAAGTCGTACGCACCAGCGCCGAAACCGGCGATGGAATCCAGGACCTGCTTGAGGTCCTCGATTACCAGGCCCAGCTCCTCGAACTGAAGGCCGACTTCGGCGGCAGCGCCAGCGGCGTGATCGTCGAATCGCAGTTGCAGGAGGGTCGCGGCCCCGTCGCCAACATCCTCATTCAGCAGGGCCAGCTCTCGGTGGGTGACATCATCGTTGCCGGCCGTGCCTTCGGACGCGTCCGTGACATGGTCGATCACACCGGCGCCAGGATCAAGACGGCTCACCCGAGCATGCCGGTGCAGATCAGCGGCATGAACGAGCTGCCCGATGCCGGCGATCGATTCTTCGTGGTGCAGAACCTCAAGAACGCTTCCGAGGCCGCCGAACAGCGGCGCCAGTTCGAGCGCGAACGCGAACTGTCGAAACCCAAGATGACACTCGACACCATGTTCGCCGCCATGCAGGAAGCCGATGTCAAGGAACTCCGCGTCATCCTCAAGGCAGACGTGCAGGGCTCCGTCGATGTCATCCAGAACACGCTCGAGGAAATCTCAACCGACGAGGTCAAGGTCCGCGTACTGCACGCCGCAGTCGGCGGTATCACCGAGTCCGATGTCACACTGGCGGCCGCCTCCGATGCCGTCATCCTCGGCTTCAACGTCATCGCCTCAGCGAAGGCCCGACGAATGGCCGAAGACAAGTCCATCGAGGTTCGCAGCTACCAGGTCATCTACGACATCGTGGACGACATGAAGAAGGCCGCCGAAGGCCTGCTGGAGCCGGAGATCCGCCAGGAGGTTCTTGGTCATGCCGAGGTCCGACAGGTCTTCCGTATCACCAAGGTGGGCTCCGTGGCCGGCTGCTATGTGACCGACGGTTCGATCGAACGCAACGCTCTCATCCGCGTGACGCGCGACGACATCGTTATCGAGAACGATCGAGTCCTCGAACAGCTCAAACGCTTCAAGGACGATGCCAAGGAAGTCCGTTCCGGACAGGAATGCGGCATGAAGATCGTTGGCTACGACGACATCAAGGAAGGCGACGTCCTCGAGTGCTACCGGAAGGTTGAGGTCCGTCGTTCACTCTGACGCACGACATTTGCCCCCGTATGACGGGGCCATCAGATCATGATCATTGCCACGCTTCAGTTCGAGCTGATCATCCAACACAGTGACTGCCTCAAGGACAAGCGGCGAGTCGTGAATTCCGTCAAGGAACGACTCCAGCGCAAATTCCGGGTTGCAGTCGCTGAGGTCGGCGCCCTCGATCATCACCGCATCGCCCTCCTCGGGCTCGCCGCGGTGACCAATTCAGCGCGCCATGGCAGCGAGATCATTGACCGCGTCATTTCGGAACTCCGACGCGAGCGGGAAGCCGAACTCGGCGATCTCGCCCGCAACATCATCGCGGGAACCCCCGCCAGTCCGGACCCGACCGCAACCGATCCCGTCATCTCCCCCGAAGATGAGGCCGAACTGCTGCGCCAGGGGAGCGAGACTCTCAAAGCGGAGGATCCCTCATGACCCGACGCACAGACCAGGTCTCGTCGGTGCTGCATCGCGCGATCCAGACCGTGATCGAACACGATCTCACCGACCCCCGCCTCAGCGGCGCGCTGATCACCGTCACCGGGGTCAAGGTCACCGCCGACCTCCTGACCGCCGTCGTCACCGTCACCGTGACACCGGAGAAGAAGGAAGGCATCGTCATCCACGGGCTGACGTCCGCATCCCGTCACATCCGGCGACGCGCCGGCGACATGATCGACATGCGCAAGCTGCCCGACCTCGTCTTCAAGGTCGACAAGGGTCGTAAGCGCGAGGCCGAGGTCATGCGCGTGCTCAGCGAACTCGCGGAAGAACGCGAAGACCAGGCATCACCATCAACAGAGACACCTACGGAACCTGTGGAGGACACCCGTGAGCACTGACCAGGCGAAGGCCCTCAACGCCCTGCTGAAGAAGATCAAGGGTACGACGCTGCTCGATGAGCCGGAGCGCTCGCCGATGGACGAGTTTGTCTTCACGTTCCTGCTGTGGGACAGCACAACGCCCCGGGCCACCCGCGCCTTCGACCGCCTGATGAGTCATGTGGTCGATGTCAATGAACTCCGCGTCTGCCGACCGCCCGAACTCGTCGCCGTGATCGGGACCGACTATCCCCGGGCCGAAGAGAGACTGATTCTGCTCTGCGATGCCCTGCATCAGATCTACCTCCGTGAACACGAGGTGTCACTCGACAATGCCATGGCACTCGGCAAACGCGATGGCCGGAAGTACTTCGATACCATCGAATCACTCCCGCAGTTCGTCGCCGCTCGCGTCATGCTCCGCTGCATGGGCGCACACGCCGTGCCCCTCGATGAGCGACTCCTGACACTCCTCACCGATGCCGATGTCTTCCCGGAACCACTCGACTTCGACAAGGCCGTGACCTTCCTCGAGCGACACGTCAAGGCCGCCGACTCCGCCGACGTCCACGCCCTGCTCCAGGCGTGGTCAGAGGAAAATGCCACCCGCTCCGGCAAGGCCGCCACGAAGAAGAAGACGCGCAAGACCTCACGCAAGAAGACCAGCCGGAAGACCACCAAGAAGGGCACCTCCCGGGCCTCCACCGGAGAGAAGTCTCGCAAGAAGACCTCCCGCACCGCGAAGAAGTGAGTGAGCCTCCGACGCACCCCCCCCGCCCCACCGCAACCCGGACACGACCTCGCCCCTATGATCCAGCGACGTCTCACATCGCACCCCCGCCCTGTGGAGATCGGATGACGCCGCGCCCCGACGCACCCAGACCATCTGTTCGAGGTCTCGCCACCTGCCTCGCATGCCTCGGAGCACTGCTCGCCGCCGCGTGCGCCCATGCCGTTCCCGCCCCACCGCCGCCCGGCATCCAGCCCGCCGCCGTGTCGCCCCAGCAACACCCCCGCGCACAACTCACACTCCTCGAAGTCGTCGATCTCTTCGAGGCCGCCGACCAGGGCGAAAACACCACCGAATCCGAGAGCGCCGCCCAACCCTCCGATGCCGCCCGACTCGAAGCCATGCGCTCCTACCAGGAGGGAAGGCTCCACGCCCTCGAAGGCGACCTCGGTGAGGCCGAACGCTGCTTCCGCAGAACCACGCGACTCGATCCCACTTCCGTCGCCGGCTGGCGGGAACTCGGCGAACTGCTGCTCCAGGCCGGGAACCCCACCGCACTCTCCGCATTCCATAACGTCCTCGATCGAAGCCCCAATGACACCCGCGCGCTCATCGTGATCAGCCGACACGCCATGCAACGCCGCGACTTCGATCGAGCCGCGACACTCCTCACCCGACTCATTCGCAGTAACGCGGCACGCGAAGACGCCGCACTCCCCTACCTCATTCACGCCCGTGCCGGTGAAGTCCTCGCAACACTCGGTTACGACCGCGCCGCACTGGAAGCCCTTCAGATCGCCGCGGCACTCCCGGACCGCTTCGAAGAGACCACCCGGTTCACCGATGAACTTCGCCTCCTCTATCGCGCGCGACCGGACCTCTGGAGACTCGTCGGCGACGCGGCTCTGCGCCTCGACGACCCAGAGCGCGCCGCCGATGCCTACGACCAGGCCGTCCGATTCCCGACGCTGAACCCAATAGCGCTCGTCAGCCGCCAGACCTATGTCGCCATGCTGCTCGACATGCCCGATCGTGCCGCCCGGAGCATCGCCGCTCTGCTCGAACGAAACCAGGGAGGCGTCCCCGCGGAACTCCTCGAACTCATCCGATACGTCGCTCAGCAGAAGCCGGACGACACGACACTCCGCGCGGCAATCGATGACGTCTACCAGTCACTGCCTCCTGAACGCCGGCGCCTCGTCGCCGGTTCGCAGGCCCGCGCCACCGCAGCCGCAGCCCACAACGAAGCGACTGGAATTCTCCGCTCGCACCTGCTTGAAGCACCGCAGGACACAGCGACGCTGCTGGCGCTCTTCGACATCATCCCCGGAACATCCGAACGCGTCGCCGTTGTCCGCGACCTCATCCTCGCTCACCCGACCGAGTTCACCCGCTTCTCCCAGCATCTGATCGCCGGCGCCGATTCGGCCCGCACCGTCGTGGATGCCATCGAAGACATCGCTGAAGCAGACGAAGCAACCCGCCTGCTGCTCGCCACCGCGCTCGAACTCTCAGGCGACCCGCGCGCAGCAGCACGATGTCTCGCGGATATCAAGCCCACCGACCCGATACTCCAGGCAACCACCACAGCAGCGCGTTCCGCTCTCCTCTTCCGGCTGGGCCAGTTGGAACAGGCACAACGACTCCTCGCGCAGGACTGCTTCAACACCCCGACCGGCCTGCTGATTCAGGCCGAGGCCCACGAAGCCATGTTCAACGCCGGAGCCGCGCGGGCGTCCGCCGAAGCGGCCCTGGATGCACTTCGGCCCGAAGAGACGTTGCTGGTCGCCGAAGCCCATCGCCGCGCGGGCGCAAACGCACGGCGACTCGACCAGACGAGCGATGCCATCCGTCACTATGAGGCCGCCGCCGAGTTGGCGCCCTGGGCCGAGGAATCGCTGGTGGGGCTCTTCAGCATCTACTCAACGTCAGGTGATCAACCCGATGAAGCACAGCGCATCGATGTCATCCGACGCGCCCGGGAAGCCGTTCCCGACGGCCGCGTCATCCAGTCCTTCCGAATCCGCGAAGCCATCTCAAGGCGACAGTTCGATATCGCCGAACGACTGATCAATGGACTGCTGAAGACGACGCCACATGACCCGGAATCCGTGGCAACCCTGCGCCAGATCTGGATCGCCTCCGGAGAACTGGAATCGGCACGGTCCTGGCTCCAGGAGCGAGCCGATCGCTATCCCGGTGTCACCGTCTACCCCATCGAACTCGCAACCGTGCTCCTCGAAGAGGATCGAGTCGCAGAGGCACGCAGCCTCCTCGCCGCGACCCTCGACACCTTCCCCGGCAGCCCCGATGTCTCACGAAGCCTCGAACACGTGCTGCGGACACGCCTCGGCGATGACGTCGCGGCCAACAGGTACGCGTGGAAGCGCATCGCCCTCCTGCCGCAGACGACGTCAGTCACGATCGAAATGATCGAACTGCAAGCCAGAGACGAGCAATACAGGGAAGCCATTGCACTGCTCAGGGACCTCGCTGATGCGAGCTTCACCGAGACAGATCGAACGCGACTCGCCAACACCCTCATCGAGATCGGTCGACCCATCCTGTCGATGGGGCGCAGCCGTATCAGTGAGCCGCTGGTCCAGTTCTTCCTCTCGGCAACCGAGGCCTGTCCGGACCTCCCACTCGCCACGCACACGATCGGCATCCTGCTCGCATGCAAGAGCGGAGCCCCGCTCGAAGAGATCGTTCATGCAACGGATCGCCTCGGCCACTTCAGTGGCGAAGAACTCGATCGACCACTCGGTGCCGCAGTCTCAGAACTTGTCGATGCACAACGCATGCCGGACGCCATGGTGCTCTCGTCCATCATCGCAGATTCACACCATGACATGAGTGAGGCGTTCCTTGTGCGCTGGCTCTACCTCGCCGACTCGGCAGGGTCCCGCGAGGATGTCGAGGAGGCACTTGCCACCATCGAGAGTCGGACCGACCTCGAAGGCTTCTTCAGGCGAGCACTCATCAACCAGAAGGACTACGGCCTCGCAGATCAGATCCAGGGCTTCGCAGCACGACTCAGCGCGCCCGGCCACGATGAACGCGCCATCGCGCTCTACCGCATCGCACTTGAGATCGATCCGGATCACGCCATGTGCCTCAATAACCTCGGGTACCGCTTCCTGGAACGCGGCGAACGCCTCGGTGAAGCCGAACGACTCATCGCCCGCGCCTTCGCCCTCGACCCCGAGCAGGCCTCCATCACCGACTCACTCGGATGGGTCCGCTACAAGCGCGGCCGCCTCCATGATGACGAAGACGGCAAGATCAAGGGAGCGATCACCCTCCTTGAAGCGTCATTCCAGATCGCCATGAGGTCCCACCGGTCACGGATGTCGTCGCCCGGCGATGGGCCCACGCTCGCGGTTGTCGGAGACCACCTCGGTGATGCACTCTGGGCGGGCGACCGCCGCGAAGAGGCAGTCGTCAAGTGGGAAGAAGCACTCGTATACGCACAGGAGTCCATCGACTGGGCCCAGATCGAACTCGTGAAACTCGACCCACGCCGTGATGTCGCGACCTCGGAGGCCCTGACCGAACTGCTCCGCGAGATGCAGAGCGTGCACCGCAGCACCCGAGCCAAGATCGAAGCCGCCGATGCCGGAAGCGAACCCGAGATCGCGCCCATCGTCGGTGAGGGCGACGGAGACGGGCCGGTCACACCCGAGGGCGAACCTCGGAACATCACCCCGCCGCCCGCCGACGCCGGTATCATGGTGCCGTCGCAATCCCGGCATATCCGACACATGAGCACCTGAGCCGGCTCGCTCCCGGCTCCGATCCCCAGGCGCAGCGGTCCCATACCGGGCCCCCGAGCGCTGTTCCCAAGCGGAGGCATCCCATGGCCGGTCACAGCAAGTGGGCCAATATCAAGCACAAGAAAGCTCGCGTCGACGCCAAACGCGGCAAGGCTTGGAGCAAGTGCTCCAAGGCGATCATGGTCGCCGCGAAAGAAGGCGGCGGTGATCCCGCGGCGAACCTGAAACTTCGCTACGCGATCGAAGAAGCCAAGGCCGTGAACATGCCGAAGGACACCATCGAGCGCGCCGTCAAGAAGGGCGCCGGTGAACTGGGCGGAGCGGACTTCGAATCCATCCGGTACGAGGGTTACGGCGCAGGGGGCGTCGCCATCATCGTCGATGCGCTCACCGACAACCGCAATCGCACCGCTCCCGAAATGCGTGAGATCTTCAAGAAAGCGGGAGGCAACCTCGGAGCATCCGGCTGCGTGTCATACAACTTCGAAGCCAAGGGCCTGATACTGATTGAGGAGGACAAGACCTCCGAAGAACAGATCATGGAACTGGCCATCGAAGCCGGCGCGGAAGACGTCGCCCATGACGAAGGCGCCTGGTCCGTCACCACCGACCCATCCGACTTCCTCTCCGTGAAGGAAGCCATCGACAACGCCGGCATCGAGACCGCCTCAGCCGAACTGACGATGATCCCGAACCAGATGCAGGAGATCGTCGGTGAAGATGTCGCCAAGGTCATCCGCCTGATCGACAACCTCGAAGACAACGACGACGTCCAGAAGGTCTACTCCAACCTCCAGGCATCCGACGAAGATCTCGAAGCCGCCCAGGCCTGATCGGATCCGTCGCCAAAGTTGAACTCAAGGCTCGTGGGACACACGAACCCACGGGCTGATCCGCGCAATCGTGCGCGGACCGATCCCGTGCACATCGTCGAGATCATCGATACGCCTGAACCTGCCCCGGCGATCGCGCCACTCGATAATCGCACCCGCACGCGACGGGCCAATGCCAGGCAGAACTTCCAGTTCCGCAGCCGTCGCCGTGTTGACGTCAATCCGCATGTCCGGCCACGAAACCTCGGAACGCATGGCCGACCGCATCGATGCGATACACAGCGCACATGCAAGTGCGAGCAGGAGGCATCCCGCAATCCGCCCCGCGGCGGACCGGCCCCAGTCCTCAGCCTGACCTGATAAATCCCCGGATCGCATGGCTCATTCCGTCACAGGCGTGGCAGCCGGTGCCCCTGTGTCCTCCACCGGCGGCAATGTCGTCGGACTTCGCTGACTGAAGTACGCCCCGCTGACATCTGCCAGTCGCCGGAGCGATGCCTTGGCCCGACCATCCGCGGTGATCAGCCCACCATGAGGCATCTCCGGATTTGCCGTGGTGTCAAAAAGCGCCTGCCAGCACACGGAAGCCACGGGAAACTTCGAAAGCGCGATGGACATCGCTTCCGTCATCCACCGTGCCTGCACCGCCTGGTTCCAGGGTCGATGCCAGAAGCCCCCATCCACAAACGACTCATCCCCTTCATCCTCCCGACGCCGACCCGGGACCGGTGAGTGCGGTGCACCGATCGCCGTGATGTGCAGCGGTAACCCGAGGCCCGCATACTGATCGATGATGTCGGAAAGCTGCGCCATGTCGCGCGTCGAACGACCCATCTCGCCCTGACCCATCTGGAGGCGAAGCGCAATGCCGTCAATGTTGATACCCGTCTCACGCACCATCTCAGCGTAGAACATCGCAGGCACGGCTCCACGCTGATGCGTGCCGTGCTCACCGAAGGGCTGATCGATCTCCACCACGACCTCCGCACCCGGATGCAGTTTCTTCGTCAGCAACGCAGCGAGCCGCGTGAGATCGAGCATCTGCTCCAGCGAGAACCCGAAGTGCTGGTTGATGTTCACACCGGAAACGATCGTCCAACGCGAAACGGTCTTGCGATACCGCGTCACCACGCGCTTCACGTGCTCGTACGCGAACTCGCGGAACGAGTCGTAGTCATGCTGCCAGATGTACAGCCACTTCGGAATCGAGCGCGCCGAGAAGTCGAGGATCGGGCCGGCCGCGACACGCTTCTTCCCAACCCGGATGGCCCACTCAATCCACCGGTCGGACAGGTTGAAGCGATACTTGCCTTCTTCACGCTCGATGTCACGCCAACGCATCGGGCAGTGAATGAACTCAAAATGCCGCGCCACGATCGCCTGCAACGGTTCAGAGAACTGATCAACGTGTACCGTGCAACCCAGCGCCGCCGGCAACGGAGGCTGCTCCATGAGATCCACACCATCAAGCGTGTCATCGTCGTCGCTCTCAGGTGACGCCGTGCCCACCACCGTGAAGCGACGGTTCAGATCACGTTCCGCGGCCTCAAGCGCCAACTTCTCGCTGGCTTCGATCGCAAGTTCGAGAGCGCGATGGGCAAGCCTGGCCTGCTCCACGTCGAATCCCCCACCCTCACGCGAACCACTGATGAGAGACTGTGTAAAGAGATCACGCGCTTCATCGAAGCCCTGCATGACCGGATCCGTTGTCGGCAGATCAGTCAGCCCCCATGCCTCCAACTTGTTCAGGATCATCATGATCCGGTGACGCGCCAACTCAAGGTTGAGCAGGTACGGCTCATCCCGCGGAGGGAGAAGGCATGTCTGAAGCGTCAGCAGACCAGGCGCGCCGGCATCAACCTGCAGCGCGATCGCCACCGCATCGGTGGTCTTGCGCGGGCAGACGATCATGCCCTCCTCAAAACACACCGTCGCAGGGACCGCGTACCCCTCTTTGCAGATGAGGTGCGCGTGCCTGAGCGGCCACTCGCGGGCAGGACCCGCATCATCGAAAACAGCAAATCTGATCATGCAATCACAGTGCGGGAGGGAATGGAGCCGAACGGAAGACCTGATTCTATCGAAACTTCGGAGAACGCACCCTCCCACACTTCGGTTTGAATCAGTCCGATTGGTATCCTGACCCGCATGAGCACCATCGTCGAAACACATCTACCGCTCGAGGGCCGTCGTCAGGGCAAAGTTCGGGATATCTACGAACTGCCCGGCAACAGACTACTCATCGTTGCGAGCGATCGGATTTCCGCCTTCGACGTCGTCCTGCCGACGCCGATGCCGGGCAAGGGCCAGATGCTCACCGACATCTCCACGCAGTGGTTCCGACACATCGAGTCCCTCGGACTCTGCAAAACGCACCTGCTCTCCCTCGATCCCGCCGAGATCCCCGGACTCTCCCAACAGGAGGCCGCCGACCTCGAGGGACGGATCATGATCTCCCGGCGCTGCCGCGTCGTGCCCGTCGAGTGTGTCGTCCGTGGCTACATCGAGGGTTCCGGGTGGAAGGAGTATCAGCGCGATGGTTCGGTCTGCGGCATCGCAATGCCCGAAGGACTCCGCCGCGGCGATGCACTACCGGAACCGATCTTCACACCGGCGACGAAGGCGGAGATCGGCGAGCACGACGAGAACATTGATTTTGATCGCGCGTGTGACATCGCGGGCGTCGACACGATGAGTCGGCTGCGCGATCTGAGTCTCACGATCTACAACGCCGGCGTCGAATACGCGCGCGAGCGCGGCATCATCCTCGCTGACACGAAGTTCGAGTTCGGTTTCCCGGTCGACGCCGACGGCAACGACACCGGTGAAGCGCCGATCCTGATTGATGAGGTGCTGACGCCGGACTCATCACGCTACTGGGACGTCAATACCTGGACGCCGGGACAGGAGCAGCAGAGCTTCGACAAACAGTTCGTGCGCGAGTACCTGCTGAAGCTTGTCGCCGCCGGACAGTGGGACAAGACGGCCCCGGGACCGGAACTGCCCGACGAAGTGATCAAGGGAACGCTCGAACGATACCGAGACGTGCGCAAGCGGTTGTTTGGGTAAGCTCGGGATACGGGACACGGGAGCCGGGAGCCGGGTTGGATTGCCTTCGGCAGACATCATCAGGAGCTCCCGCTCCGCCGCTCTCATCTATTGAGTTATGTTCAGTTCGAAAGAGATTGCGAACAACCGCTCGAACGGGAGTGTGGTTGTCACTGCCAAACGCTGGAGCGGAAGCTCCTCAGGTTCTCTGCCAAAGGCAATCCAACCCGTGCCCCGATTCCCGACTCCCGATCCCCGAGCTCACTTTCTCTCCACAATCGACTGCGGCTTCAACTCCCAGACGAACTCGGCGAAGGGGCCGATGAAGGGCGGGGTGTTGAGGAGGCCTTCCTCGGTCCGCTCAGGGTTCAGGTTGGGCTCCACGGCGAAAAGAGCACGCAGGTTCCAGTGCGTCGTCTCGGGCTTGTCCGCCACGCGGCGGAGATAGCGCGCAGACATTTCGGCGCGGACCGTATCGCCCCACGCGCCTCCGGTATCGGGATTGAGCACCTGGAATTCGAGCACCATGTCGCGACCGTTGGAGTCCTTGACGGCTTCCACAGCGAGGACCTCGATTTCCCACTCGACCGTGCGGCGGTAGCTCGTCGACATCTTGCGGGCCCAGAGACGCACCTCGCGCGTGCGCTGCTGACGCTCTGAATCGGTTCGCGGCGTGTCATCGCCGAACTCCTCCGCGTACGAGGCGACCAGGGCAGCGAGCATCGAGTCCGGACAGGCGAAGGGATCCTCGGGAAGCGGCTCTTCCGGGGCGCTGCTGGCAGGACCCGACGTCGCATCGGGCGACTCGCCGCTGCGCAGCGCAGCATTCTCCTTCAAAAGGCGCTGCACCTCTTCACCCATGCGAGCCATCTGCGCCCGAAAGGCCTCGGTGAGTTCCGCAGTCTTCGTCTCGTGCGCCTCCCGCTCCGTCTCAAGTTGCGCCTCCAACTGCGCGATGCGCTCACGCAACTGATCATTCTCGCGGCGAAGATCATTGAGACTCTGTCCCGACTGCGCCCGAGCGACGCCGGCAGCGGCGAGGAGAGCGATGAGCAGGGTGAGACACGGCCAGATTCGTGGAGTTGTCATCGGGGTAGTGTAGGGATGGGGCATGGGAGGTGGGGTACCAGCCATCGGGAGCCGCGGCGATGTTCCACCGGGTTCCTCCCCTCCAGACCATGGCCCAAGCCACCTGGCCCGCGACTCCGCTTCTCTCGTGATCACCCAAAAATAACCAATACAAATCTTGCCTTATCGCCAGATTGTTCGTATCATGATCGTCACGAACACAATCCACTCAAACGCTGTCCGCGGAGGCCACACCATGATCGCACTCAACGACCCGCAGCGCACTCGCCTCTTCGCCGAACTCTTCGAGTCCGACACACCCATCCACGACATCGTCGACCAGTACAGCATCCCGCTCGACGAACTCCTCGACTGGGTCGAATCGCCCGACATCCAGAAACGCATCCAGCGATTCCTCGCACTCGCGGCACTCCGCGCCAAGACCGCACTCGCCGCGACCCGTTCCGCCGCCATCGCCACCCTCAACCGCGCCACCACCGTCGGCGACATCGCCGAATCCACGCGCAAGGCCGCCGCCCAACTCCTCAGAACCCGAGCCGAAACCCTCGACCCCCCGGACCCCGTCCCGCTCCCGGACCCAATCCCGGACGACACACCCGCGCCCCTCGAAGTGCGCACCAACCAATCGGATCCGCCCACGCCCAGCGCCTCGCACCTCGCGCCCCACACCAACCAGTTCCGCTCTGACCGCCTTGCCAATCGAAAATCCAGACCCCGCTACAAGAAACGCAAGGCATCCTGAATACCAAACACCTTGACCCCTCACCGCCCCCAAGCGCGGCGCCGCGATCTGACGGTCATTCGCACCCATGGGGCTTGATGCTATGGTACGGTTGGCCGCGCGATCGATGCCATCTCTGCACCGAGAATCATGATGCTGCTCAGCGGCGGCAATGACCGCCCCAGGAAACCCGAAGACCTCATCGACAGCCGACTCATGGCGCGGCTCGATCGAATTGACGTGCGCTCGCGGCGTATCTTTGCAGGACGAATGCAGGGTGAGCGGCGTTCCAAGGCCCGCGGGCAGTCGGTCGAGTTCGAAGACTTTCGCGACTACGTTCCCGGTGACGACCTGCGCTTCATCGACTGGAATGTTTATGCCCGACTCGATCGACTCATCATCAAGATCTTTCTCGAAGAGGAAGACCTCGCGATGCATCTCGTGGTGGATGCCTCCACCAGTATGGATGCCGGAAAGCCCTCCAAGCTGACGTTCGCGGCACGCCTCGCCATGGCGCTCGCCTATGTCGGGCTGGTGAACCAGAACCGCGTGGCGGTGAGTGTCATGGGATTGCCAGGTCAGAACGGACTATTGCACCTGGGCGATCGCCGGGGGCGCCGGCATGTGCATCGCGTAGGCCAGTTCCTGCTGGAATCGATGTGGTCGGAGGAGGTCGTGCGAGCGCGTGCCGCGACAGGCGCCCCGGGGCCGGGCGGCGACTTCACGGGCGCATTGACATCGATCGCAAGGCGTCGCTCAGGCAAGGGCGTGATGGTCCTGCTCTCCGACATGCTGGCGCCGGAGGGCTACGAGACGGGGCTGCGGAACCTCGCGGCGACAGGCGGCTACGACATCTGGGTGCTGCAGACGCTCAGCCCCTCGGAGATCGATCCGGCGCTGGACGTCGAAGCGGGCCTGACCGGAGACCTGCGCATCCTCGATGCCGAAACGGGCCGCGCAACTGAGATCACAATGACAAACGCCCTGATCGCGAAGTACCGCAAGCGACTGAAGACGTGGTGCGATGAAATCAATGCGTACTGCCTGGCCCGCGAAATGAATCACCTGCTGATCCGGTCCGATGCAGACCTGGACCGAGTCATCGTGGACACACTGCGCCGGCGAGGGATGGTGGGGTAGGCGAGGGAATGGGGAACAGGGATGAGGGATGGAGCCTTCGGCAGAGTATCTGGGGAGCTTCCGCTTCAGGTCGCGAGAGTCTGGATTGGAGTCATTTCCTTTGCTGCTTTCTCAGGCGGCGGTCGATCGCACCGAGAATGCCGTAAAGCGTGACTGCCCCTCCGACGACGATCGTGGATGAGATGATGAGTGGGAGTCCAGTGAGGCGGCTGACCCACGCGACAAGCGCCCCGAGGACCGTGAAGATGATGATGAACATGATCAGTTCGATGATGTTCATTCGATGATCCCGTCAATCCAGCCACCAGCTACCAGCCACCAACCACCTACCGCCCCAGCTTCTCCAGCAGTTCATCAGTCAGGCCGAGGTACTCGTACATGTAGCGGTCGTACGTGGCTGAGTCTTCTTCACGGGACAGGTCGAGGCGGAGTTCGTTGATAACCTTGGTGCCCTGGCCGATCCAGTCGTTCCACGTTTCGCGCGAGATGTGTTCGCGGATCCACTCGCCGATCGCACCCTTGAAGGGTGGGTCCTCCATCTGGGTGCCGGGCCGGCCCGACTGCTGGCAGATGAAGCTGCCTTCGGGGATGGTCTCCTCGGGCGCGTCCGTGACTTCGGGAGGAGCTTCACCGATCGCTTCAAAGAGTTCGGCCATGGCGCGCTTGGGCATCAGGTCGCCCTTCACGGTCGCAACCTCGTAGCCCGTGCGCAGCATGCTCAGGGCGTCGCCGCGGCGGTCGACCTGGATGAGGCTGGCAGCGCCCAGTTGGTACGCCTTGCTCATATCGGGGTTGGCCGTGATGCAGCGCTGAAAAGCGGCAGCGGCGTCGTCGTGACGTCCGGCCTGTGCGTAGGCGGAGCCGAGCGAGAAGTGTGCCATCTCGTTGTCAGGGTCGGCCTGGGCCATGTTTTCAAACTGCGCGATTCTCTGATCGAGGTCCATGTTTTCTCCGTGGGTGGCATGGGGTGGAATGGACATCATAGGGCAGGACGAAGGCATCGGGCACCCGGCATCCGGCATCCGGGTTTGTGCGCCTTCGGCGTGAGACTTGTAGAGCTACCGCTCCTTGACTGTCTGCCGAGACGAAATTGAACCCTGAGCATTCACCAGCGGAGCGGAAGCTCCTCCAGATTCTCCGCCGAAGGCGCACAACCCCGGGTGCCGGATGCCCAATGCCCGATGCCTACACATCTGTCCTATGCTGTCGTCATGACGGACGCCGAGCGAGACCGATTTGACGCCCTGTTCGAAGAGGTGCTCGAGAGCGTGCCGGAGCGGATCGCAGCCATGCTCGACGAGGTCCCCGTGATCCTCGAGGACCGCCCGGAGGAGCGGCTGCTGGTGGAACTGGCTCGGGACCTCGGTGAGTCGGAGCCGCTCGACCCGACCGGTCTGGCGGGGCTGCACACCGGAGTGCCGCTGACGGAGCGGTCGGTGGAGCATCCGGACCTGCTGCCGTCAGAGATCCGCCTCTTCAGGGAGGGGATCCTCGAAATCGCGGGTGGCTGGGAGCAGCCGGATGCGGAGGATGTGATCTACGAGGAGATCGCGATCACACTGCTGCACGAGATCGGGCACCACTTCGGGCTGGATGAGGAGGACCTCGCGGCACTGGGGTACGATTGAGTGGCAGGCACTGAGGCAACCGGGGCGAAATTGAGGGGGATTGTGGCCGAATCAAGGTTGTTGAGGGGGCGTGGGATGTGTCATGTCCGACTGGCGGAAGGCGCATGAGTGAGGGACGGGGCACCGGGTGTCGCGTCTGTCTATGGAGGTATTCAAATATGCGAATTGTGATGAGTGGGCTCGCCGCGACGCTGTGCCTTGCGACTGGTGTCGATGCAGCGACGGTGGGTTATGTCGAGTTCGAGGGCGGCGTGGTTGAGCGTCAGATGGTGTCTTCGCTCTTCATGAGTGATGACATGGCGCCGACGCTGCGTGATGTCACAGCGACGTTCGATGAGGTTGCGGGCCGCGGTCTGGACGGGCTTGTGATCCGTCTGAAGGATCTTGCGCTGACGCGCGGCCAGATCGAGGAGATCGGTCGCTCGATGGATCGCATCCGCGAGGCGGGCACGCCGATTCACGTCTTCACCGAGATCTACGGTCCGGGCGAGTTGCTGTTCGCATCACACGCGGACGAGGTGATCGTGCAGGCGGGTGGAGCGGTGACGCTTCCGGGCATGTACATGCAGGAGATGTTCCTTGCCGATGCACTCCGCTGGGTGGGAATTGAGCCGGACTTCATCCAGATCGGCGACTACAAGGGCGCCAGCGAGATGATGGCCAACGCCGAGCCGAGCAAGGCGTGGGATCAGAACATCAACCAGTTGCTGGACTCGATGTACGCGAACATGAAGGGGACCATCGCGGACGGTCGGAACATGTCCGAGCGTCAGCTTGAGGCGGCGATGGAGACGTGCTTCCTCGCGTCACCCGAGACGGCAATGAAGCACGGGCTTGTTGACGCCGCGATTGACCGCCTTGACCTCAATGAGCACCTTGAAGATCGCTACGGCGACTTCGACTGGGACCGCAGTATTGAACTCGGACCCGGCTCGAGTGGCCCGGACTTCGCGAACATGGGTCTCTTCGAGACCTTCTCCACACTGATGGAAATGTTCAGTTCCGGCCCGGCTTCACTGAAGCCGCAGCGCGACACGATCGCGGTGGTGCACATTGATGGTGCGATCGTCGATGGTGAGTCCTCCAACGGCAGCCTGCTGGGCGGTGCGACGGTGGGTTCTCTTACGATTCGCAAGGCGCTCAAGGACCTCGAGACCGACAATCATGTCAAGGGCGTGATCGTGCGCATCAACTCTCCGGGTGGCAGCGCCATTGCATCCGAATCCATCTGGCGCGGCCTGCGTCGGATCGCAGAGGACAAGCCGGTGTGGATCAGCGTGGGCGACATGGCCGCGAGTGGCGGCTACTACATCGCGGTCGCCGGTGAGAAGATCTATGTCAATGACACCTCGATCGTCGGATCGATCGGTGTCGTCGGCGGAAAACTGGCGATGCGGGGCCTGTACGAGAAACTGCACATCAATGTCGTGTCCCGCACCCGAGGTCCGCGGGCCGGCGTGATGAGTCCACTCGATGAGTGGACGGCGACCGAGAGCGCCATGGTGCGTGACAAGATGACTGAGACCTACGACCTGTTCGTGGAACGGGTCAAGGCCGGACGCCGCGGCATCAGCATCGACAAGACCGCCGAGGGGCGTCTGTTCACGGGCGACAAGGCGATCGCACTGAACATGGCCGACAAGGTCGGTGGCATTGATGACGCCATCGATGACCTCGCGGCGGACCTTGGGCTCACGAACTACGACGTGATGGACTTCCCGGGTCCCATGTCCTTCGAGGAGATGCTCAGCAGCATGTTCCCGTTCGCGGCGGTCCAGAGCGGGAACGCCCCGAATACGCGACTGTCCGAACTTGCGATGCTGCTTCGTGAAGTCGTCGGCCCGGAAGCGTGGCCTGCGGTGCAGGACAATCTCAACGCGCTGATGCAGATGCGGAGTGAACCCGTGCTGCTGACGTCGCCGCGAGCCCTGATCATCCCGTGATTCCTGAGACTCGCTGATTGCCCTCGCATGGGGCATCAATGACTGACGGCCGCGACGTTTCGAGAGAAGCGTCGCGGCTTTCGTGCGCGACCGCTCCGCCTGCGTGATAGACTTCGAATTCCAAGCCCCTCACCAACGGGCGGTCGCTGACCGCTCCGGCCGGATGCGCA
This sequence comes from Phycisphaerae bacterium, assembly GCA_030432255.1. GTDB lineage: Bacteria > Planctomycetota > Phycisphaerae > Phycisphaerales > UBA1924 > JAUIHS01. The sequence continues at coordinate 20,642 of JAUIHS010000009.1, forward strand.
TGCGCGAGACCCAGGAATCAGACCGGACGACTGCACCGTGTGGCCCTGACGCCAGCGCCCTGCTGCCGGCGCGCAGCGCCATCGGGGCTGCGGGGTCATCGACGGCACTGCTGGCCTCCGACCTTGCGGAGCGGACGGGCGGTCTTGTGCTGCTGGTCGTCGCGCACCTCGATGATGCGGATGAGGCGGCGGACGACATCAATGCGGCGGGTGGGCGGGCGATCCGGCTGCCGGCGCTGGAGGTGATGCCGGGCGAATCGGGCGTGTCTCTGGAACTGTTGGTGGAGCGCTTGAATGTCACGACGGCGCTGACCCGCGGGTCGATGCCGCGACCTGCGGTGCTGGTCGCTCCGATCCAGGGGTTGATGCAACTGGCACCGAGTCCGGAGAGTTACGCGGCGCTGGTACGGACGCTCACGGTTGGAGACGAGGTGCCGGTGGACGAACTCGTGCGCTGGCTGGATGGGGCGGGGTATCAGCGGCTGGAGTCGATCGAAGAGCCTGGGGACTTCGCAGTTCGCGGCGGGATCATTGATGTCTTTCCGCCCGGTGCGACTTCGCGGATGTCCGGCGATGCAAGTGCCACCGATGCATTTCCGATCCGGCTGGATTTCTTCGGCGACGAACTGGAGAGCATCACCGAGATCGACATCCAGACGATGGGGTCGGACCGGCGCCTCCAGTCGGTGGAGATCACGGGTGCGAATCTCGATGCCATCCTGACGGACGCTGACCTGGCGAGCGTGATTCCGCTGCTGCCGCATGCGGACACACTCACGGTCATCAGTGAGGTGCTGGAAGTCACGGAGCAGGGTCGCGGCTACTACGAGCGTGTCACCGCGCCGGAGACGATCCAGGGTCCGCCGGCGGTCTTCAAGCAACTCCATCAGCACACGCGGGACGTGATCGAGATCAACCAGTTCTCGCGTGGCACCGACGACCATGTGGTGCAGCTTCCGGTGGAGGTACTTCCGGAGTTCAGCAGGGATGCCGCGGAAGCGATCGTCGAACTGGGAGAGTTGTCGAAGACGCACCGGGTCCACGTGTGCTGTCAGAACGAGGGTGAACTGAGCCGGTTCGGTGAGCTTCGCGAGGAGTTTGCGCCGGAGGCTGAGGTGGAGTCGTCGGTGCGCTACCTGCATCGCGGCTTCATCTGGGGTGAGGATGATCGCCCGCTGGCGCTGGTCCCCTACCACGAGTTGCTGCACCGGTTTCAGACTCGGCGGCGGATCCGCCGGCTGCGGGCGTCGAAGGCTTCCGAGCAGTTCCTGGAGCTTGAGGTCGGTGACTACGTGGTGCATGCGGACCACGGGATCGCGAAGTTCTCGGGATTGCGGACGATGCAGCCGCGGGCGCCGAAGGCGACGGCGCAATCGGAGGCGGAGCGCAAGCTGAAGGGCCGGAAGGAGAAGAAGCGGGCGCCGGAGGAGTACCTCACGCTCGAATTCTCCGGCAATGCGAAGCTGCACGTACCTGTTTCGCAGATTGACCGGGTACAGAAGTATGTGGGTGGATTCCGGGGCAAGCCGCCGTTGTCATCCCTGGGCGGGAAGCGCTGGAAGAAGCAGAAGGAGGAAGTGCGCGAGGCGGTCCGCGACTTCGCGGCGGAGTTGATCCGCATCCAGGCGGCGCGTGAGCACCTTCCGGGGACGCGCTATCCGCAGGACACCAAGTGGCAGAAGGAGTTCGAGGCTGAGTTTCCGTACGAGGAGACGGATGACCAGTTGGCGGCGCTGGCGGAGATCAAGAAGGACCTGTGCACCGAGCGGCCGATGGATCGGCTGCTGTGCGGCGACGTGGGTTACGGCAAGACGGAGCTTGCGATTCGCGCGGCCTTCAAGGTGGCGGAGTTCGGCCGGCAGATTGCGATCCTGGTACCGACGACGATCCTCGCTGAACAGCACGAGGAGACGTTTCGGCAACGGTTTGCGGACTATCCCTTCCGGGTTGCTTCCCTTTCGCGTTTCAAGACGCGGAAGGAGCAGAATGACGTGCTGGCGGCGACGCGGAAGGGTGCGGTCGACATCCTGATCGGCACCCATCGCCTGTTGTCGAAGGACGTGAAGTTCGCGGATCTCGGCCTGGTGGTCATCGACGAGGAGCAGCGCTTCGGCGTGGAGCACAAGCAGAAGCTGCTTGAACTGCGCATGACGGTGGACGTTCTGACGCTGAGTGCGACACCGATTCCGCGTACGCTGCACATGTCCATGCTTGGCCTGCGTGACATCAGTTCGCTGTCGACACCGCCGCTGGACCGTCGGGCCGTGGTGACGGAAGTGATTCCGTACAACGAGAAGCGCATCAAGCAGGCGATCGAGCGCGAGATGGCGCGGGACGGGCAGGTCTTTTTCGTGCACAACCGCGTGCACAACATCCAGTCCATCGCGGATGACATCCAGCGGCTCGTGCCTGATGCACAGATCCTGATCGGTCACGGCCAGATGACGCCCGCCGAACTGGAGAGCGTCATGTCGAAGTTCGTGCATCGGCGGGCGGATGTCCTCGTGGCGACGACGATCATTGAGTCCGGGATTGATATCCCGACCGCGAACACCATGTTCATCAACGGTGCGGACATGTTCGGCCTCGCGAGTCTGCACCAGTTGCGGGGCCGGGTGGGCCGTTACAAGCACCGGGCGTACTGCTACCTGCTGCTGCCTCAGAACCGACAGGTATCGGAAGTCGCGACGCGACGCCTTCGCGCGGTGGAGGAGTTCTCAATGCTGGGGGCGGGTTTCAAGATCGCGATGCGCGACCTGGAGATCCGTGGTGCGGGCAACCTGCTTGGCCCGGAGCAGTCGGGGCACATCTCGGCGGTGGGATATGACATGTATTGTCGTCTTCTGGAACAGGAGGCGCGTCACCTTCGCAACGAGGTGACGACGACGCCCAGCGACACGACGGTCGAACTCGGGGTCACCGGCCTGCTGCCGAAGAGCTATATTCCGTCGGATGTGCGGCGCCTGGAGGCGTATCGGCGCATCGCCACGGCGGCGAGCATCGAGGATCTGGACCAGGTGGAAGAAGACATCCGGCAGGCATATGGCGAACCATCGAAGTCGGTGGAGACGCTCTTTGAGCTTGCGCGGATTCGTGTCGGCGCTGCTGTGGCGGGGATCCGAGCGGTGTCGCTGCACGAGCAGGACATTATCTTTCGTTGCGAGCGTCCCGAGGAGGTCGAGGCGATCTTCACGGATGCGAAGGGTACCGTCCGCACCTTGAAGGGCGATCCGTCGCAGGCGTTGCGCGAGGTGTACTATCGCCCGCCGGCCAACTTCCTTGACACACCCTCGACGCTGCTGACGGTGCTGCGTCGTCGACTGGCCCCATAACCCGCCGTCCCCACCCCGTACTGGTCAGTGCTCGATTGAGATTCGTGCCCAGCCGGTGGGTTGATCGAAGTTGGGCACGGTTGGCGTCGACGTTTGCTGTTGAGAGACAGTCCTCACCAGGAGATCAGACATGAACGCCGACCAGATCGAACGCATCCAGTCCAGCTTCAACGCTCTCGCGCCACAGGCGGATGAACTCGTGAATCGCTTCTACACGAAGCTCTTCTCGGATCATCCCGAGGTGCGCCCCATGTTCCCGGATGACATGGCTGAGCAGAAGAAGAAGCTTGCCGGCTCCATCGGACTGGTGGTGAAGAACGTTGCACGTTTCGAGCAGATCGCCCCGGCCCTGCGCGAGATGGGCGCTCGTCATGTCGAGTACGGCACCCAGCCGGAGCACTATCCGGTGGTGCGGGATACGCTCCTGAGCGTCATGTCCGAGATGGCCGGTTCGCTCTGGAACGATGATCTTCAGGCTGACTGGACGGCGGCGCTGAATGCGGTCGCCGCGACCATGATCGAAGGCGCGGAGCAATTGCAGCGGAAGGCGGCGTGAGTAGAGCAGGCATCAGCGTGCGGCACTGAGCAATCGGATCCGGTTGCTCTGGTGAACTCGCAACTGATCCCTCGTCCGTCGTCCCTTCTTCTATCTCCACTCTCCGCCGACGCAGGTTTCGGCGATGGCGGTGTCTCGTGCGCCGCAGATGATCGCGGCGGCGAGCGACTCTTCGTCTGCGCCTGCGAGTGACGGGTCGTTGAGATTGACCGTGCAGAAGTCTGCGAGCATGCCGGGTTTGATGCGGCCGGCATCCAGGCCCAGCGAGCGGGCGCCGTTTATTGTCGCGGCGGCGACCAGCCATGGGGCGATTGCGCCGGTCTCGTCAATGCAGACGCCACGTTTCTGGAGGTTGAGTCTCTGTGCGTACTCCAGCCAGCGCATCTCTTCGAGCATGCTGATGCGTGCGTTGGAGTCTGAGCCGAGGCAGACGTGGCCGCCCTGCTCCACCATGGCCGGGAGATCGGCGATTCCGTCGCCGAGGTTTGCTTCGGTGAGTGGGCAGATGCAGATGTTGGCGCCGGCGTCGATGAAGCGGTGCATGTCGTCGGGGGCGGTGTGCGTGCAGTGGACGCCGGTGAGGCGAGCGTCGGGAGTGATGGCGTCAAAGAGCGCGGCCATTGGTGTGCGGCCGTAAGCGGCGATGGACTGTTCGATCTCGGCGACCTGCTCCTCGATGTGCAGGTGGAAGACGAGACCACGACGGTGGGCCTCTGCATGCAGGGCTGCGAGGTCATTCAGCGGAACGGCGCGGATGGAGTGAGCGACGACACCGAGGCGCTGTTGCTCGCCGTCGACCAGTCTCTCAAGCCGATCCATCTGTCGCCAGTAGTCATCAACGCTGGCGCACCTGAAGCGGCGCTGTCCACCCTGCAATGGCTGGCCGATGGCGCCGGTGTTGTAGTACGCCATGAGCAGGACGATCCGGATGCCTGCATCGCGGGCGGCGTCGAGGATCACTTCGTCGAAGATGAAGCCGGACTCGGAGTCATCATGGTGCAGATAGTGGAATTCCCCCACCGTTGTCATGCCGCAGTCGAGCATCTCCCCGAAGGCATGGCGTGAGATCTCATACATCATGTCGGGCGTCATGGAATCAACGAGTTCGTACATCGCCTCGCGCCAACTCCAGAATGAACCATCGCGCTGCGGGAAGGTCTCGCCGAGGCCGCGAAGCCCGCGCTGGAAGGCGTGTGAGTGCGCGTTGACGAATCCGGGCAGAAGGGCGCGATTGTCGAGGCGTCTGGGATCGCTTCCGAGTCCGTGACCCACTTCGGCGATCCGGCTGCCTTCGAGTCGCACCTGGATACCACGCTCGAATGCGTGGCCGGTCCATGTGAGTTCCGCTTCGAGGAGAGACATGCGGGCCTCAATTCATGCAGAAGTGATGAATGAATCGGTTGAGCATGGGCTCAGCCTGTTCGAGTTGACTGAGTTCGATGTGTTCGTCGGGCTTGTGAGCCACCGCCATGTCGCCGGGCCCCCAGAGCACGCAGTGCATGCCGAGGTCGCGCGTCATCACGCCGCCGTCGGAGGCGAAGGAGACGCCGCGTGACTCGCTCTGCCCGGTGATGTCGCACGCCACGCGATGCAGTTCCGTATCTTCGGCGAGGAGCATGGGTGGATTGTCGTTGATGATCTCCATCGCGATGTCACCGGCTGCGAGTTCTTCGAGTCGGCCGACGATGGGATCGGACACCATGCCGGGCAGCAGGCGAAGACCGACATCGATCGTGCAGCGATCAGGTACGACGTTGACGGCGGATCCGCCGCGGATGCATGCGACGTTCAGGACGGGACAGGGCACGGCATGGAAGTGCGGACTGGCGTCGTTCCGCTCCTGTTCCAGTTCCCGACGGAGTGCGGCGAGTGCGGCGATGAGGTCGGCCGCCGGTTCGATGGCATTGCGTCCGAGTTGCGGCGTGCCGCTGTGGGCCGCCTGTCCGGCGATGGTGTAGCGCACCTTGAGGTGCCCCTTGTGCATGCGGACCACGCCGAGGCGGGTCGGCTCGCCGACAATCGTTGCTCGCGGCAGTTGAGTTGCCGGCCCCAGTTTCTTCGCCAGGGCCTGCATGCCGAGGGAGCCGGTCTCCTCGTTGGGTGTGAGGACGAGCGCGAGGGGATGGGTCATTGTTCCCGCGGCGGCGGCGGCGCGCATGGCACATGTGGCGAGGGCGATGAAGCCCTTCATGTCGGTCGTGCCGCGACCGTACATGGCGTTGTCCCGGACGACGGGAGTGAAGGGGCGGGATGTCCATTCGGGTTCGGTGGCGGGGACGACATCGACGTGTCCACTGAGTGTCAGTCCGGTGCGTGCGGCGTTGAGTTCGGGTCCGGCGACGGCGATGAGGGCGAGGTCATCGGGTTGGCCGCAGGTGTGGAGTGTGGTGCGTACATCGTTGCCGAGGGCATTCCCGATGCGCTCGAGGATGGCACGGGTCGATGATCCGCTGATCGTATCGAAGCTGACGAGTTCGCGGAGGAGGCTTTCTGGTGTGATCGTCGGGGCCATTGCCTGTGATGATATCTCACCAATGAAAAGTCCACGCTCGAAGGCGTGGACTCGGGTGGTTGCTTGATGTCGGTACGGGCTCAGGCGTTGCCGGCGGCCTTCTGCTGCGCGGTGTAGCCGTACTTGCGCTTGAGGGGCTTGACGACCAAACCGCACTTGATGGCCTTGGTGGAGACCTTCACGCGAACGGGCTTGCCGTCGATGATGGCGGTGACCTTCTGGAGGTTGGCCTTGAACTTGCGGCGGGACTTCCCGGAGACATGCAGACCGAAGCCGCCCTTGCTGATGGCAGCACCGCTGCGGGACACGCGGTTCCCGAAGGTTGTCTTCTTACCCGTGAAATAGCATTCGTTGGCCACAATTCGTCTCCTCAGTGAAGGGCCGGGGATTCTACAGACATCGTGGCGATCCGGCAAGTGATCGGGAACCGGGTAGCCGGGCGAATCTGTTCGCAATATGATCGTGCATCGTATCGTTCCGCGTCGATCTCAGCGGGATCCATCGCCACTCCCTGAGCCACCCGCTACCCTGTCCGCCATGTCCACCCTTCGACTCCACAACACGCTTGCGGGTACTGAGGAGGTCTTCCGGCCGCTGGAGCCTGGTCGGGTCTCGTTCTATACCTGTGGCCCGACGGTTTACGACTTCACGCACATCGGGAACTTCCGCTCGTTCCTGGCCGCGGACCTCCTCCGTCGCTGGCTGGAGTCGCCGTTGTGCCAGCAGGCGGATCCATCGGGTGAGCCTGTCGATGCGTGGGGGTATGACGTGACTCACGTGATGAACATCACGGATGTGGGCCACATGACGGATGACGACACAGCGGACGGTGGTGGCGAGGACAAGATGGACGCGGCCCGCAAGCGTCTGCTCGAGGACAAGAAGTCGGGTCGGCTGCCGGAGGGCGCTGCGACGTCACTTGATCCGAATGATCCGTGGGACATCGCGGGCTTCTATGCGGATGCCTTCATGGAAGACGGGCGCACATTGGGTGTGCGGGTGGTTGAGGAGGCGGGTGAAGATGCGTCATTGATGCCTCGACCGACCCAGCGCATCCGCGCGATGCTGGAGATGATTCATCGGCTGCTTGATTCGGGGCATGCGTATATTGCATCGGATGGTGTGGCGTATTTTGATACGCAGTCGTTCCCGCCGTATGGGCGGCTGTCGGGGAATACGCCGGACGCCATCCGCTCGGGTGCTGGTGGGCGCGTGGATGAGAGCGTGCAGGCGATCAAGAGGCATCCGGCTGACTTCATGCTCTGGAAGCCGGATCCCACGCATCGCATGCGCTGGAACCCTTCGGATGAACTGGGGAAGGACTCTCCACTTGGCGAGGGGTATCCGGGCTGGCACCTGGAGTGCTCAGCGATGGCGCTGGAGCGCCTGGGTGCGCGGATCGATCTGCATTCGGGTGGTGAAGACAACATCTTTCCGCATCACGAGTGCGAGATTGCGCAGTCTTGCTGTGCCAATTCGACGGACATTTTCTCGCGGTTCTGGTTCCATCCGCGGTTCCTCCAGGTCGAGGGAAAGAAGATGTCGAAATCGCTGGGGAACTTCTTCACGGTGCGCGATCTCACGAGCCGCGGGTTTTCGCCCGCCGCGATCCGCCTGGAACTCATACGGATGCATTACCGGTCGAATGCGAACTTCACGGAGCAGGGGCTGCGTGATGCCCAGCGGAACATCGACCGTTGGCGGGCGTTCCGCGAGCGCGGCCGCGCTTCGCGCGAGGCGGGCGAGCGTGATGTAGAAGCGGTTCGCGCCTTCACGGATGCCATGAATGACGACCTGAACATCGGCGGTGCGTTGGGATCGTTGAATTCGTGGATGAACCGTACTCCGGATCCGTCGCAGGCGGATGCCGAATTCATGGACGTCCTGGAGGGGGTCCTCGGCGTGCTGGATCTGGCGGATGTGGAAGTCTCCGGGAGTGCGGAGGGTGGGGATGAAGATGCCCGGATTGATGACCTGGTTCGTCGTCGGACCGAGGCGCGGGCCTCGAAGGACTGGCCGGAGGCGGACCGCATCCGTGACGAGTTGAACGCCCTGAACGTCGTTGTCGAAGACACACCTGAGGGTCCCAAGTGGTCCCGCCGCGCATCGCTTTCCTGACCTCCATTCACCTCTCTTCGCTGAGTTGCCTCCCGTGTCCGATTCCGTCCAGCACATTGCATCTCTTGACTGGCTCAACCATCTTCGGGGGAAGTTCATCGTCTTTGACGGCCCGGATGGATCGGGGAAGACGACGCAGTTCCGCCGTTTCTGTGATGGTGCGCGGGGGGCGGGGTTGACGGTGTGCGAGGTGCGTGAGCCGGGCGGTACGGCGGTGAGTGAGCGCATCCGCGAGATCCTGCTGGATGCGTCGCTCGAAGAGATGTGTGTGCGGTGCGAGTTGATGCTGTACATGGCGAGTCGGGCGCAGCTTGTCGAGGAGCGCATCCGGCCGGCGCTGGAGCGCGGCGAACTGGTGGCTGCTGACCGGTATGTCTCGAGCACGCTGGCGTACCAGGGGGCGGCGGGCGGTCACCCGATCGACGAGATCCGCGCGGTTGCGCAGGCGGCGTGCGGGGAGGTGTGGCCGCACCTGTACGTGATCTTCGATGTTGATCAGAAGACGGCCGCGGGTCGTCTGAACCCGTTGCTGGACCGGATGGAGCAGAAGGGCGTGGAGTTTCACAGGAAGGTCCGCGAGGGGTATCTGCAGCAGGCGCGGGACGATCCGGATCATTACGCGGTGATTGACGGCACACAGGACACTGGTGGTGTGACGCGTGCGCTCTTCGATGTACTGCGTGAGCGCTTCGTGTCATGATCTCGGAGCGGCTTCGGGCGGCGCTGGGTGCGACGGCGATCGTCGAATGCGAAGGTGAAGACGTGGTGGTGCGGGTGGACGACGTGGACCGTCGCTATCGGGATGCGATCAAGTCTGGGGCGCGGCCGCTCGCCTCCCCCACTGATGAGGGATCCCGGCGGGTAGGCGTCCTGCGGGATGCGTCCGAGAATGGTCTGCTCGTGCGCATCTGGTCGCCGTTGGTCTGACTATCGGGCGGAAGCGGCCCAGCGACTCTGCAGAGGCGGGGGCGCATGGTCGATCCAGATGACGTGGTGAAGTCCCCGGAGACCAACAAGGTCCGCAAGCTGATCGTGCTGATCGTTGTGATCGCCGGTTTCATGATTGTCGGACGTGCGCTGCAGGTGAACATCGCGGTGGGTGACTGGGCCGGCGGGCTCAAGGTGCGTGACATTCGGAAGGGCAGCGGGCTTGAGGCGAAGGCGGGGTACCTGGTCCGCGTTCACTATCGCGGCATGCTTCCAGACGGCACGGAGATCCTCAACACGCGTTCGCGCACGTCTCATCAGTGGCGGGTGGGTGACGGAACGGTGATCGCGGGGATTGATCGCGCGGTCGTGGGGATGCGTCCGGGCGGAGTTCGCCGGGCGAAGATTCCGTACACGCTGCACTACGGCCAGTTCGGGTACGGCGACAAAGTGCCGCCTTATACGACGCTGACGTTTGAGATTGAGATGCTTGATGTGGCGACGGGTCCGTGGATCAAGTCGCCGCATGATTGAGGGGGGGAGCGGGGAGCGGGGAGCGGGGAGCGGGGAGCGGGGAGCGGGGGGGGGGGGGGGGGGGGGGGGGGGGGGGGGGGGGGGGGGGGGGGGGGGGGGGGGGGGGGTGTTGCGTTACGCGATCACGCTTGTCAGTTCGGAGAGGGGCACATCCTCTCGTTGATCGCCGGCGACGAGATTCTTGACGGTGGCGTGGGTTGCGGACTCGATGATGATGGCGAAGCGTGCGTGGCAGGCGTCGGCGTCGCCGAGGAGTTTGCCGAGTTTGCGGGTGGCCTTGAAGGTGCGGCGGGCGTGGAGGCCGGCTTCGCGCAGGGATGCGAGGACGCCCGGGAGCGCGGCTTCGGCCTCTTCATTGCCTGACGGAACGACGAAGGCATCGGGGCGGGTCGGCATGGGTTGGCTGAGTCGTTCGAGGAGATCGGCGCCGGCGGGAAGGAGGCCATCGTCGGCGAGGACGAGTGAGAGGACGACGTCGCCCATGCCGAAGCCGACGGCGGGCGTCGGGGGTCCGCCGAAGAGTTCGACGAGGTTGTCGTAGCGACCACCGCCTGCAACGGCGCGCTCGCCGGCGACCATGACTTCGAAGACCGTGCCGGTGTAGTAGGCGAGGCCGCGAACGATGGAGAGATCGACGCGCCGCCAGTCGGCGAGGCCCATGGCATCGAGTCGGGCGATGACGCCCATCAGGTGTGCTTCGTGATCGCTGGCGGGTTCACCCTGTCCCTGTTCGAGTCTGGTCTGCGTCTGCCGGAGTTGTTCATCGAGGCGCTGGGCATCGAGGCCGATGGCGGCGGCTTCGCGCTGGAAGTCCTCGGCGCTCATCCTGGCCTTCTTGTCGAGGAGCGCGAGCGCGGCGTCAAGGTGATCGTCGGCGACGCCAGTGTCCGTGAGGAGGCCGGCGACGATGTGGCGATTGCTGATGTGGACGGCGATGCGATCAGCGTTCATGCCGAAGGCGCGGAAGAGGTCGATGGCACATGCGATGACATCGGCATCGGCATCCGGGGACGGGTCACCGATGACGTCGACATTCCACTGCATGAACTCGCGGAGTCGGCCGCGTTGCGGTCGTTCAGCGCGGAAGAAGGTCGGTGTGCAGAACCAGCGGGTCGGGGAGGGGAGTTGTCGGGCTCGGCTCGCGTACATGCGTGCGAGTGACGGGGTGAATTCGGGGCGCAGTGCGTACCGATCATCGCCACCCGGGCGGGTGAAGGAGAAGAGCTGCGACACGATTTCTTCACCGGACTTGATGGTGTAGAGGTCGAGGTGCTCGAACGTGGGCCCATCGATCTCGTCAAAGCCGTGGAGCAGCGAGACACGGCGCCACGCCTCGGTCATGAGACGTCGCTGGAGCAGGTCTTCCGGGTAGAAATCGCGGGTTCCCTTGGGGTTGCGGTGCATGGGCACAGCCTACACATGATGCGGGTGTTCGTCGCCCGGGGCGGGGCGGGTTTTCGAAGTTGGCGCCTGCCGTGAGCGGAGATCAGGCGTCTGCGAACGTGCTACAGTCTGGACATGAGAATCGGATACCGAGTAACGATGGCGTCACTGCTCGCCCTGGCGACTGCATTGGCTGCTCAGACCGTTGATGAGGAGGCCGCCGACATGACTGCGCATGCACCCAACCGCCTTGCCGGTGAGGCGAGTCCGTATCTCCGGCAGCATGCGGAGAACCCGGTCGACTGGCACCCGTGGGGTGAGGAGGCGTTCGAGGCGGCACGGGAGCGAGGTGTGCCCATCTTCCTGTCCATCGGCTATTCCACCTGCTACTGGTGTCACGTGATGGAGCGTGAGTCATTCGAGGATGAAGAGACGGCGGCCCTGATGAATGAGCTCTTCGTCTGCATCAAGGTGGATCGCGAGGAGCGCCCGGATGTCGATGACATCTACATCACGGCGACGCAGATCGCGAACCAGGGGCGGGCCGGGTGGCCGCTGTCCATCTGGCTGACCCCTCCGGGTGCCGAGGGGGCGGACGATCCCGGTCTGAAACCGTTCGTGTGCGCCACGTACCTCCAGCGCGACCAGTTCCGCGATGCCTGCCGCAATATCAACCACTACTGGACGACGCAGCGCGAAGGCATCCTGGATCAGGCGAACCGCCTTTCAACCATTCTCGGTGAGCACTACAAGGTCGAGGCGAACCCCGCTCCGGTGGGCCCTGACGATGTGGGAGCGGCTGTCGCGTTCCTCATGGAGCGCATGTATGACGAGGTGAACGGCGGCTTCGGTGAGGCTCCGAAGTTCCCGCAACCCGTGTTCCTCGAGTTCCTGCTCGATGCCGTTGAGCATCTCAACGACGATGGGTACACGATGCGGGTTGACGAAGCGATTCGGCACACGCTCGATCGCATGGCACTGGGGGGGACGTACGACCAGGTCGGCGGTGGATTCCATCGCTACAGCGTGGACAAGCGCTGGCTCGTACCGCACTTCGAGAAGATGCTGTACGACAACGCCCAACTCGCGCGGCTCTATGGGCGGGCCGCGACGCGTTACGACGACCGCTTCTTCGAGCGCGTGGCGCGGGACATCCTGATGTACGTCGCCAGGGAGATGACCGATCACGAGACGGGGGCCTTCTACTCGGCGCAGGATGCCGAGGTTCAGCAGCGCGAAGGGCTCAACTACCTGTGGACGCCCGAGCAGTTCAGGGAAGTGCTCGGCGAGGAGGATGCGAAGTTCGCCGCGGCCCTCTACGGCGTCAACCAGGGCACGAACTTCCGGGATCCGCATCATCCGGATGAAGAGTCCAACGTGCTCTACATGATCGGGCGTCCCGAGGCGTTCGGCGAGGATCTCGGCATGTCGGGCGAGGAGGTCGAGGCTCGCGAACGGCGCATCGACGAAGCGTTGTACGCGGCTCGTCAGCAGCGTCCACAGCCGGCCCTCGATGACAAGGTGCTGACGGCGTGGAACGGCATGATGATCGCGGCACTCGCTGATTGTGCGCGTCACCTGGATGACGAGGTGTATCTCGACCGGGCGCGTCGTGCCGCCAACTACCTGCTTACGGCTCATCGTGACGAGAGTGGTGATCTGATCCGGACCGGGTCGGGATCGCACGCCGTCCCGGGCTATCTCGAAGACTACGCGATGTTCGTCGATGGACTCCTCGCGCTGCACCTTGCTGCGACTGCCTCGGATGCCACGGAATTGAAATGGCTTGATGCGGCGAAGTCGCTTGCGGACCGTGCGGAGGTGCTGTTCGCTGATCCGCAGGTTCCGGGCGTGTACTACGACACTCGCGCCGGGCAGGGTGACCTCATCGTGCGGACTCGCGGCCAGCATGATGGCGCCATTCCGGCGGCGAACTCCATGATGATCAGCAACTGGATGACGTTGCACGAGATCACAGGCGATCGTCGTTACCTGCGTCGCGCGGTGGATCAGGTTGGGGCGATGAGTCGGACCATCGGGAACCGGGAGTGGCCGATCTCGGCGTTGCAGTCGACGCGTGGGTTGCACCGCCTGCTGCAGATGGACGAGTCGCTCGTTGAGGAGTTCGCCTCGACCAGCGAGCGCTCGGAGCAGGATCTTCCGGTCGAGATCTACTCGGACCGGGATCGGGTCACGGTCACCCGGGAAGCGCCGGGGGAGGTTCGCATCCAGATGCGCATTGACGAGGCGTACCACATCAACGCGCACGACCCGGGCGTGGAATTGATGGTGCCGCTGTCGGTCGACATCACAGGGGGGACGGGTGTGCGTGCGGTTGTCGAGTACCCGGAGGGTGCGTTGCTTGAAGCGTCCGGCGTGCCACAGGAAATGAAAGACCTGCGTGTGCACGAGGGGCGTGTCGAGTTGACGATCCGGCTGGAGCGTACGGATGAAGCATGGTCCGGTCGGCCCCTGATCACGGTGACGTACCAGGCATGCACGAACGAGATGTGCCTGGCGCCGATGACCGTGGAACTGGATGTCGCCGTCGACGGGGAGTGATGCGATGCTGGTCGCAACGTGGATTGTGAATCTCATCCTGCTGTACCTGCTGGCGGGCCTGATCGTGGCGAGTTTCTATGTCTGGCGCGGCGTGGGCCTGGTTGACCCGGCAGCGCGGGGGACATCGCCGGGATTTCGGCTGCTCATCATTCCCGGATGCGCTGCGTTGTGGCCGGTTGTCCTGATGCAGTGGATCCGCGCCGAACCGTTGCCTCCTGAGGATGAGGGGCCAGCATGATCCGACCGATACGTCGCCAGCACCTCAAGATGTGGCTGATCCTGACCCCGATGATCATTGCGGTCATCGTGATCGCGTGGACGCGCTGACGAGGGCATGGAGGTTCGCTGTTGACCGCACACTACACGAGCATCGGCTGGAACCGGCACAAGCGCATCTACGATGCGATCTGTGCAGCGGGAATCGTGCTCTTCCTCGTGACCTTCGTGCTGATCGGGATGGCGAGTGGTTCGGAGACGCCTGATCCGATGGTGCTTCTGATTCGGGCGTTCGGCGGGTGCACGATCGTGCTGCTGCATGTGATCCTGGTCATCGGCCCACTTGCGCGTCTCGATGAGCGCTTCCTGCCGCTGCTGTACAACCGTCGTCACCTGGGCGTGATGACATTCTGTGTCGCGCTGCTGCATGGTGGTCTCGTGGTGCTGTACTACCACGGGTTCTCAGACATCAACCCGCTGGTTTCACTGCTGCTGCACTCGGCGGGGACGGGAGTTCCCTTCGAACTCTTCGGGGTTGTTGCGTTCATCGTGCTCTTCCTGATGGCGGCGACGAGTCACGACTACTGGCTCCGCAATCTCTCCCCCCCACTGTGGAAACTGCTCCACATGTCGGTGTACGTCGCCTACCTGCTGGTGGTCCTGCACGTGGCGTTCGGCCCGCTCCAGGAAGCGAGAGGCGTGCTGCCGTGGCTTCTGCTCAGCGCGGGCGTGGGTGTCGTTGCCGGCCTGCACCTGGTGGCGGGCATGCGTGAATCACGCCGCGATGGCAACCGCGCAATCCCGCGCGAAGGGCGCGAGTGGATCGACTGCGGCGATGTGGATGACATTCCGATGAACCGTGCGAAACCGGTGTGCATTCGCGGCATGGAGCGCATTGCACTCTTCCGTCACCAAGGGGGCTTCAGCGCGGTGTCGAACATCTGTGCGCATCAGAACGGCCCGCTCAGCGAGGGGGAAGTGATCGACGGCTGCATCACGTGCCCGTGGCACGGCTATCAGTATCGACCGGAGGATGGGCAGTCGCCGCCGCCGTACACGGAGATGATCGAGACATTCGAGGTGCGAGTCGAGGGCAGGCGGGTGCTCGTGAACCCGCGGCCGCACCCGCCGGGCACACCCGTCGCGCCGGCGGCGTGCCCGACACGGCCGGAGGGTACGGAATGAGCGACGTCGAGGTGTATGTCGGCTATCGTCCGATGCCGGGACGCGTCCGTGCACTTATGCGCTTCGTGGTTCCGACGCTGCTGTGGCTGATGTGTGCCGCGGGTGCGGCGATCGGATGGTCGAATGCGCGCACGTGGGGCACTGGTGAGTGGGGAAGCGAGGCGGTGACAGTCGAGGGGTTGCTGCGGTATGAGCCGTATGCCTGCATCGAGACATCCGAAGGACCGGTCTTCGTCGTGGAAGCAGGCAAGACGGGCGTGCGTGAGAGTTTGAGACAGCATGCCGGGCGGAACATCGCAGCGACGGGGACCGTGTTGTCACGGGATGGGCATCGGATGCTTGAACTGCTACCGGGCGATCCGGGCATCGAGGTGCTGGGTGCGACACCGGACGCGCAGGCGTCGATGGACGGTGGACCCGCCACGCTTGTCGGCGAGATCGTGGATTACAAGTGTTTTCTGGGTGCGATGAAGCCCGGCCGGGGCTTGGCGCACAAGTCATGCGCGGCGTTGTGCATTCGCTCCGGCATTCCGCCGGTGCTCGTGACGCTGGATGGTGCGCACGTTGTCCTGGCGGGTCCGAGTGGTGAGGCGTGGCATATGTCGGCGGTCCCGTATGTCGGGCGGCGTGTGGAGTTGACGGGCGACGTGCGTGTGACGGGTGACCTTCGCGTGCTGCGCGTGGGGTCGGTGCGCGTGGTGAGGTAGGGGGAAGGGGTTGGGGGTTGGGGGTGCCCGTGGACGAAACCGCCCCGCGCCTGTTGGGGCGCGGGGCGTGGCTTCCCGGCGGACCGGGCTACTGAGAGACTGGTGGGTTCGTCACGGAGTCGGACACATGAAATTCCATGTACCGAGGACGAGTTCCAGGTCTGTCTGATTGACTTCACCGTTCATATCGAGGTCGCCGAGTGTTCCCATGGGAACGGGTGAGCCCCAGTTTGCGAGTACAAGATTGAGGTCGGTGAAGTTGATGAAGCCGTCCATGTCCACATCGCCCTCGAAGGGTCGGGAGGGGTTGGAGTGCATGAGTGCGACGGGGCCGAATTCGAAGGGGAGGCTTCCAGCGGGCTGGTAGACGCTCAGGTCGATGCCGCAGGCGCGGCCGACGTTGACGAGCCAGTTCGGTCCGTTGCCGCCGAGGAAGATCTCGCCGTTCCGACCGGGTCCCATTGACAGATTGATGGAGGTGGAGAAGTACATGGGGTTGAGACCGGGGGGCGGCGCCGGATTGGTCGAACCCGGGAACTGGATGGAGTAGTACACCACGCGATCGGCGATCAGTTCCGCGGTGTCGGTCGTCCGGTCGTACCGACCGAGACCCCAGATCGTCGTGAAGCGGGTGACCGGCGAGCCGAGACCGAGGGCCCAACTGCGCGAGATCAGCATGAGGTAGTTGCCGTCCGCGTCAATCGCAATGCGTTCGATGAACGTACCGCCCGAGTCGCCGGGGATCAGGCCACCGTCGTCCAGTTCCAGGTCAACGAGGAGTTCCTCGACGGGTGACGTGCCGCCGCGGGCCGCTGCGGGATCGATGCGAATGATCCTGTCGCCGCCGGGAACCACGACGCGTCCTTCGGGGTCGACGACGCCGCGCTCGAAGCTGGAGTAGCTGAAGTCTTCGTAGAGCACGCTCGGATCAGCGGTGCCGGCGGGCATCTCCCAGATGGTCGCGGCACCGGTGTTGCTTTGGCCGAGCCAGTAGAGGACGTCATCAGCGGCGCTGAAAGCGACGGTTGAGAACGTGCCGGGCAGTCCCCCACCACCGCCGCCTTCGCCGCGTTCGCCGCCGCCTTCACCACTGTTGAAGTCGTAGACTTCGAAGTCGAGGGTGATGGGATTGAAGCGGTAGGCTGCGAGGCCGGAGACGTAGATGTCGCCGTTGGGTGCGGACGTCATGGTGGTGTTGATTTCCGCACCGAGGCAGAAGAAGGACTCCGGGACGGTTTCGCCCTGACGGATCATCCAGAGGCCTCGTGCGCTTGAGAGTCCGACGAGGTAGGGTTCGGCGGGGATTTCGGGAACGAGGATCATGGTGACGCCGCTGCGCAGGCTGTCGCAGCCGGCCTCACCGCCGCTGATGAAGGAGTCGGCGGAGCACTCGGCAGTTGCGGGGTCCACCTGTACGAGCAGCCTGACGACAATCTGTCCGTTGGGCGGAATGTCACCGGACCACCCGAAGGTCCCGGCGCCGCTGTCATACCAGGCGTTGGCATCGGTGGGCGCCACGAAGGGCGGATCACCGACTGGAAGGAGGCCCGCGGGAATATCACCGGAGACGCTCAGACCGGTCTGCACCTCGTTGGTGTTGTTGTCGAGCGTCGCCTGGATCTCGAAGACACCACCCTTGCGCACGGCGCCGAAGATCTGACCGGCGTAGATCTCGGGCAGGCCGGATGCCGGGCCGGTGACGCCGGGCGTGGGGATGATCTCGAAGGTTGAACTCACTTCACGGAAGATCGGGAAGAGGAGTCCCGGGTCGCTGGCGACCGTGGGGCCGCAGCCGATACGCAGGTCGAAGTAGTCGATGCCGACCTGCTCGCTGAAGAAGTCGAAGCAGTCATCGGCGAGCAGTTCGAATTCGAAGTGGCGCGTCTGACCGGGATCGAAATCGCCGCGCCAGTCGATGGATGACCCGCTCATCATGGCGGTGCCACCACCGTCGTCGATGACGGCATCGATGGAGCCGCCGACGGGGTAGATGTTGGTGCGAATGGTGGGTCGGTACTCGGCGGTGGGATTGGTCATGCTGACGCGGAAGCGGATCCGGTCTGACTTGTGCACGGGGTCATTCGGAAGGCTCGTCGTCGTGACGAGGATGTCCATCGGACCCTGGAATTCGGGTTCAACCGTGGATGTCACCTGGTCGACGCCGTTGAGCGGGAACGTCTCATCGGAGTCGATCGAGTAGAGGCCGGTGGTGATCTGGGTGCTTGAGCAGAAGGCCAGCACATCGAGTTGCACCATGCCGGACTCGCCGGCAGCGAGGTCGCCGAGGTTCCAGGTCACCTGTCCGCCGCTGATGTCACCGCCGTCGCTGGCGCCCTGGAAGACGGCGCCATTGGGGACGGAGCACCGCACGACGACGTTGCTGGCGTCGGCGACCCGGGCCGCGGCGTTGGAGTAGTTGAGCTGGTAGGTGTAGGCCTGACCGGCGTAGACGATGTTGGGACCGGAGATCGAGATGGCGAGTTGAGGGACGGGCTGCGGGCAGAGATTGGGGACGCAGCTGATGCCCTGGAACCAGCTCATGCCGCCGGCGGCGGTGCAGTCGCCCTGCGTGAGCGTCATGCAGCTTCCGTCGGGGAAGCAGCAGGCGCCGGTGGGATCGGCGGGGTTGCAGTTCGCCACAGCGCAGTCCACGCCGGGGGTCCATGCCGTTCCGCTCATGGCGATGCAGTCCGCCTGTGTGACGGCGGGCATGCAGGAGCCGTCAGCGAAGCAGCAGGCGCCGACCACCGGCACACCGGTGCAGGCGCAGTCGTCGAGGGTGAAGACCCGGTCAATGACTTCAGGTCCCTGCGAGGGCTGGTGGTAGACCTCGACGTCGAAGACTGGGGAACCGCTCATGTTGCGCACGCGGACCACGCGGCCGGAGGCCGCTTCATCGAGATTCAGCAGGGCGCCCGGTGCGATGTTGGAACCGAAGGTGCCATCGCACAGGCTGATGACGTTGTAGTCCGTCACCGAGATGTCGTTGGTGTCGTGCTGCACCAGGGCGCACGTGCCGGAAGGTGCAAACGTGACGGCTGCGACAGGCGAGTTGAAGTCGAAGGGGTCGAAGGTGTGGACACCGCTGTCGAGATCGACCCAGAGGATGCGCTGCATCTCGGTCGATGCCAGGGTGCGCGTGGAGGCGACGTAGCAGATGCGTCGCGGCGACACGACGGGCATGTCATACCAGCCGCGCTGCGCGATCTGCCCGGGGATCGCGACACCCTCGATGATGGGCGTGAAGTTGCCGACACCCATGGGGGGCACGTTGTAGAGGTAGATGTCCGTGTTCTGCCCGTCCACGGCCCACGTGAAGAGGAACTCGCGGCTGGGGGAGAGGCGGACGTTCGAGTACGCCGAAGAGGGCATACCCGCGGGGGGTGCGATGGTGTGGACTTCGGGGTTGCCCATCGGGTCGAGCAGCACGACCCGGATGTTGGTGCCGTCATAGGAGGCACCAAAGAGAGTGTCGATCTGGGGGATGATGAAGTTGCCCTCGATGCTGCATGCCGCGGCGTTGCCCGCCGGCATGGTGAGGGTTGCCAGAGCCGCGACCGTCGCGATTGTCGATCGCGCGAAGCGGCGGAATACATCACTGATTCTCATGGTCAGTCCTTTCTCCTGTCCTGTTCTCTCAGTGGGCCGCGAAACGCCAGAACCGCGGCCTCAAATCTCACCAGCGCGACATGCGGGGGGTCGGCGCAAAGAAATCGCCCGATTCTTCGGGTCAGGGATCCGGGTCTCGCTGTGTAGACTGAAGAAGCTTGTCCCTCCCAACCGACTTCGGAGGGGACTGAGGAGATTGGCGCATGCTCACGCCGCAGCAATACCAGACGGCTCGCGAACTCTTCGCCCGGGCCCGGGAGGCCCCATCGGCGGCTCGCGATTCGGTTATCCGGGAGTGCCTTGACCCCGTCGTTCGCGACGAGGTCCGGAGCCTGCTTGCCCTGGATGACGAGGAGACGGACTTCCTTGACCGCCCGGTGCTCAAGGACGCCGCGAGGGGAGCGGCGGTAGCGATGCTATCGGACGATGACGGCAGTCTTGTGGGGTCCACAATCGATGGGTTCATGATCCGCGATGTGATTGCGAGCGGCGGCATGGGGACGGTCTATCGGGCGCAGCAGTCGAATCCCCGGCGCGAGGTGGCGCTCAAGCTTCTCCGGTATGGCATCACGTCGACGCAGGCTCAGCGTCGGTTTGACTATGAGACGCAGATCCTGGCGCGGCTCCGGCATCCCAACATCGCGCAGATCTACGACTCCGGCATGTGGGACTCGGGCTCGTGTCGGATTCCATGGTTCGCGATGGAGTATGTCCGGAACAGTCGGACCATCATCGACTATGCGAAGGATGCGGTGCTCGATCGGCGCGAGCGGCTGCGGCTGTTCATGACCGTGTGCGATGCGATCAACCATGGTCACCAGAAGGGCGTGATCCATCGCGACCTGAAGCCGGCGAACATTCTCGTGGAGGATTCGGCCGGTCAGCCCGTGGCGAAGGTCATCGACTTCGGGGTTGCGAAGTCCACGGATGCCGAGGTGGCGATGACGACGATGCACACGCATATCGGGCAGCTCATCGGCACGTTGCCGTACATGAGTCCGGAGCAGTGTTCCGGAGAGCCGGACCGGGTGGACGTGCGAAGTGACGTGTATGCGCTGGGGGTGATCCTCTATGAACTGCTTGCGGGCGAGCATCCGTTTGACCTGCACGACAAGCCGCTCGCGGAGGCAGCCCGAGTCATCCAGAGTGTTCAGCCATCGAAACCGTCAACGCATCGGCCCGAACTCCGCGGCGATCTTGAGACGATCATTCTCAAGGCCATTGAGAAGGATCGCGACGATCGTTACCAGGGCGTGAGCCTGCTGCGCGCGGACATTCAGCGTTTCCTGGAGAACCAGCCGATCGAAGCGACGCCCCCCACGATTCGTCGCCAGCTCACGCTCTTTGCGCGTCGACACCGGCCATTCGTGGCGGCGGCGGCGATGGTGGCGGTGACGATGGTCGCGGCGGTTGCGGTGAGCACGAGTTTCGGCTTCACGGCGCAGGCGGAAGCGGAGGCTCGGCGCACGGAGCAGCAGCGTGCGGAGGACATCAATCGCTTCCTGCGCGACATGCTGCTCCAGTCCTCGCCGGACTTCGGTGCTGGTCCGGACCTGACGGTGGGTGACATGCTTGACCGGGCGGCGAAGGAGATTTCGGATCGCATCGAGGACCCGCTGGTCGAGGCGGGGATCCATGTGACTGTCGCGGAGGCGTACGACGCGCTGGGCCGTTTTGACGAGGGTCTGGAGCACGCGATGGTGGCTCACAACATTCACCGGGCGCTGCTAGCCCCATCGGATCGTCCGTTCATTGAATCGCTGGCTGCGGTGGCGCGGGCGCAGTTTCGGGTTGGTCGCATCGAGGAATCGGAGGTCATGTTGCGGGAAACGCTTGTTCTTGCGGACCGGCACCTGGCGCCGCATGACTCGATCACGCGGAACGCCATGAGCGTACTCGCGATGTCGCTGGCGCAGCGCGGGTTCTTTGATGAGGCGGAGTCCCTCTATGATCGGGCGATCGCGTTGCAGCTTATTGCGACCGAGGAGGATGATCCGGAAACGCTCACGCTGATGAATGCGTACGGCGTATTCCTGCATCACGCGGGCGCCATTGATGAGTCTGAAGAGGTGCTCCGCGAGGTTCTGGACAAGCGGACTGCGATCCTGGGGCCGGACCACGCCCAGACGCTCACGTCGATGAACAACCTGGGCAACCTGCTTCGCAGCAACGGCCGGATGACCGAAGCGCTGGAGTATCTCGAAGCGACCGTCGAAGCGCGGCGGCGCGTCCTTCCGTCGGGCCATCCGGAAACGCTCACCGCGATGAACAACCTGGGCATCGTCTACAAGCGCCTTGGACGGCTGGACGAGGCACTCGTGCTGGCGCGCGACGTTCATGCCGCGCGCGCCGCCACGTTGGGCGAGGGGCACCCGCGCACGCTGACAGCCGCTCACAATCTCGCGCGCACACTTCAGGCGCAGAACAAGATGGCCGAGGCGGAGGCGACCTTCCGCGAGATCCTTCGTCTTTCGGACCTGCAACCCGGCCCCCGAAGCCCGCGTACGCTCACGACGGCCGGCGATCTGGCGGTCGTGCTGGGGTTGCGCGAGGATGGTGTCGAGGAAGCCGTCGCGATTCTCCAGCGGACGTACCTTGAAGCGATCGAGATTCTGCCGCCGGATCACTGGCACATCGCCAAGTACCAGACGCTCCTCGCGGTGGCGATGAGCAAACTGGGCGGTACGGAGGAAGAGGTGGAGTCGCACCTCAGGCAGGCGGAGACGATGATGCTCGAAGCGGAGGCGCGCCTCCAGACTCTCGTCGGACCGACGCATCCGCAGACGCGGTACACGCGCCAGAAACTCGCTTTGCTCTATGCCGAGAAACTGAACGAACCTGAGAAGGCGGAGCCGTTCTGGGACAAGCCCCCGTCAGAGCCGGGCGGCGGCGAATGACCTGGCGGTCTCGATGGCCTCGGGGACTTTCGTCGGTTCCGTTCCGCCACCTTGAGCGGATTCGGGACGGCCGCCGCCCTTCCCGCCGCAGATTGCGGAGACTTCGCGCACCCAGTCTCCGGCCTTGAGGCCCGACGACACGAGCGCCGAAGGCACATTGGCGACGATGCTGACCTTGCCTTCGTCATCGTCAGCGGAGAAGAGCATCAGGGCCGCTTCTTCGTGTCTGGACCGGATGGCATCCAGCGCGGCCATGAGCGCACCGCGATCAGAGCCTGCGGGGATGGCAGCGACGATGACCGAGCCGGTGGCCTCGTCGGCGACGGCTCGTGCGGCCTCGACGGCGGATTCGCGTCCGGCCTTCGCCGCCTGCTTGCGGAGTCCCTTCACGCGTTCGTTGAGGCGTTCGAGCATGCCTCGAAGCTTGGCCTTGAGGGCAAGTGGGATCTCGGCCTGATCGAGTGCTTCCTGGATGGCACGCGCTTCTTCGGGGAGGTCGTCATCGCTGAAGTTGCCGGCCGCTCGGATGCGTGCCTGCAATTCGTTGCCGAGCACATGGGCGGCGCGGGCCGCATCCCGGGTCAGGGCCTGGAGTCGGCGAACTCCGGCGGAGACGCTTTCCTCGGCCACGATGGCGAAGGCTTCCGCCTCACCGGTGCGCGTCAGGTGCGTGCCGCCACAGAATTCGATCGAGAGTTCGCGCCAGCGCGTCTCTTCGGGCGCATCGAGCAACCGCTCGACGGGTGCGCCGATGGAGACGACTCGGACCGGGTCGGGGTACGTCTCACCGAAGACGGCGCGGAGGCCGTTCACGCGCTTGGCATCCTCCAGTGATGCGACGCTGGCGAAGACCTCAAGGTCCTTCGCAACGGCTGCGCTCACGTGTTCCTGGATGGCGTTAAGTTGATCGGGGGTCAGCGGCGCGGTGTGGCTGAAGTCGAAGCGCAGGCGCTCGGGGACCACGAGGGAGCCCTTCTGGTCGATGTGATCACCCAGCGACTGACGGAGAGCGTGGTTGAGCAGGTGTGTCGCGGTGTGGTTGGCTGCGATCTCGGTGCGGCGTTTCGCATCAAGGCGCAGTTCCACGGTGTCGCCGACGCGGATCTCACCCTTGCGGATGCGTCCGATGTGCAGGACGTAGCCGCCGCAGTTCTGTACGTCCTCGACGATGAACTCGCCGCCGTCGTGATTGTCCTGCACGCTGCCGCGGCGCTCGCGGCTGACATTGAGTCGGCCGGCATCGGCGACCTGTCCGCCCATTTCCGCGTAGAAGTTGGTTCGATCGAGGATGACACCGAAGCGATCGGTGGGCCGGGTGTGTGAGGCGAGGATGTGTTCGTCGAAGTCGGTCCCGTTCCAGATGGCGACGACATGACCCGAGATGCGTCGACCGTGGAACTTGTCGAGATCGTCAGTGGGTTTCGCACCCAGTTTCTGAAGGTCGGCGATGCCCTCGGTGCCGAGTTGCATCGCGGCGGCGCCGGACGCTTTTCCAGCTTCGCGCGAGCGGCGGCGCGCGCCTTCCATCAGGGTGGTGAAGCCTTCGCTGTCGACGGCCATGCCGCGTTCCTCGGCCATGAGCATGGTGAGATCGATCGGGAATCCGTAGGTATCGTGCAACTGGAAGGCATCTTCGGCCGAGATGGCCTTCGGTTCGGTGGCGGCCCCGCGTTCGGCGGCCTTGTCGAAGAGGGCGAGTCCCTGCTTGAGGGTCCGACCGAAGGCGTCCTCTTCGTCGCGGATGATGCGCACGACGCGTTCCGGGTCCTTGGTGAGTTCGGGGAATGCTTCACCCATCATGGAGATCACGGTGGGCACGAGTTCGTGCAGGAACGTTCCATCAACGCCCAGCGTCTGTCGCCCGTAGCGCACAGCGCGTCGGAGGATGCGGCGCAGGACATAGCCCCGTCCATCGTTGGAGGGTTCGGCGCCGTCGGTGATCGCGAAGGTCAGCGTGCGGATGTGATCGGCGAGCACGCGGTAGGCGACGTCCTCGGGTTTGTCGAGGACACCGGTGTAGGGCGCGGCGTTGCACACTTCGCGGATGCGCTCGAAGAGTGGCGTAAAGACATCGGTGTCGTAGTTCGAAGTCTTGCCCTGAAGGATTCGCGTGATGCGTTCGAGGCCCATGCCGGTATCGACATGCTTGGCGGGAAGCGGACGCAGGCCATCGGGCTGGCGATCGAACTGGATGAAGACGAGGTTCCACACCTCGATGACATCGGGGCTGTCCTGATTGACGAGTTGATAGCCGGGGACGGCGGCGCGTTCGTCGTCGGAGCGACCGTCGTAGTGGATTTCCGAGCAGGGGCCGCAGGGCCCCGTGTCGCCCATCTCCCAGAAGTTGTCCTTGGTATTCCCGGGGATGATTCGGCTGGCGGGGAGGAACCGGCTCCAGAGGTCGTACGCTTCACGATCCGGATCGAGCCCGAGATCGGGATCACCCTGGAAGTACGTCGCGTAGAGGCGTTCGGGGTCGAGTCCCCAGACATCGGTCAGCAGTTCCCACGCCCACTGCACGGACTCGGTCTTGAAGTAGTCCCCGAACGACCAGTTGCCGAGCATTTCGAAGAAGGTGTGGTGGTAGGTGTCCTTGCCGACGTCATCGAGGTCGTTGTGCTTGCCGCCGGCGCGGATGCACTTCTGGCTGTTGGCCGCCCGCTTCAGGCCCGCAAGCGGACTGCGCGGATCGACACTTCCGAGGAAGAGCGGCTTGTACTGGTTCATCCCGGCGTTGGTGAAGAGCAACGTGGGATCGTCATGCGGCACCACGGGAGACGACGGCACAAAATCATGCGACGCCCGTTCCTGGAAGAACGTGATGAACTGCTCGCGAATCTGGTTGGCGGTGAGGGGCATGGGGTGTGGTCCTGGGACGGGGGGATGGGGAGCGGATTATAAGAGGTGGCTGGTGGCGGGTGGCTGGTAGCGGGGTCCATTTGCCGGATCTGTGCAGTCCGCGTAGCCTCCGGGTACTTCCGGAGGAGAGACATGGCTCAGGTTCGACGATTTCAGGATCTCATCGCGTGGCAGCGGGCCATCGAGGTCGCTCAGACCACCTATCGCGTCACACGCGCCTTCCCGATTGACGAACGATTCGGCCTCACGAACCAGATGCGGCGGGCAGCGGTGTCCGTATCAGCAAACATTGCTGAAGGCTATGGCCGGGGCAGTGCCGGTGACTTCCTGCGCTTCCTCAGAATCGCTCGCGGCTCGTTGAATGAACTTGAGTCGCTCGCTCATGTCGCCAGCCTGGAAGGTTTTCTTGGACCAAGGCAGTCCGACGTCCTGCAGAATGCCATCGCGGGTTGCGGCAGGCCACTCGCGGGCCTCATCCGCAGGGCAAACTCGAACCCAGCCACCAGCCACCCGTAACCAGCCACCCGTTACTCCTCCTCCACCTCATTCACCAGAACACCCACGCCCTCGATTTCGACTTCGATGCGGTCGCCTTCGCTCAGCCAGATCTCGGGGTCGCGTGACATGCCGACGCCGCTGGGGGTGCCCGTCAGGATCACCGTGCCTGCCGGGAGGGTGGCGCCGCGGCTCAGTTCCGCGATCAGGTATTCGATGGGGAAGATCATGCGGGCTGTCGTGTCGCGCTGCATCACTTCGCCGTTCAGGCGGGTTTCGAGCAGGAGGGACTGCGGGTCCTCGATGTCGTCGGCGCGAGCCACCCATGGGCCGAGGGGGCAGAAGGTGTCGAATGACTTGCCGCGGCAGAACTGCCCCCCACTCCCCTTCTTCTGCCACCAGCGTGCCGAGACATCGTTGGCGGCGCAGTAACCGAGTACGCATCCCATGGCCTCGGTCTCCGAGACGTCGCGTGCGGGTCGGCCGAGGATGACGGCGAGTTCGCCTTCGAAGTCGACCTGTGGGCGGTCCTGGCAGATGGACGGAATCATAATGCGATCACCGCTGAAGCACAGCGCGGATGGACTCTTGGTGAAGACCATCGGGCGTTCCGGCACGGGTGCTCCCTGCTCGTGCGCGTGTGCCGCGTAGTTCCTGCCGATGCCGAGGATGTACACCAGTGGCAGGACATCATCGTTGTCCAGTTTCACGCCCACCGTGTAGCCATGTCGCACGAGTTCGAACATCGCATGCTCCCATTCACATCAATGAAACTGGATCCACATCAATGGCGGTGTGCCGGTCCGAGCGCGCCACGTCCAAGTTCCTGAGTGTCGTCAGTGCCCGCTGCAATGGTCCTGCGCTCGGTGCGAGCAGTTCCACTGAGACGCGTGTCTGCCCGGCGATGCGCCCGATCGGGCACGCCATCGGGCCGCGCACATCGAGGTGCGCTTCGTTCAGTTGACGCAACGACTCCGCGATGCGCCGGGACCGACCGAAGGCCGCCTCGGGGTCCTCATCGCGGCACACGATCCGCACCATCCGTGAGACCGGCGGCAGCCCCGCTGACTGACGGCCCTCCAGTTCACGCTCTGCGAAGCCGACGAAGTCGTGCTTCGCGGCACAGACGATCGCCCGCTCCATGGGGTTCATCGTCTGCACGATCACGCGGGCCGATGCGGACGACGCACTCCGACCGGCGCGACCCGCCACCTGGCTGACCAACTGGAACGTGCGCTCCGCGGCACGGAAATCGGGCAGGTGAATCGCAGTGTCCGCATTCACGACGCCGATCAGGCGCACATCGGGGAAGTCGAGCCCCTTGGCGATCATCTGGGTGCCCATGAGCAGGCGGACGTCGCCGCGGCGGAATGCTTCGAGTGCGTGGAAGTAGTCTCGGGCGGTGCGCATGGTGTCGCCGTCGAGTCGCAGCATGGTGTCACCGCTGATGAGTTGCGGGAACTTTCCAGCGAGTTCCTCTTCGAGGCGTTGTGTGCCGAAGCCGAGGCTCATCAATTTGCGATCGCACACGGGGCAGAGCGAGGGGAGCCGCTGTCGGGAGAGGCAGTGGTGACACTGGACGAACTTGACCTGTCGACCATCGGGCGATTCCAGCCGCGCGCGATGGTGTACCAGCGCGACATCGCACTGATCACATTGCAGGAACCAGCCACACGATGACGAGGCGCAGGCGATGTAGCCGGCGTAGCCTCGACGATTGAGCAGCAGCATGACCTGGCCGCCCTCGTCGAGTGTCCGTCCGATGGCGACTGAGAGGCGTGGTCCGAGTGTGTCGCGCATGCGGACGAGATCCGGGCGTGCGCGTCGTTCTTCGGCGAGATCCACGACCTCGACGCGGGGCATGACGCCGCCTCCGACGCGCTGCGTCAGTTCGATCAGGCCAAAACGCCCGCGTCGGGCATTGTGCCACGACTCCAGCGAAGGCGTCGCCGATCCAAGCAGGACGGGGCAGCCTTCGAGTTGGCCCCGCTTCAGTGCGACATCGCGCGCGTGGTAGCGTGGCAACTGGTCCTGCTTGTAGGACGAGTCGTGTTCTTCGTCGACGACGATCAGGCCAAGGGGCGCGGACTCGGGGAAGGGTGCGAAGATTGCGGATCGGGCCCCGATGGCGATGCGGGCTTCACCGGTCGCGAGGCGAGTCCATTGTTGATGTCGCTGGGATGCCGTGAGTCCGGAGTGCAGGACAGCCACGAGGTCGGTCATCCGGCGCGTGGCGCCCTGATCCGATGCGACGTCCTCGTGACGCTGAAAGCGCTTGAGGAATCGCCCGGCAGTCTGAGGGGTGAGACTGATTTCGGGCACGAGGACGACCGCCGACCCGCCCCGTGCCAGAACGGCCTCGAGGACATGGAGGTACACCTCCGTCTTGCCGGAGCCTGTCACGCCCCGCAGCAGGTGCGGACGGAACTCGCCGAGGTCACGGACGACCGCTGCGACCGCGCTCGCCTGATCGGGCGTGAGCGTCGGCCTGACATCTTCTTCGAGCGGGATGTCAAAAAGCGGAGCCCGCACGGTCACCCGCTCCACTTCGTTGAGCAGCCCGGCCCGGATCAGCCGGTTGACGGGTGCGATGGACTTCAGGCCGAGACGATCCACGAGCGCTCGCGGCTCGATCGGGAAGACACCGTCTCCCAGGGCCAGGAGTCCCTCCCACGCCTTCGATGCGGTGGGTGTGAGTTTCTCCGTCGGCTCGATGGGCTGCCCCTCGGCGTCGAGCGCCCGCTCCAGGTAGCGACGCCGGACGCGGCCGGTGCCTTTCTTGACCGCGGCGGGCACCATGGTGCCGAGGACCATGCCGACGGGGCAGCAGTAATAGGCGGCCATCCATTGGGCGAGCCTGACGAGGCCGGGGGGTGTGCGGACGCCGACCCGCTTTGTGAGCACCTTGATGCGAGCCGGATCGAAATCGACTGAGTCGACGATCTCGACGACGTGGCCTTCGGCGGGTCGGTCGCCGCGACCCAGCGGCGCGACCACGCGTTCTCCGACGGCGAGGTCGGCCATGGCGGGCGGGACGGCATATGTGAGTCCCTCGGGGGCATCGATCCCGGTCTCGAGGAGCACGCGGGCGTAGAGGCCGGAGACCTCGTCGGAGCCGGATGGGAACAGCAGATCGTTCACCCAGTCATATTAGGAATCTGAAAGGTAATCGTCAAAGCGCGGGGTCGGTGGGTTCGCCGCTCTTAAAACCGAGGCGGCGAGGGTCCGAGCGGCTTGGCGGTGGCGTCCGGCGCGCAGCGGGAGCGCCGAAAATGGGACGCTGGTGGTTATTCCGGGGAACCGCCCTCCGGTTGCGTCACCAAAAGACCATCGGTATGTTCCGGCTTCACAGATCGGTGAGGGCAAGGCAACCGTACTCCCGAATCAGACGTACGGGTCCGTCGTCCACTTCACCGGTCGGTCATGCGTGTGATGTACCGCCATTGGGCTGGTGCAATATTCAATTGTCTGGAGAAAGCGAATGCTCAGAGTGAACTTCCGACGCCCCGGCCTGATCGGTTATTCGGCCGCGTTGGCTCTGGCTTGCGTCGTCGGCGTTTCCCCGGTTCAGGCCCAGGATGATCCTGCTTCGACCGAACGCGCTTCTGCGCTGCTGGACGAAGGCCTCGCCGTCGAAGCCAAGTCCATGCTTGAGTCCCTGAGTCGATTCGCGGCGTCCGACGAGGAACGCGCGCAGATCCTGGAGCTCATCGGGCAGGCTGACCGTCGCATCATGAAGATGTCCGACCCGGAAGTCAGCCTTCAGACCAGCGCCCTGCTGCTGCACGAGGGTGACATCCGTCGTGCGGAGCGGCATGCTCTGAGTGCTTCCCGAAGCGACCGTGCGACACCTGAAGATCAGCGTCGCGCGATGGACCTTCTGATCAAGATCGCCCAGACCAAGGGCGAACTGACCGAGTGGGTACAGCCGACTCTGGAGCAGGCCACCGAACACTGGGAGCACAACCGCTTTGCCGAATGCAAGGCGTGCCTCGCGAGCATCCTCCGTTCCGGTGCGGCGCTGACCACCGAGCAGCGCATGACGCTCGATGAGTACCAGGGCCGCATCGTGGCACTTGAAGCTCAGATGGGTCAGAGCTACGACATGGCTTTCGTCCCCGGCCAGGTTCTTCGGGCCGCCGGCGCGATCGTCGCCAGCACCGTTCCTGCCAGTTCGACGACCCCGGCCCCCGCGCCCGCAGCGGCGAAGATCGTCACCACCGCGACGACGGGTGTGCAGGATGGGTTTGATGCCGCGGCGGACGAAGCAGCCCGCGCGACTGCGGACTCTCTTCTTTCCGAAGCGGATGCCCTGTACCGGTCGAGCGAGATGCAGTCGGCCTTGAACACGTATCGCGAGCTTCGCGACGAGTTTTCTGACGTCCTGACGGGTGACGAGATGCGTCTCGTGCAGGATCGCATCCGCGAGTGCAATGCGCGGCTGGGTGATTCTGGCACAGGCATTCTCGCGGATGAGACCCGGATCCGTGACATGATGCAGGATCAGGCCAACGCTGAGGTTGCCAACCTGATGGAGAAGGCCAACCAGCTGCTGGCAGCAGGCAGCTTCACTGATGCCCGGGCCCAGGCATCGCAGGCCCGCTTCACCTGGAACCAGGCGAACCGCGAGGGTCTGCTTTCCGAGGCTCAGTATCGCGCCAAGGACCGCGAGATCGCATCGCTGCTCGAACAGATCAACACGCGTGAGGAGGCGGCCCAGATCGATGCGATCGAGAAGGCCCGCCGTGATCGCGAAGCGGAGGCGAAGGCCGCGGCTGAGCGTGCCACCTCGGCCCGCGATGAGAAGATCCGCGAGAACCTGGTTCGTATCCGTGCCCTTCAGATGGAGCAGAAGTACGACGAGGCGTTGCAGGCTGTGCAGCAGATCCTCTTCCTCGACGCGACGCATCCGGCAGCGCTGCTGCTGAAGGACGTGCTTCGCGACGTCATCCACTATCGCGAGTGGGAGCGTCTGAACAAGGAGCGCCCGAAGACCTTCACGAACGAATCCATCAAGATGTTCGAGAGCACTCTCATTCCGGATCAGCTCATGAGCTACCCCTCGGACTGGCCGGCGATCACGGAGAAGCGGAGCGGCGTGATCTCCTTCACGGAGACGGAAGCGGACCGCGAAGTCCTCGCGACCCTTGACCGCATCCGCATCCCGGCGAACTTCACGGACGCGGCTCTTTCGGACGTCCTGGACTACATCGCGACGGTCACCAACCTGAACCACGACGTCGACTGGGCCTCGCTGGAGGACCTCGGCATCGAGCGTGATGAGCGTGTGACGCTTGAGCTTCGCGAAGTGCCGGCCCGCGTCGTGCTTGACCGCGTGCTTGAGAAGGTCAGCCTTGACGACTACACCAAGGCGAGTTGGGCGGTCAACGACGGCATCCTCGTCGTGGCGTCGGACCAGGCTCTTCGCAAGAACACCTTCATCGTCATCTACGACATCCGCGACCTGCTCTTCCAGATTCCGGACTACGGCAACGTTCCGACGCTCGACCTCGACTCGATCCTCGACCAGGGTCAGCAGGGCGGCGGCGGCGGCGGCGGCTCGAGCTTCTTCGAAGACGAAGGTGACCAGGACCCCGGCTCGGGTCTCGACGAGCAGGAGCTCATGGACAAGATCCTCGAGATCATCCAGACCAACGTCGACTGGGACGGCTGGCGTGACAACGGTGGCGAGACCGGCATTGTTCAGGAGCTCAACGGCAACCTGATCATCACCAACACCGCGACCAACCACCGCCAGATCCAGGGTCTGCTGAACCAGCTCCGTGAAATCCGCTCGATCCAGGTGAATGTCGAGACGCGCTTCCTGATCGTGAACCAGGACTGGTTCGAGAAGATCGGTTTCGACATCGACGTCATCTTCAACGCCGACAACAACCAGTTCGAGGCGGCGTCTGATCAGCTCAGTTCCTTCGGCATCGGCGCCCTCGCCAACGAAGGTTCCCCGTTGCTCCCGAGCGATCTGATCGCGACCCGGACCGGTGAAGTGGTCTCCTACAACATCACTGACGGGAGCACGACCCCGCCGACCTTCGACTTCTCCTCGGTGCCCTTCAGCGTGGTCGCTCCCGATCCGCTGTCGATGATTCCCGTGCAGCAGGGCAGCGACAGCCTGACGGAGACGCTGATCTCCGGTGCGTTCGCGACGGAAGTGCTGGCACTCAACCCCGCACTCGGTGTGGCCGGCACGTTCCTCGATGACGTCCAGGTGGACTTCCTCGTCGAGGCGACGCAGGCCGATCGGCGCAACGTCAGCCTCACGGCACCTCGCCTGACCTTCACCAACGGCCGGGCGGCCAACGTCTCGGTCGTTCGCCAGACGGCGTTTGTCTCCGACCTGACGCCCGTCGTCGGTACCGGATCTGTGGCCTTCGACCCTGAGGTCGACGTGGTCAACTCCGGTTTCTCCCTGCTGGTTCGCGGCGTCGTCTCTGCCGACCGTCGCTACGTCACCCTGACCATCCAGACCGGTATCTCGCAGCTTGAAGAGTTCGCGACCGGGCAGGTCTTCGCGACCGCGGCGGGCACGGGCGACAACGGCGCGGCCTCCGAGCCGGTGCCGGGTACGTTCCAGCTTCCGGTGGTGAGCGTGACGCAGATCAATACGGGTGCCACGATCCCGGACAAGGGCACGATGCTCATCGGTGGTCAGCGCCTGACGACGGAGATCGAAGTCGAGACCGGCGTTCCGGTGCTCAGCAAGATCCCGATCCTCAACCGCTTCTTCACGAACCGGATCGAGTCGAAGGAAGAATCGACGCTCCTGATCCTGGTGAAGCCCACGATCATCATCCAGCGTGAGGCGGAAGATACGGCCTTCCCGGGCCTGCTCGACTCCGTCGAGAACCCCTTCCTCCGCTGATCTTTCCCACGATTTTTGAACAGGGAGCCCCACTTCGGGGCTCCTTTTCTGTGCGCCGCCCCCCCTGCTTGCCACGGGCTCTGCAAAGTGTGTAGCATTCCCAAGTCGCCCGTTCCGGTTTCGTGAATGACAGGAGTTCGCACATGCCCCGAGCAGATTCCCGCCTCCGCATCAACCAGCAGGATGGCATCACGCTCATCGAGTTCGTCGACCGGAACATCCTCGACGAAGCGAACATCCAGCAGATCGGTGAGGAGATCGGGGAGCTGATCGACGCCGCGGTGCCACCCCAGATCCTCATCAGCTTCTCCAACGTTGATCACCTGTCCTCCGCGGCACTGGGCACGCTCATCACCATTCACAACCGCGTGAAGTCGAAGTCCGGCAAGCTCAGGCTCGCGAACATCGATCCGCAGATCCTCGAGGTCTTCGTGATCACGAAGCTCAACACGCTCTTCGAGATCCACGACTCGACCGACAGCGCGATCGCAAGCTTCAAGTAACGCATGAGCCGTGGCGACACAGACCCCGCCCGCTCCGTCAGCGCGCAGCTGTCGGATGTTCCCGACGAGATTCGTGACTTCGAGGATCGGTTCGTGGAGGCTGCCGGCAAGGCCGGCTACGAGCAGGCCTCATGCTTTGCGCTGCGTCTTGCCATGGAGGAGGCCACGCGCAACGCTTTCCGACATGGTCACGCAGATCTTCCTGATGAGCCCATCGATGTCGCCTACGACATCACACCCGAGATCGTCACCATCACCGTGCGCGATCATGGACCGGGTTTCGACCCGACCGAGTTGCCTGATCCCACGGCGCCGGAGAATCTCGCCCGGCCACACGGTCGCGGCGTCATGCTGATCCGGGCGTACATGACGGATGTGCGATTCAACGACACAGGCAACGAGGTCACGATGACGTACAGGAAGCCGGATTAGATAGATCCGGCACCCGGCATCGGGCAACCGGCATCCGTCCATCCTACGCAATCGTCTTCGACCAGATTGACAGTGTCAGCAGGGCGAAGAGGCGCTGGCTGTGGTCGCGGCGTTCTTCCATGTGCTCGTCGATGATCGCGCGAACGGCGTCCATGCGCAGGCCGAGGGCCTGCTCGACGACGGGACCGAAGGGATCGTTGCTTCCGAGGTGGTCTTCGAGCAGAGCGCGCATGCCGCCGTAGTCGGTGCGGAACCACTCCCCGACGGGAATCGCGAACCCCATCTTGGGACGGTCCAGCAACTCGGCCGGGATATGCTGTTGAGCGACCTGCTTCAGGAGGCCCTTGCGCTCACCGTCCGGCATGAGCACATTCGGCGGGAGGTGTGTGACCACTTCGCGCAGGTCCCGGCTCAGGAAGGGACATCGCACCTCGAGGCCGCAGATCATGGACGCCGTATCCACCTTCCGCAGGAGGTCTTCGGGGAGGTAGGCATCGAGATCGAACTGGCGCGCCATGGCGGCGCCGCCGAAGCGGGAAGCGAGGCTGAGCCGCCCGGAGGTGCGGGCGGCAATGCGGCGGAGGTCCGGAGTCGGGAAGATGGAGATGAGGTCTGTGTAGCCCTTGTTCTTCGCCGCGACACCGAGGCGTGCGAGACGGTCGGACATGGATTTCGGATCGCTCCGATCGAAGATCTGTTCGGGGAGGAGCCATGCGTTGCGGACACCGGGCTGCAACCAGCGCGCGGCGCGGTAGCGATCATATCCGTAGAAGAGTTCATCTCCCCCATCGCCGGAGAGTGCGACCTTCACGTGCTTGCGGACGGCCTGGCTGACCCAGTAGGTCGGGAGAATGGAACTGTCCGCGAAGGGCAGGCCAAGGGCCTCGACCAGGAAGACGAGATCGGCAGCGGGGTCCATCGCGGCATCAAGAGTCACGTGCTCGGTTCCGATGTGGTCGGCCACCTGTCGAGCGAACTGGGACTCGTCATAGCGCTCGTCGGGCATCCGCACGCACATCGTGAGGAGCCGGGAGGAGGACCCCAGTGCCCTCTGCGCGTAGTGTGCGATGAGCGATGAGTCGATGCCGCCGGACAGGAAGCAGCCGACGGGCACGTCCGCCTCCAGCCGTGCCAGCACTGCGTGCTCGATGAGCGCATCGATGTCATCTGCGACGCTCCGCAGGCGTTTCCGGGCGTCCTTCTTCGTGAGGTAGCGGCGATAGAGCAGCCAGGGCGGCACCGGGGCCAGCAGCACGAGGGCAACGATCAGGATGGCGGCGGCGACCAGCAGGGTCGCAAGAACCACGGCAAAGACAAAGATGAACGCCATGATTCCGAGCAGAACGATCGCACCCGGGAAGTGCCCTCCATCCGCCACGGACAGGCGAGGTGCCTCGGTGGCACGAGCGCCGCGGGGAACCACTCGGATGAGTTCCCGAGGCGTTTCTTCGCCGTAGCCGAGGGCCAGCCAGTCCACGAGTTCATCCTCGTCGAGGCGATGAAGCCGGGGGTCCGCCGGGGCGGCGAGTCGGCAGGCGTCGAGCACTGCGGGGGCTGTGCTTGCGAAGACCATCAGTTCCGGTGACGGCCGGGCGATGTAGAGGGGCTTCTGCCCGTAGTGGTCGCGACCGAGGATGACTTCTGCCCGCCTGCGATCCCAGAGGGCGAATGCGTACATGCCGTCGACCTGTTCGGCCAGCCAGGTCGACCGGAATGCTTTCCAGCCGGCCTTGTCGGTCCGGGCGTGTGCCATGGTGCTCCGGTAGCCGTGGAGCAGGACCTCGGTGTCGCTGTGATCGGTCGTGAATTCGTGCCCCTCGGCTTCGAGTGTCGCGCGAAGATCGCGGTGGTTGTAGATACAACCGTTGAAGACGATGGCCAGCAGGTCATTCTCATCGGGGCCGGTGCTGACCATGGGCTGCTGCCCGGTTGCCGGATCGATGATGGCGAGGCGTCGGTGGACGAATGCAATCTCGACGATGGAGCCGTCGTCGCGTGTGACCACATCTCGGAATCGGCCCTCGCCATCGGGTCCCCGGCGGGCCAGGTGCGCATCCATCGCGTCCAGCCACGCCTCGGGGATCTCGTCGTACTCGCCTGCCGGCTCTCGCGGCGGCGTGATGCGCAGGATCCCACCAAGCCCGCACATTCAGATGTGGATCCAGCCGTCGAGGAATGTCACCGCTTCTCCGAGAAGCCGGACGCGGTCGCCTCGGACCTGGCAGCCGACTGCCCCGCCGCGTTGGGAGAGTTGCCGGGCGCGGAGGTCGTTTCTTCCCAGTCGCTCGGCCCAGTAGGGCGCGAGCATGCAGTGGGCGGAGCCGGTGACGGGATCCTCATCGATGCCGCAATATGGTGCGAAGAAGCGTGAGACGAAGTCGACTTCGTCGCCGGGTGCTGTGATGAGGAGGCAGCCGCCGGGGATGTCCTCGCGAATGCGGCTGAGGTCGGGCGTCGCCGCTCGGACATGCGCCTCGGACTCCAGCACGATCATGCGCCGAAGGTGTTCCATGGTTGAGCAGCGCACTTCGACGGGCGTGGTGCCGAGGGCTTCGACGGCGGCGGGGTCGTCGACGGGCACGGTCGGTCCGGCGGGGAAGTCCATAGCGTAACCGGCGTCGGCTCGTTCGACGGTGAGAATGCCGGAGCGGGTCTGGAACCCGACATCCGGGCTGGCGTGATCGAGGTGGGCGAAGAGGGTGTGTGCGGAGGCAAGGGTCGCGTGGCCGCAGAGATCGACCTCGCACCCGGGCGTGAACCAGCGCAGGTGGTAGTCCGCCTCGGCCTGGGGTGTGGCCTTGAGGAAGGCGGTCTCGGAGTAGGCATTCTCAATGGCGATGGACTGCAGAAGATCGTCGGGCAGCCAGTCATCGAGGAGGACGACCGCGGCGGGGTTGCCGCGAAAGACCTCGCTCGCAAACGCATCGACCTGGAACTGCCGGAGTCGTTGTCTCATGACTCCGGATTGTAGGTGCTCGCCACGAAGAGTTCCTGCAGTTGTTCATCGGAGACGGAGCCGGGGGACTCGCACATGAGATCCTGTCCGGACTGTGTCTTGGGGAAAGCGATGACGTCGCGGATGTTGTCGGACCCGGCGATCTGCATGACGAGTCGGTCGAGGCCGAAGGCGATCCCGCCCATGGGAGGTGCGCCGAAGCGCAGGGCTTCGAGGAGGAAGCTGAACTTCTCGCGGGCTTCTTCCCTGCTGATGCCGAGCAGTTGGAAGACCTTGTTCTGCACTTCCTGCTGATGGATACGAATGGATCCACCACCGATCTCCGAACCGTTGCAGACGACGTCATACCCGGCGGAGACGATTCCTTCGATGGTGTCGCGATCGTCGGGATCGGCGGCGAGGAACTTCTCGAGCTGATCGGGGTTCGGCGCCGTGAAGGGGTGGTGCATGGCGTAGAACCGCTTTGACTCTTCGTCGTACTCGAACATGGGGAAGTCGACGACCCAGAGGAAGGCCCAGCGGTCTTCGTCGATGACGTTGAGATCGCGGGCGAGCTTCTGACGCAATTCGCCGAGCGCCTTGGAGCAGACTGCATAGGAGTCGGCGCCGAAGAGGACCATGTCGCCGGGTTCGAGGCCGAGTCGGCTGACGAGTTCATCAGCGATGGGTTCGATGAATCGTGCGATGCCGGTTTCGAGGCCCTTGTCGGTGTACTTCACGACGGGCACACCGCCCGCGCCGAACTGCTTGACGAACTCGGTGTAGCCGTCGGTCATTTTGCGCGTGAGCTTCTCGACGCCGCCGGGCACACGGATCGCCTTGACCACACCCTTGCGCTTTTCGAGGGCGCCGGTGAAGACCTTGAAATCGGTCTTGGCCGCGAGGTCGGAGATATCGACGAGTTCGAGATCGTAGCGAAGGTCGGGTCGGTCGCTTCCGTAGCGATCCATGGCGTCCTGGTAGGTCATGACGGGTAGTTGGGGGACGTCGTAGCCCTTGGTTTCCTTCCAGAGACGGCGCACGAACCCCTCGATGATCTGCATGACGTCTTCGCGTGTGACGAAGGACATTTCGAGATCGATCTGGCTGAACTCGGGTTGGCGGTCGGCGCGGAGATCCTCGTCGCGGAAGCACTTGCAGATCTGGAGGTATCGGTCGCAGCCGGAGACCATGAGGATCTGCTTGAAGAGTTGCGGGCTCTGGGGGAGCGCGAACCACTCGCCGGGATTCATGCGCGAAGGCAGGATGAAGTCGCGTGCGCCTTCCGGCGTGCTTCGGCAGAGGATGGGCGTCTCGATTTCGAGGAATCCGTGCTCATCGAAGTAGTCGCGTGCGATCTTGGTGACGCGATGGCGGCTGCGCAGAAGGCGTTGCATGGCCGGGCGACGGAGGTCGAGGTAGCGATACTTGAGGCGCAGTTCCTCGTTGGGGAGCGATGATGGATCGCTGGGCTGGAAGGGTGGGGTGTCGGTCTTGGCGAGGATTTCGAGGCGTTCGGCCACGACTTCAATCTCACCGGTGTTGAGCTTCGGATTGGGGCCACCATCGCGAATGCGTACCTTGCCGGAGAGCGCGATCACATCCTCGGTGCGCAGCTTGTCGGCGGCATCGAGGAGTGTCTGATCGGCATCTTCGCGGTCGAAGACGACCTGTGTGAGACCGTCGCGGTCGCGGAGGTCGATGAAGATCAGCCCGGTCCCGTGGTCGCGATAGGAATTGACCCAGCCGGCGAGGACGACCTGGTCCCCGACGTGCTCCGGACGAAGCTGGCCGCAGGTGTGGGTTCTACGATAGGCGCTGTCAGTGCTCATGGCATTTCCGGTTCATCGGTCTTGTACGGCGGAACAGGGCGGCTGGGATTGGCCGGCCGCGGCGAGCCGGGCAGTATAACGGGCAAGTCGGGTTCGCCTGCCCTGTGGTCGGGGTCAATTTGGTGAAGGACCCTGTCAAACTCCTTGACAACGGATCGGCGATGGGTTGCGATGCGGCGGTGAACGCAGCACAGGGTCATCCAGGCCTTCTCTTCACGGCCTTCGAGCCGAGCGGCGATGACCACGCTTCCGCCGTGATCGCGGAACTGAAGCGTCGTCACCCGGACCTGCCCATTTATGCGTGGGGTGGTCGGAAGATGAAGGCGGCGGGTGCGGAGCTGGTTGCCGAGACGGGCCATGACGCCGTGGTTGGCGTTCCGGGGTGGGACAAGATCAAGGAGCACCTGCGGATCAACCGCGAGATCCGGGACTGGATCCGGGCGAATGACGTGAAGGTGCACATCCCGGTGGACTCGCCGGCGGCCAACTTCCCGATCTGCAAGATCGCCAAGCGGGCGGGGCTGAAGGTCGTGCATCTGGTGGCGCCGCAACTCTGGGCGTGGGGCCCATGGCGCATCGGGAAGCTTCGTCGGTGCACGGATCTTGTGCTCTGCCTGCTCCCCTTCGAGGAGACATGGTTCCGGGAGAAGGGCGTCGAGGCGACCTTCATCGGGCACCCGCTTTTTGATGAGCCGATTGATACGGATGCGCTGCAGCGCGAGGCGGAAGACCTGCCGCGCCCGACGGGTGGCGGCCTGCGTCTGGCGATCCTTCCGGGCTCTCGTCCGGCGGAGCTTCGGCGAAACTTCCCGCTGTTGTTCCGGAGTTTCCTGGCGCTGCGTGAGTCGCATCCGGGGCTCGTGGGTGTGGTCGGCGCCACGACGCAGGAGGCGGTCGACGACATGCGGGCGCGGGCTGCTGAGCATGGCGAGTGGCCGGCGGACCTGCATGTGGTGATTGGTGAGACGGACCTGGTCGCGGCATGGTGCGACCTCGCGCTGGTGGTGTCGGGTACGGTGACGCTGCAACTCACGCGTCAGGCCAAGCCGATGGTGATCGTCTACAAGACCAACGAACTGACGTACAAGTGGGTTGGCCGGTGGGTGTTGACGACTGATGTCTTCGCGCTGCCGAACCTGATCGCGGGTCGTCGGATTGTGCCGGAGTTGATCCCCTACTTCACGGGCACGGAGCGGCTGCTGGAGACGGTGAACGGTGTCCTGACTGACCCTCAGGCACTGGAACAGCAGCGTGCTGATCTGCAGGACATCTGCGAACAGTTTGCGGGGCACAATGCGGCGCGGGGTGCGGCGGACGCCATCGAGCGTGTGGCGGGTCTGTGTTCGCGTCCTGAGTTGTGCGGCGCCGGCTGAGCGCGGCCCTGATTGGAAACTGGATGTCCAAAGACAAACCCAGGGACTCTCGTCCCTGGGTTGTTGATTCACTCAGATGTTCGGCGTGTTACTCGACGTCTTTGCCTTCGACGACATCGACGATGTCGGGAGCGGCATGTGAGTCAAGTTCACCGCGCTTGAGCTTGCCCATGTAGGTGTGATAGGCGCCCATGGCCTGATACCCGAAGATCAGCATGATCGGGATGTTGGCCCAGAGCATGACGCCTGTACCGAGCGCTGTCAGGGCATCCAGTTCCGCATCCGTCTTCACGAATGGCAGGGTGGCGGCCACGATCGCGAGGCAGTAGAGGAGTTTGTAAGGCAGGACCGCCTTGTCGGTGAAGAGGTAGACGATGCCCTGCTCTCCGTAATACGACCAGGAGATCATGGTTGAGATTGCGAAGAGCCACGCCGCGGCGACCACGAGGTAGGTTCCGAGTCCGGGTATCACCCGGTTGAATGCGTGACTGGTCAGACTGGCGCTGGGGTAGTTCGCATAGATGCCCTTATCCACGGCGACGGGCGTTGCCTCGGACTCAATCGGGGACCACTTGATGTGCTGCACCCCCTGATCGTCTGTCTCGACTTCACCGGTGAGTTGCTTGAGGTTGGTGCCCTGCTTCTCGTCGGCATCCGACTCGACGATGATGAAGAGGGTGTCGCCGTCATTCCAGTCGGTCGCGTACTTCAGTGCCGCGGGGTCCTTGGCGGGAAGGGTATCGCTCTCGACAGTCCATTTCACATCGCCATCATCATCAGTGGTCTGAACGATTGTCGGCGTTGCTTCGAAGTGCGCCTCGGGGCCTCGGTTCCAGGCGCCGCTCACGAGAATCACGACGGCGGTGAGCGTACAGACGACGATGGTGTCGATGAAGGGTTCGAGCCCGGCGACGACGCCCTCTCGGACGGGTTCGTCAGTCTTGGCCGCGGAGTGAGCGATCGGCGACGAGCCCTGGCCTGCTTCGCTGGAGAAGAGCGCCCGCTTCATGCCCCATGCGAGTGCGAGGCCGAAAGTGCCACCCAGGAAGGCTCCCTGGGCTTCTTCGGGGTTGAAAGCGCTCTTGAAGATGAGGGCGAAGACATCGGGGACGTCCGCGATCTTGACGAGAATGACCACGATCGCGGCGAGCAGGTAGGTCACGCACATGAACGGAACCAGTCGACCGGCGACGGCACCGATGCGCTTGATGCCACCGATGATGACGGCCCCGACGACCACGCAGAGGACGATGCCGACGGCGACGCGCGGCACGCCGAAGTTGCTCTGGGTGGCATCGGCCACGCTCCACGCCTGGAACATGTTGCCGCCGGTCAGGGTTGAGATCAGCAGCGTGATGCAGAAGATGCCACCGATGATCGCGCCGATGGGCTTCAGCCCCGGGCTCCACTTGCTCATGCCCTCACGAACCACCCACATCGGCCCGCCGTGCGGGTTGTCGGGATCGTTCGTGTTGCGGTACATCATGGCGAGGGTGACTTCGGTCATCTTGAGGGCCATGCCGACGAGGCCGACGACCCACATCCAGAAGACGGCACCGGGGCCACCCACTGCGACGGCGACAGCCACGCCGCCGATGTTGCCAAGCCCGACGGTCGCGGAAAGCGCGGCGGAGAGGGCCTGGAAGTGGTTGATGGCGCCGGGGTCATCCTTGTCGTCGTACTTGCCTCGCACGACTGCTGTGCCGTGCGTCAGTGCGCGGTACTGGCCGAAGAAACTCCAGATGGTGAAGAGCAGTCCGACCGCGAGCACGGTATACAGGACCCACTCCGCCCAGATCACGCCGTTGATGGCGTTGATGACATTCCACACCGCGTCCATAAAAGTGCCTCCGATGGGGGGGTGCACCGGGCGAGTCGGGTTGGGGTCGGCGCCCGATATCAGATGCCGAACGTAACGTGTGAACTGGTTGGAGTCAAAGGGTGCCGGACCCTTGTTCGATGCCCTCAAGCAGCCCGTACGTTTGATGAGAGGCATCTTGAGGCGTCGACGCCCCGCAAGCGGCATGGTCTAATGTCACGATGCCGAGAGTGACCATTGACCACACGATTGAGCGTCGCGAGACGAGTGGGTTTGCGTTTCCGCTGGGTGTCTACCCGGTGGAGCCGCTGGCTCCGGTCTCGGGTTTTGTTTCGGAGTTTGAGGCCGCGGACTCCGGCGACACCTTCGGGTTCCAGGGTGACATGGCGGAGGACTGGGAGGAGTGGCCCGATCGGTTCATGTTCGACGTGGCGATCACTTCGACGCGTCTGCGTTCGCTGGCGCGTCTGCTCTTCACGCTGCTGCCGGGGCGGGTGTATCCCATTCTGGACATCATCGGCACCGACGCTTACCGGGAGATCGATCCCTTCATCGCGTATGAACTGGTGGGTATCGAGCGTTTTTACGATGCGTTGCGGATGTACGGCGACTGGCTTTTCGAGGACGGGCTGGTGGGGTTCGGGGCCATGTCGGTGGACCCGTTCATCTACATCTTCATCGATGAGCACAAGCTGGTCACCATCCGTTCCCAGCTTGACATCAAGGAGCGCATCGAGCGGATGCTCGCGGCTTTCGAGTTGAGCGAGGTTGCTGAGATCCGGGGGCCGGACGCGGCGGAGCACGAGCATCGCTCTGTGCTCTACACGCCGATTGACGAACCGGAGTACCTGTCGGGTGAGGACATTCTCCATCGGCTGCGATATTCGTGGCGTCTCCAGTTGAACATTGATGCGTCGGTCAATGTTGACGACTCGGGCAAGGACCTGGGCGTCACGGCGTGGCGGTGTCTGACGCGGTGCCTGAAGGATGAGGATGGCCCGGACATCTATGCCGACCTGCTGCTGACGGCGGACTGTCTGGATACGGCCGAGACGCTGGTCACGGAAGCGATCGTGGCACAGGCGCCGGATGGCGAGCACTGGCTGGAGATCGAGGTGCTGGCATCGGAGCGCGTGACGCCGGAGCGTTTCGCTGAACTGCTTCAGCAGGACCCGAAGGGCATCGACATGGAGAGTTCCCGCATCCACTCGCTGCGCTGGGTGCAGGGAAGCGAGGAAGAGGGGGCGGAGGAGGAGAAGGGGTGAGCGGGGTGCGGGGTGCGGGGTGCGAGTTTGGCTTCAGCCGAATGCGGCTTCCCGATCCTCTTCGGTATCGGGTGCCAGTCTTGAGATGATTCTCGTGCCGACGGAGTCGCCCCAGACATTGACGCTGGTGCGGCACATGTCGAGGAAGCGATCGACGCCGAGGATGATGGCGATGGCGCCGGCGGGGAGGAGGACGACGCCTTCCATGCCCTTGAGGCTGGTGTTGACCGCTCCGATGATGATCATGATGGTCGCGATGGAACCACCCGGGACACCGGCGGCGCCGACGGCGGCAAGTGTGGCCGTCAGGACGATGACGAGGTACTGGGTGAATCCCAGGTCCGTCCCGAAGAGTTGGAAGAGGAAGATGACCGCGATGCCCTGATACAGCGCGGTGCCGTCCATGTTGACGGTGGCGCCGAGGGGGAGGACGAGGCTGGTGGCGCGACGGGAGCAGTTGCCGGAGTCCACGCATGTTTCCATCGTGACGGGCAGCGTGGCGAGACTCGATGCGGTACCAAAGGCCATGAGCAGGGCCCGGCGCATCCGCCACATGAACCGATATGGATTGCAGCGCCCGATGATGGCGAGGATCACGGGCAGGCTCAGGAACATGTGGATCGCGAGGCCTGCGATCACGACGAGCACGAACTTGCCGAGGGAGCCGGCAAGGTTGCTGAGCCCGTACCGCCCCACTGCCCACGCGATCAGGAAGAAGATGCCGACGGGAAGCAGCCAGAGGAAGACGCGGATGAGCAGCATCAGCGCTTCGTGGAGTGCCTCGATGGCATCCACGAATGGCTTGCCTCGTTCGTCGATGATCGTGAAAGCGACGCCGAGCACCATGGTCGCCGTGATGATGCTGAGCATCTGCTGCTCGACGGCGGCGGCCAGGAAGTTCCTCGGCACCAGCAGGTGCAGGATGTTGAGCCACGCCGCACCGAGTCCCCCGTCCGGCCCTGTTTCGGCTGCTGCCGTTGTCGCGACGTCCGCGGTAAGGAGTGCGGCGACATCGGCGGGCAGTGCGCCGGGCTGAAAGACCATGGCGAGCACGACACCCACAGTTCCGGCAAGCGCCATCGTGACGACGTAGAAGACGAGTGTTGCCGACCC
The DNA here is from genome assembly GCA_030432255.1 of Phycisphaerae bacterium. Classification (GTDB taxonomy): domain Bacteria; phylum Planctomycetota; class Phycisphaerae; order Phycisphaerales; family UBA1924; genus JAUIHS01. Next base: position 64,686 of record JAUIHS010000009.1, read on the forward strand.
CAGGAATCCGAGTTTCATGGGATCGCCGATGGAGACGATGCCGAGGAAGACACTGGTGAAGACCAGTGGCACGATGAGGAGCATGAGGGGACGGATGAGGACGACATCGCCGGCGGTGCGCCAGGGCGCGAGGCGTTTTTCAGTTCTTTCGTTTTCTTCGGCGAGTTTCGCCTGGCGCTCGGCACGGGCGGCATCGAGTGCTTCCTGCGAGTCGTACTGCTCGGCGACGACTTCGGCGACCTGGGAGGTGCGATAGAGGCTCATCTGGCCGACGGCCGCGCCAAGCACCAGCGCCACCAGGATCAGGAGAGTGAGGAGTGTTTCCTTCTTCATGATCCGATTCCTTTGTGAGACCTCAGGGGCGTCTCAGGCGTTCAGAGTTCAGCGACGTAGGACTTCAGCCCGGCGCGGAAGGGGCTGGGTGTGAAGCCGAAGTGGCGGATGGCCTTGTCGTTTGAACAGGTGGAGTCCTCGGTGGCCATGAGAGCCTCGGAGGGGCCGAAGGGGATGGCTTCCGCGAGACCGAGGGGGCGGGCCACTGTCGCCACTGCCCAGCCCAGTTGGGCGGGGACGGGGCAGGTCCGCTTCTTCTTCGTGGCGAGCGGGTGCTCGTCGCGGACGGCCTCCATGATCTCGGGCCACGTCAGTGACTCGCTTCCGCCGAGGGGATACACCTCACCGATCGTTGCCGGACGGTCGAGGCACGCGGCGGCCGCGGCGGCCACATCATCGACAGCGACGGGTTGGACTCGCGCGGAAACGGGCTTCGGGACGGGCGGCGTGATCTCAACGCGTGCGAACCAGGGCATGCAGACGAAGGGTGCCTGGCGTCCGATGGCCATGTCACGCACCATCTGCATGAATTCGCCGTCGGGACCGTGGATGAGGGACGGGCGGAGAATGGTCCAGTCGAGGCCGCTCGATCTGACGAGTTTCTCAGCCGCGTACTTGGACTGCTGATAGCCGGTGGGCGCGTTGGCTCGCACGCCGAGGGCGGAGATGTGAATGACGCGGCTGACGCCATTGCGTCCCGCGGCTTCGAGGATGGCGCGGGTGCCGTCCACGTGGATCTTGTCGAAGTCGCCGGGGTGCGGCTCGCGGATGATCCCGACGGTATGGACGACGGCCTGGCAGCCTTCGAGCAGGGTGTCGAGGCTCCGGCGGTCGTTGAGGTCGCCCTGCACGGTGTGCACGTTGCCGACGGGCAGCGTGGTGCGTGCCTTGTCGGGGTCTCGGATCAGTGCCCGGACGGTACAGCCCCTGTTGACGAGGGTTCGAACGATGTGTCGACCGACGAATCCGGTGCTGCCGGTGACGGCCACGGTCATCGTGTGATCTTCTGACACGGTGGGCTCCTCGGGGGTGAGTCGGAGTGACATGATCAGACCAGGCCCTTGGCGCCGAGCCATCGCTCCGCATCCAATGCAGCCTGGCAGCCCATCCCCGCGGCGGTGATGGCCTGACGATACTCGGCATCGGCGACGTCGCCCGCCGCGAAGACGCCATCGATGTTGGTGTGTGAATGACGGGAATTGAGCTTGATGTATCCCTTGTCATCGAAGTCGAGGCCGGAGTCCTGGAGGAACTCGGTTGCGGGTGTGTGTCCGATGGCGATGAAGAGTCCGGCGACATCGAGTCGTGACTCCTCGCCGTTGACGGTGTCCTTGAGTTGCACGCCATCGATCTTCTCGTCGCCGTGGACATCGACGACGACCTTGTTCCACAGCACCTCCGCGTTGGGCTTGCCGGTGAATCGTTCGCGCATGATCTTGCTGGCGCGCAGTTCATCGCGGCGATGGATGACGTAGACGGTGGAAGCGAACTTGGTGAGGTATGTGGCTTCCTCCATGGCGGTGTCGCCGCCGCCGACGACAGCGAGTGGCTTGTCGCGGAACATGGGGAGGGCGCCATCGCAGACGGCGCACGCCGAGACGCCGCCGCCGGACTGCGCGAGTCGCATTTCGTTGTCGAGTCCGAGCCAGTTGGCGGTGGCTCCGGTGGCGATGATGACAGCGTGCGCCTTGATTTCGCCGTTGTTGGCTGTCTGAAGGACGAAGGGCCTCTGCGAGAAATCACAGGAGGTGATGTCGTCGTTTCTGACCACGGTGCCGAAGCGTTCGGCCTGGGCCTGGAACTTCTGCATCATGTCCGGGCCCGTGACGCCATCGGGGAAACCCGGGTAGTTTTCGACGTCGGTGGTCAGCATGAGTTGTCCACCGGGGAGGACGATCGAGGGGTTCTGCTTGGGAATCCCGACGAAGCAGACGGGATCGAGGTTGGCGCGGGCGACGTAGATCGCCGCGGTCCATCCGGCGGGTCCGGACCCGATGATGACGAGGTTATGGATGGAATCGCTCATGCGTGCTCCGATGGTATCTGGGGTTCACAGTCGTGTTCTTTGAAGTGAGGGGTCACGCGGAGGTGAACGATTCGGAAGTCGAGTTCATTCCTCGCCATCTTCGATGGCGTTGATGCCATTGAGGTGCATCCTGGTGAGGGAGAGCACGGGCGGCCAGATGAGGATGTCCCCTTCGAGGGGATGGACCACGCTGGCGCGTTCGCCTTCGCCGTCCCAGCCGTAGCTGTAGAGGATGAATTCGGAGTCGTCGATGGAGAATGGGAAAGATGTCGGGACCTCGAGATCGAGACTTCCGCCGGACTGCAGTTGACTGATGATCTCCGTCACGAACGGCTCTCCGTTCTTCAACTGCGCATAGACCTCTTTCACCTTTGCCCAGACCGGTTCGGTGAAGAGTACGCGAGCACCAGCCCGGTAGATGTCCTTCACTTCAGCTGGAGTGAAATGACTCCTCTCGTTGATGTGTTCGAACATCATGGCCAGTTCAGGCTCTTCGGCGAATCCAGCCGCGAACGCCTCGACGAGATCGTCGATCGCATTGATGGTGACGCCCACGCTGGGGAGCACGCCGCTAGCAAGGACCATCGGCCGGGCACCGCGATTCCAGATCCCCTCCGTGATGAACTGACGCCTGATCTCAGGGGTGAGATCTTCGGGTGAGGCGGATGGTCCGCCTGGCCGGATGTTGTTGATCCCGGCATTGAAAGACCGCGGGTCGCCATCGGACGCATCGATCTGCTGATTGACCAGATCGAGCATGACATCGAAGTCGACATCGAGTGTCTGCCAGTCAATCGCGCCTTCCGGAAGGGCTGAGAACCTGTCGCTGACCATCTGCGGTGTGACTCCCATCGCCGCCATCTCCGCGAGAAGAAGTCCGGAGGCGCTCCCGCCGGCCATCGCTTCCAGTCCGGGCCCCGAAGGGCCATTCGGGAGTCGCACCGGGAAGGTGGTGTAGCGCACGTTCTCCAGCAGGATCATGGGGTCGAGGTAGTAGCTGTGCACGATCAGGTTGTGCGGGCCGGGGATGTCCCGGGGGCCCCAGTTCACGTCCCTGATCGGTACGAAGAAGCCGAAGGGCAGGTCGCGCTTCTGGCGGGTGTCCCAGTCGAAGGGATCGCCGTCCACGATGCGCCGGTAGCGCGGCTGGATGGCCTTCGAAGTTCGCGGGATCGAACCGTTGTCGTAGCGGAAGGCCGCGAGGCCGAGCGCGGTGCGTGTGCCGCCGACCTCGGTGTACAGCAGGAGGCGCATCCAGAACAGGTTCTCGACGGCGTCGATGACGGGTTCGAACATGGCGTACTGTGCCTTGTCCGAGCGCTGGTAGTCGGTGATCCTGGCATGGAACGGGTCGCGAAGGAGCGAGATGGTCCATCGCTTCACCCAGTCGCCCTCGATCTTGTCGACCTCGTCCTGCACGTCGTACCAGCCGGCGTGGCCGGCCGCGAGATCGCGCCAGCGTGCTGCTTCCTGGAAGATCCTGAGCGGCCGATCGCGCGTCGTGACCCGCGCCATGTAGAGCGGGAACTGCTCGTTGGGACCGCCTCTGAAGGTGAACGTCTGCTGAATCAGTTGGCGCAGCGCCATGACATCGCCGAGCGCGATCCGGATCTGCTGCTCCTCAAGCGCCCGCTCATCGAGTTCATCCGCGATGAAGTCTTCGAGATCCTCGTCCGACATCAGGTCCGGATAGGTGAAGACGATGTCCCGTGTGCGCTCGAGGGCGTAGATGATCTGCATGATGCCGCGGATCTTCTCGGCGGCGAAGTGGCGCCGGGTCCACATGCGCGCGAGTCGGATCCAGTCTGCGAGCACTTCGGCGGCGCCCTCGCTGTCGTCTTCGAGTGCACGGCGTTCAGCTTCGACGCTCAGCAGGTAGAAGACCGTTTCGAGCCGACTGCCGTAGATGAATTCCATATCGGCCAGCAGTTCGGGTTCGCCGATGTCGATCCACAGCCCGGCATCGATGTACTTCTGCTCCGAAGCGTTGCGGCCGAGCGGGATGCCCAGTTCGTACTTCTCTTCCGGATCGGTGATGGTTGCCACTGCTTCCAGCACCGCCTGCTGCGATTCGGCCGCTGCCCACTCCGCCGCCTTTGACCACTGCGGTGAATCGGCACCGACGAGGAGCAGTCGGGTCATCTCGGAGTGCTCCAGGAAACCGTTGCCGACCACGCTCGGGTACTCCATGTCGATCATGGCGTCGAAGAGCACGGGGAGTGCGTCGATCGTGCCGGAGACGGGCGCGACCATCGCGTTGGCCCGGGCGATGTAGTCCTCCGTGTCCTGGGCGCTGGCCGGAGTGATGACGCCGAGGGTGGCCGCGAGAAGCGAGGCTGCGGCGGCAAGGCTGCGTGAAAGGCGTCTCATTCGCTGTCGATTCATCTTGGAGGGGCTCCGAAAGGAAGGCCGATTGGGGTTCCGGATCTCCGGAAGTCGGATTCTAGCAAGTCGGGTGAGATGGGCAGCCCGCGGGCCCCTTCATCGATACGGTTTCTGAAAGGGCCCCTGTTCCGTCGATGTCTCAGCCATACGTCTGCCGGGCCCGTTCCAGATCGTCCTCGAAGCCGTATTCCACCCAGCGTTGGGTGACGCGTTCGCTGATCTCGGGGCTCATCTCGATGACGGGCGGCCACGGGCGGACCGGATGCTCCGCGAATTCATCGCCCCGTCCCCAGTGTCCCTTGGGTGTGGCATCGAAGGCGACTCTCCCATCGAACCAGACGGCATCGCGTTCGAAGGCGGTGTTGGCGCACCAGTGGAAGAGGACACGGTTGATGTCGCGCACATCGAGGTGCTTCTGCGCCAGCACGATGATGAAGCGCGGGTCTCCGCCGCTGGTGGGTATGCTCCGGATCCGCTCGACCGTCTCGCGCCCCTGTCCGGCGCGGACCTTGTCGATGTTCACGAAGAGCCACGCATCGCCCAGGTTGGCGGGAATGTAGGCGCCCACGACGCCGTCGACCTTCTCCACGGCGGAGACGTAGGCGGTGCGCGCTTCTTTGTGCATCGGACGCATGTCCGGCTGCGGAACATGACTGTGGATGACCTCGTCGGCCAGTCGCGGCGTGGCGTCGAATCCGAGTTTGGCGCCGACACCGAGGCGCGGCGCGGCGTGATCGAGGATATCGAGGGGACCGAAAACGGTCTCGGTGTCGCGTTGCGGCACGCAATGGCGTGCGATGGCGCGGAAGACCTCGGTGGCGTCGTGGACATCGACATCCGAGTCCACCACGACGATCATCTTGGTCCACGCCATCTGCCCGGCGCCCCAGATGGCGTGCATGACCCGGCGGGCCTGCATCGGGTAGGTCTTGCGGATCTGAATGAAGGCGCAGTTGTGGAAGGCGCCGAAGAGGGGAAGGTGGTAGTCCTCGATGTCGTGGACCACCGTCTTGAGCAGGGGCAGGAAGACTCGCTCGGTGGCCTTGCCGAGGTAGTAGTCTTCCTGCGGCGGCAGTCCGACGACCGTCGTGGGATAGATCGGGGCGCGGCGATGCGTCAGGGCGGTCACCCGCACCGTCGGGTATCGATCCGGCATGGAGTAGTAGCCGGTGTGGTCCCCGAAGGGACCTTCGAAGACGGCGCCCGGCCCGAGCGGGCCGTCGGTGTGCGGGTCGTAGCCGATGAATCCGGCATCCGTCGAGACCATGCCTTCGATGACGATCTCGGCGTTCGCCGGAACCCACATGGGATTCGTCTTGCAGCGGACGAGTGGGATGCCGCCGCGATTCAGGAACCCCGCCATGAGCACTTCGGAGATTCCGGGCGGGAGGGGCGCCGTGGCGGCGTAGGGGAGCACGGACTCGCCGCCCAGCACGATGGCGACGGGCATCTCTTCGCCGAGATCCTTCCAGGCCCGCCAGTGCGCGGCGCCGTCGTGGTGCATGTGCCAGTGCATGGCGAGGGTTCGGGGCCCGAGCATCTGGACGCGATACATGCCGATGTTCTGCCGTGCGGGACTCGGCTTGTGTCGATCGCGCGGATGGATGGTGTAGACACCGGCGAGCGTGATGTAGCGGCCGCGGCCGCCGATGGATTCACCTGTGGCGTCGACGCCGGGCACCTCGTCGTTGATACCGGCCGGGTATCCGACGGCCTCGAAGTCGCCATCGAGCGGCCAGCACTTGATGATCGGCAGCATGCGCAGGTCGACGTGCTCGTTGAGGTAGATGACCTCCTGGCACAGCGCGTTACGAACTCGTTTGGGGCCGATGCGCAGGAGAGGCAGGAACTCGCGGGCCTTGCCGACGACCTCGCGGAGCGACTGCGGCGGCTGCAGTTCGACGAGGTCGGCGATCCGGGCGGCGATACCGTCGAAGCCACCGGACGTATGCCCGTCGACCACGAAGCGGTCGTCGCCGTGACAGCCGAGGGCGATCTCCAGCCGACGGTAGCTGCCGAACTGGTTGATGAGCACCGGGATGTCCGAGCCTTCCACGTTTTCGAAGAGGAGCGCCTTGCCGCCGGAGTCGGCGTTCTTCGGATCGAAGCGATTGGCCGCTTCCGTCGGATCGGCCCCGGCGAGCGACTTGCTCACGCGGTCGGTGATCTCGGTGATCTCGAGGATCGGCGAGACGGGGACGCGGATTCGCTGGAGGAGACCGGCCGTATCGAGGGCGGCGACGAATTCCCGAGTGGATCGGTACATGGGGCGAATGGTAGCGGTCATCGGAGGAAATGTCGCTGCGCTTCGTCCTCGATGTCGCCCGGGAGAACCGTTGACGCATGATTCCGTACAATGCGTCCGAACCGAAGGGAGGCGTGCGTGGTAGCTGACGGGAGCGCCGGGATGGCGTTGCAATTGAAGGACGTCGCGAAGGTGTATCGCGGCCGGGTGCATGCGCTGCGCGGGATCGACCTGGAGGTTGGCCGGGGCGAGGTCTTCGGACTCCTGGGTCCGAACGGCGCCGGCAAGTCGACGCTGATCAAGATCCTGATGACGGTGATCCGTCCGACGCGTTGTTCGGGTCACATGCTGGGGCGTCCGGTGGGCGACAAGTCGACGCTTCGCCGCGTCGGGTACCTGCCGGAGAATCACAAGTTCCCGCCTTACCTTTCGGGGCGCAAGGCTCTGCACTTCTACGGGGCGATGTCCTGTGTTCCGCGGAACGAATGCAAGCGACGGGCGGAACAACTCCTGACGATGGTGGGCATGGCCGACTGGGCCGACAAGAAGATCGGCGGCTACTCGAAGGGGATGCGCCAGCGGATCGGTATTGCGCAGGCCCTGATGAGCGATCCGGATCTTGTCCTGCTGGACGAGCCGACGGACGGGGTCGACCCGGGGGGCCGGCGCGACATCCGCAACATGCTGGAGTACATCAGCGACCAGGGGAAGACGGTCTTCCTGAACAGTCACATCCTGAGTGAACTGGAGCAGGTGTGCGACCGTGTCGCGATACTCGTGCAGGGGGAAGTCCGCCAGCAGGGAACCATCGACTTCCTGACCGAAGATCGCGCCCGTTTCGAGATCCGGGTGGCGCGGCCGGGTGGCCAACCGCCCACGGCCCTTGCCAGTGCGCTGGAGGACCTGGTCAAGACGGGTGAAGACGGCAAGCCGGGCCTGGCTGACGGCAGTCTCGTGGATATCGAAGGGGACCACGTGAGCGTGCTGACGGAACAGGCCGAAGCGGTCCAGCCCATCGTCGATTCCATTCGTCAGCGTGGACTGCTCCTGACATCGCTGCGTCTGGCGCGCCCGTCACTGGAGGATCTCTTCATGGAAGCGGTTCAGGACCCGACGACGGGCCGGCAACTCGGACCCGGCGCTGCGCGGAAGGGGAAGACCTCATGATCGGTCAGACGCTTGCCATCTTCGTTGATGCCTATCGCGAGTTGAACTCGAAGAAACTGTTCTGGATCGTCATGGTGCTCTCCGGACTCGTCGTGGCAGCCTTCGCGACGATCACGCTGACACAGACCGGTATTCGATTCGTGGTCTGGGACGTCGACACCGAATTCAACCTGCAGAACATTCCGCCGCGGGTCTTCTACTACAACATCATCTTCGTCGAGCTCGGGGTGAAGTGGTGGCTGGGTTTCGCGGCGACGATCCTCGCGTTGATCTCAACTGCGGGGGTGTTTCCGGATCTGGTGAGCAGTGGCTCCATCGAGGCCATGCTGGCTCGTCCGATCAGCCGGACGCGGCTGTTCCTGACCCGGTACGTCTCCGGCCTTCTCTTCGTTGTGCTTCAGGTGGGCGTCTTCTGCGTGGCGAGTTTCCTGCTCATCGGCATCAAGGCGGACCTGTGGGATCCGAAGATCCTGCTCGGCATCCCCATCATCGCGCTTTTTTACAGTTATCTTTTTTGTCTCTGCGCCCTGATCGGGCTGTGGACCCGTTCAACGATTGCCGCCTTGCTGCTGACGATTCTCTTCTGGCTGCTGGTCTTTGCGGTCCAGGCATCCGAGAACTTCTTCTTCATTGCGAAGGTCGATCGAGACCTGGGAATTGCGCGTCACGTCGTGGCCCAGGAGGTGCTCGACAAGCAGATCTCCGCGCTTGAGGACCTGAGCGAAGAGGCCGATGACCTGTCCATCACTGATGCCCGTGAGAAGATCCGACGGATCGTGCGCTGGAGTTATGGCGACGACACGGGGCGTTCGGCCAAGTTCGCTGATCGGATTGCCGCGAGGGTGCCGAACGGAGAGGAGATCGAGACGGCTTCGGCGTTGGTGAGCGCCCGACTGGAGGAGCGTCGCGAGAGCCGCGAGTTGCTGCAGACGTATACGGAGCACGCGGAGACCTCCGGCCAGTGGGTTGTCCGCTGGCACAACATCATGCATGGCGTTGCCACGGTCCTGCCCAAGACCGGCGAGACCAAGGAACTGCTCAACCGCTACCTCGTTCGCCAGGAGGATGTCGAGGACCTGAATGAGGGCACGGGCCAGGATGAGACAGGCGGTCTCTTTGGTACGAGTCGACCGGAGGGCGCGCCCCAATTGCCGGCTGACATCGAGGGGACCCGACAACCGACATCAACCGAGTTGTCGGTGACGCTCGACCAGGAGTCGCGGGACCGTCCGTTGTGGTGGATCGTGGGAACGTCGCTCGGCTTCGAGGCCTTCATCCTGCTGCTTGCTTCGGTCTATTTTGCACGCCGGGACTTCTGACCCGTCGCATCACACGAAGCGAACGGAGTACACCGGCGGCAGGTTGCGGCCCAGCGGGCGCCACGAGTCGCCGCGATCGTCTGACGTGTAGACGTTGCCGGTGGTGGAACCGAAGGCGAGCCGATCGCCATCGAGGTCCAGCGCGTGTCGGAAGACGATGTCGTAGGCGTGTTCCTGGGGCAGCCCCTCGCGCAGGGCCTCCCACGACGCACCGCCATCCTGCGTCCGGCACACGCACAGTGCGCCGTCGCACGCCATGCGCACCTCGTCGGAGATCGCCGGCACCACCCATGCGGTGTCCGGGTCGCGGGCGTCGACCGCGGCGGCGAAGCCGAAGTTCGCGAGTCCGTCCTTCTGTGTCACATCGGTCCAGTTCTGTGCGCCGTCGGTGGAGCGAAAGATGCCGCAATGGTTCTGCTGCCAGAGCGCATCGGGTTGTCCATCGCACATCACGACGATGTGGGGATCCTGTCCCACCTCGGCGTTGGGATCGGGCAGAAAGTCAGCGCGCATGCCCTTGTTGCGAAGGGCCCACGATGATCCGCCGTCGGTGGTCTCGTAGACGCCGGCGCAACTGATGCCGATGAGGATGCGTTGTGAATCGCGTGGGTCGATGAGGATGGAGTGGATGCCGGCGAAGTCGCGTCCGCCGCCGAACCAGCCTTCCATCCGCTCCGGTACGTTCCAGAGCGGCTCGTTGAGATTCCAGGATGCGCCATCATCATCCGAGATGAAGAGGCCGCCGGGTTCGGTCCCGATGTAGAGGCGCCCGTCCTGGTCCGCGGCACCGGGCTGGAAGACCCAGAGGTACCGGCACGTCGCGGGGACGTCCGGCTTGACCAGTGCATCCTCGGGGTACTTGGGCGCGGTGACTTCGTTCCAGGTGCGGCCCATGTCTTCGGAGCGGCTGAGTTTCTGTCCCCAGTGGCCATGATCGAGCGTCGCCCAGAGTGTTCCGGTGCGCGGATCGAGCGTCGCAAAGGGAACCGGAATGCCAGGGAGTGCATCGTACGTGATGCGCCAGTCACTCCCCTTGCGCTCGGCAACGATGATGCCCTTGCGAGTCCCGAGAACCATGTGATCCTTGCTCATGCGAGTCTCTCCATCGTGCGTGCGAGGGTGAGTGGCCGTTCAACCGCCAGAGAGAGCCTGCATGATGCAGACCTCGTCCGCGTTGCCGACGCTGTCCGACAGGGTGGTGCGGTCGGTGATGACGCGGCCGCCGACGAAGATGTTCACGTGCTTGCGCACGGCGCCGTGATCATCGAGGACATAGTCCGCGAGTCCGGGATGACGATCGTTGACGGCCGAGATGACATCGGCAACTGTCGCGGCGTCATCGACGGTGAGCGACTCAAGATCGGGAAAGTAGCGTCGCAGGTGATGCGTGAACCGGACCTGGGGCATGGCATGGATTGTACTGGCGGTCGCACCGGCGATGCGCAGAAAAAAGCGGCGACCCGGTGGGCCGCCGCGACGTTCCTGTTGAATTCCCCGACCAGCCGGTCAGTTGTCGATGGGTTCCTGTGTCATGGGATCGCGGAGGGGCAGATGTTCCGCCTCGCCGAACTCCGACATTGATGCGCGTCCGCCGAGGTCGCCGGGAGCGATCTCGTCCCACTTGCCGACGACGAGAATGACCAGGTTCTCGGGAGACAGGTATTCTTCGGCCACGCGGCGTACTTCGGAGGTCGTCACGCTGCGAACACGATCGCGATAGTTGTCCCAGTAGGTGGTGTCCCGGCCGGTCATTTCGTCATCGACGAAGACCCCGAGCATGGCGCCCTTGGACTCGAAGGTGCGTGGGAAGGTCTCGATGAATGAGTTCTGCGTGGTCTCCAGTTCGTTGGCGCTGACGGCCTCGTCCTGGATTCGGTGCATCTCGTTGACCATGAGTTTGATCGCGAGTGCCACGGTCGCGTTCTTGGAGGCCGTTGATGCCGTGAACTCGCCGGGGTAGTGGACGCCGTGGCTGAAATTGGACCCGGCGCCGTAGGCGAGGCCTTCGTCCGAGCGAACCTTGGTGACGATGCGGCTGGTGAAGCCGCCGCCGCCGAGGATGTCGTTCATGACGTCGACTGCGACCTGGTCCGGGTCATCGCGCATCAGGCCGCGGGTACCCATGCGCACCTTGCCCTGCGGGATGTCCTTCTCGACGTGGTAGACGCCCGGCTTGACGGTGTGGGTCGGGGCGGGCGGATCGGCGGCGCGTTCGCGGACCTGCCATCCGGAGCAGGCTTCTTCGAGTCTCCGAAGCATGTCCTGTGCGTCGAAGTCGCCGCTCGCCGCGATGATGAGGTTTCCGGGATGGAAGATCTCGGCATGCAGTTCGCGCATGTCGTCGGTACTGATGTTGCCGACGGTGGCTTCGGTGGCGACGCGCGCCTCGAAGTGATCACGTCCATACATGAGGGCGCGCCATTCGCGTGCGAGGATTCCATCGGCCTGGTCATTGCGCTGTGCCATGCCGGTCAGCATGTCATCGCGTTCGACGCGGAAGCGTTCGGAGTCGAAGGCGGGTCGGCGCACCATCTGCATGAAGAGATCGAAGCTCTCATCGAAGTTGGTGCTCAGGCTGTTGAGGCGTGCCCCGGAACGGGTGCTGCCGATGAAGGTGTTGGCGTTGGCGGCGAGGAAGTCGAAGCGTTCATCGACATCGGAGGGCGACAGTTCACCGGCGCCGCCGGTGCGGATCAGTCCGCCGGTCAGGCGCGAGAGGCCGACCTTGTCGGCGGGTTCCATGTACGCGCCACCCTTGAAGCTGAAGCTGAGACTGATGAGGGGAAGTTCCCGCGATGGTGCGAGAAAGACCGTGACGCCGTTGGAGAGCGTGTAGCGGTAATCCTGGGACGCCGGGGGTTCGAAGTTGAGTTCCTCGAAGGTCAGGCCATCGGGGTGGTCGGGGATGACGCCGGCGTGGGCGCCGGTGAGGGTCGCAGTCACGGCTGAGAGGCCCGCCGCGATCGACATGATGCTGAATCGGTTCATGTGCATATGCTCCTTGCGCGGTGGGTCAGTTGCCGGCTTCCGCTTCGAGTTCCTCGATGCGTTCCCTGGTTTTGTTCATGATGTAGTCAAACGCCGGTCGGAACTCTTCGGGGACCCGGTCCCGATTGGCTTCGGCCATCTGGACCTCCTGGCGGAGTGCTTCGACGTCATCGATGCCCTCCAGTTGCTTGAGCTGCATGATGACCATCTGGCGCATCTGGGGATCGAGGGCCGCCAGTTCCGCCTGCATGTCGCTGGTGCCTTCCTTGCGGAGGTAGATGGCGACGGCGCGATTGGTGGGTTCGAAGTACTTCTTCGCAACGCGCTGGATGTCCTCCGGCGTCACGGCCCGCAGTTTCTGCGGCCCTTCGTTGATGTACTCCCATCCGCCGAGGGCTTCGTAGTAGCCGAGTTGCAGCATGATGAAGAAGTTCTGCTCCAGGGCGCGGTAGGAGTCCGCCAGCACCTGGTTCTTGACCTTCTGGAGTTCGTAATCGGAGACCAGTTCGTCCTGCAGCACCTTGAGTTCGCGATACCAGGCCTCTTCGAGGTCAGTGGGCGTCGCTTCCTTCTTGGTCTCGCCGCTGAAGGAGAAGTAGCCGCCGTAGCGTCGATGGTCGACGCCCGCCCGTCCGAACGACGCGATCTCGGCGCCCTCCACCATCGACTTGTAGAGGCGTCCGGTGCGGCCGTTGAGAATCTGCGACATCATCTCCAGCGCGAAGCTGTCGGCGTGGTTGAAGGGCACGGTGTGATAGCGCACCTCGATCTGCGGCTGGGCTTCCACCTCGGCGTTCATTCGGATCTCGGCCCGCTGCTCCATCTCGAGCGTGACGACCGGCGGCACCTCCGTGGTTCCCGGCTGGAGGCGCCCGAAGTAGCTCTCGATGACCTGGCGAACTTCCTCGACATCGAAGTCGCCGACGATGATACCGACGAGGTTGCCGGGCTGGTAGTAGGTGTCGAAGTAGCGCTGCGCTTCTTCGAGGGTGTAGCTGTTCAGATCGCTCGTCCAGCCGATCACCGGCCAGTTGTAGGGTGAGCTGATCCAGAACATGGAGTCGAACTGCTCCTGGAAGACGCCGGTCGGCGTCGACTCGGTGCGCAGGCGGCGCTCCTCGTGCACCACATCGCGCTCCGAGAAGAACTCGCGGAAGACGGAGTCGTCGAGACGGTTCGACTCCATCCATGCCCACAACTCGAACTTGTTGCTCGGCACGTTGATGAAGTAGAAGGTGACGTCGTGGGAGGTGAAGGCGTTCATGCCGGAACCGCCGCCCTCGGTGTACACCCGGTCGAACTCATCCTTGACGATCACGTCACGGTGCTCGTCCATGGTGTCCTTCAGCTTCTGGCGCAGAGCCGCCATCTCCGGTGAGTCGTTGGCCTGGTCCCACGGGTCGTCGATCTCGCCACGCCGCCAGCGCTCGTAGTGCTCGCCCAGCTGCAACTCGAGCAACTGGTTGCGGATCCGGCGCTCCGACTCGCGGTACATCCTGTCCGCTTCCGGGTTGCTGGTCCCGATGGTGTTGGTCCCCTTGAACATCATGTGCTCGAAGAAGTGGCTGATGCCCGTGATGCCGGGACGCTCGTTCACACTGCCGACCCGGGCCATCCAGCCCGCGGCGATGATGTTCGGTTGTTCCGACCTCGGGTAGAGGAGGAACTCCATGCCGTTGTCGAGCTTCAGGGTCTCGACTTCGATCTGCTGAGCCGTTGCGCTCATGCATGAGCACGCTACGGCACAGATCGCCAGGACAAATCGACGCATTGGGCAGTCTCCTTCCGACTGATCTTCAGACTTCACTGGTCGCCAACGGGCACGCCGGGGTCGCCAGTCCGATTCAACTCTCTCAACCGACCGGATCGGCGTCGGCGCGCTGACACCCCCCGTGCCGACGCGGCAGTATACACGCGTCAGCCCGATGTCCCGGCCCGCACCGGATCCAGCGAATCCATGCGCCAGCGCAGACGGAGGCTGTTCATCACCACCGTGATGCTGCTGAGCGACATGGCCGCCGCCGCCAGCGCCGGGTGCAACACCCCCACCGCCGCCAGGGGCACCAGCACCATGTTGTAGATCAGGGCGAAGAAGAGGTTCTGGTGGATCACGCGGCGCGTCTCGCGGCTGATCCTGATGAGCCGTCCCAGCGGCGCGACGCCGTCAGCCAGCATGATCACGTCCGCCGCATCGATCGCGATGTCCGTCCCGGCCCCCACGGCAACCCCGACGTCTGCCGTCGCAAGCCCCGGCGCGTCGTTGACCCCATCTCCGACCATCGCCACCCGCTCGCCGCGAGATCTGAGCGCCCCAACCTGCGCGACCTTGCCGTCGGGAAGCACTTCCGCGATCACCTCGTCGATGCCCAGTTCGGTTGCGACGCGATCGGCGGCGGCCCGGTGATCACCGGTCAGCATCACCACCCGGGCACCGTCGCCGCGCAGTCCGCGGATGACCGGAAGCGCATCGGTGCGCACCTCGTCAGCCAGTCCGATCACCGCGACCAGGCGGCCGTCCATGCCGAGGCCCACGGCCGTCAGGCCTTCGTCTGCGGCTCCGTCAAGCGCCGCACGGAGCGTATCGGAGACGGCCATTCCGCGATCCGCGAAGACTCCGGGCCGCCCGATGACCAGGCGGCAACCTTCGACGGTGCCCTCCACACACATTCCGTGAGTCGTGCGAAAGTGCTCCACCTCGCTGAGCGTCAGACCTCGGGCCCGCGCTTCGTTGACGATGCCGATGCCGATCGGATGGGCGCTCGCGGCCTCCAGTGACGCCGCGAGACGAAGTGCCTCGCGTTCCGACATGCCAGCGTCCACGGCGATGCCGACCACATGAAACGTGCCGGTGGTCAGTGTGCCCGTCTTGTCGAGGACCCATGTATCGATGCGGCTGACGTCTTCCAGTGATCGCGCATCTCGCACGAGGATGCCCCGGCGTGCGGCCAGTCCCGCACCGACCGTCACTGCGGTCGGCGTCGCGAGACCGAGCGCGCATGGGCAAGCGACCACAAGCACGGCAACCGCGGCGCGGACGGCATCCTCCACGCCGTGACCCAGGAGCAGCCAAGCGCCGCCGGTCAGCGCGGCGATCGTCATGATGGCTGGCACAAAGACGGCTGCCACGGCGTCCGCGATGCGCTGGAGACGGGCGGGCGTTGATCGCGCGGTTTCCACCAGTTCAACGATGCCGGCCAGTACCGTGTCACCGCCGACTCGCTCGGCGCGGTAGCGGATACGTCCGTCGAGACTCAGCGTCCCTGCGATCACCGGTTCGCCTGCCGATCGCGCGACGGGCGCGGACTCTCCGGTGAGCATGGACTCATCCACGCTTCCTGCACCGGACTCCACCGATCCATCGACCGCGAAGCGCTCGCCGGGCCGAGCCTCCAGCAGCCATCCGGGTTCGACGTCCCGCGCTTCGACTTCGACCAGTTCGCCATCATCCAACAGGCGCCGTGCGCGTTCCGGTGTGAGGTCGAGGAGTCCCCGGACGGCATCCCCCGCCCGACGTCGGCTTCGCGCTTCCAGCCACTTGCCGATGGAGATGAACGCGATGATGAACGCCGCTGTTTCGAAGAAGCCGTGGCCGTGGCCGCTGATGAGTTGGTAGAGGCTGTAGCCGAAGGCCACCAGCGAACCGCCCGCGACCAGCGTGTCCATGTTGGCACGACCGCCGCGCGCAGCGCGCCAGCCTCCAACCAGGAAAGGCCAGCCCACCAAGAACTGCACCGGCGCTGCCAGCGCCAGTTCGATCCAGCCCCGCCCCGGAATCTCGATGAACATGATCACCATGAGCGGCGTTGCAAGCAGCAGGCCGGCGGCCGCGCGGCGACCCCATGCGACACCCTGCGCAGCCTCGTCTCCCCCACCGGTGTCGGGGGCTTCGTCACGGAATCCGGCCGACCGGATCGCCTCGCCGATGTGGCGTCGCAATTCCCCATGATCGACTGCTGGTTCGGGAACCACGGATGCCGTACCCGCATCGAAATTGACGGAGACCGCCTCGACCCCCGTCACACCTTCGATCGCCCGCCGAACCGCGGCCGCGCAGCCGCCGCAGTTCATGCCGGATACCGGTATTCGGATGGGTGAGGTCGCTTTCTGCACAGATGCATCCTAGCTGCCAAATGGCCGGCCTTGCTCTTCGCCCGCTCACCTCTCCAAGGGGCGGATGCGAGCCGCGGCCTCGGGAAGCACGTCCGCAAATGAAGAGAGGGACCCATATGGCCGATGTCCGAGGTGGCGAACCCCCGGAGCAGCAGACACGGCCAACGATGAGACGTCCGCATATCGAGATCCTGTTGACGCCTTCCCGCCTGGAAGTGGCCTCCCGCCGCGCCGGTGTCGCCATGCACCTCGATCCTGCTCTCTGGCAGGCCAGTTGGCGAGAGGGACTCGCGCCGATCGCCCAACCGCTGCGCGATGCGCTGAACCAACTCGGCATGGATCGTGGCGAGGCCCGGGTGCATTACGTCAGCCCGACGCTCGCCGCGCACACCTCGACGATCCGGGGCGCTGGTCCTGCTGCGTGTCGGGCCGCGACGCGTGCGCTGCGCGACGCCACATCGCTCGATGTGAAAGTCAATCCGAGCGGACTGCACGAGATGCACGCATGGACTGGAAAGCGGTCGCGATCGCTGTGGGGCATGGCGGCGGAGTGTGACAGCAGCGCTCGCACGATCGTGCAATGGTTGTCGGAGCAAGGCGTCTCGACGCTGTCGCTCTGTCCGCTGGATCTGGCCCTGGATCGCGCCGTTGTGCACTCGCTGACCGCACATCATCGGTCAGGCCCGGTCGTCGTGCTCCATCTCGGCGAGCATGTTTCGCGGCTGGCGTGCGGTATGGGTCGTCAGGTGCACTTCGTGCAGCCGGTCTCGCTGACACTCGAATGCCTCACCGAGGCACTGACCCAGCCACTCAGGACCAGCGGCGGTGATGAACCGTCGACCACGCTCGATGCACTCGCGGCCCGCATGCTGCTCTTCCGAACCGGAGTGCCTCTACCGACCGAGATGGTGGACGAACAGCAGTTCCTTCGCGGGGATGCCGTCATCCATGCGCTGCGCGGGCCGGTGCAGCAGTTCCTGATCGAAGGCAAGCATGCGATCAGCGATGCACTGTCAGAGAAGAGACGGGGTGAGGGCCACCTTCTCGTGACAGGGCCGGGGGCTGACATCCCGCGGCTCCAGGAGACGCTGGCCGGGCAACTGGGACTCGAAGAACTGCTGCTGCTTGAGGATCCCGAAGATCGCTACGACCCGTTTGTCGACGTGTCTCCGGTCGGTGACCTTGATATCGCGCGTCGCTTTGCGCCGCCGGGGGTCAACCTGCTCCCGGTCTCGACGCGGGTCGAGCGAAGACGTCGGCACTCACGGAATCTGGTCGCTGTCGGTGCGGCGCTCGCGTTGCTGGCGGGTGGCGCACAGTTCATTTCCACATGGATGTCCAGCGCATCATTGCGCACCCAACTTGACGCTCTGAACATGCGGGCGGCTGCGTTGGAAGCCATCCGTGTCGAGCACAACACGACCAACGAGCGCGCCAATGCAGTGCGATCGGTGCAGCGCGACATCCGGGAACTCACGAGCGGTCAGCCTGCATGGGATGCACTCCTCACTGAAGTCATGCTGCGGACACCAGCCAATGTCCGGCTGTCCTCGCTTGACGGCACAGCACCCTCGGGTACCGACGTCGCCGAACTTCATATCTCAGGCCTCCTCTTCGACCAGACCCCCGGTACGCGGCAGGAGGCCACAACCCTGGCCAGTTGGATGAGTGACCTCGAGAGTTCGCCACTCATTGATCACGTGTCACTGCGCGCGACCCATCGGACAACCGTCGAGGGGCGAGCCGCTCGACACATCGAACTGCGCCTCCGCGCGGCATCTCATCGGCCCGCCGTCGCCCGCACCGAGGGGCCCCCGGCATGAGCAGACCCCTGACTCATCGACGCTTCGTCATGCAACTCGTCCCGCTCCTCGGGTTGCCCGCCACTCTCGGCCTGCTTCTGCTGGCGCCGATGCACAAGGAACACCGCGCCGTTCGTGGGCAGGTTGATCGTGCGGTGGAAACGGTGCGCATCGGCACAGCGGTCGCGCGGATGCCGCGTGTCGACCCGGAGGTTGAACCCGCTCGGCAGGCGGAGGCCATCATGCTCGGGAGCGACCTTGCGCGCGAGGTTGATGTCCTGGTGGGAACCATCCAGTCGCTCGCGGATGAAGCCGGCATCGACATCGTGGAGCTGGATGCTTCAGGTGCGCCGGCGGTTGATGCGACCGATGACGTCGGCAACCTCTCGCGTGCCATCGAGTGCACTATCGAACTGATGGGTGACCAACCCAATCTGATCGAGTTCATCTCCGCACTTCACCAGAGAGGTGGCATCCTGGCCATTCGACGCTGCACACTCGAACCGACTCTCGATGACGACCAGAACCGCACGCGTCTGCTGCTGCGAACGGAGCACTTCCACTTCCACCACTGCGGCCTGACTCAGGTGGCAGAGTACGACGAGGGAGCGGACTGATGGGACGTCGCCAGCGCCGGTTCGTCGACACCACACTCACGCTGCTGCTTCCACTGCTGGTGATGCTGCTGGCCATGCAGGTGCGCTTCATCGGAGAGCCTGCCGCGGCTTCCGCCACCGTGCCGCCGGAGCCGGGGCGTGTGGTTCACCTGGTGCCGATGCCCGACCCAGATCCGGGGAGCGGTGCTGTGGATCAGCGAGTTCGAGAACTTCGTCGAACGGTCCCGCCGCAGGATCACTGGCTCAGTCGGTCGACTTCTTCGGCTTCGCCGACACACCCTTGACTCGCACGGTCTTGACGGTGGCCGGGAGCGCGCTGGCATCGTCGAAGTCGCACGCCGCCGCGAGCGCCGCCATAGCGATCTGCTTTGGCGAGCGTAAGCGTTCGTAAATGGCATGGAGCGCCCCGAGGGCATACTCGCTGCCGCTTCCGAAAGCGAAATAGCGGCTGTACTCGTGGACGGTGCGAAGCGCGTACACCCCGAAGATCCCCGAGGGGTTCACCACGAGGCAGTGGAACCGGGAGGACTCAAAGGGGTCGTCCGATTCCTCCGAGGGATTGAGGAAGTAGTCGTCTTTGAGCTGGCGGTGGAGTTTGCCAAAGGCGGTGAAGACGGCATCCACGCTGTCGAGCACTGGCGGTTTGTCGAGGGATCCGAAGTGGTTGCGGAGCAGCGTCTGCATGACCGCGGGCCCCACGGTGGCGATGTAGTTGGATCCGAACTTCCCGAGTTTCTCGTGGTTCCTCACGATCTCGGACGACAGGCGGGTGGATCCCCACATCGTCAACGTGTCCGCTGCGACGCAGATCTGATCACCCTTGCGTACGGCGACGATGGTTGACATGCGCGGCATTCTACATCCGCGGGGCGTTCAGGAAGCGTTGTACAGGCCGCTCTCATCGATGATGTCGCGCACGGACGCCGAAAGGGCCTCCACCACCACCGGCTCATCGGTGCCTCCCCTGCGCAGGGCGTCACGCACCGCGGTGGCGCTCACATCCACGAGGGGCGCATCGACCACCCGGCCGAGCCACGCGGCGACCTCCCGTTCATTCCAGTTCTGCTTCAGCGCGTCGGCAAGCTCTTCGCGAGTGGACCAGGGCGCCCGAAGCAGGACCACAGGCTCCGCCAACTCGATGACCTGCGGCGCTTCGGCCCAGCGATGAAAGGCCACCGCCTGATCGGAGCCGATGAGCAGCCGCATCTCGACGGGTGCCGCGAGATCATCGCGCAGTCGCCTCAGCGTATCGACCGTCCGCACCGCCGCGCCGGCGCCGGAAGCGAGGTCTTCCTCGATCGTGGTGACGGAGCAATGTGCGCTGGGAAGCGCGGAGGCGAGCATCCTGGCGCGGTCCGCCATTGGGGCCTCAGGCCCGACGTCCCGATGCGGCGACCGGGCCGCCGGGATAAAGAGCAGCCAGTCGGCTTCAGTCGCACAGCGCGCCGTCTCCGCAAGTTCCATGTGCGCCCGATGAGGCGGATCGAATGTTCCGCCGTACACCAGCAGCCTCCGGACGCTCTCGGGCACCCCATGCCGGTCAGTCACAAGCCGTACTCCAAAAACGAACAGGATCAGCCACCAAGCGGCTGATCCCTGATCGAATGGGCAGACCCGGACTTGAACCGGGGACACCGGCATTTTCAGTGCCGTGCTCTACCAACTGAGCTACCTGCCCGACTACCACGCCCGAAGGCGAGAGGGGAACGATACCAGAGTCTGCCAAAGGGGGTCAAGCACACTCTTCCCGACATTCCAGCCTCCGACGCAACGGTCCGGAGGGCCTACCATGGCAATCCCATGAAAGGCGCCGTTGCCATCACCGGACTCGGACTCGTGACCCCGCTCGGGGTGACGCCCTGGTCCACGTTCGCCGCGCTCCTTGACGGGCGGACCACCGCGGATCGCCTCGACGAGATTGACGAGACGATCGATGCCACGACCCTCGCACAGGCCACCGGGGGCTGCGGCCGGGCCCGCTTCTCTCCGGTCGATCCGGCGATCGAGATCGCGGAGCGGGCGGCGCGTGATGCCCTGTTCGAGGCGTTTCCAGAGGGAGCGCCCGAGCCCGTCCGGACCATCGTCGCCTCCAGCAAAGGGGCGGTTGTCGCGCTCATCAATGCTCTCAGCCGGGCGCCGCATGAGCATCACGAACCGGCGGCGCTGGGTCCGCATGGCTGGCTCTGCGACCAGTTGCGCCGACGTCTGAACCTGGGTGCGACGACAAGTGTCGTTGCCGCCTGCGCGACAGCCGCGGCGGCCCTGCACCAGGCCAGGATGGAGATCGTGTCGGGCGAGCATGAGACGGTTCTGGTCGTTGCGGTGGAAGCGGCTCTGCATCCCATTTTCGTGGAGAGCTACCGGCGGCTTGGCGTGCTGGCGCCGATCGATCCGCCGGCATTGCATCGTGCGAGGCCGCTGGACGCGGAGCGGTGCGGCTTCACGCTCAACGAGACGGGAGCGGCGGTTGTCCTGCAACGCGAGGGCGTCCACCCCCGGCCACAGGCGGCTCTGACGGGCTCGGCGCTGGCCGCTCAGGCGGAGGACATCGTGCGCCCGACGGGCGGTTTCCGGGTACTCCAGCGCCTGATTCGCGAAGTGGCTGCAGGCCCGATCGCGGCCGTGCACCCGCATGCACCGGGCACGGACGCGAACGACGCGGCGGAGTTGGCGGCGATCGGTGAAGTGCTCGATGCCGGAGCGCCGGCGTACGCCCTGAAGGGTGCGATCGGGCACAGTCTCGGTGCCTCGGCGTTGGTGAGTTCGGTGATCGCCGTCATCGCCGGGCGGGCCGGCCGACTGCCGCCAATGCCGTGGATCCGGAAGCCGGTTGACGGCCTGCCGGTCTCTCCGGGCGGGACCGCGATCGAAGGTGGGGAACACCTGGTCCTCGCGGCGGGCTTCGGTGGCCACGTCGGGGCACTGACGATCAGCGTCCGATAAGATCATGTTTTCTGAGAATGAAACGCCGTTTTGCCGCCCTCTCGGTTGATTTCGGGGTCATTCGGGCTGGTTACCCGATGAAGCCGCAATCAGAGGCTTGAACAGGCGTTGTACTGGAGATGACGGCGATGACGGCGGACATCCCGTTTGAATCCGAGGCTGGCGGTGACCTTGCCGCGTTGCTGCGGCTGGCCTCCACGGGGTGCGACGACGCCTGGCGGCGTGTGATCGGGCTGTACGCTCGTCGGGTGCATGCGATGGCCCGCTCGCGTTGTCGCGACGATGACCTGGCCGAGGAAATCACGCAGTCCGTATTCGTCACGGTTTCCGCCAAACTGACTGGGGCGGGACAGGGGGCATACGAGGAGCAGGGACGCTTCGAATCCTGGCTCTTTCGCATCACGATGAACCGGATCCGGGACGAGATGCGTCGGCGGAAGCGACAGGCCAGTACGGCGGACCCGTCGACTTTCGGGCACATCGCCGCGGGAAGCGAACCGGATCGGGCGGCTCCCGAAGACCTCCAGGCGCTGCGGAACGCCCTGAACGAACTGACCGAGTCCGAGAGAGAGGTGGTGGAGATGCGGCACCACGGCCAGATGAGTTTCAAGTTGATCGCCGAGACGCTGAAGCAGCCGATCGGCACCGTCCTCGCCCGTCACCATCGGGCGCTGAAGCGAATGAAAGAGACCCTCGAATCCAGGAGGGGAGTGACGTCATGAATGAAGAACGCAAACAGCACGATGGCCTCGACCCGGAACTGGCGTCCATTTCCGATGCGCTTGATGAACTCGGCCGCGTGGAGAGGCGCGCGGCGCCGGGCGGACTGGAGAGTCGGATCTTCGAACATACTCGTCCCACGGCGCCTGCGTCCGGAGGCGTGCTGGCCCGCATCGGCCCCGGCTGGCGGCTCGCCGCGGCGGTGGGAATCGGCGCGATCGCGGTAGCCGCGACGTGGTACGCGGTGCAACGAGGTTCGCCATCCGCACCGGGTCCGTCGTCGGACTTCGACATGGTGGCGTTCGAGGCGGAGTTTGAGACATGGCTGGCTGAACTGGAAGAGCCGATGGACGACATCGAATCGGTGGATTCGGGCTTCTCGACCGTGGAAGCAGCGTACGAGAACTTCTGGACTGACCCCCTGGCCCTTGGCGAGGAGTCCCTGTGATGCGAACGCGAATCATGATCATCCTGGTGTGTCTCCTCTCGGCCGGTGGCCTGGTGACTGCGCAGCAGGGCGGCCCCGGCGCGTCTGACCGCCGTCCCGGCAACGATCGATTTGATCGGCCCGGAGATCGGCCGGGCATCGGCGAGGACCGACGCGAGGACATCGCGCGGCGGCTCCGCGATCACCTCGAACGGATCCGGAAGCAGGAAGAGGCGCTGGCCAGGCTGATCGAGCGCGTGGAGGGTGATGAGCCGCTCCCCGAGATCCTCCGGGAGATCCCGGAGCAGTTCCGCGAGCATGGTCTTGCGGGGACTGAAAGCCGAGGGGCACGGCGCGGCTTCGGGCGCCCGGGTCCCGAGGGGGCGGGCCCGATGGACCGTCGTCCCGACCCCGAGCGCATTCTGCAGGCGATTGAGAAGATTGATCCGGAGATGCATGAGAAGCTTGTGGCGCTTCGTGATCGGGATCCGAAGCTTCTTCGCGAGTTTCTCGATCGCCATCGCGAGCGTCTGGCTCCCATGGTTCTCGACAACCCGGACGTCTTCAGAGATCGGGCCAGGGCTCGGCAGCTGGACCGAGGCATTCGGCGTGCGGCCCGCACCGGTGATCGGGATCGGGTGCGGGAACTGGTCGAAGAACTGTTCGAGGTCCGGGTCAAGCAGATGAGCGGTGAGATCGAACTCCTCGCGGGCAGGCTTGAGTCTTTGCGCTCTCACGCGGCTGGCATCGAGGATGAGCGTGAGTCGTTCATCGCCGAGCGGATCGAGGAGGCCATGTCGGCTCCCGAGGAGGATGAGCGGCGGCCCCATCCCCAACGGGATCCCGACACACGGCCGTAGGGTGCCCGCTATGCTGACCGAATGAGTGAGCCTTCGGTGCCGGCGATGGCCGGCACGGACTACCATCGCGACCATCCGCTGACCCGCTCCCTCGCAGGGATGATCGGCTTCGGCGTGCTGTTGACGCTGGTCCTGCTCTGTCTGCTCACGATTCCGTATACGTTCGGGAAGGGCCGCGGCGAGTCCCCTCGCTATGACGACCAGCGTCTGTCGGCGTTCATGCTGCCGCCGTCATGGGCGTCTCACACGGAGGACGAGGCACGGCGGCGTTCGAAGGCGGCGTCGGAGATCGCCTCGGAGCGGATCCTGCTGAGCTATCTTGAGGACAACGGCGTGACTGAGGTGCCGGACGGCGTTGACCTGCCGGCCCCCACCGACGCCCAGGTTGCCGACGCGATGCCCTTCTACTGGATGGGCACAGATTCGCTGGGCCGACCGCTGCTGACCCGGTGCCTGGCCGGCGGTGGCATTTCGATCGGTATCGGCCTGTCAGCGGCGGCGATCAGTGTTTTCATCGGCACGCTCTACGGTGCGCTGGCGGGCTATCTCGGCGGCAAGGCGGATGCGCTGATGATGCGAATCGTCGACATCCTCTACGGTCTTCCGTACATCCTGCTCGTGGTACTGCTTGCGGTCGCCGGTGAGGCGGTGCTGGACGAAGTGATTTCGCGATCGAGTGCGCGGCGGGCGTTTGCCGAGGAGCAGACGAGCATGGTCGTGGCGTGGCTGGGCACCGAGCGACTCGGCGTCAGCGAGGACGCGATTGCATCCCAGATTGACCAGGACGCGAGCGAAGTCCGGGCGGGATCTGCAACGATTTCGGAGTGGGCGGCTGACGATGCGGACTTCAGTGAAGTGCTCGCTCAGATTGAGGCTGCAGCGGTTCCGCTGCTTGAGCGGGAGACGACGGCGTCGGGTCGAGCGGCGGTGCTTGAGAACGTGGCGTCGAACGATGATGGGTTGGCGGCGTGGGTCAACGTCCGGGCGGACCAGGTGCCGCGGCTGAAGAAGCTGCCCGTGTCGGCGACTCAGCAGAAGCTGTTTGAGGTTGGGATTCTGCTGGTTGCGATTGGCGGGGTAAGTTGGCTGACGATGGCTCGTGTGATTCGTGGGCAGGTTCTGAGCCTGAAGGCGCAGCCGTTCATGGAGGCGGCGCGAGCGATCGGGGTGCCGGTCCAGCGTCAGTTTGCGCAGCACCTGCTTCCGAATCTTCTGGGCCCGATCATTGTGTATACGACGCTGACGGTCCCGCAGGCGATTCTGCAGGAATCGTTCCTGAGCTTCCTGGGGATCGGTGTTCGTCCGCCGCTGCCGAGTTGGGGGAATCTGGCGGCGGAGGGTCTGATCCAGCTGAATCCGGTGGTTGTTCGCTGGTGGCTGATTCTGTTTCCGTGCCTGTTACTGGGCGCGACGTTGCTGGCCCTGAATTTCGTCGGCGAGGGCCTGCGGGAAGCGTTTGATCCCAAACGTGCGAAGAAGTAGCCTGACGAGCTGTCACGCTCCGGCGGGGTGCTGCATGTGAGTTGCAGCACGATCGTCCCCGGTAGCAGCAGCCGAGAATCGAGGAAGGCAAGTACGCCATGCAGAATCGTTTTGGTCTGAAAGACTTCGTGTTGATGGCCCTGGTCATCATCGTCGGCACCATTTCGCTGTTGTCGATGATGCAGGCGGATCGGCACTGGAAGGAGATGTTCATCACGAAGGATGATCTCCAGACGATCAAGACCCAGACAGGTGACATCCGGCGTGACATGAGTAACACCGCCGTGGAGTTGAACGAGCAGCTTGCGAAGCAGGCCGCCCGCCTGGAGCAGCAGCAGACGCTGATTGCAGACCTGTCGGCTCGTATCCAGTCGGGTTCCATCTCCATCGTGGGCGGTGGCGAGGGCGGTTCGACGGGGCTCCCGGTCCAGGACGAGCTTGAAGTCCTGGCGGACTGGACCCGCTCGGGCGTCGAGGTCGTCGAGTTGCCGCAGGTGGCATTCAAGAGTGACCCGACTCAGTTCGAGGACTTCCAGCGAGGCGGCGAGTTCACGGAAATCTTCGAGGCCCAGCTTCCGAAGATCACGCCGTACCTCTACTCGGACGTCTATGGCCGGCGCATCACGGACATTGTGCTCCAGAGCCTCGCGGACTTCGACCCGGTCAACCTCGGGGAGTGGCGTGGCAAGCTCGCGGATGCCTACCAGTATGACCCCAACGGTCTCTGGGTTCGCGCCCACATCAACCCACGAGCCCGCTTCAGCGATGGCAAGCAGGTGACGGCGGAGGACGTGCGCTGGACGTACGACGACTTCCTCTTCAACCCGGAGATCGAGGCGGAGCGTTTCCGCAGCGTCTACAACGTCATCTCCGGCGTGAAGGTGATTGACAAGCTGACCGTCGAGTTCCACTTCGATGAACCGATGTTCAAGAACCTTGAGTCGGCGTTCCTCATGCCGATCGTCCCGAAGCACTTCTACTCGCGCTTCACGCCGAGTCAGCTCAACAGTGCGACCGGCCTGCTGATGGGCTCCGGTCCGTATCGCGTGGAGAACCTGAACCCCAACAACCAGTGGGCGCCGCCGAACGATGTCATCCTCGTGCGCAACGAGAACTTCTGGATGGACGACCAGCCCCCCATCGAGCGCCTGCGGTTCCGTGCCATCTCGGACAACCTGGCCCGCCTCACGTCCTTCGAGAATGGCGAGGGCGACATGATGCGCGGCACGTATGAACAGTTCGAAGACAAGGCCAACGACCCGAGCTTCCTTGAGGAAAACGATGCGCATCAGTGGACCAACATGCGGTCCGGCTACAGTTTCATCGCGTGGAACTGCGGCGACCGCAACGGGCGACTGACGCCCTTCGCGGACAAGCGCGTCCGCCGCGCGATGACGCACCTGCTGGACCGCAACCGCATGCGGCGCGACTTCTTCAAGGGTCTGGGTCGGGTCTGCACGGGGCCGTTCAGCCCGGCGACGCCGCAGTCGAACCCCAACATCAAGCCGTGGGAACAGGACATTGACCTGGCCCGCGACCTGCTCAAGCAGGCGGGCTGGATCGATCGTGACGGCGACCAGAAGCTTGAGAACGAGCGTGGTGATGAGTTCACGTTCGAGTTCACCTACTCGACGGGCAGTTCCACTGCGGGTCTGACCGCGAAGTATCTGCGTGACATGTGCGCCGAGGTGGGCATCACCTGCAGCGAGCGCAAGGTGGACTGGTCGATCTACCAGCAGTTGCTCGACAACCGCGACTTCGATGCGATCACGATGGCGTGGTCGGCTTCCGTCCCCGAGGGTGATCCCAACCAGTTGTGGCATTCGAGTTCGATCAGGAACCAGGGCGACAACTTCGCCCAGTGGAACAACCCCGAAGCGGACCGCCTGATCGAGGCGGGGCGTCGGGAGCTGGACTTCGACAAGCGCATGGCGATCTGGCATGAGTTCCACGCCCTGATTCACGAAGAGCAGCCCTACACCTTCATGATCAACCCGCCCTGGATTCGTTTCGTCAAGAACCGTGTCGGGAACTTCCACCCGTACCCGAAGGGCCTCTACAAGGATGAGATGTACATCAAGAGCGCGATGTAGTCCGTATTCTCGCCCTGTCTCCCTTCGATGGATTGACGACGAACCATGATCAGCTACATCACCCGCCGCCTGTTCCTCATGATCCCGACCCTGATCGGGATCACATTTCTGGTTTTCCTGATTGTCGCCATGAGCCCCGGCGGTATCGGAGCGGCGCTCAAGGGTTCCGCGGGCGCTGTTGAATCGGATGCGGGTGCCAACGCCCGCGCCGTTCAGGAAGCGTACCTCGAAGATCGCTACGGCCTCGATGACCCGGTGATCGTGCAGTACGGTCGCTGGCTCGCACGTATCTTCCCCGTGCAGTTCGGGACCCGCGACCAGCGTGATCCGACGGGCGAGGTCATCCGCTATCCCAAGGATCTCAAGGTGCCGGTCCTGGCCGGTGAGTGGTACGGGAGCGAGGCGGATCTCGAACTCCCCGACCGCATGCCCGACTACATCTTCGACCACACGTGGGATGAGATCCACGCCGCCGGTGAGGAAGAACAGGAGGCGATGCGGGAGTCGAGAAACCTCGCGTACCGCGCCGCCGCCAACGAGTATGCCGGCGCCCGTGCCGCGTACATCACCGCGCGCACCAACATCGAGCAGACCCTCGTCGAGTACGCGAATGCGGAAGGCCTCAAGAAGGCGGTCACCAAGGACAACAAGCCTCGACCGGGCGTCCTCCGACGGACCGGCATCAACACGCAGAATGAGTTCTACGAGAAGGTGCAGTCGGATGGAGCCGAAGCCATCCGGGCCCTGCAGGAGGCCCGCATCGCGCGGGAGCGCGTCGGCGCCATCTACCGTGCCAAGCCGTATCCCGAAGTCGGCCTCGCTCTCGGGCCGGTGGCCATTGTGCCGCCCGACTTCGGCCGGTCGTTCACACGCGGCCAACCGGTCTTCAAACTGATCGGTGAAGCGCTGCCGCGAACGCTCCTTCTGAACCTGATTGCCATCCCGATCATCTACTTCATCGCGATTCCGTCCGGCATGCTCGCAGCGACGCGTCAGGGCACTTGGATTGACGTCGGTTCGGGTGCGCTCTTTGTTGCCCTGTGGTCCATCCCGATCGTGTGGGCGGGTGTGCTGGCCTTGGGCTACCTGGCGCACAAGGACTACCTGGGCGCGTTCCCCGTAAGCCAGTTGCACGCCCCGGAGGCGAACTCGTTCACGTTTCTGCCGTCCGTTGATGCCAACGGCAACTGGAGCCGGGGCTACGCGCTGGACACGCTGTGGCACGTCTGCCTGCCGGTTGCCTGCCTTGTCTATGGCGGCTTCGCGGTACTCTCGAAGCAGACTCGTGCCGCGATGCTGGACAACTTCAATGCCGATTATGTCCGGACCGCCAAGGCGAAGGGCGTGGCCGGGCGTGACATTGTCTACAAGCATGTCTTCCGCAACAGCCTCCTCCCGCTGATCACGATGTTCGCATCCCTCTTCCCCGCCCTGCTGAGCGGCTCGGTTGTGATCGAGCGCATCTTCACGGTGCAGGGGATGGGGCACCTGATCATCGAAGCGATCAATCTCCGGGACCGTGAACTTCTACTCGCCAACGTACTCATGATCAGTACCGTGAATCTCATTGCGTTGCTGATCGCCGACATTCTCTACGCGCTCGCGGATCCGCGCATCACGTACGACTGATTCCCAGCCCCGGAGTGGCCTGCCAGGCATGAACGCCAAGACGAAGTCCAACGAAGAAGCGATCACCGGCATCCAGGCGATGCAGGGCGAAGGTGTGCACCAGTCCCTCGGTTTCTGGGCGGATGCATGGTCCCAGGTCATCAAGCGCCCCGGCGCCGTGTACGGCCTGGTCTGGATCGGCATTGTCGGTTTCTTCGCGGTCTTCGCACCGCTGCTTGCCAGCGGTCACCCCCTCGTCTTCCGGGTCACCGATGACGACGGCACCGTGACCACCACCTACCCGATCTTCACCTACCTCAGTTCGGCGGACTGGCTGCTGCTGCTTGGCACGGTCATCGGGATGGCCTGGGTGCTGCTTCCATTGCGGCGATCCCGGTGGTCCCGGGTGGGGAACATGATCTGGGCGGGCACGCAGGCCGCGCTGATCTCCGTGACCGTGCTGATCGTCGCCGGCCTGACCGGGCGTCGCGATGCTCCGGACTGGGTGCGTTCCATGGAACAGTGGCCGCACTTTGTCGTCACCGCAACAGCCGTCATTTCCCTTATCTTCACCATCATCTTCGCGGCGCTGCCGGCGGTGCACGGCTTGACGCGTCGCATCACGCTGGCGGTCATCACCGGTGGGATCGCCTGGGCGGTTGCCGCCGGAACATGGTCGCAGCCGCCTGAGACGTGGTCCTATGCGCGTGACATTTACGCGGGGAAGGCGGAAGCGATCTTCACGGTCGTGCCGTGGTCGCCGCAGCAGAACCTGAATGACCGCGACAACAAACTTGCCCCTCCCGGCGCGCGGAGCAACGACTCACTCGCCCGAGCGGTCACGGTCGAAGCCACCATGATCATCGACCGCGACCCCGCCACGCCCCTCCAGAAGACGGACATCACGGCAGCGATCAATCGCCTTCCGCTGGCGGCGGAGGACATCGAACGACTTCAGACCGTATGGGCCGGTATCAAGGATCAGGATCCGCTGTACCGCGCCGACATCGAGGCGGCCCTGGCGCCCGAGTTGAAGAAGATCGGGGGTCATCCCTTCTACCTGGGCACGGATTCGAGTGGCCAGGACGTGATGAGCCAGATGCTGCACGCATCCCGGCTTGCGATTTCGATCGGCCTGGTCTCGACCGGCATCGCGGTGATCATCGGTGTCAGTATCGGAGCCATCATGGGCTACTTCGGTGGCCTCATCGACCTGGTGCTGTATCGCATCGTCGAGGTCTTCATGGCGGTGCCGGTGCTCTTCCTGCTGATCGTGGCCGCGGGTGTCTTGCCGCCGGAGATGCGAAGTACGTACGTGATGATGGCGATCATCGGAGTGTTCACGTGGCATGGTGCTGCGCGCTTCACCCGTGCTGAGTTCCTCAAGCTTCGCAACCAGGACTTTGTGCAGTCGGCGCGGGCCGTCGGTCTTCCGCTGCCTTCGATCCTGTTCCGGCACATGCTTCCCAACGGCGTCGCCCCGGTGCTCGTCGATGCCTCGTTCCTGATCGCCGGTGCCATCCTGTTCGAGACGATCCTGAGCTATCTCGGTCTGGGCCCGCCCGACCAGGCTTCGTGGGGTCGCCTGCTGGCGGATGCGACCAGTGACAGCGGCGACTTCAAGTGGTGGCTGGCCATCTTCCCCGGCCTCGTCATCTTCCTGACCGTGCTCGCCTACAACCTCATCGGCGAGGCATTCCAGATGGCGATTGATCCCAAGCTCCGCAAGGCGCGCGTCTGAGAGATTCGTTCATGAACACAGCAACCACAACGCACCCCGACGCCGCATCAAGGAAGCCGACCGCCGAGGAACCGATCCTGCAGGTCAAGGACCTGGCCGTGTCCTTTGACAACGGCAAGGGGCCGCGGATCCAGGCTGTCGATGGCGTCCGCATGTCCGTGTATCCCCGGCAGACGCTGGCAGTCGTCGGCGAGTCCGGATGCGGCAAGTCCGTGACGGCCATGTCGGCCCTGCGCCTCGTTCCCACTCCGCCCGGGCGCTACGACCGGGGCGAACTGCTCTACAACGACGGCCGGAGTGTCGTCAATGTGCTGGAACTCAGCGACAAGCAGATGCAGCGCATCCGGGGCGACGAGATCGCCATGATCTTCCAGGAGCCGATGACCTCGCTGAACCCGGTCTACACGATCGGTGACCAGATCCTTGAAGCCATCCTGCTGCACCAGCACGTCAAGGTGAAGGAGGCCGTGGAGATCGCGGTCAAGGCGATGGATGACGTCGGCATCCCGCAGCCGCGGGAGCGCCTGAAGGCGTATCCCCACCAATTCTCGGGCGGCATGCGGCAGCGCGTGATGATTGCGATGGCGTTGGCGTGCCAGCCGCGGCTGCTGCTGGCGGACGAACCGACCACCGCGCTGGACGTGACGATCCAGGCGCAGATTCTCGAGTTGCTCAACGATCTTCGTCGCACGCGTTCGATGGGCATGATGCTGATCACGCATGACCTCGGCGTGGTGGCGGAGAACGCGGACGTCATCTGCGTGATGTATGCAGGCCGCGTGGTTGAGTACGCGAACGTCTTCGAGTTGTTCGAAAATCCGCTGCACCCGTATACGCGGGGGCTGTTCGCTTCGATTCCCAAGATGCACCAGAAGCGGCATCGCCTCGTGACCATTTCGGATGTGGTTGATGACGAGGAGCAGTTCCGCAAACTGCCGGGCGCTGAAGATGGCGTGCGGCCGTGGTGGCCGTGGCATGACCCGCCCAAGGATCTGCGATCGCGCGATTATGCTGCGGGCGACTATTATCTCCAGGAAGTCAAGGAAGATCACTGGGTGGGTGTCTGGCGGACGGAGGCGGTCTCGGAACACGAGTCGCGCCCGCCGGATCTCACCTACCGCATATCGGATGATCCCACCCGACAGAAGGAATGAGCACCGCACATGCGTGTCTGCCTCATCTCAGATCGATCCTTCACGAACCGCGAGTACCGGCTTGTCCGGCGTCTGAAGGTTGGTCTGCTGGATGAAGGTGTGCAGGTGGTGCACGCGATTCCCGCCGAGGGACTCAAGAATGCGCCCTCCGACCTGACGCAGGTGGTGCAGTGGGATGACCGCGGGCGCTACTTCTCCCGGAAGGGGCAGGCCGCATCCTGCATTCGTGCGCTGCAGCGCATCAACCTTCCGGAGAGTCAGCAGCCGACGACCGGTCCCATTGACGTCATCGAAGTCTGGGGCGATACGGCGTGGCCGATGTCGCTGGAGATCGCCGTGGAGACGGACGCCGTCCTGGTCCTGCACGCCTGGCGTGCCCGCAGCCTCGAGATGATCCCGAAGATCGAGAGGATGGCGGAGCGCGACCACCCGGACCTGCGCGCGGTCTGGATCACGCCCGATGACACCTTCCTCGCTTGCGCCCGAAGCGTGGCACATCGCTGGCCGGTCCGCTGCATCCCGTGGGGGGTGCATGCACCGCAGGGCCCCCGCGGTTTCCCCCGCGGCAACCAGCCGATCGCGGCGTGCATCATCGCAACGGGAGACGACGCCGATGCCTGTTGCCGAGCGATCCGGGGCATCGCACCGGTTGTCACCGGCTCGGCCCGTGACTTCCTGGTCTTCCTGGACGAAATGGCAGTCGAGCGTCATCCGCGCGTCTGGAAGACGGCTGAACAGGCGGGTCTGCTTGAGCGACTTTCTGTCATTGCTGACATGGAGAGCCGGCGTGACCTCGTGCTTCGATCGGACCTGCTGATCGTCCCGGAGGTCCTGCACTCGCACAGGTCGTTCCTGCTGGACGCACTGGCCACCGGCATGGTCGTGTTGACTCCGGAGACGCCGGACGTCGACGCCATCCGGGATGAGACGGTGATACGGCTCTCTTCGACCGCGTCTGCTGCCTGGGAGGACGCGCTGCGGCGCGTGGTCGAGCATCCCGAGCAGGCGGACGAACTGACGCGCAGCGCGCACGAATGGGTCACGCGGAGCCGGCGGGTTCACGAGCAGATCTCTCGGACGCTGGAGACGTACGAGGCCCTGTTCTCCCAGGAGCCGATCGAGTTTCCTGCCGGTGCGGGGCCGAAATCGGGGCGTTCCATCCCATAATGTCGTCCGTCGCAGCGGTGGGCGCCTGACTTGGCTTGCAATCTCCGCTTTGTCGTTGCGAACTGACCTTCCTTGACGCACATTTGTCACAGGTCGCTCAAGTCGCGGCCTGCTCGTTCCGGACTCCGGCTCGAAAGCCTGACGAAGGGACTTGCGGTGCACATCCAAGTCAGAGAGGTGATTCCATGGGACTGATCGTCCTGAGCGCTGTTGTTGCAGCTTCACTCCACACCGGTAATACATACACGCTGGAACTGAGCCATGAGACTGCTGAGCGGGACCGCCTGCTCTTCACTCCGGCGCCGTATCCCGCGAACCGTGTCGACGATCCCGCCCGCGAGGAACTGGGCCGTGTGTGGCACAGCCGCTCGCCTGTCGGTTCTCGCACTCCCATCGCGGAGCAGGTGTATGGATCGCCCGGTGCCGCCGCGTTCGGCGCACCGATCGGTGCATCTGATGACCTGATCGAGGTTCGGGCTGACGTCGTGCCGGTGCTGATCAGTCCGTGGGAAACGATCGGCGACGTTGATGAGCATTACCTGCGTCGCTATCGCCCCTGGGTCAAGCTCACCGAGCGTGAGGAGATGATCCACAACATGCGTCGGGCCCAGCACCTTTGGCTGAAGGAGCAGGGTTACATCGGCGGCGTGCGCACGCACGTCAATGCATCTGCACGTCGGAGCGCCCCGGCCGCCGGAATCCAGGACGTGAAGTCGAACAATGGACCGATCCGTCCTCGCGGCGTGATCCGCAAGCATCCGCAGGAAGAATCGGCGTACCCGATGAACGTCAGTCTCCCGAATGACGACACCATCATCCGCGTCTCGCTTCCGGATCATGCCCAGCGGGATGTGACCCCGATTGAGGTTGTCCGTGAGTCGGCCTCTGAAGCGGACACGGTCAGCGTCAATGACATTGTGGAGGAGCAGGACGCTTCGGCGTCCTGACAACCAAGCGACGACGGTTCACTCGCTCATCACCTCGGGGTCGTCCCAGAGCAGCCATCCTCACACGACCCTGGCGAGTCACCGAACGCCGGATCGGAGCAATCGCACCGCACCGATCCGGCTCGTCGCGTTGTGGGAAGGTGTTGGGTGTTGGGTGTTGGGCTGGGGAGCCGGCACCCGGGGACGGGACCGCTCGGGCCACGGTCCTACCCGCAATAGTGGCATCGCGAGGTACATGTCTCGTAGACGATGATTTCGGAGAGGAGCGGGAGTGCGGGGCGGAGTCGGTCGTAGATCCAGCGTGCGATCATTTCGCTGGTCGGGTTCTCGAGACCCTCGATTTCGTTCAGCAGGTGATGGTCCAGTTCTCGCTCGACGGGTGCGATCGCCTGCTTGATGTCGCCGTAATCCATCAGGTACCCGTCCGACTCCGGGGCGTCACCCTCGACGATCACGTCCACCTTGAACGAGTGCCCGTGCATGCGCCGGCACTTGTGCCCGTCAGGAAACGTGGGCAGCCAGTGTGCCGCTTCAAATGTGAAGGTCTTGACGAGTCGGACGTGCATCGTGTTTCGCTCGTTTGGAAGAGGGCCGGATCCAGGGTCACACGCCGCGCATCGCCGGATCCCAGATGAACTTGTGCAGTTGTGCCTGCATGCGCACGGGCAGGCCGTCTTCGATGATCCACTCCGCAAGGTGCCGCATCGGCAGTCCCGCCTGTCCCAGGATTTCGAGGCCGGCCGGCTGCTCGAAGACGGGCCCCATGAGGACGGCGTGCACGCGATCCACGAGGTCGTGGTCAACGATGAATGCCTTCGCCCACTCGTAATCCGCCCGGTCGCAGATGACGAACTTCACTTCGTCCGAGGCACGCAGACGGGGGATGTTCGCGAGATCATTCCGCTCGTGCTCGCCTGACCCGGGTGTCTTGATGTCCATGATCCGGATCACCCGCGGATCACACAGACCCCCGGCATCGATGTCGCACGCCCCGCTCGTTTCGATCAGGACCGTCCTCCCCGCATCCAGCAGCCGACGCATCAGGTCGTGCACCCGATCCTGGAGCAGCGGTTCGCCGCCGGTCACCTCCACCAGTTCACAGGGGAACGCGAGGACCTCCGCGGCGATGTCATCGATCGTGCGAGTTTGGCCTTCCTTGAAAGCGTACTCCGTGTCGCAGTAGCGGCAGCGCAGGTGGCACCCCGTCAGGCGCACGAAGACGCAGGGGACGCCCGCCCGGGTCGACTCGCCCTGGATGGAGAAGAACACCTCGTTGATGCGCAGAGTTTCGGCCACCGGGGGAGTATATCGCGGGGCCGGAAGTGAGGCGTCTGGCTGCCCGTCCGGATAAGTCGCTTTGCGTGGCCAGGTCCGAGAGTTGCGAGAGCTTCGGGAAGCGGATCCTCCCGACCGTTCCAACCCGAGCCCGGGACAGGAAATTCCGTTCGGATCAGGAGGCACGAGTCTCAATCCGATCCGGGGACAGACCGATGGAACCCTCAGCGGAGGGTAGACCGGTCCAGGGCACGCCCGGCTGGCCCTGAATCACCTTCATGACCAGTAAGCAGAGACACGACCCCGATGATGAAGACACCCATTCGTAACGGGCAGGACATCTTCTTCCAGTTTCCTGACGAGAGCGATCAGCGAATTCTGCACCCTGCCACGGTCCTCGAACGCTCGACCAACAGCATCACCGCGCACTTTCTCGATGCCGACCTGAGCGTTGAGCCTGCCAGCACCCTGCTTGTCTACTTCGAGGACAAGCGCGAGTTCATGCAGCAGGCGGCCCAGATCGAAGCACTGCTCGAATCAGATGAGGGCGCCGACACACCCAGCACGTTCGGATTTGTCGCTGTCGGCGAACCCGTGTCGGCCGAGAGCCGTGAGTGCTATCGCGTCTCGCTCGTGCTCGCCAGCTACCAGGCGGACTTCAGCAAACAGAAGTCCTGCAAGCTCACCGACGTCAGCGCGACCGGCTTCTCCGTCATCAGCAGTCAGAAGCATGCCATCGGCGACATCGTTCCCGCGAGTCTCTACCTCGAGAACGAGGTCTTCTCAGGCTCGGTCAGCGTACAGAGCGTCAAGGAAGTCGCTGACGGCTTCCGCTACGGCGTCCACGTGATCAGTGGGCGTGATGGTGGAAACATTGACAAGGGCGTGCAGCGCATCAGCATCGTTGCCCAGCGTGAGCAGTTGAAGCGGCTTTCGGGCAGCGCCTGACCCCACTGTGTCCACACTCCTGAGTCTGCCAGCGCCGCGATCCGCTCCCGGGTCGCGGCGTTGTCGTTTCATCACCCGCCTCAGCCGTCTTCGACCGAGTCTCTTCGGGCCAGCCATCGCGACGCTCCCTCATGCCCCATCGAGGCGGCCCGCTCGCAGTAGGCGACCGCGCGGTCCGCACGACCGTCCCGCTCCAGCCAGACAGCGCACTGGTACTGGACTTCGGCGTCATCCGGCCGCTCGGAGGCGGCTTTCACGTACATCGCCGCCGCCTCGCCCGGTTGATCCAGCAATCCGTAGCATGACGCCAGTTCAAAGAGCAATGCGTTTGAGGCAAGGCGGGTCTGCTCCGGTGCCGCGAGAAGCACATCCAGCGCCTCCTCCGGACGGTTCTGGCGGCGCAGGACCTTGGCCTCGACCACGCGCCACTCGGTGCGGTAGGGTTCGACTTCGCGTGCCCGGGCGATCATCGTCGCGGCGACCGAGAGGTTGTTCTCATCGAGTGCGAGTCCGGCAAGGCTGGCCCATGCGACGCCTGATTCGGGCTCGAGATTGGCAGCGAGGAGCAGGTTCTTCCTTGCTTCTGCCCGCTTGCCGAGCCTGACCTGCGTGTGACCGAGGAAGAGCGGGTACTTGGCGCTGGTCGGATCCATGATCTGTGCTTTGGCGAAGTGAGCGGCGGCATTGTCCAGTCGTCCGAGGTCTTCGGCGATCATTCCTGCGGCATGGTGATGCTCGGGGTGACCGGGTCCGATGAGGATGGCCTGTTCGTACTGCCGCAGGGCATCGAGTTTGCGTTCGCGTGCGACGTTTTCATCATCGGAGGCGAGTGCGAGTTGGAGCATCGTCTCGCCGTAGAGGAGGCAGAGGCGTTGGTCTCCGGGCCATCGCTCGATGGCCTTTGCGAGGATGGCACGCGCGGTTTCGGGTCGGTCCTCGTTCAGATTCTGTGATGCGATCTCGATGGCCGTCTCGATCTCATCGACTGGTGTCTCGGGTTCCGGCTCGGGCGCGGGTGTGATCAGCCCGACCGCGGTGAACCCCCCCCACGTCAACAGTGCTGCGAGTGGGATTCCGATGACCAGGAGCGTCAGCGTGCGTCGAGAACCGCCATTGTCTTTGGGACTCATAGAGACACCATATCGGCCGAACCGACCCCGGGGCCACACCCGTTACCCGGTGCGTTGCCTCGGTGTACACTGGCCGTTTCCCAATCAGACCCCTTTGTCCAAGAGGAAGTGACCGTGTCCCTGCCAGACAAGACCTACCGTCCGGACCAGCACGAACCCCGCCTCGTGGAGGCGTGGGCCGATCCCAGCCTGACCGGCGCTGATCCCGCCCGGGTCCTTGAGGGCGGAGCGACCCCCTACACGATCCTGATGCCCCCGCCGAACGTCACGGATCGCCTGCACCTCGGACATGCGCTCAACAACACCCTCCAGGACATCATGATCCGTGCCCATCGCATGATGGGAGATGAGACGCTCTGGATGCCGGGCACCGACCACGCCGGCATCTCGACCCAGACCAAGGTCGAGAAGCAACTCATCGAGAAGGAAGGCAAGCGGCGCACGGACTACGAGCGCGAGGAATTCATCGCGATCGTCCAGTCATGGAAGGATGAGTACGAGGCCACCATCACCGACCAGTTGCGTCGGATGGGCTGCTCGGCGGACTGGCGCCGCCAGCGATTCACCATGGACACCACCTGCGCCCGCGCGGTGCGCGAGGCGTTCTTCCGACTCTTCAACGACGATCTCATTTACCGGGGCAAGCGTCTGGTGAACTGGGATCCAGTCACATGCACGGCCCTCGCCGATGACGAGGTGGAGATGAAGGAGATCGAGGGTGGATTCGCCTACCTTCGTTACCCGCTCACTCACCTCGAGGGCGTCGCCAAGGGACAGCCCGTGACCTGGTCCGAACTCGCCGCCCGAGGCTACCCGGTGCCGCGCGACCGCGCCCACGATGATGATGAGCAGGCCTGGGTCACCGTCGCGACGACTCGACCCGAGACCTACCTCGGAGATACCGCGGTCGCCGTGAATCCCAACGATCCGCGTGCCGCGGCACTCGACGGGCTCGCGGCCCAGCTCCCGCTGGTGGGTCGTTGCATTCCGATTCTGCAGGACGACTACGTGGTATTGCCGGATGCGGAGAGTGACGATCCGAAGGCGCGTTATGCCACCGGCTTCCTGAAGGTCACGCCGGCGCACGACCCCAACGACTGGGAGATCGGCCAGCGTCACAGCCTGCCGATCATCAACGTCATGGCGGAGGACGGCAGCATCTCTGACCAGCATGGCTGGGAGGACGTCGGCGATGCGCATCTCTTCGTGGGCCTGTCGCGCGAAGAGGCGCGGAAGAAGGTGCTGCACGAGTTTGATGCTCGCGGCCTGCTCGAGGAGGTCAAGCCCTACCGTCACAGCGTGGGCCACTCATACCGCTCGCATGTCCCGATCGAGCCGTGGCTCTCCGACCAGTGGTACGTCCGCGTGACGGACGACCGCCTCCGCGGCGCAGCGTTGCGCGCCATGGCGCCGGAACAGCGATCGACCGACTCATTCCCGGCGCAGCCTGACAATCCGGATGATGGTCAGCTCCGTTTCTACCCGTCCCGGTATGCACGCACCTTTGAGCTGTGGCACGAAGGTCTGCGTGACTGGTGCATCAGCCGCCAGCTCTGGTGGGGTCACCAGATTCCGGTCTGGTGGGCGCCGGAGGGATCGGCCGCGTCGCTCCCGCCGGATCTTCACAGCGACGAGGATCGGTTCATCCTGCGTCAGTTCGACGATCGTGTCTGCGTCTGCATCCGGCGTGAGGAGGACGATGAGATCGTCCGCATCTTCGAGGGGGCGGGCTGGGTGCGCGATCCGGACGTGCTGGACACCTGGTTCAGCTCCGGCCTCTGGCCGTTGAACACCATGGGCTGGCCTGAACCGGATGCGGAGACTGCGGGTCTGCTGGAGGCTTTCAACACGACCTCGGCGTTGTTCACAGCGCGCGAGATCATCACCCTGTGGGTCTCGCGCATGGTGATGTTCAACCGCTACTTCCTGTCGGCGGATCAGGGCCACACGCCGGCGCGTCTGCCCTTTGAAGACGTCTTCATTCACGCGATGATCCAGGACGGTGAAGGGCGCAAGATGTCCAAGAGCCTCGGCAATGGCGTCGATCCGCTCGACATCATCCACAGCCACGGCTCCGATGCGATGCGCTTCGTCCTCTGCCAGATGACAACGCAGACCCAGGACGTTCGCATGCCGGTGCAGCGGGACGAGGAAACGGGGAAGAACACCTCCACCCGCTTCGACATCGGACGCAACTTCTGTACGAAGCTCTGGAACGCAGCCCGCTTCGCGATGATGACGCTTGATCAGTCGGAGACGGATCCCGACCACAAGGTGGACTTCACCCAGCTCACGGTGACGGATCAGTGGATCCTGTCGAGGCTGGCGCATGCCATCGACA
Organism: Phycisphaerae bacterium; assembly: GCA_030432255.1. GTDB lineage: Bacteria > Planctomycetota > Phycisphaerae > Phycisphaerales > UBA1924 > JAUIHS01. The sequence continues at coordinate 104,514 of JAUIHS010000009.1, forward strand.
CGATCAACACTGCTCTTCGCCACTACGAGTACAGCACGTACGCCCAGATCATGTATGACCTGCTCTGGCGCGACTTCTGCGACTGGTACCTCGAAGCGATCAAGCCGACGGTGAGGACGCAGCCCGCACAACAGGCCATCCTTCGGACTGTTCTGGACTGTATCCTGCGGCTGCTCCATCCCCTCTGCCCCTTCGTGACCGAGGTGCTCTACGAGAACCTGCAGGAGTACCGTTGCGGCAGTGTCCGATCGCTGCCGCTCACCGACGCGGCGATGCTCTGCCGAGCGTCGTGGCCTGTCCCGGCGGACGATCTCAGCAACACCACGGCCGAAGAGACCTTTGATGATCTGCGGAGTTTCATCGAGGCGATTCGCGGCGAGCGCAACCGGCAGAACGTCAAGCCGAAGCAGGCTGTGACTCTGCACGTTGACGAGGCGATGCACGACCTGATCAGGCAGGGGGCGGGGCTTGTCGAGACGATGGCCAATGTCGAGCATGTGACCACGGAGTCGCCGGATGGTTCGAGCATGGCCGTGGCATTCACGCATGCGGGTCGACAGTTCGGACTCAGTGGGCTGGCGGATGCGAGTGCTGAGGGGGATGCCCTGCAGGCGAACATCGAGAAGCTGACCAGGGACATCAAGGTGCTCGAGGGTCGACTCGCCAATCCCGGCTACACCCAGAAGGCGCCTCCGGCGATGGTCGAACAGACCAGGGAGCAACTCGGTCTGAAGCAGGCGGAGCGGGATGCCGCACAGAACCGGCTCAGTGAACTCGGCGGATGATGCGGCACGGATCCATCGGGTGCATGCTGCTGGCCGCGACTGTCCTGTCCGGTTGCACCGCCCCGCGCGGGGGCGAGGGTAACGATTCGATTGTCCGGACCGAGGCGTCGACGACTGCGATCATCGAGTCCAGCGAGCCGTGGCGTTACGGCTCGGTTCCCGGGCAGATCATCCGCACCGACCACTACCGCATCTACACCACCGAGAAGAGTGATGTCCTGACGCGCAGGCTCGCGACATTTCTCGAGACGGCGCTGGAGCGCTACCGGACGGCCTTCACCGATCTCCCGGCACCGGCCCAGCGCCTGGATACGTACCTGATGGACAACCGGTCGCAATGGGAGCGCGTGTCAAAGCAGTTGATGGGCGACGCTTCGGACCAGGTCATCCGGATCCGGCGCGGCGGCTATGCGTCCCGCGGCATCGGCGTCTACTACGACCTCGGGTTGTTCGACACCTTTGCGATTGCATCCCACGAGGGATGGCACCAGTACACGCAGCGCATCACGATGGATCGTGACGGCATTCCGCTGCCCATCTGGCTGGAGGAAGGCATTGCGACGTGGATGGAGGGCTTCCGGTGGGAGCAGGATCGCCCGGCGTTCAACCCGTGGATCAACGTGGAGCGATTCGACCAGCTCCGCCGCGCTCACAGAGCGGGCCGCCTGGTGCCGCTGGAGGACCTGCTGCACAAGCGCCCGCAGGACTTCCTCGACAGCACAGGCGAGGGGATGCTCGACTACTACGCTCAACTCTGGGCGCTCGTGCACTTCCTGAACGAGGGTGACGAGGGCAGGCATTCGGAGGGTCTGCGAAGGGTGCTGCGAGAGTCGATGGATGGCTCGATGCACCGCACGCTTCTGAACTCCGCTCCGCAGAATGAACTGCTTCGAGCGACGCTGACGCGCACCGGCACGCTGGTCTTCGAGGTGTACTTCGACGAGGACCTTGAGGGTGTGAATACGCGCTACCAGGCGTTTATCGCAGCCCTGGCCCGGCCGGGCTCGCGTGAGGCGATCGTCGCCGGCCGGTCGCCCCAGGAATGACGCGGAAGTGCAGGAGCCGTGCACTTCGGTTCCGGCGCGGCCAAGTCTGCCGGCTCGGTGTATCCTGAGCCCATGAGCGGTCCCTCCGAATCCGTACTCCATCCGAACCCCGGTGACATATCGATCCGCCTTGCCACGGCTGACGACCAGGGGCCGATCAATGGCATCTTCATGGAGGACACGATCACCGAGGGTGTCACGGTGATCGATGCCTCGGGCCTGGTTGATGAGTACTTGGGCAACGAGGACTCGCGGCTTTGGATCGCGGAGCACACGGAGTCCGGCGAGCCGGTGGGCATCGTCGGCGTCTGGCATGCGGACGACCACATTGCCGAGTTGCGCCGGCTCCGGGTGATGACGCGGTATCGAAAGCGGGGCATCGGTCGGCGGCTGGTCGAGACAGCGTTGAGCCATTGCCGGGAGCGCGCCTACCTGAAGATCACGCTGGATACGTACGTGAACCGTGCCGCAGCAATTGCGCTCTTCGAGGCATTCGGCTTCGAACTCGCGCGGACGCGTGAGGTGGATGGCAAGAAAGTTCAGGATTTCTACCTGAACCTCTATCGCGACGTTGTTGAGTAGCGAAGCGGCCCCGGGGACCTGGGAGTCCAATAACCATCTTGCCCAGATCACCAAAAGACAGACTTTGGGATTCCGCATGCTTTCGCGCGCACATCGGCAACCGTCCCGGCTCACTCACGTACACATGAGTTGAACGGATTTGCCTGCACTTCCTCGAAAACGAATCTTGCCCGGAAGTGAAACCAAGGCTATCCTGAGAATTGGAAAAGGGTAACCGTTCCAACTTGAAGTCAGTCACGCCCGGCGATGCTGTTCGTCTGATCTTTGGCGTGTGACCCGCAACATGTTTGCGGCGCGTCTTGCTGGCTTCCCCTAACTTTGGCTTCCCTCTTACTCAACGCCCCGGACTTGCAGATCAGCAGGTCTGGGGTTTTTCCTGCGCGCACTGCCTTTCCGCAGTTCCCCCGGATTCACCCTCTTCTCATGCCGGAACGCCACGCCACCACGCTCAGGAAGATCACCATCACGAACGCGAGCAGTGTCATCGTGAACCCCCGATGCAGCGCCAGTGATTCGGCGCCCGCCACCGCCGCGAGTCCCACCATCGGACCACCCGCGTAGCCGAGGCCGATCAGCGCTTCGTGTCGTCCGCCGGCGTCGACCTCCGCTGAACCCACCTCGAGCGCGTAGTAGATGGCGGCCGCGTACACCGCACCGAGTCCCCCACCGAAGAGCGCGAGCGCGACTGCCAGGCTGAGCGGTGAACCCGCTGCGATGCAACCTGCAAACCCCACGACCATCAGGACGCCGAAGATCACCGGTGCGCTGCGCACGCCATGCCATCGGTGCGTCCCCTGCATCATCGCGAAGACGACAACCCGACTGATCATCCACGTCGAAGCAAAGATCGTGCGCACGCCTTCCCGGACACCGGCGGCTTCCACCAGTGAAGGAAGCAAAGGTGTGACGATCGACATCAGCAGGTAACTCATCACGAGCAGGCACCGGCACATGTTCAGAAGACGCCGGAACAACTCCAGTTCAGACTCCGAGTGCTCGTGCCCACTGGCACCATGCTCGGACGCATGCGCACCAATGAAGGGAATGAAGAACAGCGTGGCAAGCAGCACACCGCCGAGCGCCGCCAGGACCGACAACGGATCGTGCGCCAGCAGCGGCTGCATCAGCCAGAAGGAAACCGCGACTGCCGACGCCCACGAGATGTTGAAGACGCCCGTCGCGCGGCGGAGCGCTGTGCCGCGCCGTCCGCCCGAGACGTAACTCTCCACCAGAGGCCAGAACCACCCACTGAGGATCGAGTTGACAACACAGAAGATCCAGACCGACGCAGGGTCTCGCCACAGCACCGGCACGAAACACATCGCACCCATGCCCGCGAGCAGCAGCGCCACCGCACCACGATGCGACAGACGTCCGGCCAGACGCCCGAAGACCCGGCCCGCGGTCAGGGCCGCGGCGACGTACGCGACCCCCACCACCACGGCCAGACCGAGGTTTGCGGCTTCGCCGTACCCGAACTGCCGCTCGGTGACGAAGTAGATGCCGTTGATCGCGGCCCCGGTAGAAAGGCTCCCGAGCCAGGTGATGGCGCCCACGGCCCAGAGCGGGCTTCCCCGGTGCGCAGGCGTCTCGTCTCTGCCCCGTTGCTTCACTGTCGATCGGACCGCCATCCAATGATCCCCTTTGCCAAACGGCGGCAGAAATCGTAGCATTGCGTGTTCACGCGCGCGTGTAGCTCAATTGGATAGAGCGCTGGCCTCCGAAGCCAGAGGTTGTGGGTTCGACCCCCGCCACGCGTATTCTGAGGGGGGATCCCGAAACAACAACAGGTTCAGGCGGGGGGCAGTTCCAGTGCAGTGCGCAGGGGACCGAGGTGCGATTCGTATGCCTTCCACCGCCCCACTGACGACTTGTAGATGGGCTGCCGTACCTGGTCATAGCTTGCGGTCGCGATGTGGTGTTCCGACTCGTGGTACCTGAGGCATGCATCGTCGAAGGGCAGACCGAGGAACTCAAGGAGTCCACGGACCTGACCATCGAGGTCCGAGACGAGGTCTTCGTAGACGACATCGATCATCGGGACCTCCAGGACCGACGACCAGTGCGCCATGAGACGTTCGTATGACCTGTAGTACCGACCCAGGTCGGTCAGGTCGGTATTGAAGTCGATCGCATCGGTCAATTCCTGGAAGTAACAGGACAAGCAGGTGTCGAACGGATTGCGCCGGCAGTGTACGACGTGCGCTTCGGGAAACAGGATCGATATCAGACCGAGGTGCAGCAGGTTCTGCGGCATCTTGTCGACGACCCGGTCCGCTCTGCGCGCCACCTTCTTCAGGCGCTTCACGTAGCCATTGGCGGCCCGATCAAGCTGGTGCTGCTTCAGGCCATCCAGCAACTCGGCGTACGGCGCGGACCCCGAGAGCAGGTCCATCGAAATCTCGGTCATCCACATCAGTTCGCCGGCGCCCGCGGCCTGCGGGTGCGCGGCGATGATCTTCTCGACGAGGCTCGTCCCTGAGCGGGGCATCCCGACCACGAAGATCGGAAGTGATGCGCTGCGCCCGAGGGCTGACGTCACCCGGGGAAGGCTCGCGAGTCGGTCAGCGTTCCAGACTCGAATGAGATCGTCGATCGCGGCATCGTGTGCATCCGCATCGAATGCCGATCCCTTCAATCCATTGGCAGTGACGAAGACCTGCCATGCCTCATCGTGTCGGTTGATCCGGTCGAGGAGGCGTCCGAGGATGAAGCCGCACGCCGCGCGGGCGTCCTCGGGTTGGGACTCGCTGTCGACGAGGGCGCGCAGGCGCGTGACGGCCTCCTCGGTCCGACCGGCGCCGGGTGCCGCGTGCCCGAACTCGAAGAGCACGCCGGCGTGCTCCGTTCCGGTATCGACGATGGGCCTCAGCGTCTCCCACGCCTCGGACTTGTTTCCTGCCAGGCGAAGTACCCGCGCCCTCTCCGCGACGTAGTCCGCCTCCCCGGGGAGCAGTTCGAGAGCCCGGTCCAGCGACTTCAGCGCCAGATCAAGCCGCCCGAGCATGCGACGAGTCCGACCCAGTTCGAAGTGGAAGTCGCTGATGGAGTCATCGAGCCGGATCGCGTCCCGGAATCCGGACTCCGCCAGTTCCAGTTGACCGGCTGCCAGGCAGGCCCGACCACGATGGAATCGTGGCACCGGATGGCGGCGGTTTGCCCGACCTGCCCGATCGTAGGCTGCCGCGGCTGCCTCGAAGCGACCTTCGTTCATCAGGCGTCCCGCTTCGGCCATGGCCGCATCGAACGCCGCGGCGTCCCCGGAGTTCTGACCTGATCGTGCCTTCGCAGCCATGGGGGCAGTCTAAAGCAGTTTCAATTCATCTGGGCACGTTGCGGCCGGAGACGACATTCGAGATTCGGGAATTGGGGTGGAGCGCTCCAGGTTCAGATGCGAAGCGTCGGGCTCCCTTATAATCCCGGCCGTGAGCAACGCACCGGAACAATCGAGTGGCCCCGAAGAACTGACCTACGAGCAGGCGATTGCACAGGTTGAGGGGATCATCGAGCGCATCGAGGCCGGCGACGTCGGGCTTGAGGAGTCGCTGACCCAGTATGAACAGGGCATGGCGCTGCTGAAACGGTGTCGAACCATTCTCGATCGAGTCGATCAGAGGATCACGGAGTTGACGGGCTCCGACCTGCGAGCCAAAGCGAACGATGACGAAGAAGACGGAGATCTCCCCTTCTGATGCCGAACCTTCTGCTCCTTCAATGGGCCGCGTCCCTGGTCGGGACGATCTTCGCCTTCATGTTCGGCGCGGTTGCGGGCTCATTCATCAACGTCCTGGTGTACCGGCTGCCCCTGGGGCTGAATGTCATCACGCCCCCGTCCGCATGTCCGCGGTGCGAGACCAAGCTGACCTGGCGCGAGAACCTTCCGATTGTCGGCTGGCTCCTGCTGCGTGGTCGGTGTCGATTCTGCCGCGAGCCGATTTCCCCTGAGTACCCGATCGTCGAGACGATCGTGGCGTTGCTCTTCGCGGTGCTGTATGCGTTGTGGTTCTTCAACGACCAGGCGTTGGCGAGTGTCGGTCTTGACCTGAGTGCATGGCGTCCTCCGTGGCCGATCCTGGGTGGACGGGCGATGCTTCCGGCGCTGGTTGCGGTCCTTTTGCTGGTCGGGACGCTGGTGGCCATCACGATCATCGATGCGCGGACCTTCATGATCCCGCTGGCGCTGCCGTGGTTTGCGACGATTGTCGGCCTGCTCCTGCACCCGATCCATGCGTGGTGGGTGTACGGGAGCAAGCGCAACCTGGAATGGGCCTTTCCGGACTGGGAGTGGGTGATTCCGCCGATCCCGTCGGATCAGCCGGGACTGCTCGCGGGCTGCCTGGCCGGGGCGGTAGGACTCGGTGTCAGCCTGCTGCTGATCCGCCTCGGTGTGCTGCGGCGTTCATTCGCTGACTATGAGTCGTGGGAGGCGGAGCACGCCGCGGCGTCGAAGCGCGAGCCGACTGGCGGGGACGAGAATTCGCCCGAGGATCCGGCTGAAGCAGGCGATGACATTGACCTGAAGCCGATACTGATGGGTGTCTTCCTGCTGACGGGTCCGGCGGTGGCCTTGCTGGGCCTTGGGTATGCGTACGCGTTGTCGGCGCAGTTGAACCCGCTCCCGTACACGCTGGGCGGGCTGGTGATGGGATTGCTGGTGGGCGTGCTGCTGCGACGGATCGTGTCGCGTGATGATGCGGATGGTGGTGAGCCCATCTGGGTGCAATATCCATTTGCACGCCGGGAAATGGGAATTGAACTGCTTTTCCTGCTTCCCTGCCTTCTGCTCGGCGGTCTGGCGTGGTTCCTGGCTGAGCAGCCGGGCGGCCTGCGTGAGGTGTTGGTGGAGGCGCCGATTGCGTTGCGTGTGCTTGGTGGCTCTCTGCTGGGCTATTTCGTGGGTGGCGGTGTGATCTGGGGGGTGCGGATCTTCGGGACGCTCGCTTTTGGCAAGGAGGCGATGGGGTTGGGCGACGTGCACCTTCTCGGTGCGGTGGGCGCGGTGCTGGGTTGGATCAACCCCCTGCTCGCGTTCTTCTCCGCCCTCTTCCTCGGCATTGGCTGGGCCATGCTGAGCGTCTTTTCGAGCCGGTTGTTCAAGCGGGAGGGGACGGCCTTGCCCTTCGGCCCCCACCTCGCGGCTGCGGCCCTGCTGACACTGTATCTGCGGCCCCTGTACGAGTGGGCCATGACGCAACTCTTCAACACGCCGTTGACGCTTCCCTGACACGCTGATGCGGTTACCATAAGGGCGTTCAATGCAACGCTTTCAGGAGAATACACATGCCACGGATTGGTACACACCTCAAGACTCGGCGCGTCGGCATCGCGTCTGCCGGCGTCCTGGCGCTGCTCGGCGGCTCACTGCTCGGCGGCTGCCAGTCGGGCAAGAAGCCGGGCACGGCCTCCATCGAGGAGACGATGCTCGAGAACCAGGAGCTGCGGGCCCAGCTTGATCGTGCGGACGAGAATCTTCGTACGGCGCTTGAGGCCAACAGAGGGCTCAACGAACGCGTCCAGCAACTCACCGGCGAACTCGACCAGGCCCGGCGCGACGCCGAAGAACTGGCCAACCGGGCGCTCGCAGCGGAGACACCTTTTGACAACATCGAGGGCATCACGGTGTCCCGTCACGCCAGCGACATCATCGTGGAGGTCGCGGGTGACGTGCTGTTCGACTCCGGCCAGACCTCGTTGAAGCAGTCATCGAAGGCCACGCTCGACCAGGTCGCACGCGTCATCAACTCGACATACGGCTCGAACATGATCCGCGTTGCCGGTCACACCGACAACGATCCGATCAAGAAGAGCCCGTGGAAGACCAACGAGCGACTCAGTTCAGAGCGGGCGCTCGCGGTTGAAGAGTACCTCTCGCAGAAGGGCGTCGAAAAGGAACGCATTGAAGTCGTGGCCTACGGCTCGGCGTTCCCGCGCGGCACCAAGCGCGAGAGCCGTCGGGTTGAGATCATCGTTCTCGGCGCCGGCTGAGTCGTCGAGCACGAATCGCGTCGGAAGATCATCGGCGGACGGCAGAGGGTACCACCCGCGCACACGCGCCGGCGCCTCCTGCCGCCCGCCGCTTTGTTTTTGAGACTCACGCATCACCTCTCTCCGGGGGACCGTACGTGGAATCCGCAATCGATCCATCTCGCCAGAGCATGACCCTCCTGACCCCGATCGACCATGTCAGCGGCGTGGGAGCACGCCGCGCCAGCGCGTTTCGACGCCTCGGCATTCCTTCGGTGGCGCACCTCGTTCATCACATCCCGGCGCGCTATGAGCACCAGGAGGCAGAGGCAAGCGTCAACGATCTGCCTGCGGGGAGTATCGTGTCGGTTCGCGGCGAGATCACGCATACCCGCGTCGTGACCTATCGGAAGCCGCGCTTCCATGCCACGCTGGCCGACCACACGGGCACGATCGACCTCGTCTGGTTCAACCAGCCATACCTGTCGCGGCGGCTGTACCCGGGAGCCCGCATCCGCGTGCAGGGCAAGGCCAAGCGCATGGGCCGCAGTGGACTCCAGATCGCCAATCCCACGTGGGAACTGCTGCCAGCGGACGATGAGCGGGGACCCGAGCGTCGTGATGAACGGTTGCGCCCGGTGTATCCGGCGACGGAAGATCTCACGTCCGATGCCATTGAGAAGACCGTGGAACAGGTGCTTGACGCCGCGCTCCCGCTGATCAGTGATCACCTCGATCCCGAGTACTGTTCGGCGCGCGCGCTGCCGTCACTGGCAGACGCCTATCGCTCGCTGCATCGGCCGGAATCGCGGGTGGAGATCGAGCATGCGCGCCGGCGCCTCATCTACGACGAACTGCTGCTTCTGCAACTGGGCGTACACATGAAGCGCGAACACATCCGGCGCACGATGCGCGCACCGGCGCTGCGGTTTAATGAGGCGATCGATCGGCACATTCGCGATCGCCTTCCATTCCAGTTGACCGAGGGGCAGGATCAGGTCGTGCGGCAGCTTGCGCAGGATCTCAGCCGCGATACACCTGCGAACCGTCTGATCCAGGGTGACGTCGGCGCGGGCAAGACGGTGGTCGCGCTGTATGCGATGCTGCTGGCCGTGGCGACGGAGCACCAGGCGACCCTGATGGCGCCGACGGAACTGCTGGCTGAGCAGCACTACCTCTCGATTCGCGACATGCTCAAGGGGTCCGCGGTCAAGGTGGAACTGCTCACCGGAAGCGTGACAGGCGCCGCGCGCAGCGGAATCCTGGAGAAGACGGCGCGGGGTGACATCGATATCCTCATCGGTACGCATGCCCTGCTGACCGATGATGTCCGGTTTGCGCGCCCTGCCGTCAATGTCATTGACGAGCAGCACCGTTTCGGCGTGCACCAGCGGGCACGGATGCGGAGCAAGTCGGATGATGAGACGCTGATGCCGCACACGCTCGTCATGACCGCCACGCCCATTCCACGAACACTCTCGCTGACTATCTTCGGGGACCTGGATGTCTCGACGATTCGCGGCCTGCCACCCGGACGCCAACCGGTAACGACCCGCGCGATCACTCCCGCGGAGGCCGGGGATGCGTATGCCGCGATCCGCGCGCGCATCGATCGCGGCGAGCAGGCGTACGTGATCGTTCCTGCGATCGAGGATGGAGCGGCCTCGGGTCTGCGCGATGTGGGGACAGTGGTGCGCTATCTGCAGTCCGGGCCGCTCGAGGGCAAGCATGTCGCCGCGCTGCACGGGCGCCTGAAGTCGAAGACGCGTGAGCACATCATGGAGCGTTTTCGGCTGGGCCGGATCGATGCCCTGGTGGCGACGACAGTGATCGAGGTGGGCGTGGACGTGCCGAATGCAACGGTGATCGTGATCGAGCATGCTGAGCGCTTTGGCCTGGCGCAGTTGCATCAGCTGCGCGGCCGGGTCGGCCGCGGCGACAAACCGTCGGAGTGCATTCTAGTGACCGATCCGACGACGCCGGACTCCGAGGAGCGCATCGGAGTGATGACGCGGACAACCGACGGGTTCCTCCTTGCGGAGGAGGACCTGCGGATTCGCGGGCCGGGTGAGGTCTTCGGTGCCCGTCAGTCCGGGGCCGCTCCGTTCCGGCTGGCCGAATTCCCGCGCGACATGGAACTGCTGATGATGGCCCGCCGGGATGCCGCCGAGTGGATTGAGCGTTCGCCCGCTCTCGATGGCGACCAGGAGGAACTCATCCGAAAGCGGCTGATGAAGGCCCACGGCGAGGCACTGGGCCTGGTGGATGTAGCGTGAGTGGCTTCTGGCTTCTGGCTTCTGGCTTCTGGCTTCTGGAGAGAGCGTATGATCGCATTCCATCTTCTGCGAGGTTCGTCTGACGCGTGATGTCCAGTTCCAACGCCCATCTTGCCCAGATCTTCGAGGACATGGCTCACCTGCTTGAACTGCAGGGCGCCAGTCGGTTCCGTGTCAATGCGTATGCTCGTGCAGCGCGCACCATCAAGGGGCACGGCGATGACCTCGTTTCGCTCGCTGAGGATCCGAAGTCGCTCAAGGCGATCGACGGGATCGGGGACTCGACGGCGGACAAGATTGTCGAGTTCGCGGAGACCGGACGTATCGAGGCGTACGACAAACTCCTCAAGGATGTGCCCTCGGGGCTCCTTGATGTGCTGCGCATCCCCGGTCTCGGCCCCAAGACGGTCAAGCTCATGTGGGATGACATGCAGGTCGAATCGCTCACCGATCTTCAGCGCGTCATTGACGATGGCTCGATCCTGAGCCTGCCGCGAATGGGCAAGAAAACGGTCGAGAACATCCGCTCCGCGATCGCTTTCGTATCCAGCGCGGACGACCGCACACCGATCGGCATTGCCCGGCCGATCGCGGACACCATTGTTCGTCGGCTGAAGAGGCTCAAGTCCACGAAGCAGGTGCAGTACGCCGGTTCGCTTCGGCGTGGTGCGGAGACGATCGGTGATATCGACGTGCTCATTGCGACATCCAATCCGGAGCAGGCCCGCGAGACGTTCACCACCATGGCCGAGGTCACGCAGATTCTCGCGAACGGCGAGACGAAGGCATCTGTGCGCACGGAGTTCGATGGTGTCGCCATCCAGGCCGATCTGCGATTGGTTCCCGAGGCGTCCTTCGGTGCCGCGCTGATGTACTTCACCGGCTCCAAGGAACACAATGTGCGCCTGCGGGAGCGCGCCCTGAGGCAGGATCGCACACTCAACGAGTACGGCCTGTTTCCCGATGATGACAAGGAGTCACCGCCGCAGTCCCGCGGCGTCAAGCCCGTTGCTTCGCAGACGGAAGCGGAGATCTACACCGCTCTCGACCTGCCGGAGATTCCTCCCGAACTGCGTGAGGATCGGGGTGAACTGAAGCTGGCCGCGGCAGACATCGAATCGCTCGTGACGGTCGCCGGCATCAGGGCCGAGCTTCATGCGCATACAACCGAGACCGACGGCAAGCTCACGCTTGACGAGTTGATCGAGCACGCCATTGAGCGCGGCTGTCACACGCTCGCTGTCACGGATCACTCGCAGTCGTCCGCGCTCGTCAACGGCCTCTCTCCCAAGCGACTTCGGGCACAGATCAAGGCTGTTCGCCAAGCGAACGATCGCTACCGTGAGATCACGGTGCTGGCCGGGAGTGAGGTTGACATCCTTCCCGACGGATCGCTTGACTACGACGATGACCTACTCGATGAACTCGATGTCGTCGTCGCATCGCCGCATGCATCGCTGCGGCAGACGCCGGCTGAGGCGATGAAGCGCATGATGGCGGTGGCGACGAATCCGCGCGTGAACATCATCGGCCACCCGACCGGGCGACGCTTCGGCACGCGTCCCGGGCTCGAACTGGACATGGCGGAGATTGCGGCGGCGGCGGCGGCTCACGACATTGCCCTGGAGATCAACGCGCACTGGCGGCGACTCGATCTTCGCGACACGCACGTCCGAATCGCACTGGAGGCTGGCGCGCTCATCGCGATTGACTGTGATGTGCACAGCAGGGAACACTCGGACAATCTCATCTACGGTGTGCAGACGGGTCGGCGCGGCGGCCTCCCGGCGTCACGCTGCATTAACACGTGGTCGGCATCGAAGCTCCACAAGTGGCTCGGAGTGACCACGTGACGTGGCTCCTGAACGCTGCCTACCTGCTCCTCGCCCTGCTCAGCGCGCCGTGGTGGTTGCGCAAGAAGCGTGCGGACTGGAAGGAACGCTTCGGGCACATCGCTCCCCTGCCACCTTCGAAGGGACGGCGCCTGCTGATCCATGCGGTTTCGGTTGGTGAAGTCAACCTGATCCGACCGCTCGTCGACGACCTGCTGTCGCGGGAGATCGACCTGGTGATCGCGGTGACCACCGATACCGGGATCGCTCGTGCGCGCGCCCTCTACGCTGATCGATGCCCCGTGGTGCGGTATCCGCTTGATGCGTCATGGGCGGTAACGCGGTTCCTCGATGCGGTACGTCCGACGGCCGCCGCACTTGTTGAACTGGAACTCTGGCCCAACTTCATCTCGCTGTGCAACAAGCGCGGGATCGAGGTCGCGGTGATCAATGGACGGCTGAGCGCGCGTTCATTCCGGAACTATCGCAAGGGCCGCTTCTTCATCGGTCGCTGCTTTCGCTCCCTGACCTTCGCCGCCGTACAGGACCATGCGTATGCGCATCGGTTTCTGGAGATGGGCGTCGCGGAGGAGCGTTGCCATGTGCTGGGGACGATGAAGTGGGACTCCGCGAACACGGGTGCTGTCGCGGACGTCGACGTCTTCGCAAACGCGATGGGCATCGATCCCGATCGGCCGCTTGTCGTGGCTGGAAGCACGGCTCCCGGAGAACATGAGTTGCTGCGGGACTGCGTTCCCGACGACGTGCAACTCCTGTGTGCGCCCCGGCGTCCGGAGTGGTTTGACGAGGCGGCAGCAGTCTTTCCCGACTGTGCGCGCCGAACGAACCGTCCTGATGGTGCGAATGCCGAGGTGCCGGCCGGCGGTCGCTTCATCCTCGACACGATCGGTGAACTGCGCAAGGCTTATGCACTCGCCGACATCGTGGTCGTCGGGCGCTCATTCGGTGACCTGTACGGATCCGATCCCATGGAACCGGCAGCGCTCGGCAAGCCCGTCATCATCGGACCGGCCGTTGAGGACTTCCGGATGACCGTCGATGCCATGCTGGAGGCGGATGCCATCATCCAGTGCGACCGCGGCTCGCTGCGGGACCACCTCGGCCGCATGCTTGCCAGCGAAGATGAGCGCCGGCAACTCGGAGCGCGTGCGTTACGATGTGTCGAGGACCATCAGGGTGCCAGCCGGCTTCACGCCGAGAAACTCGTTCAGTTGCTTGACTCATCTCACCACTCCTGAGCGTTTCGATCATGGAACCCGACGCCGACAACCAGCGCCAGAACCGGGCCGCCTTCCGGGATGCCCAGCGCATCGTGGTCAAGCTCGGTACAGCCGTGCTCACGAACCAGACTGACAGCATCGATCGAGGTTACCTCCACGACTTCGCCGCCGTCACCGGTGAGTCCATGGCCGACGATCGCCAGATCATCATCGTCAGCAGTGGATCAGTCGCCGCCGGCGTCGATGCGCTGGGACTCGACAGCCGTCCCAGCGATGTCAGTGAACAGCAGGCCGCCGCCGCCGCGGGGCAGCCGCTGCTGATGTCGCACTGGCGCGAGGCGTTTGACGTTCGGCAGCGGCGCGTCGCACAACTGCTGGTCGGGCGAGGTGACTTCGATTCCCGTGAGCGGTATCTCAACATCCGGAACTGCCTGGCCGCCCTGCTGGATCGCGGCGTCGCTCCCATCGTCAATGAGAATGACACGGTTGCAACGGATGAGATTTCGCTCGGGGACAACGACATTCTCGCATCAAAGCTCGCCGTTACGGTCGCGGCGGATGCCCTGATCATCCTCACGACGGCGGCCGGCGTGCTGGACGCCGATGAGCAGATCGTCAGTGAAGCATCAACGACACAGGAGCTCGCGGGACTTGTTCGACAGGAGAAGTCCCGGCAGGGACGCGGCGGGATGGGCACCAAGGTGGAAGCAGCGCGGATCGCATCGCTCTCCGGCATTCCGACCATCATTGCCCCGGGTCGCCCCGCATCGAATCTTCGCGCCATCCTTGACGGTGAAGACATCGGCACCTTCATTCACGGAGCCCGCGCTCGCCATGCCGGGCGGCGGCTCTGGATCTCCATGACCGCGACGCCAACGGGCACGATCGAGATCGATGAAGGTGCCGCGGACGCAGTCATCCACCGCGGTGCGTCACTGCTTGCACGCGGGGTCTGCGGTGTGACGGGTCGCTTCGAAGTTGGCGATGTTCTGCTGATCCGCGACCGACAGGGTCGTGAGATCGGCCGAGGCCTTTCGAACCTGAGTGCGGATGAGCTGCGTCAGGTCGTCGGTCGAGACTCTCGGGAGTTTGAAGCGGTCCTCGGGCGGCAGGCTCACGAAGAGGTCATTCATCGCGACAACCTCGCGGTGACCGAGCATTAGCGCCGCTCTGACTGTGGCGGGAATCGACGCTACCCCATCATCTCGCGCGGCCGCTTCGCCGGATCCAGGAACTCCCCGATGAGTCCCTCGTACTGCACATGGCGGCGGAGATCCTCGACGCCGCCGTCAAAGTGACCGAAGGCCGTCACGAATCGCCACTTGCGGCCCGGGTCGCTTCCCAGAGCGTTGAAGATGGCCGCCGCGGTCGGCGCGGGGACGACCTCGTCCTTGAGGGCCAACTTGCAGACCACGGGGCAGACGACGCGGCGCGCGTGGACCACGGCGTCAAACTGGCGCAGCAGTTCGCGTGTTCGATCACGGAGTTGAGGATGCGCCTCGATGAAGCGGGCCATGTCGTAGCCCGAACCGGATGTCACGCGCTGTTCCATCCGCCAGTGCCACCCGCCCAGGGTCGGCACCCCGAGCGCCATACGATGGACGTTGTCGGTTCCGAAGACCTGGGATGCCGCGAGAACCGCGATACCCCCGCCGTACGACTCCCCGTGAATGGCGATTGGAACATTCCTGCCGTACATGAGCCGTGCTGCCCGGAAGACATTGAGCAGGTCTGCGGTGGATCCGCTGATGGACCAGTCCAGCTCGGGCTCCGAGGAATCCAGTCCCGCGCAGATGTGCCCGAAGGGCGCGCCGGTGAGATCGCCCGTGACGCCATCTGATCCCGGGAAGCCGCGCAGCCGGATCTTGATCACGGCCATGCCATCGCGCACGGTCCACGGATCGCGATCATCCATGGGCTGGTCGGGCACACCGTAGCCATGTGACGTGATCACGACGCCCCGCGCTGCGCCGGGTGCTGCACCGCTCAATCGGCAGCCGACGTAGACGCCGCCGAGTGACCGGACCACGTGCGTCACACCGTGCTGCGTCAGCCCGGAGGATGCGGTGGGCTCCAGTGCCGCGGGCTCCGCCCAGACCAGGTCACGCCAGCGACTCCAGTGCTGGGTGAATCCTGGAGGCGGTGTCGAATCCAGCACGAATGCCAGCGTCTCTTTCGAATTGAACCCGAAATCTCTTGGTTCCTGCATAGGTCGTCCTTCGACGGACATCATAAGCTCACAGGCGTATCCTGTTGCAATGCCCAACGAATCGGAACTTCTTGGCCACATCTACCGGCGATCGAGCGACATCGGGGCCTTCCCGCACGTCACCCTCGGTCCCGGAGATGACGCCGCACTTCTCGATGACCTGCCGCCCCGCACCCTCATCACCGTCGACCAACTGGTGGAGGGGCGTCATTACACGACCGCCCTCCCGATCGACCTGGTCGCTCGCAAGGCGGTTGCTCGAAGTGTGTCGGACATCGCGGCGATGGGCGGTCTCCCGCTGGCGGGGCTGGCGACGGGATGCCTGAACGACCGTTTCGCAGCTGCGGATGAACTCTTCGACCGGATGTCGCACTGGGGGCGCCACTGGAATGCGCCCCTGATCGGCGGCGACATTGCGTCATCCGACGGTCCCACCTGTCTCACCGTGACCGTCCTCGGGCGCCTCCCGGATGGTGCGCCGCCTTTCAGACGCTCCGGTGCACGTCCCGGTGATCGCGTGGTGGTCACGGGTGCACTGGGTGGCTCGATGCTGTCCGGCCGGCACGCCACGTTCGAGCCACGGCTGGCCGAGGCGGGCTGGCTCCGTGCCAACTTCGCCCCCACTGCCATGATGGACATCTCCGACGGGCTGGGTCGGGATGCCGCCCGGCTCGCGGCCGCTTCGGGCGTCCACCTTGCCATTCGAGCCGACTGTATTCCGTGCCATCCCGAAGTGGACAAGTGGAAGCAGGCTGCATCAGAGGGCGAGGACTACGAACTCCTCTTCACGCTCAGCCCGACTGATGCGGCGGCCCTGCCATCAGCGTGCCCCGAGACAGGAACCGCGTTCACAGTGATCGGCGAGGTTGACTCCGGATCCGGGTGCGTGATCCATGACTCGGATGGTGGACACGATGCATCCGGACTTGGCTGGGAGCACGGTGCAGATGATGCTTGAACCGGAGTGCCGGTCGGCGGTAGCTTGTGCGTGCTGTCGCGCGTTTCGTGCACAGTGAGCCTGACCACCGTGATCACATCGACTAGCGAATCAGAGACCATTGCCGCCGGCCGGGAGTTCGTTCAGACGCTGAAGCCCGGTGCTGTCGTCGCGCTCCGCGGCGATCTCGGTGCCGGCAAAACGCGTTTTGTTCGCGGGATGGCTGAGGGACTCGGTCACGATGCTTCACTCGTCTCCAGCCCGACGTACACGCTCGCCAACGAGTACGACACGCCGGACGCCGTCTGCCCCCTCATTCACATCGACGCCTATCGACTGCCGGCCGGGGATGACCTGTCATCCATTGGCTGGGACCACATGACCGACGGGGCGAGCATCATCGTCATCGAGTGGGCCGAGCGGGTTGAGTCTGTTCTGCCACCCGCGCACATGAATGTGCGCATCGAGCATACCGGTGACACACAGCGTCTCATCTCGATTGAGGCCACGGAGTCCGGCCGGACGCCGTAGAATTCCGATATGAGCGACGAATCGACCAGCACGAACGCAACACACGCGTGTCGGACCTGCGGCAAGACGATCAGTGAGTCCGAGAAGAGCTTCCCTTTCTGCTCCCCTCGGTGCCGGATGGCGGATCTTGGCAAGTGGTTTGATGGCGAGTACAAGATCAGCCGCGAGATCAAGGACAGCGACATCGAAACGGTCGACTGAGTCGCCGGGAAATTTGTGTGTGAGAGTCGAGCGCGACGCTTAGAATCGTCGTATGCGTCACCCCCGGTCGTTTGTCGTTGCATGCCTGCTGTCTGCGGGAGTTCCTGTTCACGCCGGCTTCGTCGGATCGTTGATGCATGGGGCTCACTACTACCCCAATCCGTCGACGGTACTCGGGGGCGAGGCCCAGGAACTGATTGAGCCTGCCGGGACCACGCTTGACAATGCGTTCGGCACCGCCGGAGATGAGGGCTACTACGTGGCGCACGTCTTCGATAGCCGGATCGACATTGAGTTCGTTCGCTTTGCGGGGTCCTGGGCCTCTGCCTCATTCAACGGCTTCATCCTGCGTGAGGTCGGCGACAGCGCGCCGGACATCGTGCAGGTCGAACTCATGACCGCCTTCGACATGGCGGGACTGGTGCAGTCGGACATCACGTGGGGACCGGATGAGATCCGCGTGAACATCGCGGGCATCTCCACGTCGCTCGACTCGTCCTGCTCACTCATCGTGACGTTTGCCCCGGCGTGCGAAGGGGATGTGACGGGTGACGGGCTGGTCAACTTCGAGGATCTGAATGAGGTCCTCGACAACTGGAACACGGCCGGCCCTGACGGTGACGCCAACGGCGACGGCGCCGTCAACTTCGAGGACCTCAACGAGGTGCTCGACGCCTGGGCCACCAGTTGCTGAACGCCTTCGGCCTCAGGATCACTTGCCGGTGGACGGCGCCTTCTCCGCGAACACCTGGAAGCGATGCTCCTGGGCGACGAGTCCGTGCTCTGCGCAGATGCGATCGCGGATCGCGGCGAGTTCTGGAACATCGATCGGGATCACTTCGTTGGTGTCGACCAGGATCAGCAGTTCCTGGGGGCGTCTCCCGTAGGCGAGTTGATAGTGGGCCTGTTCCGCATCGACGAGCACCTGTTGGATGATTCCAGCTTCCTGGAGGAGTTTGAGCGTGCGGTAGATCGTCGCCTTGCTGACCCGGCGTCCCTCACCGCGGAGCGCATCCTGCAACTGCTCCACTTGGAAGAGATCGTCCATCCGCACCAGCGCATCGAGAATGAGCGCCCGCTCAGGCGTGTACTTCTGCCCCAGTGAGCGGAGATGTCTTCGGAAGACGGCGCACAGCGGCTCGAAGATCGTGATGTCTTCGAGATTCGAGCGTGCCGAAGAGGCGGGGCGCAGATCCATAGGCGAAACTCCAGCACGGCGCGGGGCACCTGCCCCGACTTGAGAACCACTTCCCCCACCCCCCCACACACACCCGGTCAGAATGGGCATGCCCGGACTCGAACCGGGAACCCCTCGCTTGTAAGGCGAGTGCTCTAGCCATTGAGCTACACGCCCCCATTCCGCTGGATATTGTAGCTGGACGGGAACAACTCGACATGCGTGGATCATCCCGCTCTCATTTCCGCACTCGCCGCACGACCACGCCGCGGCGCGGTACCCTGTGATCTCCCCGCCAGAAAGGAGATTGCGATGAGCTACCTGGATGATGCACTGCAGACCATCGAGGCGATGAACCCGCACGAACCCGAGTTCATGCAGTCGGTACGCGAGGTCTTTGATTCGCTTGAGTCTGTCCTGAAGAAGCACCCCGAGTACGCCCGCCATCGCATCCTGGAAAGGGTCGCGGAACCCGAGCGCACCATCACCTTCCGCGTGCCGTGGGAGGATGACCAGCAGAAGACGCGCATCAATCGGGGCTACCGCGTCGAGTTCTCCTCCGCGCTGGGACCCTACAAGGGTGGGCTTCGCTTCCACCCCTCTGTGAATCTCTCGATCCTCAAGTTCCTCGGCTTCGAGCAGATCTTCAAGAACTCGCTCACGCTCCAGCCCATCGGCGGCGGCAAGGGCGGATCCAATTTCAATCCCAAGGGGTGCTCCGACAACGAAGTCATGCGCTTCTGTCAGAGCTTCATGACTGAACTCTCAAGGCACATCGGCCCCGACACCGATGTACCCGCCGGCGACATCGGTGTGGGCGGACGCGAGATCGGCTACCTCTTCGGACAGTACAAGCGATTGCGCAACGAGTTCACGGGCGTCCTGACGGGCAAGGGACTGGACTGGGGCGGCAGCCTCATTCGACCGGAAGCCACCGGCTACGGCGTGGTGTACTTCGCGGCGGAGATGGCACAGGCCCGGGGGACCTCCCTCGAAGGCAAGGACTGCCTCGTCTCCGGATCGGGCAACGTCGCCCAGTTCACTGTCGAAAAGCTCAATCACCTCGGTGCCCGACCGATCACGCTCTCCGATTCGGGCGGCTTCGTTCACGACCCGGACGGCATCGACCTCGACAAGCTCAAGTGGGTCATGGAACTGAAGAACGAGCGGCGGGGCCGGATCTCCGAGTATGCCGATCAGTTCAAGTCCGCCACGTACACACCGCGCGGCGACACCAGCGCGAACCCACTCTGGCAGGTGAATGGTGACTGTGCCTTTCCATGTGCCACACAGAATGAGATCGATGGTGAGGATGCGGCGAACCTGCTGGCGAACAACATCTCGCTCATCTCCGAGGGCGCCAACATGCCATCAACCGCGGATGCGGCGCATCAGTTCATTGAAGCCAAGATCGCATACGGGCCGGCCAAGGCAGCCAACGCAGGCGGCGTGGCCGTGTCCGCCCTGGAGATGGCGCAGAATGGCGCCCGCACGCGATGGTCGCGAGAAGAGGTCGATGACAAGTTGAAGCACATCATGACCAACATCCATGCCAATGCGCTGGACGCGGCGGAGACCTACGGTCGCTCGGGCAACTACGTCGACGGTGCCAACATCGCTGGCTTCCTGCGCGTAGCGAACGCGATGCTGGATCAGGGCCTCGTGTAACCGAACCAGTTCCGGAGACGGCATTGCCGAATGACTCCATGTCGATCAGCGTCGCGCTCGAAACCACGCTTCTTGTTCACGGCATCCCTGTCGCGGAGGCGCCTGCGCTCAACCGGGAACTGGGTGAGATCATCCGTGCCAACGGGGCCGAACCGGCGCTCATCGGTGTGCACCATGGAACACCCGTTGCGGGCATGACTGATGGGCAACTCGACGACCTGCTCGCCGCGGATCATGTACCCAAGCTGAACTCCGCGAACCTGGGCGTGGCGCTGCATGGAGGCGGGCATGGTGCGACGACGGTCAGTGCCACCATGGAGATCGCGGCGGGGCACGGCATTCGTGTCTTCGCGACGGGAGGACTGGGCGGCGTGCACTCCGGCTTCGGCGAGCACCTCGACATCAGTGCCGACCTGGCTGCGTTCACGCGCTTTCCGGTCGCCGTGGTGACGGCGGGCGTCAAGTCCATCCTGGATGTCGCTTCAACGCGTGAGGCGCTGGAGACACTCGGCATTCCCGTGATCGGCTGGAAGACGGAGTCCTTTCCCGCGTTCTATCTGCGCGAGACAGACCTCGCTGTCGATGCCACCTTCACGGACATCGACGATCTCGCCGGGTATGTCGCTGACGAGTTGGAGCGGACCGGCCGCGGCATCGTGATTGCGAATCCGGTGCCTGAGGCGGATGAACTGGCGCGGGGCGACTGGGAGCGCTGGCTCGCCGAGGCGCGGGAGCGGGCGGCGGGTGCGGCGGGGCGCGATGCGACGCCGGCCCTGCTGGCGGCCCTTCATGAGCTGTCCGGGGGCGAGACGCTGCGTTGCAATCTGGCGCTGGTGCGTCACAACGCCGCCGTCGCGGCCCAGCTCTGCAAGTCCTTACAGTAACCTGATTTATGCTTTTTTCTTGACAACCGGTGCCTTTCTCCACTTTGACGTGCGCATGAATGGGTGACGTTGTCTCTCTGACAGTGCACAGGGCATCCGTGTTCAGAAAGGACGCCCGAAAAATTCCATCTCGAAAGCTTCCCTCCTACCGATCGCAGTACGGGTCGGTCCGGCAACCAGGAAAAGGCGTCGGACGGCCCGTGCTGCTTTTTTGGGTCCCGCACCTGGGATCCATGTCGGGGAATGACCGATTCCGCCCCTATGATGGGGCTGCGTCCCTATTCCCCATGACATCGGAAGGAGTTCGTTTCGATGCCGATGCTTCTCACTGCCGTTGCGTCCGTTGCCCTGCTCAGCCCCGCCGCCGTCAGCATTGATGGTGATTTCCAGGAGTGGGATGTCGTCCCGACCCTGGCCACCGACCCTGCCGGCGATGCGTCCGGGGCCTTCGATGTCACCAGCGTGAAGGCGGTAGGCCGAGGCTCCGAACTCAGCATCTTCTTCGACATCGGCCAGACGCTGAACTACCAGTCGGGCAACCCCGGCGACGGCACACTGATCATCACGCTGGCTGTCGACGGGGGCGACACTGTGGCATTCAACATGCGCAGCCGCGCCTTCACCGTGAACGGCGCCTCGGCACCATGGACTGCCGTCAACTTCAATGGTGCTCCGACCTATGCCGATTCGGCGTTTGAGATGCGCTTCGACCTCGGCGCGCAGGGCGCTGCAGCCGGTGTCGACGTCACGGTCTCGTTCGCAGGTTCCGATGCCGTCGCGCCCGCCACAGTCACGATGGGCCCCGGCAAGGCGGTGCCGTCCGAGCGGTCGGCCGATCGCGGGAGCGACACCTCATTCCGCATCGTCAATCTGAACACGCTCCAGAGCGGCCTGACCGATGGCGGCCGAGGCCCCCTGCTGGCGCGGCTCATCGATGCGGTCGATGCCGACGTCTATGACTTCCAGGAGGAGTGGGACAACAGCGAGGCGCAGATCGCAGCGGCGATGCAGGCGGCCGACCCCCACGGTGATGGTGCTGCCTGGAACATCGCCAAGAACAGCGGCACCGTGATCGCGAGCCGAAGCGCACTCATCCCGATCCCGGTCCAGAACAGCAAGTATGTCGCCGCGGTCGTGGACCTGCCCGCGGGACCGGTCGCCGTCTTCTCGATCCACCTGAAGTGCTGCGGCTTCACGGGTTCCTCGGAGGACAACCAGCGGAACTTCGAGACGAACCAGATCATCCAGACCATCTCGCAGTTCCGTTTCGGCAACCTCGGCGAGAACCTGGTTCCGTACGCGGATGTTCCCGTGGTCGTCACCGGTGACTGGAACCTCGTCGGCTCGCGCACACCGTTGACCTACTTCGAGAATGACGCCGGCTTGCAGCGTCTCGACGCCGAGCACCTGGCAAGCGACGACATCTTCACGTGGCGGAATGCCAACAGCAGCTTCACACCCGGATACCTCGACCTGATGGCGCACAGTCCGGATCTGACGCCGCGAAATCGCTACGTGCTCGATACGTCGTCGCTCCAGGGTGAGACGCTGACAGAGATGGGCCTGCTCGCGGGCGACAGCAACGGCAGTGATCACCTCATGGTGGTCGGAGACTTCACGTTCGGGCCGTACCCGGCCTGCCCCGGCGACGTCTCGGGCGATGGAACGGTCAACTTCGAGGACCTCAACGAACTTCTCCAGTTCTGGTCTGTGTCCGTGATCCCCGGTGACAGCGGTGATCTCGACGGCAATGGCACCGTCGACTTCGGCGACCTCAACGAACTGCTCGAGTACTGGGACACGACCTGCGAGTGAGCGGACAGCCGATGCAGCGATTGCGGCGGATGCTGAATCCCGAACGGCGCCTGGTGCGCTGGATCCGGAAGTCGACGCTGCTGCTCCTGCTCCTGCTGCTCGTCCTCTATCCGAACCCGGCCCTGCTGGTCCGCAACATCGACCACTGGGTCCACCTGAACCAGCTTCCCGATCCGCACGCGCCGGCACTTGACGCGTTCGCGGCTGACCTCGCTCCACATCTTCATGATGTCGAATCGGATGCGCGAGCGCTTCAGATTGTCGAGTGGTACGTTCTCGAGGCGCTGCCGTATGCCTGGGACTGGGACACCTGGGGCGTTGCCGACTACGTGCCGACTGTCGATGAGGCGGTTGCCAGGGGACAGGAGGACTGCGACGGCCAGGCAGTCGTCGCGGCCGCGCTCCTCCGGCGCTTCGGGTACGAGGCCCACCTCAAGACCGATGGTGCGCACGTCTGGGTCTGGACGCCGGGTGGCGAGACGATGTCGCCTTCAGTGACGACTTCCGGTCGGTCGTTGGTCAGTGCCGACGAGGGTGGTTCTCACGTTGACTTCAGTGCCATCCTGCACCCCGGAGCGCTGCTGGTGGACTGGCCCACGGCACTGGCGTACGGGTTGCATGTCTTTCCGTTATGGCGCGAACTGGTGATCGTCATCGGTCTCTGGTTGTGCCTGGTGAGCACCGAGGCAAGCCGGCGGCGCGATGTGCTCTGCGCTGCGGGCCTGGTGCTGGCGCTTCTCGGCCTGCGTGCCGCGGGCGGCATCGACGATCGAATTCAGGGCGCCCTTGTCGCGTGGCTCTCATTCGGCTGCATGGCGGCCACGATCTGGCTGGCCGGCCGTCGCCGGCTCAGGCTGCCGTCTTCCGGCATGCCCACTCCTCGGCAAGCGTGATGAGTTGTTTCCGGTCGATGGGCTTGGTGGCGAACTCATCGCACCCGGCCTCCATGCACCGTTCCCGATCGCCGGACATCGCGTGTGCCGTGAGCGCAATGATCGGCCCGGCATAGGACTCATCGCGCAGGGTTCGGGTTGCCGTGTAGCCATCCATCTCGGGCATCTGCATGTCCATGAAGATGACATCGAAGGGCGTTCCAGCGGTGCGTTGCTCGAGGGCGGCTTCGAGAGCGAGTCGGCCGTTCTCGACCATGGTGACATCTGCACCCGCCTTCTTGAGCATGAACCGGATCAGGCGCTGGTTGTCCGGTCCATCCTCGGCGACCAGGATCCTGAGGCCTTCCAACTGAGCGGCATTCTGCGCGGGTGCAGCTTCCTTCTTCGCGCGTTCAGGCGACGCCGCGAGCATCGACACGTCATCCAGTACACCGGTCGCGCACGTGAAGACGAAGGTGGCTCCTGTGCCCACCTCGCTGCGGACCTTGATGTCTCCGCCGAGCAGGCGGGCCAGTTCGCGCGAGATGGACAGCCCGAGACCGGTCCCGCCGAAACGACGGGCCATCGAGTTGTCCGACTGCTGGAAGGGCTGAAAGAGCCTCTCCGCGTCAGCCTCGTCGAGCCCGACTCCGGTATCGATCACCGCGAAACGCATCAGTTCAGCATCACGGTCGCAACTGAGGACCAGTTGAACCGATCCCGTGCGAGTGAACTTGACAGCGTTGCCCACCAGGTTGAGCAGAACCTGACGGAGCCGTGTCGGGTCGCTGACGATGCGCTCCGGGATCTCACGCGCCACTTCGACCTCGATCACAACGCCCTTCGCAGCAGCGCGCGCCATGGACGTCGTGACCACATCGGCGACAATCTTCAGCGGGTAGCACTCGATCTGCTCAACGCGCATCTCGGAGGCATCCAGTTTGGAGAGATCGAGAATCTCGTTGATGATCTCGACGAGATGACGACCGTTGCGACGGATCGTTTCGAGGGCGTCCTTCTGCTCGGAGGGAGTCTTCGCCTCCTCAACGACATCGGTGTAGCCGAGGATGGCGGTCATCGGCGTCCGGATCTCATGGCTCATGTTCGCGAGGAACGCCGTCTTGCAGCGGTTGGCTTCCTCGGCCCGCGCCAGCGCTTCATGCAGTTCGTGCGTTCGCTCCTCGACGGTCTGCTCAATGCCCGCCTCGCGCTCCGCGTTCTCACGCATGTCGGCCAGGCCGCGGCGAACGGAGACGACGAGCACAAGGTCTTCAAAGACGACCCAGGCAGCGTGTTCCAGCCAGAGCCAGTTGGAGGCATCCAGTGTGCCGAAGACCGACTCGGGCCAGAAGAGGCCGCGGATGCAGTGATCCGCCGCTATGACGACTGTTGCGGTCAGCAGGACTCCGATGTCCCGGTAGAACGCAAGGAATGCGATGGAGACGAAGACGTGGAAGTGCGTCTCGATGCGACCACCCATGAGATGGATGAGCAGGGCCGAGAAGGCCATCTGCGCGGCGGCGATGACATGGCGTGTCAGGACATGACCACGGAAGCGCCACACCATGAAGACGGGACCCGCAGCAAGGACGCCACCCAGCAGGACGGCTGCCCACACATGTGTGTGCACGTGGCTCGTAGCGCCGATCCATGTTCTCGGCGAGATGAGGAACGCTGCGAGGATTCCCGCGATCCACTGGACGACCATGAGTCCGGCGAAGACCACATCGGTGTTGCGCGCCAGCCTGGCGCGTTCCGCCTGCATCAGGGAAGCGGCACGCTCTCGGATATCGGCGGTGGTCGGTGTCAAGAGTCACCGCCCGTCCGGCACTCACCCAGCGGGCAGCCGAATACCGGGTTCTCCGCGGGTTCGAAGCGCTCCTCGCGGAGGAGTTGTGTCAGTGTCCTGCGTCCGACGTTGTTGCCTTCATGGGCACGAGCCGATGTCACGCCTCCGTGAAAGAGACAATGTCCCTTCCGGTCATAGAGCACGACTGTCCCGGAAGTGGTGGCACTGAAGGACGCGGCCATCTGTCCGCCGCGATCAACGTGCAGACTCGCGCCCTCCAGCCGCTCCGCACGTTCGCGCAGGTCGGTCTCGGTCCACGCATCGGGCTCACCGTGTGGGCAGTAGAAGCAGACGTGAAGGTCGACGTCGGTGGACGCGTCGAGGAGCAGTCGCTGGAGTTCTGCGAGTGTTGCGTGAGAGCAGGCGCAGCGCGGATGCAGCAGCACGACCATGGTGGGGCGTGCGGTGTCGGCGGCGAGGCCAGCCTCCACGGGCCACGAGACGGGAACCGTCTCCTGCGGCCCCGACTGATTGCTGTAGCGCAGGAGAAACCCGAACCCGGTGATGACCAGGAGAATCCAGCCGGGCAGGATGTAACCGACCACTTTCATCGCGGGCAGCCCTCGTCGTGGAGGTTGCGGAGACGCCATATGTGTGGATCGGCAGGCCGTCGGGACTCGTTCATCGGAAGTTGTCAGGTGGCCCCACACGAATCCGGCGGACAGCGCCGGTTCTCGGACTGCATTGCTGGTCGCATCACCCGCAGATATACTTCCGGACCCTGGAGAGGTGGCAGAGCGGCTGAATGCGCCGGTCTCGAAAACCGGTAGTCTCGCAAGAGGCTCGGGGGTTCGAATCCCCCCCTCTCCGTTCAGACTGAGGAGCGCCCTTCACCGCCGTGAGGGGCGTTTTTTGTGAATTCAAGCCGCGCCGCCCCGCTTCCCGCTCCCGGCCCACTGCGGACCTGATCAGCGGTCTCGCCGTTCACCCGAGAGCACGCGCAGTGGTTGCATTGCGGAGGCCAGATCAAGGCGTGCGAGCAGAGTCGGCGAATACCACCCGAATGGGCCGAGTCGGAACGTCTCGTGCGCTGACTCGACAATGTTGTCCCCGAAGGCATCCAGCATGTCGAGGAGGAGCGTGCCCTGCCAGAAGTCGTCCTTCGCGAGGAAGGCGAGGGAGCCTTCCGGAGTGATGCGTCGACGGAACTTGTAGAGGACGTCATACCCGCCGTCGTCTCGAGGCGTGGTCGAGACGATCTGCACATCACTGAGTTCCATCCGAAGTTTCACATTCAGGTTGCCCAGGCCTGGTACGACGTGCATGCATGTTGACGGATCGAGCACTTCACCTCCGTCGATTGCGAATGCGCGGAGGGTGGCGAGCCTGACTTCCTTCAGGCTGGGAGCGCTGTAGTCGTCGGGCACAACAAGCTTCCCCCGCTCCTTGTCCAGGAGAGCCCATTCCCGCTCGGAGAACAGCGCCTGAATCGCCGCGGCTTCCAGTTGCACCTTGCGGAGTGAGACATGCAGAAGCATGAGTTCGCCTGCAGCAGTTTTGGCGTCACTCGGAAGCGACACGACAGCGGCTGCGATCTGTTCAGCTTCCTGCGCGGACTCGGCTGCGAGGAGACTTCCTTCTGCACACGCATCAGGTCCGCAGGCCGGCGGGCCGCGATCCCGTCCAGGATCCTCTGCGCGGCAGGCCGACGCTTCGCAGCGCCAATCCGGGCAAGGAAGTCTCGATAGATCCCTGCCCCGAGTGCGAGCGCTTCATGGGGATCGGATGTCTCTTCAAGACCCTTGATCCGTTCGTAGAGATCCTGCACGACCCCGACAATGGCGTCGTCGAGCCCGGCATCGATCTTCGCATTGATCTCGCTTCTCGTCTCGTCGGAAACCAGGCGATCCAGCGCAGGCTGGCGAGCCCAGAAGTACGACAGCGATGCGATACCTTCCTGACCGCGCGCCTGCTGCACTGTTTCGGCCGCGAGATGCATCGCGGTGGCATCGGCGTGTTCCCGGCGGGCGCCGACCGTAATCAGCAGAGCCGCATCCTGTTCGGAAGGGCGAAGGCAGTGGGTCCTGAGCGCGAGCGCACGCTCGATCGCATCGATGCGACTGAATGTGTCGGCGTCCGGCTGCATTGCTTCCACACCAGCTCTGACACGATCACTCCAGTTCGCCGTACGTCGTTGGACATAGAGGCGCAGGAGATTCCGTTCGTAGTCCCCGGTGAGTGCTGCCTTGACGGCGTGTGCCCCACCGTGAAGCAGATCTCTCTGGGCGTCTCGCTGGGCTTTCTTCGTGGCACTCCCGGATGCCGGGGGCTGTGTTGGCGCCTCGGCGGGCGCTTCTCGGACGCGCCCACGATCCCGTGGTGGACTTGTACTCGTTCCTGTATCTGCGCGAACTTCACCCTCGCCGTCATACACCTCGTTCCGCATATCGAGATACGCGACGAGCAGGAGCATGTCGTAGTCGGTCAGATCATCGTATGCCGCACCGAAGGTCGGCACGAAGACATCATCGCGCAATCCGTTCTGCAGGGCATGGCGTGTCTCGCGGCCGAAGAAGTTGAGTCCGTCTTCGGACCTGATCCCGGGGTATTCGTCTGCGATCTGCTCGATCCATGCGGAGACCACCTCGTTATTGATCGTGATCGAGCGATGCACATCGGAGCGTTCCACTCTCAGTTCTTCGAGTTTCTTCTCGTACTCGGCAAGCTCCTCTTCCAGTTCAGCGCGGTCATTGGCGACTCTCTCGTCCAGTTCGGCAACGGTATCGGCGTAGCGTTCCCGCGACTTGTCATTCCTGCTTTCGAACTGCTTGGCGGCCTTCGTGCGTCTTGCCGCGATGCTCTCACGCTTGCTCGCGATTCGACGCCGTTGTGAGTCACTCAGATCACCGGCCGCTTCCTGGGCATCGAGCTCATCTTCCTGTCTGTCGTAACTCGCGAGAGTTCTTTCGTGGGTGCTCTTCTGAGAGGCAAGTTCTGATGCAAGACGATTCTCAGCGTTCGCGTACCTTGACGCATACTTCGCATCGATGTCGTCAACTGGTCGTTCACGTTCGAGGCTCTCCACCTGCCGCGTGTACTCGCTCAGATTCCGCCTCAATCGAGTGATACGATCGCCTCCAAATTGATTCGGGTATGCGACATCCTCGATACGTTCTGCTTCATCATCAGGCACATGACCCTCGGGCCATGCGATGACAGGCATGAACGAGACACCGGCTGCGAGCCTCACGGTGCACTCGCCGAAGAGCACGGGTTCTGATGGATCAATGACGAGTTGCAGTTCATTCGTCTGAAGGAGGTTCGTCTTCGGACGATCGACCCAGCGCGTCAAGTGGAGTGCCAGGGTGCCTGAGTAGGTGTTGAGGTATCCGACGACTTCGCAGGAGCCCGTTGCATCCTCCAGCGAGGGTACCCCTCCCAGGCCCGTGCGGATCGCACCCTGGCCATACAAGGGGCTGAATTCAAGCAGACCTTCGACCCGGTCCGCGCGGTTCCTTTCTCTCCGGAGGCGTGCACTCTCGATCGCTTCAGATCGCTTCTGTGCAGATGAATCTGACTTGTCTTCGGCTCGAATGGCTTCTTCGGGGTCACGTCCTTCCCGAATCGCCTGTGCTCTCTTTCGCGCCTCTTCGAGTGCCTCTTCCTCGTCTTCATCAATCTCGATCGACACGTGATCTGTTTGGAGGGGAGCCTCGAGTCCGGTCTGCAGGGAAAGACGGAAACGAAGCAGGGTGGCGCCGCGAGAGCCTGTTCCAGCGATGCCCTCCCATGTTCCCACGATCTCCGACCGATCGATCCCTGGGGCTTTCAGGCTCTTTGCACTCGCCTGCGGGGTCAGCCAGGATGTCCACATGCAGGTGCACGTGAGCAGCGCAATCAGCACGAAGCGAGAGATCATGATTCTTCCTTTGCTTGCAGAACTCAACAGATTGAATGAGGGGGCGGCCGTTCCACAGGCCAGTTTCCAGCGCGTGGACTGACACTCTATGTCAACAGCGGAATGCAGGCCACCGAATGAGTCTGCAAGCAGGTCGCACAAGCAACGGGACCGCAGATTGTGGTACTTGCCCAGTTTGTGAGAGTCACGCCGCGGATCAGTACGTCGGCTTCACACTGATCACGGGATGGATCGATCGTCACTCTCGCCGAGCCGTATTATGGGAACCACGGAACCTTGCCCTTTCCGGTGGACATGCTCTGCGCCGGGATCCTACGCCGCCTCACTGATCCGACTGCCGAGCCACGTCTCGAAGTCCTCCGGTCGCAGCGGCTTCGAGAAGAAGTACCCCTGGCCGTAATGGCAGCCGAGGTTCTGGAGCAGTGCGACGTGGCTCATGGTTTCGATGCCCTCACCGACGGTGCGGAGCGAGAGGTAGGATGCCAGCGTGACGATCGACGAGGTGATCGCGATGATCTCCTTCTGGCCGTCCTCGTGGCGAATGAACGACTGATCGATCTTGAGTTCATCGATGGGCAGCGCGTGGAGCCCGCTGAGCGATGAGTGCCCGGTCCCGAAGTCGTCCATCATCACGATGAAACCGGAGGAGCGCAACTCGCGCAGGACATCCGCGACCCCCGCGCGATTGTCTACGATCGTGGTCTCGGTCACCTCGAGCTTGAGATCGGATGGGCCCAGCCCGAATGAAGCGACCACGGAGAGCAGGTGCTCCACGAATCCGGGTGACATCAGTTGAGCCTTCGAAAGGTTGACGCTGACGGTGAACCCATCCGGAATGACCTGGCGCTGCTTCCAGTCCACGATCTGACGGCAGGCGTCGCGCAGAACCCAGTCGCCGAGGTCCTGGATCTGACTCGACTCCTCGGCGATCGGTATGAAGACACCCGGTGAGACCATGCCGCGCTCCGGGTGGTGCCAGCGTGCCAGCGCTTCCGCCCCGATGGGCTGGCCGGTCTCCAGATTGACGATCGGCTGGTAAACGAGACTGAACTGGTTGTCGGCGATCGCATCCCGAATGTCCTCTTCCAGAGCCAGCCGTTCGAGCATCGCGTCGTGCATCGCCTTGTCGAACTCGACGACCTTGCCCCGACCGCTTGACTTGGCCTGGTACATCGCCGCGTCCGCATCGCGCAGCATGGATGCCGGTCCATCAGCGGACATGGCGTTGGTGACGACGCCGATGCTGGCAGTGGAGACCAGTCGGTGGCCGCGGATGTCATGGGGCTGCGCGCACACCTCCAGCAGCTTGTCCGCAGTTGCACGCGCCGAATCGGCATCGGGCAGGTCCTCGAGGAGTACGACGAACTCGTCACCACCGAATCGGGCCGCCGTGTCGACTTCCCTGATGTTGCTGCGCAGTCGCTGGGCGATGCTGCACAGCAGTTCGTCACCGACATCATGGCCAAGCGAGTCGTTCACGACCTTGAAGCGATCGAAATCGAAGAAGAGGATGGCGCACAACTGCTGCGTGCGCTCGCTCCGCGCCAGGGCGTGCTGCAGACGCTCGAGCAGCCTGCCGCGGCTGGAAAGGCCGGTCAACTGATCCTGCTGCACGAGGCGGCGCATTTCCTCCTCGACCGCCTTGATGCTGGAGATATCAGCCACCGACCCCGAGAGGCGCCGCACGCCGCCGGAAGCGTCGCGGAGTGCCGCGGCACGCATCAGGGCCCACACGATGTTGCCCTCGCTGGACATGAGCCGGAACTCGCTGTCAAAGTGCGACTCCTCGCTGCGCATGAACCCGGCGATTTCTTGTTCGATGCGGTGGATATCACTGGACGCCACATGCTCCAGGAGCGTCGCGATGGTCGGATCGAGCGTGTCGCCATCGCGTCCCAGCAGTTCGCCCCAGCGACTCGAGTAGTAGACGGAGTCTTCTTCGAGGTTCCAGTCGAAGATGGCATCGCGCGAGCCTTCGATGGCGAGTTCGAAGCGGGTCTGCGCTTCCCGGAGGCGTTCACTGGCCGCCTGCATGCGGCGGTCATGACGATCGCGCACGATCGCGTTCGCCATCAGGTTGCCGATCTGGAGCAGGGCGTCGATGCGCTCGCTCGTGTGGGTCGGATTGACATCGGTGTACAGAAAGAGCACACCCACGCAGGTCGACTCGTCCATCATCGGAACAATGTAGTGACCGTGCGGCGTCATGTTCGGCCACGAGTGCTCATGACGCTCATCCTCGAAGCAGTTGTCACTGATGACGATCTCTCCGGACACGGCGGCGCGACCACACAGACACGCCCCGAGTTCCACTTCGGCTTCGTCCTTCAGGAACTGGTGGGTGAACTTCCCCACGTGCGCGAACATGCGCAGGCGATCGTCATTCTCTTCGAGTAGGAAGACGCCACCCTTCTTCTGGATGGCAAGCTGTTCCATTTCCAGCACGATGCCCACCGCCTGCTCGAAGCGGTCCTTGAGCGGTGCATCAGATGACAGCACGGCGCTGATCTTCACGCGGGCCTCGATGCCTTCCGTGTTGATGCGAACGCGGTCGGCGCGGCGAACATCCTCCGTGACATCGCGCAGCACGAATGCAATGTGGCATGCATCACCCGGCTCACGGGAAAGAACCCGGACCGAAACGTCGAGCCAGATCTGCTCCTCCCGCGGCACGGCGCCGCGCCCGAGGACGGGGAGCGAGATGTCGGCGCTGGCAGAGATGCAGAGTCGCTCATCAAAGACGCGTTCATCATGCAGCGCCCGATGCAGGCGCTTGACGGCCTTGGTCCCGAACCGCCCGCTGTCAAACAGGGAGATGGACTCGCCGATCCCCGTAGCAAATCCGAGCATGTCCCCCAGTTGATGGGCGCACGAATTGGCGAACAGGATCTGCCCGTCCTGGTCGGTGATGATCCGCGCCTCGAGGGATGCCTCGACCATGGTCCGGCAATCGAAGGCCAGTTGGAGGTCGAGGTCAGGCCCGCCGGGGCCTGGAGTGCCATGCCTGTTCATCAGTGTCTCTCACTTTGAGGCTTCCGAACCGGGACGCTGACGTCCGGCCACTCGTCTCACTCACCGATCGACGGAATGACGGGACCGGTGAAGGCGAATCAGCGCGAATGTCCACCTGGGCAGACCGTCGCCTGATGCGGGCAGGAACTCGCCGAATTCCGGGGGGGAGTCGTCGTGGAAGCGAGACAGGACCTGCGCCCAAATTGTACCATGAGGTCCACAATGACCTGCGATCACGGCCATTCCTATGTACACCAGACGAACGAGCACCCACTGATCGGGTTGACCGTCAGCGAGTTCCTCGACGATGTCGTGGCTGCGCACTCTGAATGCGAAGCGCTCGTCTCACTCCCCCAGCGCATCCGGTGGACGTATGCACAGCTCCATCTCGAAGTTGAGCGGGTCGCTCGCGGCCTCCTCGGTCTCGGCGTGGCACGCGGTGATCGCGTTGGCATCTGGTCGACCAATTGCGCCGAGTGGGTGCTCCTGCAACTCGCGACAGCGCGCATCGGCGCCATCCTTGTCAACGTCAACCCGGCGTACCGACTGGCCGAAGTGCGCCACGCCATGACGCTTGCCGAAGTGCAGCACCTGTTCCTCATCCCGAGCTTTCGCGCCTCGATGTACCTCGACATGATGCTGGAGATCTGTCCGGAAGCGAGGACCAGTTCACCCGAGGACTCTCGCGCGGCGGCGCTCCCCCACCTCCGCTCCCTTACCGTCTGGTCACCGGACGACGCTGTAGCAACCACCTCCTCCTCACCGGGAGTCCGGTCGTGGAGTGAGTTCCTGGCTCTGGAACGTGGCCTGGAGGAGGACGCGGTGGCGAAGCGTGCCGCGAGCGTCGACCACGATGATCCGGTCAACATCCAGTTCACATCAGGCACGACGGGCTTCCCGAAGGCTGTTGTTCTGACTCACCACAACATCCTGAACAACGCGGCAATCACTGCCGGTTTGATGAGCTTCACGGCGCGCGATCGACTGTGTGTACCGCTTCCGTTCTATCACTGCTTCGGCATGGTGGTCTCGAACCTGGTGTGCCTGACGCAGGGTGCATGCATCGTCATCCCCTCCGATCATTTCGAGGCAGGCGCTGCGCTGCATGCGATTGCGACCGAGCGATGCACAGCGATTCACGGTGTACCGACGATGTTCCTCGCCGAACTCGATCACCCGGACTTCGGTGCGCACGACCTGTCGAGCCTGCGGACCGGGATCATGGCGGGTGCGCCGTGTCCTCCGGAACTGATGCGTCGCGTCATCGAGGAGATGGGTTGCCGGGAACTCCTGATCGGCTACGGCCAGACGGAAGCGTCTCCGCTGACGAACCTGACGCGCCCATCGGACAGCTTCGAGCGGCGGGTGAAGACCGTCGGGCTTCCCCTGCCACACCAGGAGTGCAAGGTGGTGGACACCGGGACGGGGAAGACCCTGCCCGTCGGAGAGGCGGGTGAGGTGTGCTTCCGCGGCTTTCACGTCATGCGAGGCTACTACGGACAGCCGGAGGAGACGCGCCAGGTCATCGACGAGGCGGGATGGCTCCACTCCGGCGACATCGGCGTGCTGGACAGCGACGGATATCTCGCGATCACGGGGCGCCTGAAGGACATGATCATTCGGGGCGGCGAGAACATCTATCCCGCGGAGATCGAAGCGATCTTCTACGAGCACCCGGCGGTGGACGAGATCGCGGTCTTCGGCCTCCCGGATGAGAAGTATGGCGAGGCGGTCGGCGCGTGGATCCGCTTGCACGAGGGCCGAACGGAGACCGCGGAGGATCTGTTCACCTTCGCGCGCCGCCAGATGGCGCACTTCAAGGTGCCTTCACGCATCTGGTTCGTGCAGGAGTTCCCGATGACCGTAACCGGCAAGATCCGCAAGGACGAGATCCGGCGCGCGATGCAGGGGTCGATGGAAACCACCCGCTGAGGAGCGCGCAGAGAAAGACCCCGGCTGATGGCCGGGGCCTGGCTGTCTGAAATCCGGATCAGATCACACGCCGACGAAGCTGGGCGCATCCTTCCACAGGACCACCTCGATCTCGTAGCCCGTCGGGTCATTGATGTACCAGGAACTGGAGTGCGGCCAGTCGATGCGCCCGTCGTAGTTCGGCGTGATGTCCTCCCGCTGCATGAGATCCAGCCACGCCTGCTCATCGTCGATGCGCAGCGCAAAGTGCGCCAGGCCGTGCAGATTGCGATCGCGGAGCTGGAAACGGTCGAGAAACTCACGCTCAGGGTGCTCGTAGATGCACAGCATCGCATCGCCGCACTGAAGGACGCCCCACGGCAGGCCGTCCATCTCCTTCTGCTCGACGATCTCAAAGCCGAAGACGCGGCGGTACCAGTCGGCAGACTCCGCGAAGTTGCGGACACTCAGGTTCAGGTGGTCGAGGTTGCGGATCTTCATCATGGTTCTCCTTGGATGCCCCCAACCCGGGACATCGGATCATCAGTTGTATTAGTAAAGTAGATTGTTTATTTATTTATGTCAAGCAATTTGTTTCCAAATTCTGCCGATGCCGATAGAATGTCGACCATGAAGCCCTCACCGGATGCGGATTCCCGCGAGCGGATCCTGTTCTATCTCAAGACCCGGGGCCCCCAGACGGCCGCTCAGCTCTCCCGCCGACTGAGCATGACGGCCATGGGCGTGCGCCAGCACCTCGCGAAGCTCGAGGAAGAAGGCGCCGTCGCGTGGGAGGATGTGCGCGAGGGCGTGGGGCGACCCCGCCGACATTGGAGCCTCGCCGATGCACCCGCCGCCCGCGACCACTTCCCGGATGCTCACGCCGACCTCTCCCTGACCATCATCGATGCCGCCCGCGCCGCCTTCGGTGAAGCGGGCTTCGACAAGTTGCTCCAAGAGCGGTCGAAACAACAACTCCAGGCCTACCGGGACGCGATGCCCGAAGAGGATGACAGCCTCGACAAGCGCGTGGCTGCACTCGCGAAGGTCCGCCGCGAGGAAGGCTACATGGCCGAGTGGTCCCGGCGGCGCGATGGCACCTTCCTGCTCGTCGAGAATCACTGCCCGATCTGCGCGGCTGCCGAGCGCTGCCAGGGCCTCTGCCGCGCCGAACTGGAACTCTTCCAGGCCGTGCTGGGACCGGAGATTCGGGTGGAACGGGTGGAGCACATTCTTGCCGGCGCCCGTCGCTGCGCGTACGAGATTGGCGTCAGGGACAATTGACCTCGGTTCGCAGCAGCACGGACACTGTCCCGCTGTCATAGTTCCCCGTGATCAGATCGGGCCGGCCGTCTCCATTCATGTCTGCCACGGCCACGCTCGGGCTGGTACCACCGACGTTGATGTGAAAGGCACGATCAAAGGTCGCATCCGCACGCCCCGGACAGATCGTCACGACCTCCGTTGTCGTTCCGGACGCCACGATGTCTGCCAGTTCGTCACCGGTCACATCAACGAGCAGTCCGCCGGTGCTCGGCGATCGCAGATCCACGAGGGCGCGATCCGGCTCGACATAGCGGCCGCCCCCTTCGTTGATCATGCGCACGACGAGCGGACTCTCATCGATGAACGCGACCGCATCCTGATCCCCATCGGCGTCGAGATCCGCCAGCGTGCATGCCATCGGACGCTCAGCGGCGGTGATGGGCATGCGCGTCTCCAGATCAAAGCCCAGAAGAGGCGAGAACATGCCGGTTCCTGATCCGACGAGCACCGTCAGCCCGCCGCCACGAAGATCGGTGAGCACGGCGTCGATCGATCCATCACCGTTGATGTCCGTGGCATTGAGTTGCGCGTAGGGGTGCTGGTGAGCAAAGAAGGGCTGACCCAGTGCGGGAGTAAAGTTCGCCCGCCCATCATTGAGAAGAACCGCAAGGGCATGATCGTCGACGAGCGTCGCCAAAAGGTCCGGATGCGTGTCGTTGTTGACATCGGCAATCGCCACGCTGTGCACGTGCGGCGACTCGCCTGCCGGCATCACGATGGAGCGAGGCGACGCCAGCCCCCCGCTCCCGTCGTTGAGGAGCAGCGCGAGGTCGTAGCTGCTGTGGTGAAACGCGACAACATCCGGGTGCCCGTCGTGGTTGAGATCACCGGCCGCACCTCCCAGCGCAGTGGGCCCCAGGGGAATGCGCGGGCCGACGGAAAGACGACCCTGTCCGTCATTCCGCAGAATACGGGCATGCCCCGAGGTGGCATCCGGCTCCCGGCCGCAGCAGGGTCCACAGATGATGACCACGTCCATGTCACCGTCTCCATCGAGATCGGTGACGACCGGACGGGTCGGCATGGGGCCGACGCTGACGGGGGCGCCCACCGGTCGGAAGAGGTTGGCGGGTCCGGCGCCGGCGTCGCAGCAGGCGAGGGTCGAGAGGGATGCGAGTCCGATCGTGAGGTGGGTCCGTGCCATGAGTGGCCTCCTGTGTGCGGGTGTCATCGGATGCATCCATGTACCGCAACGCGGTCGCGACGGATCGCGGTTTCGAGGCTGTGAGGGCCGAACGGCGCGGATCAGGACGCGAGCGGCGCACCCGGCGCGGCCGCCAGCATCGCCTCGACCGCCGCACGTCGGCGTCGAGTCACGGGGAGTGTCTCATCGGTATCGAGCCGCACAAGGCCATCCCGGCTGGCTCCGCCGATCAACTCCGTGATGTGGGCCGAGTTGACGAGGCAACTGCGGTGCGACCGTACGAAACCACGCGCGGCCAGGAGTTCCTCGAGTTCGGAGAGGGTGTGCCGGACGAGCACCTCGCCCCGGGAGGTATGCAGGCGGGCCCCCGGTGCATCCGGCTCGACCCACGCGATGTCGTCCGGCAGCAGCGTGGTCTTGCCCGCCGGCGTGGTCAGGATCAGCCGCGCCGCCGAAGCCTCAACATCCGACGCATCACCCGTCGCGGCCTCAAGCACCCCCCTCAGGCGTACCCGGGCATCGACAAGTGACGCCACCACCACCACCGCCCAATACGTGAACATGCCCACGAGCATGAACTGGGGCATCGACTTGTAGAACGCCTCTCCGAAGAAGGACCATCGCAGCGGGCTCGGGTGGAAGCTCAACCGAAGCGGCACGGAGACGAGCAGGAACAGGAGTGCAAAGAGCAGGCTGGCGACCACGTGCAGGAGCAGGCGCCGCGGATGCTCGCGTTCCAGTGGAGCGCGGCGAAGCGACATCGCGAGAAGCGGGGTGACGGGAACCAGCAGCAGCCAGCTTGCACCCTGCCAGCCCATCGCCCGAAGCCACGACAATTCCTTCCCGGAACCGGCGAGTTGCGCCCATTGGTGTGTCGCTGCGACCACCGCCACGACTGACCAGAGGATGGCTGAGGCAACGCACAGCGTGCGAAGCGACATCGGCGCCAGCGGTCGACGGGTTCGCGTCATGCCTACAGGTTACGGCCTCAATCGGCCGTCGCAAAACTCAGCGTCGGCGTCGTGCACCGATGAGCAGGATCGGAAGCAACCCGAACGCTGTGCCTGGAGCCGGCACGATGCGCCACGAGAAATCATCGACAGTGGCGTAGACGTCGAGGTACTCCGGAATGTCGCCGCGAAGCTCAACCGCCTGCTGAAGGTGGATCGACTGCTCCGGAAAGTCATCGAGATTGAGGTCGAGCGGGAGCGAATCGTCCTGTCCATCCCAAGCCATGGCGGTATTGTCCACGAGTCCGACGGTGGCGCGCCAGAGCGTACCGTCTGACTCGGCCCACTCGCTGCTGCCGTAGTACGTGTGGACGGATGAGAAGATCTGCTTGGCGATCCGAACGTTGTCCCGCGTGCGCGACTCCGCACCGATCGTCAGCACGAAGGAAGGTCCGAACCACCGCCCGGATGTACTGCTGCCGTTCTGATCGGGCGCTTCGCTGTCAAACGTATAGACCACCGAGACCGGTTGACCGATCGCCGCACCCTCCCACTGGCCGGGAGGTGCGATGCCTCCAATCTGGTTGACGGTGCCCGTGAACGTGAACTCGTAGATATCGGCGCCGGCTGTACCCACAGCAACAGCGGCGGCGGCGAAGGTGACAACGACTCTCAACATGGCTCAATCTCCCTGTGCTCCAATGTGATTCCAGATTGTCGGAGAGCGGACGGGAGGTTGCAAGATCTTTCCGATCACGTGCAGCCCGTCCACGTCCGTATACTCATGACCATGAAGCCACGCAGAAACGCGATCGCGGCATCTGTCGCCGGAATCATGCTCTCGGGGACCGTCGGAATCGCCGACGTCGTGGATGACGCCCCCGTTGAACATCGAGCGTTCGTCGATGACGCCATCCCCGGTGAGCGCCACGACGCCGATCGGACCCTGCTCGTCTATACCGGCTGCCGCGGCTACGTCCACGCTTCGATTCCCATTGGCGCCTACGCCCTGACCCGGCTTGGCGAAGTGAGTGGTGCCTGGCAGACGGTTGTCCGAGACGACCCGAAAGCCTTCCGCGACCTGACGCCCTACGACGGCATCCTCCTGCTCTCGACGACCGGGACACTCTTCGAGGATCCGGCGCTGCGCGAGAACCTCGTCTCCTTCGTGGTTTCCGGCGGCGGCCTCATCGGGATCCACGCGGCGACCGACTGCTTCTACGACTGGCCGACTTTCGGGGCGCTGATCGGAGGCTACTTCGACGGTCACCCGTGGCACGAGGAAGTCACGATCGAAGTCGAGGAGCCGTCCCATCCCGTTGCAGAGGCGCTTGGGGATGAGACGTTCACGATCGTCGATGAGATCTACCAGTTCCGCTCGCCCTACTCCCGCCGGGAGAACCGCGTCCTCGCGCGGCTCGCGACATGGGCTACGGACATGCAGAAGTCCGGGATACATCGCATGGATGACGACTTCGCCGTTTCATGGGTCAAGCGCGCGGGCAACGGCCGGGTTTTCTATACATCGCTCGGCCATCGGAGTGATGTGTACTGGAACCCGACAGTGCTCAAGCACTATCGCGACGGCATTCGCTACGCCCTCGGCGACCTGCCGGCGGACGCGACACCGAGCGCCGTCGTGCACGCGGCGACACCGGAGCAGGCCGCCGCCATTCTGCGTGGCTGGTCAGTTGATCAGGGTCGGGGCGTTCTGCGGCCGGTAGAGCAGGCCATCCGCGATGCGCTCTTGGGGACACCGGAGGCCAGACTCTCGATGCGGGACACGTTGACCGGGATCGCCGCTCAGACAGAGGTTGATCCGGACGCGAGGAAGTTCGCCGCCTGGCAACTGCGGCTGTTCCCGGGTCCGGCGACGGCACGCGCCCTGGAACAACTCGAAGCCCACGACGGTATCGGGCCGACGGCGTCGAAGTCACTCGAGTGGCTCCGCGCATCCGAGGGGTACGTGACAACGTGGTCGGTTTCCGGCCCGCACGAGCGCGATGGGGTGGAACTGGATGGTCTGATGCGGACGCGCTTTGCACCGGAGTCCGGTTCAGGTGCATGGAAAACTCTTGAGCCGGATGCCATCGATGCACCGGGCATCGTGAACTTCGGACGTCTGTACGGTGGCACACATCGATGCGCGTACCTCCGGACCTACATCGTGTCTGACTCCGTGCGCTCAGTGGAGTTGCGCGTCGGTTCCGATGACGGCGTGCGCGTCTGGTCCAACGGCAATACGAAGTTCCTGCATGACGGCCCTCGTGCACACGGTCTCCAGTCCGACCGATTCGAAGTCGTGCTGAAGCCGGGACCGAACCAGTTGCTGCTGAAGGTGACACAGGGCACCGGTGACTGGAAGGCCTCCTGTCGCCTGATCCCCCTGGATTCAAGGGGGTACGAGGGCCTGAGCTTTTCCCTCTCCCCATAGTCCGAGAGGCCCAGGACCACCGGTTCAGACATGATCTCGAATTGGAGGTCACACCTTGCATCAGCACTCGCGGATTCAGGATCATGATTCCGAGCGCCGCGCCGCGATTCCGGGAGCGGTAGCGCTATGCGCTCACGAAGGTGATTTCGACCAGTTCCGGCGGCACTCTCAGGCGCACCGGGAGCAGGGACAGACCGACGCCGCGCGAAATGACCACGGGGAACGACGGCCCGTTGACAAGGCCGCCTGCGTACTTGTTGCCATACGCGCTGGGCACGTGGAGCGGGCCGAGGAAGGGCAGCGAAATCTGCCCGCCGTGCGTATGGCCGGAGAGCATGAGGTCGATTCGCGGCGGGTCCGGAAGGCTGCTGGGCGCCGATCCCGGCGCATCGTCGCGCAGTCGCCCGATGCGACCTCGCAGGTCGGCAATCTCCGCACAGTCCGGGTTGTGCGAGAGCAGGACACACGGCAGATCGGAACGCGTATCACGCAGCGCCGTTGCAATGTCGACGACATCGGTCAGCAGGTCACCGATGCCGGCAATGCAGATGCCGGACGCAGGCGCTCGACTGGAGAACTGTCGAAGGTCCGCATCCAGGAAGACGCGATTGTTGTCAATCATCCGCACACCGATGTCGGTCAACTGTCGACTGATGCGCGGACCGTCGGCATACCAGTCATGGTTGCCGAGCGTGCCGACAACTCCGATGGCTGCCGCGTCGACGAGCGGCCGCATGAGCTCCACAGCATGATCGATGTGATGCGTACCGTTATGAACGTAGTCCCCGGTGAGCAGGAAAATATCAGGCTTGAGGTCAACCGCTCGCTGTATGACATCGCTCAGGAATGCCGCGGAAACGCGCGGCCCGAGGTGCGTATCCGATACCTGCACAGCGCGCAGCCCATCGAGCGAAGCCGGCAGCCCTCGAATGGGAACGCGGTAGCGTCGGACCGCGAGTTGCCACGGCGCGACGGCAGTGGTGTGCAGGAGTGCTACCGCGGGCGTCGCCGCGACGGCGCCGGTCGCCGCGTTGACGACAAATCGTCGCCGTTGCGCGTTGACTTCCGTTGGTTGACCACCGCTCGCACAGAGTCTGAGCATGAAGCGTCGCAGGGCGTTGAGCACGCACCAGCCGATGAACAGGCCACCGAGGGTGACGCCGTGTGCCAGGAATGCTCCGGGAAGCGTGTAGTGATGTTCGCGCCCCAACAGAGCAAACGTCACCACCCACCCCGGGAGCGTGACCATGTGAACGCCGTTGGCAACCGGCTTGAGGGGCGCGGCCTCAGTGGGGATTCCCGGCACCGTGGTTGGCGTCCAGAGAGTGACATGAACGACAGAAGCGATGCATGTTGCGATCACCCAGATGGCGGTGCAGAGGAGCACGTATCGGAACGTCCGGAAGTGTGTTCTGTTGGTGCGCCGGCGGGGATATTCGCTCTCTGTTTCCATCATGTGGCGGATTCATCCGGTGCGGGTGTGGTAGAATGGGAATCTGGTTCTGGACCGTTGCACGTGCCCTGCGACGGCATGCAAGTGATCGAGTGAGGTGACCATGGGCCTTTCGCTGAGTGAATTCTGCCGTCGACTGGATCTCTATGACCATCGAGTGCCTCTCGATGAGTTGGAAGATCTCGTGCGTGAACTGGAGATCTCTCCGGAAGAGGTGGAGCCCTACCTGCAGTTCAATGAGAAGGGGTACCAGCGCAACCTGGTCCACGAAGGACCCGCGTGCCAGGTGCTGATGCTCTGCTGGCTGAATGGCCAGCGCAGTCCGATCCATGATCACGTCGGCTCAAGCTGTGCGGTCCGCGTCCTGGAAGGCGAATTGATCGAGACGGTTTTCGAACACGGCGCCAACGGCATGATCTATCCCTCGCATTCGAGTTCGCTGGATACGGGCAGCATCTGCGGTTCGCAGGACAGTGACATCCATCAGGTCTCCAATCTTCAGGGTGATCACAAGCGGCTCGTCACGATGCACATCTACTCGCCACCGCTCATGACCATGAACGTCTATTCGCTGGATGATGCCGAGGTCAAGCCCTTCTTTGATCCGGTCCATGAGTTGATGTACGGGGCGGGCATTTGAAGCCCGACCGACTTCCGGAGTACGCATCAGAACTGGCGGGGTTCACCGCCGTCCCCGCAGATTCCTGTGTCGTTCATGACAGCGGACGCCCCGTGTCCAGGGTGATGTCCAGCATCAATGCGACCACCGGGGACCTCATGCTCGCGCGGGAACTCGGATGCGATACCTACCTGCTGCACCACCCCCTCGCCGGATCCGCCCGCCGCGACTTTCACCACGTCCTCGATCGCATGATCGAACTCATGGTGCTCAACGGTGCTCCCGAGGATCGTGCCGCCGAGGCACAGGCGGGACTTCGCCGGCGCCTCCGCTTCCATGACCACGCCAGCGACTGGGACCACCTCGCATCAGCCGCGGCTCACATCGGCATTTCTCTCGTCAACGTACACCTTCCGGCGGATGAACTCGGGCGCCTCGTCATGGTCGATGCGCTGCGGGACCTCACGCCTCATTCCACGCTGGAGGATGCCCGCAAAGCCCTGCAACGCATCCCGGAACTCGCGCATCCCGCCAACGAGATCCTCCTGGTGCCGGATGATCCTTCACGCCCGGCGGGGAGAGTCGCGGCCATGCATGCCGGCGGTACCAACGGTGGCGCCCCCGTCGCCGAGTGTCTGCTCGACCATGCCCGACCCACTGTCGATACCGTCCTGTACATCCATATCGCCGGGGAGGACGCCGCGAAGATCGAGGCCCGCGCCGCGCAATCGAAGTCGGGCAGCGTGATCGTGACCGGGCACTTTGCCAGCGACGCCATCGGCATGAACATTCTCATCGCGGCACTCGAATCCGAAGGCCTCACGGTCATCCGGCACGGTGGCCTGCTTCCCTTCGTCGAGCACGCCACCACGCACCTGCCCGAGTGAGGTATCGGACGTTCGGCGCCCTCGCGGCGAGCGAACACGAACTCACCA
Organism: Phycisphaerae bacterium; assembly: GCA_030432255.1. Classification (GTDB taxonomy): domain Bacteria; phylum Planctomycetota; class Phycisphaerae; order Phycisphaerales; family UBA1924; genus JAUIHS01. The sequence goes on from JAUIHS010000009.1 coordinate 148,026, forward strand.
ACCGCGTACAATGAGCACCATGCAGACTCTATCAATTCAGGAGCAGATTGCGGACGCCGTGCCGCATGCCACGACCCTTCGTCATCGTCTTCACCGCCACCCCGAACTCATGTTCGAGGAACACCGCACGGCGGAAGCCGTGACCGAGGAACTCAAGGAACTCGAGATCGAGTACAAGGCTGGCCTCGCGGGGGGCACCGGCGTCATCGGCTGGCTGCCCGCCACGACTCGTGATCCCGCCTCCGCGCCCACCATCGGACTCCGTGCTGACATGGACGCACTGCCGATCACCGAGGAGTCGGATCTCCCCTACGCCTCGGAGAACCCCGGTGTCATGCACGCGTGTGGCCACGATGGACACACGGCCATCCTGCTCGGCGCGGCCCGCGTACTCGCAGGGGTCGCGCAGCGCCCCAACAACGTCCTCTTCCTCTTCCAGCCAGCGGAGGAAGGTGGCGCGGGTGGTGATCGCATGTGCCGCGATGGCGCCCTCGGCGGAGCGGCGGCCGGCGGTCTCGGCCAGCCCGTCGACATGATGTTCGGCCTGCACGGCTGGCCCGAAATTCCCGCGGGGAAAGTCGCCACGCGCGTCGGCCCCCTCCTCGCTGCAACCGACGAATTCAATGTGACCGTTCGCGGCACCGGCTGCCACGCCGCCTACCCGCATCTCGGCGTTGATCCTGTCGTCATCGCCGCGGAGATCGTCTCCGCCCTTCAGACGATTCCATCCCGGCGCACGAGTCCATTGGACAACGTTGTCATTACGGTCGGTTCCATCCACGCGGGTCACGCGCGGAACGTGATCCCGGACGAGGCGCATATGATCGGCACGGTCCGTACGCTGCTCGCCGAAACGCGCACGCAGGTAGAGGCGGACTTCCGGAGGCTCGTCTCTGGAATCGCCGCGGCACACGGCGCGGAAGCGACGATTGAGTGGCACGAAGGCTACCCCGTGACGCGCAACGACCCCGACGCCACCGCGCGCTTCAGGCGTGTCGCTGAGGCAGCCATCGGCGAGTCGAACGTGCTCGAGCGCGAACATCCGACCATGGGCGGCGAGGACTTCGCCTACTACGGTCTCCGGGTGCCGGCGTGTTTCTACTTCGTCGGACTGCGTCCCGAAGGCATGGACTCGTGGCCGAACCTCCACACGCCCCTGTTCAACTTCAATGACGAGGTCCTGCCCGTCGCCATCACGCTCACCGTGCAACTGGCGCTGGATCCCGGCTGATGGCGATCGGTGACCAGGGGCGCACCGGCTTTCGTCGCCGTGCCATGGCGATCATGTATGACCGCATGATGCGCTCGTACGAGCGCTTCATGAATGAGCGCAAGGCCGCGCTGCTCGCTGACGTCCGAGGCCGGGTCGTGGAGATCGGTGTGGGTACCGGTGCGAATCTGAAGCACCTCGATCGCCCGGACGTCGAGTGGGTCGGCGTCGAACCCAGTGTCCCGATGCGGATCCGCGCCGAGGCGGAACGCGTTCGAATCGGTATCAGCGGAAGGGTGGTCAACGGGACCGCGGAAGCAACCGGTCTGGAGGACGGAATCGCGGACACGGTCCTGTGCACCCTCGTGCTCTGCTCAGTCGATGATGTCGAGGCCGCGATCCGCGAGATGCATCGCCTTCTTCGACCCGGCGGTCAGATGATCTTCATCGAGCATGTGGCCGCGGCACCGGGCACCTGGTTGCGGCGGTTCCAGGATGCCGCTTCGCCCTTCTGGCGCTGGTTTGCCGACGGTTGCCGATGCAACGCCCCCACGCTCGAGCACCTCGAAGGTGCGGGGTTCGCAGCCATGGAACTGGAGCACTTCCGCGCTCCCGCCGGGCTCTGTGCGCCGCACGTGCAGGGCGTGGCAATCAAGCCGAATTGACCGGAGGCCAGTCGGCTGACGTCCCGGACCTCCTCAGGTCGCTTGCCGCAGTCCATCACCCCCTGTTCCCTCGTCTCTTCTCCCTGTTCCCTGCCCTCTTGCTTCCCCGACCCCATCTCCCGCCCCGATGAATGCACGCGACAGGCGTGTCCCGGGTTCATAGAGTGAGTGCATGGCCGACGATCCAGATCATGTGATCCCCGATGAGGACGGCTTTCTGCCGGCGACATCGCCACCTCCGTGGGGTACGGAGAGTCGCCGCGAGCGTCTGAATCGCCTCCTGGACAAGGCGCGTTCGCTTCCGGACGTCCCCGGTGTCTACCTGATGAAGGACCACAGGGGTGTCGTCCTCTACGTCGGCAAGGCGTCGAAGCTGCCCAACCGCGTCTCTTCTTACTTTGTCCCCTCGGCCGACCTCGGGCAGAAGAAGCAGCCGATGCTCGACCTCGTGCACGACTTCGACGTGCTCGAATGCAGCGCCGAGTGGGAGGCGCTGCTCACGGAAAACCGCCTGATCAAGGACATCCATCCGAAGTTCAACGAATCGCTCCGCGACGACAAGACGTTCCCTTACCTCGTCATCACGATGCGCGATGACTTCCCGGGCGTGTATGTCACGCGCACGCCAAGCGATCCCGCATTCGCAGGCGCACGCGTCTTCGGCCCTTTCGCATCCGCCGGCGCCCTCCGCGAGGCGGTGCAGATGCTCCAGCGCGTGTTTCGGTTCAGGACCTGCGAACTGGAGATTCATGAGGACGATGACAGCAGACGATTCTTTCGACCCTGCATCCTTCACCCCATCGGCCAGTGCACCGCACCCTGTGCCGCGAAGATCGGCAAGGACGCCTACCGCGAGGACATCCGTCGATTCGCGCGCTTCCTGGGTTCGCGACGCAGCGTGATGCTGCGCGAAATGGAAGCGGAGATGGAAGAGGCTTCGAAGGCGCTTGATTTCGAACAGGCCGCCATCCTGCGCGATCAGATCAAGGCCATTCGTAAGTTGGATGAGCGCTCGACACGTGCCGAAGGCTGGCAGCCCGAAACCGAGTCCTTCATCCTCGATCCCGCGAAGAGCCTGCGCAGCCTGCAACGAACGCTCGGACTCGACAAGCCCATCCGGTGCATCGACGGCATCGACATCGCACACCTCCAGGGCGGCGAAACCGTCGGTTCCAAGGTCTGCTTCGTCGACGGACGCCCCTTCAGAAACGAGTATCGGCGCTACCGCATCCGCACCGCGGCCAACGATGACTACGAATCGATCCGCGAGGTCATCCGGCGACGCTATCGCGAAGCCGGTGAAGGCAATGAACTGTACCCCGATGTCATCCTCATCGATGGCGGGCTCGGCCAGTTGCACGCCGCGCTCCAGGTCTTCGACGAACTCGCCACGCACCCGCCCATGGTGATCAGCCTCGCCAAGAAGGAAGAACTCATCCACATCCAGGAACGCACCGACCCCGTCCGACTCGGCCGCGACAACCCCGGACTCCGGCTCTGCCAGGCCGTGCGCGATGAAGCACATCGCTTCGCGCAGCATTACCATCACATCCTCAGGCGGAAACGAGTGCTCGAGGAGGATCGACCCACATGAACCTGCAACGCCTCAGCCTGCCGGTGAGTGCGCTCACCATGATCGCGGCGGTCGGCTGCTCGACGCCCGGCCGAAACGTCTCCTTCACCGTCTCACGCGCCGTTGACGGAACGCCGGTGCATGTCGCGCAGGTGCGTGCGGCCCCCGTCGGCACCTCTCCACTGCCTTTGCCCGTGAGTGCGGAGAACCTTGCGAAGGCAGGCGAAGCGCAGGGTGACTCCTCGTACACGGATGAAAACGGCCGCGTCTCTTTGAGGCTCGGTGACTACCGATATCTCATCGAGGTATCGGACGCCCCTTTCGAGGCCGAGCACAAGCTGTCGACGTGGTACTGGAACGGCGCCACCGGGGAACTCGAGTCGGTCGGAGAGGCACGCCTCCTGCTCACGTTACAGCCCGGCCTGTGACGCCGCGGATTCGCAGACTTCATCCAGCCCCGAGTTGGATTCTCCGATGATGGTCGACAGCCCTCTGGTGGAGTCGCCCATGCTCAGAGTCCCGATCGTCCAGGCACGCCCGGGAATGAAGCTTGCCTTCCCTGTCTTTCGCCGCAATCAGCCGGATACGGTTCTGCTGCGCGCGGGCTTCGAGCTCGACCAGACATCCATCGACCGCATGACCGACATGATGATCGGCGAGATCTGGATCCAGTATCCGCAGCTCGAATTCATCCAGCGCTACATCAGTCCCGCCATCACGCATGAACGCGTCACGCTCATGAAGCTCATGGGCGAAACCATGCAGCGCATGCATCGGGAATCCGACCCCCACCTCTGCTATACGCAGTACAAGTGCGCCCTCCGGAGCCTGATCAAGACGCTGAGGTTCGACCGCGCTGCATCAATCATGGTCACGTCGCTCCAGGAAGCGGAAGCGCCCATCCAGCGTCACAGCAGCGACGTCTGTTACCTCGCTGTCATGATGGGCCTCGCCATGGACGCCTACCTGGTCAACGAACGGCAGCGACTCAGTTCCGCGCGGGCCAAGGATGTGCAGAGCCTCGGACTTGCAGGCATGTTCCACGATGTCGGCATGCTGCACCTGCCACCGCCGGTCATGGAACGCTGGGAGCGCACCGCCGACGAGACCGATCCGGCGTGGCGCGAACACGTCAGGCTGGGGTACGAACTGGTTCGCAGGGACCTGCCCGCGCCGGCCAGCGTCGCGATCCTCCATCATCACCAGCGCTTTGACGGCAGTGGCTTCCCGGATGCCCAGGGAGAAGTCTCCGGAGGTGAGGGACTCAGCGGACATGCGATCCACGTCTTCGCGCGGATCATCGCGGCGGCCGACGCCTACGACCGCCTCCGCTTCCCCGCGAACGCGGATCCACAACCCGCGGTGAAGGCGCTCAACCGCCTCCAGTCCCCCGAGTTCGCCCATCGACTCGACCCCTACGTCCTCGAAGGCCTGCTCGTCGTCGTCCCCCCCTATCCGCCCGGCGCCATGGTTCGACTCAATTCCGGTGAACAGGCCGTCGTCGTCCAATGGCACCCCGATGAACCCTGCCGGCCGACCGTGCAGGTCATCGAGGAAGACCTGATGCGGATCTCAAGCCGGGAACTCCCCGCGTACGACCTCAAGGCGAGGCCCGACCTCTGGATCACGCACATCGACGATATCGACGTCGAGGCGGACAATTTCTACACGACCCGCGGCCGCCAATACGGCCTCGTCCCCGATGGACTTCCCCGCCACCCCACCTCAGATTCCGCAGACGCCGCTTGAACGGCGGAACTCGGCTCTCGTATGGTGATCTAACAGGAAGGCCGGGTCGAGGCGTTGGTGGACAGCCCGGCAGCCATCAGTGACGATGTGGAAATGACCATGATCCGACTCAGACTCGCGGCCGTTCTGGTGTTGATCGGCGGATTACTCATCGCGCCCCCGGGCATAGCGCAATCTCAGGATGATCCCCCCGCAGATGCGGAGGGAACTGAGACCGATGCTGCCTCGAACTCGGCGTCCGCTGTTCAGGACCTGATCGATGCGGACGCGGAACGCACGCCCGTGCCAGGCGACGAAGTCCGCCTCTACTACACGGACGGCAGACGCCTTGAGGGCCGCCTGATCAGCCGCGATGACACCGGCATCGAAGTCGAGATCTCGCGCGTCAAGATTCGGATCCCGCTCAATCAGGTCTCAGCCGTCGTGCTTCAGCCGACAGCCGCGGATCGCTTCATCAGGCTCCGATCGCTGATCGAGGAAGACGACTTTGATCGTCGGGTGGGGCTCGCGGAGTGGGCGGCGGACCAGGGCCTGCTTGAGTCCGCGCTCGCTGAAGTCGAAGCCGTCCTCAAGGCTTCCCCGATGCACCCTCAGGGAGTCAAGGCGAGGTCGATGATCGAGAGCCTCATCCAGATCGAAGCCAATCGTGGCGAGGGCCGGGATGAGATCGTCGCCCAGGATGTCGCCACACCACCGTCGCGCCCATCGTTGAAGGACTTCCCGCTTCTTTCTCCCGATGAAGTGAACCTGATGAAGGTGTACGAAGTCGACCTGCGCCAGGACCGGCGCATTCTGATCAAGCGGGACACGGTCGATCGGCTGCTGGCACGGTATGCGGACAATCCGCTGATTCCAACGTCCCGTGAAGGCAAGCGCCTCTTCCACCGGAAGGCGGCGGCGGAGATCCTGGACATCATGTTCAAGGTTCGCGCCCGCGAGTTGTATCGCGAGGTCACGATCGTGGATCAGCCCAGCAGCATGGCTTACTTCCGGGACAAGGTGCATGCGGGATGGCTCATCAACTCGTGTGCAACCACACGTTGCCACGGTGGAAGCGAGGCCGGCACGCTCATGCTCACAAATCGCCGCCCAACCGCGGAGCAGTCCGTCTACACGAACTTCCTGATCCTTGATCGCTTCCGCACCTCGGACGGGCGAGCCCTTATCAATTACGAGGATCCCGCCCTGTCGCCCCTCCTCCACTACGGCCTGCCGCGCGAGGACGCCTTCACGCCCCACCCGCGCGTTCGAGGCTGGTCTCCCACGTTCCGCAGCCGCGAGGCCCGCCCGTTCCGCCACACCAGCCAGTGGATCGAGATGATGTACCGGCCGCGTCCGGAGTACCCGATCAAGTACACCTCGCCCGGCGAGCGCAAGGCACTTGAGGAAGCTGCAAATCCGGAGGAACCGCCGGTCGAGAGGTGACGTATCCGTTCGGGACCTGTGCATATGTTCCGGGAGCCCTCCCGGGGTGGATCTGCTAGACTGCACCGCTTCCGATTGCCTCCGAGCCCACACCGGCGTGGGACGATGTTCAATTCACCGACTGACCCATGGAGCCTCACCGGCATGACTGCCCATCGACCCGTGAGACCCGTCCTGCTCACCCTTGCCATCGCCTGCGTTCTCCCCCTGTCGGCCTGCGAAAAGAGCACCGACCTCGGGGACGCCATCGACAATTCCGCAGCCGCGATGCTGACCCTCAACGGTGGTGGCCGGGCGCTGCCCGCCGCCAACGTGCGTGAGCAGCAATACGACAAGATCATCCGCGATCTCAAGGGCGCGATGTCGTCAGGCTCCGACACCGAGACCGGCGCGGCACAGTCCCTGCTCGCGCAGGCACTCGCCGGGCGGGCGTCCCTCGCGATGGAACACGTTTCCCGCGCCGAGCAGGAGGTCGTGCGCCTGACAACGCGCATCCACCGACTTGCAGGCGAGCGGGCAGAATTCCTCGCTGAAGCTGATGCCCTGCGCCTCTACGACCGTGCCCCCGCCGGCCAGCGCGAGACTCGCCGCGATGCCGACCTCGCGAACATCGACAGCCAGATCGAAGCCCGCACTGTCGAACGCGCCGCACTGCAGCGCGAACTCACGGCCAACATCTCAGCGATGGAACTCCAGATCGAGGAAGCCGAAGAACTGCGGGCCCGCTCCGAAGAGCAGCGCCTGCAGGAGAACGAGATCCGGTCCGAAGCGATGGACCAGCGCCCCGTGCGCCGCGCCGAGCTCATCCGGCAGGCCGACGAGTATCGTCAGCGCGCCGATGCCTACGAGATGGCATCCAGTGAAGCCGAAGTGGAAGCCGATCGCTACATCCCGGAAGCCGATGCCCTCCGCATCCGTATCCAGCAGGCGGAATCGCAGATCGCTCAACTCACCGCCGCGCGGGAGCAGGTCGAAGAACGGGCAACGGCACTGAGCCAGCAGGCTCGCGCTCAGCAGTCGCTCGCTCGCGAACGCGCCGAGATGATCGCCGAGACTGTCGCTCGTATCGAGGAACTTCGCACCGCTGAACTCGACCCGGGATTCGAGTCCGCCACCTCCGATCTCCGCGACGCCGCATCCGCACTGCAGCGGGCAGGCCGATCCGCCGGCGGAAGCTCCGGCGTCAGTATCGCCGGCATGAAACTCAACGCCGCAGATGCCATGACACGCAAGGCCCAGTCGCTCAGTCGTGTCGCCGCCGCTTACGAGGCCATCGCCGATGTCCCCGACACCAAGGCAGACGCTGCCGCCGCGAGGTCAGCCGCGACCGAGGCACGGACCGCAGCCATGGACGCGTGGCGCGAAGGGCGGGACGCCCTGCAGAACTCCAGGGCTCGCGGCGAACTCGCCGACCGCCTCGAACGCATCGCCCAGCGCATCCCGGCACCCCCGGCCGAGACCGCCACGGAAGAGCCGAGCGAGTAACTCGCGCTCGATCATTCAGAGTCGAAACGATGTCACGCACGCCCCCGGTGCGCAGATGTCGTCCAGCGCACGGGATGTCGACTCACACACCTCAACCTGCAGGGCGCCGAGGTTGTCCGCCAGTTGCTCGCGCGTTCGCGGCCCGACAAGCACACTCGTCACGCCCGGCCTGCTGACCGCCCATCCGATCGCCAGTTGGGACGCGCTGCACTCCAGGTGTTCCGCGATCCCGACCACCGCTGATGCCGCTTCCAGCACAGACTCCGTTCGGCGGGATTGGCGCGGATGATCCAGGTTCAGGTCATATCGTCCCTTGGTCTCTCCCGGAGTCGCCGTGTACTTCCCCGTGAGCAGGCCGCCACCCAGGGGCGACCAGGCCGTGAAGGCCACACCTGCTTCAGAGCAGTACGGCAGCACATCGGACTCCGCCTGCCGATCAAGCAGGTTGAACGGTGCCTGCTCGCACACAAAGAGCGGTTGACCCGAGCCGAGCGCCGCCGCGCGTGCCGACTCGATCTGTTCAGGCGTGAAGTTTGACGAGCCGGCGCAACGGACCTTCCCCGCCCGCACGAGCGTCTCCAGCGCTTCCAGTGTCTCCTCGATCGGAGTCGTCGGGTCGGGCCGGTGCGCGAGGAAGATGTCGATGTGATCCAACCCCATGCGCCGCAATGAGTCCTCGCACGAACGAATGACGTTGGCGTGATGGTTCCCTCGATACCCCGGACGCTCCGCATCCCGCCCGACACCGAAGTGATACTTCGTCGTGACAACCACCGCGTCGCGGCAATTCCGCGTGCGGATCAACGCACCGAGCACCTCTTCACTCGTGCCCGCTCCGTAGATGTTGGCCGTATCGAGGCTGTTGCCGCCCGCTGCGAGGTACGCATCGAGAATGACACCCGACTCCTCTACCGTCGTCCGCGTTCCGAAGAGCATGCACCCGAGGGTGAGCGGCGCGAGGGTGATGTCGGTGCCCGGAATCTCCCGATGCGATGTCAGCGACGTGACGCTCACGGAATGAGGTCAAGCTGGCGATACTTCTCGCGATACTTCTCGTACAGCGCAGACTGCTTGTTCTTGAGGTCAATCGCGCGGCCATCGATGAACGCCATCTCCACCGACGTCGTGATCTCCAGCGGATTGCCGTCCGTGATGATCAGCGTCGCCGCCTTGCCCGCCTCCAGCGAACCGAGTTGGTCACCGACGCCGAGGAGTTCCGCCGCATTCAGCGTGATGCTCCGCATGGCCGCGTCCGGACTCAGGCCGTACGCCACGGCGGTCGCCGCGTGGTATGGCAGGTTGCGCTCGTGCGGCGTCTGGAAACTGCCGCCGGTGGTGCCCAGGCACCAGCGCACCCCTGCCTCTTCCAGCAGGGACGGCAGCCTGAACGCCTGGTCGTAGTCCGAATCGCGTCGGCTCGGCATGCGATGCGTGCCGGTCACGATGACGCCCACATCATGACGCCGGAGCAGATCGAGAAGTGCCCCGGCATCGCGCCCGCCGATGATCACAACGTCAAGCCCACGCCCCGACGCCCACGTCACGGCCGACTGGATCTGATCCTGTTCGTTCGCGCGAACAAAGACGGGATCACGACCCTCGACCACCTCCCGCATGGATTCCAGTCGGACATCAACAGGCAGTGTGTCATCTGCATCGCGGGCTGCGAAGTACGCCGCAGCCTCATCAAACAGATCATCCACGGCCCGGATCGCCTCCCGGATACGTTCCATCTGGTCCGCTTCTGAACGGCGCATGCCGCGGAAGCGCGTGGGGCGGACATTCGGCCAGTTGATCAGGAGTCCCGCTTCCGAGTCGATCGCCAGGTCTTCCCACGTCCAGCCATCCATGCGGATGACGGATGGACGGCCCGGGATCACGCCACCGACCGGGAGTACACCCACCGTGAGAACGCCGTTGCTGCGTGTGACGGGGATGATCGTCGAGTCGGGATTCACGGACACCGCGGCCCGCACTTCAGGGGTCACCGAGCCTGTTTCCGCATAGTCGATCGTCGCGCGCACGGCCCCGATCTCCATGAGTCCCATGACGGTGTTGGCGCCGACAAGACCCGGGTAAACGTGCCTGCCCTCGGCATCAACACGCATGGCATCGCGATCCGAAGGCGCATCGCCGGATCCCATGCCCGTAATGACGCCATCCTCGAAGCGCAGCCAGCCACGCTCGATGGACGCCGCCGAGATGGGATGGATGGCGGCGTTGTGGATGACAACCGGACGCTTCTGCGGAGCGGCCTTGATGCCGAGGTCCTGCGCCATGGCCCGGGTGGCGCCGACGAGGGCGATGGCCGTCACAATCAGTGCAGTCAGTGCTCTTGTGTTCATCTCGAAGGTCATTCCTGAGTGAGGTTGTGAATCGCGCAACCGCAGTCGCCGGGATGCATCACGCTCGCGTCGAGCCCGTTCATGCGAAGCCAGTCCAGGTACTCGGCAAGATGGTCAGCAGTCGTCAGTGGATCGCCATCACCCAGCGCCGAACCACCGAAGCCGTACTTCGCCGCCAGCGGGTGCAGCAGCGGCGGCGAGTCCACGCCGCGCCGGCCGGGACGACCCTGACGCCCGCCCCGCTCCGATGCGCCATCCCCGCTACTCGCATCCCTGTCTGCCAGGACCTTCTGGATCAGACGCGTGCGCTCCGCGGCGGCCTGCTCGCGCAACTCGGCATCACGCTCGATGGAGAAGTACTTGCGGCCGTCGACCCACGTCTCCTCGCAGCGCGACAGCGTGCTGAGCGGCGGGCCTGACCAGATCGCGAAGTCGGCGTCCTTTCCCTTCTCCAGCGAGCCGACCCGTTCCTCAATGCCCAACTGGATCGCCGGGTTCAGCGTCACGAACTTCAAGGCCTCCTCGGGGGAGACGCCGCCGTAACGGACCGCCTTGGCCGCCTCGGTGTTCATGCGGCGGGCGAGTTCATCGGAATCGGAATTGAAGGACACCACCACGCCCACTTCGTGCATCAGGGCGCCGTTGTACGGGATGGCGTCGTACACCTCGAACTTGTACGCCCACCAGTCGCTGAACGACGAGCCGCCGATCGCATGGTCGCGGATGGCATCAGCCACCTTGTACCCTTCCAGCACATGCTGGAACGTTCCGATGCGGAAGCCGAACTCGCCTGCAATCCGGCACAGCATGAGAATCTCGTCCTGGCGGTAACTGTGGCAGTGAATCAAACGTTCGCCCGCCAGGATCTCCGCCAGCGCTTCGAGTTCGAGATCACGCCGAGGCGGGACACCTGCCCGCTGCGCCCCCGCCGAGAGGTCATCCCACGCCGCCATGGCCTTCGCGTAGTCGCGCGCCGCCGTGAACCGATCACGAATGAACGCCTCGACACCCATGCGTGTCTGCGGATACCGCGTCCTGAAGTCATCGCCCCAATTGGACTGCTTCACGTTCTCACCCAACGCAAACTTGATGCCGCCCGGAGCGCCCTTCAGGCGCATGTCATCCGGAATTTCGCATCCCCAGCGCAGCTTCACGACGGAGTTCTGTCCGCCGATCGCATTCGCGGAGCCGTGCAACTGGTTCGCCGCGGTCAATCCACCCGCCAGTTCCCGGTACCAGTTGATGCTGTCCGGATCAATCACATCGAAGATGCGCACCTCCGCGGTGGCGGACTGCGTCCCCTCGTTGACCCCCCCACTGATGCCCGTGTGACTGTGACAGTCGATCAAGCCCGGGGTGATGTGTCGACCGCCAAGGTCGATCCGCGTTGCACCGTGAATACCCGACAGACGACTCTCGGGACCCACCTGCACGATGCGTCCCTTGCGGATGTGCAACGCACCATCCTCGATCACGCCATCCGGGCCACTCGTCCAGATCGTCGCATTGGTGAAGACCACGTCTTCCTGACGGGGCACTTCCATCAATCCATACGCACCGAAGGGAAGCCCCCAACTCTCCGGAATGTCCGCGATCAGCGCATCCGCATCATCGTCGTCACCGGACTCATCCTCGGCATCTTCATCGCCCTCTCCACCCTCGGCGTCATCATCAGCATCGTCCGTGTCCGCTTCTTCGTCCGCGTCGGCATCGTCACCCGCGGGCTGTCTCGTCGCTGTCCACTCGAAGAAGCTGCCATCGGGGCGGACGCCCTGTCCGTGCAGGTCTTCACCCTCGATCACGGCCGACATGAGCACGACACCATCGTCACCCAGTTCGAGATCCGAAGCGTTCACGACGAATGCAATCCGGTTCTCATGCACGGATGCATTGCGCACACGGATCGATTTCTTCTTCGGCTCGGTGTCGACGTTCCCGGCATCGCCGTCATCGCCTTCGTCATCACCGGCCTCGTCCGCGTTCTCTTCCGCCTCCGGCGCTTCACGTTCAAGCGTGATCTTGTTCTTCGAACTGATCTTGAGGGTCACATCGAAGGGCACCACGCCCGCATCCAGCGATGCGTCCCACGTGCCCTCGAGGTCAAAGGCCGGATCCGCCTTCAACTCGTAACGCCGGCCATCCACCCAGATGCTCCGCAGCGTGCGGTCCTTGTCAAAGAGTTCTCCGTCTTCCACGACCACGAGGTTTGCCGACATCCCCGTCGCCAGCCGCCCGACGCGATCATCCAGCCCCAGCAGTGCCGCCGGGTGGGTCGTGAGCATCGCAAGGGCGTCATCCTCCGACAGTCCGTGCTTGATCGCTGACCGCAGGTTCGTCCAGAACGACTGACCATCAGGCAACTTGCCCGTCGTCAACGAGAGGCGCACGCCCGCATCCGCGAGTCGACGTGGATTCGTCGGTGCCTGCTCCCACATCATCAACGTGCGCAACGACGTCGACGCGCGCTCCGCGGGCGTCGCCACATCGGGCTTGTCGGTGAACGCCAGGGGCAGCACGACATCGACGCCCAACCTCGCAATCGCGTCGAGGCGGCGGAACTCCGTCCCGCTCCCGACCAGAGCGAACGGGCGCTCGAATTCCCGGGCGATCTTCGCCACACGGATCGCGTCAAGTTCATCCGAGACATCAAACAGCAACGGCAGATCAACCGCCAGCGCATCCAATGCCGCGCTCGGTGCCGGCCGATTACCGCCGCCGTCCCGCGCATAGACGCTCGTCGCCCGCGTATGCCAGGTGACATCAGCCAGCGTCTGGCGCATCAGTGCAATCGCGCCCATTTTCGAACCCGGGTAACTCGGATCCCTGAAGCCACCACGCTCCAGTGCCGCCGTGTGAAACACGTCGCGGGCCAGCACGCCCGGGTACGGCGTGGTGTCGTCGACCGGGTCACCGAGAGAGACGACCGCCGTGCTGCCCCGGAAGATCCCATTGTCCGGCGCGATGCCCGCAGTTGCGAAACCCATGCCGCGAAGGCGCTCCCGGCCTCCACGGTCCAGTCCGCCCCCATCGAGCGCACTGCGCTCTGCAAGGATGCGTGTGTTCCAGTGCCGACCGGGCGCATCGTCATCGGGTGCCGGCACCTCAATCGTCACGTAAGGATCGATGAGCGCCGGGTAGATCGTCATGCCCTCACAGGACCAGACGCGGGCGCCCGCCGGTGGCTCCAGGTCCGGACCGATGGCGACGATCACGCCGTCACGCAGCACGATCGTGGCATTCTCCATGCGCTCGCCCGGCGCCGGTATCACCGTGGCGCCCGTCAGTGCATGCCAGTTGGGATGGACACGACGAGGTCCGTTGGGAGGCTCGACCGGCTGCGCAGAAGCGGCAATCGGAAGCGCAAGCAGCAGCCCCACCACAAGACGACAGAACAATGTGAGTCGATGCATGGGGACAGAGTAGCAGGCCCCGGGCGGCTAGGCTCTCACGATCTTCGCCCGACCGGATTCAGTCCCCGCCATCGCGTGACGCGTGTCGATCACCAGTCGGGCGTGGTCCGCCACGAACTGCCAGTCGTACCAGTCGTGGTCCGTCGCGATGATGACCGCATCCGCAGCCGAGAGCGTCTCGGCAGACCAGACCACGCTCGCCATGCCGAGGTCGTGCCGCCGACCCGGCCACGTATTCTGGACATGCGGGTCGTGATACTCCACCCGGGCGCCTCCCGAGCGCAGCAACTCGATGATCTCGAACGACGGCGACTCCCGCACATCCGCGACATTCCGCTTGTATGCCAGGCCGAGCACCAGGACCTGACTCGACGAGAGCGCCACCCCACTCTCAGACAGTGCCGCGACGCAACGCTCGACAACCCGCGCCGGCATCGCACGGTTGACGTCCCCCGCCAGTTCAATGAACCGACTCTCCACACCCGCCGCCCGCGCCTTCCACGCCAGGTAGTACGGGTCAATCGGAACGCAGTGCCCGCCGAACCCCGGACCCGGATCAAAACGCTGATACCCGAAGGGCTTGGTCGACGCCGCATCCAGAACGTCCCACACGTTCAGCCCCATCGCCTCCAGCACAACCTTCAACTCATTCACCAACGCGATGTTCACCGAGCGGTACACGTTCTCAACCAGTTTCGCAGCCTCCGCGATCTCCGATGTCGAACAGCGCACCACGCGCTCAACGACACTCCCGTAAAACGCCGCGGCCAGTTCCGTGCTCGCCTCATCCACACCACCGACCAGTTTGGGAATGGACACCGTCGTGTACGTGCGATTCCCCGGATCCTCACGTTCAGGACTGAACGCCACCAAGACACCAGCGCCCGATCCGAGCGCCGGCATGATGACCTCGCGGCAGGTGCCCGGCCATGTCGTCGACTCAAGACACACCAGGCACGCGCGTTCCCCTGCGCCTTCGACGCGATGGGTGCGAATGGCCCGGGCCGCGCGCTCAACGTAGGTGAGATCGGGCGTGCGGTCCTCATGCAACGGCGTCGGCACGCAGATGAGAATGACGTCAGCATCCGCCAGCGCGTCATCGGTGTGCGCCAGGGTGGCCTCGCGGCCGACATCCGCCGCGAGTTCATCACCGAGGTGTGGCAGGTAGTTCCCACCGGCGCGGAGTTGCGTGATCTTGTCGGGGTCGTGATCGATCCCGATGGCGTGGAATCCGGCCTTGACGACCGCGTGCAGCAGCGGCAGGCCGACGTACCCGAGGCCGATGACGGCAACGGTGGCGCTGCGTGACTCGATCCTGTTCCTGAGGGCGTTGATCGCCTGGGTCATGGAGCCGGTTGGCGGCGCGAATCAGCCGCCGCCGAGGATGATGTCATCGAAGTCCGAGATGAGTTTGACATTGGCGGGGCGGTTGCCGAGATCCTGCCCCTCGACGATGTATCCCGCGCGATCGAGGGTGTTGTCATCGCGCTCGAGGAAGACGGCATCGGCACCGGCGGAGTGGAGCACAAACTCGCCGCGAGCCTGCGCCGGACGGGGGTTGTTGACATTGACGGGGAACTCGGGGAAGGTCGGATGACCGGTGACCGCCTCGATGGAAGCGATCCGTGCATCCGCAGCGACACTGCTGTGGAGCAGGCTGATCTCATCGAACGTATCGGAGTCGAGCACACCGGCATTGGCGTTCCAGTAGAAGCGGGCGCGGGGGTAGCTGTCTCCGACCTCGATGTCAGCGAAGCCATCCGATGCACCATTGGCCGCATCGGGCACCCACAGCACGAGGGGGCGTCCGAAGGGATCGATCACCGTCGGCATGCGCGATGCCATCTTCGGAATATCCGTCGCGCGCTCAACGAAGGGCGCGAGCGCTCGGCCCCCGCCGGTGGCGCCGGACTCACCGAAGGACACGTAGTTCGACCCGGTGTTCCCGCCCATCTCGGCGATGTTGATGCAGAGGCTGAGGTTGCCCTCATCGGGATCCCGCAGTCCGACGTTGATGTACGGGGACCCCAGATTCGAGTTGGCATTTGCCGGACAGTCGGTATCGATGCCGCCCATCAGTTCCACCAGCGCGTTCTGCATGCTGGTGAACCCGGCATCAGCGATGTCGGCGCGTCCCATCTGACGAGGCGAGAAATAGCCCGGCAACCGCTGATTGTCCGTCTGGAACGCGGAGATGCCGGAAGACACCGAGTTCATGAGCGTCAGCGTCGTCGCCCGACGGGCACCCTTGCGAACGTTCGAGAGCACGGGGAGCAGAATGCCGATCAGGATCGCGATGATCGCGACCACGACCAGCAGTTCCACGAGCGTGAAGGCGCGACGGGTACGGTTGACGGGGCGCATGAAAGTCTCCTCGACGAGTGTCATCGCGTCACAGCATAGCGGTTCGGGACCGGGCACGGGCCAAGGGCGCCATCCGGACCACGTAAGGACATTCGCAAGAGGGACTTACACGGTTCCCCAGTTCCCCCGGGGACCCCGACTCACCGACGGCGAAACGCCGCGCGGATGCGACGCACCGGGGGATCGTTGTCGTCGTGGTACACCTCGAAGCCCCCCGCATCAGATGCCGCCTCCAGGCCTGCATCCGCCATCAACGTTCGCATTTCGTCTGGAGTAGGCTCCCACGGTGGCCCTTCCGCCGCCTCCGGCGGCACATCGTCGGGACGCGTCCGACTCGACAGGAACAGGATCCCGTGATGGTTGAGGAGCGAGGTGATCGCCGCGGCGACCTCCGGGCGACAATCCATGGGCAGTGCCTGGATGGTGTGAATCTCGACGACAAGATCATGGCGCCCGAGGAGTCGTCCGGGCAGGTCAAAGAGATCCGCCTCCATGAAAGTTCGGCTCAGTTCCGGATGCCGTTGTTTCGCTGACTCGACGGCGGCCGAAGCCGCATCGAATCCGACGACTTCGTAGCCCCGTTCCGCGAGGAAGGCCACATCGTCGCCCAGTCCGGACCCCACGACGACGACCCGTGCACCGGGTCGGATGATGCACGACCCGACTTCGTCCAGCCAGCGCACGAGGGTCGGGTTGGGCTTGCCATGCGCCCACGGGATCTGCGTGTGGTCCCCAGCGGCTTCCGTGTAGATCTCGTTGAACGCCTGGATCGCGTCGGCGGGTCGTTCCACCTCAACCCGGACGGGTTGGGACTGATCAATCACCGGGGTGGTCATCTGCAGGCTCCTCTCGAACTCGGGTACCTCCAGCCGAAGCCGAAGTCGTCCACGTGAGCACTCTCCCGCCACATCTTTCCCGTTTTCACAGTATACGCCGACAGGCCGGAGAACCGAAGGCAATTCCTGCTCGAAAACCAAACGCCCCACGAACGGCAACAGGCTGATGTGCCGGGCGTGGGGCTGTTTCGGGTGAACGAGTTCGATTGTACGAGTGACTTACTCGGGGCAGTCCTGCGACCAGATTTCCAGGAGCAGGTTGAGGTCCGAGATGTTGACGACGCGGTTGCCGTCGATGTCGCCGC
This sequence comes from Phycisphaerae bacterium, assembly GCA_030432255.1. Classification (GTDB taxonomy): domain Bacteria; phylum Planctomycetota; class Phycisphaerae; order Phycisphaerales; family UBA1924; genus JAUIHS01. Next base: position 165,393 of record JAUIHS010000009.1, read on the forward strand.
AGAAACCCTCGGGCACGTCAGTGAACCCGAAGTGATCGATGACGAGGTTGAGATCATGGAAGTTGATCACGCGGTCACCGTTGGAGTCGTGCGGGCAGAAGGGCACGAATTCCTGACCGTAGACGCGCAGCGTCCAGCTCTTGACGTCGCCGGCATCACCGGCCGCCCGATCCGCGATGCGAAGTCGCCAGTCACCCCATGCCGGCTCATCCCAGGATCGCACCGTGGTGAAGACGACATTGTCGAAGTGGTTGCCCGGATCGTTGCGCAGCTCCGTGAACTTCGAAACGGTGCCGGAAGGCGAGGTCAACGTGATGACCAGGTCGCCCCGGTATTCGTGATCAATCTCAAGTTCCAGCTCCACGTGCTCAACACGCAGGCGCTCCGTCACGTGGAGGTCGCGCCGGAAACCGCCGACGTTGTTGTCCGGGATCGGGCCCTCCAGCGAATCGATGTACTCGACCACCTGCTCCGGCCCGACGTTGATCCAGCAGTCGGCCAGCAGGGCCGAGTTGCGGGCGTCGATGGCGCCGAAGCCGTAGTCGTAGCTGATGTCGTGACCGAAGCCATTCTTCTCCCACGACGGATTGCCGGGGTCATTGCGCCGGGCGGAATTCACGAGCACATGCTGCACATCCCGCCAGGTGAGTGAGGGATTCGCTTCGAGCATCAGGGCCACCGCACCGGCGGCGAGTGGTGCCGCCGCGCTCGAACCCTGGAAGTTCGACGTGTAGCCGTCGCCGTAGCTGCTGGTGGTGGTCAGCGTGGCACCGTTGCCGCCGCCGTGCGCGACGCACATCAGCGCCGCGCCCTGCTCGTTGCCTGACGCCTGCACATCCTCGTGGCCGATCCAGCCAACGGAGATGGTTTCACGGGCCGAGGCATACGGGTCGTAGTCCATGCGGTCGAACTGGCCGCCGTTGCCCGACGCCCAGACGTAGATCTCACCAAGGCCACCTCGCCCCGTTCGCACGCCTTCCTCGATGGCGATGCGCTCCAGTTCGGAGATGACCGTCACCCGCCCGTTGTCGAGCGGACCCCACGAGTTGCACTTGACGTCGTTGATGTCGTTCGCCCAGAAAAGCGCGATCGCCGCCTGGTACTCGCTTCCGCCGTAATACAGGCTGCTGATCGAGGCGTCGTGCGCCAGACCTACAACGCCCACGCAGTTCTTCGCGGCCGCCGCGAGACCGGCAACACCCGTCCCGTGGAACGAAACGGAGGTCTGGGAGGGGAGTGACCCATAGAAGGAGTAATTCGACGCGAGGTCAGGATGCATCTCGTCGAAGCCACCGTCGACGATACCGATGGTGACCCCCTTGCCGGTGAAGCCGAGGCCCCAGGCGCCCTCGGCGCGGATGTCCGCGCCGGTGTTGATGGTGTTGGTCAGGTGCCAGAGCCCATCGAAGAGCGGCTCATCACTGGTCTCCTCACAGCGCGTGGAGAAGGGTCGGGAGGTCCCGACAAAGTGCGACCCGACGACGCGCATGTCGAAGAGGTCGAGCAACTGCACCGCCTTCAGTGCGTTGGCGGTCTTGAGTTCGTACCAGTCATCGGCCATCGGCACGACACCGATGGTGGCCTGGTTGCCGACCAGCTTCTGCAGCTTGGCGGCATTGTCCGACTGGACATAGACCGCCGGACGAATATCGACGATCAGGCGCCCACCGTTGTCGCCACCCATGTGAAACTTCTGCCGGTCGAGCGGTCTGCCCTTCTCATCCACCTGGATGCAGCGGAGCTTGCCTTCCTGTCCGTTGCCGATGATCGCAAGGTGCTCCATCCCCTGGCTGGTGGGGATCGTCACCACGTTGTGGCCGGCCATGTCAAAGTTCTCGCCCCACGCCGGGCCAGCAGTCAGGCACGCCGTGGCGAGGGCTGCCACCGAGCATGCGACACGCCGCGTGCCGTAACCAACAGATCGCATCTTCATGGGCTGGTTCTTTCCTCTCTGAACTGATGCCGGTGCGACTCGGGTCCTCTGTTGCGGGCCCCCTCCAAAAGAGGACCTCGCTCGCAACCATCGCAGGTGAGGACATCGCCGTTAATACCGGACTTGCATGAGATTAGCAGAACACATCGCGCCGCACCAACGACTTTCCTGCGGCGTGACAACTTCGGTCGATTCAATCGCCTCCGGTCGAATCACCAATATCGGACCAATGCCAATCGACTCGACAAACAAAGCGGAACGAATCGTCATCCGGCGCAGCCATCTTCAAAAACCCCCATTTTCACAGAGGTTCCCCAGCGCAACACAACGGCGCCGACTCAACCGTGTATGAGTTTTCCTTCACTTGCCAGCGAAGCTTCATGCACCGCTTCGTGCATCGTCGGATGCGCATGCACCGTCACGTTGATCTCCTCCGTCGTCGCCTCGAGACGACGCGCCAGAGTCAACTCCGCAATCAACTCCGTCGCCTGGTCGGAGAGGATGTGCGCACCGAGGATCTCGCCTCGCGGCAACCCGCGGATCACCTTCACGAGTCCCTTGTTCTGGTTCGCTGCGATCGCCTTGCCGTGCGACTGGAAGTTGTAGGACCCGACCTCGTAATCCGTCCCCTTCTTCATCCCCTGCTCCTTCAGCGCTCGCTCGGTGAACCCGACGCTCGCAACCTGAGGGTGGCAGTAGGTGCAGCCGGGAATCACGCTGTAGTCCATCGGAATCGGGTCGTGCCCGGCAATGCGCTCGACCGCGATGACGGCCTCCTCCGATGCCACGTGAGCCAGCCACGGTGGACCGATCACGTCGCCCACCGCGTAGATGCCCGGAATGGACGTCTTGTAGGACAGCGTCTCCGGCTCCAGCGCGTTGGGGTTGTAGTCCGTCTTGATGTGATCCTTGACCGTCTCCAGGCCCAGCGACTCGTCAAAGAGACCGTCGAAACGGCCGCGAACGCCAATCGCCAGCAGGACCTTGTCCGCCTCGATCACTTCCTTCTTCGACTCGTCCGCCTTGCCGTCCTTGAAGGGGGCCACAGTCACCTTCACACCCTTGCCGGACTTCTCGACGTTCAGCGTTGTCGTCGAAGTGCGCAGGTCCATGCCCGCCTTGCGGTAGATCTTCTCGAGAGCCGAAGAAATGTCGTCGTCTTCCACGGGCAGGATCCGCGGCATCATTTCGATGACGGTGACCTCGGTGCCGTACGTGTTGTAGAAGTACGCGAACTCCATCCCGATGGCGCCGGCGCCGATGACGACCAGCTTCTTCGGCTGCGTCGCGGTGTTCATGGCTTCGCGTGCACCCATGATGCGGTCGCCGTCGAACTTCGCGAACGGCAACTCGCGCGCCACGGAACCTGTGGCCACGAGGATGTTGTCAGCCGTGATCGTCTCGCGTGCGGTCTTGGCGATCTCCGCCGGCGCGTGCGTCAGCGTGTCCTTGACGGTGCAGTCATACAACTCCACCTTGCACGGGCTGCCGCCCTTCCGACCGCTCACGATCTTGGCGTGCCCCTCGAAGTGCTCGATCTTGTTCTTTCGGAACAGGAATGCGATGCCCTTGTTCAACTTGTCCGCAACACCCCGGCTGCGTGAGATGACGCGTGACCAGTCGTACGTCAACTTGTCGAACTTCAGACCCCAGGTCTCCGACTCCTGCGCGATCTTCTCGTAGAGTTCGGCGTTGGCGAGCAGCGATTTGGTCGGAATGCAACCCCAGTTCAGGCAGACTCCCCCAAGCTTGTCGCGCTCGACACAGGCAACCTTCAGGCCCAGTTGTGCTGCTCGAATGGCTCCGACGTAGCCCGCGGGCCCGCCGCCAATCACGATGAGGTCAAAGTGCTTCTGCGCCACAGGATGGGGCTCCTCTTCGGCTTGGAAAGTGTCTGTCCGGTATGCCTCGGCGTGCGAGGAAGGGGATTGTAGCGGGTCCGGGGAAGGAGGTCGCTGCCGGGGACGCACCTCGGGCGCACTCAGTCGCCACCCCCCTCAACTGCGATCAATCGGCAGTTACCCGGCTCGCTCACTCACAGACCGTGCCCCACTCGTCAAGCAGCAGGTTCAGATCCGCGAAGTCCACCATGCCCGAACCGTCAACGTCGCCCAGCGTCCCCGGCTCCACGGTCTCACCCCAGTGATCGAGCAGTTCGTTCAGGTCCGCGAAGTCCACCGAAAGGTCACCGTTGACATCGCCGGGGCACTCCGTGACCACCGGGGTTCCGTGAACCGCCAGTGTCCAGTCCGTCCACGTGCCCGTGTCCGCTTCGAACAGGTCAGAAATGCGCAACGTCCAGTCGCCCACGGACGACTCCCCCCAGCAGCGGGCCGTCATGAAAGTGAAGTCCGTGTAGTCGTCGCCGCTGTCATCACGCATCAGTGCCAGCACCGACTCCGTACCCGAAGGTGACGTCAGCACAATCTCCAGGTCGCCGCGATACGAATGGGCAATGTTCAGCGTGACCTCCACATGCTCAACGAGAAGATCGTCACTCACGCTGATCGTCCGCACCACGCCCGCTGGATCGTTCGCGGGAATCGTCATGCCGACGACATCCGTCTCGCCCGCCGTCATGGCCGGTGCTGCCGGTGACCAGGTCATCGCGGCCGCCACCGCATCATGCGTCTCAAGAGCCCCGAAGCCGTAGTCGTAACTGATGTCATGCCCCGCCGCGTTGGTCTCCCATGAGGCGCGCATCGGATCGTTCTTCCGCGCCGTCTCGACGAGGATGTGCTGGACATCGCGCCAAGTGAGCATCGGATTGGCCTGCAGCATCAGCGCCACTGTCCCTGTCAGAAGGGGGCATGCGGCGCTCGACCCACCGAACGTGGCCGTATACGGGTTCACCCCTCGATTCGTGGTGGTGATGGCACGGGTGTTCCCGTCGCTGTGCGCCACCACCAACATGGCCGACCCGGTCTCGTTGCCGAAGGTGGCCAGGAGATCGGAACGCGTATCTCCGTCCCCGATCCAGCCGCACGCAATCGTGTACCGACTGTTGGCAAAGCCGTCGTAGTCCATCCGGTCTTCAGTGCCGCCGTTGCCGGCCGCCCAGCACATGATCATGCCCAGACCGCCTCGCCCCAGGAGCGCCGCATCCTCGAGCGCCTGCCGTTCCGCCGCGGCGAGATGGAAGATGTTGCCGTTATCCGTCGGACCCCATGAATTATTCTTCACATCGTGCACATCGTTCATGTGCGCCAGCGCGGCCGCTCGCGTTGCACTCGTCGTCCCGATGTACAGCGACGAGATCTGCGACTCATAGGCCAGGCCGCGAACCCCCTCGTTGTTGTATCCCACCGCGCCCATGATGCCGGCGACCCGCGTTGCATGCGCGCTGTTGGTGAACGTGGTGTTGCTCGCCGCGGCATTGTGATTCCCCGCCAGGTCCGGATGGATGGTCTGGTATCCGCCACCTGACTCCACGACACCAGCCACGATCCCGAAGCCGCTGAATCCGAGTGCCCAGGCGTCACTGGCATTGCAGTCGAAGAGCGGATCGATCGTATTCTCCATGTGCCACTGGTCCATGAACAACGGATCAGTCATGTCGCCGGGATCCGCTCCGCGCTCCGACATCTGCTCCTCGAGCAACACCACCGCGTCGCCGAAGCCCGCATCACGCAATGCAGCCGCGCCATCAACCGCCGCCCCCACGCTCGCGTAGGTGACCGTCCAGAATTCCGTGAGCCCCGGAATCGGCGCCACCGCACCCGCACCTGCCACCGCCAGCACATCGGCTTCCCGTCCTGAGACGACAACCTCATTCGTCAGCGTGAACAACTGCGGTGGCCGCACCGGGCCGGCGAACCTCGCCACTTCAACGTCGCGGGGCCGCGCCGTCACGCGCAAAGCGTTCACATCATCAGCCGACACCAGGCGAAGCGGTCCCTGGGCTGTGAGCACATCGATGGCAATGTCACCCGTCGGGCGCGGCGTGACCTGCCCGAAGCAGAACGGGGCCGCGAGGCTGACGCACAGCATGAAGAACAATGGTCGCTGAATCATTCAATCTCTCCCTGGTCCGAAAACCCCGCAGGACACGGCGCGGCGGCATCGGTCTCTCTGACAACATTCTACCCTTCGTCCGACTCGACCCTCCTGATCCGCCTAAATCGGGCTTCCCAGCCCGCAAAGCGACTCAGAGGCCGCGCCACCCGGACCTCCGGACCGCTACACTGCTTCCGTGACCCAACTCAAGAGCGACACCGTTCCGAGAACCGAGATCGACAGCGTCTGCACACTCAGGCAGGTGCGGAAGCACTATTTCAAGCCGGATGGCTCCATCCTGGTCGAGGCCCTGCGCGGCGTGGACCTGGAGGTGCCGCGAGGCCAGTACGTGGCCATCATGGGTCCGTCCGGCTCCGGCAAGTCCACCCTGATGAACGTGCTCGGCTGCCTTGATCAGCCGACGCATGGCGACTACCTGTTGGACGGGCGCAATGTCGCGCAGTTGTCCGATCAGGAACTGAGCATCTATCGGGGCCAGAAGATCGGCTTCATCTTCCAGGCCTTCAACCTGATCTCACAGCTCAGGATCGAGGAGAACATCGAGGTCCCGCTGTTCTACCAAGGCGTGCCCAAGCGCAAGCGTGTCGCGCGCGCGGTCGAGAAGCTCACACTCGTCGGACTCGAAGATCGGATCGGGCACCGGCCATCGGAACTCTCGGGCGGACAGCAGCAGCGCGTTGCCATCGCGAGAGCGCTTGCGGCGGATCCTGTGATCCTCATGGCGGATGAGCCGACGGGTAACCTCGACTCCACCACCGGCCTGTCCATCCTTGACATCTTCGACGACCTCCATGCCAAAGGCATGACCATTCTCCTCGTCACACACGACGAGCGCATCGCGGAACGATGCCAACGCGTCATCCGCATTCGCGATGGACTGATCGAAAAGGACGAATGGAAGTGATCTGCCGCCCGCACAGAATGAGCTCGGTGTAAAAAAGAACCCGACCGGCGCACCGAAGCGCTGCCGGTCAGGCTTCCGGGGGCAGAGTTGTTATGCACAAGTATACCCCAGCCGATCCGATATCAAGAACACGACTGATGATTTTTTGGGACATTCACCCAATCCTCGACTGCCATTGCAGATGCATCCGACATGCCTCGGAGTCCACACGTTGATGGGCAATTCCGCACATCCCCTGCCAGGCGCACCGGGCCGCGTGCTCGGCATCGACCCCGGCACGCAGCTCACCGGTTTCGGGTGCATTTCCGTGCATGGCTCGGAGATCAGGCTCGTCGATGCCGGTGTGCTGCGATTCAACTCCCGGCAGTCCATCGCGACTCGTCTCGTCGAACTCGAACGCGACCTCGATGAACTCGTCACGACGCTCCGGCCGGACGTCGCCTGCGTCGAAGCGCTCTTCGCCCACTACGCACATCCCCGCACCGCCGTCACCATGGGGCATGCCCGAGGCGTCATCCTGCTCGTCCTCCGCCGCGCCGGCATCCCGACCATCGAAGTGCCCGCCACCCACGCCAAGAAGGCGCTGACCGGCAACGGGCACGCCGACAAGTCGCAGATGCAGCGTGCCATCCAGTGGCAGCTCGGCCTCAACGCCATCCCCGAGCCTCCGGACGTCGCCGATGCCCTCGCCATCGCGATGGCTGGTATGCGCCACCCGGAAGCCTCCGAGGCACTCAGCCTGCGCTGAAGGGATTCCCGCCCGGCCCCGGAAGTCCGCCGGCCCGTTCCCGCGTCTGCCCCCGGACGGCACTGCCCACCAGGCAGCCCAGCGCTGCGAGCGTGCCGAGGAGGATGAGGGCGCCGGCCGCAGCGACGATGTACGTGAACTCCGACGTCTCAAACCGCGTGAGGCGTTCCGGATCACCACCTTCGCGCAGCACGATCGCCTCGGCAAAGCTGTGATTGGCGACGATCACCAGGTACGAGATCAGCGGAGCACTCAGCAGCAGGGCGCCGACAAACGCGAACACCCCCAGCCCGAGGCTCAGCAGTCCTGTTCCAACCTTCATGGCGGACTCCTTTCCATCCGAGTGCGCAGCCCCCGACTCCCTGATACGCACATCAGGGTCCGCAGTTGCAATCTCCACTCGCACCCAACACCTCGCTCCCCGCACCTCGCCCCCCACTCCCCGCTCCCCGCTCCCCGCCCTACACTGTCCCCATGACTGAAGTGAACGACCTCCGCGCCCAGGTCCTGATTGTCGAGGACGAACCCGACCACGCCGATGTGATGGCCGAGGCCCTGCGCCGACCCGGCCACGTCTGCACCATCGTCAACGACGTTCCCAACGCCCTCGAAGAACTCAAGGGCGGCGCCTTTGACATCATCGTCACCGACCTGCGCATGCCCGAGTCGGGCGGGGCCAACGGTGTCGCCACCGACGGCGGCAATGCCGGCATGGTCATCCTCGACGCCGCGCGGCAGCATCAGCCCGACGCCGAAACCATCATGGTCACCGCGCACGGCGATGTCGCCACCGCGCGGGCCGCTTTCAAACACGGCGCGTACGACTTCATCGAGAAGCCCCTCGACCTCCAGGTCTTCCGCTCGCTCGTCAATCGTGCCGCCGAAACCGTCCTCCTCCGTCACCAGGGCGGCGAACTCTCCGACCTCGTTCAGCACGATGGCTTCGAAGGCATCATCGCCGGCTCCGAGCCGATGCGGAAGATCCTCAACACGGTCCGCACCGTCGCGCCCTCACACATCCCCGTACTCATCACCGGTGAATCCGGCACCGGCAAGGAACTCATCGCACAGGCCGTTCATCGCAACAGCACACGCAACAACAAGCGCTACGTCGCGTTCAACTGCGCCGGCCAGTCCGAATCACTCATCGAGGATCAACTCTTCGGCCACGTCCGCGGCGCCTTCACCGGCGCCGAGAAAGACCGACAGGGCATCTTCGAGTACGCCGACGCCGGCACCCTCTTCCTCGACGAAATCGGCGACATGCCACTCTCCATGCAGGCCAAGCTGCTGCGCGTCCTCGAGTCCGGCGAAGTCATCCGACTCGGTGCCAATGACACACGCAACGTCGATGTGCGCTTCGTCTCCGCCACCAACAAGGACCTCAAGAAGGCCGTCGAGACAGGCGACTTCCGCGAAGACCTCTACTTCCGCATCAAGGGCGTGGAAGTGCATCTGCCCCCGCTGCGCGAACGACGCGAGGACATCCCCCGCATCGTCCGCCATGCCATCGCCCGATTCGCCGGAGAGATGAACCAGCAGCCACCGGATATCACGGACGCGGCCATGCTCCGCCTCACTGCCTACTCATGGCCCGGCAACGTCCGCCAACTCATCAACGTGGTCCAGAACATGACCGTCATGGCCATCGGCGCCGCCGAAGGCCCCATCGATGTGCGCCACATCCCCGACGACATCGTCGTGACGGATGAGGATGAAGACGCCGCCGCAGCGGGCAGCGCCGCCGGTGGCATCGGCAGCCTGGCGGGAACGAGCCTCGAGCAACTTGAGAAGCGCGCCATCCGGGAGACCCTGCGCCTCACCGGCGGCAATCGCGAACAGACCGCCAAACTCCTCGGCATCGGCGAACGCACCCTCTATCGCAAACTCAAGGAGTATGGGCTGAGGTGATCCGATGACTTCCGATCTGGATCGTCCTTGTGAGCTTGGCATTCATTTTCGCACCTGATCCAGGTCCCCGGCTTCAGTGCCACCAACGCCCAGAACCCCCTACAATCCCCACATGATCAAGCACGCCTGCCTCCTCCTGACCACGGCCTCACTCGCCCTCCTGCCCGCTTGTGACGATCCCGCTCCGCCGGCTGACAACACCAGCACAACGGGCACCACCGCGGACGATGCAAACGAGACGCCAACACCGCCGGTGGAGGGGGCCGCAACCCGGAACGATCACGACCAACCGGATGAACTGGTCCAGACCACAGACCCAGCGGCACTGCCCCAGGAGCGCAATGAGCCGGCGATCCAGGAGAATGCCGCGGCCGTCCTACGTCTCGCCCCGGCCACGCTCGATCTCGGCATCATCGACGCCAAGGCGGCCACGCAGGCGGAGGGCATGCTGCTCAACATCTCGCAGGAAACCCTGAAGATCGTCAAAGTGCAACCGAGCTGCGCCTGCACCGATGTCACACTCACGACCACAACGCTTGCCCCCCGCTCCAGCACCCCTTTCTCACTCGAATTCACACCCAAGTCCGGCACCGGCGTCAAGAAGGCCCAGGTGCGGTTCTTCGTGGAGGGCTTTCGGGTTCCGGCCATCTTCGACATCATCGGCGAGGTCACGCTCCCTGTGCGCGTCATCCCGCCGCACATCGATGCGCGTGAGACAATCGACGGCTCCATGGTCGTCCAGTCCGTCGACGATGAACCTTTCCGTATCTTCAACGTCGCCGGCATGGCGCCCCAATATGCCGACGGCTTCAACCCCGCCACTGATGAGCCCAGAAAGCAGTACGTCCTCAAGTGGGACTTGAGCATCTACGACAAGGAGACCATCCCCGGGTGGCTGGTCATCGAGACCGATCGCGATGACGCCCCCGTCGTCGACGTGCGCGTCTGGCACGAGTGGACCCGCCCCGACCGCTCCGACATCGCGTCCACACACTGGATCCTCTCAGACCAGCGCATCCTCCTCGGCGCACTCAAGCCCGCGGAAACCACCGAAATCTCCCTCCTCATGAAGCCGCTCCGGGCGACGGACGTCGTGGAAACCCCCCTCGCCGCATCCTGTCTCGTTGATGATGTGGTCGTCGAACTGGTCGATTCGCACGCCGCGGCGGACGGTGCGATCGAGTGCCATGTGCGTGTGACATGCAACCAGACCGAGACGGGTCTCGTATACGCCCCCATGACGATCCACTCGCCGTCGCAGACCCGCGACGTCGTCCTCATCGGCCGCATGGTGGCCGACGAAACGGTCACGAGTGAACAGTGATCAGGGACAAGGGACGAGTGTGCGGATGGAGCGGAAGCTCCCTCGGCATGAACGCCGGAAGGCGCTCCACCCCTGAACCCTTATCCCTTATCCCTAAAACCTGTAATTGATCGTCGCGTAGTAATCGAGGTCGTTCTTCTCGACGCCGTCTTCGACGAGGTTGTCATACCGATCGACAAATCCGATCTTCAGTGACATCGCGCCGTCATCCGTCATGATGTACTCCCAGTCGGCGCCGGAGCGGACGAGGTAGTTGTCCGTGTCCGAGAGGTCCGGGATGTAATGGATGTACGCGTTGATGAACTGCCGCTTGGACAGCTGATGACTGAGATCGAGCCCCGTGAAGAGTTCCGGGATGATCTCCTCGTCCTCCACACCGAACTCGTACGCAAGTCCGGGACCGACGCGGCCGATCAGCTTCGTGTTCTCGTTGTCAATGAAGCGATACCCGACACCCACCGCGCCCGAGAGACGCAGGTCGTACTCCTTGAACTCATCGACGTCCGCTTCCACCTGCGCGAAGATCTCCCACGGACTGTCACCCAGCTTCCAGTCGTTGCGAATCTGCGTGTTGAACCGTTCGGCCGTCTTCTCGCCATCCTCAGTGGCACGCCGATAGGTCGTCTGGAAGTGGAAGAGTTCCTTGTCCGTCTCCCGGTCTGCGTAGAAACCGAATCGCCCGGCGAACCGCTCCGTGTTGCCCTCGGCCCCGTCCAGGCCGACCTCGATCCGAAGCGACCACGGCGAATCCTCGGCAGGCGCTTCGAGGGCCTCTTCGACCTCCGCCTCAGCCTCTTCCTGCGCGTCCGTGATCTCGTGGACGACGTTCTCGGTGCCATCCTCCTCCTCGACCGTCAGCTTGGAAACCTGCTCGAAAGGAATGGAAAGGACGCCCAGAACCTCATGATCGAGGACCACCATCACGCCGTCGTTGCTCAGCAACGTGCCGTGCAGCACATCGCCGCTGCTCAATCTCACGGTCGCCGGATCGGCCGCGCGGGCGACGCCGGCCAGGACAAGCAACACACCAATGAACACGCTGAATCTCGACATGGCGAGCGATCTCCGATCAATGGAATCCGGATCAAGTGCTTTCAGGGCGGCATGATAGCGAAATCGCCGGACCTGTCAGAGGGCATCCCGCAGGGCGACCTCATCAATCCCACCTTCGCGCAGGATCTGGAGGTGGTTCCCCTCGTCGATGCGGACAACCGTCGACGCCCGACCCATCACGCACACCCCGCCATCCAGGATCAGCACCCCCGCCGGATCCGCGAAGATCTCGCGCACATCAGCCGCCGAGGTCGGCTCCGACTCCCCGGAACGGTTCGCACTCGGGCCTGCAATCGGCCCGTCAAACCGCCGCAGCAGATCCAGCGTCAGCCCGTGATCCGGACACCGCAGCCCCACCGTCGTCCCGCCGGCAACAACGATCTCCGGCAGCGCCCACTCACCCGACTCCACCCGTTCCACCACGATCGTCAACGGACCCGGCCAGAAACGTGCCGCCAGCTGCGACGCCGCCTCGGGCCAGCATGACACCAGCCGACGCGCCGACGACTCACCGCTTACCAGCACGCTCAGCGGCTTCACCGCCGGACGCCCCTTCAGATCATAGACCCGCTGCACCGCAGCCTCGTTCCGAGCATCCACACCCAGGCCGTACACCGTCTCCGTGGGAAATGCGATCACACCGCCCGCACGCAGGCGCTTCGCCGCGGCTTCAATCTCGTCGACTCGATCGGACATGCACGGATCATAGGGATGTGAAGAGCCCGGACGCCAGACCACACCCCGCCGCCCCCAGGATCACCCACGCGTTGTTCACTCCCAGCCGGATGAGCCCCCACGCGACTCCCGTCAGAATGATGGCCCGCCACTCGATGTGCCAGCCCGCCTCCCCCGCACTGAGCCACGTGGCGCCGGCAAGCTTCACCGTCACGACCACCATCAATGCCAATGAACCCGCGACCACAGCATCCAGCACGGAACTCAGCACCCGCGACGCCCGCATCCGGCGCACCAGCGGCGCCGTCAGGCCGACGAAGAGGAAGGCCGGCGCGAAGATCCCGCCCGTCCCGGCCACAGCGCCCATCGGACCACCGAGGACGTAGCCGATGAACGTCGCGGTCGTGAAGACCGGTCCCGGAGTCACCTGCCCCACGGCGATCGCATCCACCAGTTGCGTGTCCGTCAACCAGCCCCGCTGACGCACGAACTCCGCCTCGAGGAATGCGAGCAGCACGTACCCACTCCCGAAGAGCACCGCGCCGATCTTCGCGAAGACCAGGAAGATGGACAACGGCGTTGCACCGGCAGTGACCGCAGCGGCCCCCGCGCCCGCTCCCGCGCCGAGCGTCCCGAGGCCCGGCAGGAACAGCGGCCAGGCATGACATGCACGCTTCTCTCCCCCGCCCGCCAGCAGGAGACCGATCACCGCGCACCCCGCCAGCACCATGATCTCCGCAGACATTACGCCGTACGACATCAACACCACTTCCGCGACCGTCGCAAGCAGCGCAATCCCAGCCAGCACCCACGTGCGGCACCCCGTCTTCATCAACTTGAACAGTGCCTGGAAGATCACCACCAGCACCACCGGCTGCACCCATGCCAGCAACTCACGCCCTACCGGCAGCGTTCCCCACTCCACGTAGGCCGCCGCGAGGGCAAAGACGATCAGCGCCGCCGGACCGATGAAGCACGACCCTGCCACCAGCAGTCCCGGCCAGCCGCGTCGCGCGTAACCGATGTGGATCGCCACCTCAGTCGAATTCGGTCCCGGAATCAGGCTCGCCGCCGCGATCAGGTCAAGCAGTTCCTGCCGACTGAGCCAGCGCCTCTTCTCGCAGAACTCATCCTCCATCATCGCGATGTGCGCCGCCGGACCGCCGAAGGCAATCGAACCCAGCCGTGCAAAGACCAGCGCCAGTTCACGCAGTGATGTCCGGGATGCGTCCGTCGAGGAAGAAGTCTCGTCAGGGGCCATGGCGCGCATCGTAGCGGCGCGGCGAGCAGGCGTGCATCGCGATCGCGCCCGCCGCCGCCACGTTAAGCGAATCCACACAATCGCCCGTGTCGATACGCACCCGGAACGAGGCCGCTGCCATCGCATCCTGCGTCAGCCCCGGCCCCTCCTCACCCAGCAGCAGCGCCACCCGTCGCTCACGCGTGACCTCGTCGATGTCGACGGCATCGGCGGCCGGTGTCAGTGCCAGCGTCCGAATGTCCCGCCCCTCGATGTGCGCGATCGCTTCCGTGAGGTCATCCACGACCACGTGAGGCAGCCGCAACGCCGCTCCCATCGACACCCGGATCGCCTTGCGATAGAGAGGATCGCACGTCCGGCCCGTCATGACGACGCCCGCGGCGTCGAAGGCCGCTGCCGTGCGGAAGATCGCGCCCACGTTGTCGTGGTTGGTCAGATCCTCCAGAACGACGAGCATGAGCGGCTCCTCTTCCGGCAGCCTGCGGAGAAACTCCGTCAGCGTGGGCAAGTCCCGGCGCACGCCCGTCGCCAGGCACCCTCGATGCATGTCGAAGCCGACGATGTCATTCACAACGTCCTGCTCCGCAACACACACCCGCTCGCGTCCGTCAAGCACGTCAGCCAGCGCTTCATAGGCCACCGGGGTCACCAGCACCGCCTCGGCTTCGTACAACGAATCCGTCAGCAGCGCACGCACTACGAAACGCCCCTCCGCCATGAACAACCGATCACGCCGAAGATCGCGATCTCGCACATTCCGGAACGAAGCCACCCGGGGGTCGTCCAGCGATTCGATGCGCTCAGCGCACACGTCGCAGCCCCGGATCGATCACGCGGACCTCCGCGCCCTCGACAAGTTCACGAGCCAACTGCGACATCAGAAGCCGCTCCTGCACCAGGCGGGCCTCGCTGCGCATCGCATCAGCGACGACATCAAACGACGGCGCGCCGGATGGCGCGGGCACATCACCCACCACCTTCACGATCGCGAAACCACGGTCCAGCGCCACCGGCGTCGATACTCCGCCCACCGGCAGTTCCATCATCGCGCGACGAATCACCGCCGGATACGTCGCGTCCTCGGCATGCAGCGGAGCCAGCAGACCGCCGCGGCTTGCCGACACGTCCGTCGACATCTCCGTCGCCACTGTTTCGAAGGCTTCGCCGGCACGCAGGCGGGCGGTCGCACGCTGCGCATCACGGGAGGATGAGACCGTGATCAGCCGCGCCTGCCGCCTCGGCCCGTAGCGCAGGTCATGTGCCAGCCGTGCTGCGGCGTCGGTGACACGCACATCATCCGCGACGAGGGCACGCAGCATCGCCGAGCGCCGGAGCAGAGCGCCGTAACGCTCGTACCCCAGGCCGCGCGCCTCGCGCACCTGCGCCAGGATGCGCCGCGCGCTCTCCGAATCCGTTGAAACCCCGGTCCCCGTCAGAGTCTCGACGAACAGCGACTCCTCGCGCGCGATCGCGTCCTCACCGATCTCGATGCCGGCGTCGCGGCAGGCCGACGCCAGCCGCACATCGAGAATCATCTCATCCACAACCGTGTCACCCGACACCTCAACAAGCCGCGACCACATCGAACCCCGCGTGATCGGGCGACCATCGACGTACATCACCGGCTCACCATCGTGATCCTGCTCGTCCGTCTCCGCGTTGTCAGGCCGCTCTCCGACGTACCGAGCCGTCCGCTCCATGCCGGGGCTTCGCGGCGGCCCGGTTCGACTCTCCGTCGCACAACCGCTCAGCAACATGAGCAGCATGGTTCCGAGAACACATGAGGTTGGCCTGATCGGATTCTGTATGCAGTGCGAAGGGATTGGGAACATTCTGGGAAGCCACCGAGTCTGAACGGGTTAGGATGACGTATATGGGGTGACCCCCATCCCCCGAGGCCGGTTCGTGATGCTATCGCGCGCCCCGCGTTCCTGCCCGATTCGTTCCAGGAGTCTGCGTGACGACCCAACCCCCGGACATCAGCACCCAGCCCGTTTCGCCCGCACCCAGGGTCCTGTGCCCCTACTGCGGCCTCGTGCAGGGTGGCACCGATCGGTGCAACGGCTGCCGTGGACTCTTCGAACCTCTTTCCCGCCAGGCAACGCAGAACGCCATGGGCGCTTGGCAGATTCGCGATGACCGCCGGCCCTTCCAGCCCGGGTGCTCCTGGGAAACGCTCCGGGGCATGGTCGCCCGCGGCCGCATCCGGCCCGACACCGTTCTGCGCGGCCCCACGACCCGCCAGTTCTGGACGTTCGCACGCGATACGCCGGGCATCGCCGTCCTGCTCGGTATCTGCCACGCGTGCCACACATCCGTGAAGACTGACGAGTCGAACTGCAGCGCCTGCGGCGTGGAACTCCAGCCGCGTCACGACCGGCAGTTCCTCGGGCTGTCTCCGCTGCAATTGCTCCCCGGCGACGCTCCTCCCGAGCGCGTTGCGACGGTCGCCGCCCGCGGCGCATCAGGTCTCACCCGCCCCGCATCGCCTCTCGACGTCGGCACCCCGGCGACACCGACTCCGGAACTCACCTCCGAGGACGAGCGCCCATCAACGGTCAAGCGCCTCCGCCGCCACCTCGTCCGCGCACGTCGATCACTGATTCTTTCCGTCATCTTCAACCTTCTGCTCGCCGCCGCCGTCATCGGACTCGGGCTTCTGCTGATTCAGAACAGCCGACCATCCAAACCCGACCCGGTCATCCCGGCGACCACCCCGGATGCAACACCCGCACCGTCAGAGGCGGCCGCGACCGACACGTCCCCCGCCCCGACCGAGCAGGCAGCCCCGGACGAGAGCAGGCCCCCGCGCAACACGCTCATCCCCGGCCTGGATCCCGGCCTTGAGCGCTTCGCGCCGCAATTCCTTCGCGCCATGGAACTCAGGGAACAGGGCACCGAAACGGCGCTGCTGGAAGCCGTCGGCATCCTGGAGGGCATCCAGAAGGAAGCCGCCGGCGCCGGACAGGGCTTCGAAGGTCTTACTTACCCGGAACTTGAGCAGACACTCGCCGATACCCGGCGCGAACTCGACCAGGTCGTGCTGCGCGAGATTTTCTGAACGAACGTCGCGGAGACATCCTCGTGGGCAGCAGACCCGTTGCAACCTCCGGTTTACGTGGACAGGCTTGCGACGCCGCATGCCGCGAACTCGCACTCGACATGGCCCAGATGGCCATCGATATCGCCGGTATCGTCGACCCCACCCCCATCGCCGACGGCACCGGCGCGATTCTCGCCGTCTCCCGGGGCAACTGGACTGATGCCGCATTCAACGTCGTCGGCCTGATCCCGTACATCGGTGATCTGGCCAAGGCCGGCAAGCTCCCCCGATACATGCGAACGATCGAGACAGCGGCCGACATGGTGCGCACATCGCCCGCCTTCGCACGACGCGTGGCGCCCGTCATCGAGCGGCTGGACCAGGCCCTGCGCCTGCTCCCGGATGACTCGGCCACGGTGATCGCGATGCGGCGACAGGTCTCGAAGATGCTGCAGGACGTTCGGGTCACCTCAATCCCCGCAGCCCTTCCGGACATCTCGCGCCAGTTCAAGTTCCGCGAGTTCAACCGGGGCCGCGACACGGTCAAGGAAGCATCCGGCCGACTCGGGATTCCCGGGCAGGTCAAGTCACACCGCTCACAGAGCGCACAGCGAGGCGTCTCCGCCGGTACGGGTGACGACGCAGGCCACCTCATCGGCGCCCGCTTCGGCGCTCCCCCGGATGCACGCAACCTCAGCCTCCAGAACTGGAAGGCCAACCGCTTCGGCACCTTCAAGAACCTCGAGGACGCATGGGCCGCGAAGCTTCGCGGCGGCACCGGAATCAGCATCCGCGTGCAGGACGTGACCCGCGCCGGGGAAGCCCGGCCCTACTGGCGCAAGGTCGAATGGACCGAGATCGACGCACAGGGCAACATCACCCGCCACGAACTCGATTTCATGAACGCCACCACGCCAAAGAGCCGCGCCGCAACCGGCGACGTCAACAAGATGCCCGACGGCCACTCCGCTACCATCCACAACCTGGATGACTATCGGTAGGCACAGCTCCTGGCATCTTCGGGCACCCGCCATCCACGATGCCACCCCCAATTCAATAGCGCTGAACGAAGTGACGATGGAGCGGCAGCTCCCCATTCTCACGCCGGAGGCGCTCCACCCCGATTGCCGATTGCCGATTGCCGGCTGCCCTCCCCAACTGCCTCAACCCCCAATGCTGAATGCCACAATGCCGGATGCCACAGCGCTTACACTACGCCCACATGAACGACCTCTGGTCATCCCGTCGCCAGGAGGCCCGCGAAGCCGTTGCTCCACTCGCACTGCGCATGCGGCCGCGCTCGCTGCATGAGTACGCCGGCCAGCACCACATCATCGGTGCGTCGGACCAGCCCCCCACTCTCCTCCGCCGCATGATCAGTGCGGGGACGCTCACCTCACTCATCCTGCACGGGCCGCCCGGCACCGGCAAGACCACGCTTGCACAGGTCATCGCCAACGAAACCGGTCGCCACATGGTCCGCGAGAATGCCGCCGCCGTCGGCGTGAAGCGCATCCGCGAGATCCTCGAGGACGCGGCCCGCCGTATCGAAGAGACCGATGGAAGCCCCGACGGTCGCACCATCCTCTTCCTCGACGAAATCCACCGATTCACCAAGGCGCAACAGGACGTGCTCCTCGGCGATGTCGAACGCGGCATCATCACCCTCATCGGCGCTACCACCGAGAACCCGCTCTTCGCTGTCAACGCCGCGCTGGTCAGCCGAAGCACGCTCTTCCGACTCGAACCCCTCTCCGATGACGACATCACTGAGGTCCTGCGACAGGCCATCGCCGATCCACAGCGCGGCTACGGTAGCCGGAACATCACCGTCGATGACGACGCCATGGCGCATTGGGCCGCGATGTCCGACGGCGACGCCCGCCGAGCTCTGAATGCCCTCGAAGTCGCCGTACTCAGCGGCGGTGCCGATCCGGTGCACATCGACCTCGCAACCGCCCAGGAGTCCATCCAGCACAAGGCGATCGTGTACGACGGCACGGGGGATGAGCATTACGACGCCATCAGCGCGATGATCAAGTCCGTACGCGGGTGCGACCCGGACGCGGCGGTCTACTGGATCGCCGTCATGCTCGAAGCAGGCGAGGACCCCCGCTTCATCGCGCGCCGCCTGGCCATTCTGGCCAGCGAGGACATCGGCAACGCCGATCCCCGCGCGATTGTGATCGCTGATTCCTGCTGGTCACTCGTCGAGCGGATCGGGATGCCCGAGTGCCGCATCCCGCTGAGCCAGTGCGCGACGTACTTGGCGCTCGCCCCCAAGTCCAACGCCGCCTACGTCGCGATCGATGAGGCGATGGCTGATGTCCGCGAAGGCCGGACGCGGCCAATCCCCGTGTTCCTTCGGGACGGGAACAAGCCGCATTCCGAGGGTTCAGCGCGTGACGGCCGGGGGTACGAGTACAGCCATAACGCGTCGATGCGGACCTCGATCGGCGGGATCACCGGGCAGGACTACCTCGGCGTGGATCGCCGGTATTACCGGCCGCTGGACATCGGAGCCGAGCGCGTGCTCCGGGAACGGCTTGACGAGGTGCAGAGAGCCCGCCGGGACGCCGAAACGGGGGATGGCGATTGAACACGATCTTTACACAACCGAAACGTGACCACCGCGTGATATCCCTAGCATCTCCGCCATGTCACACGGTACGAGCGAGTTGACGACCAAGGCGTATCCCGAGAGCAAGAGGAACCGAATGATGCAGCCGAGCGTCCTGATCGTCGAAGACGACAGCGACATTGCGGGACTGATCGAGTTCAACGTGGCTCGGGAAGGCTATCGCACGCAGGTCACGCACTCGGGTGTCGTCGCGATGGAGATCATCGCCAAGGACCGCCCCGACCTCGTGATCCTCGACATCATGCTGCCGGACCTCGACGGCCTCGAGGTCTGCCGCCGACTCAAGTCCGACGCGGTCACCGATGACATCTGCATCATCATGGTCTCGGCCAAGGGTGAAGAGGCCGACGTCGTCGCCGGTCTCGAACTCGGTGCGGATGACTATGTCACCAAGCCCTTCAGCCCTCGGGTGCTCCTCGCACGAATGAAGTCCGTGCTCAGGCGCCGGCCCGCCGAACCCTCCGACCGCATCATCCTCGATGACGGCAACCTCATCATCGATCCCGCGCGGCATGAGACCATCGTTAACGGCAAGACCGTCGACCTGACCCTCACCCAGTACGAGATTCTCCACTACCTCGCTCGACGCCCGGGATTCGTCCGCACCAGGCAGCAGATCGTCTCGGCCGTTCGCGGCGACGACACCATCCTCTCCGGCCGCGCCATTGACGTCCATGTCGCCGGACTCCGGCAGAAGCTCAAGGGACACGGCAAACTCATCGAGACCGTGCGCGGCGTCGGATACCGCATCGCAGAGCGACTGAGCCCTGAAGTGGACTGAACGCCTCCGGCGCGCGCCCCTGACGGTCGTCCCTACAATATGAGCCATGCCGTACGAACCGCCGCTGCGCACCCACCGCAGTTCCAGTTCGCTGATTCTCCGAATCGCGATTCTCGCCGTCCTGGCGGAAGTCGGGGCTGCAACTCTGCTCATCATCGTGCTTCCGGAGAGTGCACCCGCGCCCAGTGCCGTCAACGGGCTCATTCTCCTCAACTTCGGCATCAGCGCACTCATCACGCTCACCGTGCTCTGGATGCTCGGCCTGAGATTGCGACGCGAGACCCGCGGCGTCGCCCGCACCGCCCGCCGCCTTGCCGAGACGGACTTCGAATTCCAGCCATCCCGCCCCACCATTCTCGAGCTTGCTGAACTGACGTCCACCCTTGATGGCATGGCGCTCCAGCTCACGGAGCATCTCCAGGCCCTCAACACGCAGCGCAGCGAGCAGGCCGCCGTGCTCCGCTCCATCGACATCGGCCTCATCGCCATCGATCGCGAACAGCAGGTGCTGAGCATGAACCGGTCAGCGCTGGGCATGTTCGGCATCCACGGAAGCGAAGTTCGCGGCAGACTCCTCCAGGAGATCATCAACGAACCCGAACTGAATGACTTCGTGACGGATGCCCTCGAAGACCCCACGACACCAGCCGTCGAATTCCATCTCATGGACCGACGAGAGATTACCGTCCGCGCCTCCGCCGGTGACCTGCGCAATGCCCGAAACGAGATCGTCGGAATCGTCATCGTGCTCAACGACGTCACCAAGATCCGACGCCTTGAATCCATGCGCAGTGACTTCGCAGCGAACGTCTCACACGAACTCCGCACGCCCATGACCAACATCAAGGGGTACACGGAGACGCTCCTGGATACCGACCTCGTCGACCAGGAACAGACCCGCGACTTCCTCAAGGTCATCGCCCGCAATGCCAATCGTCTCGGCGCCATCGTCGAGGACATGATGGCGCTTGCTCGACTTGATCGCGTTGAATCGCTTGAGTCCTTCGACCCCAAGACCGTCAGTTTGCGGGATGTCACAGAAGGGGCCATTCACGCTCTGACACAGGAGTCAGAGGTCAAGTCGATGACGATCAGCAATGCAATCGATGCCGCCGATCGCGCATTCGGGAATGCCCAGATGATCGAGCAGGCGCTCCTCAACCTCATCTCGAACGCCATCAAGTACACCCCAATCGGAACCTGTATCACCATCTCGGCTCGCACCATCCTCATGGATGACGAGGGTGAAGAACTGTCGGCAGACCATGGAAGCGAGGCACCCCTGCCGAGGCCGGGCATCGCCATCACCGTCGAGGATCAGGGGCCCGGGATCGCCCGCGAACACCTGCCGCGAATCTTCGAGCGCTTCTACCGCGTCGACAAGGCGAGATCGCGCGAGGCTGGAGGAACCGGCCTGGGCCTCGCGATCGTCAAGCACATCGCCCTTGTTCATGGGGGTTCCGTTAAGGCGGCCAGCACAGTCGGCAAGGGGAGCAGGTTCACCATGATCCTGCCTCAGCCTCGCTAG